>CAWEHE010000016.1:0-201606 GCA_963808735.1 uncultured Thermoleophilia bacterium | reverse complement strand
TGGGCATTTGAAGGCTGAGCGCTAGGGCCTATTGAGCGGGGCGCCGAAGGAGCACCGCTCCATCGACGGCAAGCGCGAGGCCCTGGGCATCTGATCCGACGGGATCACTGAAGACGGGGCGGACCGACGTCCGTCCCACGCGCGCCGGGCACGGCTGGCCGACCCGCCGGCCGCAGCCCGATGCGGACGAGGGCGGGGAGTGAAGTTCACTCCCCGCCCTCGTCGCGTCCCCGACCCCTCGCTGCGACTGATCGGAGCCGGCTACCGGACCTGGAGCGCGGCGCGAGTGACGACCGACTTGTGGCCCGTCACGTCGAAGGCGCGGGCGACGATCCAGTAGTCACCGCGCCGCTTGGGCGCCAGGAACCGCCAGGTCTCACGCTCGTTGACGGCGACGGCCGGAACACGGAGCTGGCGCAGGACGTTGCCGGCGGAATCGCGCAGCCGCAGCTTGACCACCGCGCTCCCGCTGGAGAACGCGGGGTCCGTCAGCGTGAAGCGCGCGCGCACCAACGCGGCCGGGGCCGTCTGCGCGCGCTCGAGCGCTACCCGCGGCGCGGCGGAGTCGGCGGTGCCGGAAGAATCCACGAAGGCCTTGAGACAGACGTCGGAGTCCGCGTAGCCGCTCTTCTTCCTGAGGTCGGTCCAGGTGACGCCGTCGCGGCTGATGAACGAGCGTGCCACCGCCGCCCGCGGCGAGAGCAGCCGGGTGGGGTGCTCCACCGGGATCGGCGTCAGCGAGCCCGGCGTCCGCAGACGCACGGCGACGACGAAGTCGGCGCCGGTCGTGACCGGGACCGGGGTCGCGAGCGGGACGGTGTGATAGCCGCCGACGGCCACGGTCCCGGAGCCGGCGACCGGAGCCGCGGCGATCTCGGCAAGCGACGGCGCGACGCGGACCTCGTACGAGGCGCCGGGCTTCTGCGTGTAGAAGCTCGCGGCGGTGACGCTGCCGTCGCCGCCGCTCGTGTACCGTGCGGCGAACCACCCTGTGCGGTCCCGATACCCGATGCTCTTGGACCAGCCGAGGGCGTCGTGCTGGTAGATGGCATCGTGATTGCGCGCGCCCTCGACGCCGTTGAACACGGCCAGCTGCGCGCCCAGCGAGCGGTCGTAGTAAGAGATCCAGAAGAAGCCCCGCTGGCCGAAGGTCGTCCCCCAGCTGTTCTTGATGAGGAAGGCGCCGGGACCGGGCGGCGTGCGCAGGAAGCGGCTGGCCGGATACGTGTCGCTCCAGCCCACGATGCCGACGTGGTGATCGAGTTCGGTGTCACGGGAGTAGTACGCGCTCGTGGCGAGGTTGTAGTCCGAGCGCCGGTAGGCCATGGTCGCGTCCACGCCGCCATGCTGCATGACCGCCCACTTGATGGCCGCGTTGTCCGCGGGACCGCTGCGCCGCGGCAGGAAGAGGACCTCCTGCACGTGGCGCACGGCGCGCAAGCCCTCGGGGGAGTCACCCGGGCGCGGATACCGGTCGTCGCGCTCCAGCACCGGACCCTCCCAGCGGGCGACGTACGCGGTCGAGATGTTGCTGGGGGCGCGCCCCTCGAAGGAGAGGCGCGACGCCTGGAAGTTCGCGAGATGGTTCTCGGAGAGATCCAGGCTGTACTCAGGGAGAAGATTCGACTCGAGCGAGCCGATGGCGGCGAAGATCCAGCAGGTGCTGTGGTGGTTCTGCTGGCCGACGTGAGAGACGCGGCCGCCGTCGCGCAGGTCGTAGCGCGCCGGGAAGGTGCGGCCGGCCCACGGCGCGGCGGCTTCGGCAGGCGCGACCGCGACCGCCGCGACGAAGCAGACGACCAGCGCGCAGAGGGCGCCTGCGAGCGCCCCGCGCGGCGGACGGCCGCTCATCGGCCATCTCTGCGGCATGCAGTCATGCAGGAAGGATATACGGCGACGGCGTCTTCGTGCCAGGAAGTGGCTCGCGCCCGATCCCGGAGCCGACACTATCGATTGCCTGGGTCCACAGAACGTGTACAATCCCGCGCATCAGTACCTGCTGCTGATCGAATGTCGCCCGGACGCAGCGACGGACCCGGCCTCCCCGCGAGAGCGGACGAGCGCCGGCGCCGGACACCGACTCCGGAGCAGATAGCCGGGGCGGGGCCTCACGGCCGCGCCCCGGCCTCTCTTCTTCCCGGCCCGAAGCCTCCCTCAGGGGTCGAGCAGCTCGAACCCGGTGGCCTGGTCGACGCGCCGCATCGCCTCGCTGCCGGTGAGCTCGATGACCACTGCCTCGGCGACGACCCACGTCTTGACACCGGTGCGGATGCAGCCGGCGGTCACCTGGTCGTCGCGGCCGAAGGCCGCGTGCAGGTGCAGCACCGGCCGGCCGCTCTCGTCCGGGAAGATCGTGCCGGCGCCGGCCATCTCGTGCACGTCGTGGAGCACGCGCTCCATCGGCACGACCGGGCCGGCCTCGCCGTCTTCCGGGCCGACGACGATGCGGCTGCCTGCGCCGGCGCCGCCGAGCAGGATGACGGCGGCGCGCGCGATGCCTTCGGCTCGCGCCGCCTCCTCGATGCACTCGTGCACCACGTCCCCGTCCTCCAGGCGGACGACGAGCACGCGGCCGAGCGCGGCTGAGCTGTACTTCATGACGGACCTCCTTGCGCGGTCCATCCTACCCGGCGACCCGCCGCGCCGGCCGTCAGCGGGCTCATCGCTCGCCCCGCCGTCTCCCGTCCGTCAACCTTGCTAGACTCGCCGTCGTGACCCTCGCTCCCCTCCCCACCGGTCCCACGGAATCGCCGCGTTCGGCTCGCGCCCTTCTGCGCGACGTCTTCGGCTTCGCCGAGTACCGGCAGCATCAGGAAGAGATCGTCGACCAGCTGGTCGCCGGCGGCGACGCCTTCGTGCTCATGCCCACCGGCGGCGGCAAGTCGCTCTGCTACCAGCTGCCGGCCATGGTCCGGCCCGGCACCGGCATCGTCGTCTCGCCGCTCATCTCGCTGATGAAGGACCAGGTCGATGCGCTGCGGGCGGCCGGCGTCGGCGCCGCCGCCTACAACTCGTCACTCGAGCCTGACGAAGCGCGCGGCGTGCTGCGCGCCCTGCACGCCGGCGAGCTCGACCTGCTGTACGTCGCCCCCGAGACGCTCATGACCGACGGCTTCCTCGAACGCGTCCACGGTCTCGAACCCGGCGTCGCCCTCTTCGCCATCGACGAGGCGCACTGCGTCAGCCAGTGGGGCCACGACTTCCGCCCCGAGTACGTCCAGCTCGGGCAGCTGCGCGGCCTGTTCCCCGGCGTGCCCATCATGGCCTGCACGGCGACGGCCGACCCCGAGACGCGCGACGACGTGCGCGCGCGTCTCGGGCTGAGCGACGCCGCCGTCTACGTCACCGGTTTCGACCGGCCCAACATCCGCTACACCGTGGTCGACAAGCGCGAGCCGCTGCACCAGCTCACGCAGTTCCTCGCCGGCCACCCCGGCGAGTCCGGCATCGTCTACTGCCTCTCGCGCAAGCGCACCGAGGAGGTCGCCGGCAAGCTCCGCTCCCACGGCGTGGACGCCGCCGCCTACCACGCCGGCCTGCCGGCGGACGAGCGGCGGCGCGTCCAGGACGCCTTCGCGAGAGACGAGGTCGCGGTGGTCGTCGCCACGGTCGCCTTCGGCATGGGCATCGACAAGAGCGACGTGCGCTTCGTCGTGCACTACGACCTGCCCAAGACCGTCGAGAGCTACTACCAGGAGACCGGGCGCAGCGGGCGCGACGGTCTGCCCGCCGAGGCGCTGCTGCTGTTCGGCCTCGGCGACGCCGCCGTCGTGCGCAGCCTCGTCGAAGGCGGCGGCCGCGCCGCGAACGCGGACGACGAGTACGAGCGCGACCGCGAGCGCGTGCGCATCGAGCTGCACAAGCTCGCATCGATGGTCGGCTACGCCGACGGCCTCAGCTGCCGCCGCGAGGCGCTGCTGGGCTACTTCGGCGAGCCGTACCCCGCGCCGTGCGGCAACTGCGACATCTGCCTGGAGCCGCCGGAGACCTTCGACGCCACCGAGCAGGCGCGGATGGCGCTCAGCTGCGTGTACCGGCTCTGGGAGCGCGACGGGTTCGGCTACGGAATCGGCTACGTCATCGACGTCCTGCGCGGTTCCGAGAACGAGAAGATCATCGCGCGCGGTCACGACGCCCTGAGCACGTACGGCATCGGCGCCGAGCTCAGCCGCGACCACTGGCAGAGCCTCATCCGCCAGCTCATCCACCGCGGCTATCTGGCACAGGACATCGCCCGGTACTCGGCGCTGCGGCTCACCGAGGCATCGCGGCCGCTCTTGCGCGGCGAGGAGACGGTCATCATGGCCAAGCCGCGGGTCCGGGTGCCGACCAAGAAGCAGCGCCTGCGCACGGCACGGGCCGGCCGGGCGGCAGAGCTGGCCGGCCTTCCTGTCGACGAAGAGCTCTACGAGGAGTTGCGCGCCTTGCGCAAGCGCCTGGCCGACGGGCAGAACGTGCCGGCCTACGTCGTGTTCAGCGACGCCACCCTTGCGGAGATGGCCGCGCGCCGCCCGGCCACCTCCGCCGAGCTGCTCGACGTCAACGGGGTCGGGCAGACCAAGCTCGAGCGGTACGGCGACGCGTTCCTCGCGGCGATCGCCGAGCGCGCCTCCGGCGGCTCGGCCCCCGGCGCGCTCGTCTGAGGCGGCCGCCGACTCCCCCTGCGGTCGCGGCCG
Organism: uncultured Thermoleophilia bacterium; assembly: GCA_963808735.1. Classification (GTDB taxonomy): domain Bacteria; phylum Actinomycetota; class Thermoleophilia; order UBA2241; family UBA2241; genus CAIXSE01. Next base: position 196,930 of record CAWEHE010000016.1, on the reverse strand, counting down.
CTGCCGGATGCCGTCGGCTGCGGCGTCACCCGCGACGGCGGGCCGCGGTCTGCCGCGTGGTAGCCTTGCGCGATGACCGCTCTCCCCCTCTTCGCCACCGTCCCGCGCGGCCTCGAGTCGCTGCTGGCCGGCGAGCTGCGCGGGTTCGGCGCGGCGCACGTGAAGCAGGTCCGCGCCGGCGTCGCCTTCTCCGGCTCCCTCGAGACCGCGTACCGCGCCTGCCTGTGGTCGCGGGTCGGCGGGCGCGTCCTCCTGCCGCTGGCGACCGGGCAGGCGGCCGACGGCGACGAACTGTACGCGACTGCGCGGCGGCATCGACTGGAGCGAGCATCTCGGCGTCGGCGACACGCTGGCGGTCGACTTCACCGGCGTCAACGACCGCATCCGGGACACGCGCTTCGGCGCCGTGCGCATCAAGGACGCCATCGTGGACCAGTTCCGCGCCGCCGGCGGCACCCGTCCCTCGGTCGACGCGCGCGCACCGGACGTGCGCGTCAACGCGCACCTCGCGAGCACGCGCGTGACCATCTCGATCGACCTGAGCGGGCAGAGCCTGCACCGGCGCGGGTACCGCGCCGACAAGGTGCAGGTCGAGGCGCCGCTCAAGGAGAACCTCGCCGCCGGCATGCTGCTCTACGCGGCCTGGCCGCGCGACGCCGCCGCCGGCGCCAGCCTGCTGGACCCGCTGTGCGGGTCGGGCACGCTGCCCATCGAGGCGGCGCTCATCGCGGCCGACGTCGCCCCAGGCCTGCTGCGCGCGGAGGCGAGCGGCGGCGGCAAGCACGCCAAAGCCGCCGCGCCGGCGTTCGGCTTTCTGCGCTGGCGGGGCCACCAGAAGGTCCTCTGGGACGCGCTGGTCGCCGAGGCGCGTGAGCGTCGCACCGCCGGGATGAAGCGCCTGGCGGCCGCGCGCCCGGGTGCCGTCATCCGCGGCTCCGACCGCGACGCCCGGGCCGTCAAGGTGGCGCGCGACTTCGCCGCTCGCGCCGGGCTGCACGGCCTGGTGGCGTTCGAGCAGGCCGACGTGGATCAGGCCGCGCCGCCCCGCGGCGCACGGCCTGCTCGCCACCAACGCCCCCTACGGCGAGCGGCTCGCCGACGACGCCGAGGCCGTCTACCGCCAGCTCGGCGAGCGCCTCCGGACCTCCTTCCCGGCCTGGAACGCCGTCGTGCTCGCCGGCGACCACCGGCAGCTGGGCGCTCTCGGCGTCGCCGCCAAGCGCGAGACGGACCTCCGCAACGGCCCGCTCACTTGCGTGCTCGCCTACTACGAGGCCGGCGCCAGGCCCACCGGCTCGGCGGCGCCACGCACGGCCCGCGCCGCGGCGCGGTCGGCGGCGCCCAAGGCCGGGCCAGCCGCCGATGAGGCGCCTCCGACGACGGCCGACGAGTCCGACGTCTCGCCGGAACCGACGGGAGGCTCCGCGAGCGCCGCGGCCACGGCCCGGCCGGAGGCCGCTGCGCGGCCGGGCATGCTGGGCGGCGGCGCCGAGTACCTCGCCAACCGGCTGCGCAAGAACCAGCGGCGCCTCGCGCGCCGGCTCCAGCGCGAGGGCATCACCTGCTACCGGCTTTACGACGCCGACCTACCCGAGTACAACCTCGTCGTCGACGTCTACGGCGATCGGGTCCACGTGCAGGAGTACGCGGCGCCGCCGGAGATCGACCCCGACAAGGCGCAGCGGCGCCTCGCCGAGGCGATCGAGGTGATCGGCGCGGTCCTCGAAGCTCCGGCGGACCGCGTGGTTCTCAAGCAGCGCCGCCGCCAGCGCGGAGCGGCGCAGTACGAGCGCCGGCCGGAGCGCAGCGCCCTCGTGCCGGTCGTGGAGGACGAGCTGACGTACCTCGTCGACCTCGGCACCTACCTCGACACCGGCTTCTTCATCGACCAGCGCCTGACGCGGCGGCTGGTGCGCAAGATGGCCGGCGGACGCCGGTTCCTCAATCTCTTCTCCTACACCGGCGCCATGACCGTCAACGCCCTCGCGGGAGGCTCGCCGGAGTCCACGACCGTCGACCTCTCGGCGACCTACCTCGACTGGGCAGCGAGCAACCTCGCGGCCAACGGCTTCGAGAGCGCGAAGCAGCAGTGGCCGGCGGCGGACGGCGGCGCGACGGACGCGTCCGCCTGCGGCGCCAAGGCCGCCGGCCCGGCCGCCGCGCACACCCTCGTGCAGGCCGACTGCCTGCGCTGGGTGGCTCAGACCGGCGGTCAGTACGACCTGGTCTGGCTGGACCCGCCGACGTTCAGCAACTCCAAGCGCATGGGTCGCGCCACGTTCGACGTGCAGCGCGACCACGCCGACCTGATCCGCCTGACCGCCCGCCGCCTGCTCGCGCCGGGCGGGATCCTCCTGTTCGCGACCAACCTGCGGAACTTCCGCCTCGACCGCGCCGAGCTCGGCGGGCTCGAGGTCAAGGACCTCTCGCGCGCGACCCTCGCCTTCGACTGCGAGCGCGGCGCCAACCGCCACCACGTGTTCCGCATCGAGGCGCGCCGGCCGCACCCCGGCTGAGCGGGCGCCGGCCGCGCGCTCGTCCCGGGCGGGCGCTCGCCGTAGCCGCGCCCGCCCCGACCAAAGTCAATTCCCGCGGCGGCGCGGATGGTTGATACTGACGTCAACTGTCGTCTTCTGGTGGGGGTGCACCGATGAGAAGATCCGTCCTGTTGCTCGCCTTGGCGCTCGTTGTGCTCGGCCTGGCCGGAGCGTCGCCCGCCGTGGCGGACGTGTACACGCAGGCCCAGTGCCTCCAGTGTCACACGGCGCTTCAGCCCGGCCTGGTCTCTCAGTACGACAAGGGCGCCATGTCGGGCGCCGGGGTCACGTGCGTCACCTGCCACGGCGCCGATCACGCGGCCATCGAGCGCCGCACAGGGTCAGGTGCCCGCCAGCACCTGCGCCCAGGCGGGCTGCCACCCCGACCAGTATCACGAGTTCGCCGCCAAGGACGCCTCCGGCGCCTACATCAACAAGCACGCCCAGGGCTGGACGCGCATGACCGCCTCGGCGCGCTACAAGGTCATGCCCGAGGCCCAGCGCTACGAGATGTGCGAGCGCTGCCACAACATCGGCGAGATCGCCGCCGACGGCTCTGTCGGCAAGTGCGACAGCTGCCACACGCGCCACGTCTTCTCCGCCGAGGAGGCCATGGAGCCGCCGGCGTGCGGTACCTGCCACATGGGCCCCGACCACGAGCAGATCGACATGTGGGAGAAGAGCAAGCACGGCGTCGTCTACGGCACCGAGAGGGATCGCGCGGGCGGCGACCCGAACCGTGCCCCGTCGTGCGTGACCTGCCACATGCCCACCATGGAGAACGGCGCGGGCCAACCGCTCACGCACGACGTCTCGACCAACATCACCATCGGGACGGTGGCCCAGGGCGCCCGCCTGCCGGGCGTCGCTCTCCCCGTGCCGATGCGCACTATCACGCCCGGGGAGTTCGACCAGAGGCGCGACAAGATGGTCGCGCTCTGCGGGGACTGCCACGCGCGGGGGTTCGCGCGCAACAACCTGGAGGGCGCCGACGCCATCAAGGCCGACGTCGACTCCCTGCTCTGGGATCCCGTCATGCGCATCCGCGGCCTCTGGTGGGACAAGCTGCTCGATCCCATGCCGTCGAACCGCCCCGCGAACCCCATCTTCGGGCAGAACCTCGTGCTCGGCGGCCAGCAGCTCTACGGCGGCACCTCGGCGATCGAGCAGCTCTTCTTCTACACCTACAAGTACGACCACGTGAGCACGTTCAAGGGCGCCTACCACATCAACCCCGACTACAGCCACTGGTTCGGCTGGTCGGAGGTCAACCAGGACCTCGACCTCATCAAGGGTGAGGAAGCAAAGCTCCGGCGCACGGCCGCGACCTACGACCCCGGCTTCGTGACGACCACCGAGCGCCCCACGACCGGCTCCCCCGTCGTCTTCGACGCCTCGGCTCTGACCGGATGGGGCAACGCGTCGGCCAACACGTACGAGTGGTGGACCGGTGACGGCAACCACGCGATGCCGGCCGCGGCGGCGCAGCTCTCCTACGTCTACGCGGCCGCGGGCACCTACGCGGTCGAGCTGACCTGCGCCGACGGCGACCTCGTCAACAACCCCGCCGACCCGGCCGCGTGCTCCGGCAAGCGCACGACGTCGCTGCAGGTGACCGTGAAGGACCCGGCGAAGCTCTCGCTCGCCGCCCCCACGCGCGTCCAGGCAGGCAAGAAGCTCACGCTGAACGGCAAGATCACGACCGGGTCCGCCGGCGACCGCGCCGTCAAGCTGCAGACCCAGACCTCGTCGGGTGGCTGGAAGACCGTCGCCACGAAGACGGTGAAGGTCGCCGCGGCGACGGCCACGCCGGTGACGTTCAAGTACACGCTGAACAAGACCACGACGTTCCGGCTGCGCTCCACCGGCAGCGGCACGACCTGGGACGCCACCAGCCAGGCGCGCAAGGTGAAGCCGCTCTGACGAAGCCGGCCTGACCAGCGCCCGCCGGGGACGAGATCGGCGCGAGCAGCCCGGGGCGGGCGCCGGTGGCCATGTCGGCCACCGGCGCCCGCCCCCTCTTCCCACAGGGTGTACGCTTGTGCGTGGAACGGCGGTGCCTAGCCGCCGTACGGGGACGTTTGGAGGGGCCATGGCGTTTCTGTCTTGCCGAGCCGTGAAGCGGACGGCGCTGTTCATCCCGTTGTTGCTCGCCATCGTGCTGCTGCTGGCGCTCGCCCAGACGGCCGCGGCGGCGCCACCGGAGCCGACGATGGATCTCGAACAGCTGGCCGCAGCGCTCGAGTCCGGGCCGCTCAGCGGCCACCTGCTCACCACCATGAGAGGCACCACGCCGGAGGAGATCCCGGTGACTGTGGAGAGCCTCGTCGACTACTCCTGGGGCACGCTGATCCTCTTCGAGGCCACCGGACCGCAGATCGACAGGATCGGCGGCATCGCCGCCGGCATGAGCGGCAGCCCCGTCTACATCGACGACGCCGGCACCGACAAGCTCATCGGCGCCCTCTCCTACGGCGACTGGTTCACGCTCAACGGCATGGGCCTCGCCACACCGATCGAGTACATGGCGGCGATCGAGGAGAACTACCCCGTCGGCGCGCTGGCGTCCATCGAGGCCCCGCGGCCGCCTTCGGCCGGCACCTACGCGCTCGACGAGCCCGTAGAGACCGGCGGCGGCGTGGTCCGCAGCGTCGTCGTCGCCCGCAGCGCCAAGGCCGCCGCCAAGGTCGAGGCCGCGAGCGGCCAGACGGTGATGGCGCCGCTCGGCATCCTCGAGATCGGCGGCGCCCGGCCGGGCAGCAAGGCGTTCGACCGGATCGCCGCCAAGTTCGCCAAGAGCGGTCTGCTGGTCAAGGCGGCGAGCGGCAGCGGTGAGTGGGCCGGCGCGCCTGTCCCGACCCTCGAGGCCGGGTCGCCCTGCGCCATCCTCTTCTCGCAGGGCGCCGTGTGGGTCGGCGCCGCCGGCACCGTCACCTACGTCGACGACGACGCGGCGATGCTCTTCGGCCACCCGTTCGAGCAGTTCGGCGCGATCGACGCGGCGCTCACCGGCGGCTACGTGGAGGGCGTCTGGGCCAGCAGCAACACGCCGTACAAGCTCATCGCCCCACGCGACGTCAAGGGCACCTGCGTGCAGGACCGCAACTGGGGTGTCGAGGCTCATCTCGGCCAGACCCCCGACGTCTTCCCGGTGACCACCACGGTCAACCTCGTCGACCGCGCCGTCTCGATGCAGGACGAGTCGGGCGCCAGCGAGTGGCTGGTCTCCTCCGGCGCCTACCCGACTCTGCCCGGCGACATCGTCGGCGAGCTCGTCTACCGTGCCGCGGATCAGTCGAGCATCCCCGGCAGCGCGACGACGAAGACCACCGTGGTCGTCTCCGACGCCACGGGGACCTACACCGTGCAGCGCGAGAACCTCTGGACCAGCTCATGGGATGTGTCCTACCAGGCCGGCAGGGACGCGGCCCAGGCCCTGATGCAGCTCGCGGCCAACCCCGACGGGGTCCTCCAGCCGCGCATCGAGTCCGTCGACGTCGTCGCCGACGTGTCCGCGACGCAGCTGTCGGCGCGCATCGAGGACGTCACGCTGCCCGACGGCATCAAGGTGGGCGACAACCTCGTGCGCATCGTCTACTACCGGTACGGGTCCGCGACCCCTCAGACCGTCGAGGGCACGCTGACGATCCCCAAGGGCATGTCGCTGTACGGACGCCTCACCGTCACGCCCGCCAGCTGGGACCAGTGGGGAGGCGGCTGGTGCAGTTGCTGCGGCTGCGGCGACGGCGATGGCGGCGGCGGCGCGCCGCGGACGCTCGCCGACGTGGTGGAGAGCCTCAACGCCCAACCGAAGAACAGCGATCTGCTGGTCTCCTTCGAACCCAACGGTGGCAGCTCCGACAGTGGGGATGAAGGGGAGCCGACCGGCGTCGAGGTCACGGTACCGACGAGCTACGTCTTCGACAGCTACTTCTCCAAGAGGACCGCACAGGTCATGGTCCAGGCTCGTCCGGCCAAGGTCGCCTACGGCGGCGCCACGCAGCTCATCGGCATGGTGCGCAGCTCCAAGGACCTCCAGGTGAGCATCTACCGCCAGAACGTCGACGCGGCGGCGCCGGTGCTCGTCGGCAAGGTGAAGGCCACGGCCAAGCGGGGCTACGCGTACTTCAGGAAGGTCGTGCCGGGGCTCACGAAGAACGCCGAGCTCATCGCCCGTACCGAGGCGACCGCGAACGAGCTGCCGGGCAGCGCCTCGGCTGACGTCAAGGTCAGCGCCCAGATCTGGCTGTCCGGGGCGTCCAAGCTCACCGTCCACGTGAGGCCGGGCGACGCCAGCGGCACGGCCAAGCTGCAGCTCAACAAGAGCGGCCGCTGGGTGAGCTACAAGACCGTGAAGATCAAGGATGGCGAGGGAGCCACGAGCCTGCCCAAGGGCACGCACACGCTGCGCGTCAAGTTCTCGGGCAGCGATCTCTGCGCCGCCACGACCTCTCGGTCGTTCACGATCACCGTCAAGTGAGTCCGGGTCGGCCGCCGGCGGCTCTTCCGGCCACCGGCGGCCGACCCCTTCCTTCGTCGCCCGCCGCTCCCGCGGCCCCCCAGCGACGATTGCCGCGACCCCCGGTGGGGTAGCTAGCGCAATGGAAGCGGCGGGACGTGACGTCCGCCGGCGCGGGGCCGGCAGTTCCTGAAGCCGTGCGCCCGGCGACTCGAGACCCCCCGAGACCGGGCAGCACCCGGAGGCGCGGCGAGACGCAGGATCCCGCCGCGCCTCCTACCGTACGAGACGAGCGAGGAACGCGATGACAGGTCGATCGGACGAACCGCAGACGACACGCCGCGCACGCGAGGTCGCCCCCTTCGGCTCTTGGCGGTCGCCGGTGACGGCGAAGCTGATGGCCGAGGGCGGCGTCAGCACCATGTGGCCGCAGAGCACGGGCGAGAGCCTCTACTGGACGGAGATGCGCCCGCTCGAGGACGGCCGTTACGTCGTCGTGCGGCGCTCGCCCGGCGGCGAGATCGCCGACGTGACGCCGCCCGGCGCGAGCGCCCGCACCCTGGTGCACGAGTACGGCGGCGGGATGTACGTCGCCTTCCGGTCCGAGGACGGCGACGAGAGCGTCGTCTTCAGCGAGCAGAAAGACCAGCGCCTGTACCGGCAGGACCTGACGGCGATGACGGACGGGCGCGACGGAGAAGCCGGCGGGGAGCCGCGCTGGAGCGCGCCGCGCCCCATCACGCCGGCGCCGCCGGCCGAGCGCGCCCACCGCTACGCCGACGGGCGGGTCACGCCGGACGGCCGCCTGCTGGTGACCGTGCGCGAGCGGCACGAGGCCGACGGATCGGTGGTCAACGAGCTCGTCACCCTGCCCACCGACGGGTCGGCCCCACCGCGCGTCATCGCCTCGGGCCACGACTTCTACGCCGCCCCCAGGCTCAGCCCCGACGGGCGGCGGCTCGCCTGGATCGTCTGGGACCATCCGCGCATGCCCTGGGACGGCACGGAGCTGTGGACGGCTGACCTCGCCGGAGACGGCACGATCGCCGGCGAGCGCCTCGTCGCCGGCGGCCCGCAGGAGTCCATCCTCCAGCCGCTCTGGAGCCCCGCCGGCGATCTGTGGTTCGCGAGCGACCGCACGGGCTGGTGGAACCTGTACGCGGTCGCGCCGGACGGTATCGCGGGCGACGCCGCCGACGGCCTGCCGGAACCGTGCCCGCTGGTCACACGCGACGCCGAGTTGGCCAAGGTCCCGTGGGTCTTCGGCCTGCAGCACTACGTGTTCCTCGCCGACGGGACGCTGGCCGTCAGCTCCACGGAAGACGGCCGCGACCACCTCGCCGTCCTCAGCGCGCCGGCGCCCGAAAGCGACACGGCGCATGAGGAGGTGGCGCTGCGCGAGCTCGACTCGCCCTACACCGTCACCTACTCGCTCGCGCCCCTCGGCGACCGCATCGGGCTGATCGCCGGCACGCACACCGAGGGCCTGCAGGTCGCCGTCGTCGACCCCCGAACCGGCGACTGCGAGGTCATCCGCCGCGGCCGGCCGATCGTGATCGACCCCGCGTTCATCAGCCGCCCGGAGCCGATCGTCTTCCCGACGGAGGGCGGCCTCAGCGCGCACGCCAACTACTACCCGCCGGCCAACCCCGGCTTCACCGCGCCGGAGGGCGAGCTGCCACCGCTGCTGGTCACCGTTCACGGCGGCCCCACGTCTGCACACGAGGCGATGCTCGACCTGGACGTCCAGTATTGGACGTCGCGGGGCATCGCCGTGGTCGACGTCAACTACGGCGGGTCGACCGGCTACGGCCGCGAGTACCGCGAGCGGCTGCGCGGCGAGTGGGGCGTCGTCGACACCGTCGACGCCATCAACGCCGCGCGCTATCTCGTCAATCGCGGCGACGCCGACCCGGCGCGCGTCGGCGTGCGCGGAGGCAGCGCCGGCGGGTACACGACGCTCAACGCGCTCACGCGGTACGACTTCTTCAGCGCCGGCGCCAGCCTCTTCGGCCTCGCCGACCTCGAAACGTTCGCCACCGGCGGCACGCACAAGTTCGAGTCGCGCTACCTGGACAGCCTCCTGGGTCCCTATCCCGAGCGGCGCGACGTCTATCGCGAGCGCTCCCCCATCCATCACGTGGACGACCTGAGCTGCCCGGTGATCCTGCTGCAGGGCCTGGAGGACGTCATCGTCCCGCCCGCGCAGGCGGAGATCATCGTCGAGGCGCTGCGGCGCAAGGGGCTGCCCTTCGCCTACCTCGCCTTCGAGGGCGAGCAGCACGGCTTCCGCAAGGCGGAGAGCATCATCCGCGCCGAGGAGGCGGAGCTGTACTTCTACGGACGCGTCTGGGGGTTCGCGCCGGCCGACGAGATCGAGCCGGTCGAGATCGAGAACCTCGACTGACCTGACGGGCTCGACGGCAGGCTCCCCCACGGGTTCGAACCCATGCCCCGTCCGTCTCCGCGCACCGCCCTGGACCGCCGACCTCGGTTCCCGCCGGCCCGCGTCCGACTCGACGGGCACGGGCGGTGTTTCGTAGCGGGAACAAGCCGATGGATCGACTTCTGGAGCGACGAACATGACAGGACGCACACGATTCATCGCCGACGACCTCGTGATCGGAGGGGCCGATGCGCCGCTGGGAGACCAGCTGCAGGCGGCGGCGCCGGACGACGGCGCCCCGCTCGATGCCTACTCGAATGCGGTGATCCGCGCGGCGGAACTTGTCGGACCGTCGGTGGTGAACATCGACGTGAGCCGGCCGCCGGCGCCGCAGACCGGGCGCCGGCGGCGCAGCCGCCCCGGCGCCCCGGGCCCGCGACGCGCTCCCGAGGTCCCGCCCGAGCCCGGCTACGCAGGCTCGGGCTCCGGCTTCCTCATCACCAGTGACGGCTTCGTCCTGACCAACAGCCATGTCGCCCACGGCGCCGATGGCCTGCGCGTCACGCTGAACGACGGCCGCGACCTCTCGGCACAGCTCGTCGGCGACGACCCCGAGACCGATCTGGCCGTGGTACGCGTCGACGCGCCCGACCTCGTCCCGGCCCGGCTCGGCGACTCACGCATTCTGCGCGTCGGTCAGCTGGTCGTCGCCATCGGCAATCCGTTCGGTTTCCAGGCGACGGTCACCGCCGGCGTCGTCAGCGCCCTCGGACGGTCGTTGCGCTCCGACAACGGGCACCTCATCGACAACCTCGTCCAGACGGACGCGGCGCTGAACCCGGGCAACTCCGGCGGGCCGCTCGTCACCTCCCACGGTGATGTCATCGGCGTGAACACGGCGATCATCGCGCCGGCGCAAGGCATCTGCTTCGCCATCGCCATCAGCACGGCGATCTATGTGGCCGGCAAGCTCATCCGCGACGGGCACATCACGCGAGGGCGGATCGGCGTGGCCGGCCAGACGACGCCGATCCGCCGTCGCGTCGTCCGCTTCTTCGACCTGCAGCTCGAGACCGGCGTGCTGGTCGCCGGGGTCGAGCCCGGCAGCCCGGCCCAGCGGGCCGGGCTCCTGCCCGGCGACCTCATCGTCGCCATCGACGGCGAGCCCCTGCCCGACGTCGACACCCTGCACCGGACGCTGACCGAGGCCACCATCGGCCGCCCGCTGACGCTCCGCGTCGTGCGGCTGACCAGCCTGCGCGAGTTCGCGGTGACGCCGGAGCGCGCCGGCGGCTGAGGTGGGACGAGCCCTCTCGGGGCGGGCCGCCGGAGGTGAGCCCGCCCCCTGCGTCGTATACTCGGACGCCATGCGCATTCGCACCATCAGCCTCGTCGCGCTCGGCGTCGCAGGGGTGATCGCGGCCATCGCCATCATCGCCGCGCCCGCCTTCGCCGCTGCGGCGACCGCCCCCAAACCCCCGATCGTCAAGAAGTACATCGCCTACGGCGGTGGCCGCAAAGCGCAGATGGCCGACTACAGCAAGCGCCACTACAGGCAGCACACCTACGTGCTCACCAACCCCAAGGCCATCGTCCTCCACCACACCGCCGGTTCCACCTGGCAGAGCGCCTGGAACACCTTCAACGCCAACACCGCCTACAACGGCGAGAAGCCGGGCGTCTCGGCGCAGTTCATCATCCACAAGGACGGCACCATCTATCAGCTGATGCCACTCGGCTACCGCGCCCGCCACTGCATCGGCATGAACTGGAAGTCGATCGGCATCGAGTTCGTCCAGGAGGCCCAGGCCGGCAGGGACGGCCACTGGATGGACCGGCAGATCCTGAACCGCGACAAGCAGATCACGGCCGGTCTGCGCCTGGTGCGCTACCTCAAGGCGCGCTTCGGCATCAGGAACAGCGACATCGTCGGCCACGCGACGGCCAACACGTCGCGCTTCTTCAAGGACTACACGGGCATCAAGAACGCCGCCGGCGACTGGTACTCCGCCGAGGTCAAGGTCTTCCGCTCGCGGATCTGACGGCCGGCGGCTCCCTCCGACCAGCCGCCCGGGTCTGCCGATGATCGACAATGGCTTCGCAGCCGCCCGCGTCCGGCGTACACTGACGCTATGGCCATCCGGCTCGAAGGTATCCACTTCCTGGTCACCTACCGCTGCACCTACGCGTGCGACCACTGCTTCGTGTGGGGGTCGCCGGACGCGGATGGCGCGATGACGCTGGCGCAGCTCACGAGCGTCATCGACCAGGGCGCGGAGCTCGGGCTCACCGACGTGTACTTCGAGGGCGGCGAGCCCACGCTCGCGTATCCCATCGTGCTCGCGGCGGCGAAGCATGCCCGCGAGCGCGGCCTCGACGTCGGCATCGTCAGCAACTGCTTCTGGGCGACGTCGGCAGACGACGCCAAGGTGTGGCTCGCGCCGTTCGCCGACCTCGGCGTGGCCGATCTCTCGCTCTCGTCCTATGCGTACTTCGTCGAGGACGCGAACGAGGAGCAGTTGCGCAACGCCGTGCTTGCGGCGCAGGCCCTCGGCATCCCCGTCAGCGTGCTCGAGGTCGGGGCGCCGGCCGATATCGGCGTGCCCGGCGCCTGCTCCGGCGACGTCGGCGAGGTGATGCACAAGGGACGGGCGGCCGTCGCGCTCGCGCCCGCGCGGGCGTCCCGGCCGCCCGAGACGCTCACCACCTGCCCCTTCGAGGACTTCACCGATCCGGGCCGCGCTCACGTCGGCCCGGACGGCGAGCTCCAGGTGTGCCAGGGCATCAGCGCCGGCAACGTGTTCGTCGGAGGCGGCGGTCCGCCGGCGCCCGACGACCTGGCCGCGCCACGACCCGGCGGCCTGCGCGCCGTCCTCGACTCCTACGACCCGCTCGTCCGCCCCGTCATCCGCGAGATCCTCGCCGGCGGCCCGTGGGCTCTCGCCCAGGCCGCCGGCCACACCCCGCAGCGCGACCTGTACGCAGACGAGTGCCATCTGTGCTACGAGGTGCGCGCCGCGCTCCGCGCCGCCGGACGCCACCCTGACGTGGTCGCTCCGGGCCAGTGCTACGCCGAGAACGAACCACAGGAGGGAAACGATGCCGTCTGAGTGCGAAGGATTCTGGGATGCCGACAGCTACGCCGTGATCGGCCACCAGGCCAGCAAGAAGGCCTACCCCAAGATCACCTACGGCGCGCTCAAGGAGCGCGGCAAGACCGTGTACGCGATGGATCCCGACGGAGGGACGGTCGAGGGCGACACCGCCTACGCCGACTTCGCCTCCCTGCCGGCGCCGGTCAAGGCCGCCGTGATGGAGCTCCCTAAAGAGGAGACCGCCGGCTGGGTGGCCAAGGCGGCCGACGCCGGGGTCGAGCAGATCTGGCTCCACCAGATGACCGACACGCCCGAGGCGCTCGCCGAGGCCGAGAAGCGCGGGCTCAAGGTCATCACCGGGCACTGCGCCGTGATGTACAACAAGCCCGGCATGAGCATGCACGCCCCGCACCGCTGGATCTGGAAGGCGCTCGGCAAGTACTGAGACGCGGCGCGCGGCGCTCTGCCGCACGGGCCGCAGGGCGAACGCAGAAGGGGCGGGCGGCGCGATTCGCGCCGCCCGCCCCTTCTCGCGCACGGACTGACTAGCCGAGGGTCTCCGGCGGCTCCGCCCGGTGCTTGTGCGGCAGCAGCGCCACGATGATCAGGATGACCACCGGGAAGAAGATGCAGAGGATGATCCACAGCGCCCGGTTGAGGTCCTTGCGGTCGACCATCCTCCAGACGAGCCACAGACAGACGACCCAGACGATGAACCAGATCGTCCCGTAGAGAACCCACGAATTCATGACGCCTCCTTGACGAGCGGGCGCCGCCGGCCGGACGGCGTGACGACTCACGGATGGGTGTACCGCGCGGGGGGGCGGAACCCTTTGCGCCGCTGGTTCTTGCGGAAGGCCGGGCTCCGGAACCGTGCACGGTGCGAACACGCACGCCCGAGCGTACGCGCAAAGGCACTTGCGTACATCTGGGTGTACGCCTGGCGGTACGCGTCCGGAGCGACGACATGCCGACGGTTCGTCCGCCCGGGGGTGGCGGCGCAGCAGGGCAGCTCAAGCAGCGCGGGGTCGCGAGGTCGCAGCGCGAGGACGCGAGGTCGCGGCGCGACGGCGCGGAGCTAATCCTCGAGGCCGTCGGCGGCGGGGAGGTCCGGCGGCTGCGGCGGGACGTCGTCCTCGGGCAGGCCGCGGACGTGCTCGAGGGCGCGCTCCGCGGCGGCCGCGCCCTCGCGCAGGCAGTCGCCGATGCCGATGCCGTGGTAGGCGCCGCCGGCGATCTCGACGCCCGGCACGCGGGCGACGGCGGCCTCGATGTGCCCGACCAGCTCGACGTGGCCGACGCGATACTGGGGCATGCCGCGCGGCCAGCGGAAGATCTGCACGAACTCCGGCTCGGACGAGATGCCCATGATCTCGCGCAGCTCGGCGCGCACGACCGCGGCCATCTCGTCGTCGTCCAGCTGGGCCGCGGCCTCACGCCCGGCTCGGCCGAGGAAGCTGCGCAGCAGCACGTGGCCGTCGGGAGCGCGCCCGTCGAACTTGCTCGAGCTCCACGTAGTCGCCATGACGGGGCGGTTCTCGGCGCGAGGCACGACGAAGCCGAAGCCCTTGAGGTCGTGCCCCACCTGGTCCGCCCGGAAGGCGACCGAAGCGGTCGCAGTCGTGACGTAGTCGATGGACGAGAGGTCGGCGGCGGCGAGCGGCGCGATGGCCCGCAGCAGGTCGCCGCTCGCCCACGCCGGAGTCGCGAGGACGACGGCGTCGGCCACCACGCGCGAGCCGTCGCCGAGCTGCAGCGCGTAGGCGCCGGTCCTGGCGCTGGCGCCGCACCCGGCACCGCAGGCGGCCATCGTCTTGACGCCGACCCCACCGTGCAGGCGCTCGGCCGGCAGCGACGCGACGGCCGCGTCGCTGAGGTCCTGCAGCCCGCCCTTGAATGAGTAGAAATACGAGCGCGGGCCTTGGGGGCTGGCACCGCCGGTCCCGCCGGTCCCGGCCGCGGCGGACCCCGTCGCCCCGCCGGCCGGCGCACCCTGCCCGCCGCCGCGGGCGGCGGCGGCCTTCTGGCGCGCCTTGCGCCGCTTGAGCATCGCGAGGATCAGGCTGCGGTGCTCGCGCTCCATGTCGAGGAACATGGGGAAGGTCGCGCGCACGCTCATCTGCTCGGGGTCGCCGGCGTGGATGCCGGCCACGATCGGCTCGGCGATGCGCTGCAGCGCCTCCTTGCCGAGCCGGCGGCGGACGAAGTCGCCGAGGCTCTCGTCGAGGGCCGGCCCGATGGCGCCCGCCGGCCCTCCCGTCGCCCCGCCGCCTCGCGGCAGCACCAGGTCGAGGCCCATGCGGACCTTGCCCGGCCAGCTCATCAGGCCGCTCATCGCGAACGGCACCATGCGCGTCGGCACCATGAGGATGATGCCCTCGGGCAGCTCGTGCAGCTGCCCGCGGGTGTAGACGAAGCTCTTCCGGATGTCCTCGTTGCAGTCGAGGAAGCGGTCACCGATGCCCAGCTCGCGTGCGGCCGTGATCGGCCAGTGCTTCTCGATGATCGCCGAGTCGGGCCCGCCCTCGACGACGAACCCGTCGCGGCGCACGGTGTGGACCTTGCCGCCGAAGCGCGGCTCCTCCTCGTAGAGCTGCCAGTCGACGGAGGTGTCCTGGGCGCGCGCCGCCTCGAGCACGCGCGCCGCCCCGAGGCCGGCCATGCCGCCGCCGACCACGACGATGCGGAAGGGCTCGGGCATCAGCCGTGCTCGTGCGGGCCGTCGGGCCGGTGGGGAGCATGCGCGACCGGCCGCAGGGCGAGGTAGTCGGTGACGACGTCGGCGAGCGCGTCGATGAAGTAGGGCGAGTCGTTGGGCGCGTGCGAACGGCGGTACTCGATGCCGAGGCCCTCGATCTGGGCGCGCAGCACGATGTCGAGGTCGTAGAGGGTCTCCACGTTGTCGCTGACGAAGCCGACCGGCACGACGAGGATCTTCTTCCAGCCCTCCTCCGCCAGGAGGCGCACCACGTCGTCGGCCTCCGGGCCCATCCACTCGCCCCCGCCGCGGCCCTTGCTCTGGAAGCCGAAGCGCCAGTCGCCCGGCATGATCTGCGGGACCAGCTGGGAGATCGTCATCTGCAGCTGGTCCACGTAGGGGTCGCCCTCGGCGATCGTCTCGGACGGCACGCTGTGCGCGGTGAAGAGCACGGCCCACTCGTTGACGTCGCAGCCGTCGAGCGCCGCCGCGACGCGGCGGCTGATGGTCTGCACGAAGCCGCGGCTCGCGTACCAGCCCTCGAGCAGCGGGATGTCACGGCCGCGGCCGCCGGTGGCCGGGTCCTCCGCGGCCGCGAGCTGCGTCCGGTACCGGCCGCTCGTGAGCCGCGACGAGAAGGGACTCATCGGCAGGGCGATCACCCGGTGCCCATCGAGAGATCGCACGCAGTCGGTGACGCCCGGCTCGGTGTACAGGAAGCCGTGGCGCACGCGCACCGGGAACGCGAGCTCCTTGACGAGCTTGGCCTCGAGCGCAGCCGCCTGGAGAGCGGTGATGCCGGGCAGCGGCGAGGCGCCGCCGATGAGCGCGTAGCGCTCCTGCACGGCGGCGACCGTCCCCGGGTCGGGCGTGCGCCCCATCAGCCGCTCGAGGAAGGGCACGATCTGCTCGGGGCTCTCCGGACCGCCGTAGGCGAGAAGAGCGACGTCGACGAGGCTGTCGGTCATGGCGTGGATCTCCCCGGCAGGCTCAGGCGGTGGCGGCCGAGAGCCGGTGCACGGCGTCGACGAGGTACTTGACGTTGTCCGGCGGCACCTGCGGGATCAGGCCGTGCCCGAGGTTGAAGATGTGCCCCGGCCGGCCGCCGGCGCGACGGATCACGTCCGCGGCGCGCTCCTCGATGGCCTTGACAGGTCCGAGGAGCGTGATCGGGTCGAGGTTGCCCTGCACGGCGACGTCACCGAGCTGGTCCCAGGCGCGGTCGAGTTCGATGCGCCAGTCGACGCCGTACACGTCGCTCCCCGCCTTGCCGACGAGGTGGAGCATCGCCGAGGCGCCGTTGCCGAAGTAGATGACCGGCGCCCCCAGGCCCTTGACGTGGTCGACCACGTACCGAACGTGCGGCAGCACGAGGAGCTCGTAGTCGTAAGGGCTCAGCCAGCCGACCCAGGAGTCGAACAGCTGCACGACCTGGGCGCCGGCGGCGATCTGCGCCTTGAGGTAGTCCACGACGACCTCGGAGATGAGCCCCATCAGCCGGTTGAACGTCACCGGGTCCTGGTACATGAGCTTCTTGACGTGCGCGTAGTTGCGCGAGTGGCCGCCCTCGACGATGTAGCTGGCCAGGGTGAACGGCGCGCCGGAGAAGCCGATGAGGGGGATGTCGTCGTCCATCTCGTGACGCACGAGACGGATGGTGTCCATGACGTACTCGAGGTCCGACGCCGCGTCGATGGTGTGCACGCCCTCGAGGTCGCGAGCGCCGCGGATGGGCCGCTCGATGACGGGGCCATCCTCGGGCGTGAAGTGGAAGCCGATCCCCATGGGCTCGAGCGGCAGGAGGATGTCGGCGAAGACGATGGCGGCGTCGAGGTCGAAGCGGCGGAGCGGCTGCAATGTGACCTCCGCCGCGATGTCCGGCCGCCGGCACATCTCCACGAAGCTCATCTTCTCGCGGATGGCGCGGTACTCGGGCAGGTAGCGGCCGGCCTGGCGCATGAGCCAGATCGGCGTCGCGTCGACGGGCTTGCGGGCACAGGCATCGAGAAGGCGCATGGGCATCACCTGGTGTGGCGGGACAGAAGCGTCGGGATGGTGATTGTAGCAAACGGGAGCCCTCGGGCTCCCGTCGGAGGCGAAGACCCGGGCCGCCCCGCTTCTGCGCGGACCAGCCAACTGGCGGTGCACCGCAGGTCCACCGGCTACTCGGCCGGCCGGTACCCTTCGCCCAGCGCCGCGTTGCGGCAGGTGTGGCACACCGTGATGGGCGCGTCGCAGCATTGTGGCGAGACGACGTGATAGCGGAGGGTCCTGGTGGACAGCTTGGCGCCGCACAGGCCACAGTGGGCGCTGTCGAGGGAGCGGACGGTCGACGGAGGTGCAGGCACGGGCGCGTGACCGGAATGCGTCTGGGTCGGCATCGGGTGGACCTGGCGCATTGAGCCCTCCCCTCGAGGCGGCTGCGGCCTCCGGAGCGGGGGCCACGACACCGGTGCTGGTACTAGATTCCTCCCCTGAATCGGGTCCCCTGTAACGCGCCCGCATGCACCTGGTGTCGCCACGTGAAGCGACGCCTGTTGGTCTCGGCCCGCGGCGCTCCGTACCTCCTCGACGCAGGACGGTGACAGGGCATGTGAGAGACTCCCGGCCTGCGGCGTGGCGCCGGCGACCGGCCGCCTCGCGCGCTCGCGCATCAGACTGAAGGCGCCTGAATCGTCCGGCTGGACGCCCGCTTATCACCCTCACGCCATCTATAAGCCAAGCTGATTTGCAGGAACAGCATTTCTTATGGACAATAGCCGAGTCGTCAGCTACCGCGAGGGGACCATGGGCAAACGCTACACTTCAACTCCCGACGTGCCGCGCATCGAGAAGGGCGTCACGCTGTTCCGCAGCTGCCTGGTCTCGGCCGAGTACCCGGGCGTCGAGTCGTCGACCAAGTGGCTCTTCGAGCGCTTCGGCATCGAGTACACCGTCAACGAGGACCAGACGTGCTGCACCGGCCTCGGCTACTACTCCGACCTCATGCCGATCCAGACCACCGTCGGCATCGCCGCGCGCAACGCCTGCGTCGTCGTCGACGACGAGCACCCCGTGATGAGCTACCTCTGCTCCACCTGCTACGCGATCAACAAGAAGGCGCGCAACATCCTCGACGTCCCCGGCTACCGCGCGGAGACCAACGACGTGCTCGGCAAGATCGGCCGCGAGTACGACGACCGCATCGCCGGCACCGTCCAGCACAAGCACACCCTCGAGATCCTGTGGGGCGCCCACGACAGCGTGCCGGAGCTCATCCGCCGTCGCCTCGACGGCATCAAGGTGGCCACCCACCCCGCCTGCCACTACTGCAAGGTCTTCCCCGACGAGACCCTGGGCAACAACGAGAACTTCATGGTGCCGGAGGAGATGCTCATCCCCGCCGGCGTCACCTGCACCGGCGCCTACAACGAGAAGCAGACCCACTGCGGGGCCGGCTTCCGCAACCGCTTCGTCAACCCGTCGATCTCGGTCGGGGTGACGCAGAAGAAGCTGCACCGGCTGGCCGAGGAGAAGGTCGACGTGCTCGTGCACATGTGCCCCAACTGCCACATCCAGTTCGACCGCTTCAGCGACATCATCTCCGCGGGATTCGGCGAGGAGTACCCGTTCGTGCACCTGCACGTGCAGCAGCTCCTGGCGCTGGCGATGGGCGCCGACCCCGAGAAGATCGTCGGCGTCCAGACGCACTCCCAGGATGTCGAGCCCTTCCTCGAGCGCATCGGCGCCCGCAGCATGGAGGTCGTGGGATGAGGGCCGGAGTCTTCCTCTGCCAGTGCGGCGGCAACATCAGCGGCGTGATCGACCTCGAGCCGCTCGCCGAGCACGTGCGCGCGCTGGACGGCGTCGTCGAGGTGAACGTCAACCAGTTCATGTGCGGCACCGAGGGCCGCGCGATGATCGAGAAGGCCGTGGAAGAGCGCGGCCTCGACCACTTCGTCATCGCCTCGTGCTCGCCGCGCTTCCAGGGCCCGACCTTCGAGCGCATCGCGCGCGAGCTCAAGCTGGGCGAGAACTCCGTGGCCTTCGGCAACATCCGCGAGGGTTGCTCCTACGTGCACGCGCACGAGCCCGAGCGCGCGCAGGTCAAGGCGAGCAAGATCGTCGAGGGCGCCGTCGCCCGTCTGCAGCACATGAGCGACCTGCCGCGCCAGCGCACGTTCCTCAACCGCTCCGTCATGGTGGTCGGCGGCGGCATCGCCGGCATGTCCGCCGCGGAGGAGCTGGCCGCCGCGGGCATCGAGGTCCACCTCGTCGAGCGCCAGCAGAGCATCGGCGGCTACATGTCCCGCCTCAGCAAGACCTTCCCGACCGAGGACTGCGCCATGTGCTCGCTGGCGCCTCGCCTGACCGGCGCCGCGACCAACAGCCGCGTCCACATCCACACGCTCTCCGACGTCACCTCCGTCACCGGCCCCCCCGGCGAGTTCAACGTGACGCTCCGCCACCGGCCCCGCTACGTGGACGAGAAGTGCGTCGGCTGCGGCGAGTGCTCCGCGGTGTGTCCCGTGACCTACCCGAACGAGTTCGACTTCGGCGTCAGCGAGCGGACCGCGATCTCGCGGCCGTTCGCCAACGCCGTCCCGGCGACCTTCGCCGTCGACCGCAAGGGCTGGAGCCCCTGCAAGACCGCGTGCCCCGTGCACACGTCCGCCCACGGCTACGTGGCGCTGGTCGCCAAGGGCCGCTACGAGGAGGCGTACCGGGTCGCCAGCGAGCCGAACCCCTTCCCCAGCGTCTGCGGCCGCATCTGCACGCACGTCTGCGAGACCGAGTGCACGCGCGGCAAGGTGGAGGACCCGATCGCCATCGCCGGCATCAAGCGCTTCGTCGCCGACCACGGCGTCCCGGGCGAGATGCCCGAGGCGCTGCCGGTGTTCTACGACGAGCCCGTGGCGATCGTCGGCGGCGGCCCCGCCGGCCTCACCGCCGCTCGCGAGCTCGCGCAGTTCGGCTACAAGGCGACCGTGTTCGAGGCTCTCCCGGTCGCCGGCGGCATGCTGCGCGTGGGCATCCCCGAGTACCGCCTGCCGCGCACCGCGCTGCAGGGCGAGGTGGACCGCATCACCGCCCTCGGCG
The DNA here is from genome assembly GCA_963808735.1 of uncultured Thermoleophilia bacterium. Taxonomy (GTDB): domain Bacteria; phylum Actinomycetota; class Thermoleophilia; order UBA2241; family UBA2241; genus CAIXSE01. Next base: position 176,676 of record CAWEHE010000016.1, on the reverse strand, counting down.
TCGAGCTCAAGACCGGGCATGCGCTGCGGCTCCGACTTCACCGTCGACTCGCTGTTCGCCGACGGCTACAAGGCCGTCTTCCTGGCGACCGGCCTGCACCAGAGCAAGGACCTGCCGATCGACGGCCTCGACCAGCAGGGCGTCGCTGCGCGCCGTCGAGTTCCTGCGCGCGCAGGCGCTCGGCGAGACGGTGACCACCGGGAAGCGCGTGGTCGTGGTCGGCGGCGGCGACGTGGCCTACGACGCCGGCCGCACGGCGTACCGCTGCGGCGCCGGCGAGGTCACCCTCGCCTGCATCGAGGACGAGCGCACGGCGCCGGCCTCGTCCGAGGAGATCGAAGAAGGCAAGGAGGAGCAGGTCCACGTCGAGTACTCACTCGTGCCCGTCGAGATCCTCGGCAAGGGCGGCGTCGCCACCGGCGTGAAGTTCCAGCGCTGTACCTTGGGCGAGCCCAACGAGCGCGGCTGGCGCCCGCCGGTGCCCGTGGAGGGCGAGTTCGTCGAGCTCGAGGCCGACACCGTCATCTTCGCGGTCGGCCAGGCGATCGTCGACGACTTCGTGGCGACCGGCGCCGACGGCGTCGCCGTCGCCCGCGGCCAGATCACCGTCGACCCCGACACGATGATGACCGGCCGCACCGGCGTGTTCGCCGGCGGGGACGCCGCCGCGATGGGCCCCTGGACGGCGATCGAGGCGATCGCCGCCGGCCGTCGCGGCGCCCGCGCCGTGCACAACTTCCTGCGCGGCGAGCAGCTGATCCCCGTGTGGGACTCCGAGGCCGACAAGGTCAAGATCCCGCACACGGAGCTCGACCCGCTCGAGCCGCAGGCGCGCCGCATCATGAAGACCCTGGACGGCGTCGCGCGCCGCACCACGTGGGAGGAGGTCCGCCTCGGCTTCAGCGAGGAGGACGTCCGCGCCGAGGCCGAGCGCTGCCTCGACTGCGCCGTGTGCTCCGACTGCAAGTCGTGCGTCACGGCGTGCCCCGCCGACGCCATCGACTTCGACCAGAAGGCCTGGGACGAGGAGATCACCGTCGGCGCCGTCATCCTGGCGACCGGCCATCAGGAGTTCGACGCGGCGCGCAAGCTGCCGCTCGGCTACGGCCGCTTCAAGAACGTGCTCACGCAGAGCCAGCTCGCCCGGCTGCTGTCGGCCTCCGGGCCGACCGCGGGCGAGCTCGAGCGTCCCTCCGACGGCGAGACGCCCAAGCGCATCTTCATGCTCCAGTGCGTCGGCTCGCGCGACTGCACCAGCAGCGGCAACGAGCACTGCTCGGCCATCTGCTGCCTGTTCGCCACACTGCACAGTTCGCTGATCAAGCAGCACTACCCGGAAGCCGAGATCACCATCGGCTACACCGACATGCGCACGCCGGGCAAGGCGCACGAGGAGTACTACCGGCTGGTGCAGGAGCGCGGCGTGCGCTACGTGCGCGGCCGCGTCGGCGAGATCCTCGAGGAGCAGGACGGCTCGCTCACGGTGCGCATGGAGAACACCATGACCGGCGCCAAGAGCGAGGATCAGTACGACCTCGTGGTGCTCTCCGCCGGCCTCGAGGGCTCCGCGGGTACGCAGGACATCGCCCGCGTCGCCGGCGTGCAGACGGCGGCCGCCGGCTTCATCCGCGAGTTCCACCCCAAGCTCGCCCCCGTCGACACGCAGCGCACCGGGATGTACCTGTGCGGCACCGCGCAAGGACCCAAGACGATCCCCGAGTCGATCGCACAGGCCAAGGCGGCGGCGGCCCGTGCCATCAGCATGCTGAGCACGGGCTTCGCGATGACGCCTGCGCAGGTCGCCTCCAGCGACGCCTTGGTCTGCGTCGCCTGCGGCGTCTGCGAGACGGCCTGCCCGCAGACGGCGATCACCATCACGGTCGGACCCGAAGCGCACTCGTTCGTCGACCCCAACATCTGCCGCGGCTGCGGCATCTGCGCCGCCGAGTGCCCCACAGGGGCGATGCAGCTCGGCGGCTTCAGCGACGCCGAGGTGCTGGCGGAGGCGACCGTCTGATGACGGCATCCACGACAGCCACGGCGACCGGAGCCGCGGCAGGCGCCGGCGCGACGAGCGGCGACCGCACCATCGTCGCGTTCTGCTGCCGGGAGTGCGCCTATGCGGCGGCCGACGCGAGCGCCAACGCGCGCACGCCGCTGCCGCCGACTGTCCGTCTCGTGCTGATGCCGTGCACCGGCCGCGTCAGTCCGCTGCACCTCCTCAGCGCCCTGGCAGAGGGCGCCGACGGCGTCATGGTCGCCGGCTGCCTGCTCGGCCAGTGCCATTACCGCGAGGGCAACTTCAGGGCCGTCGACCGGGTGACGTTCGTGCAGCGGATGCTCGAGAGCGTGGGCGTGGAGCCCGAGCGCTGCCGCATGTTCACGATGAGCGCCGGCGAGCCGCCCAAGTTCGTGGCCGCTGTGCGCGAGATGGATCGCGTGATCGGCGGCCTGCCGCCGCTGCCGCGATCCGAGGCCGGCGCGGCCGGCCGCGCCGCCTCCCCCGCGGAGAGGGGGGCCGCCTGATGCCGCTCACCCACCGCGGACGCGAGATCCTCGACCGCGTGCCCGGCGGCTCGCTGCAGAGCACCGTCGGCGTCGGCTGCGAGATCGTCCGTCACGAAGAGCTCTGCGTCGGCTGCGGCACCTGCGCCAAGAACTGCCCCAGCGGCGCCTCCGAGCGCGGCGACTTCTTCGACGTGAACCAGCTCCTGGACGCGCCGGAGGGCAGCCGCCGCGGCGAGCTCGGGGCTGCGCTGCGCCGGCTCATGCAGCACGAGCCCGACGGCCCGGTCGAGGTGCCGGAGCGCGTCACCGTCTACCGCAGCATCGTCTACGACGACGAGAAGTGCCTGGGATGCGGTACCTGCGCCCGCGGCTGCCCGGCCGACGCCATCGAGGCGCAGCCGCCGAAAGCGGATACCGCGCCGTCCCAGCCGGCCGCTGCCGGAGTGGTGAGCGCATGACCGCCTCCAACGGGACCGGACCGGCGCGCCCGCTCGTGCTCCTCTGCGAGTGCGCCGGCACGCTCACCAACATCGACTTCGACCAGCTGGAGCAGCACGCGGGCCTGCACGCCGATGTGCTTCGCGGCACCCACTGGTGCAGCCGCGGGGGCCAGGCGCAGCTCCTCGAGCTGATGGAGACCGGCGACCGGCAACTCGTCTTCGCCGGCTGCTCACAGGACTTCGCCGCGCGCCGGCTGCACAAGCTCTTCGCGCGTGGCCTGCAGCTCGAGATCGCCGACATCCGCGAGGGCTGCAGCTGGGTCCACGGTGACGACGTCGCCGCCGTGACCGACAAGGCCATGCGGATCGTCGACTCGTCCGTGCTGTATCCAGACGCCCCGGCCGACACCATGGCCTACGCCGAGCGCCACGACACCGTCGTGGTCATCGGCGGCGGCGTGGCCGGCACGCAGGCCGCCGCGGAGCTCGCCAAGATGGGACATCCGGTCGAGCTCATCGAGCGGCGGCCCTTCCTGGGCGGCCGCGCCGCGCGCATCGGCACCGTGTTCCCCACCAACGACTGCGGCCAGTGCCTTCCCGCCGGCGACGCCCAGGCGGGCACGCGCAAGTGCTTCCACCGCAACGTCTCCATCGACCACCCCAACCTCACCATCCGCCGGCGCGCCACCGTCGAGGGCGTCAGCGGGCACCCCGGGGACTTCGAGGTCAGCGTCCGTCGCCTGCCCAATATGGTGACCGACGCCTGCATCAACTGCGGGACCTGCGAGACGGTGTGCGAGGTCGAGGCGTCGGAGCCCGGCAAGAAGGCCATCTTCAGCGAGTTCTACGACGGCAGAGTCGTGCGTACCATCGACCTCGACACCTGCACCTTCTGCGGCAAGTGCGCCGAGGAGTGCCCGGTCGAGGCGATCGACTTCGCGCAGTCGCCCGAGAGCTTCAAGATCCACGCCGGCGCCATCCTCACCGCCGTCGGCTGCGAGCCGGCGCCCCGCAAGTACTACTCCGAGTTCCACCCCGACCACGAGAGCGTCGTGACGCAGGTGGAGCTCGCGTCGATGCTCGACGACTGGGAGGGCCAGGCCTCGCTCGGCCGCATTCCGGTCAAGGAGCTCGTCATGATCCAGTGCGCCGGGTCGCGCGACAAGCGCCACCTGCCGCACTGCTCGCGCCTCTGCTGCATGATCGCGCTCAAGCACGCGATTCGGCTCAAGACCCTCTTTCCCGAGATGAAGATCACGGTCTGCTATCTCGAGATGAGGACGGCCGGCGTGGGCTACGAGCACTGGTTCCTCGGAGCTCGCGAGGCCGGCGTGGAATTCCTGCGCGGCACGCCGCCCGAGGTGCAGTTCGACGCCGCCGGCCGGCCGGTGATCGAGGTCGAGGACGTCACCGCCGCGCGCAAGCGCGTGCTGCGGCCCGACCTGGTCGTCCTCAGCACGGGCATGGTGCCGGCCACGGAGACCGAGCGCCTCGCCCAGTCGCTCGGGGTGGACCGCGACGACGACGGCTTCATCGACATCCTCGACCGCAAGAACCGCGCCACCGAGACGAGCACCGAGGGCATCTTCGTGTGCGGCTCGGCCGCGGGCCCCAAGGCGCTCATCGAGGTCAACACGGAGGCGGCCGCGGTCGCCGGCCAGATCCACACGTTCCTCACCTCGCCCGGCCGCCTCGGCACGGCGCCGTCCCGGGTGGACGCCGCCCAGTGCGTGGGCTGTGACACCTGCATGACCATGTGTCCCTTCGGCGCGATCACCCTGGAGGACCGTCCGGCGGACGCGGCGCGTCCGGCCGAGGTCAAGGACGACGGCAAGCTGGCGGTGATCGACCCCGAGATCTGCCGGGCCTGCGGCATCTGCGCGGCGAACTGCCCCGAGGTCGCCGTCGCCCACAACCTCGCCGACGACGCGCTGTTCGGCCGCATCGCGCTCATGACCGAAGGCGTGGACGCGCCGGTCATCGGCTTCTACTGCAAGGAGTGCGCCGGCGCCGCCATCAGCCTGAGCGGCCAGCACCGCGACCACTACCCCGAGAACGTGCGACTCATCGAGTTGCCGTGCCTGGGCCGCGTCAGCGCTCTGCACATCGTGGAGGCGGCCCGCCTGGGTGCCGCCGGCGTCTTTCTCGCCGGCTGCGCGGAAGGCCGTTGCCAGTACCGTACTGGGGACACCAGCGCGCTGGAGCAGTTGCGCATCGCCGAAGAGGTGCTGGCGGGGAGCGGCACGCCCCTGCCGCTCGAGCTCTGGCACCTCTGCGCAGTCGACCGCCTGAGCGTCGGGCGGCGCATCCGCCTGTTCGCGTCCCTGGCCGCCGGCGACGAACTCTCGCTGGAGACACTCGAGCGCGAGATGGAGCTGATCGGCGCCGGACCCGGCGCCCTTGCAGGCGCGGCCACCGGCGCCGCCTGCGCGGGAGGTGAGCGCTGTGGCCACGTCGCCTGACGTCATCGCGTATCCGGACGCCGTCACCGCCGCGTTCAAGGAGCTCGCCGCCGAGTGCTCGGCCTGCTACCAGTGCGGCACCTGCACCTCCAGCTGTCCGAGCGGACGCGAGCTGTACCGCGGGCCGCGCCGGCTCGTCCGGCTCATCCTCGCGGGTGAGATCGAGGCCGTCCTCAAGAGCGACGACCTCTGGCGCTGCACCGAGTGCGGCACCTGCACCTCGGTCTGCCGCATGGACATCGACGTCGCGGGCGTCCTGCACAGTCTGCGCCGGCTCGAGCGCGAGCACGGCGGCGCGATCCGCTGCGCCGAGCGCACGGCCGCGGACGTGGCCACGGACCACCTGCAGAAGCGGTCGCGCATCGACAACCTGCGCTTCGGCGCGGCCATGGTCTCCAAGGGCTACGTTCCCAGGGACAAGGTGGGCGCCGCCGAGATGGGCGTGAAGCTGGCGAAGCAGATGCTGCCGGGCGGCAAGAAGGCGCCGGCGGGCGCAGCCCTTCCGGCAGACGCCGTCACGCTGCCCTTCTACGCCGGCTGCGCGATCCCGCAGGACCACGAGCTGCACGCCGTGGTGCATGAGGTGGCCGCCGGCTTCGGCGTCCGCCTCGACGAGTCGGCGGGCGCCGGCTGCTGCGGCCACCCGAGCCGCGGCACGGTCGACAGCCTGTTCGCGAGCCGGGAGCGCGTCTACACCGCGTGCCCGGCCTGCGACGCGAGCCTCGCCGAGAGCGGCGTCGAAGCGGTCCCGCTCTGGGACGCGCTCACGGAGCGCGCCGGCCGCAACTCGTCGATCTCGCTCACGGCCGCCTCCGAGCGCTTCGTCCCCTACGTCGGCTGCCTCGCCGACCGGGACGCAGCCCTGGCCGCGCTCGGCGACGCCGCCGAGCAGTCGGGCGCCGCCATGGTGGTCGACTACCCGACGCTGCACAGCGGCTGCTGTGGTGCCCTCGGCGGCATGTACCGGGGCGCCACCAAGTCCAGCGCGTGGCTCCTGGAGTTCGCCGCCGAGCAGCGCGCGCCGGTGGTCACCACCTGCGTGCTCTGCCGCGACAACCTCCGCTCCGCCGCGCGCGAGCTCAAGCTCGACGTCCCCGTCCACTTCTGGCCCGAGTACTTCAAGGCCGTGCCCAACGCCCCCGAGGAGCGCACCGATGACTGACGCCAAGGACAACCCGTACGCGCACCTCGCGGACGATACGTTCGCGGCCGCCCCGCGGCGCGACCCCGAGCTGGTCAAGCGCATCCTGGACGACCCGCGCATGCACGACCACAAGGACGGCTTCCAGAGCTGCATCCAGTGCGGCGTCTGCACCTCCGGCTGCCCCGCGGCGCGCTTCACCGAGTACTCGCCGCGAGAGACGGCGCGCCGCGCCCTGGACGGCGACGTCACGCTGCTCGAGGACGACACGCTCTGGTACTGCTACTACTGCTACACCTGCCAGAGCCGCTGCCCGCGCCACAACAGCGTCGCCGTCATCAACCAGGTGGTGCGCGGCATCCAGGTCGAGAACGGACGCGGCCGCCGGCACGTGGAGATGTTCGCCGAGTGGTGCGGCAACTTCTACGAGAAGGGCATGGGCGGCGACCCGCACCTCATGTTCCCGGCCATCGGCGAGGCCTGGGGCGAGAAGTGGACCGACTACATGGAGCACCTGCTCGAGATCCGCGAGGAGCTCGGGCTCGGCGACCTCTTCCCGCCTGAGGACGTGGTGAAGGAAGTGCAGACCATCTTCGAGGAGACGGGCTTCAAGGAGCGCCTCGCCGCGGTGCGCGGCGAAACGGCTGCGCCCGGAGGCGACGAGGACTGAGCCCGGAGCCGGCGCCGCGCGCGCGGGGGGTCACGCCGAACGACGAGGGCCGGGTGGAGCGATGCTCCACCCGGCCCTCGTCTCTTCGGCGGCCGGCCCACGAGGCCGGCGCAGGAGCGGCTACGCCGCCTGCGCCCGCGGCGGCTGCAGGAACCCCGCGATGATGCGGAACACGCCGAGCGCCACCAGGTAGACGCCGACCACCCAGAGCAGCGCCAGGACGCCGGTGACCGGGTGGACGAAGAAGTAGATGCCGACGGCGATGCCGATCAGGCCGAGGATGACGAGCCAGACCCGCCGGCCGCCGCTGATGCCGCCGGCGAAGGCGCCGGCGATGTCGGCGATGCCGCTGATGATCGCCCACGCCGCGATGATGTAGAGGACGGCGAGGCTCGTCGCGGCCGGCCACGCGAGCGTCACGATGCCCGTGACGACGGCGAGTACGCCGCCGGCGATGACCCAGCCGCCGCCGTCGTGACGGCCGGCGATCCCGGCGATGACCAGGAAGACCCCGTAGACGATGACGAAGATCCCGACCAGCAGGATGATGGTGGCCAAGCTCAGCCCCGGTTCTGCCAGGAAGATGCCGCCCAGCACGATCATCAGCAGGCCGGTGATGATGGACAACGCCATGTAGGCGCCTCTGCTCTGCATCGGTACTCCTCTTGTAGGTCCTCTTCTTGCGGCCGGACTCTACCCCGGGCGCGACCTGGCGTACTCCTGCCAGGACTCGCGCGGCGGCGTACTCGCGGGCGCCCGCGCAGGCCCTGCCGGCGCCGGCATGCGGTAGGCTTGCCGCGGTCCACGATCCGGGAGGCCTGGTGGAGTCGAACGACGGGGCAGGGGCGCGGGTGTGGCGTGAAGTGACCGCGGTCGCGAGCGCCGTGTTCTCGCACGAGCTGACCCAGCTCGCCGCCGCCCTTACCTACTACACGGTCCTCTCGCTGCTGCCCGCGCTCATCGTGGTCGTCTCGCTGCTCGGGCTGGTCGGGCTGTCCGCGGATTCCGCACACGAACTGCTCGACACCGTGGGTGAGCTGGGTGCGCCGTGGGCGGCCGACTTCGTCTCCAGCGTGCTCGATTCGGTGCTCACGTCGCAGAACTCCGGGATCGTCCTCGTCGTGAGCCTCATCGCCGCGCTGTGGGCCGCCTCCGCCTACGTCGGCTCCTTCATGGTGGCCTCAGACAGGATCTACGAGATCGACGGAGCGACGACCGTTCTGGAAGTGCCTTCCGCTGCGCATCGGCCTCGCGCTCGTGCTCCTCGTGCTGGTCGCGGGCACCGCGGCCGTGATCGCCCTGGTCGGGCCCTTTGGCCGCTGGGTCGGAGACGCGACCGGCATCGGCACGGGGCCACTGCAGCTGTGGACGTGGGTCAAGTGGCCCATCCTCATCGCGCTCGCCCTGCTGCTGTTCGCGCTCCTCTGCAAGTTCGCGCCCAGCCGGCGGCAGCCGCCGCTCTGGTGGCTGCTCCCCGGCGCTGTGGCCGGAGCCGGGCTCTGGCTCGCGGCCTCCGCCGGTTTCAGCTTCTACCTGGACAACTTCGCCTCGTACAACCGCGTGTACGGCACGCTCGGGGCGCTCGTGGCGTTCCTCGTGTGGGCGTGGCTCGTGAACCTGTCGCTGCTGCTCGGCGTGGAGGTGAACCGCGACGCGGAGCGACGGCGACTCGGAAGCGACGGCGAGATCGCGGACGCGGGCGAGCCGGCGCGCCCCGAGAAGCCCGAGAGCGTATAATCGGGGGCCACGCCAACCGACCCTCCCCCGGTGACCCATGCCCGAGCTGAACGACCTCCAGAGGGAACTCCGTCGCCTCGCCGCCGAGCGTGATGTCGTCATCCTCGCCCACAACTACCAGCGCCCCGAGGTGCAGGACGCCGCGGACCACACGGGCGACTCCCTCGAGCTGTCGCGCATCGCGCAGAAGGACCCGCACCAGGTGATCCTCTTCTGCGGCGTGCACTTCATGGCCGAGACCGCGTACATCCTCTCGCCGCAGAAGACCGTGCTCATGCCCGACAAGCGCGCCGGCTGCCCCATGGCCGACATGGTCACGGTGGCCGGGCTGCGCAAGCTCAAGGCCGAGCATCCCGACGCCGTCGTCGTCGCCTACGTCAACACGTCGGCGGACATCAAGGCCGAGACCGACGTGTGCTGCACGAGCGCCAACGCCGTCCAGATCGTGGACCGCTTCCCCAGGGACCAGCAGATCATCTTCGTGCCCGACAGGAACCTCGGGGACTACGTCGCCCGTCAGACGGGCCGCGAGGAGACGATGATCCTCTGGCAGGGCTGGTGTCACGTGCACGACGACTTCCGCGCCGCCGAGATCGACGAGATCCGCGCCGCCAACCCGGGCAGCGTGCTCATGGCCCACCCGGAGAGCCGGCGCGAGGTGCTCGACATCGCCGACGTCGTCACCAGCACGTCCGGGATGCTGCGCTACCCCGGCACCAGCGACGCGACGACCTTCGTCGTCGCCACCGAGACCGGGCTCCTCTACCGGCTGGGCATCCTCTACCCCGACAGGAAGTTCATCCCGGCCTCGAACCGGGCCGTCTGCCCCAACATGAAGCTCACCACGCTCGAGCAGTGCGTCGCCACCCTCGGCGAGGAGTGGGACGACGTCCTCGATCACGAGGTGACCGTGCCAGAACAGACTCGCGTCAAGGCCCTCCGGGCCGTGGAGCGGATGCTGGCGTAGCGCGTGCCGCGAGGAGGAGCCTCATGAGCAGCCTCGGGAGCCGCGGCGACGCCCTCCCGCTCCTTCTCCGATGAGGCTGGAACTGCCGGCCCACCTCGGCGAGTACGCGGCGCGGACGGCCACCCCGGACGATGCGCGACCGGGTGGCCGCCTGCGTCGCCGCGGCGTACGCGCACTACATCGACCGCAACGGCCTCGTCCCCGGACCGATGCGCGAGGACTACGGCGAGGTGCTCCGCGACTCCCGGGTCACCGTGGTGGAGCACGGCGGCGACATCGTCGCCGTGCTCGTGCTGAAGGCGGCCGAGGAGGGCTTTCTGCTCGACAACGTCGCGGTCGACCCGGCCCACCAGGGCACGGGGCTGGGCCGGTGGCTGCTCGAGCACGCCGAGTCGGAGGCGCGCCGGCAGGGCTTCGACTCCATCTACCTCTACACCCAGGAAGCGATGACCGAGAACCTCGCGCTCTACGAGGGGATCGGCTACGAGGAGTACGCGCGGCGGCGCGAGATCGGCCTGTCCCGCGTGTACCTGCGCAAGCAGCTCACGCAGGACGGGGGCGAAGCCGGCACGGAGCCCGCCGGCCCGCCGCAGGATCGCGGCGGGCCTGCGCGTCTGAGCCCGGGCGTCAGATGCTCGAAGACGCCCCGGACGCCTCGGGCTCGGCGAACAGGACGGTGGAGAGGTAGCGCTCGCCGGTGTCGCACAGCACCGTGACGACGAGCTTGCCCTTGTTCTCCGGGCGGCTGCCCACCGCGTAGGCGGCGTAGGCGTTGGCGCCGGCGCTGATGCCGACCAGGATGCCCTCGGTCAGCCAGCTCGCGAGCGAACGCGAGCGCATGCTCGACGGTCACCTGTACGACCTCGTCGTAGACCTCCGTGTTGAGGATCCTGGGCACGAAGCCGGCGCCTATCCCCTGGAGCTTGTGGGGACCGGGGTCGCCGCCGCTCAGCACCGGCGAGTCGGCCGGCTCGCCCGCGACCACGTAGACACTGGGCTTGCGCTGCTTGAGAACCTCGCCGACCCCGGTCACGGTGCCGCCGGTGCCGACCCCGGCCACGAAGATGTCGACCTCGCCGTCGGTGTCGTTCCACACCTCCTCGGCCGTGGTGCGCCGGTGCGCCTCCGGGTTGGCGGCGTTCTCGAACTGCTGCGGGATGAATGCTCCGGGGATCTCCTCGCCGAGCTCCGTCGCCCGGGCGATCGCGCCCTTCATGCCCTGCGGTCCGGGGGTGAGGACGAGCTCGGCGCCGTACGCGCGCAGCAGGTTACGGCGCTCGATGCTCATGGTCTCGGGCATCGTCAGGAGCACCTTGTAGCCCCGGGCAGCGGCCACCATGGCCAGAGCGATGCCCGTGTTGCCGCTGGTCGGCTCGACGATCGTGGTCTCGCCGGGCGAGATGAGGCCGGCCTGTTCGGCGGCGTCGAACATCGAGAGCCCGATGCGGTCCTTGACGCTGCCCCCCGGGTTGAACGACTCCAGCTTGCCGACGATCGTCGCGCCTGACCTCTCAGAGAGGCCGCGCAGCCTGACGAGCGGCGTCCCGCCGATGAGCTCGGTGATGTCGCCTGCGATCTTCACTTGGTACTCCTTGGTGACGGTAGGGTCAGATCTCGTACATGGGCCCGCCGGAGCGGAGCTGCCGCTCCCGTTCGGCGAGGTCGCTGATGGTGGTGCGCGCGAGCACTTCCTCGTAGGCCGCACCGGCGGCGCTCCAGACGGCGCGGGAGCCGTTGCGTTCTTCAGGCCCGCACTCGGCAGGAGCACAGGCGGCGATGGTACCGGTGCCGTCCAGTGCCCGGACGACGTCCAGGACGGTGAGTTGGTCGGGCCGGCGCGCGAACGTGAATCCGCCGCCGGCGCCGCGGCGCCCGCTGAGGAGGCCGGCGCGGCGCAGACCGGCGAAGAGCTGCTCGAGGAACTGCTCGGGGATCTCCCGGTCCCTCGCCAGGTCGGCGAGACGCACGGGATTCCCCGAGCCGCCCGTGCGCAGATCCAGCTCGACCAGCGCCAGCAACGCGTAGCGGCTCTTCGACGATATCCTCACCGGACTCCCTTGGCAGATGGCGGGCCGGTCGGCCCGTTGCATAATCGTATTCCCGATAGGATTTATCGGGAATCATCCGCCGGTGGCGCCGCCGGGCGTCACCCGGAGCCCAGCGTGCGATAATCGCGGCGAAGAACGAGCGACCAGGAGCGTGCCCTTGCCCTCCATCACCGTCGGCCTGCCCGCCGCCCTGACGGCACCCGAGCCCTCCTGCGACGTCGCCTGCGACGCGGCGACGGTCGTCGAGGCGCTGCGCGCGGTGGCGGCACGGTCGCCGCGCTACGAGCAGCGCCTCTTCTACGGCGACCGCCTGCTCGTGGTCGTCAGCCTCAACGGCCGCCATCTGCCGCCCGCGGCGGCCGGGGAGACGGCCCTGGCTTCCGGCGACCGGATCGACGTCCTGCCGCCCGTCGCCGGCGGCTGAGGCGGCAGAAGTCCCGGCCGGCCGGCCCCGCGGGCGCGTCGTCCCCGGCTCGGGCGGGTACGGTCCCTCCAACGACCGAGGAGGGACGCTTCATGCACCTGTGGGCGACACGCGAGGGCCGGACCGAACTGCTGATGGCGGTGCTGCGCGTCATGATGGGCGCCATCTTCCTCGCCGTCTGGTCGGACAACCTCATCAAGGGCTACTACTCGCCCGGCGGCTGGGCGGACTTCGTGCAGCAGTATGCGGACACGACGAAGGTGGGCGCCTACGCCGAGCTCCTGAACTCGGTGATGATCCCCAACTCGACGGTCTTCGCTTACGGGCAGTTCGGGATCGAGCTGGTCGTGTTCGGGCTGTTCCTGGTGCTCGGCCTGTTCACGCCCGTGTCGGGCCTGCTGGCGGCGCTCTTCCAGCTGAACCTGCTGATCGCCACGTCGGGGACCGGCGAGTGGCCGGGGACCTACATCATCATGTTCGTGCTGCTCCTCGCGATCGCCCTCTCGCAGTCCGGACGCACCCTCGGACTGGACGCACGCCTGGCGCGGCGCGACCCGCACCCTCGGCTGCCCGTCTACTGACCTGAGGGCCGGGCGCCGGCGGACCGGGTGCCGGTGCCCGTGGGCCGGAAGCCGGTCACTCCCAGGCGCAACAGGCACCAGAAGATGTCGCGAACGGCGAACGCCGAGCCGCGCCACGTCCCGGCGATCTTCGAAGCGCCGGCGCGTGAGCGGTAGCGCGTGTCGCGGACGACGATGCGCGCGCCGGCCAGATGCGCCTTGACCGCCATTTCGGTCGGGAAGGCGTAGGCCCGCTCGTCCAGCCGTAGCTCCTCCAGCAAGTCCGTGCGGACGGCGCGGTACGGCCCGTCGTCGCTCAGGCGCAGGCCGAAGAACAGCCACAGGTTGAAGGCGAGCCAGTCGTTGCCGAGGCGCTGGTGCAGCGGCATGCGCCCGGTCGCGGCGCCGCGCACAGCCCGCCGCCGCGACCCGATGACGAGGTCGGCGACGCCGGCCAGGACGGGACCGACGAGGAAGCGCGCCTGCGCGGGGTCGTCGGTCCCGTCCGCCTCCATGAAGACGACGGCGCGGGCGCCCGCGGCCGCAGCCGCGCGGGCGCCCGTCAGGCACGGGTAGCCGTAGCCGAGCCGCGGCTCGTGCAGGACGGTCCCGCCGGCGGCGCGGATCAGCGAAGGGCCGACGTCGGCGGAGCCGTTGTCGACGAAGAGCGTGCGCTCGAGCAGGCTGAGGCCCCGGAGCTCCGCCAGGAGCCCGGGCAGGGCCTCGGCCTCGTCGAGCACGGGCACGACGATGAAGTACGCTGGCGCTGATGAAGCTGCTGAAGACGCCACGCTTTCGTGCCTTTCTCGGGCTGGCCCTGCTGGCCGCCGGGCTGATCGGCCTTGCCGCCTCCGGCGACCTGGTCGCGCACGCGGCGCGGTTCGCCTCATTCTACGTACTCGCCGGCGCCGGGTTCGCCGTCCTGGCGACGGCGGCGGCGAGCCTGCCGCTGCGCGGCGTCATCGTCGCCGCCGTCCTCCTGCGCCTCATCTTCCTGCCGGTGATGCCCAGCCTGAGCGACGACTACCATCGCTACGTGTGGGACGGGCGCGTGCAGCTGGCCGGCATCAATCCCTACAAGTACCGGCCCTACGAGCACCCTCTCGATCGCGTCAAGTATGCCGGGCGCGACCTCATCAACCACGACGAGCTCAAGACGGTCTACCCGCCCCTGACGCAGGCCGTCTTCTTCGGCGTGGCGCAGGCGACGAAAGCGATGGGACTGGAGGAAGCGCTCACGCCGCGCGCCGAAGTGGTCCTCTTCAAGCTGGTCTTCGGCGCCTTCGACCTCGCGACGGCCGCGGCCGTCTGGTTCCTGGCGGCGCGGAAGCTGCGCCAGCGCGCCACGGTGCTCTACCTTCTCTGCCCCGCGGTGATCGTGCAGACGTGGGAGTCGGCGCACGCGGAGGCGGCGGCGGTCTTCTTCTGCGTGCTCGCCGCGGCCCTGCTCGTGCGCCGCCGCGACGGATGGGCCGGGATCGCGCTCGGCCTCGCGGCGGCGTTCAAGGTGATGCCGCTCGGCCTCCTCGTGCCGGCGCTGCTGGGCGGGCGGGCCTCGCCCGCCCGCTTCATCGCCGGCTTCGCGCCGGCCTTCGTGATCCCGTACCTCCCCTATCTCGTCACGGGAGGCTCGTTCGGGTCGCTCTTCCAGGGAGGGTTCAGCTGGACCGGCGCCTCCCTGCTCTTCCTGGTCTTCGCGCGTCTCTTCTCCCCCCACGTCGCCAGCTGGCTGGTGCTCGCGGTGTTCATCGTGGGTGCGATCTGGATCGCGCGCAGCCTCCGCGGTCGCGAGAGGACCGCCGAGGCCTTCGCCTGGACGATGACCCTGCTCATCCTCTGCCTGCCGATCGTGCACGCCTGGTACTGGCTCACCCCGCTGGCGCTTGGCCTCGCCGCCGGGCTGTGGCTGCCGCTCGTCGTCGGGATGGTGACGCCGCTGACGGAGTCGCTGCCGCTCTGGGCCTGGCTCGCCCGCGCCCGGCAGTGGGGCCAGGCCGGCGACGGCGCGCGGGCGGGCGTCGTGTTGTCCATCCACAGAGTCGTCGCCATACTGAAGCGATGACGACGCACGCGACCGAGCGATGACGCACCTCCGCCCCGCCCGCCCCGGACCGGGCGCGAGGGTCATCGCAGTGATGGCCCGGCCGCTTGTCCGCGGCGCCGTGAAGACGCGCCTCGCGCGAGCGCTCGGCGACGACGGCGCCCTCGCCGTCTACGAGCGGCTGCTGCGGGGGACGCTTGAGTGCGCCGAGCTCGTCCCCGACGCGGCGCTCGTGCTGGCGGAGGCGCCGGCAGCCGCAGGCGCGCCGGCAGCCTCGCCTCCGGTGGCCGGTGACCCGCTCGCCGGTCGCGACGGCCGCTGGTCGCGGCTGCCGCAGCGCGGCGACGGCCTCGGCGAACGGCTCGCCAACGTCTTCACCGATCTGTTCGGCGCCGGCGCAGAGGCGGTCGTCGTCGTCGGCAGCGACAGCCCGGCGCTCCCGGCGGAGTACCTCGCCAGAGCCTTCGACGACCTCTCGCCCGGGCGCCTCGTCCTCGGCCCGGCGGCGGACGGCGGCTACTACCTGATCGGCGCCGGCCGGGAGACGTGGGCCGCCGCGGCCGGCGCCCTCACCGCGATGCTCGCAGCGTCCCCGATGAGCAGCCCCGGCCTGCTCGAGCACACGCTGCGCGCGGCGCAGGCCGCAGGCCTGCAGGTCGCGCAGCTCCCGCTCTGGATCGACGTCGACGAGCCGGCCGACCTCGGCGTGCTCGACCGGCTCGAGAACCGCGCGCCGCTGCGCGCCGAGTCGCTCGGCGGCCTGCGCGAGGTCTACCTTCACGTCACGCACCGCTGCGGCCGCGCCTGCAGGCACTGCTACGACTCGGCGGCGACGGGCGACGAGCTGACGACCGCCCAGTGGCGCGACGCCATCGACCAGTGCGTCGCGCTCGGCGCCGGCAGCTTCGTCTTCATCGGTGGCGACCCGCTGGTCCGCGACGACTTCCTCGAGCTCCTCGATCACATCACCGGCACGCACGATGCCAGGGCGCGGTTCTTCTTCAACAGTCTGGTGGACGAGAAGCTGGCGGACGAACTGAGTCGTGCGGGCCGCGGTCTGCTCAAGCCGCTCGTGAGCATCGACGGGCCGCGCGACGCCAACGACGCATTGCGCGGTGCCGGCAGCTACGACGACGTGATGACGTCGATCGGCAACCTGCTCGCCGTCGGCCTCGAGCCGGTCGCGAACACGGTGCTCGTGCGGCCGGCGCTGCCCGGCCTGGCGCAGCTCGCGCGCGAGCTGCGCGCCGCCGGGCTCAGCCGGCTCCACCTCATCCTGCCACACCAGCGGGGGATGACCTGCGACGAGACCTCCGGCGGCGCCGGGCCCGATCTCGTCCCGACCGGCGCGGAGCTGCTGGCAGCCGTCCGTGAGCTCCTCGTCGTCGCGGAGGAGATCGACCTCACCGTCGACAACGTCCCCAGCTGGCGGCGCCGCGTCGGCAAGCGCAACGACCTGTGCGCGGCCGGCTGCCGCGACCTCTCCATCGACCCGTCCGGCCGTGTCCACGCCTGCGTGATCACGGCCGGCGACCCGGCGTTCGTGGCCGGCTCGCTACGCGAGCAGCCGCTCGAGCAGATCTGGCGCACGTCCAGCAGCCTGCGGCTGCTGCGCGCCGCGCGCGCCCGCGACCGGGCCGAGTGCCTCGCCTGCCCGGTCGCCGACGCCTGCGGCGGCGAGTGCTGGGTGCAGGCGCACTACGCGGCCCGGGCGCGCGGCGAGGCCGCCGGGTACGCCGCGCCGTTCCCGTACTGCGATCTCGTCCGGCCGCTGCTCGAGGAACTCACGGCGGAGGCCGGAGCCGCCGCTCCCGCCGGCGACGACTGCGTCGCCGCCGGCGCCTGCGGCGGCCAATCCGCCGCCGGCTCCGAGGACTACTCCCTCTTCGACTGCATATGAGGCTACTGACGGCGCGGGCGTGACCCGCGCGAACCCTGACCGGATGGGACGTCCGTCGCCTGGCGAGCCTCGGCCGAGCCTGAGCTCTAGTCCTCCGCGACGCGCAGCACCGCCGAGCCGCGCACCCGGTCCTCCTTGAGGTCGAGCAGCGCCTCGTTGGCCTGCTCGAGCCCGTACTCCTGGACGCGACTGACGATCGGGATGGCGGCCGCGTCGCGCAGCAGCTCGCGGGCGTCCTGTCGCGTCGAATTGGCGACGCTGCGCACGACGCGCTCGTGGTAGATCCACGGGTACTCGATGGGCGGGATGGGCGAGGAGTAGATGCCGCCCAGCGCCACGACGCCGCCCTTGTCCAGCCGGCGCAAGGCATCGACGGCGAGCTCGCCGGCCGGCGCGAAGACGATCGCCGCGTCGTAGAGCACGCCGGGATCGTCGCTCGCCTCGCCGGCCCACACCGCGCCGAGCTCGCGCGCCATCGCCCGGTGCTCTTCGTCGCGGGCGATGCCGTAGACCTCCCAGCCGCGCCAGATGGCGACCTGCGTGCAGAGCGAGGCGGCCGAGCCGAAGCCGTAGATGCCGAGGCGCTTCGGCTCGGCGTGCGCCGGCCGTCGGGCCGGCGGCCGCAGGCTGCCCGGCCGTCCGGCCGGCCGCGACTCCCGGCAGTCCGGCGTCGTCGCCGACGATGCCCACCAGCCGCAGGCAGCGGTAGCCGATGATGCCGGCGCAGAGCAGCGGAGCCGCCGCCATCGCCGTCATGCCGGCGGGGAGACGGTAGACGAACCCGGCCGGCGCCACCGCGAACTCGGCGAAGCCGCCGTCGACGTCCCAGCCGGTGAAGAGCGCGTGCTCGCAGAGGTTCTCCTGCCCGCGCGCGCAGAACCGGCAGGTCTCGTCGGCCCTGTGCAGCCACGGCACGCCGACGCGGTCGCCCGTGGAGAGCGGCGACGCGCCCGGCTCGCCGCCCGGCGCGACGGACTCGGCGCCGGGCCCGAGCGCCACGACCTCGCCGACGATCTGGTGGCCGGGGACGACGGGCGAGCGGTGCGGCGGCAGCTCGCCCTCGAGGATGTGCAGGTCGGTGCGGCAGACGCCGCAGGCCAGCACCCGCAGCAGGACCTGGCCCGGACCCGGCTCGGGCACCGGGAGCCGAACGAGCCGGAGCGGCGCCTCCGCCGCGGGAGCGGGCGCCGCCAGCTGCATCGCGCGCATCGTCTTGGGGGTCGGCCGCGGCATCGCTCCTACCCTACGACAGCACGTCCTTGCGCCGGAAGACCAGGTAGGCGGCGAACGTGAGCGCGCCGCTCCAGAGCGCGAACACGCCCAGCCCTTTGAGGATCGGCCGCCAGTAGATCGGGTCGCGGAAGAAGTTGGTGAACTCGAGCAGGTACTGCGGGAACACCCACGGCCTGAGCCAGTCGAAGTAGCTGAACTGGATGAGCACGGTGATCACGATGTAGATGACGATGGTGGCGATCAGCGCCGTGAGGCTCGAGTCGGTGAGCGTGCTGAAGAGCAGGGCCATGGAGACGATGCACGACATCGCCGCGAGCGCGTAGAGGCAGCTGAGCAGGATGAGGCCGAGGCCGTGCCAGACGCCGACGGTGCTGCCGGAGAGCGTGATCATGGGGTGCAGGCCGAAGAAGATGCCGCCGAACAGCAGGCCGCCGGCGATCATGACGGCGAAGCCCACGGCGAGGTAGACCATGGCCATGGTCCACTTGGCGAGGACGAACGCGCCGCGCCGGGTCGGGCGGAGCAGGACGATGCGCAGGGTCCCCAGCTCCGCCTCACCGGCGATCATGTAGCCGGCCACCATCGCCGCCGCCATCGGCAGGAGGAACGGGATCAGCGCCGAGAGCGAGGCGAGCGTCACGAACATCCCGTTGGAAGTGATGCGCTCGAAGAAGAGTGGGCCCTCGCCGCCGTGAGGGTCGCTGCCGGCCAGGTAGAGCGCCAGCGCGATCAGGAACGGGATGACGAAGGCGCCGCCCCAGATGAGGTAGCTGCGGCGCTGGTAGAGCAGCTTGATCCACTCGCGGCGGAGGGCTCCCCACCGACGGCCGCGCATGTCGCCGGCCGTGCTGCCGTGGGCGGCGCTCATCGCCGGCCTCCCGGCAGCAACCGGGCAAGGCCGGCCCGCTTCTTGCCGCGCGCCGGCTCGCCGGCCGCGTCGGTGCCGGTGAGCTCGAGGAAGAAGTCCTCGAGCCCCTGCTCCGACGCCGGCACCACGGCGCGCACTTCGACGCCGTCGGCCACCAGCCGGCGGACCATCTCGGGCACGGCTTCCTCGTCGGCCTTGACGACCAGGAAGCCCTCGTCCTCGACGACGCCGGCGGCGCCGAACTGGCCGCGCAGCACGCCGGCGGCGCGGCCCTGGTCGCCGGTGAGCACCTTGATCGCGTCGTTCTGCGGCCGCAGTTCGCTGACCGGCCCCT
Organism: uncultured Thermoleophilia bacterium; assembly: GCA_963808735.1. Classification (GTDB taxonomy): domain Bacteria; phylum Actinomycetota; class Thermoleophilia; order UBA2241; family UBA2241; genus CAIXSE01. The sequence continues at coordinate 157,343 of CAWEHE010000016.1, read as the reverse complement.
GCACCACGACGCGGCCCTTGGTGAGGATCACGGCCCGCGTGCACACCTGCTCCACCTCGTGCAGCAGGTGCGAGCTCAGGAACACGGTCGTGCCGGCCGCACCCAGTTCGCGGATGAGCTCGCGCACGTCCTTCATGCCGCGCGGGTCGAGACCGCTGGTCGGCTCGTCGAGGACGATGAGCTCGGGGCTGTGCAGCAGCGCCTGGGCGATGCCCAGCCGCTGCTTCATCCCGTGGCTGAAGCCGCCGACGCGGTCGCCGGCCCGGTCGCTGAGCGCGACGATCTCGAGGACCTCGTCGATGCGCTCCTCACTCACCGGGCCGGTCATGCTGCCGAGCATGCGCAGGTTCCGGCGGGCGCTCATGAGGGGGTAGAACGTCGGGTCGTCGACGAAGCCGCCGACGTGGCGCAGCGCCCCCTGCAGCTCGCCGGGCACGCGGTGCCCGCACACCTCCGCGTACCCGCTCGTGGGGTGGATCAGGCCGAGGACCAGGCGGATGACCGTGGTCTTGCCGGCTCCGTTCGGCCCGAGGAACCCGAAGACGTCACCCTTGCAGACCTCCATGTCGAGGCCGTCCACGGCGCGGAGGCTGCCGAACTGCTTGGTGAGGGCGTGCGTGGTCAGGATGGGGGCGCGGCCGCCGCAGCTCTGCTGCCCGGGCCGCGCCCCCTCCGGTCCACTCAGATCCTGCGCTTCCGCGTCGTCCGGCGTCACGCTGCCGTCCACATCAGCGGACGGAACTCGCGAAGGTCTCCAGATCGCTCATCGGCACCATGCCTCCGGCGACGAGCGTGGTGCCGCCCTTCTGCCACACGATCACGCCGCCGAGCGGCGTGCCGATCTTGAGCGCCGTGGCGCCGTCGACGGTCGCCGTGCCGAGGATCTGAGAGGTCTGCTGCAGCTGCTCCAGCTGCTTCTCGAGGTCGGGCGTGGTCGTCGTCTGCGCCAGGACGATCGTGCCGAAGCCCTGGCCGTAGAGCAGGACGCTGCTGGGGTCGTCCGTGGCGGCGCCACTGCGCGGCGCGTCCGAGCCGTTCGTCACCGCCGTGAGGTCCATGCCGGTGACCGCACCGAGCGTCTGCATCAGCGGCGCGCCGGACCCGGTGAGCGGGCCGGCCGGGCTGAGCACGTAGCCCCACTGGAGCGGTCGGGCGGCGTAGTCGCGCGCCCAAGCGAGCTCGAAGGGGACCAGCTTGGCGACTTGCTCGCGCGTGAGCAGCGCGCCCTGGACCGCCTGCTGAGCCGCTTCCTTCTGGGCCTTGGTGGGCTCGGCCTTGGCGGACTTGGCCTGATGCATCTCGTCGGCCTTGGCCTTCATGGCGTCGCCGTCGACGGTCTTCGTGGTCACCGTGGCGCCCTCGGGCGGCGTGAAGGCGAACATGGCGGGGTCGATGGGGTCGTAGCTGATGCTGTCGAAGCCGAAGCGCAGCACCGGCGCGGTGCCGCCCTTTGCGTACACGGTGAGCTGGAGCGGGACCATGGTCTTGCCGTCGATCGCCGCCTGGACGTAGCCGAGGGCGGTGTCGGTGGCGACCGGGGTCATCCGCAGCAGGTAGGCGTCCTGGCCGGCGACCTTGGCCTGGCCGGCCACGTCGACGGTGGCGAAGCGGGCGACCTGCAGCAGGTAGAGCGTGATCGCCTCGGGAGTGACGAACGCGCCGGAGGGCGCCGGAGACGCAGTCTCCGCCGGCGCCTCGCCCGCCACCACGACCTTCTTGACCGTATTCTGTGCGGCGTCGTAGACCCACGCGGTGCGCTCCGCCTTGTTCACGACGACGACCTGGTCGCCGCCGCCGCCTTGCGACTCGACCTTGGCGCCGGCTTCACTCGCCCAGATCCGTCCCGAACCGCTGCTCGTGAGCGGCGACTGCGCCGGGAGCTGCGCCATGCCGCTCGCCGCGCCGAGGTCGCCGAACAGGTCGTTCTGCCACGAGACTTCGCCGCTCACCGCCGTGACGCCGTCGGTCTGCGCCATCTTCGAGAGCAGGTCAGGGGCCGAGGTGTCGGGGAGGGGGCTGGACTGGCCCGCGCCCGCCACCGTGACGCCGACCACGAGGATCACGGCCGTGAGGACGACGAGTGAAGTGATGATGAACGCTCTGGAGCGCATGGTGGATCTCCTTCCGCGATGCCGCTGCTTCCTAGGGTGTACCCCGAGGCGGGCGGCGCCGCAACCTTACGAAGGTAAGCACGGCGCCGGAGGTCGGCGCGCGCGCCTCAGGGCAGCGTCTGCACGAACTCCGTCCACCCGCGGCGAAGCTCGCGCCAGCCGACGCCCACGCTCTCCAGCGCCGCTGCGTCGAGCCCCTTCCTGCTGAGGTCCGAATCGCTGACGGCGGTGACGAAGTCGCGCACGCCGTCCAGGCCCCAGCGGTCCAGCACGTAGAGGACGAGCGAGCTGCCCTCGAGGTAGGCAAGACGGACCTTGGCGATGGGGTTACCGCGCCAGAGGCTCCTGGCCGTGAGCGCCTTCTCGAGCGGGTAGGCGGAGTCGCCGGAGGCGAGGTCATCGCGCAGCGGCTGGTATGTGCGCCCGCCCTCGACCGCGGTGGCGAGTCCTTCCGCGAGCAGCGTCGGCGCGTGCCTGGTACGCGCGAACCAGCGGGAGGTGTAGGCGTGCGTCAACTCGTGCGCCAGCATCAGCGGTATCCACTGCTCCTTGCCGTCCAGCGCAGGTCCGAGCACGCCGATGTCGCGCGTCCACGTCGGGGAGTCGGAGACGCGATCCGGCGCGCGGGAGAAGAAACGGATGCGTGACTCGTCCGGATCGTCCCCGAGCGCCCGCAGCATCTGGCGGCGCGAGGAGTAGTAGTAGACGACCACCGGCTCCCGCGGCTTGATGCCGAGCAGAGCGAGCCGCTCCCGCGCGGGGCCGCCGGCCCGGGCCAGGGCCTCCGCGGCGGCCTGCTCGCTCTTGTCGGCGATGACGACGAGGCCGTTGCGGCGGACGGCGATGGGCCGCGCGAACGCCATCACGTGCTGCGTGGCGACGTCTCGCGGTGTCACGTCGTGGCGCAGGACCAGCCGGTCCCCCTTCACGACCACATCGAAGACGCGACGCGCCATGATGCGGTCGGCGGGGTCGGCGCCACCGACCTCACCGACCGCACCGACGTAGAAGCGGCCCGGATGGCCGCGCACCGGCTCGGCGATCATCCGCAGGCTCGTCCAGGGCAGCCGCACCACATGGCGGTACAGGCCGGCGACGCCGCGCCGGGCGCCCGGGCCGGAGGCCGGCAGGGCGGCGTCCCAGGCCGCGCGGTCACGGTCCCGCAGCGCATCCGTGGCGCCGTCAAGGGCCGCCTGCACCTCGTCCACCCTCGCCGGCCTCGTCACCGGTCCGGGCGCCGCCGGCTCCTCGATGAGGGCGGGCAGCAGCGCCCCGAACACCGCCAGCGCCGCGACCGCGAGGGCGAGGCCGGCTCCTGCGATCAGGAGGATCCGTACGGTTCTACGGGATGCGGCTGCCATGGGACCATTGTACGGCGCGGCCCGGGAGCGAGGCGCGGACGGACGAGACGTCGTCAGCTCGCGGGACAGAGACGCGCCGCGCTTAGCTGCCGGCGAGCACGTACCGCCGCCAGCCGGCGAAGAAGTCGAGCCAGGTGACGCCGAGCGCCTCGTCGAGCGCCTCATCCATGCCGGCGACGGTCGGCTCGGCGGCCGCCACGGCCTGGGCGAAGGGCCGCACCTCGTCCGCTCCCCAGCGCGCGGCGACGTACGCTCACGAGCGAGCCGCCGATGTCGTAGCCCAAGCTCACGGCCGCGCCGTCGCCGCCGTCCCACACGTCGCCCACCCCGAACGACTCGGGCAGCGGCCAGAGTTGGTCGCCGGTCGCCACCTCCTGCCGCAGTGCGGAGCCGGAGGCGGAGCCCTCCGCGGCCTGGGCGATCCCCTCCACGAGCAACGACGGGGGCTCGTCGTCGCCGGAGAACCAGCGGATGGTGTAGGCGTGGGCGAGCTCGTGCGTGAGCACGTCCTCCATGGACACGCCCGCGTCGCGCAACCAGGGGCCCATGACGCCGACGTCGTAGGTCGGCCAGGAATCCTCGTCGACACGGAGCGCGGGATAGGAGAAGAAGGCAAGGCGCGCGGTTTCGGCCTTCGTAGCCAGGGCGGCGCGCACATCCTCCGCGGAGCCGAACACGGTGATGACGACGGTGGGGCGGGTGCTCACGCCCAGGGCGGCGAGCCGCGGGCGCGCCTTCTCGGCCGCGGCCAGCACGATCGCCGCGCGGCTGCGCGACCGGCGATCGGCGAGGACGAGGAGCCCGGGGCGCTGCAGCACGATGGGATCGTGCAGCGCCATCAGGTACCGGCGCCGGAGATCCTCCGGCGTCTCGTCCGCCAGCACGACGACGCCGTCGGGCGCGCCCCGCAGCCGGAGATACCGCACCACGGCGATCCTGTCCTCCGGACCCGCAGCGCCGAGCTGCCCGATGCCCCGGACCCGGTAGACGTCGGCCCCCGGGTCGACCGGCGTGACCGCGAAGGAGAACGTCCGCCACGGCAGCGGCGCCAGCGTGTCGAACACCTGGGCGAGACCGTCGCGTGCCTGCTCCGCCGCCGGCCCGTCCCCTCCGGCCGCGAACCCCTGGATGAAGCCCTCGCGGTCTCCGGCGCGCAGCGCGTCGGCGGCGCGGGCGAAGCCGTCGCGGGCGAGCTCCAGGGTCCTCGCCTGATCGGCCCGCGGATCCTCGTCCGAGGAGCCCAGGCGGAGGCCGCAGGCGGCGGCCGCGAGGCAGAGCGCCGCGACCGCGGCGGCGACCAGGACGGCACGTGGAAAGGTGGAGAAGCGGCGCGCTGAGCGCACGTGACCCCCGATGCGAGACGATGGACCCTCGGCCATCATATCGCCACGTCCGGCCGCCTCCTGAAGCGCGGCACCGGTGGCCGTCTGGCCGCGTCGCGGACCCCCATGTACTATCGTGAGCTGATGAGCACGCCGCCCAGGGACCACAGACCGTACACCGTGTACCGCGCCGGGGATGCCCCGGGGCCGGAGGCCGCGGCTCCGCCCGACGGCCCGGCCGGAAGCGGCCCGCCGCGCGGCCCGCGAGACGGCGACCGCCGGCGCAGGCGCCGGGGCGGCGGTGTTCTCACGCTGCTCATCATCGCCGGCATCCTCGTGGCCGCGGCGGCCGGCGTAGCCGCGGCAGCCGGATGGGGTCCGTTCGGCGGCGGCGAAGCCGCCGCCGATCAGCCGGACCCGGCCGCGGTGGCCGTCGCGCCGGGGGCGTCCGTCTCGCCTTCCGCCGGGCAGGCCTCCGCAAGCCCATCGCCCAGCCCTACCCCGACCGTCGCGCCGACCATCTCGGTGACCGCCGGCGGCGACGTCATCGGCGGCTTCGGTGTCGACGGTGTGGTCGCCACCATGGGCAGCGACCTCTTCAAGAGCATCGCGCCGTCGTTCGAGAAGAGCGACTTCGGCTTCGTGAACCTGGAGAGCCCGCTCACCACCGGTGGCGACCCGCAGGGCTGGAAGGACGTCGTCATCAAGGGCAACCCCGATCTGGCCCCGGCGATGGCCGCGAGCGGCATCAACGTCGTCACGATGGCCAACAACCACGCCGGCGACATGGGCGACAGCGGCCTCCTGGACAGCATCGAGTACTGCGAGAAGGAGGACATCGCCGTGGTCGGCGCCGGCAAGGACCTGAAGCGGGCCATGGCCGGCACGGTGCTCGAGACCGAGGACGGCGTCAAGGTCGCCTTTCTCGGCTTCACCGACGTGCTGCCGGTGGGGTACCCGGCGACCACCTCGAGCCCCGGCGTCGCTCCCGGCCGCGCGGACCTCGGCGCCGTGAAGCAGGCGATCAAGGCGGCGCGCAAGAAGGCGGACTTCGTCATCGTCGGCTGGCACTGGAACTTCGAGTACAAGCGGGCGCCGAGCTACCTGGAGGAGAGCGAGGGTAAGGCCGCGATCGACGCCGGCGCGGACATCGTCTTCGCCCACCATCCGCACTTGCTCGACGGCATGGAGGCGTACCACGGCGGGCTCATCGCCTACAGCCTCGGCAACCTGGTCTTCAGCGGCTTCAGCGGCGAGACGGCCGAGACCGTCCTGGTCCGCGCCAAGGTCTCCCAGGACGGCATCGACGCGCAGCTCATCCCCGTGGTCGGCGGCGGCTCCGGCGTGCCGTCCCTCGCCAAGGGCTCGCAAGCGGACAGCATCCTGCAGCGCGTCCAGGGCTTCTCGGCGGCGCTGGACACGAACGTGAAGATCGCCGACGGCAAGGGGTACATCCACATCAGGCGCTGAGGCCGGAGCGGCTCCGCCCGCCGGCCCCTCCCCCCGACCCGGACCCTCATGACCCTCGTCATCTGCCCCAGCCTCGCCATCGACCGCATCCTCGCCGCCCCGGCGGTGCGGCCCGGCGGCCTGATGCGCTGCCGGGCGCTGCGCACCCAGGCCGGCGGCAAGGGGGCGAACGTCCTGCGCGCCCTGCGGGCGCTGGGGGGCGGCGGCGTGCTCGCCGGCTACGCCGCCGGCCGCGGCGGCCGCATCATCGCCGAGCTCGCCGGCGACGAGGGGCTCGGCCTCGACCTCGTCGCCATCGCCGGCGAGTCGCGCGTCTCGACCGTCATCCTGGCGGACGACGCGTCCGTCACGCGCCTGTACGAGCTCGGACCGGAGATCGGTCCGGACGACGAGCGCGCCCTGCTGGAGCTCGCCGGCCGGCACGCGGCCGGCGCGGGCGAGTGGGCCGTGGTCACCGGGGCGGCGCCGCCGGAGGCGTCACCAGGCTTCTACGCCGCCCTCGTCCGCGGCGCTCACGACGCCGGCTATCGGGTGCTCGTCGACGCCACCGAGGAGCAGCTCGCGGGCGCCCTCCGGGAGGGGCCGGAGCTCGTCAAGGTGAACCTCGCCGAGGCATGCTCTGCCGTCGGCGAGCCATCCGCGCGTTGCCGCGACGAGAAGGCCGCGGCGCCGGAGGACCTCGTCGCCGAAGGCGCCGAGCTGAGCCGGCGCCTCGTCGACGCCGGGGCCATGGGCGCCGTCGTCACGCTCGGCGCCGCCGGAGCGGTCGGCGTGCTCGGCGGCGCCGTCTGGCGGGTGCGCACCCGCCCGGTCGCCGCCGTGAGCCCCGTCGGCTCCGGCGACTGCTTCGCCGCCGGCCTCATCCTGGCGCTCGGCCGCGGCGAGGGCACGGCGGCGGCGCTCCGCCTCGCCGCCGGCGCCGCCGCCGCCAACGCCACCTCGCCGTACAACGGCCACGTCGAGCCGGCGCTCGCCCGTGAGCTCGCCGGCGGAGCCTACGCCGGCCCACCGGCCGGGTGACCGCAGGGGCTCGCCGCTGGCCGCCGGCGACACGAGCCCCTACACTGGACAGCCATGCGACCTATCCTCTTCGAGATCGGCGACTACCGCTTCTACAGCTTCGGCCTCATGGCCGCGCTGGCGCTCATCATCCCGGGGCTGGCCATCGTCCGACCGCTGATCCGTCGCCGCGGCGTCCCCGGCGAGTTCGCCTACGAGCTCATCATCGCCGCCGGCATCGGCGGCTTCGTCGGCGCGCGCGTCTACTACCTGGTCGAGAACTACGCGTCGGTCCAGGCCGACTTCTGGGGAGCGGCCTTCGGCAGCGCCGGGTTCACCTGGTACGGCGGCCTCATCGGCGGGTTCCTCGGTGTCGTCGCCTGGACGATGGTGCGGCGCATCCCGCTCGACATCATCGCCAACGCGACGGCGCCGGCCACCGCCCTCGGCTACCTCATCGGGCGCATCGGCTGCCAGCTCGCCGGCGACGGCGACTACGGCAAGCCGAGCGACCTGCCGTGGGCGATGGGCTATCCCAACGGCACCGTGCCCACCCCGCCCGGCGTGACCGTCCACCCCACGCCCATCTACGAGATCCTCGCCATGGCCTTCGTCGTCTGGATCCTCTGGCGGCTGGCCACGCGCTACGACAAGTCCGGCTGGTGGACCTTCGGCTGGTTCCTCATCCTCTCCGGCATCGAGCGCTTCCTGGTGGAGTTCGTGCGCATCAACCCCGTGTGGTTCGGGGGACTCACGCAGCCGCAGTGGGTGAGCATCGCGAGCGTCGCGATCGGGCTGACGCTGGTCGCGCTCTTCGGCAAGAGGCCGGCGGTGCGGCTGGCGTAGCCGCCTTGTCGGGCCCGCGGCGACGCTCCTCAGGTCCGGCCATCAGGGCCGAGGCTCCGGCTCGAACCGGTACCCCATGCGCGCCGCCGTCAGGAAGTAGCGCGGGTCGCTCGGCACGGGCTCGAGCTTGCGGCGGATCTGACCCATGTACACGCGCAGGTAGTGGGTCTCGGTCTCGTACTTGGGCCCCCACACCTGCTGCAGCAGCTGGCGCTGAGTGACGAGCCTCCCGGCGTTGCGCACCAGGATCTCGACGATCTGCCACTCTGTCGCAGTCAGGCGAACGTCCGCGCCGTCACGTGTCGCGAGCTTCGCCGCGAGGTCGATCATGAAGTCGTCTGTCTCGACGACCGCCGGCTCGTCCACCGGCGTCACGCGGCGAAGGGCCGCGCGCATCCGCGCGAGCAGCTCGTCCATGCCGAACGGCTTGGTCACGTAGTCGTCCGCGCCGGCGTCGAGCGCCGCGACCTTGTCCGCCTCGCGGTCGCGCACAGAGAGCACGACGATCGGGACTGAGCTCCAGCCGCGCAGTCCCTCGATCACCTCGACGCCGTCGATGCCGGGCAGGCCGAGATCGAGCACGACCAGGTCCGGGTGGTCGTGAGCCGCAAGCTGAAGCGCCTGCTCGCCGCTCGTCGCCAGATCGACCTCGTACCCACGAGCGCGCAGGTTGATGCTCAGCGCACGCAGGATCTGGGGCTCGTCGTCGACGACCAGGACCCGCGTCATGACTCCGCCTTTAGCCGCACCACGATGGTCAAGCCTCCTCCGGGCGTGTCGTCCGCCTCGATCGTACCGCCCATCGCCTCGAGGAACCCCTTCGCGATGGCGAGCCCGAGGCCGGCGCCCTCGCGCCGCCTGGTATCACCCAGCCGGCGGAACGGAAGGAAGATCTGTTCCCGCTCCTCCGGCGGGACGCCGGGACCGCGATCGGCGACGCGGACATCGACGCCGCCCTGCACCCGCCCGGCAACGACGTGGACGTCGGTACCCGAAGAATACGTGACCGCGTTGGCGATGATGTTGGCGAATGCCCGCTCGAGCAGCACCTCGTCGCCCAGGACCGGCGGCAGGTCCTCCGATAGCTCGAGAATGACGCCGGACGACCCTGCGCCGATGCTGGTGACTGCCTCTGCGAACACTTCGTCCAGGACGATCACCTCCTGGTGGACCTCGAGCGCCCCCGCCTGCAGGCGGCTCATGTCCAGGAGACTGCCGACCAGGCGGTTGAGGCGGTCCGTCTCCTCGTCGATCGTGGTCAGCAGCTCCCGCTCTGCCTCCCGCGTCCAGTCCACGTCTTCCTGGAGCAGGCTGGTCGCCGAGGCCTTGATGGCAGAGAGGGGGGTGCGCAGGTCGTGCGAGACGCTCGAGAGGATGCTCGCGCGGAGCTCGTTCACCGCGGCGAGACCCTCGGCGGTGGCGGCTTCCGCCTCCAGCTCCTCGTGCTCGACAGACGCTGCCAGCTCCTTGGCGAAGGCGTCGAGCATGCGCACATCCTCGCTCGAGCGCGGCGCCGGCGAGGATGCGACGAGGACGTGTTCGGCGTCGACGTCGACGACGATGTCGGCGGCGTCAAGAGACGCCGGCGCGCGTCCGCTCTCCGCCTCCACCCGCCACTCGTCGTCGGTGCGGTGGAGCAGCGCCGCGCCGTCGAGACCGAACGCGCGGCGCAGCCCGTCGAGGATCGCGACGGCGCTCGAGGCGCCCGCGAGTCGCATGAGGGTCTCGGCCTTGGCACGGGCGCGTGTCGCCTGCGCCGCTCTTCGCGCCGCGAGAGCGACGAAGCTGCTCATCGCGACCGCCACCGCGAGGAACACGAGCAAGGCGAGGAGGTTCTCAGGCCGACCGACGGTGAAGGTGTGGAGCGGCGGCGTCAGATACCAGTTGACGAGGAGAAAGCCCTCGACGGCGACGACCAGCGCCGGCCACAGCCCCCCGATGGCCGACACGCTGACGACGAGCAGGAGGAACAACAGAAGTGCGCTCGACGGTGACACGTGGTCTCGGGCTTGTGCGAGCACCCACGTGAGGAGCGGCGCACCGAGCACGCCGACGGCGAAGCCCAGCGCCACGCGCCTTCGGGGCAGCGCGCGCGGCCGGCGCAGCTTCGGCTCGGGCGCGGCGTCCGTCTCGCCGCCGGCCTCGCGGCCGATGACGTGCACGTCGAGACCCACCCCCGACAGCCTGATCACCGTGCTGACGACCGAGCCGTAGACGAACTCGCTCAAGCCCGAGCGCTCCTTGGCGCCGAGGACGATCTGCGTGGCGTTGAGGGCGCGAGCCGTCTCGACCAGCGCCTCGCCGACGTCGGCGCCGGCGACCTCGCGGTAGCTCCCGCCCAGCCGCTCCACCAGCCTGCCCTGCTGCTCGAGCAGACCGGCCGACTGCGTCGCCAGGCCGGTCTGAGGGCGCACGTGCACCGCGATCAGGTCGGCATTGAGACGCTGGGCCATGCGCGCCGCGCGGCGCACGAGCCGCTCGCCGTCCGCCGACCCCGTGAGTGCGACCAGGACCCGCTCGCGCGTCTCCCACGTGTCGGAGATGCCGTGGCGGGCCCGGTACTCCGCGAGGCCTTCCTCGACCCGGTCGGCGATCCAGAGGAGCGCGAGCTCGCGCAGCGCCGCCAGATTGCCGGCGCGGAAGAAGTTGCCCAGCGCCGCGTCGATGCGCTCGGCCGGGTAGATGTCGCCGCGCGCGAGCCGCGCGCGGATCGTCTCGACGGCGAGGTCGACGAGTTGCAGCTGATCGGCGCGCCGCACGACCTCGTCCGGGATCGTCTCCCGCTGCACCACCCCGGTGATCTGCTCCACCACGTCGTTGAGCGACTCGAGGTGCTGGATGTTGAGGTTGGAGATGACGTCGATGCCGGCGTCGAGCAGCTCCTCGACGTCCTGCCAGCGCTTGGCGTTGCGGCGGCCCGGGACGTTGGTGTGCGCGAGTTCATCCACGAGCGCCAGCTGCGGCCGCCGTGCGAGGAGTGCGTCGAGGTCCATCTCCTCGAAGACGGTGTCCCGGTAGGCGATGGACGCGCGGGGCACGACCTCGAGGCCGCCGACCTGCTCGGCCGTGGGCTGCCGACCGTGCGCCTCGACGAAGCCCACCACGACGTCCTCGCCGCGCGCCTGGCGGCGGCGACCCTCGCCCAGCATCGAGTACGTCTTGCCGACGCCGGGAGCGGCGCCGAGGTAGATGCGCAGCGTGCCGCGGCTCATGCCGCCCTCCGCTAGAGGCGCTCGTCGAGCGCCAGGTTGAGCTCGAGTACGTTGACGCCGGGGTCGCCGAGGAACCCGAGTGACCGGCCCTTGGCCGCCTCGTCGACCAAGCGTAGCACGCGTTCCAGCGGCACACCGCGCGCCTCCGCGACCCGCCGCGCCTGCAGACGGGCGTTGGCCGGCGAGATGTCGGGGTCCAGGCCGGACCCGGAGCCGGTGATCGCGTCCACGGGGACACGCTCGCCGGTGGCGAGGCCGTTGGCGCGCCGGTACTCCGCCTTGCGTTGCGCCACGGCGTCGAGAAGCTCCGCGTTGCTCGGGCCGAGGTTGGACGCCCCGCTCGCCATCGCGTCGTACCCGTCGCCCGCCGCAGACGGACGCGGGTGGAAGTAGGCGGGGCCGTCGAACGACTGGCCGATGAGCGCGGAGCCCACCACGTCGCCGTCGCGCACGACCAGCGAGCCGTCCGCCTTGGTGCCGAAGGCGACCTGGGCGATCCCCGTGACCACGACGGGGTAGACGAGCCCCACCAGGACGGAGAAGAAGACGAACACCGCGATGGCGGTGGGCAGCTGGCGGCGCATCACACCACCCCGAAGGCCGAGAGGACGAGGTCGATGACCTTGATGCCCACGAACGGGGCGATGATGCCGCCCAGTCCGTAGATGAGCAGGTTGCGCTTGAGGGCGCTGGCCGCCGACACGGCGCGGAACTTGACGCCGCGCAGGGCGAGAGGGATCAGCGCCACGATCACGAGCGCGTTGAAGATGACGGCGCTCAGGATCGCCGATTCCGGCGTGGCGAGCCCCATGACGTTGAGCGTGTCGAGCACCGGGAACGCGCCGGCGAACATGGCCGGGATGATGGCGAAGTACTTGGCGACGTCGTTGGAGATCGAGAACGTCGTCAGCGAGCCGCGCGTGATGAGCAGCTGCTTGCCGATCTCCACGATCTCGATGAGCTTGGTGGGGTTGGAGTCGAGGTCGACCATGTTGCCGGCCTCACGCGCGGCCTGCGTGCCGCTGTTCATCGCCACCCCGACATCGGCCTGGGCGAGGGCCGGCGCATCGTTGGTGCCGTCGCCGGTCATGGCGACGAGCGCGCCGCCGGCCTGCTCCCGGCGGATGAGCGCCATCTTGTCCTCGGGCGTCGCCTCCGCAAGGAAGTCGTCGACGCCCGCCTCCTCGGCGATGGCTTGCGCCGTGCGCGGGTTGTCGCCGGTGATCATGATCGTGCGGATGCCCATGCGCCGCAGTTCGTCGAAGCGCTCGCGCATGCCCTCCTTGACGACGTCTTTGAGGCGGATGACGCCCAGCGCAACGCCGTTCTCGGCGACGACAAGCGGCGTCCCCCCGGCAGCGGCGACGCCGTCCACCAGCTCGTCGAGCTCGACCGGCGGCTGGTGGTCGCCATCGGTGAGGAGCCGCCGGACGGCCTCGGCCGCGCCCTTGCGGATCGAGCGGCCGTCGATGTCGACGCCGCTGATGCGCGTCTGCGCGGTGAAGGGGATCAGCTTCGCGCCCGAGAGCTCGCGCTCGCGGAGGTTGAAGCGCTCCTTGGCGAGGACGACGATCGAGCGCCCCTCCGGCGTCTCGTCGGCCAGGCTGGAGAGCTGCGCCGCGTCGGCGAGCTGCTGCTTCGGTGATGCCCGGCAGCGGCAGGAACTCCGCCGCCTGGCGGTTGCCGAGCGTGATGGTGCCGGTCTTGTCGAGCAGCAGGGTGGAGCAGTCGCCGGCCGCCTCGACCGCCCGTCCCGACCGCGCGAGCACGTTGTGCTGCACCAGCCGGTCCATGCCGGCGATGCCGATCGCGGAGAGCAGCGCGCCGATGGTCGTGGGGATCAGACACACCAGCAGCGCCGCGAGCACGACCACGTCCTGGCGCGCACCCGAGTACACGGCGAACGGCTGCAGTGTGGCCACCGCGACGAGGAAGACGATCGTGAGGCCGGCCAGCAGGATGTCGAGCGCGATCTCGTTGGGCGTCTTCTGGCGCGAGGACCCCTCGACGAGCGCGATCATGCGGTCGAGGAAGCTCGCGCCCGGCTCCTGGGTCACGCGCACGACGATCTGGTCGGAGAGGACGCGCGTGCCGCCGGTGACCGCCGAGCGGTCACCGCCCGACTCGCGGATCACGGGAGCCGACTCGCCGGTGATCGCCGACTCGTCCACGCTGGCGATACCTTCGATGACCTCGCCGTCGGCCGGGATGAGCTCCCCGGCCGAGACCACGACGACGTCGCCGAGCGCCAGCCCGCTCGACGGCACCTCCTCGAGGCCGCCGCTCCCGCCGCGACGGTGCGCTACCGTCTCGGAGCGGGTGCGGCGGAGCGTCTCTGCCTGGGCCTTGCCCCGGCCCTCGGCCATCGCCTCCGCGAAGTTCGCGAACAGGACGGTGAACCAGAGCCACGCGGCGATGGACCACGCGAACACGGTCGGCTCGAGGATCGCGAGCGTGGTCACGAGCACGCTGGTCACCTCGACCACGAACATCACCGGGTTGCGCGCCATGCGGCGTGGATCGAGCTTGAGCACGGCGTCCCACGCCGCCCGGCGCATCAGCCCGCGGTCGAACATCGCGGAGGACGTGCGGGTCATAGCGCCAGCTGCTCCACGATCGGCCCGAGCGCGAGCACGGGGAAGTAGGTCAGCCCGACGACGATCACGATCACCGCGAGCAGCATGACCACGAAGAGTGGGCTGTGGGTGGGCAGGGTCCCGGCGCTGGGGGGCACCGTCTGCTTGCGCGCCAGCGAGCCGGCGATGGCCAGCACCGGGACGATCAGGAAGAACCTGCCGGCGAGCATGGCGAGCGCGCCGGTCGTGTTGTACCAGTCGGTGTTGCCGGTCGAGACCGGCGAAGGCCGACCCGTTGTTGTTGGCCTGGGAGGCGAAGGCGTAGACGACCTCGCTCAGCCCGTGCGGGCCGGGGTTGAGGATCGACTCCTTCGCCGGCCCGAACACCACGGACACGCCGGCGAGCACGAGGACCAGGATCGGGACGACCAGCAGGTACAGGACGACGAGCTTCATCTCCGCCGCCTGGATCTTCTTGCCGAGGTACTCGGGCGTGCGCCCGACCATGAGGCCGGAGATGAACACGGCGAGCAGAACGAAGATCAGCATGCCGTACAGGCCGGCCCCCACGCCGCCCGGCGAGACCTCGCCGAGCAGCATGTTGACGAGCGGCACGGCCCCGCCGCCGGGCGTGAAGCTGTCGTGCGAGGCGTCCACGGCGCCGGACGAGGTCCCCGTGGTCGAGGCCGCGAAGAGCGCCGACGTCGCGGCCCCGAAGCGCACCTCCTTGCCCTCCATGTTGACGGCGGCGACCTCGACGCGCGGGTTGCCGCGCACCTCGAAGTACGTCGCCGTCGCCGCGGACCCGGCCCACAGCGCGAACATGGCGAAGAAGATCGCCCAGCCCTGGCGCTGGTCGCGGACCAGGCGTCCGAAGGCGTAGGTGAGCGCGAAGGGGATGACGAGCAGGGCCAGGATCTCGAGGAAGTTGGTGAGGCCGGTCGGGTTCTCGAACGGATGCGCCGAGTTGGCGTTGACGACGCCGCCGCCGTTCGTCCCCAGCTCCTTGATCGACTCCTGGCTCGCGATCGGGCCCGCGGTAGATCGTCTGGGTCGCGCCCTCCACCGTGGTCGCGTCCACGGGGCCCCGCAGCGTCTGCACGACACCGAGGCCGGCGAGCACGACGGCCAGGACCAGCGCCAGCGGGAGCAGAACGCGGGTCACGCCCCTTGTGAGGTCGACCCAGAAGTTGCCGATCGTCTCCGCCCGATGGCGCGTGAAGCCGCGGATCAGGGCGACGGCGACCGCCATGCCGACCGCGGCCGAGGCGAAGTTCTGCACGGTGAGCCCGGTCATCTGCGTCAGGTTGCTCATCGTCGATTCGCCGCCGTAGTTCTGCCAGTTCGTGTTGGTGACGAAGCTCACGGCGGTGTTGAAGGCGAGGAACGGCGGGACCGACTCCACCGCCGATGGGTTGAGCGGCAGCCAGCCCTGGAGGCGCTCCAGGGCGTACAAACCAAGCACCGACACCAGGCTCAAGGCGATGACCGAGCGCGCGTACACGACCCAGGACTGCTCCTGGTCGGGAGCTATGCGGCCGACACGGTAGATCAGCCGCTCGAGCGGCAGGAACACGCGGTCGCCGGGCGCGGCGCCACCGCCGTAGACTTTGGCGAGGTACGGGCCGAGCAGCCGCGTCCCGAGCAGCAGCAGCCCGACCAGGGCGGCGATCTGGAGCCATGCGGCGGCGGTCATCGTGCGTCTCCGGCCGGCGCGGTCACTGCAGGTCCTCGGGCGCGATGAGCGCCCAGGCGAGGTACGCGAGCAGCGCCGCGATGATGACGAAGAAGACGACGTCGGCGGCGGTCACGACCGGTCCCCCCGAAGGTCGTCGTGGCCCCGCTCGAGGATCCGTGCGCAACCGCGCACGAAGAGGTCGGCGACCACGAAGAAGCCGATGGCGAGCGCTATGAAGAGCACGTCGAGCATGCCTCGACGGTACCGCTCCCCGACGGCCCCGGCGGGGGTCCTTACGGAATCTGTACGCCGATCCCGCTGCTTTCTACGGGCGCTTGACGAGAGTCCGGCGCGGCCGGCTCTCGACAGCTACCCGCCCGCCAGTTCATCGCTGCAGGCAGCGAGCCTCATCGGTCGGCGACGGGATCGGCCGCCCTGCCGCTGCGCGCGGATCGCATATGGTCCGTCGGCGTACCCTCCAGCAACCCAGTCTGGTCGGTATGCGCGACGCCTCGTCCTCGGTGAGCGCGTCTGTGACGACGACGATGTACGGCAGCCCCCCGGACTCGCCCAGCCCGACGTGACGGACGCCATGAAGGGCGAGGAGGGCTGGAGCGTGTTCCCTGAGCACACTGCTGATCGGCGGAGCCGCCGCGGAGGTGATGGACCGCAGGCTCAGCCGACACAGCCACGCGGTCGAGGCGGATACCCCGAAGAGGGCGAGGATCGCGAAGGCGGTCGTCATTTCGGCGCCCTCGCGGACGGTCGACGAGTGAGCCCTGTGGGGCAGGAGCCGGCACCCGGCGGGATGAGCAGTGGGTCGACCATGCCTCGAGCGTAGCCGGCCCGAAGGGATGCGTCGGGAGTCCTGACGGAATCTCTACGGGACGCCGGCGCCTCTGTATGCGCACTTGATGCCCCCGGGGCCGGCTCCGGGCGGGCGGCCTCTCAGACGGCGGCCGGGAGAAGCAGGGCGGCCGCGTCGGCCTCAGACGGCGTCGGGTACGCCGCTGGGGACGAGGAAGAGCGGGCAAGGCGCCGTGTCCAGAAGCTCCTTGATCACGGCGCCGTGACCGCTCTCGAAGCTCCCGTTCCACGAGAGCACGATCAGCTCGGCGGCGCTTGCGCCGGCCTCCTCGGCGATGATGCCGGCCGGGTCGCCGACGCGCACGGCGACGCGGTGCCGGCCGCCCCGCGGGCACTGCGAGAAGCGCATCGTGAACTCGTCCTGCCAGGCCCCCCACTCGTAGTGCTCCTGGTCCATGATGCGCGGCACCGGCAGGCTGCCGGTCTCCTGCGGCGTGTCGCCGGTGACGACGTGGAGCATGACGATCTCACGGCCGCGGGCGCACAGGGCGTCGTCCGCGGCCCGCATCGCGGAGGATGTGGACGGGCTGCCCTCGAGCGGGACGTAGAGGCGCTTGAGGCCCGCGACCGGGCGCATGCCCGGGCGGACGAGCAGCACGGGGGCCACGTGGCCGTTGAGGAGCGCCTCGGCGACGTGGCCCAGGCCCGGCTCGCAGGCCGGGCCGTCCGAACAGCGGTGGCCGAAAGCGACGGCGTCCACGCCCGCCCCCTGGACGAGCCGGGCGAGCGCCTCGACGGGATCGCCGTCGACGGCCGTCAGGTCGAGGTCCTCGAGCTCGGCGCTGGCCGGCTCCGGCAGGCCCGGCTCGCGGACGTGCACGGCGCGCACGTCCCAGCGCGCGGCGGCCGCGAGCGCGCGCGCCGAGCTGACGAGCTCTCTGTCGGCGGCCGCGTCGGCGACGGCGATGAGAAGAGTCATTCGGCGCTCACCTGCCAGGCCTCCCCGTCGGGGCGCCGCAGACGATACGTGCCGGGACGGAACGCGCGCTCCTCTCCGTCCAGCAGCAAGGTGACCGGCGCCTTCTCCACGGTTATACCCACCTCCACGCCGGCCCTCCGGCGACGGAGGTCGAGGCTCAGGTGCGCGCCGCGGAAGCGGAGCGGCAGGCGCACCCGCTTCCAGGCCTTCGGCAGCTGCGGGTCGAGGCGCAGCGCCTCGCCGCGGCGCATGACGCCGCAGAAGCCCATGACGGCCGCCTGCCAGAGGCCACCCATGGTGGCCATGTGCAGGCCGGCGGCCGCGTTGCCCATGTTGTCGGCGAGGTCGATGGCCGCGGCCATCTTGAAGTACTCGGTGGCCTCCGGCACGTCGTGCAGCCGCGCCGCCACGGCGGCGTGGATGCCGGGACTCAGCGAGCTGCCGTGGCAGGTGATCGGCTCGTAGTAGTCGTAGTTGGCCCGCGTCGTCGTCTCGTCGATCTCGTCGGCGAGGACGTGGCAGAGCATGACCACGTCGGCCTGCTTGACCACCTTGCTGACGAGCGTCACGTCGCGGCCGAGCAGCAGGTCGGCGGGCATCGGACGCGGACGGATCTTCTCGATGGGCACGTCGTCCAGGTCGTAGAACCCGGCGAACTGCTCGTAGAGCAGCGTCTCCGGGTCGAACCCGTCCACGTAGCCGGCGATCACGCCGGGCCAGCCGGCGAGCTCCTCGGCGGTCATGCCGAGGCGCTCCGTCAGCTCCCCGGCACCGGCTCCATCGGTCTCCTCGAGCCACGCCAGCGCGTCGAGCGCGCGCTTGATGTTCCAGCGCGCGAGCACGTTGGTGAAGGCGTTGTCGTCGACGCCCTCGTGATACTCGTCCGGTCCGACGACCAGGCGCACGTGGTACCGGCCCTCGACGTCGACGCTGGCGCGAGAGACCCAGAAGCGCGCCGTCTCGAGCAGCATCTCGACGCCCATGCTCGCCATGAACTCGTCGTCGCCGGTCGCCTTCCAGTACTCCCAGGCGCCCCAGGCGACGTCGGCGGAGATGTGGTGCTCCATCAGGCCGGAGAGGATGGGGATCTTCTCGCCGGCGGGTCCGTAGCCGTACGGCGGGGTGGTCTCGACGCCCCTATCGGCGGACTCCCACGGGTACAGCGCGCCGCGGTGGCCCATGTGCTCGGCCTTCTGCAGGGCCCCCGGGAGGTTGCGGTAGCGGTAGGTGAGCAGCGTGCGCGCCGTCTCCGGCTGCGTGTAGATGTAGAACGGCAGGACGAAGATCTCGGTGTCCCAGAAGACGTGCAGGAAGTAGGACATGCCGCCGAGGCCGCGAGCGCCGACCGAGACGGTGTCCTTGTCGGGGTGCGCCGTGCTGATCATGTGGTAGATGGCGAAGCGCAGCGCATGCTGATCGTCGGCGTCGCCGTCGATGCGCACGTCGGCGGCCTGCCAGGCGGCGTCCCACGCCGCCCGGTGCCGCCGCAGCAGTTCGTCGTACCCGGTCTCCACCGCCCGCGCGAGGGCGCGGCGCGCGGTCTCCGACGAGGGCGCCCGCGTACGCGCCGAGACGATCGCCGCCAGCCGGTCCACGGTGGCCGGGTCGCCCGCCTCGAGGCGCCCGCCGATCACGTCGCGCGCCTGCTGCGGCGTGCGCGCCACGGGCGACCCGGGCGCCGGGTTGGTCGTCACCGCGAGCACGTGCCCGCCGCCGTTGCGGCCGCGCGTGCGCGCGATCAGCCCGGGCGGGTCCTCGAGCGCCTCGAACTCCGTCTCCTTCGTCGGTCCTCCGGCGTGCGTCACCCCGATGGCGCTCTGCCACACCAGGGAGCCCGAGAAGTCCTCGGGCGTCGCCTCGGCCCGGGCCGCCATGATCTGACGGTCGGCCAGCGAGGCGAAGCGGGCCGTGCGCACGCGCACGGTGCGGCCGCCGCGCAGGCGCTGCCGCCAGGTGCGGAAGACGACGCCGTGGCGCATGTCGAGCACGCGGTCGTGCTCGATGATCTCGCCGTTGGCCAGGTTCAGCGCGCTGCCGCCGACCATCAGCCGGAGCCCGGTCCAGTCGGGCGCGGGGACGGGTTGACGGAAGGGCGGGTCGTCGGTCCCGTCGCCGTAGACGCCGGCGACGAAGGTGGCCGGCGTGGAGACCGCCGAGCCCTCCTCGAGGGCGCCGCGCGTCCCCGTCTCGCCGTTCGCGACCGTGAGCCAGGTCTCGACCTCGCGCTCGCGGAACGGGTCGAACCCCTTGACCTCGAAGCGCCAGGCGGCTTCGAGGGTGGGCTCGGGGAAGCTGCGCTGCGCCACGATCTCCCGCGCCGCCAGCTGGTCGTGCAGGATGTCGAGGAACCCGACCGGGCCGCCGCCGGCCAGAAGCACTCCCGGCGGCACCCCGTTGGGTTCGGCGCCGACGCTGACGTACACCGCGCGGCGCAGCTCGGGGATCAGCATCGGGGCGTCGGTGCCCTCACCGTCACTGACGGCGCCGAACGTGTCCCCAAGCACCAGGAGGTCCTGCGGCCGGCGTCGGCGCCCCGTGATGAGCGCCCGCATCATCGCGCGCATCGTGTCGCTCTTGCCGGTGAGGCCGATGTCGATGTGCCGGATGTCGCTGGTGACGACCACGTGCGCGAGGCCGGCGTCCAGAGCGAGCTCGCGAGCCAGCTCGATGCAGTCGCGCAGTCCGCCGAGGCCGGCCCCTCGCAGGCGCTCGTCGACCCGGCTCCGGAGCTCCGTGACGTCAGCGCCCGGCGGCTCGCGCCACTCCGGGATGAGGTCGACCGACCGCCGGTTGAGGCGGTCGTGAACGGTCGCCACATCGAGCCCGGCCGCGGCCAGCCGGTCGTGCAGCGCCGCCGCGGTCGCGATCAGCTGCTCCTGCTCCAGCGGCGTCGCCTGGCGTCGCTCGAGCAGGCGCGGGCCGGACGGGCCGACGACGTAGACCTCGGAGCCGCGCGAGAGAAAGAGGAACAACCGGCCCTCGACGCCCGGGCGGGCGCCGAGCTGGGCGTCGACCTCGGCCACGGGCGCGCTGCTCACGACGGCGATATCGACGCCCAGCGCCGTGAGCCGCTCCACGCGGCCGCGGACCGCCGTCGCGTCGGCGTCGCGACGCGCCACGGCGGTGCCGTCCCAGGCGAAGCAGATGACCGGGAACTCGCGTTCGAGCGCGCGCTGCAGCGAGTCTTCGCGCTTCTGCCCGTGCGCGTCCGCCTCCGGTTTCGCCGTCGCTCTGTCGCCGCTGGTCCGCATCGTCCTACCATCCTGCCCTACGCGCGCCTTTCCTGCACGGGGACGGTACACTGGTCTCCCTGCCACGAGCCGGCCCGAGGTGAGCCATGCCCCAGTTCGACGTCGCGTACGTCCGCAGCCAGTTCCCCGCCCTCAGGCGGACGGTCGACGGGCATCCCGCCGCCTACCTCGACGGTCCCGGCGGCACGCAGACGCCGCAGCGCGTGCTCGACGCCGTGCTCGACTACCTGGTGAACCACAACTGCAACATCCACGGCGCCTTCGTGACCTCCGAAGAGACCGACGCCGTCGTGCAGGGAGCGCACGAGGCGGGCGCCGACCTGCTCGGCTGCCACTGGGAGGAGGTCAGCTTCGGCGCCAACATGACCACGCTCGGCTTCCTGCTGAGCGATGCGATCGCCCGCGACATCCGGCCGGGCGACGAAGTGGTGGTCACCCAGCTCGATCACGAGGCCAACCGGGGCCCGTGGCTGCGGCTCGCCGAGCGCGGCGCCGTCATCCGCGAGGTGCCCGTCGACCTCGAGACGTGCACCCTCGACTGGGACGCCTTCGAGAAGCTCGTCGAGCCCGGCAAGACCAGGGTGGTCGCCGTCGGCTACGCCTCGAACGCCGTCGGCACGGTCAACGACGTCGCGCGCGCGGCCGCGCTGGCCCGCGAGGCGGGCGCGCTCAGCGTCGTCGACGCCGTGCACTACGCGCTGCACGGGCCGATCGACGTCAGGGCCATCGGCTGCGACTTCCTGCTCTGCTCCGCGTACAAGTTCTTCGGCCCGCATGTCGGGCTCATGTACGCCCGCCGTGAGGCCACCGAGCTGCTCGACCCGGTCCGGCTGAGCACGCAGGAGCCCGATCCGCCCTTCGTGTGGGAGACCGGCACGCTCAATCATGAAGGCATGGCGGGCACGACCGCCGCGATCGACTTCATCGCCGACCTCGGCGACCGGCACCTGGCGATGGTGGAGGACCGCCTCCCCGCCGGCCTGCAGGGCCGGCGCCGGGCGGTCGTCGCCGGCATGCTGGCCGGCGAGGCCTACGAGCAGCCGCTCGCGAAGCGGCTGCGCGAGCGGCTCGCCGGCATCGCCGGCGTCAGGCTCTACGGGCCACCGGAGGGCAGCCCGCGCACCTCCACGGTGTCGTTCACCATCGACGGCTTCCAGGCCGGCGAGGTCTGCCGCTCCCTCGGCGCGCGCGGCCTCTTCACCTGGGACGGCGACTTCTACGCCCAGCGCCTCGTGGAGCTGCTCGGGCTGCAGGGTCGCGGCGGTCTGGTGCGCGTGGGGCTCGCCCCGTACACCACGGAGGGCGAGCTCGATCGTCTCGTGGCCGCCGTCGGCGACCTCTCGCGGTCGGTGCGGTGAGCGCCGGATCCGCCAGGCCCGCCGGCGCGGCAACGCCGGCCGGCGCCCCCCGCGACGTCCGGCTCTCCCTCTTCGGCTCCGAGGAGCCTTCGGCGGGGCTGCGCGAGGTGCGCCTCTGCCTGCTCGGCTTTGGCAGCGTCGCGCGCTCGCTCTGCGAGCTGCTGGCGGCTCAGGAGGGCGTACTCGCGGAGCGTCACGGCCTGCGCGTCCTGATCACTGCGGCGGGCACGCGTCACGGCAGCCTGCTCGAGCCGGCGGGCATGACCCCGGCCCAGGTCCTCGCCGCGGTGGTTGACGCGCCGGCCCCGCCGCAGGCGGCCCGGCCGGCCCCCGAGCTCCTCGCCGCCTCCGGCGCGGACGTGCTCGTCGAGCTCACCGTGATGGGCGACCTCTCGGGCGTCGCCGCCGGCGCGACGGCGTACACGCCGGCGGCCACCGGCCACGTCCTCGAGGCGTTCCGCCTCGGCATGGACGTGGTCACCGCCAACAAGGGGCCGATCGCCTGGAGCTGGCCGGAGGTGGCGGCGGCAGCCGCCGCGAGCGGCCGCCGCATCCGCTTCGAGAGCACCGTGATGGACGGGCTCCCGGTCTTCAGCCTTCTCGAGTACGCGCTCCCGGACTGCACGCTCCTCGGCTTCGATGCCGTCTTCAACGCCACGACCAACTTCATCATCGACGCGATGGGCGCCGGCCGCAGCTTCGACGACGCCCTGGCGCAGGTCCAGGCGGAGGGCTACGCGGAGGCGGATCCGTCCAACGACGTGGACGGCTGGGACGCGGCGAGCAAGGCGGCCGCGCTCGCCAACGTCGCCATGGATGCCGGCATCACGCCGGCGGACGTGGAGCGCGAGCGCCTGACGGACGTCCCGCTCGAGCGCATCGCGCGCGCCCGCGCCGGCGGCCGGCGCCTGCGGCTGGTGACGAGCGTGTGGCGCGAGCCGCTCGATGACGTGGCACCCGGAGGCCGGGGCGGCTGCGCCCGCCGGCCCCGTCCGCGCCCGGCTGCGCGCCGAGGACCTCGACATCGAGCACCCGCTCGCGGCCCTCACCGGCGAGTCCCTCGGCGCCGTGCTGCACACCGACCTGATGGCCGACGTCCTCGTGAGCGAGCGGCACGGGCTGGTGCCGCAGACCGCCTACGGCGTCTACGCGGACCTGCTCCACCTGTGCCGGACGAGCTGAGCCCAACCGCGGGCGGGCAGCCGGAGCAGCCGGCCGCGGCGGACGGCGCCCTCTCGGGCCCGCCGCCGGCGCCGCCGCCGGTCTTCGGCACCGCGGCGCCGGCCCAGATGGACCGCGCGCCTCGCCGCCCTTCCTGGCTGCGCGCCGTGCTCGTCTCGCTGATCGTCGTCGCCGCCGGGTCGGCGCTCGGGGCGGCCGGCTACCACTACGAGCAGACCTACATCGTGCGGGCGCCCGAGATGGTGCCCACCGCCGACGGCTGGCGCATCGTCGGTCGTCAAGGCCGCGAGGTCAGCGGGCTGGGTCTGAGCGGCCCGCGGCTGCTCTGGCAGGACGGGCCGTCCATCGAGTACGCCGACCTGGACCAAGGCTGGGTCCGCCTGCTCGGTCCGGGCGCCGGCATGACCGCCACGTGGGACCCGGCGATCGGCGAGCGCTACGCGCTCTGGTTCGAGGCCGAGCGGCCGCAGAGCCTGGCTGCCCAAGCCGTGGCCTACGACACCGTGTCCGGCCGCCGGTGGACGGTCGCCGAGGTCGGCTCGGTCTACTCGTATCCCGCGATCTCCGGCGACGTCGCCGTGTGGTGCTCGGCGGAGGCGCTCGCCTCCCCCGCCGTCAGCGGGGTGCGCATCGGCGGCGGGGAGACCTTCCCGGTCGCCGACGGGTACGGCGCGCCCGTCGTCTCCGGCGGCCTGGTGGTGTGGGCGACGAGCGAGAGGGGCCCGTTCTCCGCGCGCGAGCTGAGCGGCGGAGGCTCGTGGCCGGTGTCGGCGAGGCTCTCCCGCGACCCGCTCACCGCCATCGCCCTCGCCGGCCGCACGCTCGTCTGGGGCCAGGCCTCCGACCAGGAGGCTTCGGGCGTGGTCGCCGCCGCCGGCGTGGACGGCGGCGACACGCGCACGCTCGCCGCCGGGGTCACCGGCCTCGCGGGCCCCTCGTTCGACGGCACGACCGTCGTCTGGGCGGAGGAGGCCGCGGCGGCCGCCGGCGCTTCGCCGAGCGCGAAGAGATACCGCGTGATGGGCCGCCGGCTCGACGGCGGCCCGGCGTTCGTGGTGGCCGAGGTCGAGGGCAGCGTCACCGAGGTCGCCGTGAGCGGGAGCACCGCCGCCTGGATCGTCTCCGCCGGCGGCAGTCAGTCCATCGTGACCAGGGAGCTCCCCCGATGAGCCTGCGGATCCGCACGCACAAGACGCTGCCTCATCCCAGCGAGGCGCGGGACCAGGTGCTCCTCCTGCTGCTGGTGGAGCTCTGGCTGCTCAACGTCGCCGACCTGGCCCTGACCCGGTACGGGATGTGGCTGGGCTTCGCGACGGAGTCCAACGGCATCATGGACTTCTTCCTGCGCGCCGGCACGGTGCCCGCGCTCGCGTTCAAGGTCGGCATCGTGACCGTCGGCGCGCTGTTCCTCTGGCGGCTGCGCGTCTACCGGATCTCCACCGTGGCGGCGGCGCTGGTCGCCGGCGTCTTCGCCGCCGTGGTCGCGTATCAGGTGCTCTGGGTGCTCAGCCTTCGGGCGTAAGGCGGCGCGGCGTTGCCGGTCTCGCCGCCGGATGCTAGCCTTCGGGCAGTGCCGAGGATGCCCGGCAGACGATCGCGTGAGAGCCCGCCGCACGGAGTGTGAGCGGGCGCCGAAGGGGCAAGGAAGGCGCCGGATGCGCCGCCGAAACTCTCAGGCACCCGGAACGCGGTCCGACGGGCCCCCTGGAGCGACGAGAGCGGACTGCTCGACGCGGACAGGGTGATGGGAGCCATCACCCTGTCCTTGCTCATCGAGGAGGTCGTGCCGTGAGCCAGCCTGACGCCAGAGTCGTCAACCCCGACGGGACGCTGCGCGTGGTCGTGACCAAAGAGCTGCCGGGCGACCGCTGGCTGCGGCGGCTCACCGCCGCCGACTGCCGCGTCGAGATCGTGCAGGGCACGCACGCGCTCGGCGAGGCGGAGATCCTCGCCGCGATCGGCGACCATGCGGACGCCGTCATCGGGCAGCTCACCGAGCCGTGGACGGCGTCGCTGCTCGAGCGCCTCTCCCGGGCCGGCGGGCGGATCTACAGCCAGTTCGCCGTGGGCCACGACAACGTCGACGTCGAGGCGGCGACGCGCCTCGGCCTGCCGGTCGGCAACACGCCCGGCGTGCTGACCGAGACCACCGCCGAGATGACGGTGGCGCTCACGTTCGCCGCCGCCCGCCGCGTCGCCGAGGGCGACCGCATGATGCGCGCCGGCGACTACCACGGCTGGTTGCCCGATATGCTGCTCGGCTCCCTGCTCTTCCGCGGCACGGTCGGCATCGTCGGCGCCGGCCGCATCGGGACCGCCTACGCCAGGATGATGGTCGAGGGCCACAAGATGGACCTCGTCTACTACGACGTGCGCGCCAACGACGAGCTGGAGCGCTACGTGGCCGACTACGCCGCGTTCCTCGAGACGAACGGCGAGGCCGCGGTGAGCTGCCGGCGCGCGGCGAGCCTGCACGAACTGCTCGGCCTCGCCGACGTGGTCAGCGTCCACGCGGCGCTCACCGCGGAGACGCGCCATCTGATCGGCGCGCCGGAACTGGCGGCGATGAAGGACGACGCGATCCTGGTCAACGCCAGCCGCGGCCCGCTCGTCGACGAGGCGGCCCTCGTGGAGCACTGCCGCGCGCACCCTCGCTTCCGGGCCGGTCTGGACGTCTTCGAGCGCGAGCCGGCCATGCAGGCCGGCCTTGCCGAGCTCGACAACGTGGTCGTGGTGCCGCACCTCGGCTCGGCCACGACCTGGACGCGCGAAGGCATGGCGACCCTCGCCGCCGCCAACGCCGCGGCCATCCTGAGCGGCTGGCCGGTGTGGCCGGCGGCGACCGACGCGAGCGACGTCGCCCCCTTCCTCGGCGACGCGGAGCCGCCGCACGCGGCGCCCAGCATCGTGAACGCGGCCGCGCTGGGGCTCGCGCCGTGGAGCGGATGAGCCGCGACCTGCTGCTCGATCTCTTCGGCGCAGCCGTCGCGGCGGCCGACCCCGCGCTGCTGCTGCCCGGCCGGCTGCCGCAGCCTCCGGCCGGCCGGACGCTCGTGGTCGGCGCCGGCAAGGCCGCGGCGGCGATGGCGCGGGCCGTCGAACGCGAGTGGGACGGCCCACTCGAGGGCCTCGTCGTCACCCGCTACGGCCACGCCGTGCCCTGCGAGCGCATCGAGGTCGTGGAGGCCGCGCACCCGGTGCCGGATGCGGCCGGCCGCGCGGCGGCCGGCCGCATCCTCGAGCTGGCCTGCGGCCTGACCGCGGACGACCTGCTCATCTGTCTCATCTCGGGCGGCGGCTCGGCGCTCCTGGCGCTGCCGGCGGACGGCGTCTCGCTCGAGGACAAGCGCGCCGTGAACGCGGCCCTGCTGCGCAGCGGCGCCACGATCGACGAGATCAACTGCGTGCGCAAGCACCTCTCGGCGGTGAAGGGCGGCCGCCTGGCGGCCGCCGCCCATCCCGCCCGCGTCGTGACGTACCTCATCAGCGACGTGCCCGGCGACGACCCTTCGGTGGTCGCCTCCGGCCCCACGGTGCCCGACCCGACCACCTTCGCGGACGCCCTGGCGGTGCTCGAGCGCTACCGGATCGACGAGCCGCCCGAGGCCATCGACCACCTGCGTGCGGGCGCGGCGGAGACGCCCAAGCCGGGCGACCCCGCCTTCGGCCGCGACGAGGTCGTCACGCTCGCCACCGCCGCCGATGCGCTGGAGGCGGCGGCGGCCTGCGCCCGCGCCGCCGAGCTGGACCCGCTCGTCCTCGGCGCCGACCTCGAGGGCGAGGCCCGCGACCTCGGCGGCCTGCACGCCGCGCTCGCCCTGGGCTGCGCCCACGGCGGCGAGCGCGCCCTCATCGCCCTGCGAGAAGCGGCGGCGCGCGGCGGCGCCTATCTACCCGGCAGCGTGCTCACCCCGCCGCAACGCCCGTGCGTCCTCCTGTCCGGCGGCGAGACCACGGTGACCGTGCTCGGCGACGGCCGCGGCGGCCGCAACGCCGAGTACGCGCTTGGCCTCGCGCTCGGCCTCGACGGACACCCGGGCATCAGCGCGATCGCCGGCGACACCGACGGCATCGACGGCACCGAGGACAACGCCGGGGCCGTGGTGACGCCGGACACGCTCGCGCGCGCCCGTGCCGCCGGACCTCGACCCGGTCGCCGCGCTGGCCGCGAACGACGCCTACGGCCTGTTCGCGGCCCTCGGCGACCTGGTCGTCACCGGCCCGACGCTCACCAACGTCAACGACTTCCGCGCGATCCTCGTGGAGTAGTCGCCTGGCGAGGAGCCGTGCTCGATGCCGAGGGACTGGTCGCCACGGACTGCGTCGTCGTCGAGGCGGTGGCGGTGGCACGGCGCCGGTGGGGGCTCGACGCCGTGCGCGTGCTCGTGGATGAGCTCATTCCTCTCATCGAGATCCAGCCGGTGTCCGCGGACGAGCGCATCGCCGCCGTCAACGCGCTGCTCGCCGCGGGACGCCGGCACCTGAGCCTGGTCGACTGCGTCAGCTTCGTCACCATGCGACGCATGGGCATCCGCGACTACCTCGGAGCCGATCCACACTTCGAGGAGCAAGGCTTCCGTCGGTACTCGCCGGCGGACTAAGGCGCACGCTCCCCCGCAGACGCCGGCGCCCGGCCCCCGCTACGGCGGGCCGGGCGCAGTCAGACGCTCGTGAGAGGGCCGGGCCGGGGCTCACCCCCGGCGACTGACCTGCTCAGACCCCGGCGGGCAGGCCGCTCAGCCGGTCTCTGACGATCCTGGTCGCCGTCGCGATCACCTCGAGGCTGCGGTCCACCTCGGACTTGGTGTGCGCCGTGCTCGCGAAGAAGCGCTCGAAGTTGAAGTTGTGGAAGTACACGCCGCGCATCTGGCACTCGGTCTGCAGCATCTCGAAGAAGCGCGTGTCGCTGGCGCGCGCCTGGCGGTACCTGGTGACCGGCTCCTCGTGCCCGAAGAACACCTGCCACATCGGTCCCACCTGACTGATGTACGCGGGCACGCCGTTCTCGGCGAAGATGCCGCGCATGCCCTGGACCATCGCGTTGGCGATCGTGTTGAGGTGGCCGTACACGCGCTCGCGGTCGTTGATCAGGATGTCGAGCGCGGCGTTCATGCCGGCCAGCGTCATCGGGTTGCCCGAGTAGGTGCCGCCGTGGAGCACGGTGCCGTCGGCCTCGAGCTCCATGAGTTCCTTCTTGCCGCCGAAGGCGGCGGCGCCCGGCGTGCCCCCGCCGACCGCTTTGGCCACGCAGGTGAGGTCCGGGGTCACCCCGTACAGCTCCTGCGCGCCGCCGAGCGAGACGCGGAAGCCGGTGATGATCTCGTCGAAGATGAGCACCACGTCGTTCTCGTCGCAGATGCGGCGCAGGCCCTCGAGGAACCCGGGCACCGGCGGGATGATGCCGGCGTCCCCGAGGATCGGCTCGGCGAGGACGCAGGCGAGCTGATCACGGTTGCGCTTGACGAGCACCTCGACCGCGTCGAGGTCGTTGAACGGGGCGATGACCATGGTCTCTTCCATGGCCTTGGGAATGCCCGCTCCCGACGGCAGCGTGCGCGGGAACTTCTCGGTCCCGGCCGCCCCGAGAGCCGGCACGTGCGAGTAGGCGTGGCAGTCGAGGAAGCCGTTGTAGCTCCCCTCCCACTTCATCACCTTGTCCTTGCCGGTGTAGGCGCGGGCGAGGCGGATGGCCGCCTGCGTGGCCTCGGAGCCGGAGTTGGCGAAGCGCAACTGCTCGATGCCGGGCACGGCCTGGACGATCTTGCGCCCGACCTCGTAGTCGAGCTCGTGCGGGAACGTGTAGAGCATGCCGCCCTGGGTGATCTGGGCGACGATCGAGTCGAGGATCGGCTTGGGGCGGTGGCCGAAGATCATGGGGCCGTAGCCGATGCACCAGTCGATGTAGGCGTTGTCGTCGACGTCGTAGAAGTAGGCGCCCTCGCCGCGGTGCATGACGATGGGGCGCGTGCCGATGAGCCGCGCGTAGCTGGACTCGCCGCCGGAGATGACCTGCTGGCACTTGGCGAACATCTCCTGGGTCTTCTTCAGATGAGTGTCATCGATGAGGTTCTCTGCCATCGGACTCGGATCTCCTTCGCGAACGGCCGGGCGCGGCGCGGCTCCCGCGGGTGCGGGGCCGGGTCCCCGGAAGGTTGGGACAGTCTACCGGATGGTCACGGCCGCGTGAACGTCGACGGCCGACTCGGCCCCAGGCTGGCTCCGCGGGCGACCGGGCGCTCGGAGAGGTCAATCTACGCCGTAGGCGTCCCGTCTCACGTCGTCGGCCACCGCGTAGGCCATCTCCGTGCAGATGGCGATCTCCTCGAGCGTGTGGCCGCACGCGACCTCTTCGAGGACGAATCCACCCTCAGTCCGGCGCCGGAAGAGCGCCCGCTCGGTGACGATGACGTCGCACTCGGCGGCCCCCGTCAGCGGCAGCGTGCAGCGCGCCACCAGTTTCGGAGTGCCGTCCTTGGCGCAATGCTCCGTCAGCACGTACACGGTGCGCGCGCCCGCGACGAGGTCCATGGCGCCGCCCATGCCGATCTTCCTGCCCGGCATCTCGTAGTTGGCGATGTTGCCGTCGCCGTCCACCTGCAGGGTGCCCAGCATCGTGACGGCGACACGCCCCCCGCGGATCATCGCGAACGACGTCGCCGTGTCGAAGTAGCAGCCTCCGGGCAGCAGCGTGACGAAGAGGTTGCCGGCGTTGCGGCGATCGGGGTCCTCCGTGCCGGGCGGCGAGACGGGCCCCACACGCGTGATGCCGTTCTCCGCCTGGATGACGACGTCGATTCCCGCCGGGATGTAGTTGGCGACCAGCATGGGGATGCCGGCGCCGAGGTTGGTGACCTGCCCATCGACGAGCTCCTGCGCGGCGCGGGCGGCGATGATGCAGCGGATGTCTGGCGTCATCGCCGCACCCCGCAGTAGCTCACGTCGGCACGGACCACGGCGTCCACGAAGACGCCCGGCGCGTGCACCTTCTCCGGGTCGAGCTCGCCGACGCTGTAGGCGTGCTCCACCTCGGCGATCACGTAGTCGGCGCACGTCGCGACGGTGGTGTTGTAGTTGCGCGCCGTGCCGCGGAAGCACAGGTTGCCGACGATGTCGCCGGCGTGAGCGCGAACGAAGGCAACATCGGCGCGCACGGCTTTCTCCCACAGGTAGGTGCGGCCGTCCACGGTCACCACTTCGTGACCCTCCTGAACGGCCGTGCCGACGCCGACGGGCGTGAGAAAGCCGCCAAGGCCGGCGCCCCCGCAGCGCAGCATCTCGATGAGGTTGCCCTGGGGGACCCACACGAGCTCGAGCTCGCCGGCCTCGACAGCCCGACCCACATCGGGCGTGTAGCCGATGTGGCAACAGTGGAGCTCTCGCACCATCCCGGCGTTGACGAGCTCGACCACGCCGTCGTCCCCGTAGCCGCCGTCGTTGGAGTACATCACGAGGTCGCGGACCGGCTGCGCCCTCAGCGCCCGGATGAGCGTGAGCGGCACCCCCTGACCGAGGAACCCTCCCAGGGCCACGGTCATGCCCGACTCGACGCGAGCGACCGCTTCGTCGATGGGGATCATCTTGTTCAGCGCCATATCGAGCACCTCACGGTCGGCGGCTTGTCGGGTCTGGTCGCGGCTCACCCAGCGGCTCCGGGCACTCGCCCACGAAGGGCTCCACGGCGACGACGGCGTCGAGGCGGGCGATGCCCCGTGCCACACGCTCTGCCGTCGGTTCATCGGCGTCGACGCCCAGGGTGATGTAGGTGTGGGCGCGGTCGGGCAGGGTGCGGACCACCACGGTCTCGATGTTGACGCCGCGGCGCGAGACCTGCCCGGCCACGCGCGCGAGCACGGACGGTCTGTCTTCGACCAGCACGCGCAGCCAACGATGTCCCGTCTCGCTGCTCACCGAGACGTCGGTGGTGGGGAAGTTCGCGGCCAGCGCCTCGAGCCGCGCCCATTTCTCCGTGATGGCGACGCGCGCAGCCTGCACGTCGAACGCCGCCCCTGCAAACCGTCTCTGCCGCGCGAGATAGTCCTCGAGCGGGGTGCCGTCGGCGCGGGCGTTGATGCGGTAGCGGCGACCGTTGAACACCTCGTAGAGCGGGAACACGCCGCAGGCGACGGCGAGCCGGGACAGCTCCACCGTGTCCGCGGGCTCCGTCTTCCAGCCTGCGGGGCAGGGAGACAGGAGGAGCAGAAAGCGAAAACCGCGGGTCGTCTGGGCCACGGCCAGCTTGCGCATGAAGTCGTCGTGGTGCGCCAGCGACAGCGTGGCCGCATAGGGCACCCCGTGCGCCGCCATGATCGCCATGACGTCCTTCTTCGGCTCGGGCTTTCCCGCCGGCGTAGTGGTCGTCCGCGCGCCGGCGGGGGTCGCGCTGCTGCGCTGGCCGCCGGTGTTGCCGTAGATCTCGTTGTCGTAGCACACGTAGATGACGTCCTCGTTGCGTTCCGCCGCGGCTGAGAGGGTCGCCATCCCGATGTCGTACGTGCCGCCGTCGCCGGCCCAGCAGATCGTGGGGTCGGGCTCGTCGTTCAACTCGTGGACGCGGCTCACGCCGGTGGCCACGGCGGGCGAGCTCGCAAAGGTGCTGCCGACCGTCGGCACGCCGTAGGCGCTGTCCGGAAACGCACCCGGCGTGGCCACCGCGCAGCATGCGGGTACCACCAGCGTGAGCATGCCGCCGTGAAGGGCCTGATCGAGCCACTGCAGGCCAAGGGACATGCCGCAGCCCGCGCAGGCGCTGTTGCCGGGGCGCCACAGCGGCTCGCTGCGCGTGACCACCGCGTCGGCCCTGCGGACCGGGTCCTCGGCCATCACGCCACCCCCTCGAAGAACACGGGGGCCGCCGGTCGCTGACGCGCGGCCAGGTCGTCCACGATGGCGTCGATCACCGCGTGCGGCACGTCCGTTCCACCGAGCCCCACGACGTAGTCCTGGACAAGGACGTCCGAGCGCCCCGCGAGGCTGGCGACGACCTCGCCCCAGAAGATCCCGCCGGAACCCGGCGAGTGGTTGCGGTCCAGGACCGCCACGCGGCGCGCCGACCCGAGCGCTCGCACGAACTCCTCGCGCAAGAAGGGGCGAAAGATCCTGGCGCGCACGAGTCCCACGTGCTCGCCGCGGGCGCGACGGGCCTCGACCACGTGCAGCGCCGTGCGCGCCATGGTGTTGCAGGCGACGAGCACGAGCTCCGCGTCGTCGGTGCAGGCGGCGGGGAACGCCCCGGCAGGCCGCCGCCCGAACACGGCCTCGAACTCGTCGTTCGCCTCGTGCATCACGTGCGGCATGGCCTGCATGGCGTGCTCGATGTCCTCGCGCTGGCGCTGCGTGTCGCGCGGCCACGTCAGCCCGCCGTAGATCCGCGGGTGGTCCCGCCTGATGCGGTGGGGAAGGTCGAGCGGCGGCAGGAAGGCGTCGACCTGGGCCTGGTCCGGCAAGTCGACGTCCATGAGCGCGTGAGAGAGCACGAAACCGTCCTGTGCCACAAGGGCCGGGAGCAAGACGCGCGGGTCCTCGCAAACGCGGAAGGCGACAAGGATTGTGTCCACGAGGTCCTGATGCGATTCGCAGTAGAACTGCAGCATGGCGGCGTCTCGTAGCGCCAGGCTGTCCCCCTGATCGACCCAGATGTTCCAGGGGGGGCCGATGGTGCGGTTGGAGGCGACCAGGACGATGGGCAGGCGGTAGTAGCCGGCGGCGAACACGTTCTCGGTCATGTAGAGCAGCCCGTTGGAGGCGCTCGCCGTGAAGGCGCGGGCGCCGGCGATGGACGCCCCGATGCAGACTCCCATGGCGCTGTGCTCGGACTCCACCGGGACCACGGCGCCCTTGGTGAAGGGGTACGCCGTGAGACTCTCCATGATCTCCGTCTGCGGCGTGATGGGATACACGCCGCTGCAGCAGCCGCGGGCGACACGGTTGGCCTGCCCGGCGGCTGCCAGCATGGCCCCTGCGGCCTGGTTCCCGGTGACGAGTGCTCGTGGCATCGTGGGCCCGCTCAGATCGCTGCGGTGAACAGGACTCCGCGCGGGCAGGCGGCGGCGCACAGCCCGCAGCCCTTGCAGTAGTCGTAGTCAGGCTCGGGTGGGCAGCCCTCGGCGTGCGGCAACACGCCTTCCGGGCAGTAGATGACGCAGAGGTCGCAGCCCGTGCAGGCACCGCAGGAGAAGCAGCGCTCGGCCTCCGCCCTCAGGGCGTCGTGGCCGGCCCGCTGCACGAACCCACGGCGCACTTCTGCGAAGTCGCGCCGACGCCGGCGCGGGGACAGGAGAGAGACCCGCTCCCGGGGGAGCCGTGGAAACGCGTGCGGATGAACGATCTCTGGGCCCGCGAGCGTCTCGAGATCCGGCCGCTCGGCGGCGAGCGCCTCTGCATCCGTGGCTCCGTCCGAGCCCGCAAGTGCAGCGTGGATGGTGAACGCCGCGCGCCGGCCGCCGCCGATGGCCGCCGAGACGGTGCCCTCGCCGCCGGCGAGATCGCCGCAGACGTAGATCGGCGCCGGGGCGCCGTCCACGAACAGGGGGCCGCGGAAGGAATCGACCGCCGGCGGGAGCAGCGAAAGGTCGCCGTCCTGACCCACGGCGAGCAGCAGGCGATCGCACGAGACCTCGACCAGCGCATCCTCACCCTCGACGGCTCTTGGTCGCGGCCGCCCGCTCTCGTCCGGCTCACCGAGCGCCATCCGCCGGCACACGAGAGTGGTGCGCCCATCGCGCTCGCAGAGCTCGGCCGGCGACAGCAGCTCCTCGATAGCGATGCCTTCCTCGAGTGCCTCGTCGACCTCCTCGGCGATCGCCGGCATCTCGGCGCGCGTGCGGCGGTACACGATCCGGACCTTGCTCGCGCCCAGCCGCATGGCGGTACGGGCCGCGTCCACCGCCGTGTTGCCGCCGCCGACGACCACGATCGCCGCCCCGCTCAGGTCCGCGGTGGCGGTGCGCTCACGTGCGAGAAACGCCAGGCCTTGCTCGACGACGCCGGTCGTCGCGCCGGGGACGTCGAGGGCGCGCAGGCTCTGCTGCCCCGTGGCCACAAGCACGGCGGCGTGCTCGCGCGCCACGCGCCTGAGTCCGGCGCGGTCGACCCGGAGTCCGGTGCGTGCCTCGACACCGTGGCCCAGGATGAAGTCGATCTCGCGCTGCAGCACAGGGCGCGGCAGCCGGTATTCCGGGATGCCTGTACGCAGCAGGCCGCCGAGGTCGGGCGCGGCTTCCAGGACGGTCACCGGATGGCCGAGGCGCGCCAGGTGGTAGGCGGCGGCAAGGCCCGCCGGCCCGGAGCCGACCACCGCCACGGGAGCGCCGCCCGAATGACGCTGGGGGCGCGGCCAAGCGGCGCGTTCGGCGAGCGCGCGCTCGATGTCGCGCACGTCCACCGCGCCGTCGAGCTCGCCTCGGTTGCACACGTCCATGCATGGCGCCGGACAGACGCGGCCGCACGTGCCGGGGAACGGCGATGTCTCCAGGAGGATCGCCAAAGCCTGGCCGTCGTCGCCCGCGGCCGCGGCCCGCACGAAGCCGCGCACGTCGTTGCCGGCGGGGCAGGAGTCGCTGCACAGCGGCCGGAGCTCGCGGGCGTGAGGCTGCCGGGAAGCCCAGGCGCCCGTGTGCGTGCTGGGCCGGGCGCCCACCCGCTCGTCCAGGAAGCTCAAGCACACATGCGGCTCCTCGGACACAGGCTGCGCGATCTCCCCGGGCTCCTCCGTGGTGACGACCTGCTCGAACGCCGCGCGCGCCGCCGCCACGTTGGCGCCGCCGAAGCCGGCGTCGTCCAGTGCCCCCTCCACATCGGCGGACTCCACGGCGAGCACGCGCGCCACGGCTCCGAGCAGGGCCGTGTTGACGATGGGCAGCGACTGCGTCCCCAAACCGTTGGCGACCGCGATCGCATTGGCGTCGACCGTCGCGACCCTGCGCCCGGGGAACACGCCGGCGAAGGTCTCGGGAGGCCGGCCCGTATTGATGAGGATCCAGCCGCCTTGGCGCTCGCCCACCGCTGCCGCCGGCGCCGCGAGCGACGGGTCGACGATGATGACGTGGTCGGGGGTGGCTATGGCGCCGTATACGCCGATCTCGCGTTCGTCGACGCGTACGAAAGCCTGCACCGGCGCCCCGGTGCGCTCGGGCCCGTAGACGCCGAAAGCCTGCACGTGCAGGCCGCGCCGGTAGTACGCGCCCGCGATCAGCTTGGCAAGGGTCACGCCGCCGCGGCCGCCGCGGCCGTGGATGACGAACTCGATCATCGGAGGAACTCACCCCCCCACTTGACGGGTTCCCATATAATGAAAAAGTAAGTCATTCACGCAATAGGGTCAAGGACTTGACGCGAACGCGCCCGGCGACCAGGGGGACCGTGGAGCTGTGAAGGAGCCGCGACAGTCGGCATCGCTGAAGGCCGGGGGGGCCCTGGACGTCCCTCCCCTCGACACGCCCAGCGCGAGCCACGGCGTCGCGCGGGTGATCCGAGGGCTCATCTTCTCCGGCGAGCTCTCTCCGGGCGACTGGCTACCGTCCGGCCGCGATCTCGCCGAGCGGCTGGGCATCTCCCAGCTCACACTGCGCGTGGGCCTCAGGTCGCTGGAGACCAACGGCTACCTGGTCACGAGCCGCGGCGCGCACGGCGGCACAAGGGTCGGAGATATCGAGACGCTCGGCCGCATCTGGGTTGCATGGATGGAGGCCAAGGGAGACGAAGTGCAGGACATGTGGGAGTTCCGCGAGATCGTCGAGTCCCACGTGGCGATGTTCGCGGCGCAGCGACGCACCCGGCAGGAGCTCGCCGCCATCGAGGCGGCGCTGGCCTCCGCTGCCGCCGACAGCCACACGGCGGTGCTGCGCTGGAACGTCTCGTTTCACGATGCCCTTGCCGCCGCCGCGCACAGCAGCCACCTCGCGCGGGCCGTCGCCTCCGTACGCCAGGAGCTCTTCCTGCCTGCAGGACTGCTACTACGGGAGCACCCAGCCGACGAGCTGCGCGCCGCGCACGCGGAGGTTTTCGCCGCCGTGCGCGACCGCGAACCGGAACGTGCGATGGAGTGCATGCGCAGTCATCTGGAGGGCACGCGGGAGATGGTCGCGCGTGCGCTCGCAGAACTCAGGGGCCGAGGGGCCGCGCGAACCTGAGGCGCGGCCGGTGTACAGCGAGCGGCGGCCGCTCAGGCGATCGCCGCCAGCAGGCTCACGCCGACGATGGTGCAGATGATGCCCACCCACTGGTTCGGCTTGGGGCGCTCGTGCAGGAGCACGAAGCCGAGGATGACGGCGAAGGTGCCGAACTGCGTGGTGGTCACGCCGGCCACCGTCGGCGGGCCGAGGGCGAAGGTGATGGTGAGCAGGAGGACGCCGGCCAGCTCCAGGATGCCGGCCCCGACGGCGCGGACGCGCATCGCCCGCGGGACGGCGATGCCCCCGGTGAGCAGCGCGACGGGGAGCGTGATGAGCAGAGACACCGAGCGCGAGATCGCCGCCTGCGAGAGCCAGGCGATATCGCCGTAGGCGTAGCAGAGCATGACGCCGGCGAAGAGGGCGCCGGCGGCGAGCGCCCACGGCGCGCCCCTCGTCGACCGGGTACGGCCGTCGAACGACGTGACCACCGCGCCGAAGATGCAGAGACCCAGTGCGACCGCCATCGGCAGGGTGACGGTCGCGCCGAGCAGGATCACGGCGACGGCGACGTATGCCCCCTGCAGCGCCGTGAGCGCCGAGACGAGGCCGAGGTCGCCGACCTCGAGGCCGTGCAGCAAGCAGAAGAGGGCGCCGAAGTAGATGACGCCGGCGAGCGCAGCCAGCCCGGCGCCTCGCCACTCGCCGCCCTCCGGGAGCCCATCGATGACGAGCATCACCGGCAGGATGATCGCCACGCCGGTGACCAGCACCCAGACCATCTGCGTGAGCGGCCGCGTCTCGCGCGTGACGCGCTGCGAGAACATGTCGCTGGTCGCGTAGGAGAGGGAGGTCAGGAGGCCTGTGACGACGGTGAGCACCGCGCCAGTCTACCCGACGGGCGAGGGCGGCCCGCCCGGCGCGGGCCGGCGGGGAGCTTGCATCGGCCGCCCGGGGCCGGGGAGGATGGCCGCATGGACGCCCCCGACCAGCTCCCCGTCGCCGCCGCCTGGTTCTCCGTCACCTGGGTGACGGGACGGACGGCGATGCTCACGGAACCCCACGTCGACGGGCTGCTCCAGGCCAACCTGTTCTACCTGCGCGGCCGCGAGCGCGACCTGCTGGTCGACACCGGGAACGGCATCGCCCCTCTGGCGCCCGTGCTGGCGCGCTTCGCGCGCGGCGGGCGCCGGCGCGAGCTCATCTGCCTCGCGACCCACGCGCACGTCGACCACATCGGCGGCTTTCACGAGTTCGACCGTCGCCTGCTCCACCCCTCCGAAGAAGATGCCGCGAGGCGTATCGGCGACCAGACACCCCTGGCGACGGCGACCTGGCCGGCGGAGCTCAAGGAGCAGCTCGCCGCCAGCGGCTTCGTGCTGCCGGACGTACTTGTCGACGCCGTGCCGTTCGCCGGGTTCGA
The DNA here is from genome assembly GCA_963808735.1 of uncultured Thermoleophilia bacterium. Taxonomy (GTDB): domain Bacteria; phylum Actinomycetota; class Thermoleophilia; order UBA2241; family UBA2241; genus CAIXSE01. The sequence continues at coordinate 119,662 of CAWEHE010000016.1, read as the reverse complement.
CCCGGAGACGTTCCGCATCGTCCCCGCCGCCCCGACCCACTTCGTCCGGGGCGGCGATGAGATCGACCTCGGCGACCGGCGGCTCTCGGTCGTCGAGCTCCCGGGTCACACGCCCGGCAGCATCGGGCTGGTCGACCACGAAGAGCGCGCCCTTCTTTCGGGAGACGCCATTTACGAGGGTGGCCTCATCGACACCCTGCCCGAATCCGACGTCGAGGCGTACCTCGGCACGATGGACCGGCTGCAGCGGCTCGACGTCGACGTGGTCTACCCCGGGCACGGAGAGCCGTTCGGCCGCGCCCGCCTGCGCGAGCTCGCCGAGGCCTATCTGGCCGAGCGCGGGAGCTGAGGCGCCGGCGGGAGCTGAGGCTCCCGGGAGTAGCCGGTGGCGCTACCCGAGTCCCGACGCGGCCAGCATGGTGATCGCCACGCAGGTGAGCGCCACGCCGACGAGCTGCACCCGGCCGAGCTTCTCCCGCAGCACGACCAGACCGATGATGACCGCCCACGTGCCGGCCTGCGCGACCGACACGGAGGCGATCGCGACGGGCCCCAGGCTGATCGCCGCCGCGAGCCCGACGAAGGCCGCGGCGTCGATGACGCCGGCGAGCGCCGCGCGGCGCCGGAACGGCCGCGGCAGCATCAGTCCTCCGGTGAACAGCGCCACCGGGACGACGATGATCGTCGTGGCCACCCTGCCGATCGCGGCCAGCGTGAACGGCGGCAGCGCGGTGGCCTCGGCGAAGAAGAGCAGGGTGCCGGCGAAGAGGGCCGCGGAGAGCAGCGCCCAGCCCGCGCCGGCCGTGGGACGCGTGCGGCGCCGCTCGCCGAGGGCGCTCTGCGGCGAGCGCTCCACCGAGGCCATCAGGCCGCCGGCCACGGCCAGCGGCAGCCCGACCATGGCGAGCGGCGTCAGCGTCTCTCCGAGAGCGATGGCGATGGCCGCGGCGAACCCGCCGGCCAGCGACCCCAGCGGCGTGACGACCGAGAGATTCCCGGTCGAGAGCCCCTTGAGGAGCGCCCCCAGGCCGAGGAACTCGAGGACGCCGCTGGCGGCGGCGTACCTCGCCGCCCGCCACTGCACGTCGCCGCTGGGCACTCCGTCGACGATGAGCGCCAGCGGGACCAGGACGGCGGCGCCGACCAGCATCACCCAGGCCAGCGCCGTCCACAGCGAGGCCGAGCGCACGATGCGGACGAGCAGGTAGTCGTGGACGGCGTAGCCGAACGCCGAAGCGAGGCCGAAGGCGACGGTGAGCATGCTCCTACCCTACATCCGCGCCCGGCGCGGGCCGGGCGCGGCGCTCAGGCCTGGATCACCGCCGCCCAGGCCCGGGTCACGCGTCGGTGCGGCAGACCGTGAGGTCGGCGAAGTTCCTCGGCGAGAGCTCCTTGTGCTTCTCGGCGATGGTCTCGGCCAGCGCATCCAGCCGTGCGTAGTCCTCAGCGCGCGGCAGGCCCTTGGCCATCACCGGATCGAGAAGCTCGACCTTGAGCTTGGGCATCATGCCGACCAGCGTCTCGACGGTCTTGCCGGCCCACCCGTAGGAGCCGATGACGGTCGCGTACTTGGCGCGCGGCTTGAGGGCGTTGGCGAGGAAGGCGGCGTAGGCGGCGAGCGGGTGCGGGCCGGTGAGCACGGTGCACGCGCCCAGCACGATGGTGCCGGCGTGGACCAGCGAGCTGGCGAGCTCGCCGGCGTCCAGCGTGGTCAGGTCGAAGCGTTCGACGGCCACGCCGCGATCGGTGAGCGCGGCCGTCAGATGATCGACCATGAGCCGCGTGCTGTCGTGCATGGTCACGTACGGCAGACAGACGATGTTCTGCGGCTCGCCGCCGGCCCAGTCGCGGTAGGCCTCGATGATGAACCCGGGGTCGTCGTACACGGGTCCGTGGCTGGGGCCGATGAACTCGATGGGGTACTGCGTCACCTTGTCGATGTTCTTCAGCACCTGCCCGCCGAACGGCATCATGATCTCGGCGTAGTATCGCTTGGCGCCGTCGTACACCTCGTGCTTGTCGGCGAAGATATCGCTGGTCGCGTAGTGCGAGCCGAAGAAGTCGCAGCTGAAGAGGATCCTGTCTTCCGCCAGCCAGGTGCTCATCGTCTCCGGCCAGTGCACCCAGGGAGTGAAGAGGAACTTGAGCGTCTTGCCGCCCAGCGACACCTCGTCCCCGTCGGCGACCACGTGGAAGCGCGCATCGTCAACGTGCAGGTGGTCGATCAGCATCCCCCTGGCCTTCTCGTTGCAGACGATCGTGAGCTCGGGGAACCGCTCGAGCAGCATCGGCGTCGAGCCGGAGTGATCCTGCTCGACGTGATGGATCACGAGATAGTCAGGCGCGGGCAGCTCGTCCAGCTGGCGCGACAGCGTGTGCCAGTGGACCGGGTCGACGGTGTCGATGAGCGCGTTCTTCTCGCTGCCCTTGACGAAGTAGGCGTTGTACGAGGTGCCGTGGGGCAGCGGGATGAGGGCGTCGAACAGCCGGCGGTCCCAGTCGACGGCGCCGATGAGGTACACGTTGTCGCGGATGGTGCGTGGCTTCATGGTCACCTCGAGTGAGGGTCGGGGCGGTGAGATGCACAGGCTCCGAGTATAACCGCACTTCGGTCGCGGGCCCGGGCAGAAGCACCTGACGCTGGTGGAAACCGGCCGGCCGGGATTTGGACAGGGAGGCGTGCCCGCTCCTTCACCTTCACGCGTCCCCGTACTACGATCGGCCGCCCGGCGCATGGCCGCGGCAAGGCTCCCGATTCAGAAGCCGCCCTAGCATCCGGTCAGACGAGCTCCGACGGCTACCGCAAGAGCGATGACTGCGACGAGTGCGCCCCACCTCGACAACGACAGCCGCAGTCGGCAGTCCTTGACGGCCTTGTCCATCAGCGTCATGCGTCCGCCCGTATCGGCCGGGATGGTGGTGAAGTGCTTCAGGCCGGCAGCCTGGGAGCCCAGCGCGACCGAGGCGACGGCCGCCGCCAGCGCGACGAGAGCGGCAGCCGCATAGACGATCCAAGCAAGTCCCTGCAGCGCCAGATCCTTCCGGGTGAAGTCGAAGAACGTCCCGACCGCGAGGAAGCCGGTGACGACGCCGAGCATGGCCGTCCACTGGCCTGCGAACTGGCGCACCTGCTGCAGCTGTTGTCGCGACGCCCGCTCGACGTACTCGTCGTCATCCCACTCGTTCGCGTTGCCGGTGACTTGCTCCACCTTCGGCCTCTCACCTTCTCGGGACGTCACCCGCACAGCCGCTTGCCACCCACAGCCGCGCACCCCTTCAGGAGCGTCCCGATGACCGAACACACAATTGCAGGTGACGAGGTAGGTCGTCGGTTTCCCATCGTCCGGAGTGACCGAGCAGCCGTCCCTTGATGTCGCTGTCTCCGACGCTGACGATTCCTCAGTCTCGCCCGATCCTTCAGCCTCGACCGACTTCTTGGCCGTGGCGGCGAGAAGCTCACCGCCCGCCACGGGCAGGATCCCCTTGATGATCTCGTGCTCACAGCGCGGGCACTTCCCCTTCAGACTGGCGTAACCTCCCTGCGTGGTCTCCAGCACTGGAGCGAGATCCAGCTCTCCTCACGCATCACCCTGCCCATGAATGTATCCCGGCTCGCCGTCACCCACTGTCCCCACCCCCCGAACAATCGGTCCTGTCTCTCCCCAGCAGGGACCCGCACGGTCTAGACTACGCGCAATGGGCATCCCGCGTGGAGCCGTGGAGACGGTCTGGGTGGAGGGAGGAGGCCGAGTCTTGACGGGCGCCTGTCCGTACTGCGACGACCCTTGCCCTGAGGGCGCGCGCTTCTGCCCCTCTTGCGGCGCGCGTCTGGCTGCCGCCACGCGGGCGCGAAGCACCGAGCGCCGCATCATCACCACCCTCTTCTGCGACCTCGTCGGGTACACCGCCATGTCGGAGCGAGCCGACCCGGAGGACGTCGACGCCGTCTTGCGCTCGTACTACGCTCTTGCCCGTCAGGTGATAGAGCAGTTCGGCGGCATCGTGGAGAAATTCGTCGGGGATGCCGTCGTGGGCGTGTTCGGGGTCCCCGCCGCGCACGAGGACGACGCCGAGCGCGGGGTGCGCGCCGCCGTCCGGATCCAAGAACGCATCGCCGAACTGCCCCACCTGGGCGATTCACCCCTGCAGGCCCGCGTCGGCGTCAACACCGGCCACACCCTGGTGCGCCTGGATGTGGATCCGTCGTCCGGGCAGAGCTTCATGGTGGGCGACACCATCAACACCGCCTCCCGACTCCAGACCCTCGCACCGCCCGGTGGCGTCGTCGTCGGCGACCTGACGCACGAGATGGCCGACCACATCGCCACCTTTGAACCCATGGAGCCGGCGCCGCTCAAAGGCAAATCGGAGAAGGTGAGGGTCTGGTCGGTGACCGGTGGCGTGTCGAAAGTGGGCATCGACCTGCGGCGCGAGTTCCCCACCCCGTTCATCGGGCGTGAGGTGGAGCTGGCCGTGCTCACCGGGCTCTTCGAGAAGGCGAGGGCCTCCGCGACGCCCCAGTTCGCGTTCATCATCGCCGAAGCCGGACTGGGCAAGTCACGCCTCGTCGCGGAACTGGCGTCGTCGCTGGACCAGCGATCCGACGTCCTCGCCTACTGGCGTCACGCGCAGTGCCCCGCCTTCGGCGAGGGCCTCAGCATCTGGCCCCTGGCCCGCGTCGTCCGTGAACACGCCGGCCTCCTCGAGGTCGACGACGATGCCGTCATCGAGGAGCGCCTGCGGGCCGTCCTCGACGACGAGCCCGACCGCGCGTGGCTCGCCGAGCGCCTGCGGCCCCTCCTCGGCCTGCCGGCCGCCGAAGCCCCGCAGGAGGAGAACTTCTCTGCCTGGTTGCACTTCCTCGAGCTCATGGCCCGAGCGCACCCCACCGTCCTGGTCTTCGAGGACGCGCATTGGGCGAGCGACACCATCGCGGCGTTCATGCGCTACGTCGTGCAGCACATCAGAAACGTCCCGCTACTCCTGATCGCCACCGCCCGCCCCGAGTTCCACGACCGGTACCCGGACTACCAGACCCTGCGTGCGGGCGACGAACGGATGGGCCGCATCGTGGAGCTCGATCTGCACCCACTCTCCGATGTCGAGTCGGACCGCCTCGTCACTGCCATGTGCTCGCCGGACATGGGCGACATCAGGTCGACGATCACCCGGCAGTGCGGCGGCAATCCGCTGTACGCTGAGGAGCTCGTGCACCTGGTACGCGAGCGGTCCGCGACGGTCGCAGAGGACCGTGACGATCACGATCACCTCCTCCCGACGTCACTCGAGACGCTCATCGCGGCTCGCCTCGACAGTCTCAGGCCGGACCTCAAGGCGCTTGTCGGCGACGCAGCTGTCATCGGGGAACGGTTCTGGTCCGGTGCCCTCACCGCGGTGAGCGGCCGCGACGGCGAGGACGTCGAGAGAGGGCTGGACGAACTGGTGGAGCGTGAGTTCATCCGCCGGGGAGCCGATCAGTCGGCGGTCGGCGAGCGCGACGTGGTCTTCTGGCACGCGCTGACCCGCGACGTCGCCTACCGGCAACTCACGCGTCCCATTCGCGTGGAGAAGCACGAGGCGGTGGCCCACTGGCTGGAGGACGCGGCAGACGAGGGTTCTGCCGAGGTCGGCGTGATGCTCGCCCATCACTACAGCACCGCGTGCCAGCTGCTGCGGGACATGCGCGATCCTCGTTCGGCTGACCTCGTCGCTCCCGCCGTCCGCTATCTGGCCGGCGCCGGCGAGCACGAGCTCTCGCTGGACGCGAGCTCTGCAGAGCGGCGGTTCGCTCGAGCCCTCGAGCTTGCCCCACAGGCACACCAGCAGCGAGGGGCCCTGCAGGTCAAATGGGGCGAGGCCCTCGCCCAGACGGGGCATCTCCAGGAAGCGGAGGACAGCATCCGCCAAGGCGTCGACGCCCTCTTGGCACAAGGCAATCATCGCGCGGCGTCGGTCGGCTTGACGCATCTGTCATGGGTACTCGGGATGAGGGGCGATGAGCGTGTCAGGCCCCTGCTCGATGAAGCGCTCACGCTCGTCGGCACGGAGGCTTCCGTCGAACGCCTCGCCGTGCTCGTCCAGCTGACGGTGCACAAGGAATTGGCGAGCGAGTGCGAGCAGGCGATCCTGCACGCGGAACAGGCACTCCTGCTCGCCGCCGAGCTGCGCCTGCCGACACCGTTCGCGGCGCGCCACTACCGGGCTCTTGCCTTGTGCGATCTCGGCCGGCCGGCGGGACTGGCGGACCTGCAGCACCTTCTCACCGAGGCCAGGCAGAAGGCCTCAGGCAGTCGGGAACTCCCCCCTCTCTACTTCAATCTGGCCGAGCAGCTGCTCGCCTTCGAAGGACCAGACAGGGCCTACGCCGTCTGCGAGGAAGGACTTCACTTCGCGCTGGAACATCGCAATGCCCTGGCGGCAGCCTACCTGGAGTCCAGCGCCCTGAACTACCGGATGTGGCTCGGCCAGTGGCCCGCCGTCCTCGCGGACTACCCACGGGTGGCGACCCTGTGTGAGGAGCAGGGTGAGACGTGGGATCTCAAGGAGCTCCAGGCGCTCGCCGCCCTGCTGTCGGCGCTCACAGGTCGATTCGACGACGCCAAGGGACTCGCGGTCCGGGCCGAGAAATCGCTGCTGGCAACCTTCTCCGAAGGCACCTATGGATCGACCAAGCTGCCCTACGTGGCCGCGGCTTGGCTCGCGCTCGGTCAACCTGCTGCGGCGCTGCGGGTCCTCCAAAGGTTCGAGGCGCTCTGCGAGAGGCAAGCGCGTCTGACCGGGCCGGGAGCGCCCTTCACGCTCCGCACCGCGGTCTTGGCGGGCGACGAGGACATGGCGAAGCGGATGGCGAAGCGCATGCCGGCCGAGCGCGACTTCGAACGGTGCTCTCTCGCAAGCTACTCCTCCCTTAAAGCCGAACGCGCCGGAGATCTCGACGGGGCGGCGGAGCTGTACTGGACGGCGGCCGGTCTGTGGCGGAAGCTCGGCGTTCCCTACGAGGAGGCCCTCGCACTGCTCGGCCAAGGGCGTTGCCTTGCTTCCATGGACCGGCGACCCGACGCTGTCCCGACGCTCACGGCGGCCCGCGAGACCTTCTCGCGGCTGGACGCGAGACCCGTTTTGGCCGAGGCAGAGAAGCTCATCGCCGAGAGCGCATGATTTCGGGCGCTGCGGCTTCGTCGCAGCGCCCGCTCCCAGACGCAGCCGGCCCTAGAGGGCGAGGCTCAGATACCTGTCGCCCGCCCTGACCATGACGTGCGCCGCGACGAAGCGGTCGAGGCGCTCCTGGACGGTGTCCGGAAGGCGGTGCTCATCACCCGGCAGTGAGCCGGCGACGGCCAGCAGCTGACCTCCCGTCGCGATGTCGGCTGCCGCACGGTAGAGGGCTTCGTCAAGAGGGTCCAGAGAGCGCACGTGGCGGGACGCGATGGGACGTGTGTCGACCAGCCTCGGCCCATCGGGACCCCGCGACATCCTGAGCTCCCCCGGCTCCCGCAGACGCTGCCACGCATCCACCGCCTCACGGAGACCGGCCGCAGCAGCGGAGCCGTCGGCACCGTCCGGGTAGTCGTAGTCGAAGGTGTGGGCGATACGCTGCAGAGACGCACGAGGCAAGGCGTAGACGTGGGCGTACGCGGCAAGCGGCACCACCTTCCTGAAGCCATAGGCGCGTGCATCCTCAAAATACGGGCTGAACCTGTCGAGGTTGAGTAGTCCCTGAGTGAGCGGAGGCTCGAGGAAGGTGATCGCCGGCACCATCCCGAGCATCTCCTCGTAGTCTCTTTCGCGCTCGCCCGGTATCCCGTAGATGAGGTTCCAGCACACCCGGACTCCCGAGGCCCTGCACCACTTCAGCAACCGGATCCCTTCCAGGCCCCGCCCGCCCTTGTGCATGAGACGCAGCATGTGGTCGCTGAAACTCTCTATGCCGGGCTGGAAGGAGGCCGAGGCGGCAGCCATGTCCCGCACCTGGTCTTTGGTCACGTGAGGCCGGGCCTCGAAGAACAGGGGCACCGGCAGAGGATGCGCCGCAAGCGTGGGAAGCACTGTGGAGAGGAAGGCCGGGGAGACGACGTTGTCGACGAGCTCCACGAGGGAGCAGTCCAGGGCCGCGAGCCGGCGCAACTCCGCCAGCACGCGTGTCGCGCTCTTGGTCCTGTAGCGGCGCGTCGGACCGCTCAAGCCGCAGAACGCGCAGGGCGACTTCTCCGCCCAGGAACAGCCTCGCGCCGTCTCCATCTGAAGCGCGGGCCGCAGTGAGCGGTCGAAGCCGTAAGCCGACAGCGCCGCGAAGTAGTCGCCGTAGTCCGGCGGCGCCACCTCGTCGAGGTCCTCGACGGCGTCTGGAGGGAGGACGGGGCTGCTCACGCGCTGTCGCACGGCGACGCCCGGCAGCTCGTGGAGCTGTCCTCCCCCGTCACGAAGCGCGAGCACGGCCGCCGGGAAGGACAGGTCGGACTCGCCCAGGAAGGCGATGTCCACTGCGGGGAAGCGCGCGTGGAGCTCCACGCCCATCTCGCCGTGCCAGTTGCCGCCCCCCGCGGCGATGACGACGTGAGGGTACGCCGACTTGATCAGCCGGGCCAGCGCAAGCGAGGCCACGTTCTGGGGGCCGCAGGCGGTGAACCCTACCACCTCGTACTCCGCCCACGCAGTCTCGGCCAGGCACTTCTTGAGGAATGCGGGCGCAAGGGAGCGCACGCGCAGGACGAGTTCCACCTGCTCGGGCGAAAGATGGTAGCGGTCCCGGAGTACCTCGTCGACGTACGCTGCCGGTTCCGGCGCGGCAGCGCCGAACAGGCACGCGCTGAAGGCCCAGTCGCCGGCGAGCGTCCCATAGGGGATCGCGCGCGTGAACCGCCTGTACTCGTGCAAGCCGAGCATCTCCGCGAAGCGGAGGTTGAGGTGCGCGAGATCACAGTCGATGCCGCGCGACCGCAAGCCGGCCTGGAGAAGCGTGATGCCCAAGGGCGGGCGTTCCACCGACGCGCACGGCATCGTGACGAGCAGGACGCTCATCGCGCGCTGCCGCGTCGGCCGTACCCCTCTGTCACATGGTCAGACGGTGCGGCCGCGTCCGCTGGGACGGACGGACTCGGCCACGACCCCCGGCACCTCTTCCTGCGTGAAGGCGTGCATGGTGGTCGTGGACACGTCAGCGGAGCGGCGCAGACAGAAGGCGGCCGCATAGTTGTCGTCCGGGGCATCTCCCACGAGGACGAAATCGCACTCGCCGAGGACCATCCGGAAGGCATGGACCACGCCGCAGTTGTCCTGCCAATCAGTCAGCCATTCCTCGATGCGCTCGGGCAGCCCCGGCATGACCGCAGGCTTGTCAGTGAGCCTCATAAGGATCACGAAGTGTTTCACGGCCCCTCCTCGCCAAGAGTGATGTGCGCGAGGATTCTATCTCTGTCATAGGAGGAACGCGAGGACTCTCACTCCGCCGTCAGCTCGTCCGCCAGCTGCTCGACGAAGAGCCCGACGTCGGTGACGATGCCGATCGTCTGGAAGGAGCCGCGGTCGGCCAGCTTGGTCACGACCGCGGGGTTGATGTCGGCGCAGACGGTGCGCACGCTGGCCGGCAGCATGTTGCCGACGGCGATGCTGTGCAGCATGGTGCTGAGCATGAGGCAGGCGCCGGCCTGCTGCGCGTAGCGCCGCATCTCCTTCTGCGCCTGCATCACGTCGGTGATCACCTCGGGCATCGGGCCGTCGTCGCGGATGCTGCCGGCGAGCACGTAGGGCGTGCCGGTCTTCACGAGCGTGTGCATGAGGCCGCCGGTCAGGATGCCCTGGTCGACGGCGGCCTGGATGCTCCCGGCGCGGCGGATGGTGTTGATGGCGCGCAGGTGATGCTCGTGCCCGCCGGGCACCGGCGCGCCCTCCTTGAGGTTGATGCCGAGCGAGGTGCCGTAGAGGTTGCTCTCGATGTCGTGGGTGGCGACGGCGTTGCCGCCGAACACGCAGCCCACGTAGCCGGCCTGGATGAGGCGGGCCAGGCTCGGCGCCGCGCCGGTGTGCACCACGGCCGGGCCGACCACGGCGATGGTCAGCCGGCCCTCCTCCTTGACCTGGCGCAGGATGTGCGCCACCTCGTGGACGATCTGCGCCTTCGGCTTCTCGCTGCTGACGGCGGACGCCATGAACTCGAACGGCTGGCTCTCGCGCGGGCGCTCGAGCGGCAGCACGCGGATGCCCTTGTGGCCGGTGACGTAGCGGTCGCCGGCCTTGACGTCGCTCATCGCCACCGTCTCGGCCGTCCCGGCCTCCGCGTCCACGCGGATGCCGCAGTCCATCTCCGGGTGCTCGACGCGGATCCACTCGCCGCCGATGCGCACGAACGTGGAGAGGTTGGTGGTCGAGTAGAAGCGCTGGGGGAAGACGCCGTCCATGTCGGCCGACTCGAGGACGGCGTCCTGCGGCTTGACGGCGACGACGCCGAACTCGGTGATCGCCGTGAGCAGCTCTTCGAGGTGCGCGGCGTCGCGGCCGAAGATGCGCATCACCGCGTGCGAGGGGTCGTCCTTCATGCGTCCGACCTCGAAGGTGAGCATCTCGAACTCGCCGTCGAGGTCCATGACCGTGTCCATGATGTGCGGCATCATGAGCGAGTCGATGAGGTGGCCCTCGATCTGCACGTCTTCGTATGGCTTGTCGGGCATGTGGCCTCCCGTCGGCTGGTGCGCGAGTGGCGGGGCCGGCCCTCCGGGCCCCGCCCGCCCGTCAGTCTACCTCGCCCGGCGAGCCGCATCCCGCCGCGGCCTCCCTTGACGCCCCGGCGGCCCCTTCCTATTGTCTGCCCACGGGACCTGCGCCTGGTGACGCCGGTCTGACCGCACAGGGGGATCCGCATGACCGCTCGCACTCGGCCGGCCGGCCTGCTCGTCAAGGTGTCTCTGGTCCTGGTCCTGCTGCTCGTGCTGGCGGCGGCGCTCGGCGTCGCGCACGCCGCCGCCTCGTCCAGCCCGGCGCCGGCGGAGAAGGTCACGCTGCACATCGGCATGGTGCAGGAGCCGGACAACCTGAACCCCTTCATCGGCGTCCAGGGCATCGACTACATGTTCTGGCACATGAACTACGACTTCCTCGTCGGGTTCGACTCCAAGACGCTCGAACCGCGACCGGAGCTGGCCACCGACGTGGGCGGTCTCGGAGGACGGCAAGGAGTGGACCTTCACCATCCGCGAGGGGTCCACGTGGCAGGACGGCGTGCCGGTCACCGCCGGCGACGTCGCGTTCACCTTCAACTACATCGTCGACAACGACCTCCTGAACCTCTCCACCTACACGAACGGCATCACCGGCGCCGAGGTGATCGACGACACGCACGTCAAGATCTTCACCAGCGCGCCGAAGGCGAACATGCTCCGGATGGTCGTCCCGATCCTGCCGGAGCACATCTGGAGCAAGGTCAGCGGCAAGGCAGCGTCCACCAGCTACCAGAACAAGCCGCCGATCGTCGGCGACGGGCCCTTCCAGCTCGTGGAGTGGAAGAAGGGCAAGTTCGTGCGCTTCGAGGCGAACCCGACCTACTGGGCCGGCAGGCCCAAGGTCGACGAGGTCGTCTTCCAGTTCTACACCAACCCGGACACGATGGCGCAGGACCTCAAGCTCGGCACCATCGACGGCGCCGTCGACATCCCGCCGGCACAGTTCGAGCCGCTGGGCAACGAGGAAGGCATCAGCACCAGCCAGTCGACCTCGTGGAACTTCATCGAGCTGTCGATGAACTGCTACGACAGCCCGGACTCGAAGGGCAACCCGGTGCTGCTCGACCAGCAGTTCCGCGCGGCGGTCAACTGGGCCGTCGACCGGCAGAAGGTCGTCGACGTCGCCTACCAGAAGTACGCGACGCTCGGCTCCTCCCTCATCGTCCCGTACTCCAAGTACCACTGGGAGCCGCCGGCCGACCAGGCCTTCACGTACGATCCCGAGAAGGCCAGGCAGATCCTCGAGGAGGCCGGCTACAAGGACGTCGACGGCGACGGCTTCCGCGAGACCAAGGACGGCGAGAAGCTGGCGCTTCGCTTCTACGCCACCACCGACTCGGTGCAGAACCAGACCGCCGGCAAGCTCATCGTCGGCTGGCTCAAGGACGTCGGCATCGAGGTCAACCTGCAGGTCATCGACGCCGGCACCCTGATCAACTACCAGTACGAGTACACCGGTGACAAGATGACCCCCGACTGGGACCTGGTCATCTGGTACTGGGTGCAGGACGTGGACCCCAACTTCATCGTCGACATCTACACGCCGCAGCAGATCGAGGGCTGGAACGACTGCGGGTGGACCGACCCCGAGTACACCAGGCTCAACGGCGAGCAGATCCAGACCATCGACGAGGCGCTGCGCATCCCGATCGTGCAGGAGATGCAGCAGATCTTCTACGAGAGCGCGGCCTACGCGATCCTCGCCTACCCGTACCAGCTCGAGGCCTTCAACACGGACCAATGGCAGGGCTGGGTGCACGTCCCGAGCGAGGCAGGCGGGCAGGAAGGCGCCGTCATCTACAGCTACAACAACATCGACACGTACCGGTTCGTCGAGCCGAAGGTCGCCGCGGCGGCGGCCGAGAAGAAGCCCTTCGTCAACTGGACGTGGCTGGCGGTCGGGCTCGGCGGGATGATCGTCCTGCTCGCGATCATGTTCGTGCTGACGCGGGTCTTCGGGCGCGCGCGGCGGGAAGAGGAGTAGGCCGACAGGGGCGAGCGCGGACCGCAGAAGCGAAAGGCTCCCATGCCGAGAAGGGTCGTCCTCATCCCGCTCGTGGTGGTCGCTCTCGTCTGTCTCGCGGTCATAGCCGCGGCAGTCTGGCGACAGGCCGACCGCGGCCCCGCCATCGAGACCGCAGCGCTCGGCGTGTGGCAGGAGCAGACCGAGGCGGACCCCTTCCGCATGACCGTCAGCGCAGCCCCCGACGGCTCCGGAGAGACAGACTTCTACGTCACGTATCCTCGTTCGTTCGCGACCCCGTTCCCGGCCAGGCTGGACGGAGACAGGATCGTCGTCTGGGGGGAGAACACCCAGGCCGTGGTGTGGCAGATCACCTACGACGAGGGCGCCGACACGCTGCTCGTCACGCGCCCCTCGACCGGCGAGCGGCACATCCTGCGGCGCGTCTCACGATGACTCCGGCGCCGCGACCTCGCCGTCGAGCCTGAGCAGCGGCCCATACAGCTCCGGCCGCCGGTCGCGGAAGAACGTCCAGTCCTCGCGCTGGTAGCGCACGGCGTCGAGGTCGACGGTCGCCGTGATCACCTCTTCCCGATCCCGCGAAGCCTCCGCCAGGAGGACGCCGTTCTCGGCGGCGATGAACGATGAGCCGTAGAAGCGGATGCTCGGCTCGCCGCCGGGCGCCGCCTCCACGCCGATCCGGTTGGACGCGACCACGGGCATCGCATTGGCGATCGCGTGGCCGCGCTGCACGAGCTGCCACGCGTCGCGCGAGTCGCCCGGCATCGGCGGGTCGCTGCCGATCGCCGTGGGATACAGCAGAACCTCAGCGCCCTGCAGCGCCATCGCGCGGGCACTCTCCGGGAACCACTGGTCCCAGCAGATGCCGACGCCGATGCGCCCGAAGGCCGTGTCCCAGACGCGGAAGCCGGTGTCGCCGGGCGAGAAGTAGTACTTCTCCTGGTAGCCGCCGGAGTCGGGGATGTGGCTCTTGCGGTAGACGCCGAGCACGGCGCCGTCGGCGTCGACGACCGCCACGGAGTTGAAGAAGGCCTGCCCGGCGCGCTCGAAGAAGCTGACGGGGAGGACGACGCCGAGCTCGCCGGCGAGCCGGCTGAAGCGCGCGATGACCGGGTGGCCCTGCGCCGGCCCGGCCAGCTCGAGGTGCCGCGTATCCTGAGTGATGCAGAAGTACGGCGTCGCGAACAGCTCCTGCAGCAGGACGATCTGCGCGCCTCGTCCGGCCGCTTCGCGGACCAGCCGCTCGGCCGTCGCCAGATTCGCTTCGAGCTCCCACGTACAGGCGAACTGCGTCGCCGCCAGCGTCACCTCGCGCGTCATCGCCGCCTCCTTCGTGATCGGCGCCAGTCTACTCGCCGGTCGGCCGGTGAGAGCGGCGGAGCGGGCGCGTCAGAGGACGGCGCGCACCTCGTCCGTCTCCCAGGGCTCGCCGGCCTTGCGCGCTTCGATCGCGGCGAGCACGGCCTCGTGCCGCCGTTTGGTCAGCGGCATCAGCCAGCAGAAGACGGCGCCGGGGACGAGCCAGACGGCGGCGCCGACCGACATCAGCAGCCGGATGCCCCACATGGCGGTCGCCGTCTGCTCCACATCAGCCTGGTAGCCCACCAACTCGAGGACCATGCCCGCCAGCCACACCACCAGCGCCGCCGTCGCCGTCTGCGCGAAGGCGATGACGCCGTAGTACATGCCTTCGCGTCGCTGCCCGGAGAGCAGTTCGTCCACGTCCGTGATGTCGGCCAGCATCGACCAGCCGGTGACGGCTACCGCCATGCTCCCGGCGCTGCTGAGCACGATCGCGATCCAGAAGAGGACGGCGTCACCGGGGCCCGGGAGCAGGAACAGGCACTGGATCGCGGCCCACGTGAGGGTGAAGACGATGTAGGTGGCGCGTTTTCCGAACCGCTTGCTCATCCAGTCCACCAGGGGCAGCCACGCGATCCCGACGAGGAACCAGGTCAGCATCACGAGACTCGCGAAGTCCTCCGTGTACCCCATCCGATACACGGCGAAGTAGATCGAGACGGCGCCGATGACGTTGAGCGGCGCCCACCCCAGCACGTAGGCCGCGAGCAGGTAGCGGAACGAGCGGTTGCGCAGCGTGTCCAGGACGTCGCGCAGCCGCACGGCGGCCGCCTGCGCGTGATGCTCGCGGCCGCGCGTCGCACGCCACGTCCACAGGATGCCGAGGGTGGACAGGGCGCCCAGGATCGCCGCGGCCGCCGACCAGCCGGCGCGCTCGCTGCCGAGGAGGTCGCCCAGCACGTCGTTCAGCGCCAGGGGCGCGGCGGCGCCGACGAGGGCGCCCACCTGGGAGAACAGCGTGCGGAACGTGTTGAGACTCGTGCGCTCGTCGTAGTCGGAGGTCAGCTCGGCGGCGAGGGCGCCGTACGGCACGTAGAAGAGCGCGAGGCACGTGAAGTAGAAGAGAACGGCCACGACCATGTAGGCGACCGTCCCCGCCGTCCCAAGCCCCCAGTCGGTGAACAGCAGCCAGGACGCGACTCCGTAGGGAAGCGCCGCGAAGAGGAGGAACGGCCGGCGGCGCCCTCTTGAGGAGCGCAGCCGGTCCGACCAGACGCCGACGAACGGCTGGAAGACGGCGTTCCAGAGCGTGCCCACCATCATGACGACGCCCGCCGTGGCGGCGCCCACCCCGACGACGTCCGTGAGGAAGTAGAGGAACAGGGCGTAGAAGAACGTCCAGACGACGGCGTTGGCCCACTCGCCGCCGCCGTAGCCGAGCTTCACCCGACGCGGCAGGCCCTCGACCGCCTCCGGCGAGGTGGTCGCCTGCGTTCCCGGCGACGTGGCCGGCGCGTCAGTCGGCATGCCGGACCTCCTCCGCGATCACCGGCAGAACGACGTGCGAGGGCCGGTCGCGGTCGTGGTACACCGTCTGCACGGCGATGCGCGTGGCATCGTCGGCGGCGAAGGCGTGACCGGTGTTGGGATTGCGGTCCCAGCGGTCGAACTCGGCGCTCGCGACCTCGACCCGCAGCCGGTGGCCCGTGCCGAAGAGGTGGCCGGTGGCGGCGAGGTCCAGCTCGAGGCGGTAGACCTCGTCGGGGTCGGCGAGCGCCGGCTCCGCGTCGCCGTCGCGGTAGCGGAGCCGGCGGATGCCCTGCTGGACGAGCTGCGCATAGCCGTCCGGCCAGACATCGACGAGGCTGACGACGAAGTCGGTGTCGGGCGCCGTGGTCGAGACCCAGAGCACGGCGCCGAGCGGCCCGACCACCTCGAGCGGGGCGGCGAGAGCGTCGCCCGTGTAGACGAGGACGTCGGGGCGCTCCTCCAGGGGCCGCCGGTCGCCGAGGTGCTTCGCGGCGGCCCACAGGTCCTTGCCCTCCCACCAGGCCGGCGGGTCATGGGGGTCGTAGGCGTACCGGTCCGGCGGCTCGGCGGCCGGCGGCCGGAGGTCCAGCCGGCCGGCCGCGGGACCGCCACCCGCAGGACCGTCGTCGGCCGCCGCGCCGGCAGCCGGAGCCGCACCGCCGTCGCCTGCCAGGTAGAGCGGCGTGAAGGCCGTCTCCGGCAGCGGCCACTCGTCCGCCTCGCGCCAGCGGCCGGCTCCCGTGACATAGGCGCGCACGCGGGACGTCGCGGCGAACCCATCCGCTGCGCCCTCGCCGGCGCCCGGGTCGCCCGCGCCGCGCAGGACCGCGTCCATGAACTCGAGCACGCGGTCCCACGTGCGGGGCTCCTCCGGCAGTCGGATGCGTCCGACGGTCCCCGTGAAGTCGCACGACGTCTCGTGATCCGTGGGCCCCAGCGTGAGCCAGCGAGGCCGGCGGGCGACGCCACGCACGCCGGCATCGGCGTCCGCCGCCTCCATCCCCTGCCAGCAGTCGAGCGTCGCCGTCAGCATGGTGTCGTACCACCCGCTCCACAGGAACACGGGGATGTCGACGGCGGCCAGCACCTCGCGGAAGTCGTACTCGCGCCAGAACCCGTCGCGAGTCGGATGCGCGATCAGCTCGCTGAACAGGCGGCTGGGCAGACCGGCCGCGTCGGCCATCTCCGCCAAGGGCAGGTGCCGCGTGTCGAAGCGCAGCCAGTTGATGTAGCCGCGCCGCGCCTGGTCACACGCCCAGAGCGCAGTCGACCCGAGGGCCAGCGCGCCGCCCTCGTAGAGCAGCGCGTGCACGTCGCAGCCCATGTCGCCCGGCGCGATGCAGCGCAGCGCCGGGTGGCGCGAGGCCGCGGCCGCCCACTGGGTGTGCCCGAAGTAGGACTCGCCCGTCATGCCGACGCGCCCGTCGCACCACGGCTGGCTCGCCGTCCACTCGATGGCGTCGTAGCCGTCGTCGATCTCGTGCCTGAACGGGTCCCACTCGCCCTCGGAGCCGTACTTGCCGCGCACGTCCTGGGCGACGCACGCGTAGCCGCGGCGCGCCCAGTACCGGCCGATCGCCGGCATGTAGGCGTAGGGCTCGCGGATGCCGTAGGGCATGCGGATGAGGATGGCCGGGAAGGCGTCGCCCGCCGGCCTCCCGTCGGCGCCGGCGGGCAGGTACACGTCCGTCGCCAGCGTCACCCCGTCGCGCATCGGCACGCGCAAGCCCGCCCAGCACGTGCGCACGCGGATGCCTTTCCGGCGTCGCCGACGGCAGCTCCTTGCGCGGCAGGGTGACCCGCTTCTGCCCCGCCAGGACGAGCCGGATACCGGCCCACGCGAGATCGGCCTTCAGGTGCCCCATCCCCCGCACTCTAGCCCTGTCGCCGGCCGGCGAAAAGGCCTGCCGCCCGCGGCGGCGCGGCCGCCAGGCGCCCGCGTCAGCGCAGCAGCGCGCGGGCGATCGGCTGCAGCTCCGGATCGGCCGGCAGGTCGTCGATGCCGATCAGCGCCAGCAGCAGGGATGGTGGTGATGTTCGCGAACCCGATGAAGAACAGGATCACGATGCCCATGGCCGTCCCGGTCAGGGGGATCATCCAAGCCGTAGGGTCCGAGTCCTCGAACGTGAGTGCCGCCATGAGGCCGACCGTCTGGGCGATGAGGGTCACCGCGAAGAGCCCGACGACCGCGGCCCAGGCGGCAGAGCGCTGGGTCGTCGCCAGGCGGGTCAGGTTGCCCTGGGCGGGCCACCAGGAGACGGCGCCGGCGAGGGCGAACTCCACGACCATCATGAAATCGACCTGCTTGTCGCCGAACGGCTCCAGCGGCTGGGCGGCCGTCAACTGGGCCCAACTGGTCTCACGGAAGATGAAGTAGATCATGACGAGCAGGACGATCGTCAGCAACGGCGCCGCGAAACGGTTGAACCACTTCAGCGCCACCGGCCCCTTCACGACGACCACCCAGCTGATCACCAGGGCGATGAACCCGAACACCCCGACGAGGAAGTAGTCGCCGTCGTACTGCCTTCTGGAAGTGCTTCCGGTTCTCGGCCTCGTCCAGGACGATCGAGAACGGCGCGTCGAGGATGGCGTCGGTCATCTCCTCGCCGCGCACGGCCGGCAGGCAGTGCATGAACTTCGCCCCCGGCTTGGCGTGCGCCCAGAGCTCCTCGTTCACCTGGTACGGCCCGAGGATGCGGCGCAGCTCGTTCTTCTCGTCCTCGGGCTGCATCCACCACCAGCCGACGGTGAAGACGACGTCGGCCTGCGAGACGGCCTCAGCGGCGTCGTCGGTCAGCGTGAGGGAGGCGCCGGACTGCGCGCAGTTGGCGCGCGCGAGCGCCTCCACCTCGGGCGTCATCTGCTCCTCCGGCGGCGCCGCCATGACCATGCTGCTCCCGAGCCTGGTCATCGTCAGCGCCACCGACGTGCCCATCGCGTCGGCGCACTTGCCGACGAAGGCGCACGTGAGCCCCTCGACGGTACCGAAGTGCTCGAGGATCGTCATCGCGTCGGTCATCGTCTGCACGGGGTGGTCGTAGTCGTCGGTGAGCCCGTTGATCACGGGCACCGTCGCGTGCTCGGCCAGCTCGGCGAGCGTCGTGTGGTAGGCGGTGCGCGCCATGATCGCGTCGACGAGGCGGCTGATGACGCGCGCCGTGTCGGCGACGGTCTCGTGCCCGCCGAGGTGGATCTCACCCGGCCGCAGGTACTGCGAGTGCCCACCGAGCTCGGTCATGCCGGCCTCGAAGCTGATGCGCGTGCGCGTGGACGGATGCTCGAAGATCATCGCCAGCGTGCGGCCCTCGAGGTAGGGCGTGAGCGGCCGCCGCCGGTAGAGCGCCTTGAGGGCGACGGCCAGATCGAGCAGGCCGAGCAGCTCCTCGCGGGTGTAGTCCTGATCGGTGAAGAAGTGGCGGCCGCGCAGGGCGGCGAAGCCGGGCAGCGCGGCCGGGTCGACGGTGTACGCCGGGGCGGCGGGATCGGATGCAGCGGTCATGTCGGTCGTTCCTCCTTGAGACGAGCCGGCCGCGGATGGGCGCACGCCGGACTAGACGATGGTGAAACTAAATGACCGTTTAATCCCGTCGTGTCAAGTACGGCGCTTCGGGATCCGCGGCGAGGGGCGCGCGGGGATGTGAGTGCGGGGGTCCGGCACCGCCAGAGGTACGTCCAGTGGTGCCGCCAGTGGTGCCGTAAGCGGTGCCGCCAGTGGTGCCGCCAGTGGTGCCGGACCACGCGAGGTACTCACCCCGCCCCGAAGCCACGCGCGCCGGGCGACCCGCGCAGGCCGGCGGTCGCTCGCATCGCGCCGTCAGGAAGGCCGCGTCGCCCGGCCCGTCAGCGATCCGCCAGCATGAGGTACCGGCCGACGACCTCGCGCCACATCCGCCAGGCGCGCTCGTGGTCGAAGCCGTCGGGGTCGAGGGCCCGCTGGATGCCGAGGCCCTCAACGACGGCGATGCTCACCGCCGCCAGAGCCTCGAGCTCGACCTCGCTCAGCTCCCGGGGGGCGCCGCTCAAGCAGTCGCCGTCCAGCTCCCGGTAGATCCGGTACTCCTCGGCGAAGCGCGCGCGCACCTCCGGATCGCGCAGCGCGTGCGGCAGCAGCTCGTAGAGCATCCGGTTGGTGCGGTCGTTCTGCGAGACGCGCCGCTGCCAGTCGAGGAAGGCGTCGGCGCGGTCCTCTCCGGCGCGGCTCGAGCGGATCTCCTCGA
This sequence comes from uncultured Thermoleophilia bacterium, assembly GCA_963808735.1. Lineage (GTDB taxonomy): Bacteria > Actinomycetota > Thermoleophilia > UBA2241 > UBA2241 > CAIXSE01. The sequence goes on along the minus strand of CAWEHE010000016.1, from coordinate 99,913 downwards.
CGTAGCCGACGTCCGGATTCAGGAAGAGCGTCTCGACGAGCGCCGCGAGGAGACCGGCCTTGCCGCCGAAGTAATACGAGACGAGCGCGCGATTGACCCCGGAGACCTGCGAGATCGCGGTCATCGTGAGCTCGGAGAAGCCGCGCTCCGCGAGGATGTCCTGGGCCGCCGCCAGGATGCGCCGGGCGGTCGGCGGCAGGTCGGCGAGATCGCGCTCTGCAGGCTCGGACGTCACGCCGTCACGCTATCACGAGCTCGCCTCCGCACGCCGCTCGCGGGTTGGTCACACCACGACGGGGCAGAAGAGCCCGCGGCGCGCCGGGTAGCTCATGATCGTCGTCACCTCGAGCGACTCGGCGAGCAGCGCCGGCGGCGCGCGCAGCGCCCGGTCGATGTCGGCGACGAGAAGCTCCGTGTGGGTCGCCGCACCCCGGGCGCGGACCAGCACCAGCCCGCCGGCCTCGATGATCGTCGCGCCGTCCGCCTCGGCCTCCTCGCGCTTCACCGCAAGGTACTCGTCGGTGACGACCGGTGAGAGCGCGGCGGCCCAGCGCGCCAGCGCCGCCGCGACGGTGATCGTCTCCCGTCCGTGTTCGAGCCGGAAGCCCACCTCGCGCCAGTACTCCGCCAGCGCGTCCTCGTACAGGCAGAGCACGACCGTCTCGGCGCCGTGTCGCTCCAGCACCTCGTCGAGGAACGCTTCGCGCACGCGGTAGCCCTGCCCTCGATAGTCGGGGTGCACGTAGTGACTCTGGAGGAGGAGGGCGCGGAGTGGACCGGCCTCGGCCGCGCGCCCTCCTCGCGCGAACGCCAGCAGCTCGAAGGCGACGCTCGCGGCGAGCGACTCCCCGACCTTCCAGCCGTAGTACCAGCCGGAGCGGGCCGAGGTTGCGACCCAGGCGCGGGCGCCGGCGGGCGTCAGCCCGAAGCAGGCGCTCAACTGCTCCTCGATCTGCTCGCGCTCCGCCGGCGTGAGCGCCAGCTGCTCGTAGCCGCCGGGCGCGGAGCCGCTCACGGCGCGCCGGACGGTCCGTTCTCGCCGGCCGCCCCCTCCTCCGCCTCGATCTCCGCGACGATCTCCTTGCTCCCCGGCAGCAGCTCGACGATGAGCACGCCGGTCAGCATCAGCGAGCCGCCGACCAGCAGGCGCCAGGTGACGGAGTCCATGCCGGCGATGATCCCCGCGAGCGCCGCGAACACGCTCTCGAAGCCGAGCAGGATGGCGGCGTGCGTCGACGTGGTGTACCGCTGCGCCCAGCTCTGGATGAAGAAGGCGTAGATGGTCCCGCTCACCGCCGTCCAGACGACGGCCGCCCACACCTGCCACGGCAGGTCGAGCGTGATGTGCACCACGAACGGCGTGATCACGATCAGGATCAGCGTGGAGACGGCCATCTGCGTGATCGCCAGCGTCGTCGGCCTCACCCTTGGAGCGAAGAAGCCGGTCGTCATGATGTGCAGCGCGTAGAAGAGCGCGCCGGCGAGCGTGAGCGCGTCGCCCCACTTGAGCGTGAAGTCCCCCTGCAGGCTGAGCGCGCCGAGGCCGATTGTGGCGACGATCGCGCCGATGATCTGCCAACGGCCGGGCGAACGCCGGGCAACGAACCAGTAGAGAAACGGGACCATGGCCACGCTCATCCCGGTGATGAAGCCACTGACGCCGGGTGAGGTGCGCTGCAGGCCGATCGTCTGGAGGATGAGGGCGGTCAGGTAGAAGACGCCGAGCAGACCGCCCCGGGCCCAGTCGCGCGCGCGACGCGCCGAGCCAGCTGCGCGGCTGCACCACCGCGAAGATGCCGGTGGCGACCACGTAGCGGAGCACCAGGTAGAGCATGGTGCCGGCGACGATGCTGCCGGCGGCGAGCTCGGTGGTGCGCTCGACGACGTCCTTGATGAAGACGAAGTTGCTGCCCCAGAAGATGGCGACGCTGAAGAGCAGCACGTCGGCGACGAGCGCCTTGCGGCGCGAAGCGTGCGTGCTGCCGAGGGGCGTCGCCATCGCCGCAATCCTATCCGACCCGGCGCGCGGACCGGGGAGGGCCGAGTGGCCTCGCGGGCGGGGCCGCAGGGCTCCGCCGCCCGCCGGCGCGCGGCCGCTACTCCGCGGCGGCCCCGGCGGCGCTGATCGCGACGAGTCCTTGCTTCAGGAAGCCGTCCTTGCCGGACGCCCGCCAGGTGGCGCCGCCGTCGCTGCTCGCGAGGATGGGCTGGCCGTAGGTCGTGGCCAGCACGTGCTCCGCGTCGGCGGCGGCGATGCCCAGGGGCTCGCCGGCCGGCGGCCGCTGCAGCTCCCAGGTGCGGCCGGCGTCGGTCGATGCCATCACGCCGGCCTTGCACGTCACCCACAGGACGTCGGCGCCGGCGCAGGCGATCTGCTGGCTCTGAAGGGATCCGGCGGCCGGCGCCTCGAGCTCGATGGGGCGCCGGCTCCACGTAGCGCCCCCGTCACGCGTCGTCAGCACGAAGGGTGCGCCGTCCAGGGTGCCCCAGCCGGCGACGAAGGCGTGCCGGCGGTCGCTGCTCGTGACGCCCGTCAGCACCGCCATGCCAAGCTGCCGGCGCAGCCGCCACGTCCGACCGCCATCCTTCGTCGACCAGATCCGGTCCAGCGCGACGAGCCAGCCGTGCCGGTCGTCGGCGAAGTCGATGTCGGCCAGCATGGCGTCACCGAACGGGCGCCGCTGCCAGGTCTCGCCGCCGTCGTCGCTGCGCAGGACGGCGGCGGCGCCAGGCTCGCCGGCGGCGCCCAAGGCGTTGCCCAGCACCCAGGCGTGCTCCGCGTCGGTGGCGGCCACGGCGATCATCTTGAGCCGTACCTTCTCGCGGACCGTCCACGTCGCGCCGGCGTCGCTGCTCGAGAGCACCGTCCCTGCGTCCGTGACGAGCCATCCTTCACTCTGGCTGGGGAAGTCGACGTCCACCCCGCGCTGGGGCAGGAAGAACGGGCGGCGCGTCCACGAGGCGCCGCCGTCGGCGGTGACCAGCACGGCGCCGACTTCTCCGACCGCCCAGGCGTGTACGCCGGCGGCCGGAGCCGGCGGCTCGCCAAACGGGTTCTCCGGCGGGGCCGGGTCGCCGCCGCAGGCGGCGAGGGCGGCGATGAGGAGAAGCGCTCCGATGACGACGACCGCGGTCCACCGCGTCTGCGCCGGCGTCACGTCCGCTCCTCAGCCGGCGTCAGCGCTGCACGACGATGGCCGGCAGCTGCAGGTGATCGGTCACCGCCGAGATGAGCACGGCCGCGGCGGCCTCTGGCGAGCCACCACAGCCGCGCACGACGAGGACCACGAGCAGGACGACGACCACGATGACCACGGCGAGAGCGATGAGGCGCCGCTGCCGGATCTGACGGCGGCGGCGTTCCCGCGCGGCGGCGCGGTCGTTCGACACGCCCGACCGGCTCTCAGTGCGGCTGCTGACCGGACCGGGCTCGGAAGGAAGGTCCGCCGGCTCGGGATCGCGGGGGAGGTCCGCCGGCATGGGCTCGCGAGGAGTGTCCGCCGGCTCAGGCTCGCCCGGCGGCTCCTCCAGCGGAGGCTCGCTCCACGACTCCTCCGGCGGGCGCTCGCGTGAAGGAGCGTCTCGTGGCGGTCCGTCTTCCCAGTCCCAGTCCACGTCCGCCTCCGAAGGTTCGAGTGGCCCCGCTCCTACCCACCAAGAGTACCAGAGGGGCGGCCCGATGCCAGAGGAATCCGCCGGCGACCGGCGGCGGCTACGCGACCTGCCGGCCGGCCGGCGCCGGACGTCAGTCCGCGCGCGGCAGGACGTCGGCCGGGTTCGGCTCGCCGCGCCGGCCCGGCAGCGTCTCGATGACGATCACGCCGGCGAGGATCAACGCCGCTCCGACGGCGAAGCGCCAGCTCAGCACGTCGAGGCCGAAGAGAAGGCCGAACGCGGCCGCGAAGAGGCCCTCCAGGCCGAGGATCACGGCGGCCCGTGTCGAGGTGGTCGCCTTCTGCGCCCATGCCTGCACCAGGAACCCGAAGACCGTGCCCGAGAGCGCGGTCCAGACGATCGCCGCCCAGGCCTGCATGCCGAAGTCCCACGTCACGTGCTCGACGAACGGCGTGATGACGACGAAGAGGGCGGCCGCGGCGACGATCTGCGTGAGCGCCAGCACGGCCGGTCTTGTCTTCGGTGCGAAGAACCCGGTGGCGGCGATCTGCGCCGCGAACCCGAGCGCGCCGACGAGGGTGAGGAGGTCGCCCTTCGACATGCCGATGCCGCCCTGGAAGCTCAGGAGGCCGAGGCCGATGGTGGCGAGGACAGCGCCGCCGATCTGCGCCCAGCCGGGCGAGCGGCGCGCCACGATCCAGTACAGGAACGGCACCATCACGATGTAGAGGCTGGTGATGAAGCCGCTCTTGCCCGGCGTCGTCCACTGCAGGCCGATGGTCTGGGTGACGAACGCGATGAAGAGGAAGGACCCGAGCACGGCGCCGTACAGCCAGTCGCGGCGCGTGGTCTGCCGGGCGGTGCGCGGCATGACGGCGGCGAGCATGATCGCCGCCAGGACATGCCGCCAGAGCAGGTAGGTCATGGGGCCGGTGTCGGCGATCGCGTCCTTGATGACGACGAAGTTGAGGCCCCAGAGGACGGCGACGGACAGGAGCGCCGCGTCGGCGAGCAGGGCGCGGCGCCTGGTGTCGGCCGGCGGCGGCGCAGCCGCCCCGCCGGCCTCCTCCGGCGCCGGCCCTGCGGGCGGCCGGTCTGCCGGCTCCGTCACGCGGTGAAGCCGCCGTCGACCAGCCACGAGTCGCCAGTGACGAACGCAGCCTCGTCACTGGCGACGAAGGCCACCACGGCGGCGACCTCCTCGGGGCGGCCGACCCTGCCGACGGGGTACCCGTCGGCCTGCACGGCCGCGTACGCCTCGGGGTCGGGCGCGTCGGCGATCGCCTGCGCGAGCATCGGCGTCTCGATGATGCCCGGCGCGACGGCGACCACGCGCACGCCCTCGGGCCCGTGGTCGTGGGCCAGCGTGCGCACGAGGCTGATCACGCCGGCCTTGGAGGCGGCGTAGGCTGCGGCCCCCGGCTCGCCGTGGTAGCCCGAGTCGCTGGCGATGACGACGAGCACGCCGCCGCCGGACTCGACCATCGGCGCCAGCGCCGCCTGCATCGTGAAGAAGGCGCCCTTGAGATTGGTCTCGAGCACGCCGTCCCAGTCGTCCTCGGTGACGTCGAGCGTCGGGCGCTCGTCCCAGACGCCGGCGCAGTGGACGAGCACGTCCAGCTGCCCGTAGCGCTCCATCGTCGCGGTGACGATCGCCTGGCAGTCACCCACCAGGCGCACGTCCCCGGTCACCCAGCCGTGCTTGCCGGCCGGCAGAAGACTCTCGGCGACCGCCTTCGTCTTCGCCTCGTCCCTGCCGGTCACCATGACCGCGCAGCCCTCTACTGCGAGGCGCCGCGCGCAGGCCTCGCCGATGCCCGACGACCCACCGGTGATCAGAACGACCTTGTCGGCAAGACCCTCCATGACGACCTCCCGCAACTCGATTCACTCCAAGACTACTACCGGGGTCGCGCGGATGTGATCACGTTGCTGTCGGGCGGCTCTCACGGGGAGGGAAGGAGTCGGCCCGTGACTGCGGCCGCCCGAGTCTACGTTTGTTACCCGACTTCAGTGTCTGTCGATGATCCTGCGCCGCGATCAGTCGCGCGGCGGCAGCTGCTCGCGGATACGCAGGGCGGCGGCCTCGGCGTTCTCGGCGCAGGTCTCCACGTAGCGCGTGCCGAGATAGTCGCCGACGAGGTGAAGGCGGCCGAGGGGCCGGGTCAGCGGAGCCTGCAGCCGGCCGCGCCCCACGTGCGCGAACGGGATGCCGCGCGGCCAGCGCTGGACCACGACGTCCTCGATGCGCCGTGTGACCTCCGGGAACACGGCGCAGAGGTCGTCGCGGAAGCGCCGCGCGATCGTCTCGTCGTCCTCCTGCAGGAGCCGCGCGCCGAGGTCCGCCGCGGCGTACACCATCACCGAGCCGTGCACCGGTCGCGGCGCGCCGGGCTGCAGCTGCACGTTGCCGATGTTGTAGGCCATGCCGAACGAGCGGCCGGGCGTGGCGACGGCGTAGAGTCCGTCCCATGGGAGCGGCGCCTTGCCCTCCACGAGGAAGGCGCCGACGGCGTACTGCCCGTAGTGCACCTCGCGGAGGGCCGCCGCCGTCTCGCCGGGCAGGCCCGGCGCCAGCGCGGCGGCCACCGGCGCCGGCACGGCGAGCACGGCGGCGGCGGCCGTGATCTCCCGGGTTCCGGCGGCGTCCTCGCACACGCACCCGGACGCCGTCGCCGGTTTCCTCGACCAGCGTCACACGGGCGCCGGTCCGGACCTCCGGCACCATGCTCGCGAGGCGCTCGATCATGGTCGACGGCCCGCCGATGATCCCGCGCGACAGCCCGGACGAGCGGTCCCACACCAGGTGGAAGTACCCGACGCCGTAGCCGGCGGCCAGCTCTTCCGGCTCGCCGCTCGAGCGCGTCAGCGTGCAGCGGAACATCGCGTCCACGTCCGCCGGCAGCGGGCCGATCCGGTCGCTGAACGACTCGTCGTCCATGAAGTTGACGACGCGGTCCTGCCGCTCTGCCGCCGACTCGCCCGGCCGCGGCCTGATCATCCGGTCGTACCGGGCGACGTCGTAGCGCAGCTTGAGTCCGGCGCGGATCAGCGCCGCTCGGGAACGCCCCGGCAGCGGCAGCCGGAGCGGGTACGTCTCGACCGGGCTGGTGACGATACGGCCGGCGTATGCGAGCGCGGCGAGTTGGCCCGGCAGCGGCAAAGCCATCACGCCCAGCCCGCGCAGCAGCCGGTCGGTGGCCGTGCCGTCGCCGCCGTACACGTGGGCGCCGAAGTTGAGCCACGTGTCGCCGCGGCGCTCGGAGCGGATGCGACCGCCAATCCGCTCCGACTCCTCGAGCACCAGCACGTCCCGGTCGCGCAGGTGCCACGCGGTCGCGAGGCCGGAAACCCCGGCGCCGACCACGACGACGTCGTGGTGCTCGCCGGAGCCGCCGGCCGGCTTCGCTGCGCCCGCCGCCACCGTCACACCTCCTCGAGGAAGAAGCCCTCGACCTCGGCGGCTTCCCACGCGTCGAACGGGTCGTGCGCCACGGCGGCGCGCATGGCCTCCACGCCGGCGCGCCAGGAGGCCTCGTCCTCCCAGCGCGCCATCCCGACAAGACGGCCGGTGTGTCGGTCGCGCAGCGTCTTCGCCTCGACGAACCCCGGCTGCCCGGTGCCCGCCGCACCGAAGCGATGCATCGAGTCGATGAGGTCTCGCTCCATGCCGGGCTTCGGCGTGTGGATCGACAGGTGGACGATCAAGACGCCACCCCGCACCAGCGCATCATCGTGAGCGCGATCGCGGCGCTGAAGTCGACGAGCCCGCCGACGCTGACGCGCTCGTTGACGGCGTGCGCCGTGTGGATGCCGTCCGGGCCGAAGCTGAAGGTCGGCGTGCCGGCGCGAGTGAAGGTCGCGGCGTCGTGCCAGCTGTCGAGGCCGGCCGGCTTGCCGTGGTGGCCGAGCGCGCCGGCGCAGCCCAGCGCGGTCGTCACGAGCGGGTGGTCTGCAGGCATCTCGGCGGGCACGACGTCCTCCGTCCACGTGAACGTCAGGGGGTGCTCGGCGAACCACGGGTCGGCCGCGACGGCTCTGGTGAGGCGGTCCATCACCTCAGCCTCGACCGCCTTGCCTGTGCCGTCCTCGTCGACGTGCTGCGGCAGGTAGGTGATGTCGCAGGTGACGTCGCACGAGGCGGGAATCGTCACCATCCACGTGCCGCCGTGGACGACCGTGGGGACGATGTCGCCGGGAGCGAGCAGCGGGTGCCGGTGGTCGGCGCGGGCCTTCCACTCCTCCCGCAGCGCACCCACCCCGTTCAGTACGGTGACGAGCTTCTCGATCGCGTTGACCGCGCCGCCGTCCTGCCAGTCCGGCTGCGGCATCTCGGCGTGGCCGGCGCGGCCGGCGACGGTGATCGTCGGCGTCACCGTGCCGCGGCAGCTCACCCAGGCGTCGAAATCCGTCGCTTCGGCGGCGATGCCGGCGTCGGCGCGGACGCCGTGCGCGACCGCGGCGCGGCCGCCAGCGCCGGACGACTCCTCGTCGGTGACCGTGCAGAAGACGACGTCGCCGGCCAGGCGGACGCCCTGGCGGTGCAACGCCTCCAGGGCGATGACCAGGCCGGCGATCCCGCCCTTCATGTCGTTGGCGCCGCGGCCGAAGAGGTAGCCGTCGCGCTCCGTGAGGACGAACGGGTCGCTCAGCCACTGCTCGCGCGGCTCCACGTCCACGGCGTCGATGTGGCCGTTGAGCAGGATGCTGCGGCCGCCGCCGGAGCCGGGGAGGACGGCGGCGAGCTGGGGACGGCCGACGAAGTCGAGGCCGGCCGGCACGAAGCGGTCGCCGGCCCCGGTCGGCTCCGGCTCCCACAGGTCCGGCGCCGCGCCCAGCGCCTCGAGCCGCGCGGCCAGCAGCCGCTGCAGCTTCTCCTCGTCGCGCGCGGGGTCGCCCGCGAGCCGCGCCGTCGTGTCGCAGGCGACGAGCTCGGCGGCGAGGCCGACGAGCTCGTCCTTCGCGTCGCGCACTCCCTGGACGACGCGCTCCTCGAGCCCCGACTGCAGTTCCACCACCGACCTCCTCCGACATCGGACACCTGCGGCGTCGCCGGGCATACAATGACGACGCCGGAGCGCCGCGATGGAACGGCGCAGCCGGCTCGACTGGCGGTGCCCCGCAGGCGCACCGGCTATCCTACGCCGCCGCAGACGATCAGGAGGGGCAATGGGCGACTTGGCCGACACGAAGATCCGCGTCATCAAGTCCGAAGACGTCATCTGGGAAGAGGCGATGCGGTACCCGGAGGAGACCGACCCTCCGGGCCAGGAGTCCACCGCCGCGATGTCCGTGGACGACAAGTTCAGCTTCGGGCTCTGGCGGCGCGACGTGCAGCGACGGCACTTCGAGCGTCCGTACCACGAGGTCGCCTACATCATCGAGGGCCAGGTCGAGGTCACCGACGACGACGGCGACGTCCACGTGGCCGGCCCCGGCGACATCCTCATCACGCCCAAAGGCAGCAAGGGATTCTGGAAGAACCTGACCCCGGTCAAGAAGGTGTGGGGGATCTACGAAGAGGCCGGCGCCGGCCTCGATCCCTACATCGGGCCCGGAGCCTTCTGAGGCGCGGCCGGCGCCGGGCGCCGCGCCCGACCGGCGGGTGAGCGGCGACGCCCCGAAGCGCTCGTCGCCGTCAGCGCACGGTGACGCGGAAGCGGTCGACGCCGCGGCCGCCGTCGCCGTCCGTCACGCACAGCGTGACGGTGCAGCGGCGGCCGCGCGGCCCCGCGAAGCGGTGTGACAGCCGGAACGTCTTGTCGGCGCGGAGGCGCAGCGCGCGCCGCGCCGACCCGTCGCCGTACTTGACCCAGCCCTTCCAGACGTCCGCGCCCGGGTCGCGTGAACGAGCAGGTGCGCGTGAAGCGTGCGCCGGCGCGGACCCTCACGTCGGGGCCGCCGGCGACCCTCGGCGCGACGTTGCTCACGGTGACGGCCAGCGTCGCCGTCGCCGCGCGCGCCAGCTCGTTGGTCACGCTCACCTCGACCGTGCGGCGCCCGTCGTCGGGCCAGGTGTGGCCCAGCGTGAAGGCGCCGCTCTGCCCTTCGCCGCCGGCGCCCAGCGTCAGCGGCTCCTCGCCGTCGCCGGCGCCGTAGTCCACGGTCGCCGTCCAGAGCGCGCCGGCCCCGTCGAAGAACCCGCCGGCGCGCGTCCAGCCGACGCCCTCACGCGCCGTTGCCGTCGCCGGCAGGCTCACGTAGAAGGCGGCGGGCAGCAGCGCACGTGAGTCCACGACCTCGAAGTCGGCGCCGGTCACCTCGCGCAGCGTGCGCAGCGCGTCGTCGTCCCAGCGCGCGTCCGGCGCCCCGCTCACGAACCAGTCGCTGCCGTTGTCGGCGACCATCATGCCGTACTTCTTGAGGCCCCTCAGGATGGTCTGCACGGCCGGAGGAAAGCCGCCGACGGCGAAGTCGGCGCGCAACCGCACGCGCAGCCCCATCGGCGGCAGGTCCGGGTCCGTCGACGAGCTCGCGTAGTGGGTCGCCGGGTAGACGTAGGCGCGCTGCGTGTGGGCAACGGTGAAGCGCAGCGCGTGGTCGAGCACGCCCTCTCCGACGATCTCGTCGTAGCGCGCCAGGCCGGGCAGGATCGGCAGGCCGGCCGCGTCGGCGCTGGTCCAGCCGTCCGGCCGCAGCGCGTTGCTGGACAGATCGAAGACTGCGCCGGAGCCGGCCTCCCACGAGCCGTCGGCCTGCCGGTGCGCGTCGTAGACCTCGTAGAGCCTCTGGTTGTCGGCGTCGAGCACGAGCACGTGGCGGTCGCCGTCCGCGCCGGCTCCGCCCTCGATGGGCGCGCCCGGCGGGATCGGGTACGGCCCGGGGTCGCTCTCGTCGGCGTAGGAGAAGGAGATCGGGACCTTGGGCTGCGTCCCGGGCACGACGGTGTAGGGGATGCCGATGGGCGCCCCGTTCCACACCGTGCCGAAGTCGGGGTGCAGGCCGGTGCCCGGGTCCATGTGCGCGATGTAGTCGGCCGAGTTCGGATCCAGCGGCAGCGCGTCGACCGGCGTGTTCCACGGATTGTCGGCCGGCAAGAGCAGGAACGGGATCGCCGCGCCGTCGCCGTAGGTGGCGCGGCGCCGCAGGCGCGACGGCGAGCAGGAGGGCCGCCGCGAGCACGCAGGCGAGCGCGGCGGCTCGGACACGCGGCAGCTCTCGGCGCAGGACGTCCATGCGCTCAGTATCGGCCGTGCGCCGGGCCGGGTGAGCGACAGCCGTCGCCCGGCCCGGCCACGCGCCCGGCAGAGTGGCCAGTCCCGTACGCGGGCGGCTGTCATGACTGTCATCCTTGTCAGCTTCCGCAATCCCGGGTACACTCCAACTGTAGTCTCATCGTCACCCAGAATTGAGGTCACAATGACCACCGTCGGCATCCGCGAGCTGAAGGCTCACCTCAGCGAGTACATCCGCCGGGCCAGCGAGGGCGAGAAGATCGTCGTCACGCAACCACGGCAAGGACGTCGCCGTCATCCACGCGCCGTCGCCGCAGCACGACGGCCTCCGCCGCCTCATGGAGAGCGGCATGGTCAAATGGTCGGGCGGCAAGCCCAAGGGCCCCACCGGGCCGCCGATCGTCAACACGGGCGAGCCGATCTCGAAGACCGTCCTCGATCTCCGCGACCGCGACGAGTGATCCTGTATCTCGACACGAGCAGCATGCTCAAGCGCTACATCCGAGAGACCGGTTCGGACGATGTCGACATGTGGATCGACGGCGCCGACCTGGTGGCGACCTCACGTGCCACGCTCGCCGAGGCGGCGGCGGCGCTGTCCCGCCGCCCCCGGGGCAGCGGATTGTCGCGGGGCGCCTGCCATGAGGCCCTGTCCGATTTGAGGAGGGACTGGCCCGACTACCTCGCAGTCGACCTCGATGAGCATCGCGCCGCCACGTTGGCGTGGCGGCGTCGGCTACGCGGCTTCGACTCCGTCCAGCTCGCGGCGGCGCTCACCGTGGGCGAGCTCGCCGCGCCGGAGACCCTCGTCTTCTCCTCGTTCGACGCCGAATTAACCGGCGCCGCCCGCGCGGAGGGCCTCACCGTCCTGGAGCCGCTCGACTGATACCATCGGGCCATGGCCCGCCTCCGCCCACGAGAGAGGTTCGCCAGGCTGCGCACCCTCGACCCGAACGTCCGCAGGCTCGGCCTGGTGAGCCTGCTCGCCGACCTCAGCTCGGAGATCGCCTACCCCCTCTTCCCGATCTTCGTGACCACGGTCCTGGGCGCGCCGGTCGCGGTGCTCGGGCTGATCGAGGGCATCGCCGAGGCGACGGCGAGCATCACCAAGTACCCCTTCGGGCAGGCCACCGACTACACCGGCCGCCGCAAGCCCTTCGTGCTCGGCGGCTACACCCTCGGCGCGCTCGGAAAGCTCGTGATCGCTCTCTCTCCCGGATGGGGGATGGCCCTCGCCGGCCGCTTCACCGACCGCCTCGGCAAGGGCATGCGCACGGCGCCGCGCGACGACCTCATCGCGGCGAACACGGCTCCCGGCCAGCAGGGCCTCGCCTTCGGCCTGCACCGCAGCATGGACACCATGGGCGCCGTCCTCGGCCCGCTCGTCGCCCTGGTCCTGGTCCAGGCCGGCTTCTCGCTGCGCTGGATCTTCGCCATCGCCGTGATCCCGGGGCTGCTCAGCGTGGTCGCCATCGTCTTCCTCGTGCGCGAGCGGCGCGAGGAGCCGCAGCGGCGCGCGTTCCGCCTCTCGCTGCCCCGCTCCAAGGCGTTCCGCTGGCTCCTCGCCGGGTCGCTGCTCTTCGCGGTCGGCAACTCAAGCGATGCGTTCATCCTGCTCAAGGCGAAGGACATCGGGCTGAGCACCTCGGCCGTCATCCTGCTCTACGTGCTCTACAACGTCGTGTACTCGGCGGGGTCGCTGCCGCTGGGGGGCCTGAGCGACCGCATCGGTCAGTACCCGCTGGTGATCGCCGGCTACGTCGTGTTCGCGGCGGTGTACGTCGGCCTCGCCGCCGCCGGCTCGGGCTGGGCACTGGCCGGCCTCTTCGCCGCCTACGGCCTCTACATCGCCGCCACCGAGGGGACGAGCAAGGCGCTCATCGGGCGCGCCATCCCTACGGGCGAGCGCGCCTCGGCGCTCGGCCTCTACTACACGGCGACGGGCCTGGCGACCTTCGCCGCCAGCACCATCGGCGGCCTGCTCTGGACCGCCTGGGGCCCGTGGGCGACGTTCGCCTACGGGGCGGCGGTGGCACTCATTGCGGCCGCCCTCATGCTCCTCGGCCGCGGGCGGGTACGCGCCGAGCTCGCCGACTGACGAGCCGCGCGAAAACACGACGGCGATACCCCTGTCCCGCGGGCCGTCCAGCGGATACGATGCCTCTCGACGACCCGGCTGACCATACCTGGGGGGGACATGGCCAGGAGCTGCCCGACCTGCGGGCGCGCCAACGACGACGACGCCCGCTTCTGCCAGGACTGCGGCGCGGCCGTCGCTCCTTCAGATCCGCCTCCGGCAGGCCCGGGTGCGCCGCCGGCAGGCCCGGGCAAGCCGGGCAGAGACACGCCGACCTGGCTGATCGTCGCCATCATCGCGGCGGCGATCGCGCTCGTCGGCGCCATGGCCCTCGTCCTGCTCTCGCGCGACGAGACGAGGGCCGGCGGAGGGTCGTCGCCGACGCCGATGGCCAGCATGTCCGTGGTCATCTCGCCCACGCCGGCGTTCGGCCAGTACCTCGCCGGCGCCGTGGGCCCTCACGCCGACCGGCTGGCGACCATCGCCGCTGACGGCTCGGTCGAGCCCGTCGCCAGGTTCGACGGAGACGATATCCGGCAGATCGCCTATTCGCCGGACGGCAAGTGGCTGGCCTGCGTCGCCGGGACCTACAGACGCAGTGAGCTCTGGCTCTTCGACACGGTGACCGGCGACGCGCTTCAGCCGACGGCCGGGACGCCCACTGTCGTCGCCGTCGACAGCATCGCCTGGCTCTCCCCTCGCGAGCTTCTGGTCGCCGGCTACACGGAGACGCCCAAGGCCACCGGTCAGACCGCCGGCTTCATGATCTACGACCAGCCCGCCGGGACGTTCCGGCCGCTCCTCGACGGCGGCGGCATGCCGCTCCGCGGCGTCTCCGTCAGCGCCTCGCGGGACGGCGCGACCGTCGCGTTCGTCACCTACACGGACGTCAAGGACGGCCGCAACGAGATGGTGACCGCGACCGAGCGGCTCGAGGTGCTCGACCGCGGCTCGGGCGTCGTGACCGAACTGGGCACCAACAAGGCGCTGTTCGATGTCAACGCCCGCGCCTTCGACGATCCCCTGATCTCCCCGAGCGGCGACGCGATCATCTACCGCCGGGCCGGCAGCGACGTCGGCACGAGCTACACCGTCGTCGGCACCGACGGCACGACCCTGATGCCCGCCAAGGAGGCGCTCATGCCGGCGGGCTACGCCTGGGACCCGGAGGGGACCAGGGTCGTCTTCACCGGCCACCCCGTCAAGTCCGGGACCGGTACCGGGACGGCGATCTTCTGGCAGTTCGACACCGAGGCCGGCGGAGCGCCCACCGAGATCGCCCGGCACCAGAACGCCGCCGTCCAGGACCTCTCCTGGTCCCCCGACGGCGCGACCATCGCGTGGGCCGGGTACGACCGCAAGAAGGAGTGGCGGACGGGGCGCATCTATCTGATGCCGGCGACTGGGGGAGACGCCGTGGTGTTCGTCGAGGAGGCGCTCTCGCCGGTGTGGGCGCCGGGCACCGTCGAGTCGCTGCAGACGTCGCCGAACCCCGAGCAATGACCAGACATGACGGCTGCGGCGCCTTCTGGCGGACTTTGTTTGCCGAATCACATGCCAGGCTTCTATACTGAAGCCCGAGGGTGCACTCGCACCTTCAGTACACGGAATCCGGCGGGCGGCCGTGAGGCGGCCCGACCCCTCCAGAAGGACCGTGCGCCACGATGACGAGCAGCACTCTCAGTACACTCGCCACCGAGATCGAGGGCGCCACCGGCATCAACCCCGCGACGTGCTACCAGTGCGGCAAGTGCTCCGCCGGGTGCCCGATGGCCTTCGAATCCGATCTCCGGCCCCACCAGGTGATGCGCCGCGTGACCTCCGGGCCGCGCGAGCGGGCCCTCCAGGACGAGTCCATCTGGCTCTGCCTCACCTGCGAGACCTGCAGCGCCCGCTGCCCCAACGGCTGCGATCCCGCCGGCGTCATCGACGCCCTGCGCGAGATCGCCATCGAGTCGGGCATGGCAGTCATGCCTCGGACCGTCAAAGCCTTCCACAAGTCGTTCCTCGAGCAGATCCGCGCCAACGGGCGGCTGCACGAGGTCGGTCTCGTCGTCGGCTACAAACTGCGCAGCGGCGCACTCATGAACGACGTGACCAACGCCCCCGGCCTGCTCTTCCGCGGCAAGCTCGGCGTCATGCCCGACAAGATCAACGGAGTCGCCGAGGTCAGACGCATCTTCGACAAGTGCGGGGTGACCCTATGAGTACGGTCGTCGACGCGGCCGCAACGCCCGCCGCCGCGGCGCAGCCGCCCGCCGGCGTCCTCGCGTACTACCCGGGCTGCTCCCTGCACGGCACGGAGCCCGAGTACGACGAGAGCCTGCGCGCCGTGGTCGAGGCGCTCGGCATCGCCGTCGCCGAGATCCCCGACTGGAACTGCTGCGGCGCCAGCAGCGCCCACAACGCCGACCACCTGCTGAGCGTGGCCCTGCCGGCCCGCAACCTGGCCCTCGCCGAGGCGGCCGGCTTCGACCGTGTGCTGGCGCCGTGCGCCGCCTGCTACAACCGCCTCGCGGCGGCCCGCCTCGCCGTCGCCGAGGACGCGGGCATCCGCGAGCAGCTGCCGGACATCCTCGGCCGCCCGTTCGCCAACTCGGTCGAGGTGCTCAGCATCGTCAACCTCCTCCGGGAGGCGACCGCCGACATCTCCGAGAGGGCGGCCGCTCCGCGACCCACGCCCAACCCGCTCGTCGGCGTCAAGCTCGCCGCCTACTACGGCTGCCTGCTCGTCCGCCCGCCCGAGCTCAGCGGTGGCGACGACCCCGAGCAGCCCACGTTCATGGACGAGGTCATCGAGGCCTGCGGCGCCGAGGCGGTCGACTGGAACATGAAGGTCGAGTGCTGCGGCGGCGCCCTCAGCGTCAGCCGCACCTCTTCTGTGCTGCGCATGGGCCGGGCGATCATCGAGGACGCCCGGCGCCAGGGCGCCGAGGCTCTGGTGGTGGCCTGCCCGCTCTGCCACACCAATCTCGACCTGCGCCAGAAGGCCATGGAGTCGCGCGGCGAGCCCAGGATGCCGGTGCTGTTCATCACGCAGGTGGTGGGCCTCGCCCTCGGGCTGCCGCCCGAGACCCTCGGCCTCAAGCGTCACTTCATCGCCACCGAGCCCCTGCTCGCCGACATGGGCGTCCGCGCCACGCAGCGCGTCGCGGACGAGAAGAAGGCCGCGGACGAGAAGGCCGCCAAGGCCGCCGCCCGGGCGGCCAAGGAGACCGAGGCCAAGGCCGCCAAAGCCAAGGCGGCCGGCGGCGAAGCCGCTCCGGCCGACGCCGGAGGTGACGCATGAGCCGCATCGGCGTCTTCGTCTGCCACTGCGGCGAGAACATCGCCCGCACCGTCGACTGCGCCAAGGTCGCCGAGGCCCTCAAGGACCACCCGGGCGTGGCCGTCGCCGAGGACTACAAGTACATGTGCTCGGACCCGGGCCAGGCCCTGGTCAAGAAGGCGATCGAGGACAACGACCTCACCGGCGTCGTCATCGCCGCCTGCTCGCCGCACATGCACGAGAAGACCTTCCGCCGCGCCTGCGACCAGGCCGGCCTCAACAAGTTCATGTGCGAGATGGCCAACATCCGCGAGCACTGCTCCTGGATCCACGAGGACCGTGGCGACGCGACCGCCAAGGCCATCGACATCGGCCGCACGATCGTCGAGAAGGTCAAGCACAACACGCCGCTCGAGACCATCAAGATCCCGGTCACCAAGCGGGCCATGGTCATCGGCGGCGGCATCGCCGGCATCCAGGCGGCGCTCGACATCGCCGACGGCGGCCACGAGGTCATCCTCATCGAGAAGGAAGCGTCCATCGGCGGCCACATGAGCCAGCTGAGCGAGACGTTCCCCACCCTCGACTGCTCCCAGTGCATCCTCACGCCGCGCATGGTCGAGGCGTACCAGCACCCCAATATCAAGCTCCACACGTGGAGCGAGGTGGAGAAGGTCGACGGCTACATCGGCAACTTCGAGGTCACCGTCCGCAAGAAGGCGCGGAGCGTGAACGAGGACCTCTGCAACGGCTGCGGCGACTGCCAGGTGGCCTGCCCGGCCAAGAAGATCCCCAGCGAGTTCGAGGCCGGGCTCGGCAAGCGAACGGCCATCTACGTGCCGTTCCCGCAGGCCGTGCCCAACATCCCCGTGCTCGACCGCGAGAACTGCACCCTCTTCAAGGGACGCCGCAAGGGCCTCGCCAAGGACGCCTGCGGCAAGTGCAAGGAGGCGTGCCTCAAGGGCGCGATCGACTACGACACCGAGGACACCTTCGTGACCGAGGCGGTCGGGGCGATCGTGGTCGCGACCGGCTACAAGCTCTACGACATCGGCAGCGACCAGCCGGAGGGTCTCAAGGGCTACGGCGAGTATGGGTACGGCGAGGTGCCGGACGTCATCGACGGCATGCAGTTCGAGCGCCTGGCGTCGGCCAGCGGGCCGACCGGAGGCGCCATCCTCAGGCCCTCCGACGGCACGGAGCCGAAGACGGTGGTCTTCGTCCACTGCGTCGGCTCCCGCGACCCCGACAAGGGCATGGCGTACTGCAGCAAGATCTGCTGCATGTACAACGCCAAGCACGCGATGCTGTACAAGCACAAGGTGCACGACGGGCGCGCGGTCGCCTTCTACATGGACATCCGCGCCGCCGGCAAGGGCTACGACGAGTTCAGCCGGCGGGCCATCGAGGAGGACCACGCCGAGTACGTCCGCGGCCGCGTCAGCCGTATCTTCCGCGACGGCGACAAGGTCAAGGTCTGGGGCTTCGACACGCTGAGCGGCGAGCAGATCGTGATCGACGCCGACATGGTGGTGCTGGCCACGGCCATCCGCCCCCAGGACGGCATCCGCGAGCTCGCCCAGAAGCTCAGCGTGAGCACCGACGAGCACGGCTTCATCAACGAGGCGCACCCCAAGCTGCGCCCCGTCGAGACCAACACCGCCGGCGTCTTCGTCGCCGGCGCCTGCCAGTCGCCGCGCGACATCCCCGACGCGGTCGCCATGGCGAGCGCCACCAGCGCCAAGGTGCTCGGTCTCTTCAGCGCCGACGAGCTCGAGCGCGAGCCCGCGGTCGCGATCGTCAACGAGAACACGTGCATCGGCTGCATGCGCTGCGAGCTGGTGTGCCCCTACGGAGCCATCGAGAAGCGCGAGATCTGCACCGTCGACGGCCAGGTCTGCGGCAACGTCGCCTACGTGAACCCGGGCGTCTGCCAGGGCTGTGGCACCTGCCAGGCCGTGTGCCTGAGCAAGAGCGTCGAGCTGCAGACGTTCACCGACGAGCAGGTCTACAGCGAGATCAACGCGCTCTGCGCGTGGGAGTGAGTACCGTGAGCGACGCACACACCGACTTCGAACCGCGCATCACCGCCTTCGTCTGCAACTGGTGCACCTACACCGGCGCCGACCTGGCCGGCACCAGCCGCCTGCACATGGCGAGCAACGTGCGCATCATCCGCCTGCCCTGCACAGGGCGCATCGACCCGCTGTTCGTCATCAAGGCGTTCGAGCGCGGTGCCGACGGCGTCATCGTCAGCGGCTGTCACCCGGCCGACTGCCACTACACCTCGGGCAACTACCACGCCCGGCGGCGGTTCGCCGTGTTCCACGACATCATGCAGTTCATCGGCGTCGACCCGCGGCGCATCACCTTCAGCTGGGTCTCGGCGAGCGAGGGCGCCAAGTGGCGCGACGTCGTCAACGAGGCCGTGCGCGGCGTGCAGGAGCTCGGCCCCTACGAGGCCTACCGGGCGCTGGCGCCGGACGCCGGCGCGGCTGCGCCGGCCGGCGAAGCCAAGCCGGCCCCTGAAGCCGCGCCCGCCGGAGCGGAGGTCGCGCCATGACCGAGGCCGTCCCCGTGTACACCGGCGTCGCCGACCTGCAGCGCATCGCCCGCGAGCTTCTCGAGGCCGGCGACGTGCGCGTGATCATCGGCTGGGAGGACGCCCGCAGGGGCGCCCGGCCGGTCTTCGTCAGCGACCCGGCCGATGCCGACAAGCTCATCTTCGACACGCGCTGCGTGCACAACCTCGTCACCTACCTCAACCCGCGCCGCGACCACGTCGCCGAGCTGGGCAAGATGGGGCTCGTCGTCAAGGGCTGCGACGTCAAGGCGGTCGCGGGGCTGCTGCGCGAGGCGCAGCTCGACCGCGACCACGTCGTCCTGATCGGCGTGCGCTGCGGCGGCGTGCTCGAGGAGAACGAGCTGCCCGCCGCCCTCGCCCTCACCCCCGAGAACGTGGCGCCGCGCTGCTACGGCTGCGACAACCGCGAGCCGTCCCTGACGGACCACCTCGTCGGCGAGCCGCAGCCGGAGCCCCCGCGGCCGGTGATGACCATCGACGAGCGGGTGGCCTCGCTCGACGACCTGCCGGTGGAGGAGCGCTGGGCGTTCTGGACGGAGCAGTTCAACAAGTGCGTGCGCTGCTACGCCTGCCGCCAGGTCTGCCCGCTCTGCATCTGCGAGCGCTGCATCGTCGAGAAGACGCAGCCGCAGTGGATCGAGTCGTCGGCGCACCCGCGCGGCAACCTGAGCTGGAACGTCACCCGGGCGATCCACCTCGCCGGCCGCTGCGTGGACTGCGGCGAATGCGAGCGCTTCTGCCCGGTCGGCATCCCGCTCAGCCTCGTGAACCGCAAGCTGCAGCAGATCGTGCACGACCGCTACGACTACACCGTGAGCGACGATCCCGAGAACGCGGCGCCGATCGGCGACTACCGCCTCGACGACCAGCAGGAGTTCATCAAGTGAGCGACCGTTTCTTCATCAGCGACGCCGACCTCCACGGCCTCGCCGGCGACCTCATCGGCGCCGGCACCGAGGTGGTCGCGCCCGTCGCCACCGACATCTGCCAGTCGCCGTCCGCAGTCGCCGCGACGGTGTGCACGCTCGGCGGCTCCAAGGTCGACATCGACTACCGCGCCCTCGCATCCGCGGACGAGATGGACCTCTCCCGCGGCCTGCCGCAGCTCTCGCTCAAGGGCTACTTCCTGCCCGAGCACGAGGCGCTCTGCCGCTGGAAGCAGCGCGGCGTCACCGTCGAGGTCGAGGACGTCCCGACGGAGTTCGCTCCGCGCGTCGTGCTGGCGGCCAAGCCCTGCGACAGCGCCGCCCTCGTCGTCGTCGACCAGGTGATGAACTGGGACTACAAGGACGAGCTCTGGAACGGCCGCCGCGAGGCGACGACCATCGTCAACCTCACCTGCCCCATGATCGACGACAGCTGCTTCTGCACCGCCGTGGCCACGGGGCCGGACGACGTCAAGGGCGCCGACGGCCTGCTCACGCCGGTCGACGGCGGCTACGTCTTCGAGCCGGCGACGGACAAGGGGCGCGCCCTGGCCGAAGCTCATCAGGCGCGCTTCTCCAGCGACGTCAAGGCCGACACGCGCGGCCGCCAGGCCGACGACGAGCGCGCCGCCGCGCGGTCCCGCGTCGCCGCCAACCTGGAGATCGACGCGGGCTCCGTGCGCGACTGGATCGCCACGCACTTCGAGGATCCGCTCCTGTCGCAGCTGGCGATCCGCTGCAACGGCTGCGGGGCCTGCACCAGCGTCTGCCCCACCTGCCACTGCTTCGACATCGTCGACGAGGAAGAAGGCGTCGGCCGCGGCACGCGTCGCCGCTGCTGGGACACCTGCCAGGCGCCGACCTTCACGCTGCACGCCAGCGGCCACAACCCGCGCGACGACCAGCACGTCCGCTATCGCCAGCGCATCAATCACAAGTTCTCGATCTATCCGCTCAAGTTCGGCGAGGTGCTCTGCACCGGCTGCGGTCGCTGCACGCGCGTCTGCCACGCCGGCCAGGACCTCGTCGAGATCCTGCAGGCGATCGACATCGCCGCGCGCCGCCCGGGCGACGCCACCGCCGAGCCCGAGGAGGCGGCCTCGTGAACATCTACCAGCCGCTCCTCACCACCGTCACCGAGATGGTCGACGAGACCGCCGACACGCGCACGCTGCGCCTCGAGTTCCAGGACGAGGCCGTCCGCGGCGATTTCGACTTCAAGGCCGGCCAGTTCGGCGAGTACAGCGTGTTCGGCGCCGGCGAGAGCACCTTCTGCATCGCCAGCCCACCCACGCGCGACGGCTACATCGAGTGCAGCTTCAAGTCCGTCGGCAAGGTCACAAGCGCCCTGCGCGAGGTGAACAAGGGCGACACGGTGGGCTTCCGCGGTCCCTACGGCAACTGGTTCCCGGTCGACGACTGGAAGGGCAAGGACGTCGTGTTCGTCGCCGGCGGCATCGGCCTCGCGCCGGTCCGCTGCGTCATCTGGAACGTGCTCGACCGGCGCGACGAGTTCGGCGACGTCACCATCGTCTACGGCGCCCGCTCGGTCGACGACCTGGTCTACAAGCGCGAGTTGGAGGAGTGGGGCTCGCGCTCGGACGTCACGATGGTCACGACGGTCGATCCCGGCGGCCAGACGGAGGATTGGGCCGGCGAGGTCGGCTACGTCACGCCGGTCGTCGAGAAGACGGCGCCCAAGGCCGACAACGCCGTCGCCGTCCTCTGCGGCCCGCCCATCGTCGTCAAGCTCACGCTGCCGGTGCTCGGCCAGCTCGGTTTCGCCGACGACGCGATCTTCACCACGCTCGAGAACCGCATGAAGTGCGGGCTCGGCAAGTGCGGCCGCTGCAACATCGGGCCCGTGTACGTGTGCAAGGACGGGCCCGTCTTCACCGCCGCGCAGATGAAGGAGCTCCCGCCCGAGTTCTGAGCCGGCTCCGCTTCGCCCGCCGGCCCCTCTACGTGCCCGCCGCCTTCGGCTGCGGCTTGGCGTCCATGCTGCAAAGATAGCGCCGCGTGACGACACGGCCGCGCTCAGCTGAGCGCGCGCCCGATGAACGCCGCCTCGGCGGGCGCCACCCTGCTCCAGTAGTCTTGGTCGTGGCCGCCCCGGCTATAGCCGCCTGACGGCGGCTCGGGCAGGGCGGCCTCGAGATACGTGACGTAGCCGTAGAACGGGTCCTGCTTGCCACAGTCCACGCGCACGTCCATGCCGGCAAGCCGGTCGGCGTGCGCGATCACGTCGTACCTGGCGAAGTCGGTCGCATCGTCGAAGGCGTCCTGGGGGCCGAGCATCATCGCGTCGTAGCTCGTCCAGACGGCCGGGCTGACGGCGACGACGGCCTTGAAGAGGCTCGGCTCCGTCTCCGCCGCGACCAAAGCGCCGTAGCCGCCCATCGACCAGCCGATGACGGCGCGTCCGCGGCCGCGGCCGCCGAGCTTGAAGCGGTGAGCGCAGAGCGGGACCAACTCGTGCAGCAGCATGCTCAGCCGGTCCTCGCCGGTCATGCGCCGGTGCCAATACGAGACGCCACCATCGACTCCGACCACGGCATACGGCGGCGACTCGCCCTCTCTCACCGCCGCCGCCACGTGATCGGCGAAGCCCATTGGCGGTCCGCCGCCGCGGCCGGGGAGCGCGAAGCACACCGATAGGGGGTCGCCCGGCTCGGCTCCGGGCGGCCAGGCGATGCTGTAGCCTACCGGCTCGTCGACGTAGCGCGAGTCGAGCATGTGGTCCTTGACGGTGACGCCAGAGGCACCGGGGACCTCGACGCCGAGTGTATCGCCGGCGGCGCCCAGCCAATCGCGCCACGGCGCAACGCGCCAGGCGATGCCGCCCGCGACCAGCACGGCGGCGGTGAGCCCGGCGGCGGACAGGAAGCCTCGCCGGGTGACGCCGGCCTCTCGAGGCCAAACGTCGAGGTCGCGCCGCATGAGGTCCCGCGTGCCATCCACGAGACCCAGCGTAGCGCACAATGGACCGCTGCACGCCCCGAGGGAGATGTCGTACCATCGTTGTGGTCGAGTCCCGAGGCAGGAGGAGCAACGTGAGCGAGGCGGACGTGATGGCGCACGAGGCAACGCCGACGATGGCGGCAGTGGCCGCGGCGGTCGGCGCCCCCGAGTTCATCCTGCCGTGGCTGGACCGCTTCTACGACGACGAAGACGGAGAGCTCGTCCTGGCGGCGGCCGTCGCGGCCGGCGAAGAGCCGCGGAAGGCCGGCGACGGCGCGGCCGGTCTCGCCGGCTTCGACGCGGCACGGCTCGAGCGCGCCGTCCGCCGTGGCATCCTCGACCGTGACGAGGCCGGTAAGCACGCGCCTACCGACTTCCACGCCCGCCTCGAGATCTGGGCGATGTTCGAGGGATGGAAGGACGTCCCGCTCGCCGTCCACCGGGAACTCGCCGAGTGGGACGTCGGCGCCTACGCCGAGACGATCCGCGAGGACGTCCAGGCGGTCCGCGACGGCCGGCCCGGCGACTCCTACGAAGCTCGCTACGCCTACGTCCTGCTGGCGGAGGCCGAGGCCATCGTCGCCGCCCAGGAGCGCATCTACCTCTGGCCGTGCGACTGCCGCTCGCTCACGAGCAGGTGCCGCAAGCCGATGGATGCATGCCTGCGCTTCGAGAACGACCGCGGCCTCGGCTGGGAGATCTCCAGGGAGCGTGCGGTCGCCATTCTCCGCTCCACCGACAAGGCCGGCCTGATGCACACCGCCGATCTCCACGACGACCCGGGCGAGACCTCGGCCATCTGCAACTGCTGCACCGACTGCTGCTATCCGCACCTCGCCACGGAGCGGCTGGGAATGGGCGCTGTGTGGCCGGTGCGCCGGCACGTCGCCCACATCGACGCGGATCTCTGCACTGCGTGCGGCCGCTGCGGCCTCCGTTGCCCGTTCGCCGCGATCGTCTGCGACACCGGCGGGCGGCCGGAGCTCGACCCGTCACTGTGCCGCGGCTGCGGTCTGTGCGCCACGGGCTGCGGCCCCGAGGCCATCGAGCTGCGGCCGGTCCAAGCCTGCGCTCCCGGCCTTCGTCCCTGACCCGAACGGAGGTACCCGCCATGGGACGTCAACTCGGCCGCGGCTTGCTCGAGCTGCTGCCCGCCCTGCCCGTCTTCGCCTTCGCGCCGCTCTTCCGGCGCTGGCACATGCGCTGGGGGGCGACGGACGCGGAGCTGGCGGCACCGATGTCCGGGGACGACCTCGTCCCGGCCTCGACCTTCACCGCCACGCGGGCGATCACGATCGCGGCGCCCCCGGAGAACGTCTGGCCATGGGTCGTCCAGATGGGTTACCGGCGCGCCGGGTTCTATACCTACGACCTGGTAGACAACGCCGGTTACCCGAGCGCCGACCGCATCCTCGAGGAGTACCAGACGTTCGCCGTCGGGGACTGGGCCTTTCCGATGAACAGCCTGTTCGGGATCGAGCTTCCTCTCAACGAATCGGACGCCTTTCGGGTCAAGGCCTTCGCGACCGCTGAGTGGCTCCTCTGGGAGAAGCCGGACAGCACCTGGTCGTGGCTGCTGAAACGCCTGCCCGATGATGGCACGCGCCTGCTCGTCCGCATCCGGGCGCGTCCGGCCAGCCTCTTCTGGACCCTGTTCATGGAGGTGGGCGACCCGCCCATGGCCGTGAAGATGCTCAAGGGGATCAAGGAGCGCGCCGAGCGCAGGGTGGACTGATCGCGCCGCCGGTCTTGCACGAAGTGATGTCCACCGTACCGGCCCGGTCCGCGATGGCGCCCGAGCCGCAAAGCAGGTAGCGTTCGCAGGCGATGGACCGCGACCCGCAGCACGACTTCGAGCTTCTCATCCGCTCCCGCTACGGCGCCCTGCTGGTGGACACGGCGGAGGAGGACCGCGCGCAGGCGCTGGTCGAGAGCGCCGCGTGGCAGATGCAGCTGCCGCTCTTCGTCTGGCGACGAGCGACGGGGCTGAGGCGCAAGGGCGAGCCGAGCGGTATCTACGGCACGCAGGATCCGCGCACGGCGTTCAGCCACATCATCAGCTCTGCCCTGCCGGCGCTCTACCTGTTCCACGGCCTGGGTCCGGAACTCGAGAAGCCGGAAGTCGCGGACCTTCTGCGCGAGGCGGCGCAGCAGCTCGC
This sequence comes from uncultured Thermoleophilia bacterium, assembly GCA_963808735.1. Taxonomy (GTDB): domain Bacteria; phylum Actinomycetota; class Thermoleophilia; order UBA2241; family UBA2241; genus CAIXSE01. Next base: position 75,148 of record CAWEHE010000016.1, on the reverse strand, counting down.
CGGGCGCTCCGGCGCCGTCGTCCTGACCGGCGCGGACGTCGGGCTCCCGGAGTCGCTGCGCAGCGTGGTCGGCCCGGTACACATCCCCGTCCCCGCACGCGGAGAGTACGAGAGCCTGCTGCAGCGCGTCGTCACCGACCTCTCCGCGCGGATGGGCATCGAGGTCTCGCTGACGCCGGCCGACCAGGACCACCTGCTGGCCAACCTCCGGGGTCTCACGCTCGCCGAGGCGGAGAAGCTCCTCACCCGGGTGATCGTCGAGGACGGCCGCCTCGACGCGGACGACGTCCGCCACGTCATCGAAGCAAAGCGCGACCTGGTGGAGCGAGACGGCCTGCTGGAGTTCCAGCCGGCGACCCAGTCGCTGGACGAGATCGCCGACCTCGTGCGGCTCAAGGGCTGGCTCGAGAAGCGTCGCCTGTTCATGGAGGACCCGCAGCGGGCTGCCGACTTCGGCCTCGAGTTCCCGCGCGGCATCCTGCTCGTCGGCGTGCCCGGCTGCGGCAAGAGCCTGTGCGCCAAGGCCGTGGCCGCGGCGTGGGCGCTGCCGCTGGTACGGCTCGACCCCGGCGCGCTCTACGACAAGTACATCGGCGAGACCGAGCACAACTTCCGCAAGGCGATGGGCTCGGCCGAACGACTCGCGCCGCTGGTGTTGTGGATCGACGAGATCGAGAAGGCCTTCGCCGCCGGAGGCGCCGAGGACGGCGGGACCTCCCTGCGCGTGCTCGGGACCTTCCTCTCGTGGCTGCAGGAACGCCGTGGCGACGTCTTCGTGGTCGCCACGGCCAACGACGTGCAGCGCCTGCCGGCCGAGCTGCTGCGCAAGGGCCGCTTCGACGAGACCTTCTTCGTCGACCTGCCCGATGAAGCGGCACGGGTCACGATCCTGGACATCCATCTGCGCAAGCGCAAGCAGGACCCGGCGCAGTTCGACCTGCCGGGGCTCGCGCGCGACAGCGACGGCTACAGCGGCGCGGAGCTGGAGCAGGTCGTCGTCTCGGCGCTGTATACCGCCTACTCCGCCGCTGCGCCGCTCACAGACGCCCTCCTGCGTGACGAGTTGAAGCAGATGCCGCCCATCGCCTCGACCGCGCGCGAGAAGATCACCTTCTTGCGCCAGTGGGCCGACGGGCGGACCGTGCCGGCGAACTGAGTCTCAGCCGGCCGGCACCACCGCGTCGAGCCGGGCGGCCAGCCCCTCGGGAAGCGGCGCGACCTCGTGCGTCGCCAGGAGCTCGAGCGCCCGCAGGCGCGACTTCTCGGTCGCGTCCAGGGCGCCTCCCTCGGCCCAGCGGTCGTAGCTGGCGCGGTTCAGGATCTTGGCGCGCCACTGGCTCTCGCGCAGGTGCTTGCGCGTGTGGCGCTGGCCGAGGTAGTCGCCGCCCGGGCCGACGGCCTTGAGCACATCGACGGCCAGCGTCTCGTCGTCGACCTCGATCGCCTTGAGCAGCTGGCGATTGCGGCTGATGAACTCGGCCACCAGGACGACCTCCGCCAGCGAGCCGGACAGGCCGAAGTCCATGTAGCCGACGTCGTGGTTGAGGTTGGCGCCCAGCTGCATGGAGAGCTTGGTGATCTCGTCGGCCTCCATGCCGGCCTGGGCGTCCACGACCTGCGCGTCGGTGTGGCCGCTGAACCCCCAGTTGGGGATGTCCAGCCACTTGGCCATCTCGCACTCCATCGCATACGCGCGGATGAACTCCGGCGAGTTGTACGACGACTGCGAGGTCGCCATGTCGAGCGTGTTGGGGCCCTGGCCGATGACGAACGGGGCCCCGGGAGCGCGGAGCTGGTGCATGACGAGGCCGAACAGCGCCTCGGCCACGCCCAGCGTGATCTGGCCGGCGGTGGTGATCGGCGCCGTGCCGCCGGCGACCGGCGAGGGGCAATACGTGGACGGGACGCCCGTGTCGGCGCAGAAGAGCAGCTTGTCCACCGTCTCGAACGGGTGCTTGAGCGGCGTGACCGGCTGGTTGTACATGACGAAGTAGGGCTTCTCGCGCAGCGCGTCGCGCGCCGCCGCGGACCTCGCAGGCCATCCGCCACATGGGCTCGACGGTCTCGACGCCGCCGGCGGTCATCACCAGCGGCTTGGTCGTGGCGGGGATCATGGCGCGGAACTGGCGCGGATACGCCTCCCCGGCATCCATACCGTCCGGGTACGCGCCCGACATGACGAAGTCGAGCTCGGGCAGCGAGTCGCACAGGCGGGCGGCCTCCGCCACGTCTTCCATCTTGCCGAGGCGGCGCTCGCCGGTCTCGAGGTCGTGCAGGTGCATGACGTCGGAGCCGTTGCCGAAGTACGAGCGCAGGCCGCCGAGGTCCATCGCCGGCTCGCCGGCGCGGTCGTAGACCATGAAGCTCGCCGGCACCGACTCGCGCGCCTGTTCGACGAGGTGGGCGGGGACGTGGATGAGGCCGTCGGCGTCCTTCGTGCAGCCGCCGTCCAGCATCACCTGCTCGCCCTCCTCGTGGAGCACGACCATGCCGATGTCGGCGAGGATGCCGAGGGCCGTCTCGTAGATGCGCTGCTTCTGGTCTTCGCGGAGGAAGCTGACGCGGCCGGCGCCGATCTCCTTGCTGCTGTCTGACATCGTCGCTCCTGGAAAGGCGTTGTTCGGTCTGGCGCGTAGCCGCCTGCGGCCGCGCGCCAGACCGAACACTACACCGTGCGACGCGTCAGCGCACGCCTAATTCGCTCTCCGCGGCAGCGATTATCGACTTAAGTTCTGCCGCGACGCCCTCGGGCAGCGGCTCCGGCTGGTGCGTCTCGAGGATCCGCCGAGCTTCGGCGAGCGAGCGGTCGTACAGCGTCGTCGCACCGGCGAGGTTCCACTCCTCGCGGACCCGCCGGTCGATGAACTTGGACTGCGACTGCCCGCGCATGCCCTTGTAGGTGTCGTCGTGCGAGAGGAAGTCACTGAACGGCCCGACCTCGTTGATCACGTCGACCGACAAGGTCGCGTCGGTGACCGGGATCCCCGGCACGCAGAACTTGATCATGCGCGCGAACTCAGCGTCCATGACGAGTTGCGCGTAGTCGATGGTGACGCCCGATTCCAGCATCCCCAGCCCGTAGATCAGGTTGGCCCCTGCCAACGCCGGCAGCAGGCTGGTGATCGTCTTCTCGTGACCGGATTGGGCGTCCGCCACTTTGGAATCGCCCTACGCACCGGCCACCCAACTGGGCAGCAGGTAGAAGCGCGCCAGGCAGGCGACGCCGGCGCCGATCATGCCGCACTCCGGGCTGCCCACCGAGGCGCTGGCGAAGCGCAGGTCCAGCGCCGTGGTCGAGGAGCCGTAGATGACCGGCGCGCCCCTCTTCGTGAGCTGGGCCAGGGTGATGCCGCTGAGCACCTCGGCGTTGTGCGTGACCAGGGTCCCAGCGAGGCTCACCGGCGACGAGCCGCCGGCCATCGCCATCGAGAGCACGTTGACCGGGATGCCGGAGCGAGCGCCCTCGATGATGATCTCGCAGGCGTCCTTGACGAGCTTGAGCGGGCTCACCGGACAGGTGAGGAACGAGAGGATCGGGCGGCGGCGCAGCTGCTCCCGCCCCCCGACGATGGCCGCCGCCATGTCGATCATCTTGCGCGCGCAGAAGCCCGAGAGCGGGCCGATGGTGGCGTGCTTGGTGGTGTTGCTGAAGATCGCCTCGGCGTTGTGCAGCGCCGCCGTGTCCGGCGGCGCGTCGTGGGCGCCGAGCGGCCGCTCGACCACGTCGATCTCGGGCAGAGCGTCGATGATCTTCGTGCAGTCGGCGACGTCCTGCTTGCGGCTCTCGTGCAGCTCGCCGGTGTACGGGTCCACGACCTGGATGCCCTCGCCGAAGTTGGTGAACCCGACCCGGCCGTCCTCGAGCACCACGTCCCTGGCCGGGTCGCGGCCGCACAGGACGACGGTGGAGGGCGCCGAGCGGACCGCATCCTCGACGAGGTGCGCCGGCAGGCGCACCACGTTCTTCTCGCGGTCGACCTCGGCGCCCGCCGCCGCGAAGATCTCGCGGGCCTCGTCGTCTTCGACGAAGACGCCCGTGCGCGACAGTACTTCGAGCGTCGCGCCGTGGATCTCGCGCAGCTCGTCGTCGGTGAACACCTCGAGCCTGAAGCCGCCGTTCTTGCGCGCTCCCGCGCGCGGGTTCCTGATCATGGTCAGCCTCCCGCCGTGCGTTCCTTGAACTTCTCGACGCTGTTGATCGGCACGTCCAGCACCCTCGAGATGTTGAACTTGGCTTCGATCTGGTTGGCCTGCCACGGCTGGCTGATCGCGTAGCTGTGGACGCGGCCGAAGCCGTGCTCGTTGCGGACGTCGGTCATGGCGACCGGGTCCGAGAGGTCGAAGGGCGTCACGCCGAGCTTGTCGGCGACGTACTGCTTGGCTTCCTTGAGGCGCATGCCCCGAGTCATCTGCATACGGGCAACCAGGTCTCCGCCTGCCCGAATCCCGCCGATGCTCGCGGCTTGCGCGTGGGCGTTGTGCATCCCGTGGGGATCGCCCGAGCCCACCTACAACCCGTCGACGTGCAGCAGTTCGACGAAGCTCTTGGCCGCCCGGCACGTGGCGTCCGAGGGCAGGTGGACGAACATCGGCACGCCGCCGACGCCCATGCCGGCGTTGGGGTGCACGGGGATCTCGGCGACCTCCATGCACGGCTTGATCAGGGCGATGGCGCGGGCCATGTTCCAGGCCAGCGACTTGCCGGTGTTGATGTTGACCACGGGGCCGAACATCGTGGCGCCGGCCTTCTGCGCGAGCAGGAGCTGGTCCTTGGGCCAGAGGCCGGCCAGGCGCACGCCGTCCCACTCGAGCTCGCCGTGCATGCCGAGCACGAACTCGCCGGCCATGCCGAGCTGCACGCCCATGTCGGGGTACTTCTCGCGAATGATCGCCGTGGCGCGCAGGGCGGCCAGGAACTCCGGGTCGCCGGAGGCGCCGGTGGTGTCCCAGTCGATCGCGTCCGCGCCGGCCTCCCACTGCGAGTCGGCGAGATTGACCATGTCGACCACGGCCATCTCGACCGCCTCTTCCGCGGCGGCACGGGCCTCGGGGATCTTGCCCAGAGGCAGAAGCTCGTTCCAGTTCTCGCACGGACCGTCGGGCTTGGAGTACAGGCCCAGGTTGGGCATGACGCCGTACTGCAGCGGCGCGATCGTCGCGAGCTGGGCGTCGTGCATGTACTGGGCCTCGTAGGCCAGGATCGTGCGCACGACCTTGAGGGAGTAGTCGCCGACGCAGAGCTCGAGCAGGTCGGCGCCCATCCACTGCTCGTAGGACTGCAGGTCATGGATGCGCGTGGCGTGCGTCTTCATGCCCGTGCCGTCGCAGCTGAGCACGATCTCCTCGCCGACGTCGACGCCGATGAAGCGCAGCGGCGACGCGTAGATCTCGAGCAGATGGTCGATCTCGTCGTCGGTGAGCAGCGGCACCTTGGCACGCTTGGCCGCCACCTCCGACCCGGCGATGAGATCGGCGCGGATCTCGCTGCGCGTCAGGTGCGTGAAGGTGCCGTCTCCCATCCGGGTCGGCACCCTGGTCTCTTCCGTCATACGCTCCCTCCCCTGGGACGGGCGCCGCGATCGACGCGCGCGCCCGCACTAATCAACCGGTCAATTAGTGGCCACTACACCGCAGCGGCCAAGCGATGTCAAGCGGGCTCACGTGTCCACCTCCGACGTGGCACGCGGCATCGTCGCGAGATACTCCTCGAGGGTCTCGGGGAAGCCGGGCGCCCTGAGGTCGGTGCCACAGGCTTCCTCAAGGAGCTTCGCGACCTTGGCGTACTCGGCCGCGCCGCCGTAACGGGCGCGGCCGCGCACGAAGAGCTGCTCGACAGTGCCGGCGATGTCCAGCGGCACGTCGAGATCGCGGCCCAGCGCCATAGCCATGCCCAGGTCCTTGAGACAGAGGTCGAACGAGAAGCCGACGTCGTAACTGCCGCTCAGGATGGTCGTGCTCTCGGTCCCAAGGATGAAGCTGTCGCCGGAGCTCGCGCGAAGGATCTCCCATGCGAGACGCAGGTCGATGCCGCTGCGCTTGCACAGCATGAACGCCTCCGCCGACGAGGCGATGTGAATGAACGCCAGCATGTTGGACACGACCTTGATGCTCGAGGCCATGCCCAGCGCCCCGACGAAGAAGACCCTGCCGCCAAGCGTGCGGAACACGCTCTCGTGCGAGCGGAAGACCTCTTCGTCGCCGCCGACGAGGATGGTGATCGTCCCCGAGGAGGCGTTGTGCACGCCGCCGGTCACGGGCGCTTCCAGGGTGTCCACGCCGCGCTCGGCGAGCAGCCCGGCGAGGCGGACGAGCTCCCGCGGGTCGTTGGTGCCCATCTCGATCCACAACAGCACCCGGGGCGAAGCCCTCCAGCAGGCCGTCCGCGCCGGCGACCACCGTGGTCGCCGCCGCGACAGACGGCAGGCAGGTGATGACGGCGTCGGAGACACGAGCGGCCGCGGCGGGCGAAACGGCCCAGGCCGCGCCGACCGCGACAAGTTCGTCCGCCGCGCCACGGTCGAGGTCATGCACCGTGACCACATGCCCGGCGGCGAGCAGATTGGCGGCGAGATGGTGGCCGATGTGCCCCAAGCCGATACAGCCGATTCTCATGGCGCCTCCGGGACGCCGTCCAGCGGCTCCCTGCCGACGTTCTCGCCTTCCCACTCGAAGTTGGTCTTATCGGTGCGCAGGATATGCCAGGTCTCGGTGTGGGCGATGCCCTCGATCTCCTCGAGGCCCTCGTTGAGGAACTTGTAGAGGCCTTCGTTGTCGGGCAGGTGCGCTTCGATCAGGATGTCGAACGAGCCGGTCGTGTAGCCCACGTAGGCCACGTTCTCCATGGCGGCCAGCCGCTGACCGACGCCTTTCGCGTAGCCGCGGTTCACGCGGATGCCGACCATGGCGTCGACAGGGAAGCCGATCGCCGCCGGATTGACCCTGGCCATCGGGAAGATCGCGCCTTGGCTGATGAGGCGATCGACGCGGTTGCGCACCGTCGGCTCCGAGACGCCAACCTCACGCGCGATGCTCGCGTAGGAGCGCCGGGCGTTGGGCCGCAGGAGCTTCATGATGCGGCGGTCGAGCTCGTCCATCTGCACAGTGCCGAACGGCGTCTCTCCGGCTCTGACCATCGTTCGCCTCCCCAAGGTGCGTCGCGTGCCATCCATGATTTGCGTTTTCAAAAGCGAAAGCAAGTTCTACCGTTAGTAACCCATGCAGATTGCGACGAACAGTGAGGAACCAGACGTCCCGTCTTGACATCGCTTTCTGCCGGTGAAAGGGTGCGCCGGAAGCGTCGGCGAGTCACCGGCGCGCAACGAACGGTGTCGTCCTGGAGGTGTGTGGCCATGAGAGCGAGCACGGCCTGGTTGTCAGAGGTCGAGAAGAGCCGGATCGCCGACCAGGCGATGGAGCTGCTCGCCGGCGTGGGCATGCGCTTCGCCGGATCGGCCGTACTGCCGGAGCTGGCCGCGCGCGGGGCGCAGGTCGACGAGGCGACGGGCATCGCGCGCCTGCCGCGCGAGCTGGTCGAGTGGGCGCTCGCGCAGTGCCCTCGCCGCATCGTGTTCGCCGGGGCGACACCCGAGGACGACGTGGTCCTCGACGACGGCGAGCCCTTCCACTTCGCACCGAGCGGCTGCGTCGCCAAGACGCTCGACTTCCGCACCGGCGTCCGCCGCGCCAGCACGCTGCAGGACCTGCGCGAGACCACCGGCCTCAACGACGAGCTGCCGCAGCTCGACGTCATGTGGACGCAGGTCTCCGCCTCGGACGTGCCGCTCGAGCAGAGAGAGCTCGTGGAGTACTTCACGATGCTCACCGAGACGCGCAAGCACGTCACCTTCGTCGATCCGCCGGACGACCCGGTCGCCGTCGGCCACATCTGCGAGCTGCTCGCCGGCGACCTCGAGCGGTTCCGCGAGCGGCCGCGGGTCTCGACCGTGCTCACCGCGGCCTCCCCGCTGCAGATCGACGGGCCGGCGCTCGACATCCACGTAGCCCTCGCCCGGCACGGCGTGCCGGTCCACGCCTACACGATGTCCATCGCCGGGGCGACCTCGCCGGTCACGCTGGCCGGCTCCGTGGTCCAGGGCGTCGCCGAGTTCCTCGGAGCCGCCACGGCGCTGCAGGTCGCGGCGCCCGGCGCGCGACTCGTCTTCTGTTTCGGTACGGGCGTGCTCGACATGCTGCGCACCACCTTCTCGATGGGCAACGTCGAGAGCGCCCAGATGGGCGCCATGGCGACCGAGGTGGGTCACTTCCTCGGCGTGCCCACCTTGAACCCCGGCTTCTCGACCGACAGCAAGCAGCCCGGGCTGCAGGCCGGCTACGAGAAGGCGCTGAAGACGGCGGGCGTCTGCTCCGCCGACCCCGACCTCATCTCCGGCTGGGGCCTGCTCGACGCGCACAACACCATGTACCTGCCGCAGTCGGTGGTCGACAACGAGATCGCCGCGATGGTCCGGCGCCTGCGGGCTCCGGTCGAGGTCTCGGACGCGACCCTGGCCGCCGAATCGGTCGCCAAGGTCGGCCCCGGCGGCGGCTTCCTCGCGAGCGCGAGACGGCCAAGCGCATCCGCGCCGGCGAGCACTACCTGCCGACGGTCTCCAACCGCCACTCCTACGAGAAGTGGGTCGAGGATGGCGTCACCGAGAACGACGTGGCGGAGGCGGAGGTCGAGCGCCTGCTGGCGCAGCACGCGGAGCGTTCGTGCCTCGCGGCCGACCAGATCGACGAGCTCGCCGCCGTCTGCGGCGTGGACGACGAGAGCGTGCGCCGCGCCCGGCGCGAGTAGCGGCGCGGCACTCACCCCTGACGAAGCACCCGAACGGAGGACTCATGACGCTCAAGATCGGCTACATCGGGCTCGGCGCCCTCGGCAGGCACCTCGCCGGTAGCCTGCTGCAAGCCGGCTTCCCGCTCACCGTCTACGACGTGGATGCCAGCTGCTCCGTCGACCTCGGCAGGGCGGGCGCGACCTGCGCCGGCTCCATCGCGGAGACGGCGCGTGCCTCCGACACCATCATCACCTGTCTGCCCTCGCCGGAGGCGGTCGCCTCCGTGGTCGCCGAAGAGGGCGGCGTCCTGGAGGCGCTCGCCCCAGGCGGCACCTGGATCGACATGAGCACCAACGACTCGCACGAGCTGCAGCGCCTCGCGACGCTCGCCGCCGCGAAGGGCATCGATACGCTCGAGGCGCCGGTCACCGGCGGCGTGCACCGCGCGGCCGCCGGCATGATCACCGTCCTCGTCGGCGGCAAGCCGGAGGTCTTCGAGAAGCACCGGCCCGCCTTCGACGCCATGGGCGGGCGGGTGTTCTACATCGGTGACCTGGGCCAGGCCTCGGTGATCAAGGTGATCACCAACATGCTGGCCTTCATCCACCTCGTCGCCGACGGCGAGGCGCTCATGCTCGCCAAGAAGGGCGGCGTCGACCTCAAGCTCGCCTGGGACGTGATCAAGGCGAGCTCCGGCAACAGCTTCGTCCACGAGACCGAGGGCCAGCTGATCCTGAACGGCAGCTACAACATCAACTTCACGATGGACCTGGCCCGCAAGGACCTCTTCTTCGCCCACCAGATGGGCCGCGAGTTCGGCGTGCCGCTCGAGTTGGCCGGCCTCACCGAGCAGATCTTCGCCCGCGCCCGCGCGATGTACGGCGGCGGGGCGCAGTCGCCCATGGTCGTCAAGATGCTCGAGGAGGCGGTCGGCACCGACCTGCGCGCGCCGGGGTTCCCGGCGGAGCTTGCGCCAGAGTGAACAGCAGGCGAGGGCCGCGAGAAATACCGCGTAGCAACCGCCCGGCGGCAGGATGTTCTCCGGGCGGCTTGACTTGACGAACATCCGGTCGAATACTCCGGGCCCGAGAGCCCGAACGGCCGGTAGTGAAGGAGTGCGCTTTGACCGACATCAGTGACTTCGCCATGGACTTCTTCTCCCTCGAGGGGAAGAACGCCATCGTGACCGGCGGCAACACCGGGCTCGGCCAGGCGTTCACCCTGGCGCTCGCCAAGGCCGGCGCCAGCGTGTTCGCGCCGAGCATCGTCGAGGACGACGGCTCCACCGGCGAGCTGGTCGCGGCCGCAGGCGGCCGCTACGAGTCCCTCACGGCCGACATCACGGCGCCGGGCGCGCCGGCGGAGATCGTCGCCGCCTGCGTCGACCGCCTGGGCTCGCTCGACATCCTCGTGAACAGCGCCGGGATCTGCCCGCTGGCGAGCGTGCTCGAGTTCGGCCGCCCGCAGTGGGACGCTACGGTCGCCGTGAACCTCACCGCCGCCTTCGAGACGGCGTACGAGGCGGCCAAGGTCATGATCCCGCAGGGCGCCGGCAAGATCATCAACATCTGCTCGCTCTTCTCGTTCCTCGGCGGCCGCTGGTCGTCGGCCTACGCCGCCACCAAGCACGGTCTCGCCGGCTTCACCAAGGCCTACGCCGACGAGCTCGCGGAGTACGGCGTGCAGGTCAACGGCATCGCCCCGGGCTACTACGCCACCGAGATCACCACGGCGACGCGCAGCGACCCGGTCACCAACCAGCGCGTGCTCGACCACATCCCCGCCTCGCGCTGGGGAGATCCCGCGGACCTGATGGGAGCCACCGTGTTCCTCGCCAGCCGCGCCTCCGACTACGTCAGCGGCCACGTGCTCGTGGTCGACGGCGGCTACCTCGTCCGCTAGGGCGAGGGGAGACGGGAGCGACCTGATGGCGGGCAAGTACCTGATCGGCATCGACAACGGCACCCAGAGCGCCAAAGTCGTCATCTACGACCTCGAGGGCAACATCGTCTGCGAGGCCAGGCGCACGCTCCTCCCCATGGAGCATCCCGAGCCGGGCTACGCCGTCCACCCCGACGACGACCTGTGGGAATCCATCGTCGCGGCCAGCCGCGAGGCGATGACCAAGTTCACCGGCGACCCGGCGGACATCATCGGCGTCGGCCTGTGCACCATCCGCTGCTGCAAGGCGTTCCTCAAGGCGGACGGCAGCCTGCTCGAGCCCGTCATGAGCTGGATGGACACGCGCGCCTACCAGCCCTGGCTCCCCGACGATCCCGAGCTCGCCTACGCCACCACCTCGTCCGGGTACATGACGCATCGCTTCACCGGCGAGTTCCGCGACAGCGCCGCCAACAACATCATCCTGCAGTGGCCCATCGACACCGACACGTGGCAGTGGGACCCGGCGCTGTTCGAGCAGTTCAACATGCGCCCGGAGCTGCTGATGGAGCTGCAGAAGCCTGGCGACATCGCCGGCTACGTGACGGCCGAGGCGGCCGCGGCGACCGGCATCCCGGAGGGCCTGCCGGTCGTGACCACCGCCAACGACAAGGCGGTCGAGACGCTCGGCTCGGGCTCGCTCGACGAGCGCACGGCGCTCATCTCCCTCGGCACCTACATCGCCTCCATGGTGCACGGGCGCGAGAACCGCCAGGACGCGTCGGCGTTCTGGTCCAACTTCGCCTGCGTCCCCGACCGGTACCTCTACGAGAGCGGCGGCGTGCGCCGGGGGATGTGGACGCTCAGCTGGTTCCTCGACCTGCTCGGGCCCGAGTTCGCGGCGGCGGCGGCGACCCATGGCATCTCGCGCGAAGAGTACCTCGAGAGTGAGGCCGAGCTGGTCCCCGCCGGGAGTTGCGGCCTCATGACGGTCCTGGACTGGCTCGCCCCCACGGACAAGCCCTTCCGCAAGGGCGAGATCATCGGTTTCGACGCGCGCCACACCAGGGGCCACGTCTACCGCTCCATCCTCGAAGCCATCGCGCTGACGATGAAGAGCAACGCCGACGCCATGTGCGACGAGCTCGGCATCGACCTGCGCGAGATCGTCGTCTCCGGCGGCGGCTCCAACAGCCCCCTCTTCATGAACATCTTCGCCGACGTGTTCGGCGTGCCCGCGTCGCGCAACGTGGGCAGCAGCGGCGCGAGCCTCGGCTCCGCCATCTGCGCGGCGGTCGCCACCGGCGTGTATCCCGACTTCGCGACTGCCGCCGGCGCCATGCAGAGCCAGCGCGAGACATTCGCCCCGAACCTGGAGAACTACGAGGTCTACCGGCGCATGAACGAGAAGGTCTACTGCGCCATCCACACCGCCACGGACCCGATCCTCGAGCAGTCCTTCTCGATCTTCCACTGACGACGAGACCCCCCACCGAGACGCAAAGGAACGCGACATGTCACTGAGCAGACAAGCCATCGTCCAGGGCCTGCAGCGGATCGTGGGGCCGGACGCCGTGGTCACCGACGAGAAGGTGCTCGTCGAGAGCAGCGTCGACAACTTCCGCAAGCTGCAGAACATCTTCGACGTGCACACTGCGCCCGTGCCGGCCGCCATCGTCCTGCCGGCAAGCACGGACAAGGTCGCCGAGATCCTGACCTGGGCGAACGAGAACGGCGTCAACGTCATCCCGCGCACGGGCGCCACGGCGACCGAGGGCGGCCTCGAGAGCGTCGTGCCCGACTCGGTCATCATCGACGGGTCGACGATGGACCAGATCGTCAGCGTCGACCCGTACAACATGCAGGCCACCTGCCAGTGCGGCGTGCCGCTGCAGGCGCTGGAAGACCGCGTGCGCGAGCACGGGCTCACCACCGGCCACTCGCCGCAGTCCAAGCCCGTGGCCCACATGGGTGGCCTCGTCGCCACGCGCAGCATCGGCCAGTTCTCGACGCTGTACGGCGGCATCGAGGACATGGTGGTCGGCCTCGAGGCCGTCTTCCCGAACGGCGAGGTCACGCGCATCAAGAACGTGCCGCGCCGCGCCGCCGGCCCCGACATCCGTCACATCGTGATCGGGAACGAAGGCGCGCTGTGCTTCATCACCGAGGTGACGGTCAAGCTCTTCCCGTACTTCCCCGAGAACAACACGTTCCTCGGCTGGACGCTGAAGGACATGGCGACCGGCTTCGATGTGCTGCGCGAGGTCATGGCCGGCGGCTACAAGCCGTCGGTGGCGCGGGTCTACGACCCGGGCGACGCCGGCATCCACTTCTCCCACTTCGCCGCCGACGACGACTGCGTGCTGCTCTTCATGGCCGAGGGACCTGCGGGCATCGCCAAGGCGACGGCCGACGGCATCGCCGAGATCGTCGCCCGGCGCCCCGAGTGCACGCCGGTACCCAGCCAGTACATCGAGACCTGGTTCAACGACCTCTGCTGGGACGCGAGCAAGATCGTCGCCGAGGACGAGCGCATCCGCCAGACGCGCAACGTGAACCGGACCACGGAGATCTCCGCCGACTGGAGCTCGATCAACGACATCTACCAGGCGGCCAAGGCGCGCATCATCGCCGAGATCCCCGACATCACGATGATGGGCGGGCACTCCTCCCACAGCTACATCAACGGCACCAACATGTACTTCAACTACTTCTTCAACGTGGTCGGCGTCGGCCCCGAGGAGGAGACCGACAAGTACTACCTGCCGATCATCAGCATCATCTGCGAGGAGACGCTGAAGCGCGGAGGGTCCATCGTCCACCATCACGGGATGGGCAAGGCGCGGGCGCCGTGGGTCAAGGAGGAGTACGGTTCGTCCTACTACATCCTCGAGACGCTGAAGCAGTCGTTCGACCCCAACGGCATCATGAACAAGGGGACGATCATCCCGCTCTGAGCGGGTGAGGGCGGCGCCGGAGGAGGCGCGAAGGGAAGGGGCTCGGGTTGAGCGCCATGCGGATCGCCGTCGGCTTCAGGGTGACGCCCGACTACGAGGCGCTGCGGGCCTCTGATTGGGCGAGGGCCGCGGCGAGGCGACGTCGACACCCGGTACGTGCGCCGCGTGCTGGACACGTTCGACGAGAGCGCGCTCGAGCTGGCTCTGCGCCTGCGTGACGCGCGAGCTGCGCAAGGCCGTGAGACCGGTCTCGCGGCGTTCTCCGTCGCCGGCCGCGAGGCCGATCCGTTCCTCAAGACCCTGCAGGCGCTCGGCTTCGAGCGCGCCGCCCGGGTCGACGTGGGTGGCGAAGCGGCCGCGACCGGCGCCGGCGGCGACCGCGGCGTGGGCGCCGGCCTCGACTTCGCCCCGTCGGCGACCGCCAGGGTGATCGCCGCCTGCACGCGGGAGTTGGGCGCCGACGTCCTTCTTCTCGGCTGCCTCAGCGGCCCCGGCGACGATGGGACGATGCCGTTCTTCGTCGCCGAGGAGCTCGGGCGCCCGTGCCTGACGCAGGTCACGGCGATCGAACCGGCCGGCGAGGACGGCCTGCGCGTCACCTTCGCCGCCGACGACGGACCGGTGCGCGCGACCGTCCGGACCCCCTGCGTGCTGGCCGTCGGCAATGCGATCGTCTCGCACCTGCGGGTACCGACGCTCACGGACCGGCTGGCGGCGCGCGAGGCGACGATCGCCGGACTCCAGGCCGCGGACCTCGGCGTGGACGTGGTCGCGGCGGTCGGTCGCGAGCCCGCCGTGCTCACCGGCCTGGCGCCGGTCGACCGCAGCCGCGCCGGCGTGATCGCCGCCGGCGCGACGGCGGCGGCGAAGGCCCGGGAGCTGTACGACGCGCATCTGCGCGCGAGGCTGGCGAGGCTGTGAAGGCCGGCCGGCCACCCGAGCTCGTGGCCGTCCTGGACGGCACCACGGATGCCGCCGCGCGCCAGGCGCGGGCGCTCGGCGCCTTCTTGCGCGACGGCTTGGCGCGGGAGCCGGAGCCTGGCAGGCCCTCCCGCGGAGCCGTCCGGCGTCACCCTGCTCTTCTACGCCGACGAGCGCGAGAGGGAGCGGCTCGTGCGGCTCGCGCCGACCCGCGACGTCCACCTGATCCGGGTGCCGCCGCGGCGACCCGACCTCATGGCCGCGGCGCTGGAGGCGTTCGCCGGCGACGCCGGCGCGGCGCTCTTCGTGTTCGCCGGCGGCCCTCTGGCCACCGAGCTCGCCACGCGCCTCGCCTGCCGCACCGGCGGCGGAGTCGTCACGGACGTGCTCGACGCGGCGATCGGAGCAGCCGCGCTCGTGTGCCACAGGCGCGTCTACTCGGGCCACCTCACCGGACGCGTCGAGCTCGGTCCGCGCCCCTGGTGGGTGACCGCCGATGCCGGCTGGTGCGACGCGCCGCCCGGCCCGCTGGGAGAGCACCGGATCGTGGCGGACACGGCCTTGCTCGCCGCCGAGGACGGCGACTCCGGCGCGGCGGCGCCCTTCACCGACGTCGAGTTGCTCGAGTCGCCGCCGACCGGCGACCTGGAGACGGCGAGGTTCCTCGTCGTCGCCGGCCGCGGCGCCGGGAGCTCGCAGGGCGTCGAACGCCTCGCGACGGCGGCCCGGCGCATGGGAGCCGTCTTCGGCGTGACCCGCCCCGTGGCGATGAACGCGTGGGCGCCGATGGACCGGCTGCTCGGCGTCTCCGGCACGCGCGCCGCCCCGGCGGTGTGCATCGTCGCCGGGGCCTCCGGCGCGCCGGCCTTCCTGTGGGGCATCGAGCGCTCCGGCTTCATCGCCGCGGTCGACAGCGACGAGCACGCGGCGATCGTCGCCGAGGCCGACGTGGCCGCGATCGACGACGGTATCGCCGTCGTCGAGGCGCTCGCCGAGCTGGTCGCCGAAGAGCCTCCCGCTCCGCCCGCCTGACGCCTCCCGCGGACAATCCGACCAGTCACGCCGCCCTTCGACGGAAGAATGTTCTCTCCATGGGTTGACGCATCGAACATCACGCTGAATACTCCGGGGGACGACCAACGGCTCCCGGAGGGGGAAGCGCGTGGATGCTCTCGACCGTGAAGTGCTCCTGGCCCTGCAAGAGGACGGACGCATGTCCAACCTCGCGCTGGCGCGCAAGCTCGGCCTCTCGCCGTCGGCGATGCTGGGCCGGGTCCGCAGGCTCGAGCGCAGCGGAGCCATCCGCGGGTACCGCGCCGTCATCGACCCGGCCGCCCTCGGCGTCACCGTGCGCGCGCTCGTCGTCGCCCGCCTGCACGAGCACAGCGAGGCGTCGATCCAGGCGTTCGAGCAGAGCCTCAAGAACGTGCCCGGCGTGCGCGCCTGCTACCACGTGACCGGCCGGTTCGACATGGTGGTCGAACTCGCGCTGCGCGACCTCGACCACCTCGGCCAGCTGATCCGCGTGGACATCGCCCGCATCCCCGGCGTCATGAACCTGGAGACCATGCTCATCATGGCCGAGCCCATCGCCGAGGAAGGCTGGCCCGTCGTCACCGAAGCGTAGTCCGCGGCCGCATCGCCGCCACGATCCCCCGCACAGGAGGTCCCATCCCATGCCCGCAAAGAAAGGTCTCTTCGACCTGCACCAGATGAAGCGCGCCGGCGAGCAGATCGCCTGGCTCACCGCCTACGACTACCCGACGGCGAGCTTCGAGGAGGCGGCCGGGATCGACATGATCCTCGTCGGTGACTCGCTCGGCATGTGCGTCTACGGCTACCCCGGCACCGTGCCGGTCACCATGGACCAGTGCATCGTGCACTCGGAGGCCGTGCGTCGCGGCGCGCCCAACACGTTCATCGTCGGCGACATGCCCCTGGGCAGCTACCAGGCCTCCGACGAGGACGCCGTGACCAACGCCATCCGCTTCCTCAAGCAGGCCAACGTCGACGCCATCAAGCTCGAGGGCGGCGTGCGCACCGTCAGCCGCGTGCGGGCGATCCTCGACGCCGGCGTCGCCGTCTGCGGCCACATCGGCCTCACGCCGCAGTCCTCCGGCCAGCTCGGCGGCCACAAGGCCCAGGGGCGCACCCTGGAGAGCGCCAAGCTCGTGGTCGAGGACGCGCGCGCGCTCTACGAGGCCGGCGTGCAGCTGCTGCTCGTCGAGGCGGTGCCGCCCGAGGTCGCCGGCTTCATCCGCGCCGAGCTGCCGATCCCGGTGCTCGGCATCGGCGCCGGAAGCGACGTCGACGGCCAGCTGCTCATCGTCAGCGACGTGCTCGGCACCTTCGCCGCCTTCACGCCCAAGTTCGTGAAGAAGTACGCCGACCTGGCCGCCGTCTCCACGGCGGCGCTCGGCGAGTACGTGTCCGACGTGCGCGGCGGCGCCTTCCCCGAGGAGGAGCACTGCTACCGCATGCTCGAGGGGGAGCAGGAGCGGTTCGCCGCCTGGGCCGACGGCGCGAGCTGAGGCGCGGGGCAACGACAGGACAGCACCATGCCCGCTCCCACTGAAAGCTCCACGATGCCCGCGTCGCCTGGCGGCTTCACGCCGGCGGACCGGGTCGCGCGGCTCGGCACCGAGACGGTCTTCGCCGTCTCGGCCGAGGCGGCCGCGCTCGCCGCGCAGGGCAAGACCATCTACCCCTTCCACCTCGGCGACCTGAACATCCCGACGGCCGAGCCGATCGTGGAGGCCATGAACCGCGCGATCCGCGACGGAAAGACCACGTACTGCGCCAACGCCGGCATCATGCCGCTGCGCGAGGCGCTGGCGGCGGACGTCGGCGCCGCGCGCGGCGTCACCTACGCAGCGGAGAACGTGTCGGTGCAGCCCGGCGGCAAGCCGGTGATCGGCAAGTTCCTCATGGCCGCCATGAACCGGGGCGACGAGGTCCTCTACCCCAACCCGGGCTTCCCGATCTACGGCTCGTTCATCGAGTTCCTCGGCGGGGTCGCCGTCCCGTACGGGTTCGTGGACGACGGCGAGCGGTACAGCCCGGACATCGACGCCATCGAGCGGGCGATCACGCCGCGCACGCGTCTGCTGATCCTCAACGACCTGCACAACCCCACGGCCGCGGAGTGCACGGCAGAGGAGCTCGAGCGGATCGCCGAGATCGTGCTCCGGCACGATCTGCTCGTCCTCGTCGACGAGGCCTACTTCGACGTGCGCTTCGAGGGCGCCAGCCGCTCGCTGGTCTCGCTGCCCGGCATGCAGGAGCGCTGCGTGATCCTCTACACCTTCTCCAAGAAGTTCGCGATGACCGGCTGGCGCCTGGGCGCCGCCATCGGGCCCAGGCCCATCATCGACATCGTCACGCGGCTCAACGTCAACGTGGAGTCGTGCCCTAATCACTTCGCCCAGTACGGCGCCCTGGAGGCGCTGACCGGCGACCAGGCCGGGCCCCGCGAGATGATGGCCCGGCTCAAGAGGCGCCGCGACGCGGCGTTGCTCCTGCTCAACCAGACACCCGGCGTGCGCTGCCCCACGCCGGAGTCCACGTTCTACCTTTACCCGGACGTGACGGGCGCCGTCCGCCTGACCGGCTGCGCCGGCCACGAGGACTTCCGGCGCCTGCTCCTCGACAAGACCGGCGTGTCCTTCTGCACCCGCCTGCACTTCGGGAAGGCGCTGCCGGACGAGACCGGCTACCATCTCCGTTTGGCCTATTCGGGCGTCACCACCGCGCAGATCGAGGAAGGCCTCGGCGCGCTCAAGACCTTCATCGAGTCGACAGATCCCACAGAGCCATGAGACCCCCCAAGGAGACATCGCGATGACCGACCTGCCCACGTCCGTGCTCGAGAGCCGCCTCACGATGCTGTCGGACGAGAAGTGCCGGATGATCTACGACGCCGCCCTCACGATCATCGCCGAGATCGGCATGACCGTCCCGCACGCCGAGGCGCGCGAGATCCTCGTCAAGGGCGCCGGCGCGACCGTCGAGGGCGAAGACCTCGTCAGGATCCCGCGCGAGGCCGTCGCCGCGGCGCGCGCCACCGTCCCGTCGATGATCCCCGTCTTCGACCGCAACGGCGAGCCCGCCATGGAGCTCGGCGGCCGCAACTCGTACTTCGGCACCGGCTCGGACCTCATGAGCATCTACGACTTCGAGACGCAGAAGCGCCGCCCCAGCGTGCTCGCGGACACGGCGCGCATGGCCCACCTGTGCGACGGCCTGCCCAACATCGACTTCATCATGTCGGCCGCCCACCCGCACGACATCGAGGCTTACGCCTCCTACCTCGAGTGCTACCGCGTGATGGTCAGCAACACGACCAAGCCGATGGTCATGACCGCCGCCGCGAGGGACGACATCGAGGTCATGTGGAAGATCGCCTGCGCCTTCCGCGGCGGCGCGGAAGAGCTGCGCGAGAAGCCGTACTTCATCCACTACGGCGAGCCCGTGAGCCCGCTGCAGCACGCCCCCGAGGTGCTGGACAAGCTGCTCTTCTGCGCCGACTGGGGCATCCCGCTCATCTACTCGCCGGCGCCGATCGCCGGCGCCACCGCGCCGATCACCCACGCCGGCCACATCGTGCAGGCCGTGGCCGAGTCGCTCTTCGGCGTCGTCATCCACCAGCTGCGCCGTCCGGGCTCCCCGCTGCTCACCGGCATGGGCCCGGTCAAGCTCGACATGAACACCGTCCAGGCGCTCTACAACTCGGCCGAGTACTACACCACCTACCTCGGCATCACCGAGATGGCCA
The DNA here is from genome assembly GCA_963808735.1 of uncultured Thermoleophilia bacterium. Taxonomy (GTDB): domain Bacteria; phylum Actinomycetota; class Thermoleophilia; order UBA2241; family UBA2241; genus CAIXSE01. The sequence goes on along the minus strand of CAWEHE010000016.1, from coordinate 55,835 downwards.
AGTGGATGGACATCCCCAACTGGGGCTACGCCGGCACCAGCGACTCACAGTGCGTCGACGCCAACGCCGGCATCGACATCACCGAGCTCACGCTGCTCTCCATGCAGGCCGGCTCCAACCTCAACCACGACATCGGCTACCTCGACTTCGGCCTCACCGGCGCCGGCGAGCTCGTCGTGCTCACCGACGAGGTCATCTCGATGAACCGGCGCGTGCTCGAGGGCATCGAGGTCAGCGACGAGACGCTGGCGCTCGACACCATCGCCGCCGTCGGCCAGGGCGGGGACTTCCTCGGTCAGAAGCACACCAAGCGGCACGTGCGGAAGCTGCAGTGGCGGCCGACGGTCCTCAACCGCAGCACCCAGACCAACTGGGAGGCCGCCGGCTCGCTCGACGCCACCGAGAAGGCCCATCTCAAGCTCGTGGACATCATGACGAACCACCAGCCCGAGCCGCTCAGCGCCGAGATGAAGCAGACGATGGACGAGCTGGTCGACGCCTACGTCGCGGCGGGCAAGTAGGACGCGGGTACCGGCGCGGAGGAGACAGCGTGAGCGCATCGGCCCGGGCCGTCCTCGACGAGCGGGGCTGCCTGCAGATCCACGAGGCAGCCCTCAAGCTGCTCGAGGAAGTCGGCTGCGCTGTCCTCGACCCCGAGGCGCTCGCGCTCCTGAAGGCCAACGGCGCGCGGGTGGAGGGTGAGCGCGCCCGCTTCGGCGAAGCACTCGTCGAGCGGGCGCGCTCCACCGCCCCCGCGCGCTACACCGTGGCCGGACGGCGCCCGGAGCTCGACCTGCACGTCGGGCTGGGCGAGCCGGCCGTGCTGGCGAGCGCCTCCGGGCCGCCGTTCGTCCTGAGCGGGGGCGAGTACCGGCCCGGTACGCTCGCCGACCTCACCGCCGCGGTGCGGCTCGCCCACCTCTCGCCCAACATCGACGTGCTCGGCTACAGCGTCGAGCCCAACGACGTGCCGGAGGAGCGGCGGCCCAGGATCGTCGCCCACCTGCACGCAACCTCGAGCGACAAGAACTGCCGCTATACGGTGACCTCCCTGGCCGAGTTCCAGGTGGCCACGGACGTGCTCGAGATCCTGTACGGCGCGGAGTGGCACGCGGCAGCCGCGCCTCTGGTCGGTGATCAACACCACGTCGCCGCTGCAGTTCTCGGCGGACGGCGCGCAGGTCGCCTTGCGTCTGGCGCGCCTCGGCCAGCCGGTGCTCGTCGCCGTCTGCGCCATGGGCGGCACCACCGCGCCGCTCACCCTGGCCGGCCTCCTCGCCGTGCAGCACGCGGAGCTGCTCGTCGGCCTCGTGCTCACGCAGCTGGCCAACCCCGGCACGCCGTTCCTCTACGGCGGCACCTCGTCGCTCTCGTCGATGCAGAGCGGCGCGCTCATGATCGGCGCGCCGGCGTACTGGTCGCTCATGGAGGCCACCGTGCGACTGGGCCACTGGCTGGGCGTCCCGGTCCGCGCCGGCGGCTCCCTCACCGATGCGCACGTCCCCGACGCCCAGGCCGGCATCGAGTCGGCGCTGGCGATCGACACCGTCCTGCGCGCCGGCGCGCAGTACGTGCTGCACGCGGCCGGCATCCTCTCGTCCTTCAACTGCTTCTCGCCGGACAAGTTCGTCATCGACGACGAGGTGCTCAGCTCCTTGCGCGTCGCCCGCCGGCCGATCGAGGTCGACGACGAGACGCTCGCCCTCGACGTGATGGCGGCCACGGGCCCCGGAGGGACGGTGCTCGGCCACGCGCACACGCGGCGTCACGCGCGGGACGGCGCCCGGCGGACGATCATGAACCGGGCGCCGTTCGAGACGTGGCGAACCGCCGGTGGTCGCGACCTCGCCGGGGCCGCAGCCGCACGGGTGGCCGAGCTCCTGGATGCCTACGAGCCGCCCGACGATCTCGACCCGGTGGTGCGGCGGCAGCTGGACGCCTACTGCCTGCGGTAGCTCAGGCTTTGGGCGACCCCGGCTCCACGCACTCGAGCATGCGCGCGAGCACCCGGTAGGGGTTCGCGAGGTCCACGTCAGGGTCGACGGCAGCCTGGATGGCGAGGCCGTCGATGACCGCGCTCAAGAGCTGGGCGAGGCCCAGCAGGTCCGGGTCCGCCAGCGCATCTCCATCCTTCACGCCCAGCCACTCGAGCTTCATGGTCCAGTACCAGCGGAACAGCAGTACCATCCGGCGACGGAGCGCTTCGTCGCGCAGGACGTGCGGCAGCAACTCGAAGAAGACCTCGAAGTCCTCCACGGCAGCGGCCATGCGGCGCATCTCCTCGATAAGGCGCGGGATGCGCTCGCTCTCGGCGACTCCCTTCATGCGGTCGCGCGAATCGAGGTACTCGTCGTGGATGACCGAGTCGAGGACGGCGGAGACGAGGCCGGCCTTGTTGTCGAAGTAGTACGAGACCATCGCCTTGTTCTCGCCGGCGCGCTCGCTCACCGCCTTGAGCGTGAGCGCCTCGAAGCCCTCGCTGGCGATGATCTCCTTGGCGGCGATGAGGAGGTTGCGCGCCGTCCGCGGGAGGGACTTGAGGGGGTCCTCGAACGCAAGGGGCAGGTCGGCGGGGACGGTACCCCGGTCCGAGCCCCTGGTCGCTACCGACCGAGTGCTTGCCGTCATCGGCCCTTCGCCCCCTCCGCCCGGCGCGGCGCCGGGCTCGCTTGACATCCCCTCCCGGCCACTGTGCAATGGATGCGCTGACTGACCGGTCGATTAGTCGATCGAGGGATTCTAACACGAGGCCCGGCGAGAGGACCATGACCCGGGCCAGGACCGCACTGAGAGGGCGCGTGGACTTCTACACCGGACGCGTACTGAGGCTCGACCTGACCCGCCTTGAGGCGACCGTCGAGCCCCTCGACACGGAGTGGGCCCGTCTCTATCTGGGCGGCAAGGGCCTCCTCTTCCGCCACCTCTTCGAGGAGCTCGCGCCGGGCACGGACGCGCTCGCCCCGGAGAACCCCCTGATCCTGGCCAGCGGGCCGTTCGCCGGCACCGCCGCGGCCACCTGCTCGCGCCTCGCCGTCGGCTGCAAGAGCCCGGCGACCGGCGCGCTGCTCGACTCGTACGTGGGCGGCTCGTTCGCGCCCGAGCTCAAGTTCGCCGGCTACGACGTGGTCGTCGTCACCGGCAGGGCGCCGCACCCGGTGCTCGTGCTCGTCGAGGACGAGCGCGTCGACTTCCTGCCCGCCGAGGGCCGGTTCTGGGGCCTTGAGACCGCCGCCCTCGAGCAGCTCGTGCGCGAGGAGATGGGCCCGTGGCACAAGGTCCTCTCCACGGGCCCCGCCGGCGAGAACCTGGTGCCCTTCGCCTGCCTCTCGACCGACCAGTACCACAAGGCCGGCCGCGGCGGCGCCGGCGCCGTGATGGGCAGCAAGAACATGAAGGCGCTCGTGGTGCGCGGCACCGGCGGCGTCACCGTCGGCGACGCCGCCGCCTTCGCGCGCGACATGCTCGATCTCCAGAACGAGCGCATCCTCACCGCCGACAACGCCTGGACCTACGAGGAGGGCACGCCGTTCCTCGTCGACCTGGTCAACGCCGCCGGCGCCCTGCCGACGCGCAACTGGCGCTCCGGGCAGTTCGACGAAGTCGGCAGCATCGACTCCGCCCAGTTGCTGAAGGTACGCACCAAGATCCGCGCCTGCACCCAGTGCCCGCTCGCCTGCCGCCAGGTGCACCGGTTCGGCGAGCACGTCTGCGAGGGCCCGGAGTTCGAGACGCTCGGCCTCTGCGGCGCCAACTGCGGCGTCGGCGACCTCGCGGCGATCGCCGCCTTCAACCGCGCCTGCGACGACGTCGGCCTGGACACCATGTCGACGGGCGCCGTGGTGGCGCTCGCCATGGACCTCTGCGAGAAGGGAGTCGCCGACTACGGCCTCGCCTTCGGCGACACCGCCGCCTACCTCGCGGCGCCCGGCCTGATCGCCGCCCGCGAGGGCTGGGGCGCCGAGCTGGCGCTCGGCGCCCGCGACCTCGCCGCACTCAAGGGCCGGCCGGAGCTCGCTCCCCACATCAAGGGCCTCGAGCTGCCGTCCTACGACCCGCGCGGCACCTTCGGCATGGGCCTCGGCTACGCGACCTCCGACAGGGGCGCCTGCCACATGCGCGCCTTCACGGCCGCCGACGACATCCTCGGCGGCGAGGCGCCGGCCGACTCCCTCGAGGGCAAGCCCAAGCTGGTCGCCGACCAGCAGGACTTCAGCGCCCTCGCCTGGACCGGCGTCTGGTGCGCCAACATGTACCTCGACACCGACTTCATCGGCGTGCACCTGCGCCACCTCTGGGGACGCGAGGTCACGCACGAAGAGATGATGACGGCCGGGGCGCGCATCTGGAACCTCGGCCGCCTCCTCAACCTGCGCGAAGGGTTCGGGCGTGGCGACGACCGCCTGCCGGCGATCCTCGACACGCCTCATCCCGACGGCGCGGCGGCGGGCAAGACGGTGAGCGCCGCGGAGTTCCGCGCCGCCCTCGACGAGTACTACCGGCTCCGCGGCTGGGACGAGGACGGCGTGCCGACCGAGGCGACGCTGGAGAGGCTGTCCCTGGACGTCCGGCTCTAGCCTCCGGCAGCCGGACCCGGCACACACGCGAGAGCGGAGGTCGCGATGAGCTCTGCGGACGAGGTGATCCGCCGCCAGACGGCGATCGACCCGGACCGGTTCGACCCGGCGCCGGGGGCGCCGACGATGCTCGCCGTGGTCACCACCGGGAACGGCGGGCCGGACAAGCTCGCGTACCGCGAGGTCCGCCGGCCGCGGCCGGAGGAGGGCGAGGTCCTCGTCCAGGTCCTGGCCGCCGGCGTCAACAACACCGAGATCAACACGCGCGTCGGCTGGTACTCGGCCTCCGTTGCGGAGAGCACGGGGCGAGACGCGGAGGCTCAGGGGGCGGAGGCCGTCCAGCGCGAGGACGGCGGCTGGGACGCCCCGACGCCGTTCCCCTTCATCCAGGGCACCGACTGCTGCGGTCGCGTCGCCGAGGTCGGCCCCGGCGGTGACGGCGGCCTCGTCGGGAGGCGCGTCCTCGTCCGCCCGTGCATGCGCCCGCGCGGCTTCGCGTCACTGCAGAACGTCTGGATGGGCTCCGACTTCGACGGCGCCTTCGCCCAGTTCGTGCGCGTCCCGGCGTCCGAGGTCTTCCCGGTCGAGAGCGCCCTGAGCGACGTCGAGCTGGGCGCGATCCCCTGCGCCTACGGGACCGCCGAGAACATGCTGCGGCGCGCCGGGGTGCGCGAGGGGCAGCGCGTCCTCGTCACCGGCGCCTCCGGCGGCGTGGGGTCCGCCGCCGTGCAGCTCGCGCGGCTGCGCGGCGCCGAGGTCACGGCGGTCGCCGGCGCCGACAAGGCGCCGCAGGTGCTGGCGCTCGGCGCCGGCCGCGTCCTCGACCGTGACGCAGACCTCGCCGGCGCTCTCGGCGAGCGGTCCATCGACGTGGTCGTCGACAACGTCTCGGGCGCCGGGCTGGACGCGCTCCTCACGACCCTGCGGCCCGGCGGGCGCTACGTCTCGTCGGGCGCCATCGCCGGCCCCGTCGTCGGCTTCGACAAGCGCACCTTCTACCTGCGCGACCTCACGCTGATCGGCTGCACCGCGTGGGACGAGCCCGTCTTCCCGGCGCTGATCGGCCTCCTCGAGCGGGGCGAGCTGCGGCCGCCGGTCGCGGCGACCTGGCCGCTCGAGCGCATCGCCGAGGCGCAGGCGGCGTTCCTCGAGAAGCGGCACGTGGGCAAGTACGTGCTCGTGCCGCCGGCCGCCGAGGCCTGAGCCGCGCTCACCGCGGCCTGACCCGCCGCTCGCACCGCCGTCGCGCCGCGACCGGCGCGGGCCGGCTACTCGTCCCGGAGCCGCACGTCTCGCACCGGCGACCGCGCCGCATCCGAGGCGGCGTCGTCGAGCATCGCCTGCGCCTCCGCCTCGGCGTCGAGCCTGGCCAGATAGTGGGCGATCTCGCCCTGGGCGACGTCCGCGGGCCAGCCGAGAGCCGTCGCCATGAGCCGGGACACGTCCACGACCGCCTCCCGGCCCCTGTCCGGGGCCTCGAAGGCGATGTGCGTGCGGCGCGTGAGCACGTCGTCGACGTGCAGCGCGCCTTCGTAGAGCACCGCATACCGCACCTCGGCGGCCAGGTACTTCTCTGCCCCGGCCAGTGGAGCGGCGAGGTCCGGCTCGCCGGCGATCAGGTCGAGCACGCTGAGGGCGAGCGACCCATACCGGCCGACGAGGTGTCCGACCTGCTCCTCGGTGAGCTGCGCGGCGCCGCGATGCAGCCGCGCCCTGCTCATCGCCTGGGCGCAGCCCACCGCGCCCAGCAGCGGGATCTGCTCGGTACGGCTCGGCGCGACCGCGAAGGGAAGCTCGCGCGCGGCCACGTCGACCGCGTCCCTGGCCATGATGCGATAGGTGGTGTACTTGCCGCCGGCGATGCTCACGAGCCCCGGCGCACCCCGGCGCACCGTGTGCTCCCGGGAGATGGCCGCGGTGTCCCTGGACCCGTCGCTCACCAGCGGACGCAGGCCGACGTACACGCCCGTGATGTCCGCGAGCGTCAGCGGGACCCGCAGGACGGCGTTGACGTGACCGAGGAGGTAGTCGATGTCGGCGCGCGTGGCGGACGGGTGGTCCAGCCCGTGCTCCCAGTCGGTGTCGGTCGTCCCGATGATCCAGTGGTCACCCCAGGGCAGGACGAACAGCACGCTCTTCTCCGTGGGCAGGATGAGCGCGAGATCGGAGTCGATGCACGCCTTGGGTACGACGACGTGCACGCCCTTCGACGGGCGGACGACGAGAGGATCGCGGACGCCGGCGAGGCGCTCCATCTCGGTCGTCCAGACGCCGGTGGCGTTGATGACGACCCGGGCGCTGATCTCGAGCTCGTCGCCCTTCTCGAGGTCGACGGCGCGGACGCCGACGATCCGCTCCCCGTTGCGCAAGAACCCCGAGACCTCGATGGCGGACACGCAGGCAGCGCCGTGGTCGAAGGCCGTGCGGGCCAGAGTGACGGCGAACCGGGCGTCGTCCACCTGCGCGTCGAAGTAGCGGATGCCGCCGGTCAGGGCGTCGTCGCGAAGGGACGGCACGGCGCGGAGACACGCGCCGCGCGAGAGATGGCGGTGGCGAGGCATCGCCGGCTTGGTGCCCGCGAGCGCGTCGTACAGGAGGAGGCCCGCACCCATGAACGCGCGGTCGCGCAGGCCGTGCGCCAGCGGGAAGAGAAACGGGGTGGGGTGTACCAGGTGGGGGGCGAGCGTCTCCACCAGCAGCCGCCGCTCGTGGAGCGCCTCGCGCACCAGTCCGATGTCGAGCTGCTCCAGGTAGCGCAGGCCGCCGTGGATCAGCTTGCTCGACCTGCTCGACGTGCCGGCGGCGAAGTCCCGCTTCTCGACGAGCGCGACGGACAGGCCGCGGCTGGCCGCGTCGAGAGCGACGCCGCAGCCGGTGACCCCACCTCCGACCACGAGCACGTCGAAGTGCTCTCCCGCCAGACGGCGAAGCTGGCGCCTGCGGGTGTCCTTGGGCGCCGACCGCCGGGTCACGCCGATCCCGGCCGGCGGCACGATGGTCTTGATGCTCTCGCTCTCGGCCGGGCCGTCCGCCGCTCGCCCCATGACGTCTCACTCCCTCGTGCGCAAGTTGGTATGTACCACGCGTCTGGTATGTACCATGACCGCTGTGCCATACTCTGTCAAGAAACGGCGCGGACGGGGTCCGCGTGACGCCGGATGCGGGCGCGCCAGGCGCCGCGGGAGATCCTGATGAAGCACATCTCAGAAGCGCCGAAGTCGACGCCGGTCCTGCACGAGACGGACGTCCTCGTCGTCGGCGGCGGACCCGGCGGTCTCGCCGCGGCGGTCGCCGCGGCGCGGGCCGGCGCCCACACGACGCTGGTCGACCGCTACGGCTGCTTCGGCGGCGTGATCACGCAGGTGGGCGTCGAGACGATCGCCTGGTACCGGCACGAGGGCACCGTGGACGCCGAAGGCATCGGCGTGGAGTTCGAACAGCGTGCGAGAGCGGCGGGAGCCTCGCAGCCGGAGTCGCAGTCGGACAGCGAGGCGCTCGACCCCGAGCTGTTCAAGGTCGTCGCCGATGAGCTGGTGCAGGAGGCGGGCGTGGAGCCGTTGCTTCACTGCCCGGCGGTCGAGCCGATCGTCGACGCGGGAGTCGTCACCGGCGTCATCACCGAGAGCAAGTCGGGGCGGCAGGCGGTGCTGGCGAAGCGCGTCATCGACGCGACCGGCGACGCCGACCTGGCCTTTCGCGCAGGGGCGCCGTATCGAAAGACCCCCGTCGACGAGATGCTGGGCGTCAATGTGATCTTCTCGTGCTCCGGCGTGGACAAGCAGCGCTTTCTGGACTACGTAGCGGAGACGTCGCCCACCTACGGCGACTGGGGGCGGTGCTGGAGTACGGAGACCTCGGGCAAGGAGGACCAGCTCTTCAGCCCGTACCTTCAGGAGCCGTTCGACGCGGCGCGCCGGGACGGCCTCATCCCCGAGGGCATCAAGAGCATCGGCGGCACCTGGGGCCGGCTGACGGACGAGGGCGAGGCGACCTACCTGAACATGGTCGTGATGAAGGGCTACGACTGCAGCGACGTGCGCGACCTGACGCGCGCGGAGATCGAGGGCCGGCGGCAGGCGATGCTGGCGATCGAGGCGCTGCGCCGTTACGCCCCCGGCTTCGAGCGCGCCCGGCTGCGCACCTTCTCCATGACTCTCGGGACCCGCGACTCGCGCAAGATCCGCGGCCGCTACGACCTCACCGGTGAGGACGTCTGCGGGGAGGCGCGCTTCGACGACGCCGTGGGCATCTGCCCCGAGTTCGTGGACGGCTACAGCCGCCTCATCCTGCCCACCACCGGCCGCTACTTCCAGGTGCCCTACGGGATCCTCGTCCCGAAGGAGATCGACAACCTGCTGGTCGCCGGCCGCTGCGTGGCCGGCGACAAGATCTCCCACGCGGCCACACGCGGCATGATGTGCTGCGCGGTGACGGGGCAGGCCGCCGGCGTGGCGGCGGCGGTGTCCCTCAGGGATGGCCGCACCACCGGCGCCGTCGACGTCGCGCACGTGCAGGCCGAACTGAAGCGGCAGGGCGTGCGGCTCGACTGACGCGCCGCGTGCGGCCTGACTGCGGTCTCGCGCCGGTCCTACCGGCCGTCGTCCTCCACGGGCGCCGTCACCGAGAACTCGGTCCGGTCTCCGCGATAGACGTCGCGCGCGAGCTCGACGACGGCGTCCTCGACGTCGTAGACAGTCCGCGTGAGCACGATCGCGGGGCTCCCCGCCTTCACCCCGAGGGTCTCGGCCTCGAACTTGTCGAGCGTGACCGCGACCACCCGCGCGTCGGCCTTTGCCGGGTGCACGTCGTACAGCGCCCGGAGGAGCACCCAGAGCGAGCCCGCCAGGTCGTGCTCGAGCAGGTCGGGGAACCGCGCCGCGGAGAGCTGGATGTTCTCGATGGCGATCGGCTCGCCGACCGCCGTCCGCAGCCGCTGGAGCACGTGCACCTTGCCGCCCGCCGGCACGCCCAGCAGCTCCGCCGCCACGGGGTCCGGATCGACCGTGGCGGCCGCGAGGACCTTGGTGCCCGGCGCGCGGTCGGCCTCCGTCATGTTGTGCGTGAAGCTGCCGACGCTGAAGCGCAGCCGGGGCTCGGCCACGAACGTCCCCCGGCGGGGGTGGCGGTACAGGTAGCCCTCGAGCGTGAGCGTCTCGAGCGCGTGCCGGGCGGTCATGCGGCTGACCTCGTAGCGTTCGCTGAGGGCGCGCTCTGAGGGCACAGACCCGTGGGCGCCCAGATGCCCTGCCTCGATCTGGTCGCGCAGCACTGACGCGAGCCACAGATACAGCGGGCTCGTCCGCTCCGGTGTGCGCCGCGCGCTCGCCACCCCTACCTCCTCGAAGAATGCAACGGCGGTCTCCATGCCGGACGGCGTACCATTGCCGCACGGCCGTCCGAAGCGTACCACAGGCTCCAGTGGTACAGACCAACGAAGAGGAGCCTCGTACAAGGGTCGGCGTTCCCCGGGGCGGTGGAACGAATATCTGACGGTCCGCTGTGCCAGAACCGCATGGAATGCCGTAAGTTGCCGGCTCTGCCGCATATCAGCACCGTCGAAAGGGGACGGGTGACTAACTGTCTGGTCAATTCGGCCTTGCCATCCACCGCGTCCGTGTGTATGGTGACCCGGATGTGTCGGGGGCGGCCCGTCCACTGGGCCAACGCCAAAACGCTCGTTCCACAGGCTTGCGTCAAGGGGGAGTAGCGATATGGCTAGCGCGAAGTACGAAAGAGAGTACGGCCAGCACCTGGTCGAGCAGGTCCTCAAAGGACAGATGACGAGACGGCAGCTGCTGGTTCGGGCGTCGGTGTTCGGCTTCTCGATGACCGCCGCCGGTTCGCTGCTGGCCGCCTGCGGTGGCAGCAGCACCGACACCGCGTCACCGAGCGCCAGTGCCGCCATGCCTGACCCCGTGATGGGCGGCACGCTCAGCCTCATCGGTCCGGCGCCGATCACGGACCCTGACCCGGTCACGATCTACGACCAGGGCGGCATCGTGCTGGTCACCCAGTTCCTCGAGTTCCTCGTGGACCTGAACAACGACAACTCGCTCAAGCCCAAGCTCGCCGAGAGCTGGACACCGAACGACACGCTCGACGTCTGGACGTTCAAGCTGCGCCAGGGCGTCACGTTCAACGACGGCAGCCCCTTCGAGGCCGAGGACGTCGTCACGACCGTCGAACGCCTCCTCGATCCGGAGGGCGGCTCGGGCGGCGCCAAGTCCCAGTGGGGTGGGGTGCTCGACCCAGGCGGTACGAAGGCGATCGATGCATCCACGGTCGAGTTCAACCTCCTCAAGCCATATGCGGACTTTCCGTTCACCGTGTCCGGAGGCAACTACAACAGCGCCATCCTGCCGCGCGGCTACAAGGGCGACATCATCAACAACCCGGTCGGCACCGGCCCCTTCATGCTCGATCAGTACGTGACGAAGCAGAAGGCGACGTTCAAGAAGAACCCCACCTACTGGGGCAAGGACGACTCGGGCCAGCAGCTCCCGTACCTGGATGGTCTCGAGTACGTCATGGTCGAGGACAACTCTGCCCAGAACCTGCAGATGCAGTCCGGCAGCATCGACTGCCAGCCTCAGACGATCTTCCAGGGCGCGCAGGCGCTGTTCCAGGATCCCAATCTCCGCGTGGATATCTACCCGGGCACGGGCATCCGCGAGGTCGCTTTCAACCAGAACAAGGAGCCGTGGAAGACCGGCGGCGCGGCACTCTGCCAGGCCGTCGCCTACTCTCTCGACCGCGACGCCATCAACAAGGCGTTGTACGACGGCCGCAGCATCATCGGGACCGACACCTTCTGGAACTCCGAGGCCTACCCGGGCATCACGGACATGCCGGCCGATTTGCCGCGCGCGCAGGACTACGACAAGGCCAAGCAGCTCCTCACCGAGGCCGGCTTCCCGGACGGGGTCGAGATCGAGTTGACTGTCGCCAAGTACCTGGAGAACCCCCAGCTGGCGCAGTTGATCCAGGACCAGTGCGGGCCAGCGGGTATCCAGGTCACGATCAACCAGATGAGCTACACCGAGTTCTACGCAGGCAGCGACACCGACTACTACGGCACCACGCCGTGGATCGTCGCGCCCATGACCATCGTCGAGTGGGGTAGCCGTCCGACGCCCGGCATCTACGCCGCGGCCATGCTCCTGCCCGACGCCGTCTGGAGCTCGTCGCATTGGAAGGATCCGGAGTTCCAGAGCACCTTCGACGCCTATCAGGCGACCCTCGACGAGACGGAGCGCAAGGATCTCGGGGGCAAGCTGTCGCAGATGCAGTTTGACGCGACGCCGATCATGGTGCCGTACTTCATCGCCCAGGCGCGCACGCAGAAGACGACCGTCTACAACATCCAGGGCCCCGGGTCGTTCTACTGCGACTGCACCGCGGCCTTCAAGACGGCCTGAGGCTGACGGCCGGCAACTGACAAGGAACTGACGAAAGGCTCCCGGGATGCTGCGCCTCATCGGACGCCGGCTCCTGCTGATGATACCGACGCTGATCCTCGCGTCGATACTGATCTTCGCGCTCGCGGAGGTGCTGCCCGGCAACGTGGGGCGCAGCATCCTGGGACAGTACGCCACCGAAGAGGCCGTCGCCGCCCTGAACGAAAAGCTCGGCGCCGACCGGCCGCTCGTCGTGCGCTACGCCACCTGGGCCGGTAGCTTCGTGACCGGCGACTGGGGCGAGTCACCGGTGCTCAAGGTGCCGGTGCGGCCGACGGTCATGGCCGCGCTCTGGAACTCGATGATCCTCGCCGGCTTCGCCCTGATCCTCATCATTCCCACGTCGATCGCGCTGGGCGTGTTCTCCGGCCTCAGACGAGACAGTGCGTTAGACAGGACGATCACGGTGTCCACGCTGTCGATGACCGTGATCCCCGAGTTCGTGAGCGGCGTCGTCCTGCTGTACGTGTTCGCCGTGTGGCTCAAATGGCTTCCCATCACGGCGATGCCGCCGGACGGCTCGCCCTTCTACGAAAGGTTCTACTACCTCATCCTCCCGGCCATCCCGCTGATGTTCCTCGAGCTGGGCTACATCGCGCGCATGGCCCGCGTCGGCACCGTGCAGGTGCTGGCCATGCCGTACATCCGCACCGCCGTGCTCAAGGGAGTCCCGCGCAGCCGTGTCGTCTTCGGCCACGTGCTGCGCAACGCCATGGTGCCCACGGTCACGGTCATCGGCAGCCAGGTCGGCTGGCTCATCGGCGGCCTGGTCGTCGTCGAGTATCTGTTCAACTACCCCGGCATCGGCAGGCTCATGGTCGAGGCCGCGCAGACGCACGACGTCCCCATGCTCGAGGCGTCGGTCCTCATGGTGGCGCTCGTCTACATGGCGGCCAACCTCGTCGCCGACATCGTGGTCGCGCTGCTCAACCCGCGGATCCGGAAGGGAGGCTGACGTGGGCGAAGACCCACGCAGCCCGTTCGGCCCGGATCCCGACCTGGAGAACCGCACCGGTCAGCTGGGCGACGATCCCGAGATGCTCGAGCTCCGCGCCGACGCGGCCACCGGGGGTAGAGACTACGCGATCCCCGGCGAGAGCCTCAAGGAGCAGGAGCTCCAGGCCGACGCCGCCGCGGCCGCCGAGCAGCGGCGGCAGCGGCGCTACCTGATCCGGGCGCTGTTCCGGAGCCCTACCTTCATGGTCGGCCTCATCATCGTGCTGTTCTGGATCTTCATGGCGCTGTTCTCGACGTTCATCACGCAGAGCCCCACCGCCACCGACGCCGCCGTCTCCCTTCAGGCTCCCAGTTCCGCGCACTGGTTCGGCACCGACGACCTCGGGCGCGACGTGCTCGCCCGCACCATGGCCGGCGCCCGCACCGTGCTCATCATCGCGCCGCTGGCCACCGTGCTCGCCCTCCTGTGGGGCGGCATCATCGGCCTCGTCTCGGGCTACTATCGGGGGCTCACGGACGAGATCATCATGCGCCTGATCGACGTCCTGCTGGCGCTGCCGATCATCATCACCTCGATCCTGATCCTGTCGCTGCTGGGCAAGGGTACGGCGATCATCATCGTCGCCATCGGCGCGCTGTTCACGCCGGTTGTCTCGCGCACCATCCGCGCGGCGGTCATCGGCGAGCGCGAGCGCGAGTACGTCATGGCCGCGCAGCTGCGCGGCGAGCGCTCCGCGTTCGTCATGTCGCGCGAGATCCTGCCCAACATCACGCAGCCGATCATCGTCGAGGGCACGATCCGCCTGGGCTATGCGGTGTTCACCGCGGCCACGCTGTCGTTCCTCGGCTTCGGCCTGGCGCCACCGTCGCCCGACTGGGGCCTCACGATCGCCGTGGAGCGGGTCTTCCTGCAGATCGCACCGTGGACGGTGCTGTTCCCGGCCGCCGCCCTCGCTTCCCTCGTGGTGGCGGTCAACCTCATCACCGACGGTCTCGGGAGGACGTTCTCGAAATGAGCACCGTGGAGCAGCCCGTGAACGTCCCCGACGCGCCGCCCTCGGCGCTCGACGTCCGCGACCTGGAGGTCACCTTCCATCGCCGCGGCCGGGAGCTGCCCGTGCTGAAGGGCGTGACGCTGCACATCGAGCCGGGCGAGGCTTACGGACTCGTCGGCGAGTCGGGCTGCGGCAAGACGACGCTGGCCATGGCGGCCATGCGCTACCTGGCGGCCAACGGCACGATCGACGCCGGCACGGTGAGCGTCGACGGCCAGGACGTGAGCACGCTCAGCGAAGAGGCCCTCCGCAAGTGGCGCGGCGGCAAGGTGGCGATGGTCTACCAGGATCCCGCCACGGCCCTGAGCCCGGCGATGCGCATCGGCGACCAGCTCGCCGAGGTGTACCACTACCACGAGGGCATGGACAAGAAGGCCGCGCTCGAGCGCGCCCGCGAGAGCCTGCGTGCCGTGGCGATCCCCGACCCCGACTCCACCTTGCGCCGCTACCCCTTCGAGCTTTCCGGCGGCCAGCAGCAGCGCGTGGTCATCGCCATGGCGCTGTCCGTGAACCCGAGGTTGCTCATCCTCGACGAGCCCACGACCGGTCTCGACGCGACGGTCGAAGCCGAGATTCTGGACCTCATCGCGGAGCTCCAGGGACGGATCAATGCCGCCATCCTGCTGATCACGCACAACCTCGGCCTGGTGCGCAGGCTCTGCAGCCGCGTCGGCGTCCTGTACGCCGGACGACTCGTCGAGGAGGGTCCCGCGCGCGACATCTTCACCGACCCGCGCCACCCGTACACGATGGGCCTGATGCGCTGCGTGCCGAGCTTCGGCATGAACAAGACCGATGCCGCCCTGCAGACGATCCCGGGCACGCTGCCCGCGCTCGGCGAACCGCTCGAGGGGTGCGTCTACTCGGCGCGCTGCCCGATGGCCAAGCCGGTCTGCAAGCAGCGCGAGCCCGATCTCTACGCCTGGCCGAGCGACGCCGGCACCAAGGGCGCCGCGGAGGCAGAAGCCCTGCCGCCCGACCCCGCATCCTACTCGCCGCACCACGCCAACCCCGTCGGCAAGGGCTCCCGCCACGCACGCTGCTACTTCTCGGCCGAGGTCGCGGACATGCCGCGCACGACCCCGGTGCTCGCCACCAGCCTGGAGGCGCGGGGCGCGGACCAGGGAGACGTGCTCGATATCGACGACGTGGTCCGCACCTTCAAGGACGGCCGCAGGCAGCTGACGGCGGTCGCCGACGTCTCCCTCGGCCTGCGGAAGGGGGAGACCTTCGGCCTCGTCGGTGAGTCGGGCAGCGGCAAGACGACGCTGGCGAAGTGCGTCACCGGCCTGCTCGCCCCCGATTCCGGCACGGTCACGTTCGAGGGCAACCAGCTGAAGGCCACGGCAGGCAAGCGCTCGCAGAATGCCCTGCGCGCCATCCAGATGGTCTTCCAGAACCCGGACTCGACGCTCAACCCGGCCTGGAGCACGCGCGCCATCCTCACGCGCGCCGTGCGCAAACTCGGCGGCGGCCAGGACGTGCGCGCCAAGGTCGACACGCTCTCGCACAACGTGCGCGTCGAGCCGCGGTTCCTGCTCCAGCGGCCGACCGACCTCTCGGGCGGCCAGAAGCAGCGCATCGCCATCGCCCGCGCCTTCGCCGGCGATCCGACGCTGGTCATCTGCGACGAGCCTGCATCGGCGCTCGACGTCTCGGTCCAGGCGAGCATCCTCAACCTGCTCGTCGAGCTGCAGACCAAGGAGCGGGTCTCCTACGTGTTCATCAGCCACGACCTGGCCGTGGTGCGCTACATCTCGGACCGCATCGGGGTCATGTACCTGGCGGAGCTCATCGAGGTCGGCGCCGCCGAAGAGGTCTTCAACCCGCCGCACCACCCCTACACCGAGGCGCTCCTGAGCTCGATCCCCAAGCTCGACTTCGACAGCGTCCAGCAGCGCATCGCCCTGCGCGGCTCCATGCCCAGCCTCTCCGACCCGCCCTCGGGCTGCCGTTTCCACACGCGCTGCCACCGCCTCCTCGGCGAGATCTGCGAGCAGCAGGAGCCGCCGATCCAGGAGACGGGCGATGGGCACACCTACAAGTGCCACATCCCGCCGGACGAGCTGCTCGCGCTGCAGACCAAGGACGAGGCGCCGGCGCCGGCGCCCACGCCCTGACGGCGTAGCCCGGCTAGTCCCAGGCGGGCTCGCACGGCGGGCTGATCAGCGCCAGTCCGTTCCACGCGTCGTACGCCAGGCCCACCGCAGCGTGCTGCTTGTAGGGCAGCGAGTAGCGGCCGGGGATGGAATCCTGTACGGCCGCGACACAGCCCTCCGCGAACAGCCGCGCCGACTCCTCGTCCGCCGGCCGCCCTTCCAGAGCCTGCTCGAGGGCAGCGGCGCGGAAGGCGGCTCCGCCCACCGCGCCGAGCGCGACGCGCACGTCGGCGAGCGTCCCGGCGGCCGCATCGAAGCGGACGACCAGGGCGGCGCTCAGTCGCGCGACGCTCACCGCGGTGCGCGAGCCGATCTTGGCGAACGCGGAGCGGTGCTCCGGGCCGAGCGCGGCGAAGGAGAACTCGGTGATCGCCTCGTCGTGGGCGAGGCTCGTATGGTTGGGGCCGAGCAAGACCTCGCCGATGGGGCGGGTGCGGACGTCGCCGGCGCCGTTCACGGTGGTGACCGCGGCGCCGAGGGCCGTGAGCGCAGTGGCGCTGTCGGCGCAGGGCGACGCATTGGCGATGTTGCCGCCGACGGTGCCGATGTTGCGGATCTGCGCGGAGCCGACCTGCGCGGCGGCGAGTCCGAGGCACAGGGCATGCTCGCGCACCAGCGGGTCGTGTCTGCAGGTCGGTGAACGTCGTCGTCGCGCCGACGCGGAGCGTCTCTCCATCGAGGCGCACGTACGAGAGCTCCACGAGCCCCGTGAGGTCGACGATCACGTCCGGCTCGTTGCCGGGCAGCCGGATGGCCCGCACCAGGTCGGTGCCGCCCGCCAGGAGCCGGGTCTTCGGCGTCGCCTCAGCGAGAGCCGCGACCAGTTCGTCGAGCCCTGCCGGTGTCACGACCTCCGTCAGCGCCACCTCACTCACCCCTCTCAGGGCCGCAGGGAGCGCCCAAGGGCCCGTCCGCGTCGGCCTGCGCGACCTCGCAGGCCGCGGCCAGCGTCTCCGGGTCAGTCATCACTTCCGCGGCGAGCTCGTCGGCCTCGCCCGGCAGCACCATCGCCGGCGTCGCCTCCTGGCCGCCGGCCGCCTTGACGGCGGCGACGATCGCCGAGTAGCCGGTGCAGCGGCACAGGTTGCCGGCGAGCGCGATGCGGATGTCCTGGTCGGACGGCACGGGGTTGGCCATGAGCAGCGCCTTGGCCGACATGAGCATGCCCGGCGTGCAGTAGCCGCACTGCACGGCGCCGTACTCGACGAACTTCTGCTGGAGCAGATCGAGCTGGCCGTCCTCGGCGAGTCCCTCGACCGTCAGGACCTCCTTGCCGCGCGCCTGCACGGCGAGCATCACGCACGCGTTCACGGCCCTGCCGTCGACGATCACCGTGCACGCGCCGCATTCGCCCTCGGCGCAGCCTTCCTTGGTGCCGGTCAGACCCAGCTGGTCACGCAGGACGTCGAGAAGCCGCGCCGTGGGGGGCGCGTCAACTTCGTAGGTCATCCCGTTCACGTTCAGCAGGAGCTGCATGCCGTCACCTCCTCGCCGTGGAGCGCGGCGATGATGCGCTCGGGGATCAGGGGCAGGTCGGAGAGCTCCGTGCCCAGCGCGTTGTTGACGGCGTTGACGATCGCCGGCGCGGTGGGCACCGTGGCGATCTCCCCGACGCTCTTGGCGCCGAAGGGCCCGTCGTCGCCCTCGTGCTCGACCAGCAGCACCTGCACGTCGGGCATGTCGGGGGCGTTCACCATGTGGTAGTTCTTGAAGCCGTCGACGCCGCTGCGGCCGCCCTCGTCGACGTCGAGGTGCTCGTAGAGGGCGTAGCCGATGCCCATCTGCACCGCTCCCTGGTACTGGCCCTCGACCATGCCGCGGTTGATGGCCCGCCCCACGTCGGCGACGGCAAGGAAGTCGGTGACGGCGACGAGGCCCGTGGCGCAGTCCACCTCGACCTCGGCGAATTGAACCGAGTACGAGGCCGGGTTGGAGACCGCGTAGTACGACACCGACGCGGCGATCGACGGCACGTGCCGCATGTGGCTGAGGCGCGCGAGGTCCCGGTAGGCGATCGCGCGCTCCGCGTCGTGCCGGACGCGCACGGCGCCGTCGCGCGTGTACAGATGCACGACCGGCTCCTTGAGCAGCTCGGCGGCGGCCTGGAGGAGCCGCCCTTTGACCTTCTCGGCGGTCACGCGCGCGCACTCGCCGCACACGTAGGTCACGCGGCTGCCGTAGGTGCCGTAGTCGAACGGCGTCGTCGCCGTGTCGGCCTCGCCGGCGGCGATGCGGTCCGGATGCACGCCGAGCACCTCGGCGACGATGACCTTCATCGTCGTCACGATGCCGCAGCCGACTTCGTGCAGGCTGGCGTTGAGCTCGAAGGTGCCGTCCTCGTTCATCTTGAGCGACATGTTGCTCGCCTCGGGGAAGGCGCCGAACATGCCGTTCTTGTGCGCGCCGGCGGCGACGCCGACGCCGCGCCGGAAGCGGCCCCGCCCCGCGGGGCGGGCCCGGCGCGCCGCCCAGTCGAAGGCCACGGCGCCGCGCTCGAGGCACTCGCGCACGCGCGCGTCGCCGAGCGGCAGGCCGGTGACGAGGTCGGTGTCGAAGGGCTCGACCATGTTCTTGAGGCGCAGCTCGACCGGGTCCAGCCGCAGGGCGGCCGCCACCCGGTCCATGTGGATCTCCGTGGCCGCCGCCATCTCCGGCGCGCCCCAGCCCCGGGCGGCGCCCCCGACCGGGGTGTTCGTGAGCACGGCGCGGCTCTGGTGCTGGTAGTGCGGCGTGCGGTAGACCTTCGTCACCTTCTTGCACATGTGGATGGAGTAGTCCGGGGTGCTCGACGCGTACGCGCCGGAGTCCAGCGTGGTCGCCGCCTCGAAGTCGAGCAGCTCGCCGTCCGGCGTGCAGGCGGTCCGGATCGTCGTCCACGTGGCCGGCCGCGCCATGGTGGCGATCATGCATTCCTCGCGATCGAGGAGGAGCTTGACGGCACGGTGCGTCTCGTGAGCAAGGAAGGCGGCCACGGGCTCGATGATGTACTCGGTCTTGCCGCCGAACGAGCCGCCCATCGGCACCTTGACCACGCGCACGCGGTGATACTCCAGGTGGAGCAGCTCCGCGATCACGGTGCGGGCCGCGTAGGCTCCCTGGCTCGTCGTCCAGACGGTCATGCCGCCGGTGCTGTGGCCTTGGGCGATGCAGACGTGCGGCTCGAGCGCCGCGTGATGGATGCGCGGCGTGCTGGTCGAGGAGGAGACGATGACCGCGCCCTCGAGGTCCGGCCGCTCGCCCTTGTCGACCTCGTACTCGTAGGCGAGGTTGCCGGTGGAATGGACCATGACGTCGTCGCTGGCCAGCGCCTCGTCGACGGTCAGCAGCGGCGGTAGCTCCTCGTACTCGACTTCGACGAGTGCCGCGGCCGCCTGTGCGGTCGCCCTGCTCGTCGCCACCACCGCAGCGACTCGGTCGCCGACGAAGCGGACATGCTCGCTGAACAGCGTCTCGTCGTGAGGCGCCAGGTCCTGTCCGGGGTGGATGCGCGCCCGGCAGAACCGGTCTATCGGCGAATTGAAGCAAGTGAACACCTTGACGACGCCCGGCAGCGCCTCGGCGCGCGAGGCGTCGATCTGTTTGACGATGCCGTGCGGGATCGCGCTGAGGATCAGCTTGGCATGGAGCATGCCCGGCACGCTGAAATCGCTGCCGTAGACGAGCTCCCCGGTCACCTTCTGGGCCACGTCGTGGACGGGGTAGCTCCCGCCGACGTACTGCAGATCCTCTGTCAAATCGCCGCTCTCCTCTCGCTCGTCAGATCAGGTTGCCCGGAGGCCTGTCCTCCGGGCGGCTCTCGTCGAACCAGCGCCGGTACGCGGCCCTGCGGGCCTGCGCCGCCGGCGCCGCGCAGCACCCGCCCTCGGACGTGCACAGCAGCTCGGGCGGCAGAGCGCGGCCGATGCCGTCGGCGACGTCGATGGCCTCGTGCAGCGGCAGCACGGCCTCGTGGCCGGCGAGCGCCAGGTCGGCGAAGACGTGGGCCATGCACGTCGCCGCCATGATGCGGCTGCGGCACGGCTGGCTGAGGCCGCCGGGCATCGGATCACACGGCAGGCCCGTGAAGGCCTGGAGGGCGAGCGACGCCGCGTTCTCGACCGCCTCGGGGGACCCGCCGACCATCTCCGCGATCGCCGCGGCGGCCATCGCGCCGCAGACGCCCGATTCGCCGGTACAGCCTAGCACTTCGCCCGTAGGCTCGGTGCGCGTGTAGGCGATGGCGCCCACCCCCGCGGCGACGAAGAGCCCGCGGAGCAGGTCGTCGTCGCTCAGGCCGCGGGCCTCCTGCACGGCGCTGAGGGCCGCGTAGATGTAGCCCGCCCCGCCGCCCATCGGCCCCGGGACGTTCTCGACGCCGGGGATGCCGGCGCCGGCGCCGTACGCGTACTTGATGGTCCGCGCCGTGACGCCGTCGCTGACTCGCGCCGGCGTCTCCGCGTGCCGCGCCCAGCGGCGGGCGAAGTCCGGCTTGAACTCGGTGTCGATGACGGTCAGGTCCTCCTCGTAGACCGCGCGCGTCTGCCGCCGCATGACCAGCGCCAGCTCCCTCATGCGGTCGACCACCCAGGCGCGCGGCCAGCCCGACGCGTCCATCTCGTACTGGACGGCGACCTCCCAGAGTGGCGCATCGCGTTCCGCCGCGAGCTCGCGCCAGCGCGTCATGGTGTCGAAGAGCTGCGGCCTGCGGTCGGGCTGGCTGACGACCGGCAGCAGCGGCCGCAGCAGCGCCAGCCGGAGCACCGGCACGTCGCCGTCGAGTGACTCGCGGAGCGCCACGAGATCCGGCTCCACGGGCAGCGCGAATGCGTACAGGACCCCGCGGCCGGCGACGCGCACTTCCTGCGCGTCGACCACATCGGGGAGTTCGGCCCTGAGCCGCTCGATCTTCTCGTTGCTCAGGGCCTCCTGCGGGTCCTGGACGAACAGCACGAAGGCGTCGCCGAGCGTGCGGTACGGGAACCCGTCGACCGATGACCGTCTCGACCATGCCGCCGCCGGTCGAGTCGCCGACCAGCTCGACCATCAGGCCGCTTTGGCCCGTCAGGATGAACTTCATCGCGTTCGGGTGCTTGCTCTCGACGATCTCGGTGAACGAGAAGCCCACCTCGACGCCGGCCTCCTCGGCCAACTCGAAGCTGCGGAAGAGCCGCCGGTCGTCCGGCAGGTAGCCGAGGACCCCGGCCACCATGGCCCGGTCCTCAGCCATGATCCCGAACGTGCCTGCGAAGGAGCCCTCCGTGTCGAGCTCGATGAGGACCTTGGCGACCGGCTCGCCCAGCAGGCAGCCGGCGAGGTAGGCGAGCCGGCACGGCCCGGCCGTGTGCGAGCTCGAGCCGGGCTGCATGACCGGCCCGAAGACGTCGTTGAAGAACTCGGGGTAGGGAGCGACGGTCACGTCGCGGCTCCCTTCTCGTAGCGCTCGGCGGCGCGGGCGACCGCGTCGCGGTCGAGCTCGACGCCGAGCCCCGGTGCGTCGAAGAGGCCGAGCTTGCCCTGCCGGGGCGTGAGGTCGGGCGTGCTCACCAGGTCCTCGACCAGCAGCTGGTGCATGATCTGGTTGCCCTCGGTGAGGTTCGCCGTGCTCAGGCCGAGGTGATGCTGGGCGCAGTCGGTGATGCCAGAGACGCCCTGCCCGTGCAGGCAGACGGGCACGCCGGCGGCCTCGGCGATGGCGGCGGCCTTGCCGAAGGCGAGCAGGCCGCCGGCCTCGTGCGGCGAGAGGACGATGACGTCCGCCGCGCGCTGCCGCACGATGTCGTAGACGTCGGCCGGCGTGAACACCGCCTGGTCGGCGGCGATGGGGACGCTCACGGCCTCGCGCACCTGGCGCATCGCCGTCACGCTGAGCAGCGTGCGTCGGCTGCTCCACCCAATCGATGTCGAAGGGCTCGAGCGTGTGGATCATGCGGATCGCTTCGGGCACGCTCCAGGCGCAGTTGGGGTCCACGCGCAGACGGCGGCCGCCGATGGCCTCGCGCACGGCCGCCGTATTCCTCACGTCCGCTTCGTCGCCGCGACCGACCTTGAGGTAGATGACGCCGTGGCCCGCCGCCGCAAGCTCGCGGGCGTGCGCGACGAGCTCTTCGGTGGTGTCGCCCTGGACGAAGCCGAAGTAGTCGACCTCGTCGCGCACCGCACCGCCGAGGAGCCGGTACACCGGCTGGCCGGCGGCCTTGCCGATCGCGTCCCAGAGCGCCATCTCCACGCCGGCGAGGACGAAGTCGGCGTGCCAGGGCGTGTGGTTGAAGCTGCCGAGGTGGCGAGCCTCGTGCATCAGCCGGGCGACGTCGTGGACCGGCTGGCCGATGAAGAGCGGCTCGACGGCGCGAAGCGCCGCGACGGTGCCCTCGGCGGCGAGCGACGCCGTCGACTCGCCGATGCCCGTGATGCCCGCGTCGGTCTCCACTTCGACGAGGACGACCGCGCAGCCGTAGTCCACGCGGCCGGCCCAGTGATACGGCTCCTTGAAGGTGAGGAAGAGCGGCGTGAGACGGAGCCCGGTGATGAGGACTGGCCCCGGCCGGTATTCACAGCAGCGTATCCAGGACCTGCGCCTCCAGGACCTGCGCGCGCGTGAACCCCGTGGCGTACAGCGCCGACTGCGCCAGGCGGACGAGAGCGTCCTCCGGGAGCAGGCCGACGACCTCGCTCTCGCGGATCGCCACGCCCGCGACCGCGGCGCGCTCGCCGATCGCGCCGACGACGTCGGCCATCGAGGTCACCCGGTAGTCGGTCAGGTTCATCGAGACCTGCACGGCGCCGTCCTCGAGCAGCAGCCCCATCGCCTTGACGCACTTCATGCCCCCGTCGCGCTCGCGGATCTCGACGGCGATGCGCTGCGCCAGATCGAGGTCGTCCGAGTCGAGGTTGACGTTGAAGGCGATGAGCGGGAAGCGCGCGCCGATGGCGACGGCCCCGGCCGTCGCGTGCACGCGCGCCTCGCCCTCGTCCGGCGTCTTCGCGGGATCGCTGCCGATGACGTCCCGCATCTCCTCGAAGCCCTTGCCGCGGATGACGGCGAGGTTGCGGTGCTCGGGCACGCGAGCCGCGTCCTCGTAGAGGAACGCGGGGATCTCGAGGTCGGTGGCGACGCGGCGCGCCAGCACCGTTGCGACCTCGACGCAGACCGGCATCTCGTCGGAGCGGAGCGGCACGAACGGCACGACGTCGGCGGCGCCGAAGCGGGGGTGAGCGCCCTCGTGCTGGTTGAGGTCGATGAGGGCGGCCGCCGTCTCGACGGCGCGGAAGGCCGCCTCCGCGATCGGACCCTCGTGGCCGACGAAGGTGACGACGCAGCGGTTGTGCGTCGCGTCGCTCTGCACGTCCAGCAGATGGACGCCGTCGACGCGGGTCACCGCGGCGGCGATCTCGTCGATCACTTCCTGACGGCGGCCCTCGCTGAAGTTGGGGATGCACTCGATGAGGGTCATGTGGGACCTCCGTCAGCTCTTGCCGGGCCGGCGGCCGGTGCGGCGTACACGAGCGCGCGGTCGCGGACGACGACCTCGCCGCCGGCGATCACGCCGCTCACGAGGTTGACGCCCCAATGGTAGGGCAGCTCCTGGTGGGAGACCGCATCGAGGACCAGGAGGTCGCAGCGCTTGCCCGGCTCGACGCTGCCGGCCTCGTGCTGGAGGCCGAGCGCCGCAGCGCCGCCCATGGTGGCGGCGCGGAGGGCCTCGGCCGGCGTCAGCCGCTGCTCCTGACAGGCCAGCGAGATCGCCATCTGCAGGTTCTCGCAGTAGCAGCTGCCGGGGTTGAAGTCGGTGGCGAGCGCCACGGTCACGCCGGCGGCGAGCAGTTCCTTGGCCGGCGCGTACGTGGTGTGCAGCGTGTAGCTGGTGCCCGGAAGCAGCACGGCGACCGTACCGGCGGCCCGCAGCGCAGCGATGTCCTCGCCGGTGATGTGGATGAGGTGGTCCGCCGAGACGGCGCCGAGCTCGGCGGCGAGCGCCGTCCCGCCGGTGTGCGCCAGTTCCTCGGCGTGGATCTTGAGCCGGTACCCGAGGGCGCGTCCCACTTCGAGCACGCGCCGCGACTGCGCCACGGTGAAGGCGCCCTCGTCGCAGAAGACGTCGACGAACTCGGCCTGGCCGGCGAGCGCCGGCAGGATCTGGTCGCAGACGAGGGAGATGTACTCATCGTCGCGGCCGGCGTACTCCTCGGGCGTCAGGTGCGCCGCGAGGGCGGTGTGCACGCGGCGCACCGGGTGCGGGACCTTGGCGGCGGCCAGCGACTTGCGCTCGTCCTCGAGCGTGAGGCCGTAGCCCGTCTTGGCCTCCAGCGTGGTCGTGCCGTGCCGCAGAAACGAGTCGAGGCGGCGCGCGGCGAGGGCGGCGAGCTGCTCCTCCGTCGCCGCCCTCGTCGCGCGCACCGTGCTGTTGATGCCGCCGCCGGCCTCCTGCACCTCCAGGTAGGTGGCGCCGGCGAGCCGGGCGCCGTACTCCGCCGCCCGCTCGCCCGCCCACACGAGATGCGCGTGGGCGTCGACGAAGCCGGGCAGCACCGCGGCGCCCTCGACGTCGACGACCAGGGCGTCGTCCGGCACCTCGAGGGCTGCCGGCGATCTCCGCCTGCGGCCCGGCCCAGACGATGCGGCCGCCCGCGGACGCGACGGCGCCGTGCGGGATCACGCCGAGGTCGACGGCGCCGGCGGGCGCAGCCTGCCCGGCGCCGGGGGCCATCGTGACGAGCTCGCTCGCGCCGCGCACGAGCAGGTCGCAGCGCACGCGGCCGGCGGTCATCGGCCCGTCCCCGGTCCGGCTTCACCGCGGACGATGGTTGAGAAGCGGCCGGCGGCGACGGCTGCGGCCGCCGCCTCGAGCTCGGGCGCGAGGTACCTGTCCCGCCCGAGCGTCGGCGCGAACTCGCGCACGACGGCCCGCCCGGCGCCGGTACCGGGGCCGGGCTCCAGCGGCGCCAGCAGGTCGATGGCCTGCGCCGCGCAGACGGCCTCGATGCCGAGCACCTTCTGCGCGTTGCCGAGCACGTCGAGCGCCTTGAGCGCGGCGGTCATGCCCATGCTGACGTGGTCCTCCTGGTCACCGGAGCTCGGGATCGAATCCACGCTCGCCGGGTGACACAGGACCTTGTTCTCGCTGACCAGCGCCGCGGCGGTGTACTGGGCGATCATGTAGCCGTTGTTGAGGCCGCTGTCGGTGGTGAGGAACGGCGGCAGCTCGCTGAGCGAGCTGGTGAGCATGCGGAAGGTGCGGCGCTCGCTGATGGAGGCGATCTCCGAGAGGCTCATCGCCGCGAGGTCCAGCGCCAGCGCAAGCGGCTCGCCGTGGAAGTTGCCGGCCGAGATGATCTCGCCCGAGTCCGGGAAGATGAGCGGGTTGTCGGTGACCGAGTCGACCTCGACGCCGACGACGCGGCGCAGCCAGGCGAGCGCGTCGCGGCAGGCGCCGTGCACCTGCGGGATGCAGCGCAGCGAGTAGGCGTCCTGCACCTTGTCGCAGTTGAGGTGGCTGAGCATGATCGCGCTGCCGGAGGTCGCGCGGCGGACGTTGGCGGCGGTGACCAGCTGGCCGGGGATCGGGCGCAGCGCCTGGATGCGCTCCTCGAAGGGGCCGACCGAGGCGCGCAGACCCTCGAGGCTCATCGCGCCGATCAGATCGGCCGAGTCGAGGAGCGCCTCGCCATCGGCGACCAGCATGCAGCCGATGGCGGCCATGAACTGCGTGCCGTTGAGGAGGCTGAGGCCCTCCTTGGCTTCGAGCGAGAGGGGCGCGAGCCCGGCGGCCTGCAAAGCAGGCCCGCTCGGCTCGCGCCGCCCGTCCTCCGTGAGCAGCTCGCCCTCGCCCATCATCGCGAGCACGAGGTGCGCGGACGGGGCGAGGTCGCCGGAGGCGCCCAGCGAGCCCCGCGACGGCACCCACGGCACGAAGTCCGCGTTGATGCACGCGGCCAGGTGCTCGGCGACGGAGAGCCTGACGCCGGAGTGGCCGCGCGCCATCGTGTTCAGGCGGATGACCATGGCGGCGCGCACGACTTCGCGAGACAGGGGCTCGCCGAGGCCGACGGCGTGACTGCGCACGAGGTTCTCCTGCAGCTCGCGCACCTTGTCGACCGGGATGTGCGTGGTGGCCAGCAGGCCGAAGCCGGTGGTGACGCCGTAGGCGACCTGCTCGTTCGCGATGACGTCGGCGACGACGGCGTAGGCCGCCTGGATGCGCTCGCGCGCGGGCGCGCCGAGGGTCACTTCGGCCCCGCCGCGCGCGACGGCGATGACCTCGTCGATGGTGAGCGGCGCGTCGCCGACGACGAGCTGTGTCATGTCGTTCTTCTCCTCGTGATGGCCTCTCCCAGCAGGCGCGCGAGGTCGGCCGGAGCCGCCGCCACCGGGATGCCGGCCGCCTCCAGGGCGGCCTTCTTGTCGGCGGCCGTGCCGGCCGACCCTTCGACGATGGCGCCGGCGTGGCCCATACGCCTGCCGGGCGGAGCGCTGAAGCCGGCGACGCACGCGACCACCGGCTTGGTCATGCTCTCACGGACGAACGCCGCCGCGCGCTCCTCGTCGTCGCCGCCGATCTCGCCGATGAGGGCGACGGCCTCGGTCTCGGGATCGGCCTCGAAGAGCTCGAGACACTCGATGAAGCCGAGGCCGTGGACGGCGTCACCGCCCATGCCGACGGCGGTCGACTGGCCGACGCCGGCGCGCGTGAGCTCGTGCACGACCTCGTAGGTGAGCGTGCCCGAGCGGGAGACGACGCCGGCGACGCCCGGCCGGAACACGGCCGCCGGCATGATGCCGGCGCTGCAGCGGCCGGGCGTGATGAGGCCCGGCCCGTTCGGCCCGACGAGCCGAGAGCCGCGACGGGCGAGGTGCGCGGTGACCTCCGTCATGTCGCGCACCGGGATGCCCTCGGTGACGCAGACGACGAGGCGGATACCGGCGTCCGCCGCCTCGATCATGGCGTCGCGCGCGAAGCGCGCCGGCACGAAGAGTACGGCGACGTCCGCGGCGGTCTCCGCGACCGCGCCGCGAACGGTGTCGAAGACGGGCACGCCCTCCACGGTCTGGCCGCCCTTGCCGGGCGAGGTGCCGGCGACGACGCTGGTGCCGGCGGCGCGCATGCGCGCCGCGTGGAAGGCGCCCTCGCGCCCGGTGATGCCCTGGACGAGGACGCGGCTGCTCTGGTCGACGAGGATGGCCATCAGCGCTCGCCTCCGGGCGCGCCCGCGCCGCCGGCGCTCTCGCGCGCCGCCGCGACGGCCAGCCGGACGGCCTCCCCGGCACTGCCGGCCACGGTGACGCCGGCGAGGCGTGCCTCCGCGAGGACCGCACGCCCTTCCTCGGCGGCGTTGCCGTCGAGGCGGACCACGACCGGGGCGTCGACGCCGGTGGCGTCCAGCGCCTCGATGAGTCCGCGGGCCACCTCGTCGCAGCGGGTGATGCCGCCGAACACGCTGACGAGCACGGCGGCGACCGGCGGTCCCGCGAAGATCGCGTCCAGGGCCGCGACGACGACGTCGGCGCGGGCGCCGCCGCCGATGTCGCAGAAGTCGGCGGCGCTGCCGCCCGCGGCGGCGATCTGGTCGATGGTGCTCATCACGAGCCCGGCGCCGTTGCCGATGACGCCGATGTCGCCTTCGAGCGCGACGAACGCGAGGCCTGCCCTGCGGGCCTTCGCCTCGCGCTCGTCCGCCGGCTCGTCAGGCGTGAGGTCCGGCTGCCGGAACAGGGCGTTGTCGTCGACGGTCACCTTGCTGTCCAGACAGACCACCTCGCCAGCCTTCGTGAGCACGAGGGGGTTGACCTCGGCCAGCGTGGCGTCGCGGTCGCGGTAGAACGTCCAGAGCGCGCGCACGACCGCGCCAAGTGCTTTGCGGGCGTCCGCCGCCCCGGGACCCTCCGGGTCCAGAGCGGCGGCGGCCACCACGTCGCGCACCTGGTAGTCGCAGATGCCCAGCAGCGGGTCGATAGGGCTGCGGACGATGGCGCCGGGATCTCGCTTCGCCAGCGCCTCGATGTCGACGCCACCCTCGCGCGCGAAGACGAGCAGCGGCCCGCGCAGGGCACGCGAGGAGACGATCGCCAGATACATCTCGCGGGCGACCTCCACGGCCTGTTCGACGAGCACCGAGACGACCGGCTTGCCGCGGATGGTCATGGCGAGGATCTCCGCCGCCGCGGCTTCGACTTCACCAGCGGAGCGACAGATGCGGATGCCGCCCGCCTTGCCGCGGCCGCCGGTCCTGGCCTGCGCCTTGACGGCTGCAGGCAGGCCGACGACTGCGGCGAGACGGGCCGCGTCCTCCGGGGTGACGGCGACGTCCGCCGGCAGGACCGGAAGGCCTGCGGCAGCGAAGAGCGCCTTTCCCTGGTGCTCGAGCAGGTCCATCGTCCGCCGCGCCTAGTCGGCCGGTGTCGTCGAGGGCGTCGCCAGCATGGCGACGGCCTCTTCACCCAGCCGCAGCCCGAGCCGGAACGCCTGCTCGTTGAGGTCGCGGAAGCGCTCCGGGACGCGGTTCAGCACCGCCTGCTCGGCGGCGTCGGCCGGCAGGACGCCGCTGATGGCGACGAACGCGCCGAGCGAGACGATGTTGGTCACCACCTTCTTGCCCAGTTCGTCGGTGGCCGCCTGCGTGAAGGGCAGGCCGCAGCGCACCAGGCCGTTCACCGTCGCGTCGATCTCGACCAGCCCGGAGTCGTAGATGAGCAGACCTCCGGGCCGCGTGTCGGCGGCGTACTTCGCGTAGGCAGCCTGCGAGAGCACGAGGTTGACGTCCGGGTGCTCGACCTCCGGATAGTCGATGTCCTCGTCGGAGACGATGACCTCGGCCTTGGACGCTCCGCCGCGGGCCTCGGGGCCGTAGCTCTGCGTCTGCACCACCTGCTTGCCGAGCGCCGCGGCAGCCTCTGCGACGATCGCCGCGGCCAGCAGGATGCCCTGCCCGCCGGAGCCGGAGAAACGCAATTCGACGCGCTCGAGCTTGCCCTCGTCAGCCATTGTGGGCCTCCTGCGCGCGCTCGTTGACGTGCCGCAGCGCGGTGATGAACTCCTCCCGCTCCGTGTGGTGCAGCAGGCCGACCGGGTAGTGGTCGTGACTCCGCGTCTCGCCCTCTTCGAACTTGTCGGCCGGCACCGCGTGCTCCTTCTGCGACTTCAGGAACGCGGCCGGGTCCGGCGTGAGATTGAAGCGGCCGTAGTAGACGGGGCAGACGGCCATGGCCTCGACCATGGCGAAGCCCCGGTGGGCGATGCCGCCGGCGATGACGTTGGTGAGCTGCTGGTAGGCCCACGAGGTGCCGCGGGCGACGTAGGTCGCCCCCGCGGCGTGGGCCAGCTCGCAGAGGTCGAAGGCGGCCTCGACGTTGCCGTAGACGCTGGTCGTGGACTTGTCGCCCATGTGCGTCGTCGGGCTCATCTGGCCGCCGGTCATGCCGTAGATGGAGTTGTTGAACACCAGCGCGGTGAGGTCGATGTTGCGCCGCGCCGCATGGATGAAGTGGTTGCCGCCGATGGCCGAGCTGTCGCCGTCGCCCATGGCGACGATCACGTGCAGCGACGGGTCGGCCGCCTTGACGCCCGTCGCCACCGCCAGCGCGCGGCCGTGGGCGGTGTGCACGGTGGAGAAGTCGAGGTAGGCGCTGATGCGCCCGCTGCAGCCGATGCCGGCGACGACGACGACCTTCTCGGGGTCGAGCTCGAGCCCGAGGACGGCGTCGATGAGCGCCCGGGTGATGATGCCGTTGGAGCAGCCCGGGCACCACAGCGTCTTGGCCGAGCGCAGGTGTGCCTTGATCTCCGCCGTGGTGTGCGGCTTGATCCGCGGCAGCTTGTAGTCGCCGGTCGGCGACTCTTCGAGCCGTTGTTCGTCGACCAGGGCGCTCATGCCTCGTCCTTCCAGCGGTGGTAGTAGAACTCGGGCTTGACCAGCTCGAGGATCTCGTCCGGCGTGATGAGCTTGCCGTCCACGCGGCCGTGGTCCACGACCTTGGCGCGGCCGGCGACCGCGGCCTGGACCTCCCAGCTCATCTGCTTGATGTTCATCTCGGGGACGATCACCGTGCGTACCTGCTCCGCCATGCGCTCGACGGCCTGGATGGGGAACGGCCACAGCGTGATCGGGCGCACGAGGCCGATCGGGACGCCTTCGGCGCGCAGCTTGCGCACCACGGCCATCGCCGAGCGGGCGACGGAGCCGTAGGCGAAGATCGCGACCTCGGCGCCGTGCATCTCGTACTCCTCCACGCGCACGATCGCGTCGCGGTGATGGTAGATCTTCTCGCGCAGGTACCGGCCGAGGTCGGCGGCCGCGGCCGGGTCGCTCGTGTCGGGGGCGCCGCTGCGGCGGTTGTAGACGAGACCGGTCACGTGCACCTTGAAGGGCGACCCCAGCGGCGGGCGCGGCAGGATGTTGTCCAGCGTGCTCGACACGGTGTCGTACTCGTCCGGCTCGCAGTCCGGCTCGCCCCGCTCGGCGATGCGCAGGCTGCCCGGCTCGGGCAGCACCACGGCCTCGCGCATGTGGCCGATGAGCGCGTCCGAGAGGATGATGACCGGCGTGCGGTACTGCTCGGAGAGATTGAACGCCTCGATGGTCAGCGAGTAGCACTCGCTTGACGCTGCTCGGCACGAGGGCGATCACGGAATGCTCCCCGTGCGTGCCCCAGCGGGCCTGCATGACGTCGCCCTGGGCGGGCTCCGTGGGCAGGCCCGTGGACGGCCCGCCGCGCATGACGTCCACGATCACGCACGGGATCTGCGCCATGGAGGCGAAGCCGATCATCTCCTGCATCAGGCTGAAGCCCGGGCCGGAGGTGGCGGTGAGCGCCTTGGCGCCCGCCAGGGACGCGCCGCAGACGGCGGCGATGCTGGCGATCTCGTCCTCCATCTGGATGAAGGTGCCGCCGACCTCGGGGAGCCGGCGGGCGAGCACCTCGGCGATCTCCGTGGACGGGGTGATCGGGTAGCCGGCGAAGAAGCGGGCGCCGGCGGTGATGGCGCCCTCGGCGACGGCTTCGTTGCCCTGCAGCAGGACGGCCCGCGGGGCTGTGGCGGTGGCTGCCATCTCAGCCCTCCGAGTCGTGGTCGCAGATCTCTTCGGGCGAGAGCGTGTTGGTGGTGGCCGCTACGAGAGCATCGCGGGAGAGCTCAGGCGCGCCTGGTCTGCGACATCCGAGCCCGTCCCCGAGCTCGTTGGCGGCCTTCGCCTGCTTCTTGGCGCGGCGCTTCACCTCGAGGGCGAAGTCGGGGCAGTGCAGCTCGCAGAGCAGGCACTGGCTGCACTCCTCAGGCCGCGCGAGCACGGGGTACCCGAACTTGTCGCGGTCGAAGACCTTGTCCGGGCAGATCTCGATGCAGATGCCGCAGGCCTTGCAGAGGTCGATCTCGAGGACGACCGGGGAATCACCCATCAGTCCGTCTCCACCATCGGGAGGTCGATACCCGACTCGTGCGCCTTCTCGATCGCCTCGGGATAGCCGGCGTCCGCGTGCCGCATGACGCCCGTGCCCGGGTCGGTGGTGAGCACGCGACGCACCCGCTCCGCCATCATGTCGGTGCCGTCGGCGACGACGACCATGCCGGCGTGGAGGCTCTTGCCGATGCCCACGCCGCCGCCGTGGTGGAAGCTCACCCAGCTGGCGCCGGCGGCCGTGTTGAGCAGCGCGTTCAGGATCGGCCAGTCGGCGATGGCGTCGCTGCCGTCCATCATGCTCTCGGTCTCGCGATACGGGCTCGCGACCGAGCCCGAGTCGAGGTGGTCGCGGCCGATGACGATCGGCGCCTTGACCTTGCCGGTGCGCACGAGGTCGTTGAAGATCTCGCCGGCCTTGGCGCGCTCGCCGTACTCGAGCCAGCAGATGCGGCAGGGCAGGCCCTGGAAGTGGACCTTCTCACCGGCCATGCTGGATCCAGCGGGTGACCATCTCGTTGTCCGGGAACGCCTTGAGCAGGGCGGCGTCGGTGACGGCGATATCCTGCGGATCGCCGCTGAGCGCCGCCCAGCGGAACGGGCCGTTGCCGCGGCAGAAGAGCGGCCGGATGTAGGCCGGCACGAAGCCCGGGAAGGCGAAGGCGTCGGCGTAGCCGGCCTCCTTGGCCACCCCGCGGATGTTGTTGCCGTAGTCGAAGGTGTGGGCGCCGGCCTTCTGCAGGGCGACCATCGCCTCGACGTGGACGACGATGCTGGCGATGGCGCGGCGCACGTACTCGTCCGGGTCCTCACGCCGCAGTACCAGCGCCTCGTCCAGCGTCATGCCGTTGGGCACGTAGCCGTTGAGCACGTCGTGCGCAGAGGTCTGGTCGGTGACCAGGTCGGGCACGACGCCGCGGCGAACGAGCTCGGGATAGACGTCGGCGGCGTTGCCGAGCAGGGCGATCGAGAGCGGCTTGCGCGCCGCGATCGCCTCGTCGGCCAGCTTGAGCGCCTGGTCGAGGGTGTCGGCGGCGACGTCCACGTAGGCGGTCTCGAGGCGCCGCTCGATGCGGTGCGGGTCGACCTCGACGCAGAGCGCGACGCCGCCGGCCATGGTGACGGCGAGCGGCTGCGCGCCGCCCATGCCGCCGAGGCCGGCGGTCAGGACCAGCTTGCCGGCCAGGTCGCTGCCGTAGTGCTTCTGCCCGGCGGCGGCGAAGGTCTGATAGGTGCCCTGCAGGATCCCCTGCGTGCCGATGTAGATCCACGAGCCGGCCGTCATCTGCCCGTACATCGTGAGCCCGAGCGCGTCCAGGCGGCGGAACTCGTCCCAGTTGGCCCAATCGCCGACGAGGTTGGCGTTGGCGATCAGCACGCGCGGCGCCATGTCGTGGGTCTCGAAGACGCCGACCGGCTTGCCGCTCTGGACGAGCAGCGTCTCGTCGTCCTTGAGGCGGCGCAGGGTGTGGACGATCGCGTCGAAGCTGCGCCAGTCGCGGGCGGCCTTGCCGGCGCCGCCGTAGACGATGAGCTCGTCCGGCGCCTCGGCAACCTCCGGGTCGAGGTTGTTCATCAGCATGCGCAGGGCGGCCTCCTGCTGCCAGCCCCGGCAGCTGATCTCGGTGCCTCGCGGCGCGCGGACGCGTCTCGCGCCGGTCAGAGCGCCGCTACCCGGCGTCTGTGCATCTGTCGACATGACTTCTGCCTCTCCTTCGCTTCATCTCGCGGCGGAGCCGGAGATCGATTGTCCGTCTCAGGCGACCATGCCCTTGCACAGCACGACGGCGCCCGGTGCATCAGAGGCGTAGCCGTCGGCACCGATCTCGTCGGCATAGGACTGCGTGAGCGGCGCGCCGCCGACGATCGCCTTGGTGGCGAGTCCGGACGAGCGCAACTGCTCGACCGTGATCTTCATCTGCGGCATGGTCGTGACGAGCAGCGCCGACATGCCGATGATGGCGGCGTCGTGCTCCTTCGCGGCGGCGACGAAGTCCTCGGGGGCGATGTCGTTGCCGAGGTCGACGACCGTGAAGCCGGCGCCCTCGAGCATGAGCACGACGAGATTCTTACCGATGTCGTGGAGATCGCCCTTGACGGCGCCCATGATCACCGTGCCCTTGCCGCCGGCGGAGCCGACGACGAGCAGCGGCTTGAGGAGTGCGAGCCCCTCCTGCATGGCCTCCGCGGAGACCAGCATCTCGGGGATGAAGAGCTCGCCGGCGCTGAACTTGGCGCCCACGTCGTCCATCGCCGCGATAAGGCCGTTGTCGAGGATATCGGACGCGTCCTTGCCTTCGTCGAGGTGCTGCTGTACGAGACGCGCGGTCTCTTCCTCGTCCCCTGCGATCACTGCCTGCTGCAAGCTTTCAAACGCCATCGTTCCTCCAGAGTGTCACGTGTTCTCGGGTGGGGCGGCGCGGTGCTTCGCACACGCGGTCGTGCCGCCCCCGGCCGGCGGTGAAGCTGCCGGCCCTCAGCGGGCCAGCGCCTTGTCGGCCGCCTTGACGACGTTGTCCATGTCGCGCTTCACGTCCTCGGGCAGCGCCAGCGGCTCGAGGCTCTTCTTCATCTCCCGGTAGAGCTCGGCGGCACGCGTGTGCAGATCCTTGCGGCCGGCTGCAATCCAGTTGTCGAGGACGTCTGGGACGAAGAGGTCGGGGCGGATCATCTCGCGGCAGTGCCGCAGGGTGTGCTTGCGGCGCAGGTAGTGGCCGCCGGCGCCGGCATCGATGATCTCGTCCATGGCGAGCGTCTCGTCGTCGACCTGCACGCCGGCCACGGTGCGCTGGATCACGGCCAGCAGGCGGTCGTCGATGATGAGCTCGACCGGGCTCGCCAGCGTCGAGCCGCCGAGGCGGCCGGCGCCGTACAGGATGTCCGCGCCGGCCATCGAGAGGATCGTGGGCTGCAGCGTCTTCTCGGCGGCGGTCTGACCGTCGGGGACGTAGGAGTCGGCCATCAACGAGAAGGTCTCGACGGGGACGTTGAACGCGGCCTTGCAGAACTGTGCGGTCGCCGCGCGAGTGAGGATCGTCTCGCTGCTGGCGAGCAGCGCGTTGCCGGTGCCCAGGTCCATCGTCGTGTTGAAGACGGTGGCCACGAAGGGCAGGCCGGGCTTGAACATCTGCGACATGACGAGGAAGGCGAGCAGCTCGACGGATTCGAGCAGGACGGTGCCGGCGATCGTGCCGGGGGCGGTGGCGCCGAGCACGGGCAGCGAGTTCGCGGCCACCGGGATGTCGTACTCCGCGGCGCCGAGGAGCTGCGCCATGTCCATGTCCTTGTACAGCAGCGGGCTCAGAGACGTGGGGTTGATGAGCAGCAGCGGCCGCTTGCGCAGCGCTTCGGCACTGCCGGCGCGAGCGAGCATGAGCTCGAAGAGGTACGGCACGCTCTCGTAGCAGTAGGCCAGCAGCATCAGCGGCTTGGAGGTGTTCTGCAGCTGCACGTTCAGACCGTGCACGTCCGCGGTCTCGGGGGGCGCGTCCATCGGCGTCTGGATCGCGCACACGTCGATGTTGGGCAGCTGCTCGACGAGCTGGCACCACTCGGCGAAGCGCGCGTGCGTGTTCTCCACGTAGTCGCCGACGTCGGGGTCGAGGTAGCGCATCGTCTGCACGCAGGTGGTGGAGTAGAACCTGCCTGTCGGGTCCGGCACGGTGAAGTCGTGCTTCTCGTCGCCGCCGCGGACGGTGACCGAGGACGGAACGCTCTTGAGCGCAGCGTCGATGTTCTCGCGGGAGAAGCGCACCATCCTGGTCTCGCGATCCACCTGGGCGCCGGCCGCGGCGAGCCGGTCGAGCGCTTCCTCGTGATCGACCTTGACGCCGTGCGTGCCGAGGATGTGCACGGTCTTCTCGAAGATGGAGTCGATATCGTCCTGACTCAGCAGTTCGACCCGGAGGGTCTTCGCCATCGGTCTTCTCCTTCGCTGGTTCGTCGGGCGGGTCTGGACGCCGCGACCGAGGTCAGCGGCTCAGGGCCGGCCTTGGATGCAGGGGTATCGAACGGCCTCCACAGCTCCCGCGCCTGCCGGCGGGAAGGGCGGGCCCCAGGGGCCGCCGCAGTCCGGTACGGTTCCCTCCTCTGGCTCGATTCTCGACCAGGACGCCGACGTCGCGAGCCGTCGCGACGGGGCTCGATCAAACCTAACCCCGGCTCATTCGGCCATTCAAGGCTCTTAGAGGTCCGTCTTACATTCGGGACGGTTATGCGGCGTGCACGTGCCGCCCTCCAGGCGCGAGCGAGGGGACGAGAAGGCGGCAAGAACGGTACGATGCGACGCCGCCGTGCCTGCGTCGCCGATAGAACCCGGTCAGAGCCCTCGCTCGTGAGCGGCCGTCTTGGCCTTGACGAGCTCGTTCGCCGCCGACTGGACAAGGAGGGCGAGCTGGTCGAGACCTCGTTCTTCGAGCCGCCAGGAAGGGCCGATGATGCTGACGCCGACGGTCGGCTCCACACCGGGCAACGCACAGGTGATCGCGGTCACACCTGCGTCCACGGCATCGGCGACGACGTGCGCCCGGGAGGGGTCGCCGAAGGCCGCGCCGACCGACGTGCCCTCCAGCGGGACCCGACGCCCGATCCAGCCCCGGCAGCGCAGCCCGAACCGGCTCTCGACCTGGTCGACGTACAGCGCCTGACCCGCATCCTCCACGATGAGGCTGGCCGTCTCTCCGCTCTCGTCCCGCAGGCGCGTGAGGCCGGGACGAGCCTCCTGCTGCAGCGTTTCGACCCATCCGATGCGTGACGCGAGCCCCAGGAGACGCCGCCCCAAGGCATAGGTGCCGTCGGAGCAGGGCACCACGAGGCCGAAGGCGGCCAAGGCTGTGAGCGTGCGTCCGGCCAGGTCGCGGGAGAGCCCGGAGCGTTCGACGATGTCCTCGAGGCTCAGCCCTGCGCCCCCCGCCCCGAACAGTTCGAGCACGGCGATGCCGTGCTCGAACTCGAGGCCGTCGGCCCTCGAAGCCAGCAGTCTCTGACCGGGCGCCCATCCCTTCTCGGCGGCCCGGTAGACCAGGTATCCCCGCGACTGCAGCATGCGCAGCAGATCGCGGAGCGTCGACCTCGGGATCCCGCAGGCGGCGACGATCGTCGCGGCGGACACGGGGAGCGACTGCCGGTCCACGAACTCCAGGATGTCGAGCGTGCGCGACGCTGCCCGGGCCGCCCTTGCGGACTCCGGCGGCCTATCTTTGCCGGAGATCCGGACCACCTTGTCCTCGCGATCCATCGGGAGTCCTCCCGGCGCGCGCCGCCTCAGATCCGGCACTCGGCCGGGAGCGTCGGAGTGTCTGCCAGCAGAAGCTTCGTGTAGTCGGCCTGCGGGTCCTCGAGCACCGCGTCGACCAGCCCCAGCTCGACGATCCGCCCCTCGTTCATGACGGCCACCTCCTGGGCGACGCTCCGGATGAGGGCCAGATTGTGCGTCACGAACAGCATGCTCACGCCGAGCTCGCTCTGAAGGTTGGCGAGCAGCTCGATGATGGCCGCCTGCACCGAGACGTCCAGCCACGAGGTGACCTCGTCGCAGATGAGCACCGTCGGCTCGGCGGCGAGAGCCCGCGCGATGGCGATGCGCTGCCGCTCGCCCCCGGAGAGCTGCTCCGGGTACCGGTTGAGGAGCGACGCGTCGAGTGCGACCTGGTCGAGGACGCGTACCATGCGCTCCTCGCGCCCGTCGCTGTCGAGCTTGAAGAAGATGTCGATCGGCTGTGCGAGCAGCTGGCGGATGGTCTTGCGCGGGTTCAGCGAGCTGTAGGGACTCTGGAAGATGTACTGGATGGCCTGGCGTTCGTCGCGCGTGCGCCCACGCGACTCGCGCGCCAGCTCCTTGCCGTTGAGCTCGATCGTGCCGTCGATCCGGAACGGGTGCAGCCCGGCGATGCAGCGCGCCAGCGTCGTCTTGCCGCTGCCCGACTCGCCGACCAGCGCCAGACAGCGATGCTGACACAGGTTGGCGCTGACCCCGTGCAGGATCTCCTTGCTCTGGTAGAACGCCGTCACGTCCTGCACGTTGACGACGGTCTTCTCCACGCTGGTGCAGACCTCGCCGGCCTTGACGCGCAACGGAGCGTCCCCGGCGGACGACTGGGCCCTGACCTCCTCCCAGCGCCAGCAGCGCACCTGATGGTCCGGGTCCGGTCCTTCGTAGGGCGGGAAGTCGGTCGCGCACCTGTCGATCCGCCAGTCACAGCGCGGCGTGAACGCGCAGCCGGGGACGCGCTGCCCGGGGCGCGGCGCCCAGCCGGGAATGCCGTGCAGGGCGCGCTCGCCGGTGATGTCGGGGATCGCGGCAAGGAGCCGGCGCGTGTAGGGATGATAGGCCCCGGTGAACAGATCCTCCTTGGGGCCGATCTCGACCAGGCGGCCGGCGTACATGACCGCGATCCGGTCGGCGAGACAGGCGACCACCGCCAGGTCGTGCGTGACGTAGAGCGCCGAGACGCCATACGAGCGCGTGAGGTCGCGCACGGTGTCGAGGACATGCGCCTGTGTGGTCACATCGAGGGCCGTCGTCGGCTCGTCGAGGACGATGACCTTGGGCCGGTTGGCGAGGGCCATCGCGATCGCCACACGCTGCTGCTGACCGCCGGAGAGCTGGTGCGGATAGCGCCGCAGGAACGACCTGTCGCTGGGCAGGAGGACCTCGTCCATCATCTGCCTGAGGCGCGCCTCACGCTCGCCGCCCGAGGAGCCGAAGGAGTGCTCGTTGAGGATCTCCATGAGCTGGTCGCCGATGCGCAGCGCCGGGTTCAGCGCCGCGGAAGCGTCCTGCGGCACGTAGGAGATGAGGCCGCCGCGGATGCGGCGGAGCGCTGTACGGGACGCGGAGAGCACGTCGGTGCCGTCGATGTCGACGCTCCCCTCGGAGACCTTGGCGCCGCGCCGCTGGTAGGCGAGCAGCGACGTCGCCGCGGTGGTCTTGCCGGAGGCCGATTCACCGACGAGGCCGAGGACCTCGCCCTGGTGGATGGCGAACGACACGTCGTCGTCGATGTCGATGCCCGAGGGGTCGAGGACGATGCGCAGGTCCTGGACGGTGAGCACGATGTCCTTCTTCGGCCCGCTCACAGGACGGCCGTGTCTCTGTCGATGCCCATCATGGCCCGCGCGAGGCCGTCCGCCATCAGGTTGGTGCTGATCGTCAGGGCGCCGATGAGGAAGACCGGCGCCACGACGGCCCAGGGCTGGACCGTGATGCCGATGCGGTTCTCGTTGATCATCAGGCCCCAGTCGGCGGAGGGCGGCTGCATGCCGAAGCCGATGAACGAGAGCGCCGCGATCATGATGATCGAGTAGGTCAGGCGCAGCCCGAACTCCACGAGCAACGGGCTGCTGATGTTGGGCAGGACTTCGTAGAGGAGGATCTTGCGCCGCGGCACGCCCAAGGCGCCGGCCGCCCTCACGAAGTCGCGCGCCGCGAGCTCCACGGTCGCGGCGCGCGTGACGCGGGCGATGCGGGGCATGTGCGAGATACCGACCATGAGTACGATCAGCCAGAGCCGAGGCCCAAGGATCGACACGAACAGCATCGCGAGGACGATGGAGGGGAAGGCCAGAACGACGTCGAGCATCCGCATGATGCTCTCGTCCACCCAGCGTCGTGCGTAGCCCGAGATGAGGCCCAGGCTGACCCCCAGCACGATCCCGATCACCGTCGCGGCGATGCCGAGGACGAGCACGCTCAGGCCGCCGTACAGCACGCGGGTGAGCACGTCGCGGCCGAGGAAGTCGGTCCCGAGCCAGTAGGTGGACGTGGGCAGCGAGAAGGGCGGACCCACGAACTCGTCCGGGGCATACGGCGCCACGAAGCGGCCGAACACGGCGATGGCGAAGAGCACGAGGAACAGGGCGAGCCCGATCTTGGTGCGTCGCAGGCTCCACGCGCCGATGATCGTCTGCACCCACTCGCGCCGTCCTTTGGCGACGAGCGGGATGGCCTCGAGGGACTCGAGCGGCTCGAGGGTATCGAGCGGCTGGAGAGGATCGAGGCCTGCGTCGCTGCTGTCGCTCATCGCAGGCCCGTGCGCAGTCGTGGGCTGATCAGGATGGTGAGGATGTCCGCGAGCAGATTGAGAACGACGTAGACCGCGGCGATGAGCAGGCAGAGCGCCTGCACGACCGGCATGTCGCGGTTGGCCACAGCGTCGACCAGCGCGGAGCCGATGCCGGGGAACCCGAAGAGGTACTCCACCGTGACGATGCCGCCGGCCAGCCAGGCGATGTTGATGGCGATCACCTGGATGGTGGGCACGATCGCGTTGGGCAGCGCGTGGTGCCACAGCACCCTGGACTCCGAGACGCCCTTGAGGCGCGCCATCATGACGTACTCACTCTCCAGGACCTCGACCGTCGAGGCGCGCAGCATGCGGCTGACGTACGGGATGACCGCGAGGACCAGCGTCGCCACCGGCAGGACGAACAACCACATCTGGCCGGCCAGGGGGGCGAGCGAGTCGATGTTGGAGACCGACGGCAGCCACTTGAACACCGCCGTGGCGAACACCAGCACCAGCACGATGCCGATCACGAACTCCGGCAGCGCCGCCAGGGCGAGATTGCCGAGATTGACCACGTTGTCGAAGCGCGAGTCGCGGTAGATGGCGCTCGTTGCCCCGATGACGATGGAGATCGGGATGCTGATCAGGGCGGCGAAGAACACGAGGGTCGCCGAGTTGATGATACGGCTGTGGAGGAGAGTCGTGACCTTCTCGCCTCCGCCGACCAGCGATGTGCCGAAGTCGCCTCTTACGACGTCGCCGAGCCAGGACGTGTACTGGGTGACCACGGGCCGGTCGAGGCCGAGTTCCTTGCGCAGCGCCTCGTAGCGCGCGACGTTGGTCGCCTCCTTGCCGAGGATCGACCGGGCGGCGTCGCCAGGCAGCGCCTGGGTGGCGATGAACACGACGAGCGTGACCAGGAAGAGGGTCAGCAGGCCGAGCCCGAGGCGAATCAGGATGAGCTTCAGAAGAGGGGGCACGTGGATCCTAGTCTGGATGTCGGCTGGGGCCGGGCGCTCCGACCTGAAGGTCGGAGCGCCCGGCGGTCCACAGCCGAACGGTCAAGCGGATCGGTCACACGAAGTACACGAGACGGTACCTCGCGTTGGCGGCCGCGGACCCCAGTCCGGAGAAGTCGGGCACGGCGCCGGCGACCTTCTTGCTGAAGGCGTCCACCTGCTTGTCGAAGGCGTAGATGATGTAGCCGCCGTCGTTGTACTCGATGGTGGACGCCTGGGTGATCAGCTCGTTTCTCTTCGCGTCGTCGACGGTCGCGTAGGCTTCCTCGACGAGCGCCAGCCACTCGGGATTGTCCCAGTGCGTCTCGTTGTAGAAGGCCTTCGGCATGGTGCCCATGCCGGCCTGGGCGAGGTAGCCGCGCGCGCCCCAGTTGTCCATCGCGAACGGGTACTTGAGGTACTCGTCGCCCCAGAAGACGTCTCCGTTGACGTTGTCGACCTTGACGGTGACGCCGGCGCCCTTGGCCTGCTGGGCGAACACGGTCGCCGCGGCAGGGCGCGCCGCTGCTGACCGAGGTCGACGTCGTCAGCTTGATGCTGAGGTCGTTGTCGTAGCCGGCCTGCTTGAGCAGAGACTTGGCCTGCTCCAGATCCTGCTCGCGCTGCGGCAGGTCCGCAGGATAGCCGGGGTCGAACGGTGCGTACATGTCGTTGCCGATCCACTGCATGCCGTCGGCCGCCTGGGCGATCATCTCCTCGCGATTCACGATCAGCCGGAAGGCCTGCCGCACCTTCACGTCGCTGAACGGCTTGACGTCGGTGCGCATCGTGAAGGGGATCCACGATCCCGTCTTGGCCTCGAGGAGCGCCATGCCGGCGCCCTCCGCCACCTTCCGCTGCGCGCCCGTCACCATCTGGCAGTAGTCCGCCGCGCCGCCGAGGAGAGCGTTGAGCTGCGCCGTGGAATCGGCGAACTCGATGATCTCGAGCGTGTCCACATACGGTCCGCCGTCGGCACGCCAGTAG
Source organism: uncultured Thermoleophilia bacterium (assembly GCA_963808735.1). Classification (GTDB taxonomy): domain Bacteria; phylum Actinomycetota; class Thermoleophilia; order UBA2241; family UBA2241; genus CAIXSE01. The sequence continues at coordinate 14,276 of CAWEHE010000016.1, read as the reverse complement.
TCGGCGTTCTTGGCGAACACGCCCTTCTGCCCGGGGAGGAAGTCCTGGACCTTGAACGGGCCGGTGCCGATGGCGCCGTCGCCGCCCTTGGGGTCGTAGCCGGTGGGGACGATCCCGCAGCTGTAGGCGGAGAGCGCCTCCGGGAAGATCGCGTTCGCCGTCTCGAGCGCGAAGGTCACGGTGAGGTCGTCGACCTTCTTGATGCCCTTCTGGGTGAGTCCCAGCAGCTGCGGCGCCGCCAGGCCCGGGTTCTTGGGGTCCAGGATCCGCTGGAAGCTGTACACCACGTCGTCCGCGGTGACGGGCTTGCCGTCGTGGAACACGAGGCCCGACTTCAGCTTGACGGTGAACTCCGTCGCCGTGTCGTTGGGCACGACCTCCTCGGCGAGAGCCATGCCGAGCACGCCCTCGGGGCTCTTCTCGAGCAGGGAGTCGTAGACGTTGAAACGCATGGCCATGGACGGCATCGTGAGCGCCGGAGCATGGATGTCCAGATCCTCCTTGGAGGAGCCGGCCGCGGCCGCGACCCTCAGCGTGCCGCCGGACTTCGGCGTGCCGGCGGCGGCGCTCGGCGAGGCGCTGGAGCCGCTGTCGCCGCTGCTGCCGCAGGCGGCCGCGAGCGGACCAAGGGCGGCGCCCATGCCCACGACCGCCGCGCCCTTGAGCACCTGGCGTCTTGTGACGGGCTTCTTCAGGAAGTCGAGAGGTTCACTGTCTGGTGCACTCACGTCTGCTCCCCCTTTGCCTCGGATTCGCTCATCCCCGCGATACTGGCTGGACAAGAGCGCTCTGGAGAACCGGCGACTGCGACTCTTCGCTCAGGAACCAGAAGAGCACATTCGATGGCCTCCTCCCAGCGAATCATATGCGGTATCGCGTCCGAGCGTGACAAGTCCGGGCGCATGCTTTCCCAGATACGAGACACCTTTTGCCGCCGGGACCAGTCGGGCCGAGCCGGCCGGCGGCGGCCGCGCGTTGACAGGGCCATGACCGGAAACCTAGCATCCTCGTGAACGCGGCGGCCTGCTCCACAGGGCCCGCGTCGCGCGCGCCGCGGGTCGTCGACGAAGGCGAGACCGGCCGGCCCACGCTGCCGGCCAGACGCCGGGTGGCGCCGTCGGCCCCTCGAGCGAGCCCACGCGGGCTCCTTGGGCGACGGCGATCCACGAGACGAAGGAGCCAGATGCGAATCGTTGTGCTGGACGACATCGGGATCGGCGCCGAGGACCTTCGCCGCCTGCAGGCAGCGGGCGACCTGCGCGTGTTCTCGGCCCCGCCGTCGGGCGACGCCGAGATCGTCGAGCGCCTGCGGGACGCGGACGTCGTCATCTCCGGCTGGACGAAGATCGGGCGCGACGTCCTGCATGCGGCGCCCGGTCTTCGGCTCGTATCTCTCTGGGCGACGGGCCTCGACAACGTCGATCTGGCGGCGGCGCATGCCGGCAACGTGACCGTCTGCAATGTGCCCTCGTACGCGACCGACTCGGTGGCCGAGCTCGCCCTCGGCCTGATGCTCGCGGTGATCCGCAAGATCCCCGCGGCCGACCGGCACCTGCGGCGCACGCTCCAGAGCGACTGGCGGCCGTTCCGGGGAAGCCAGCTCCGCGGGAAGACGCTCGGGGTCGTCGGTACGGGCGTGATCGGCCAGCGAGTGGCCCGGCTGGGCCACTGTCTCGGCATGCCGCTTCTGGGCCACGACCTGCGGCCTTCTGAGGCGCTGGTGCGCGACACGGACATGAGCTACGTATCGCTGCCGGATCTCTTCGCGAAGAGCGACATCGTGACGCTTCACGCGCCCCTTACCCCGGACACCGAACACCTCGTGGACGCATCCCTGCTGCGTCTCCTCCCCGAGACGGCGGTGATCATCAACACCTCCCGGGCAGGCCTCGTTCGACAAGACGACCTGTACGCGGCACTCGCGGAGAGCACCATCGCGGGGGCCGGACTCGACGTCATCGACCTCGAGCGTGAGAGCGGTCGGCGGCTCCTGGAGCTCGAGAACGTCGTCGCCACCCCCCACATCGGCTTCTACACGCAGGAGGCCCTGGGGCAGCTCACGGCGATCTGCGTGGAGAACGTCATCCGCTTCATCGATGGGGACCCGATCAACGTCGCCGGTCCTGAGCCCGATTCACCCGTCTCGACGGCAGAGCCGGCGGAGACGACCGAGGACACGAACAGCGAGGTGGACAACGATGGCGCCTGAGCTACAGCGCATAGCGATACCATACGGCGCCGGCTCGCTGGAGGCGGACGTCCCTGGGGGCCGCGTCCTGTTCGCCGGCGAGTTCGAGGAGCTCCCCGCGCTCGACGACTTCCGCTCGGCTCTTCTCGCGAGACTCGAGCAGCCGACCGGAGTCAAGCCGCTCCGCGAGATCGCCGAGGAGCGCGCCACTGCGCTCATCCTCGTCGACGACAACACCCGGCACACGCCGGTCGACCGCATCCTGCCCGTACTGCTCGACTACCTCAACGAGGCCGGGCTCGCGGACGAGGACGTCCGGATCCTCACCGCGTCGGGGACGCACCGGGTCATGACCGACGACGAGGTGCTGGCCAAGGTGGGTGAGGAGGCCCACGGCCGGATCACGATCGCCCAGCACGACTGTCGCGACCTGGAGTCGATCGTCGAACAAGACCCCGTGAGCGGCGGCAACAGCATCATCCCTGTGCAGATCAACAGACAGGTCCTCGACGCCGACCTGGTCATCGGGCTGGGAAGCATCTTCCCGCACAGCGATGCGGGCTTCACCGGTGGAGCCAAGATCGTGCAGCCGGGGGTCTGCGGCACGACGACGACGGCCGCCACGCATATCGCGGCCGCCCTTCTGGATGAGATCCCCTTGGGGGACGCCGACTCCCCGTGCCGGCTCGGCATGGAGGAGGTGGCGCGCAAGGTCGGCCTCGACTTCATCATCAATGTGATCCAGGACCACCGCGGCCGCGTCCTGGATATCGTCGCCGGCGACTTCGTCGCCGCCCACCGGCTCGGCGCCGCGGTCTCGCGCCGAGCGCACGGGGTCGCCGTCCCCGAGCCGGCGGACGTCGTGATCGTGGGGTCGTACCCCGGCGACATCGACTGGTGGCAGGCGGAGAAGTGCCTGGTCGCCGCCTACTTCGCCGTCAAGCCCGGCGGCGTCGTCGTGTTCGCCGGCCCCTGCTACGAGGGCCTGGTACACAACCACCCGCGGCTGCGCGACTGGCTGCGGCTGTCGTTCGAGGAGGCCCGGGCGAAGGCGGCCGCCATCGACCCGGCCGACGCCGAGGCAGACCTGATCGCCGCCGACGTGGCTATCGTCAACGCCAAGATACGGGAGAAGGCCACCATCCTCATGGTGACCGAGGGTCTGTCGGACGCCGACGTCGCCCTCCTCGGCTACCGGCGCGTGCCGGACCTGCAGACGGCGGTGGACCACGCGCTGGAGCGCGCTGCCGAGGCCAGCATCGGCGTCCTTCCTTACGGCGGGATCTGCCTCCCGGTCGTCGCGTGACGGCCGGCGCGGAGGATGCGACGCTCCGCGACGAGGTCGTCGGTCTCCTCTCGCGCCTGATCCGGGCGGACACGAGCAATCCTCCCGGCGATGCGACCACCGCGGCGCGGGTCCTCGAGCAGTACTTCCGCGACAACGGGGTCGAGCCCACCCTGGTGGGCGAGCTCCCGGAGCTGCCCAACTGCATCGCCCGCGTGGCCGGCGATGGCGGCGGGCCCTCGTTGCTCCTGCTCGGCCATCTGGACGTGGTGCCGGCCGACGCGAGCGAGTGGACACATCCCGCCGTTCTCCGGTCTGGTCGAGGAGGGCTACGTCTGGGGCCGCGGGGCCCTCGACATGAAGAACCAGCTGGCCGCCCAGGCCGTCACTCTGGTACGCATGGCCCGCCGCAGGAGAGCGGGCGGGACGCAGCGCGGCGACCTGATCTTCGCCGCCACCGCCGATGAGGAGACCGGGGAGCGGTGCGGGGCCAAGTGGCTTCTCGACACCGCACCTGAGCTGCTGCGCGCCGACCTCGTACTCAACGAGGGCGGCATGGACATGTTCGCGACGAGCGCCGGCCGTGTCTACGCGATCCATGCCGGCGAGAAGGGCTACGCCGCCTGTCGCATCACCATCAGCGGGCGTTCCGGGCACGGCTCCGTGCCGCTCCATCAGGAGAACGCGGTGCTCGGCCTGGCGCGTGTCATCGCGGCGCTCGATCGGTACCAGCCCGAGGTCTCGACGGACCGGCTTCCGGGCGGCGTCATCGACAGAGTCGTCGCCGACCCCCGGTCGCGTGAGCGCCTGAAGGACCCGGCGACCGCCCACGCGGCGGTCCGGGAGCTGGCCGCGGCCGATCCGGGCACCGCCGCGCTGATCGAGCCCTTGCTCGGTCTCACCTTCGCCCCCACCATCGTACGCGCCGGCGGAGAGGCGGTGAACGTCATCCCGTCACGGGCGGCGGTCACCGTCGACTGCCGCCTGCTGCCCGGACAGACCGTGGAGGACGTCCGCCGGGAGATCGCCGACGCCCTGGAGGGCATCGAGGATCCGTGGGAGATGGAGGTCTTCGGCTTCATGGCGGGCAGCGAGTCGCCGCCCGACACTCCCTTCCGCGATGCCATCGCGGCGACGATGGCGGGCCTCGTCCCCGATGCCGAGGTCGTGTGCGCGCACTTCAGCGGCTTCACCGACTCGGCGCACATTCGGGCCGCCTTCCCCGACGCGGTCGCCTACGGGTTCTGCCCCTTCATCGTCGAGAACGGGGCCACGATCAGGCGACGCCTCCACGGCGTCGACGAGCGGATCACCGTCGCCGACCTCGTCCTCCAGACGCGGTTCTGCGAGGGACTGGCGACCAGACTGCTCGGGTGACCGTGCGAGCGGTCGCGCCGCTCAGCGGCCGGACCACAGGTCCGCGGCGCTCAGGCCCAGCTCCTGCTCCACTTCGAGCCGGTAGGCGGCGGCCGCGCGTCGCGTGACGGGTCCCGGGGGATCGGCGAAGACGCGGTCCTCGACGAGCGCCACCGCCTGGACCTCGCGCGCCGCGCCGGCGAGAAACGCCTCCGTAGCGCGGAGCGCGTCCTCGGTGCGGCACGTGCGCTCGGCGACCTCCAGATGCCTCATGACGATGCGACGGGTGATGGAGTCCAGGATGCCGTCGGCGAGCGGCGGCGTGCACAGCTCGCCCTGCGGGGTGACCCAGAAGAAAGCCGCCTGCTGCACCTCCATGACGCGCCCGTCCGGCGTCGTGAGCAGCGCCTCGCCGAAGCCGCGCTCCTCGGCCGAGCGCTTGGCCACCATGTTGCCGGCGTAGGACAGGCTCTTGGCGCCGGCCAGCACCAGCCGCGGCGAGTCGGTGACGAACGCCAGCCGTGCCGGCGGCCAGTCGAGATACGGCTCGAGGAACACGATGCGTCTGCCGCCGCGCGTGAGAACGATGCGCAGGTCGGTGAAGACGGGGCCTGCCCAGGCGAGCAGCGCGGCGATCTCGCTCTCGAGCCGCTCGCGCTCATACGGCAGGCGAAGCGTCGCGCAGGTGCGCGCCAACCGATCGAGGTGCTCGGTGAGCGTGAACGGCCGGCCGGCATAGCAGCGCAGGTACTCGAAGGCGCCGTCACCGCGCAGCAGGCCGTCGTCGTACAGGGGGACGGTCGCCTCGCGGGCGTCGCACAATACGCCGTCGACGGAGGCCGCCATCTCCGGCGCACGGCCCGGGCCGTGCGCGAGACCCGTCAAGCCCTCTCCACGCGCACCTCGACCGACTTCATCAGCGGGAAGCCGCTGATCGGGTCGAAGCGGTCGTCGTGCGTGATGAGGTTCACGTTGGCTTCCTTCCATCCGTGCGTGATCTGGAGGCTGCCGGGGAGGATCTCGTTGGGAGCCGTGACCTTGACGGGGAGCTCGAGTGAGCCTATGCGCGAGGTCACGCGGACCGTGTCACCGTCGGCCACCTCGAGCGCGGCGGCGTCGTCCGGGTGCATCTCGACCTCGGGGCCGGGGATGGCGGTCAGGAAGCGGGGGATGTTGCGGAACCGGCTGTGCAGGTAGAGGAGCTTGCGCGCCCCGGTGATGAGCACGAACGGGTAGGCGGCGTCGGGTTCGCGCCGGTAGGCGGGGCTCTCATATACGGGGAGCTCGTCGTACCCCAGGTCCTTCAGGTACTGCGACGCGAACTCGACTTTGCCGGACGGCGTGTCGAAGCCCGCGTCCTTCCAGCGCCCCGGATGAGGCGGGCTGTACTCAACGCCCTCGGGATGCGCCTCCAGTTCCTCCAGCGTGAGCCCCGTCGGCTCGAGCAGCCAGCGGTTGAGGGCCGTCTCGTCCTCCCAGGGGAAGTAGTCGCCGATGCCGAGACGAGCGGCGAGGTCGTGCCAGAACTCGTACTCGCCCTGCACGCCCGGCCAGGAGACGACCTTGCGGGTCACGCTCACGATCTGATGCTTGGCGTGAGCGTGCAGCTCGGTGCGCTCGAGGAACGAGGCCGCCGGCAGCACGTAGTCGGCCACGGCGGCCGTCTCGCTCATGAACAGATCGCGCACCACCAGCAGATCGAGTGACTTGAGGGCCTCGAGGACTCTCGTGGAGTTGGGATTCGTGGAGGCCGGGTTCGCCCCCGTGACGATCATGGCCCGGAGGGGATAGGGCTCGTCCCGAAGGATCGCCTCCACGGCCGTCATGGTGTGACACTCCTGACGCAGGTCGTACAGCACCGGGAAGCGGTCGGCGCCGAGGGGGCCGAGGTGCTTCAGCGGCACGTCCTCGTACAGCGTCAAGTCGCGTAGCGGCACCGCCTCCTTGAAGAAGGTGCCGCCCTCCCGGTCGAGGGTGCCGAGCAGCCCGTCGAGCATCGCGATGGCGCGGATGTTGTTGACGCCGTTCTCGTGGTGCTCGAGGCCGTTGCCGACGTAGGCGGCGACCCGGGGCGCGGCGCTCTCCATCGCCCGGGCGATGGCCCGGACCGTGGCCGCCGGCACTCCCGTCTCCGCTTCCACGGCCTCGAGAGTGAACGCCTGCGCGTAGTCCACGACCTTGGCGAAGCCGACCGTGAAGCGCTCGACGAAGTCCTTGTCGTAGGCGCCCGCCGTGACGAGCTGGCGGATCAAGCCCCAGGCCAGGGCGCCGTCGGTGCCGGGTCGCACGCCGGCGTGGATGTCGGCGCGGCGGGCGATCGCCGAGAGTCGCGGGTCCACCACCACGAGGGTCGCGCCCTTGCGACGCGCGGCCGTGACGTACTGGGTCATGTTGGGATGCGCGTAAGGGGGGTTCGCTCCCCAGAGGACGATGCACCCGGCGTTCTCCAGGTCGGGGACGGGCCACGCTCCGTCGACCAGCTTGAAGCCGAAGTAGCGCGCCGCGTAGCACATCGAGTCGTTGGAGAGGTAGTTGGGGCTCCCGAGAGCGTGGGCGAAGCGGCGCGCGATGGTCTCCTGCTGGCCGAAGCCGATGGCCTCGCCCTTCCACACGCCGATGCTGCGGGCGCCGTGCTCCGCCTTGATCGCGGCGAGACGCGCGGCGATCTCGTCGAGCGCCTGCTCGAGCGGGATCTCCTGCCAGCCATCCGTCGGTCCGCTTGAGCGGCACGAGGATGCGGTCCGGATGGTAGACCATGTCCACGGCCGCCCGGGCCTTCACGCACAGCCGGCCCCGGTTCCAGAGATGCTCCTTGTTCCCGAGGATGTCGACGATGCGGCCGTCTTCGAGGTGGACGTCGATGCCGCAGCGGTCGTCGCACATCCGGCACAGCGTCTGCTGGACCTCGCGTCCCTGCGGCATCTACTTCTCTCCCTTGGCCGCGTGAAGCAGCCGTCTGAGACTGGCGTCGAGCACTTCGCGGCGAAGATCGGACGCCTCGTCGGCCTCGATGTAGCGCAGAGCCGCCGAGGTGCAGGAGCGCACGCACATCGGGTCGCCTCCGCAGAGGTCGCACTTGCCGCTCACGCCTTCTGCCTTGTCGAAGTGGACGTTCCCGTAGGGGCAGGCGAGCAGACACATCTTGCACCCGGCGCAGCGAGCCGCGTCGATCTGCACCGCGCCTGTCTCCGGATCGCGACTGATGGCCGCCGCCGGGCACACCTCGAGGCACCAGGCGTCGTCGCAGTGCATGCACGTCAAGGCGATGCACGCGCGGTCCTCCGCGTAGAAGTTCACGCGGATATGAGACGCGCGCCTGTCGAAGTCGCCGCTCTGACGGAACGCGCACGCGTACTCGCAGTTACGGCACGCGACGCACGCGTCGGGGTCTACTGCAACGATGCGCATGGCGTCTTCTCCTTGGTCGCTCCCTGCCCATCAGCCGATGGTCGAGGTCTCTCCCCTCGAGAAAGGCCGGCAGATCGGGCAGGCGCCGCCTCTGACGCACGAACGGTCGCAGGCGGCCCAGGAGCGCCGCCCCTTCGGGTTCACCCAGCGAGATGGCGCCCACGGGCACTCCCGCCCGGGACACGAGCTTCAGATAGCGGATACCCGCAAGGTCGCGCGACTCGAACACGTCGTCACCGTCGTCCTCGACGAACCGGCCTAGCGAGGCCACCGTGAGCCCGAACATCTCGGTGACGTTCATGCTCAGGCTGCCCGCGTACGAGAGGCCGGCTCCGGCGAGATTGGCGCCGGCCACCCTGCCCTGCTCGACCGCCGTCGGCCACAGTGCGTGGATCTCGCGCGGCCCGCCGGCGGCGGTCGGGCCCCGCGTCACGTCTCCGGCGGCGAAGACGCCCTCGACGCCGGTCGCCATGGTGTCGGCCACCGGGATGCCCGGCTCGCCCGGCTCGAGACACTCCGGCAGCAGCCCGTCGTTGGGGCGCGCGCCGGTCGCCACGATGACGGCGTCGACCGCGAACCCGCCTGGCGCCGCCGGTCGAGACGCGCACCGTGCCGTCATGGTCTGTCTCGAAGCCGTCGGTGCGCGTCCCCGTGCGCACGTCCACGCCGTGCGCAAGCAGCTGCTCGTGGAGGATCCGCGCCGCCGCCGCATCGAGCACGCGGGGCAGGATCTGGTCGAGCAGCTCCACCACGGTGACCTGGAGCCCGCGCTGCCGGGCGGCCCAGGCCGCCTGCAGGGCGACGAAGCCGGAGCCGAGGACCATGACGCGCGCGCCCTCACGGAACAGCGGATCGAGCCGGGTGGCGTCGTCCAGGGTCCACAGCGTGTGGATGCCTGGACCCTCGAGGCCGGGGATCCGCGGCCGTGCCGGGCTCGACCCGGTGGCGAGCAGCAACCGGTCGAAGCCCAGGCCGCGCCCGTCGGCGAGCCGGAGCTCGCGCCTCGCGAGGTCGACCCGCTCGACGCGGGCGCCAAACTCCGTCGCCGCGTGCAGGCGCGCGTAGTCGCTCATCTGCCGGATGAAGACGCCGTCGCGGGAGAGCCGCCTGCGCAGGTAGTACGGCAGCAGCACGCGGGAGTAGGCGGGGCCCGGCTCGCCGGAGACGAGCGTGACCGACGCCGTCCGGTCACGCTCGCGGAAGCTCTCGAGCGCACTCAGGGCGGCTGCGCTGTTGCCGACGATGGTCACCTGCATGAGCCGGCCTTCGCCCGTCGTCAGTCAGTCGCAGCTGCAAACGCGGCGACGCGCTCGTCCACGGCCGCCGCGATGTCGGGCGACAGCGGCGGCACTTCGTGCTCGGCCAGCAGCCGCATCGCCTTGACGCGAGCCTTGGCCGCGAGGTCAAGGCCGCCGTCGGCCAGCCAGTTGTCGCGCCCCTGGCGGTTCAGGATGCCGGGCCGCCACTGAACATCGCGCATGTGGCGACGCGTGTGCTTGCTGCCCATGAAGTGGCCGCCCGGGCCGGCCTGGGCGATCGTCTCGACGGCCAGGCTGTCGCGGTCGACCGGGACGCCTCCGAGAAGGCGCCTGTTCATGGCGATGAACTCGTCGACGATCACGATCTGCTCGAGCGAGCACGTGAGCCCGAAATCGAGATACCCGACGTCGTGAGCGAGATTGGAGCCCGCCTGCATGGCGAGGAACGTGATCTGCGTCGCCTCGATGCCGGCCTGCGCGTCCGGCAGGTGGCTGTCGCTCGTGCCGGCGTTGCCCCAGTTGGGGATGTCCAGCCACTTGGCCATCTCGACGGCGCACATGTAGCCGGTCAGATAGCCGAGGTCGTTGTAGCTCGATTGCGCCGTCGCGATGTCGAGGACGGCGGAGCCGATGCCGAACAGGAACGGCGCGCCGGGGCTGCGCAGCTGATGCATCACCATGCCGAACAGGCACTCTGCCACCCCCTGCGCGGTGTGGCCGGCGACGGTGATCGGCGCCGTGGCTCCGGCGAGCGGCGCCGGCGAGTAGATCGACGGTACGCCGGTGTCGGCGCACAGGAGGAGCTTGTCGATGCTGTCCACGGGATGGATGAGAGGGCTGATCGGCTCGTTGTAGACGACGAAGTACGGCTTCCGGCGGAGCTGCTCCGCCCCACCGCGCAGCTCACGAGCGATGTCGATCATCGCCTTGAGGTCGCCGGCGTTCTCGGCGGTCATGACCAGCGGCTTGGTGCTGCTCTCCATCATCGCCTGGAAGCTCAGCAGGTACGCCTGATGGGGGTCCCGGTCGGTCGGGTGTGCCGAGCTCATGATGAAGTCCAGGTGCGGCAGCGCGTCGCAGAGGCGGGCGGCCCGGCGGACGTCCTCGAGGACGCTCGGCCGGTGCTCGCCGGTCTCGAGATCGTACGTGGACATCAGGTCCGAGCCGGTGCCGAAGTAGCTGTTGTACGCCCCGAGCTCCATGGCCGGCTCGCCGGAGCGGTCGTAGACGTCGACCACGTGCGGCACGGAGAGACGCGCCTGCTCGACGAGGTGACGGGGCATCAGCACGCGCTCGTCGGCGGTCAGCGTGCAGCCGGCATCCAGGAGCATGGCCCTCGCCTCGTCGTGATGCACCAGCATCCCCACCCTGCCGAGGATCTCGAGCACGGCCACGTAGATGTCGCGCTTGGCGGCCTCGCTGAGGAACTGGAGGCGGCCGACCTGGGATGCGTTGCGGAGGTCCTTCATGTCATGCGCCCCCATCCTGTCCGGTGCTTGCGTCCGGCTCGAGTGAGCGCAGGCGGTCGAGGAAGAAGTCCATCTCGTCGCGCGTGCCCGTGCTGACCCTCGCCCACCCGGGACAGCCGAGGCCGTTGCCGTCGCGCACGATGACGCCCATCGCCATGAGGGCCTCGCAGACCTCTTCCTGAGGCACGCGCAGGCCCTCGATGGAGACGAGGACGAAGTTGGTCTGGCTGGGGACCACGGCGCGACCCGTGCTCGCGAGAGCGGTCTCGAGGTACTCGCGCATCTCGATGACCATGCGCCGGCGCTCGAGTATCTGGTCCTGGTGCTTGAGCGCCTCCAGCGCGGCGACCTGCGCCAGCCGATTGACGTTGAAGGGCTGGCGCACTTTGTCGAGGGCGCCCCGCACGACCTCCGGGCAGAGGCCGTAGGCGACGCGCAGCCCGGCGAGCCCGTAGGCCTTCGAGAAGGTCCGGAACAGGCAGACGTTGGCCCGCTCGGCCTGAAGCTGCAACGTGTCCTCGCGGTCGGCCGCGGAGACGAATTCGTTGTAGGCCTCGTCGATCACGACGAGGACGTCCTCCGGGATCTTGTCGACGAACGCCGCGAGTTCGGCCGCGGGGATGTAGTTGCCCGTCGGGTTGTTGGGGTTGCACACGATGACCAGCTTCGTGCGCGGGGTGACCGCGGCGGCCATGGCGTCGAGGTCGTGTCCGAAGTCCGGGAGGAGCGGGATCATCACTGCCTGGGCGTCGCGGCGCATGCAGACGTCCTCGTACAGCATGAACGACGGGTCTGCGAAGACGACCTCGTCACCGTGGTCGAGCAATGCGTCCCCGAGGAGCTCCAGCAGGTCGTCCATGCCGTTGCCCACCGCGACCTCCTCGAGGCGCCGCCCGAAGAGCTCGGCCAGCGCCTGGCGAAGGTCAAGGCAGTCGCCGTCCGGATAGCGATTCACCTCGTCGAACGCGGCCATCACGGCCGCCTTGACCTCGGCGAGCGGCGGCAGCGGGAACTCGTTGGAGGCGAGCTTGACCACTTCGGTCAGCCCGTACTGACGCATGACGTTCTCGATCGGCGTGCCGGGCGTGTAGGGCACGATGCCTTCGATTGCCGGGAGGAACCTCATCGCGCCTCCCCGCTCTCCGCGCCGCTCTGCTTGCGTACGACGATCTTGCCGGCGACGGCGTCGACGGCGATCTGGTCGCCTTCCTCGATCTGGTCGTAGAAAGCCGGGTCGACCTCGTCGACCAGCGGCACCTCCATGGCGATGATGGTGGAGACCAGCACCGGCTCCGGCGTCTGGATGATGACGGCCGCCGGAGCCGTTCCCTTCATGATCAGCCGGTACAACCCGTCGGCCTGCACGACGGAGCTGCCCTTGCCGGTCGGCATGACCAGGACCTTGCGCGCGACGCTGCGGCCGTCCAGGCAGTGCCCTCTCTCGATCACGCAGCCTGTGTCCGGATCGCAGAGGGCGAAGCAGAGGGCATCGGTCGACAGGAGCGCCTCACCCTCTCCCGCGCCCTCGGAGATGGGCCGGCACGTGTACTCCAGATCGCTCATTTGACCACCTCTCCGGCAAGGGCTGCCTGGACCGCCTGCGCCAGGGGCCGCACGGCGAAGCGCTGTCCGTAGACCTGACAGTAGAACGCGCACTTGAGTGACTCTGTCACCCCGGGACGGTCGTAGTACGTGTCCCAGCAGCCCGGGATGTCCATGCAGGTGTCGGGGATGACGTGCCCGCCCGCCCGGTGGATGGCGCCCAGGAAGCCCATACGTTCCGCCAGCTCGAGCGTGAGGGAGCTGACGAGGATCCAGGTGTCGACGGCGAAGCGCTTGCCCTCGACGAGCGCGGCGATCTCCCCCACCTGACGGATCGTGAGGTGGGGGCAGCCGAGCATGGCGAACTCGATCGGACCCGGCTCGCCGCTGAACTGCTCGCGCACACGGTCGAGGTCGGCGTCGGTGATCGTCACCCGCTCCTTGACCGAGTTGCCGCCCAGTGCGGCCTCGACCGTCGGCGCCTCGGGGGTGACGCCGACGACGTGGTACATGGCGACGGCGCCGGACGTGGCGAGCTCGGCGCCGAACTGCACGAAGCCCTCAGGAGTCGGGCGCGCGGCGATACCGGTGAACACCGGGATCTCGGGCCCCTTGTACTTCTGCGGGAACGCGTAGCCCAGAAGGCTCCAGTCGAAGTCGTCCTCGACGGTGGCCTGTACGTCGACCAGGACCCCGCCCCGGCGGTTCTCGTCCAGCAGCAGGCCGTACTCCGGGACGCGGCCGGTCACGGCCGCGCAGAGCGCGCTGATCGACGACTCGCGGTTGGTGCGCGCCCCGAGCACGGAGTTGACGTAGGGGGTCGCGCTGGACTCCGAGAAGGCGACGATCTCTCCGAAGGAGGGCACGTTCTTCTCGATCTCGGGCGTGCAGCTGAGGGTCATCGTCGCGCCGATGCGCCGGTAGGCGTCGTTGCTGAGCCTCGACCCGATCCCGCCCCGCGCCCGACAGCGGGCACAGGTGCTCTTCGACGTACCCGAGGTCCATGCTCGGGTTCACCGTCGGGGAGACGATGCAGCGGGCGCCGGCGGCGACCAGCTTGGTGACCCAGTAGACGTCGCCCTCCTGTGCGCTGGCTGCCACGTGCGTACGGGTGATGGGCACCATGCGCTTGGCGTAGAAGGCCTTGCCGGTACCCACCTGGACCTTCATCGCAAGGGCGACGCCTTCGCCGTGCTTGCCCTCCAGCATGTCGCGCTCGAGGATTGTCAGCTCCATCAAGGCTCCCTTCTCACGCCCCGGCACCCGGGTCGGCGGCTGGAATGGTTCTCGGAGAACGCACGATACTGAGCGGCGCCGCGGGCGCCGCGGAAGTACCCACGCCCATCATGAACGGTCGCTCCGGCGGGTCAAGCTGCCCGACTCGGGGTCTCGTATGCTGGACGGGAATGGGACGCCCACGGGCCGGACAGGGCCAGATCCGGGCACGTTGGCGGCGGCGTCCAGGCGACCGGGACGGAGCGGGCATGCCGCCGGTCAGTCGAGACCGAGGGCGCTCGCGATCACCGCCGCCGCGGCGACGGCGGCAGTCCGCGCGAGCTCGATCTCCGCCCGGCTCTCACGTCGCAGCTCGCCGACGGCGGCGCCGTCCGGCAGCGCCGACAGGTTGATGGCGACGTTCAGCAGCGCCCCCTCGGCGCCCGCTCGTGCGAGGTGCACAGCCACGCCCAGGTCGCTGACGGCGCCGGGATTGGCGCGGCCGGCGAGCCGAGCGGCCAGCTGCAGCGTCTGTCGCGCCGCCGCCAGCGTCT
>CAWEHE010000015.1:0-71758 GCA_963808735.1 uncultured Thermoleophilia bacterium | reverse complement strand
CTGCCGGTCGAGCCAGTCGAGCACGCTCTCGACGTGCTCCGGTGAGAAGAAGACCGGGTCCACGTGGCCGGCCCCGGGGAAGATCCGGAGGGTCGCTCTGCCCGGTCCCACCCTCTCAGACACCGCTTGGGCGAAGCGCTTGGACTGCGGATACGGCACGATGCCGTCGGCGGTGCCGTGCTCGATCAGCACCGGCGGGTCGTCGGGGGTGATGTACGTGATCGGGTCGGCGGCCTTGACCTTGCCGGGTACCTCCGCGAGCGGTGCGCCGAGGTACTGGGAGAGAAACGACCTGGGGCCGGCGGCGCTGGGACGCGTGAAGCCGGCGGCGCGGAAGTCGCGGTCGGTGTGGAGGAACGAGATCGGGCCGTACCAGTCGACCACGGCCTGAAGCCCGTCGGACTGGCCCGCGTTGGCCGGGTGCGGGCCGCGCAGCGTCGGGAGGTCGCCGGAGGTGCCGGCCAGCGCCGCGAGGTTGCCGCCGGCGGAGTGGCCCCAGGCGGCGAACCGCGAGGGGTCGAGCTGATACTCGCCGGCGTTGGCGCGGAGCCAGCGCGTGGCGGCCTTGACGTCGCTGATGGCCGCCGGGAACGTCGCCTCTCCGCTCAGCCGGTAGTTGACGCCGGCGACGGCGTAGCCGCGACTGAGCGCCTCCAGCACCGGCGTGATCTGGCCGTCGGCCTTGTCGCCGCTCATGAACCCGCCGCCGTGGATGGCGAGGATCACGGGGTAGGGAGCCTCGCCCGCGGCGGGGAGGTAGAGGTCCAGCTTCTGCGAGGGGGAGTCGCCGGCGTAGGCAAGGTCGGTGAGGACCGCCCCGGCCCCCGGGACGCCGGCTGCTCCGGCGAGCGCCGCCGCGCTGGGGCTCGCGGCCCCCCCGCCGCTCGCGCTCGTGCCGCAGCCAATGAGCGCGAGCGCGACCGCGGCGGCGAGCGACACCAGCAGGACGAGTGCCGGCGTCAACGTCGCGGGGTGCTTCCAGGGTGGACGTCTCATCACGCGATGATAGCCCGAGGAGGATGTCGTCCGCCCCCACGGGGCTTGTACGCCACTTCACAAGTCTTCACGCGCGGCGCAGAGCGTCGCGGAGCCTGACGCCGCCGCTGCGCCCCCGAGGCCGGTTGACCCGGTCAGGCCCATCTGGTTGAGTGCCACACAGTTTCGATTGCCCAAGTCCACAAAAGGGCACATCGGCCGTCGGCGTCGGGCCCCTCTGGAGGTGTGCACGATGCATCCTTTCGCTGCGGCGCCGCACGTGAAAGCGACCCAAGGAGCCCCTGAGTGATGAGATCTCGATTCGTACCGATCATGGCCATCGCGGCGATCCTCGCCGCGGTCGTGTTCGCGGCGGTGACCGCGAAGCCGGCGGAGAGCTACCCGAGCAGGCAGCAGGCGTGCGCCGGCTGTCACCCCGGCGCTCCGGGCGGGACAAGCGTGAGCGCCACCCCGAGCACGGCGGCGCCGGCCGCCGGAGCCACCTACAACGTCAACGTGAACATGGCCGGCCTCACCTCGAGCGGCGACACGGGCTACTGGATCACAAACGCGTCGGGCACGCCCGCAGTGAGCGTCTACGGCGGTGCTACCGGCACGAAGCAGACGTCCTACACCCAGGCGATGAAGGCTCCCGGCAGCGCCGGCACCTACACGTATACGGTGTGGTGTGAGAAGGGCAGCAAGAGCAGCGGTCAGGCGAAGGCGACGACCTACAGCATCACGGTCCTGACGCCGGTCCCGACCGCGGCGATCAGCAGCCTGACCCCGAGCCACGGCCTCGCCGGCTCGAGCGTCACCATCGCCGGCAGCAACCTCGGCAGCGCCGGCGCCGTGCGCTTCGGCACCACCGTCGCCGCGACCAGCGCCTGGAGCGCCACCTCGGTCACCGCCACGGTGCCCGCCGGCCTCAGCCCCGGCAACGTCGCCGTGACCGTGACCCCGACCGGGGGCGCCGCCTCCAACGCGCGCACCTACACGGTCGACGCGCCGCCGGTCCCGACCGCGGCGATCAGCAGCCTGACCCCGAGCCACGGCCTCGCCGGCTCGAGCGTCACCATCGCCGGCAGCAACCTCGGCAGCGCCGGCGCCGTGCGCTTCGGCACCACCGTCGCCGCGACCAGCGCCTGGAGCGCCACCTCGGTCACCGCCACGGTGCCCGCCGGCCTCAGCCCCGGCAACGTCGCCGTGACCGTGACCCCGACCGGGGGCGCCGCCTCCAACGCGCGCACCTACACGGTCGACGCGCCGCCGCCGACCGACGACGTCGCTCCGAGGACGGTCGCGTCCGGCGTCACCGAGGGCCGCTGGTACAGGCGCGACGTCACCATCCACCTCGTGGCCACCGATGACGCCGGCGGCTCGGGCGTGGCCTCGATCACCTACTCCGTCGACGGCGGCGCCCCGGTGACGGTCGACGGCGCCGAAGCCGATCTCGCCCTCTCGGTCGGCCCCGGCGCGACCGCGGCCGACGGTGGGATCCCGGTGAGCGACGGACCTCACGTCGTGACCTACTACGCGACGGACGTCGCCGGCAACGCGGAGACCGCGCAGGCGCAGACCGTCAACGTCGACACCCGCAAGCCGTCGACCAAGTCACCTCGGGACAAGAAGGTCAGACGGTACCAGACAGTCGCGCTCGCCTACGAGGTGCGCGACGAGGAGCCCAACGGCGGCAAGGCCACCGTCGCCATCGTCATCAAGAACCGCAGCGGCCACACGGTGAAGACCCTCAGGCTCGGGAACAAGCCGGTGAACAAGGCCCTGAGGACGAGCTTCAGGTGCACGCTGCGGAGCGGTACCTACACCCTCACCGTGAAGGCGACCGACCTGGCGGGCAACCCCCAGGCGGCCGCCGCCACGAGGGCGTTGGCAGTGCTCCCCGCGCTTTGACCGTCGCCATATCTCATGCGACCGCAAGACCCGCGTGAATGAACGGGGGGCCGGCGAGAGCCGGCCCCCCGTCTGCTTTGTCGGCGGCCGGTGCCGTGGCGTGGGTCGGTGCGAGCGCCGCTGTTGCCCAGGCTGTATCCGGTCTTTGCCGCACATGGACGTTCGTCCTATGCGCGGGTGCCCCGTAGCCGCCGACGCCGCTGTGTAGAGCCAGCCACATCGCCCAGCAGCGCAGGGCGCGACCGGGAGGGCAGCGATGCGAGTCCTCATCGCCCACAGAAGCAGCACCTCGCGAGCGGCGCTCGCCGACGCGGTCCCGCGGGACGGCCAGTCGCCACCGGAGATCATCGAGTCCGCCGACGGTAACGAAGCGCTCGAGCTGCTGTTGGGGGAGGACCCGCCGGCACTCGCCGTGGTCGACTGGGACCTGCCCGCGGTCGACGGTCCCGAGCTCTGCCGGCTCGTGCGCGACTTCCACCTCAGCAGCCCGCCCTACATCCTGGTGCTGGCGGGCACTGCTCACTCAGACACCTACGACGCCGTCGCGGCCGGCGCAGCCGAGTGCGTGCGCACGCCGGCGACGGCGGCCGCGATCCGCGAGCGCCTGGAGGCCGGAGTGCTCGCCGCGCGAGAGCGGCAGTCGGACGACGACGACCGCGCCTCCGTGCGCGCGACGCTCGAAGCCATCTGCACCAGCGACGCCGACGCCGTGGACTTCTTCCGCTTCCCGGGCGCCGAGGAGCGGCTCAGCCTCGACAGCCGGGGGGAAGACGAGTCCGAGAGGCCGATGGTCGGGCCGAGCGGCTCGGCGCTGCTCGAGGCGATGATCTTCCAGCAGTGACCGCCGCGTGGGTCGGCGTCCGAGGGACGTCGGCCCGCGGCGGCCCGGCTGAGGGGTGGGCCGCGGCCGCCTTGCCTGGTTTTGCCGCGGTCCGCCCCTGAACCTCCTCTCTGACCGTCCGCCCGGCCGCGTGGTAGCGTCGTTCCCGAAGAATGGGACGCGGCCGCATCCCACCGAGGCGGGAGGTCCGGCATGATCCAGCTCATCGAGGGTGCGCCCGAGGGGGTGCTGGCGTTCGAGGCCGTGGGCGAGGTGGACGCGCAGGACTACGAGGACGTGCTGAAGCCGGCCGTCGAGGAGTCGCTGGCCGGCGGGTCCAGGCTCCGCTTCGTCTTCGAGATCGGCGCCGAGTTCGACCGCTTCACGGCGGGCGCCGAGTGGCACGACATGACGCTGGGGTTCGCCCACCTCGGTGACTGGCAGCGGTGCGCCCTGGTCACCGACGTCGACTGGGTGCGGCACGCCGCCAAGGCGCTCGGTTGGCTTATGGGCGGCCGCCTCCGGCTGTTCGACATCGACGAGCTCAAGGCGGCGCTGGAGTGGGCCGCCTCGGACGACTGAGCCGTCGTTCCGAGCACTCCGCGCTCCGCGCGGTCACGGCCCGCCCCGCGGTAGAATCGCCGGCCCCGGCGGAGACCTCACGAGGACGACATGACCCAGGAAGAGACACTCGACCCCCAGGACTGGGCGGCGCTGCGCGCCCTCGGCCACCGCGCTCTCGACGACGCGATGGACTACATGGAATCGCTGCGCGAACGCCCGGCGTGGGCGCACGCGCCGGCGCGCGTGAAGGCGCACTTCGACGGGCCGCCGCCGGCGGGGCCGCAGCCGATCGAGGACATCTACCGGGAGTACCTCGAGTACGTGCAGCCGTATCAGCTCGGCAACAGCCACCCGCGCTTCTGGGGCTGGGTGCTGGGCAGCGGCACGCCGATGGGGGTGATCGCCGAGATGCTGGCGGCCGCAACCGACTCCGTGAGCGGCATCTACTCCTACCTGAGCAACAACTACGTCGAACTGCAGGTGCTGGACTGGTGCAAGGAGATGCTCGGTTACCCGCTGGGCGCCGGCGGGCTGCTGACGAGCGGGTGCTCGGCCTCCAACCTGATCGCCCTGGCCGTAGCGCGCAACGCCGGGGCCGGGTTCGACGTGCGGAGTGAGGGCCTGGCGGGCGCGCCCGTGGGCACGGGCGGCGCGCCCCAGCATCTGACGATCTACTGCTCGGCCGAGGCGCACTCGTCGCTGACCAAGGCCGTCGAGCTGCTCGGCATGGGCACGCGGTCGCTGCGGCGCGTGCCCACCGACGACCTGCTGCGCATCGACCTCGAGGCGCTCGCCGGGATGGTCGCGCGCGACCGCGAGGACGGGCTGCTCCCCATCTGCGTCGTCGGGGTCGCCGGCACCACCAACACGGGGTCGATCGACGACCTGCCGGCCCTCGCCGACTTCTGCGCGCGCGAGGGCCTCTGGTTCCACGTCGATGGCGCCTTCGGCGCCTGGGCCGCCATCGCGCCCGAGTCACGCCACCTCGTCGCCGGGATGGAGCGCGCCGACTCGCTCGCCTTCGACCTGCACAAGTGGATGAACCTGACCTACCCGGTCGGCTGCGTGCTGGTCCGCGACGCCGAGGCCCAGTTGCGGACCTTCTCGCTGACTCCGTCCTACCTCGCCCACGGCGAGGGCGAGCGCGGGCTGACCGGGGTGGACGTGCCCTGGCTCTCGGACTACGGCTTCGAGCTCTCGCGCGGCTTCCATGCGCTCAAGGTGTGGATGGCGCTCAAGGAGCACGGCGCCGACAAGTTCCGCGCGCGTGATCCAGCAGAACATCGACCAGGCGAGGTACCTCGCGGACCTGGTCGCAGCCGCCCCTGAGCTCGAGCAGGCACTGCCGGTGGCGCTCAACATCGTCTGCTTCCGCTACGTGCGACCGGACCTCGGCGACGCCGCGCTGGACCAGCTCAACAAGGAGATCGAGCTGGAGCTGCAGGAGCGCGGCATCGCCGTGCCCTCGGTCTCGACCATCGGCGGCCGCACGTACCTGCACGTGGCGGTCGCCAACCACCGCAGCCGCCGCGAGGACTTCGACCTGCTCGTGCGCGAGGTCGTGCGGCTGGGCGGGGAGCTGGCGGGCGGCTGAGGCGGGAGGTGGCGGAGGTCCTTCTCTACCGAAGACCTGAGTCGCTCCAGACGAGGCCCTCGAGGCCCCGGGGCGGGCTGCTCAGGTGGGCCACGAGCTCGGCGGTGAGCTTCACATCGCTCCGGACCTGTGGGACAGTGGCACCGTCGATGTGAGCGTACCGATCCGCACTCGGTCAAGCGGCCGGGCGGTGAGCGAGGAGGGCACGGATGGCCGGTACGACATACCCGCACGTCAGGATCGCCGGCTCACCGCTGGAGAGAGGCAGGCAGTACGGCGAGCAGACGAGGGACCGGGTGGCCCGGTCGGTGGAGGCGTACGCGTTCGCCTACCAGGAGATGGCCGGGCTGAGGTGGCCTGACGCGCTCGCGCTGGCGCGTCCGTTCGCGCGCGCGATCGAGCGCTTCGAGCCGCGCTACCTCGACGAGATGCGCGGCCTGGCCGAGGGCTCCGGGCAGGACTTCGAGGCGATCCTCGCGCTCAACGTGCGCACCGAGATCATGCTGTCGGCCAAGGCGCGCGAGGCGCGCGAGAGCGCAGGCTCGCGCGCGCCCGGGGAGTGCACCGCGATCGCGGCGCTCCCCGCCGTGACCGACTCGGGCCACACCATCCTCGCGCAGAACTGGGACTGGCTGCCGCACTGCGCCGAGACGCTCGTCGTGCTCGAGGCAGAGCAGGACGCGGGCCCGCGGTACGTGACGGTCGTCGAGGCCGGGCTGCTCGCCAAGGCCGGCATGAACTCCAACGGCGTCGGCGTCGCGACCAACGCGCTCATCAGCGCGGACGACGCCGGCGAGGTCGGCGTGCCGTACCACGTGACCTTGCGCGGCCTCCTGGACGCCGAGAACCTGCCGGCCGCGCTCGCGTCGATCCAGCGCTGCGTCCGCTCGTCGTCGGCCAACTACCTGCTCGCCCAGGCGGGCGGGCAGGCGGTCGCCGTGGAGGCGCGGCCCGGCGACCACTCGCGACTCAGCCTGATCGAGCCCGATGAGGGTGTCCTGGTGCACGCCAACCACTTCGTCGGCACGCCGGGCGTCACCGACGTCGGGCTATGGTGGTCGCCGGACAGCCCCTTCCGCTACCTGCGCGTCCGCGAACTGCTGCGGCGCCGCGAGGGCGCCGTGTCGCTCGCCGGACTGCAGACGGTCTTCACCGACCACGCGAACCACCCCGTGGGCGTGTGCGCTCACGCGGACCCGCGGGAGAAGCCGACGGACCAGGGCCAGACCGCGGCGTCCCTCATCATGGACCTGGACGAGCGCATCCTCTGGCTGGCGGACGGCACGCCCTGCACCGCCGGCTACCGGCGGCTGGACTACGCGGAGCTCCTGGGCTAGCTCGAACCGTCGCCCAGGCGGCCCTGGACGAACTTCCTCAGGAGTTGCTCGACGTGCGGCCGGACGGAGAGCCGGCGGGCGGCTGATACGCCTTCAGGCCTGGTTGACGTTGCCGGTCCACCCTTGAAGCTCCGCGCCGCCGGCCGCCACAATCGGGGCCGGCACTCTCGCAGTGCCCACGCGATGGTTGTCACTTGACAACCTCACGCTCGCTGCCGATACTCATCAGGAAGGCTCGTGCCACGACGACGCCACCCCGACCGGAGTGTGGAAGATGCGCTCAGCTACGCAGAGGACCATGGCTGGCGCGTCGAACTGCTCGGTCCGCGGGCTCACGGTTGGGCCAAGCTGTTCTGCCCGCACAACGACCCGGAGTGTCGCTGCGGCGAGTTCTGCATCACCGTCGTGTGGGGAACGCCGAGGAGTCCCGAGAACCACGCGCGGCAGATCCGGCGCGTGGTCGACGGCTGCAAACGGCGGGGGGCTCCGGTGGACGTCGAGGAGTGATCGATGAGCGAGTACGAGTTCACACTGACCTTCGCGCATTCAGCCGCGTCGGCGGACAGCGACGATGTCGTCGAGCGGCTGGGCGCGGCGGGCTGCGACGATGCGACCGTCGGCATCGGCAGGTGGGGTCGGCTGGCGCTCGCGTTCACGCGGGAGGCGGAGACCGCGGGAGCCGCGGTGCGCAGCGCCGTGGCGGACGTGCGCGCCGCCGTACCTGACGCCAGGCTGGCCGAGGCCTCACCCGACCTGGTGGGGCTGAGCGACGTGGCCGCACTGCTCGGCGTGACGCGCCAGAACGTGCGCAAGCTCATCCTGGCCTGCGACGCGCCCGCGCCCGTGCCGGTCCACGAGGGCCGGCCGACGATCTGGCGGCTCGCCAAGGTGCTCACCTGGTTGCGCGACGAGAAGCAGTACCGCGTTCGGCCGGAACTCGCGGAGGTCGCGCTCGCGACGATGCAGGCGAACCTTGCCGTCGAGGCCCTCGACGCCGACGGCGAAACGCAGCGGGAGCTGCTCGCGCTGCTGGCCTGAGCGGGTGAGACGGCCACTCGGCCGTGCGGCAAGATGGGTCGGGTGCGATCCGGACTACCAGGCCCGCTGCACCCTGCGCCCGCGGGCCTGGCCGCGGCGGTCTATGATGCCGTCATGTCAGTCGAGGCCGACTACCACGCAGCCGCGCGCCTGCTCGCCGAAGGCGACGCGCGCGCGGCCGCCGAGCGTCTGCGCGCCGTCGCGCCGCGGGCGGTCTCGCGCCCGGGTTCGAGGCGGAGGTGCGCTACCTGCTCGGTCGCGCCCTGGTCGCCTGCGGCGATCGTGACGGCGCGGCGCTCGAGTGGATCCGGGTGCTGGAGCTCGATGCCCTCGCCGAGCGGCCGCGGCCGCTCCTGACCCCGGAGGAGTTCGAGTCCGTCGCCCAGGCCGCCCTGGACGAGCTCCCGCAGGCGCTGCTCGACGAGCTGAACGGCGTCGCCATCCTGATCGAGGACCGGCCCTCGCCGGAGATGGTGGCCGACGGCATCGACCCGCGCATCCTCGGTCTGTACCACGGCGTGCCGATGAACCGGCGCTCCGCGAGCTTCGGCGCCCCCTACGCGGACACGATCCACCTGTTCCGCGCCAACCTGGAGCGCGTGTTCACGACGCGTGCCGCGCTGGCCGCACACATCCGCGTGACGGTACTCCACGAGACGGCGCACTTCTTCGGCTATTCGGAGGGCCAGCTCAGGAGTATGGGGCTGGCCTGACCAGACCGAGCGATTCGGCGGAATGCTTTACAACATATGCTTTAAAGGGTATGTTGTGAGACATGACGACGGACGAGACACCAGGGACCGGCCGGCCGCGCAGCGTCGAACTGCGTGACGCTCGTGCGCTGCGCGCGCTCGCGCACCCCACGCGGCTCAAGCTCGTCGGCCTGCTGCGCCTGCAGGGGCCGCTGACCGCCACGCAAGCGGCCCGCGAGCTGGGGGAGACGCCGCAGCGCTGCACCTTCCACCTCGGGCAGCTCGCCAAGTACGGGCTCGTCGAGGAGGCCGGGGGAGGCCGCGGGCGCGAGCGCCCGTGGCGGGCCACGGCCTTCTTCACGAGCTGGCCCAACGTCATGACCGAGCAGGAGGCCGCGACCGCCGGCCAGCTGCTGGAGGCGGTCGTGGCCGAGCAGCACTTCGAGGACGTCATGGGCTGGATCGAGCGCAAGGACGAGGAGCCGCGGGAGTGGCAGGAGGCCGCGCAGCTGAACGACGTGGCGCTCTACCTGACCCCCGGCGAGTTGGAGGAGATGGGCCAGGCCATCTGGAGTCTGTTCGAGCCGTACCTGCTACGGGCCGAGCGCGCCGAGTCGCGGCCGGAGGGCGCTCGCCCTGTCACCGTCCTGAACCTGGCCTTCCCGCGGCCGCCGTCTGAGGAGCCTGCCGGCGGCTGACGACGCGTCACCGCCGGCCTGATCGCACCATGAAGGCGCTCTCCCGTCTCACTCCCGCGCTCCTCCGCACACACCCGCAGTTCCGCCGCTTCTGGACGGGGCAGACGGTGTCGCTGATCGGCGACCAGGTGACGTTCATCGCGCTGCCGCTGGTCGCCGTGCTCGTGCTGGACGCGAGCGCCGCGCAGATGGGTTATCTGACGGCCGCGGCGCTCATCCCCAACCTGCTGTTCTCGCTGCACGCGGGGGCGTTCGTGGACCGCCGCGGCCACCGCCGGCAGCTGATGATCCTGGCCGACGTCGGACGAGGCCTGCTGCTGGCGCTCGTCCCGCTGACCGCCGCCCTCGGGCTGCTGTCGCTGCCGGTGCTGTACGTCATCGCGTTCCTCACCGGCAGTCTCAGCGTGCTCTTCATGGTCGCGTACAGCGCGCTGTTCGTCGCGCTCGTCCCCAAGGACGGCTACGTGGGCGCGCAGTCGCTGCTCAACGGCAGCCGCGCGGTGGCGGGCGTGGTGGGGCCGAGCCTCGGAGGCATGCTCGTGCAGGCGCTCACGGCGCCGCTGGCGGTCGCCGTGGACGCCGTATCCTACGCCGTCTCGGCGGCGTATCTGGCGCGGGTCAGGGTCGTCGAACCACCGTGCGAGGAGGAGCGCCGCGGCCTGCTGCTGAGCGGCGCGCGCTTCATCGCCCGGTCGCCGATCGTCCGCCCGGCGCTGCTGGCCACGGCCACGCTCAACTTCTTCGACTACGCGTTCCTGGCGCTGTTCGTCCTGTACGCCACGCGCTCGCTGGGGGTGGCGCCGGGCACGCTCGGCGTGGTGCTGGGTGCCGGCGCCGTGGGCGCGGTGATCGGCGCCGCCGTGACGAGCCGCGTCGTCCGCCGCATCGGCGTCGGCCCGGTGTCCGTGGTGGGCTGCGTGCTGTTCCCGGTCTCGCTGCTGCTGGTGCCGCTCGCCGGCGGCCCGCGCGCTCTGGTGCTGCTCTGCCTGCTGGGTGCGGAGTTCGGCGCCGGGCTGGGCGTGGTGATGCTGGACATCAGCATCGGCTCGATCTTCGCGGCCGTGGTCCCCGACCGCTTCCGCTCGCGCGTCTCCGGCGCCTACATGGTGGTCAACTACGGGGTGCGCCCGCTCGGGTCCCTGGCGGCGGGCGCGCTCGCGACCGCCATCGGCACGCGCGAGACCCTGTGGATCGCCGCCGCCGGCGGCACGCTCGCGGTGCTCTGGCTGGTGCGCTCGCCGCTCCTCAGGATGCGGGAGCTGCCGGAGGGTGCCGAGGCGGAGACCGGCCGGCGAGGCCGCGGCCTGAGGGCGGCGGACGCTGAGGGCCCGCCGGGTCGTCGTCTGTTCTGGCAACGCTTTGCGCGCTCCAAACGACTCCTGCAGAGGGCGTCGGGGCGCACACTGCCCTCTCGGTCCTGTTGTTTCTGTGGCGGCAGGTCCACAATCGGCCGTGCCACTCCACGTGGCGGTCAGTTCGCGAAAAGGGGGACATGCCATGGTGAGATCAGGAGTCCGGAAGCTGCGTGATCGGCGCGCCTCAGTGGTGCTCGTACTCGCGTTCGCCCTTGCGCTGCTGCTGTTGGCGGCGCCCGGCGCCAGGGCGGCCGCTGGGCCGGTGCTCGACGCCGAGGCCCTGCAGAAGGTGCTGCTGGCGCAGGACCTGCCGGCGCTCGAGCTGCTGCCGGTGACGGTGACGTCGCACCCGTTCAACGGGGCCGCGTGGCAGAACAAGCCGATCGACCTCAAGAAGTACGGCTACGTCGAGCGTGAATACCTCATGAGCGGCGAGGCCAACGTGTACGGCTGGGTCGCCGGCAGCGACTACAGCACGCAGGTGCTGCGCGACGGCCCCTACGCCACGCGCGTGCTCGTCCGCCGGCCCGCCAACCTGAACAAGTGGAGCGGGCGGGTCGTCGTCGAACTGCTGAACACCTCTGCCGGCTACGACTGGACGGCCATCTGGTCGGCGCTGTGGGAGAGGGTGCTCGCACGCCACGACGTGTACGTGGGCATCACGTGCAAGGCGGCCGTGTTCCCCGGCATGCAGACGTTCGACGCGGAGCGGTACGCCGGCCTGGCGATGGCGAACCCGCTGGCGCCCGAGGACCAGGCCGGCGGCACGACACCGGGCGCGCCCGACTACGATCCCGAACTACTCGACCGCCTACGAGAACGGCCTGGTGTGGGACATCGCCACCCAGGCGGGCCGCCTGCTCAAGAGCAGCGGGCCGGCCAACCCGCTGAAGCGCGCCGCCAGGACGGTCATCCTGAGCGGCGAGTCGCAGCAGGGCAACGTCCTCGTCAGCTACTACAAGTGGTTCACGCCGGCCGCCTACCTCAAGAACGGCCGGCCCATCTTCGACGGCTACCTTGCGGAGTGCTTCGTCAACGCCAACCCGCAGGACCCGTTCCCGGGGTTCACCCAGGCGCCGATCAACCAGACTGAGCCTCTGACCAACCCGCTGCCGGCCGACGACCCGCAGCTGGGCTGGGTGCCGGCGCGGCCCGTGCCGTGGGCGAGCATCAACTCGCAGTGGGACTACTCGGCCGCACGCGGGTTCCCGTCGCCCGAGAGCTTCAACACCAAGAACCACAAGGCCGTGTTCTGGGAGCTGGCCGGCTGCAACCACGGCTGGGAGTGGCAGTACCTCTACGGTGACGCCTGCGCCGCCGACCTGCTCAAGGCCGGCTTCTGGGATCCCGCCACCTACGACTGGAAGACCACGCCCAACAACCCCGAGGTGCCGCTGTACATGGCGGAGAAGGCCCTCTACAGGGACCTCCTGCAGTGGATCAAGTCGCGCATCGCGCCGCCGGTGCCCAAGACCATCGAGAGCGTGGAGAACGACCCGGCCATCGGCTTCGGCGTGTACCGCGACGCCGCGGTGTACGACGACCACGGCAACGCCAAGGGCGGCCTGCGCTTCCCGATGATCAAGGTGCCGGTGGCGAGCTACGGGGAGGGGCGGTACATCCTGACGCCTCCGGACGGCTCGGCGGAGATCGTGCCGTTCAGCGCGGATGTGCTCAAGAGCCTGTACTCGTCCCGGAACCAGTACGTCAACAGGTTCACGCACGCGGCCATGCGCCTGGTGCAGCAGCGGTACCTGCTGCCGAGCGACGCGCACAAGCTCGTGCGGCAGGCGACGGCAGGCGGTCATCCCGGAGTGATCCTCAGCCTGAGACCGACGTGACCGGGCAGGGGCGAGGCGCAAGCAGGCGCCTCGCCCCTGCTCGTCGCTCGGGGAGCATCGACCGCGAGTCCTAGGCGAAGCCCCCGGCCGCGCGCAGCACCTCGAGCGCGCGCAGCGTCACCCAGCGGCTGGGCTCGCCCTTGGTCTCGATGGGGACGACGAAGCGGTCGTTGAAGGTCTGCTGGAGCGTCCAGCGGCCCTGGGCGTCGGCGCGGGAGGCGACGAGGTCCAGCGCTTCGCGCATGCGCTCGTCGCGGTAGCCCAGGCGCGTGAGGATCAGCAGGATCTCGAGCGCGTCCGTCTGGTACATGAGCGGGAAGCCGAAGCGGCGCCAGCCGGGCTTGGAGTCGCGGGTGAGGTCGTGGCTGCGCCGGTGGACGTGGTGGCGCAGGAAGAACTCGGCGCCGGCGCTGATGGTGGCGTGCATCGCCGGCGTGCGGCGCTCGGGCGGGATCTCCGCGAGCGCCTTGAGCGCCTTCGCCGCGCCCATGCTGCAGGTGTGGCGGCCCCAGCACATCTCGAGCCTGTCGTAGGGCCAGCCGGTGGGCGCGTCGCCCTCGGCGTCGTCGAAGCGCTGGTAGGTGGTGATCCAGTCGACGGCCCGCTGCACGCGCGGGTCGTCCAGCATGCCGAGGCGGACGAGGCTGAAGACCAGGTTGCCGGTGAGGCAGGGGATGACCATGGAGTGGAGGCCGCCGCCGGCCTTCTTGCTGCGCTCGGTGGAGAAGCCGCCTGAGTCCGGGTCCTGCGCGTCGCGCAGGATCGCCTCGCAGGCGGCCCGCACCCGCGCGTCCGCGCCGTCGGCGCCGAGCTCGGCGAGGATGAGCAGCGTCCAGACGGTGCCGCGGTACTTGGCCGTGTAGAAGCGGTCGGGGCCCTCCCAGTGCCCGTCCGCCTGCTGCTCGGCCAGGATGGCGCGGCACCGGGCCCTCCGTCATGATCGCGCGCCGCGCCTCCTGCACCTCCGGCGCATCCGGCGCGGCGCCGAGCAGACGAGTCAGGGCGGCGTAGCGCTCCGCCGCGCCTCCCTCCAGGGTCCACCGCTGCGGGCCTAGTGCCCAGTGAGAGCCGTCGAGAGTCACGACAGAATGCTACTCCTCTCGAGGAAATGCCCGAGTCACATCTGTTGCGTCTAGGCACCTTGATAGAGTCGACCCATCGAGAATTATCGTTGGAGTCGACGGGGGAGAGCTGATGAATACTCGTGCTGTGGACGACGAACGACTCCTTCGCTTCACGATTTGGGGGGATTTGCAGGCTGATTCTGGAACCGGCGCCGTGGCTCCAGCCACTCTCCAACGCCTGGGTCTCTACAAGGGCCAGCGGGGGATTTGGGTGAACAAGGAGAGGACGGCAGACCTCACGGATGACGAAGTTGGCGTGACCGTCAGCATCTCCCACACGGGCACCGTCTACGACGATGATCTTTCCGATGAGGGAATCATCTATCGCTATCCGCGCACCGGAATGCCTGGTCGTGACAAGAACGAGATCGCGGCCACAAAGGCCGCGAGGCGTTTGGGCATTCCAATCTTCGTGATCGCCAAGTCGCCGGAATCGTCGTCGTTGCGCAGGGTGAGACTGGGTTGGGTTGCCGAGTGGGATGATCGCACTGAGCAGTTCCTCGTCATGTTTGGCGAGGAGCCTCGGCAAGTCGACATCGTGCCGGATGAGGACGAGCCGTTCTCCGCCACGGAGGGACAATCCAAGCGACTCACCCTGACTGCGAGGCGTGCCGGCCAGGCGCGGTTCCACTTCGGAGTCTTCATGCGTTACGGCCCAGCATGCGCTGTGTGCTCTCTCGATGTTCCCCAAGTCCTAGACACGCCCCACGTTGTCCCCGTCGCCGCCAAGGGGACAAATGACCCACGCAATGGCCTCGTGATGTGTGCCACTCACCATCGGGCTTTCGACTCTCACCTGTTTGGGATTGAGCCTGGATCCCTGCGGATTCGCTTTGCCACAAGGGGTCCGGACGCTCGGCGGCTCGGCATCGTGGTCACTGATCTCGCCGATCTGGGCAAGAAGCCGCACCCGGATGCCTTGGAGTGGCGCTGGGAGTACTGGCACAAGCACGCACTTGTGAGCGCCGAGTGACCGAAGCACAACTTCGAAGTGACGCACCGCGGCAGCGACTCCTGCACGCCCGCAGCGCCGCGTCTCCAGGTGGCGTCGTGGATCGACGATCCTAGTTTGATCGTGGCACACTCGCCCTGCTGACCCGAACCCGCGACTCCGGGAGGTCCTCATGGGCGAGCTCCTTGCCGTCACCTGCGACTCGTGCGGCGAGCCGATGGTCCCCAACGTGAGCACGCTGGACGACGACGGCTGCGGCTGGATCTGCCTGAACCCCGGCTGCCCGGAGCTGGCTGCCGGGGAGCTGGAGGCCGAGGACCTGGTGGAGGCCGGCGTGCCGGAGGCGCTCGCCGGCCGTCTCGCGCGGCTCATCGATCACTACGCGGACGCGGAGGCAGGCGCGCGCCCGTGAGGCGGACGCGCCCGCGTGGACGCGCGAGCGGGCGCAGGCCGAGCTCGCGCGTCTCCGCGCGCTCGTGCTCGAGCTGGGGCGCCTCGCCGAAGGCGCAGGCGCCCTTGCCGGTCACCTGAGCGACTCGCTCGTCGTCTCGTACCACAGCAATGACTTCGCCGAGGCGCAGGACGCCAGGCAGGCGCTCGCCGCCGTCGGCGCCCTCTGCGTCGTTCTCCGCCGAACCGCTGCCGACGCGCAGGAGCGACTCGCCGGCGTCGAACCAGAACTGCCCGGGCTGCTGGCCCCGGGCGGGTTCTGACGGGCCGAAGCTCGCCATCGTCCACTTCGCGTGGCGATCGTCACTCTGGTGCGTGGGCGCTCGGAGTCGCAAGCTCTCGGCATGACTCCTTCGGCGACCCCAGTGGCCACTCGCTCTCCCTGGGCAGAAATGCCTTGCGCGGCCCAGGCAGTAACGACTATTATTCGTAGTCAAATGACTACGAGTAATAGTCAGAACGGCATCTCGGCACTCTTCGCCTCGGCGACGCTGGGTCAGTTGCTCTACCTCTTCATGCTCGAGCCGGAGCGCGAGTACTACCAGCGCGAGCTGCAGCGGCTCAGCGGCGCTCACTTGAGGCAAGTGCAACGTGATCTCGAGCGGTTGCAGCAGTCTGGGCTGGTGGTGTGTCGCACCCACGGCAATCGCACGTACTACGGGGCGGTCCCCGCGCACCCCGCGTTCGCCGATCTGCGCGCCGTGGTGATGAAGACGTGGGGCGTGGGCAACGAGCTCAGCGCTGCTCTGGCGGGTCTCGGCGCGGCGGTCACACTCGCCTTCGTCTACGGCTCGTTCGCACGCGGAGATGACGTTGCCGACAGCGACGTGGATGTGCTCGTCGTGGGGTCGGCGACGCGGCGCGCCGTCGCGGCCGCGCTGGCGGATGCGTCCCGCTCGTTGGGCCGTGAGCTGAACCCGGTCATCATAGCGCCGGCGGACTTCTCCAGACGCCGGCGCGAGGGTGACCACTTCGTCACGTCCGTCCTTGCCGGCCCGCGGATCTGGCTCGTCGGTGACGATGCCTCGCTTGCAGCGCTGGCTTGACGCCGGCGCTCTGCGCCGGCATCGCACCTCGCGGCACGAGATCACGGATCTCTTGGCGGTCGCGGAACGCGATCTGAGCGATGCCCGCGTCACGGCGCTTTCGCTCGATCGCAGGTTCGCGACCGCCTATTCCGCCGTTCTGCAGCTGGCGACGATCGTTCTGGCGGCTTCGGGCCTCAGGGTCACGGCTCAGCGTGGGCACCATGCCGTGACGTGGCGGGCACTGCCCGAGCTCATGGGCGATGACGTCGGCGACACCGCCGTCTACTTCGATTCGTGCCGTACCCTGAGAAACCGGAGCGACTACGACCGCGTTGGCGTCGTATCCGAGGCTGAGGTCGAGGAGCTCCTGCGTGAGACTGAAGCCTTCCGCGGTCAGGTCATCGACTGGCTCAGCCGCGAGCATCCGCGACTCGTGGAGGGGCAGAGCTAGCGGTCGGGCCGTTTGTCGCCGGGGCAGGCGCGAGCGATAGGATGATGGGACTCTGCCGGCGACCAAGGTGACCATGCGCCTCATCCCTCCGACCATGAGCGAGAGCACGAAGAGCGACGGCGAGCGCGCCGTGTTCGAGGCGCTCGCCGCTTCGGCCGCAGGCCCGGACACCGCCGGCTGGACCGTCCTCCACTCCTTCGACATCGCCGACCACCGGCGGCGGCTCGCCGGCGAGATCGACTTCCTCTGTCTGGTGCCCGGGGAGGGCGTGCTCGTGGTCGAGGTCAAAGGCTGCCACTCGCTGCGCCGCCGCGGCGGCGACTGGTACTACGGGCGTAGCGCCGAGCCCGACCATCGCGGTCCCTTCCGCCAGGCCTCCGAGGCCATGCACAGCCTGCGCCGGCGCCTGGCCCGGCAGCACCCCGAGCTCAGCCACATCCCGTTCTGCTCGGCGGTCTGCTTCCCGTTCATCGACTTCACCGAGACCTCGCCGGAGTGGAACGACTGGCAGGTGATCGACCGCCGCGCGCTGCAGGCGCAGCCCATCGCGCGGCTCATCAGCAACGTGCTCGGCCACGCGCGCGAGCGGCTGGTCGAGCGCAGCGTCCCGTGGTTCCACCCCGAACGGGGAGAGCCCACGCGGCAGCAGTGCGACGCGCTGGCCGGCCTCCTGCGCCCGGACTTCGAGTTCTTCGAGAGCCCCAAGTCGCGTCTGCTGCGCGCCGAGGAGGAGGTGCGCCACTTCACCGAGGAGCAGTTCGAGGCCCTGGACGCGATCGACCTCAACCCGCGCATCGTCTTCGACGGGCCGGCCGGCACGGGCAAGACGCTGCTGGCGATCGAGGCCGCGCGGCGCGCCGTCAGTCGCGGGCGCCGCGTGCTCCTGCTCTGCTTCAACCGGCCGCTCGGCCGCTGGCTGCAGGAGGAGGCGGGCGACCTGGGGCGCGGGGTCACGGCGCGCACGCTGCACGAGCACCTGCGCGCGCTTGCGGACATCGCGCCCACGCGCGAGCAGCGCTGCCGCCAGGAGTTCTGGCAGGAGGAACTGCCCACGCTGGCCCTCGAGGCGCTGCTCGAGCGCGAGGGCAAGCGCAACTTCTACGACGAGATCGTGCTGGACGAAGCCCAGGACGTGCTGCGCCGCAGCTACCTCGAGGTGCTCGACCTGAGCCTCAACGGCGGGCTCGCCGGCGGCCACTGGCGCTTCTTCGGCGACTTCACCTGGCAGCGCATCTACGACCCGGACGCGCTGACCGTGGACGAGTTCCTCGAGCCGCCGGCGGAGGCGCGCGCGGCCGGCGCCGGGCCCATCTCGGCCGCGCGCTGCGCGCTGCGCATCAACTGCCGCAACACGCCGCGGGTGGCCGCGCTCGCCGTCGCCTGCGGCCACGTGCAGCCGGGCTACAAACGCGTCCGCCGGCCCGACGACGAGGTCGAGCCGGAGGTGCTGTGGTACGCGGACGGCGACCAGCAGCTGGAGCTGCTCCGGTCCGTCCTCACCGACCTGCGCGGGCAGGGCTTCGCCGGCCCGCGCGTCGCCGTCATCAGCCCCCACGGCAACGAGGGCTGCGCCGCCGCGCAGCTCACCGAGCAGCCCTGGTCCGACCGGCTCGCCCCGCTCGTGCGCGAGCCCGGCGACGAGACCGGCGAGGCGGAGGCCGACGGCGACTGGCTGACGTCCTGCATCCCCAGCGACCTCGACGCCGTCAACCTGCACTCGAGGAAGATCACCTACTCCTCGATCTACCGCTACAAGGGCCTCGAGGCGCCGGCGGTGGTGATCACCGACGTCGACGCCCTGGACACGCCGGCCCAGCGCTCGCTCCTCTACGTGGGGTGCACGCGCGCCCTGCAGCGGCTGGTCATCCTCGCGGACGAGAAGGTGCGCGGGCAGCTGCAGGGGTGAGCGTCGTCAGTGTTCCACACCCTGGCGCACACGCTGCAGACGGAGTCCGTCCCAACGTCCACCCCCGGCGTACATCGTCGGCCTTGAGCACCGGGTCGGTCTACCGCAGAGTCCGGTCATGCGATTCGACTTGCACACTTGCACGGTTACCGTGAATCCAGTACTCTTCCCGAGATGATCGCGTCGTTCGGCGATCGAGCGACGGAGGACCTGTTCCACGGAAGGCGGTCGGCGCGCGTCTGGCGGTACCCTCCGGGGGTGTCCGAGGCGGCGGTGACGAAGCTGGACCTGCTGAACGCCGCGGCGGCTCTCCAGGACCTGCGGTCGCCGCCCGGCAATCGGCTGAAGGCACTGAGAGGCGCGATGCAGGGCTCGTATTCCATCCGCGTCAACGACCAGTGGCGTCTGGTGTTCCGGTGGAGCGATGGCGACGCGTACGGTGTTCGTCTGACTGACTATCACTAGGAGCGACATGCTGCTTCCCGAGAACCGCATCCCGACGCACCCCGGCGAGATCCTGAGCCGGGAGTTCCTGGTCCCGCACGGGATCACACAGGTGGCGCTGGCGGCGCACATCGGCGTACCCGTCCAGCGGGTCAACGAGCTCGTTCGCGGCAAGCGCGGCGTGACGCCGGAGACGGCCTGGCTGCTCGCGCAGGCGTTCGATACTACGCCCGACTTCTGGCTCAACCTCCAGGCCGCCTATGACCTCGCGCGCACGCGGCCCGAGCGGACGATACCGCCGCTCAAGTCCGCGAGCTGAGGCGCCGGCGAGCGGCAGCTACTTCACCGGTGCGCCCTCTGCGAGGTCCAAGTCCTCGAGCGGTGTCCAGAACCCGTTGGGGCTCGTCGCCGCGTCGTACGTCTACCACGCATCTGCTTCGTCACTCTGGTTCCGGCGCCACGCGTCTCGCAGACTGATGACACTACCCTGTCTCCGATGAGTACGAGCTGGTGCGTGAGCTTCTTGCCGCGCGCGCCAGTGCCGGGCTCACTCAGGAGCAGGTCGCCGAGAGCATGGGCACCACCAAGAGCGCCGTGTCGCGGCTTGAGGCCGTCCGCAGGCACTCACCATCCGTGAGCACGCTGAGGAAGTACGCCAGAGCCGTGGGCTGCAAGGTCGAGATCCGGCTCGTGCCGGCCAGCGGGCGTCAGTCCACCGGCGCCGCGAAGAACGCGAACGGGGCCGCGGCGACGAAGTCCCCCGCGGCGTTCCCCGAGTAGGTCTCGCCGCCGGCGAGCGGCAGCTTCTTCACCGGCGCGCCCGCCGCGAGATCCAGGTCCTCGAGTGGCGTCCAGAAGGCGTTGGGGCTGGTCGCCGCGTCGAAGAAGTACGTGCGGTGCTTGTGGTCGCTCATCGTCCGCCACAGCGTAGAGGAGATGTTCGGCTGGCCCGGCGTGCTGATGCCCAGCGGCACCGAAGCGTTGCGGATCACGCCGAGCACGCTCGCCAGCGCGTCCCGTACCGGTTGCCGGTCTGCGGGATCGCC
This sequence comes from uncultured Thermoleophilia bacterium, assembly GCA_963808735.1. Lineage (GTDB taxonomy): Bacteria > Actinomycetota > Thermoleophilia > UBA2241 > UBA2241 > CAIXSE01. The sequence goes on along the minus strand of CAWEHE010000015.1, from coordinate 51,532 downwards.
TTCACGTAGAAGCTGGCGCGCGCGAACCTGTCGGCGGCGCGGTTGGTGCCGGGCAACATCACGGTGCCGCCGATGGACTCCCAGTAGCGGTTGATCGCCAGCTGCTCGTCGTAGACCGGCGAGTTGGTCATCACCTGGAACTCGCGGCCGTGGTGGATCGTGAGCTTGCCGGCGACGTACTCGAAGATCGCGGAGTCGCCGCTCGCGTCGCTCACCGCCAGGTGGAGCGTCGAAGCCTTACCGTTGGGGAGGTCGGGCGCGAGCAGGACGAAGGGGTCCGGGGCGAGCGCCGCCACCGTCTCCGCCACCGAGGCGAAGTTGTCCAGCACGAACTGCGGCCAGGTGGAGATGCACAGCGTCGGCCTCTTGCCGTCGTCCTTCGGATACCCGGCCTCGACCAGGTAGAGCAGGTTGGCGGCGAGACCGGCCTCGTTCAGCCCGTCGGCGGTGCCGATGTCGTAGGCCGCGGCGATCACGCTACCGTACTTGCTGGTCCAGCGCACCGAGCGCGAGCCGGCTGCGCCGTCGCGCTCCATCCCCCTGGGGAACGCCCACAGGTCGGTGCTGCATGTCCTCGAACCAGTCCATGGACCGCGCCGTGATCACCAGCTCGTCCGGCCCCAGATACGTCACCCTCGTGCACATTGGCCGCTCCCTCCGCTCGGTTCAGGCCTGAGCGTACCCGCCGAGACACATCGCAAGGCCCGGCGCACCGCCGTGCCGCTCACCACCGCCGCGTCGCGCGCTGCGCCGTCGATCGCCTCCTCGTCGAGCACGATGCCGAGGCCCGGCCCCTCGGGCACCAGCATCGTCGAGACGCCGTCGCGCAGCTCGCCGGCGAGCCCGCTCCCGATGTCGCGCCGGAGTCCGCCGGGGCGCCGCGGCAGGTCGGCGTCCCAGTGGTCGACGTTGGCCAGCGCGATACTGGCGTGGAGGTGGGCGGCCAGGCCGAGCGAGCTCTCGCCCATGTTGCCCATCGTGACGGGGATGCCGGCGGCCTCGGCGATGGCGTTGACCTTCAGGGCCCCCAGGATGCCCCCGGTCTTCATGAGCTTGATCACGAACACGTCGCAGGCGCCGGCCTTGACGCAGGCCAGCGCTTCCCGGGGCCCGCCCACGCTCTCGTCGAGGGCGATGGGCACGTCCACGCGCTCGCGCACGAACCGGGCAGCGTCGAGATCGTCCATGCGCACCGGCTGCTCGACGAAGGCGATGTCGTAGGGCTCGAGCAGTCCGATCGCGCGCACGGCCGTCCGGGCGTCCCACCACCCCTGGTTGGCGTCGACGGTGATGCGCGCGTCCGGGCCGGCCGCTTCGCGGACGGCGGCGACGCGCTGCTCATCGCGCTCGGGCGCGTCGCCGGCCTTGACCTTGAACGCGGCGACGCCCTCGACGCGCATGCGCCGCGTCTTCTCGGCCAGGGCCTCCGGCTCGTCCCAGGCCCAGGTGACCTCCTCGACCAGGCCGGTCCTGGCGCGGCCGCCGATCAGCTCGCAGAGCGGCCGCCCCAGCGCCTTGCCCTGCAGGTCCCATAGGGCCATCTCGAGGCCTGCCCGCGCCGCCTGGTTGCCCACCGTGAACAGCTCGCGTTCCCAGCAGCGCGCGATCGCCTCGACGTCGAACGGGTCGCGTCCGATCACCGAGGGCCCGAGGTACTCGCCGATCACGTCCTGCACCGACCACAGCGTCTCGCCGGTGAACTCGTAGGCCGGACAGGCTTCGCCGAATCCGACGAGCCCCTCGTCGGTCTCGATGCGCACGAGAGCGCATGGGTTCGCGGCGAGCGCCGACGAGGCGATGACGAAGGGCGCCTCGAACTCGAGTTCCAGTGTCTCGACGCGTACGGCGGTGATCTTCATCTTGCGCTCTCCTGGCTGTTGTACCGGGTGTGGGGTCGACGTATTATGCGCTCATCGTGGCGGTGCAGGGTGTCACTCTGCATGCGACCGCCTTGGGGGCATGGTCCGAGGGTCTCTGGTCGATGCATCCCGACCCAATCCGGGGCACGAGGCAAAGGGGGAGCGTATGTTCGTCAGAGCTCGATCCACTCGGAAGCTGGCCTACGTGACGTGGGTGGCGCTGCTGCTCGTCGCGCTCGCCGGCGCTCTGCTCGTCGCGGGCTGCGGCAGCTCCGACTCCGGCGGCGACACCTCGGGATCGCCGGCCGCGTCGACGTCGGACATCCTGCGCGTCGCCTCGCTCTACAGCGTCACCACGTGGGACCCGAGCGCCAGCTACAGCACGGAAGTGATGTACATGGCCAACTGCTACGAGCCGCTGGTCTACGCGAACCCGGCCGGCAGCGCAGAGCCGTTCTCACCGGGTCTGGCCACGGAGTGGACCGCCGCCCCTGACGGCCTTTCCTGGACCTTCAAGCTCCGCGAGGGCGTCACGTTCCACGACGGGACCCCGTTCAACGCGGACGCCGCGAAGTACTCGATCGACCGCACGATGAAGCTGAATCTGGGCGCCGCCTACCTGCTCAGCCCGATCAAAGAAGTCAAGGTCGTCGACGAGTACACCATAGAGTTCGTTCTCTCGGACCCGGCGCCGATCGACCGCATCATGTCGGGAGACTACGCGGTCTGGATGTTCAGCCCCGCTACCGAGGGCAAGGACCAGGCCTGGTGGGACAAGGGGAACGAGGCCGGGACCGGGCCCTACGTGCTCGACTCGTACACCGCCGACCAGGAGGCCGTGTTCACGGCGTATCCGGACTGGTGGGGCGGCTGGAACGACAACCAGTTCAAGAAGGTCGTCGTCCAGTTCGTGGGTGACGCCGGCACGCAGCGTCAGCTGCTGGAGTCCGGCGCGGTCGACACCATCAACCAGGTGGCTCGCGACCAGGTCGATGCTCTCAAGGCGAACCCCGACCTCGTCGTCTACACGGGTCCGAGCCTCAACTCGTACCTCATGTTCTTCAACACGCAGCGCAAGCCGCTCGACAACGAGAAGGTGCGGCAGGCGCTCTCGTACGCCGTTCCCTACGAGGACCTCATCGCCATCGGCGCCGGGGGCTTCGGCACCCAGTCCAGGGGTCCCGTCCCGATCGACCTGTGGCCGAACATCGACGGCACGGTGCGCCAGTACACCACCGACTTCGACAAGGCCAAGCAGCTCCTGTCCGAGGCCGGGTACCCGGGCGGCGGCTTCACCCTCGAGCTCACGTACACGTCCGAGAACTCCAATGAGGCCGCCTATACGCCGCTGATCAAAGAGGCGTTCGCGAAGGTCGGAGTGACGGTCGACATCAAGGCTCTGCTCAACACCGCGGACGCCGCGAAGGCCCGGGGACCGGAGGCGGATCGCCAGGATCTGGCCATCCAGCTCTGGTGGCCGAGCTACCCCGACGGCGTCGACAACCTCGTACCCATGTTCGGCTCCGAGGAAGAGGTGGGCTACAACTGGTCCTACTGGTACAACGAGGAGTTCGACAAGCTCGTGGCCGAGGGGTTCAAGCTGAGCGCCACCGATCCGGAGGCGGCGCTGGTGCCCTACGACAAGGCACAGAACATGCTCGTCGACCAGGCGATCGCCGCGTTCCTGTTCGACGACCAGACCGTGGCGGCGCACCTGGCGACGGTCAAGTACAGCGACTCGGCGATCAACTTCAACTACCCGCAAGTGCAGTTCTGGACGCAGATCACCAAGTGACGTCGTGACTTCCGATGGGCGGCGGCCCGCTATCTCTCGTGTCGGCCGCCGCCCATCGTCTTGCTTTCACGGTGGAACCACTGACCCTGAGAGGATGGGCCGGGCTTGACGATCAGAGCCTACGTAGTCCGTAGACTGGCGCTGGCGATCTTCGTGCTCCTCGGCATCGCGTCGATCACCTTCGTGATGGCGCGCATCGTGCCCTCGAACGTCGCCCAGACCTACGTGGGCGCCAACGCCCGCCCGGAGCAGATCGCCCAGGCGACGAAGATCCTCGGCCTCGACAAGCCGCTCTACGAGCAGTACGCGATCTACATGAAGGGCCTCGTCACTGGAGACTGGGGCGACTCGCTGCGGACCAAGCGGCCCGTGCTGAACGACATCATCCACTTCTTTCCCTCCACGCTGGAGCTCGTGGTGGCGGCCCTGATCGTGGCGACGATCTTCGGGATCATCCTCGGGGTGACCACGGCGCACATGAGGGGCAGCTGGCTCGACCACGTCATGCGATTGTTCTCGACGGGCGGAGTCTCGATCGCGTCGTTCTGGCTGGCGTTGATGCTGCAGATCCTGTTCTTCCGCATGCTCCACCTGCTGCCGGTGGCCGGCCAGACCAGCATCGCGGTCGCCCAGGCCTACCCCATCACCGAGATCACGGGGATGCACGTCGTGGACGCGCTGATCACCGGCAACTGGGTGGCGTTCTGGGACGCCGGCAGGCACTTCATCCTGCCCGTGATCACGCTGGCCGCCTACCCGATGGGCGTGATCATGCGCATGACGCGTTCCTCGATGCTGGAGGCCATGGGCCTCGACTACATCCGCATGGCGAGGGCGATGGGGGTGCCGCCGCGGACGCTGCTGTACAAGGCGGCACTGAAGAACGCCCTCGGACCTGTCTTCACCGTCGTCGGCCTCACGTTCGCGAACGCCCTGACCGGGACGTTCTTCGTCGAACTCATCTTCGCCTGGCCGGGCCTGGGCTACTACGCGACCACGTCCATCCTGGGCGCCGACTACCCGGCCATCGTGGGCGTGACGGTCATGATCGCCTTCGTCTATGTGATCGCCAACCTCGTCGTCGATCTCGCTCAGGCATTCGTCGACCCGCGGATCGCGCTTAGGTAACGGCAGATGGAAGCTGTACGGACAGAGGCACAGACACCGCAGCTGTCGGACTGGCGGATCCGTCACCAGTCGACCATCGACGAGGCACGCTACAACGTCCGCGTGTTCTTCAAGGACAAGCTGGCCGTCGCCGGCCTGATCATCATCGTGTTCACCATCGTCATCGCCTTCATCGGCCCCTGGATCGCGCCGTACCCGGCGCAAGGCCGCGGCGAGTCCAACCTGACCGAGCGGCTCCAGGCGCCGAGCGCCAAGCACCTCCTGGGCACCGACAACTACGGGCGCGACGTGCTCAGCCGCGTCATCTACGGCGCCCGCATCCCGCTCCTGATCTCGTTCGTGACCACCGCCGCCATCGTCATCATCGGCGTGCCGATCGGAGGCATCGCCGGCTACTTCGGGGGCAGATTCGACGAGGTCGTGATGCGCATCTGCGACGTGTTTCTCGCGTTTCCGTCGCTGATCCTGGCGATCGTGTTCGTGGCCTTCCTCGGCCCGAGCATCCGCAACGCGATGATCGCCATCGTCCTCTCCTGGTGGCCCTGGTACACGCGGCTCGTGCGCGGCATGGCCGTGTCGCTGCGCGAGCGGCCCTACATCGAGGCCGCCAAGACCATGGGGGTCGGCGACTTCACCATCATCGCGCGCCACATCCTTCCCAATTCCTTCGGGCCGGTCATCGTGCAGATGACGCTCGACATCGGCACGGTCATCCTGGCGGCCGCCGGCCTCAGCTTCATCGGGCTGGGCGCGCAGCCGCCGGTCGCGGAGTGGGGCCTCATGATCTCGGAGGGGCGCGACTACATCCTGGACCAGTGGTGGATCGGCGCCTTCGCCGGACTGGCCATCCTGATCCTGGTGCTGGCGTTCAACCTGGTGGGCGACGGCCTGCGGGACGTCCTCGATCCGCGCTCCAAGAGGTAGGCGGCGTGGACGAGCTTCTCAGGGTGCGCGGCCTCAAGCTGCAGTTCCGCAGCATGCGCGGAGTCGTCAAGGCGCTGGACGGCGTCGACATCAGCGTGCACGAGCGTGAGATCCTCGGCCTCGTGGGCGAGTCCGGCTGCGGCAAGACCATCACCGGGCTCGCCATCCTCGGCCTGCTGCAGAAGCCCCAGGCCGAGATCACCGGCGGCGAGATCAGCTACCGGGGCCAGGACCTCCTTGCCAAGAGCGACAAGGAGATGCAGGACCTCCGCGGCCGCGAGATCTCGATGGTGTTCCAGGACCCGCTGGCGTCGCTCAACCCCGTGTTCCAGGTCGGACACCAGATCGAAGACGTCGTCCGCATCCACAAGGGTGTGTCGAAGCGTGAGTCGCGCGAGATCGCGCGGAAGGCCCTGGCCGAGGTGGGCCTTCCGGCCACCGACGAGACGCTGAAGCGCTACCCGCATCAGTTCAGCGGCGGCATGAGGCAGCGGGTGTGCATGGCCATGGCACTGGCCTGTGGCTCGCCGCTGCTCATCGCCGACGAGCCGACGACCGCGCTCGACGTGACCATCCAGGCCCAGATCCTGAACCTGCTGCTCCGATTGCGCGAGGAGCTCGGCGTCGCCCAGGTGATCATCACGCACAACGTCGGCGTGGCCGCGCAGACCTGCGACCGCATCGCCGTGATGTACGCCGGCAGTGTGGTAGAGGAGGGGCCGGTGGTGGAAGTCCTCAGCCGGCCCCGACACCCGTACACCATCGCGCTGTACCAGTGTCTGCCTCACGGCCATGTGGCCTCGGAGCTGCGGACCATCCCGGGGACGGTCCCGGACCTCATCTCTCCGCCCACCGGCTGTCGCTTCCATCCGCGCTGCGAGCACGTGCTCGACGTGTGCCCGACCGCCAAGCCGCAGCCGGTGCAGGTGGGCGACCGCCACTGGGTCTCCTGCTTCTGGGCGACCGGCCAGACGAATGGGGCGCCCGACCGCGAGGCGGCCTCGTGAGCCTGCTGCAGGTCGACGACCTGACGGTCCACTTCCACATCCGCCGCGGCCTTGGCAAGAAGTCGGTGGACACCGTGCACGCCGTGGACGACATCTCGTTCGCGATCACCCAGGGCGAGACGCTCGCGCTGGTCGGCGAATCCGGCTGCGGCAAGTCCACGGCCGCCCGTGCCGTCCTCCAGCTAGTCAAGCCGACCTCGGGCACGATCCGCTTCCTTGACACGGACTTGACGGGCCTGAGCACGCGCCAGCGGCGCACGATGATGCGCGACGCCCAGGTCGTGTTCCAGGACCCCTTCTCGTCGCTGAACCCTCGGATGACCGTCCACGACCTGGTCGCCGAGCCGCTCAAGGCGCAGTCGCACATGAGCGGCCGGGAGCTGGAGGCGCGCGTCCTCTCTCTGCTGGAGATGGTCGGTCTGGGGACGCAGCACCTGTGGCGCCGCCCGCACGAGTTCAGCGGTGGCCAGTGCCAGCGCATCGCCATCGCGCGCGCCTTGGCGCTGGAGCCGAAGCTCGTCGTGCTGGACGAGCCGACCTCCGCTCTCGACGTCTCGGTCCAGGCGCGGATCCTCGTGCTGCTCGACGACCTCCAGCGGCGCCTCGGCCTCACCTATCTCTTCATCGCCCACGATCTCGCCGTCGTCGAGTCCATGGCGCACGCGCTCGCGGTGATGTACCTCGGACGCATCGTCGAGCAGGGCCCGGCCGCGGAGATCTTCCGGGCTCCCCGTCACCCGTACACGGTCGCCCTGCTGAAGAGCTCGCCATCCCCCGACCCAGAAGAGCGCGGGACGATGAAGGTACTCGAAGGCGACGTTCCCAGCGCCGTTCGGCCTCCCGAAGGGTGCCGCTTCCACCCGCGCTGCCCGTTCCGCATGGACGTCTGCACCACCGAGTGCCCGCAGCCCCATGCGGTCGACGAGCGCCTGGTCTCGTGTCACCTGCCGGACGATTTCGACACGAGCGCTACGGGCGAAGCGGTGCTCCTGTGACCGCGCAGTACGACCCCATCACCGTCGACGTCTGGCGCGGCCCCTCCGTCGAGAGCCGGCATGAGGTCGTCGCCAGCGTCGTGGACGAGCGCGGCGTGGAGGTCGCCCGCTACGGCGACGCCAGCTTCTCGACGTACTGGCGCTCGTCCGCCAAGCCGTTTCAGGCGCGTCCGTGGGTCGACGACGGGACCGTCGACCACTTCGGCTGGGGCGACGAGCAGATCGCCATGATGTCCGCCTCTCACGTCGGGGCGCCGCTGCACATCGAGTTGGTGCGGCGCATGCTCGCCGACATCGGCCTGAGCGAGGACGACCTGCTCGCCGACCGCGACCTCAAGGCCGGGCAGAACTGCTCCGGGAACCACACCGGCATGCTCGCCGCCTGCGTGCGCCACGGCTGGGACGTCGCCACCTATCAGCGCGCCGATCATCCGGCCCAGGTGGCTGGCGTCGAGTCGGTTGCGGAGGCCGCCGGCATCGCGGTGTCCGCGATGCCCTGCGGCGTGGACGGGTGCGGCATCGTCGTTTGCGCCACTCCGATCACCGCCGCTGCGCGCGCGTATGCGCGGCTGCCGCGCCTGGCGCCGCGCATCGCAGCCGCGATGTTGACGCACCCGGTGCTGATCGAGGGCGTCGGTGAGGAAGACACGGTGATCATGCAGGCGTTCCCCGGCGTCCTCTCGAAGGGCGGCGCTGAGGGCCTCTGCTGCGTCGCGCTGCCGGACGGAGGAGGCATCGCCGTCAAGGCCCTGGACGGCGCCAGCCGGGCGCCCGGCCCCGCCCTCATCGCCTTGCTCGTGCGACACCTCGGCCTGCCGGGCGTGCCGGACGCCGCCTGTCTCCGCAGCCGCCCGCCAGTCGTCACCGCCTCCGGCGACGTCGTGGGCGAGCTGGTGGCTTGCCTGCCCGACGGCTGAGCCGGGCAGAGGAGTCCGTCACCCCAGCCGGGCGACGACCTCGTCCGTCGTGACGATCTCCGCGAACCCGGCGCCGAGCGCCGTCACGGTGTTCGCCAGCACGGCGTCGTGCGAGACCGCACGACCCTCGGCGTCCTCGAGGTCCGGACCCTCCACGGCATCGGCCGCGAAGAGCACTTCGTAGTCGCGCCCGTGCGCGTCGCGCGCCGTGGTCTCGCAGCAGAAGCTCGTCATGAGGCCGCAGATCACCACCGCCCGCACGCCGGCGGTGTGCAGCACGGCCTCGAGGTCGGTGCCCAGGAATGCGCTGTAGCGGCGCTTCACGATGATCACGTCCCCCGGCTCGACGTGCAGCTCGGGGATGAGTTCCACCCGGGGCGTGCCCTCGACGAACGCGTCCTCCTCGTCGGGCGTCAGCGAAGTCGCCCATGCGCCCTGCGTCGCTGTCGTCGGCGCGGTGTGCGTGCTTGAGAAAGACGATGGGGAGGCCTTCGGCACGGAACACGTCGACGAGTCGGTTCACGTTGCCGACGATGTCGCGCGCGTGCTCCACGTAGGCGGGGCCGTCCGGGTCGAAGTACTCGCCCTGGACGTCGATGACGAGGAGCGCCACCTGCCGGTGTCCCAGGTCGTAGATCATGGTCGGATGCTAGCACCTGCGCCTTCCGGCATCACCGTGGACGGCGTGCTCGCCGTGATCGAGGCGGTCTGTGCCCTCGGTTCGGAAGGCGCCGCAGGCGCCCCGCCCCGTCGCGCTCCTGGACCCCGGGAAGGGACGAAGTGAACGCGGGTGGGTAGGACCGCCCTGCGGGTGCGTGTCGACCCTACGAGCAGGGAGCGAACGATGAGCAAGAAGAAGGACAAGAAGAGCAAGAAGAAGTGCAAGTGCAAGAAGAAGTGCACGTGCAAGAAGAAGGGCAAGAAGAAGTAGGCCAAGCCTTCTCCGGAGCGCCGGCCGGGCTGCGCGAAGCGCACTCCCGGCCGGCGCTCCGTCGCGTACGGCCGGCCGCGGCGCGATCGTCTTCACCGGCAGGCCATCGTCACTCTGGTCCCGCACGTCCCGGCAGCTCATGCTGAGCGCATGGCTGCCTACACCTGTGGTATATATCAAGGGTATAGACCACGGGGGTGTGCGATGACTCAGACCGCAAAGCTCTTCATGAACGGCCGCAGTCAGGCGGTGAGGCTGCCGGCGGAGTTCCGGTTCACCGGCCGCGAGGTGCTCATCGAGCGGCAGGGGGACGCCGTCGTTCTGCGGCCCAAGCCGGAGGGCTGGGACGACTTCTTCGCCCGGCCGTCGCAGGTGCCCGACGACTTCCTCGCGGACCGCAAGGACCGGGCACCCGAGGACCGCGAGCTCTTCTGATGCGCTGCATGCTGGACACCAACATCTGCAGCTACGTGCTCCGGAACCGCCCGGCCTCGGTCAGGGCGCACTTCGACGAGGCCGGGCCGGACGCGCTGTCCGTCTCCGCAGTGGTCTTGGCCGAGCTGCTGTACGGTGCCGCGCGGCACCCAGCCGGCGCCGTCATTCGGCGCGAGATCCGCGACTTCGTCTCGCGCCTCGCCGTCCTGCCCTGGGACGAGGCCGCGGCCGAACACTACGGCGACATCCGCGCCGAGCTCGACAAGCGCGGCAAGCCGCTCGGCGCCATGGACCTCATGATCGCGGCGCACGCGCGCAGCCGCGGCGCGACGCTCGTGAGCAACGACGTGCGCCACTTCCGCCGGGTCGAAGGGCTGCTGCTCGCGAACTGGGTGTAGAGGCGGCCGGGGGGACAACGGCCTTTCGTCGACGCAGATAGTGCGTATGATGCAGATAGGCGCCGTGGGGACGCCGATCGACGGAAGGAGTGGGGCGATGAAGCACCTGCGCTGGCTTCTGTTCGTGGTCTTCCTTGTGACTTCGGTGGTGCTGGCGGCCGCTGCGGCGGCTTCGGCGGCGCCGCTGCCGACCAAGGCCTGGACCGTCATGGTCTACATCGACGGCGACAACAACCTCGAGGACTACGTCGTCAAGGACATCGAGACCGAGCTCAGCGCGCTGGGCTCCAACGCCAGCGTCAACGTGGTCGCCATCGCCGACCGCGGGCCCGGCTACGACACCAGCCGCGGCGACTGGCAGACGACCAAGGTCTACTACTGCACCCAGGGCATGCTCGCCGACGCGGCCAGCGCGGTGGCCGACTGGGGCGAGCGCAACATGGGCGACCCGCAGACCCTCAGGGACTTCGTCGCCTGGGCCAAGACCAACTACCCGGCGAGCAACTACCTGCTGGCGTTCTGGGACCACGGCTACATGACCTTCCAGGGGTACACGTCGGTGGACGATTCATCTGCCGGCGACGCTCTGGATGAGGACGAGCAGGTGGCCGCCATGGCGACGGCCGGGCCCGTCGGCGTGGTCGCCTGGGACATGTGCAACCGCCAGATGCTCGAGGTGGCCGCCGACTGGCAGCCCTTCGCGCTGGCGATGGCCGGCAGCGAGTCGTACACCAACTGGGAGGGCATCCAGTACGACGCGGTGATCTCCGCCCTTCGCGAACACGCCGACGATGACGGCCCAGCAGGTCGGCGACAAGATCGCGCTGACGGCGTCTCGGCGACAGCGACACCTTCTCGAGCGTGGCGCTCGACGCCCGCTTCACCACCCTGACGAGCGCGGTGGACCAGTGGGCGCTCGCGCTCAAGGCCGGCCTGCCCGTCTACAAGAGCGCCTACCTGAGCGCGAGGCGGAGCACGGTGAGCTACTACAGCATCGCCTTCGACCTGTGGCAGCTTGCCTCCAACGTGAAGGCCAAGGTCGCCGATCCCACCATCAAGGCCAGGTGCGACGCGGTCATGAGCGCCGCGGCCGCCTGCACCACCGCCAACTGGACGAGCACCAACAAGCAGTTCAACAAGAGCAAGGGGCTGGCCGTCTGGATGCCGTCGACGCGCCAGCAGCTGACGCCGTACAGCCCGACCGACTTCACCTACTACCGGACCTTGCGGCTGAACACGCAGACCAACTGGGACGAGTTCCTGGCGGCGCTCTGCCAGTGACGGTGGCGTGCCCCTGACGTCTGGTCAGTGAGGAGCGCCGGCCGGGCGGGCGCCTGCGGCGCCCGCCCGGCCGGCGCCGTCAGTCGCCGCCTCCGCGCCCGCCGGCGTGGCACTTCACGCAGTCGGTCAGCTCGGCGAGGCTCTTGCCCTCGTGCTGGTTCACGACGTTGGCCGGCGTGTGCGCGTGGCACCCGAAGCACGTGTACTTGTCGGTGGCGACGGGGTGGCAGGTCTTGCAGGTCGACTGCTGCTGGTCGCTACCGTGGTCGACCGGGAAGATCTTGTGGTCGAAGGTGACGTCCCCCCAGCCGGCGGCGGTGTGGCACCCGCCGCAGTCCTTGCCGTAGGCGCCCTTGTGTTCGTCGTCCTTGGCATGGCAGGAGTAACAGTCCTGAGGCGTCTGCTGGTAGTCCTGCGGGGACTGCGCGCCCTTGTGGCAGGCGTCGCAAGCCACTCCGGCGTGCTTTCCCGTCAGCTTGAAGGCGAACTTGCTGTGGTCGACGCTGGTGTTGCCGGAGCCGTCGTGGCATGCCAGGCAGTCCTTGCCGAAGGTGGTCTCGTGCTTGGTCATGAACGCTTCGTTCATGGCCGCATGGCAGTCCGCGCAGATGGCTTGGTCGAACGCCGCGTAGCCTTTGGGGTGGCAGTCGGCGCAGGTGAACTTCGCTCCCTTGGCCGTTTCCTCGTGACCTTGCAGCGAGAAGCCGGTCAGGCCGTGCGGGACCGTCGCCTCGTTGAACGAAGTGAGCGCGCCGCTCGCACCGTGATGCTCCGGGTGGCAGCCGCGGCACGTGGGCGAGGACTGCCCCCCGGCGAGAGGACCGTGGACTCCCTTCTTGGCAGCGATCTCGGCGGCTACCGGCTCGTGGCAGTCGAGGCACATGTCGGACATGGTCCGGGAGCTCCAGGGCGCGGGATGGCAGGCGCCGCAGTCGTGGCCGAGCTCGGCGTGGGTGGAGACGCCGTGTAGCGGCGCGGCTTTCGCCTGGGAGTTCAGCGCTCCGGGGCTGAAGAGCCCCGGGCCGACGAGGTGCGTCACCGCGCCTGCCCCGAGAAGCACGACGACGGCGATCACGATCCCCGTGGGGGAGAGGAACCCCGGTCGTTTCGTCATCGCTCCGTCACCTGCCTTGGATCAGCGCTGCAGCGTCGCGTAGTAGAGCGCCGCCACCACGTGGAGGAAGGCGGCGGCGAAGAGCGCCCACGTGAGCGGCACGTGGAACGTGTGCCATGTGGCCAGCGCCTTGCGCCGCTTCAGGAACCTGCCGAGGCTCTCGTCGGGGCCGGCTCCGTCGGTGGTGCCGGCGGCGGCGTCCGGGCTCTCGACGGCCCGCGGCACCCTCGTATAGATGTAGCGGCCCACAAGCCCGCTGGCGACGACGATCACCGTGAGCAGCATCGCCAGCCCGGCGAGCCCGCTGAACCTCATGGCCGTGTGCAGCAGCACCATGTACGGACCCACGAGACCGGTGATCATGTGGAACTTGAGCCAGGCGGACGTGCTGCCCCAGCGCGCGTCCGTGCGCAGCTTGCGCAGGGAGTACAGGGTCGCCGTCATCAGCATGAGGATGAACCCCGCGATGCCGATGCCGTGTCCGACCAGACTGGACGCCGCGGGGAAGGCGCTCGCCTGCGTGTAGGCGACGCCGTAGAGCACCGTGACCGCCGCGATGGCGGCGAGCGCATACGCCAGCTCCGGCAAGCGCCCGAACACGCCGAGCCGCGCGCCAGCGCCGAGCCGCTCGCTCGTGCCGGATGCAGGCTGGGGCGCACGCCTAGGCATGCTGCGCCGTCCACTCACGCCAGCAGCTGCCGATCAGCTCGGCGACCGGAGCTCCCGGCGCCTTGAGGCGCGGAGTCAGGCCGCTGATGTCGGCGCGGGACTCGATGAGCTCCTGCAGCTGGAACGACAGGGTCTGCTCGCCCATGACGACCGCGCCGACCAGTGCGCCCTCCCCGATCTGCAGCCGGATGCGCGCACCGTCGGCCTGGGCCTCGACGAGCACTGCCTCCCCCAGCTCGGACCAGGTCTGGCTGTCACCCCGGGACAGGCCCTCGAGGTCGGCATCCTTGCCGCTGCCGACCGCGCCGATGATGGTGGTGTTCATGCCGGCAAGCCGGGTGATGTTGAGCGACGGGGCTTCCTCGTAGACGTGCACGGGCTCGGTGGCCATGTTGAGGCCGGCGACCCGGCCCTTGTGCACCGCCGAGTGCCACAACACCTCCAGCGTGCGCCGGCCACTGCGGGGGTCGGCGGCCTCTGCCACGTCGCCGGCCGCGAAGATGTCATCCTCGCTCGTGCGCAGGTAGTCGTCGACGAGGATGCCGCGGCCGCAGGCCAGGCCGGCAGCCTCGGCAAGCTCTGTGCGGGGACGCACGCCGATGGCGACGGCCACGAGGTCGCAGGCGATCTGCGTGCCGTCGGCCGTCTCCGCGGCCGCCACCTTGCCGTCGCGGCCGACGATGCGCGCCAGTTCAGTGAACGGATGGACGCGCACGCCGCCGATGCGCAGCTCCTCTTCCACGACTCGCGATTCAAGCTCGGACAGCACGTTTCTCCAGTAGCGGTCCTGGCGCATGAAGTAGTCCACGCGCACGCCGTGCGCCCGCAGGCCTTCCACGATCTCGAGGGCGGTGATGCCTCCGCCGACGACGACCGCGTTCTTCGCGTCGGCGCTCCTGCGGATGATGTCTCGGGCGTCGTCCAGGTCGTCGAGCTTGACCACCCCGTCAAGCTCGGCGCCGGGCACTCTGGTCGCCACGGCCGTGGATCCGGTGGCGATCAGCAGGCGGTCATAGGCGAGCTCGCCGCCGTTCTCAAGGGTCACCGTGTGTCCGGCAGGGTGGATGCCGACGGCGCGATCGATGATCCACGTCAGGCCGAGGCCGGTGAGTTCCGCTGGCGCGAAGGGCCGGAGCCGCTTCTCGGGGATCTCCTTGGCGAGGTAGTAGGCAAGGCCCGGGCGCGAGTAGTAGCCGTGCGGATCGGCGCTGACCAGGATGATCTCTGCGTCGGCATCGGCGCCGCGGATGGCCTCGGCCGCCGTCACGGCGCTCGGCCCGCCGCCGATGAGGACGATGGCGCCTGGCCACGTCAGCCGACCCGCTCGGGATCGCGGACCTGCGAGCCGGCCGCGATGGGCTCGAACCGCAGCAGCCCGCGGGGACAGCGCTTGACGCACTCCCCGCACGTGAGGCAGCGGCCGTCCACGACGGGCTCGTTGCGCCAAACGTGGCGTCGCACGTCGATGTCCATCGGGCAGTTGAACGAGCAGACGCCGCACTGTACGCAGCGTCTCGGCTCCGGCAGTACCCACGCGGTCGCCAGAGTCGTGTACTTCTCCCTGTCTGATGTGAACCACCCCATGCATCGCCAAGTATCGCACGATTGGAAGGAGCAACCAGCGTCGAAGCCCGCGGCAGCGTCGCGCGTCGCCGGTCCGCGTCGCCGCTCGCAGCCTCATGAGGCAAGCGCGTTCCCGGTGTAGGCGCGGCAGTGCACACTTCGAGTCAAGTCGCACCCTCCGCCGCCGACTAGAGAAGCCACAGACACTCATGGAGGTGGGTCATGATTCGACGCTGCTCGAACGCGCGGAGCCGGCGGCTGCTGCCGGCGCTCTTCGGGGTGCTGCTCCTCACGCTGCTGCCTGCGCCGGCGGCTCTGGCGAGGGTGGTGGCCGGCCCCGTCACCTGGCTGCCGGCCGACTCCACGTACGGCGTCGCCGAGACGCCCTTCGTGACCGTGCCGATGGCGCCGGCCGGCATCGGCGCGACCTCGCTGGCTTCGGGCGCCGCGTTCGGCGCGGGCTTCTGGGACGACAGCAGTGAGGTCTACGTGATGGGCTTCCTCAACTCGATGCCGCTGAGCGCGAGCATGCCCGGCATCGCAGAGACCGAACTCGGCCCCACACCGCTCGTCGCCGGCGTGCCTCTGGAGCTGGTGTTCCAGAAGGCCGCGGGCCAGCATATCGACTCCGTCGCCATCCTCGGCGATCCCGATTCCCTCGTCTCCATCGACCCGGCCGACCCGGCCACACTCACCGCGGCCACGGAGTTCACCGTGCGCGCCACGGTGACGGACCCGGTCCAGTCCGCCAGCGGCGACGTGAACGCGGCCTTCGGTCTGGGCGTCGACTGCTCGAGCCTGGCCGCTCGCGACTTCCAGAACAGCCTGTTCGTGACGAACATGCACTGGCTCGACATCGATCCCCCCACGTTCAGCTCTACCGGTCTTGCAGGCCTGAGCGCTCACGGCCACTACGGCACCGAGGCCACTTTCGACGGCATCTTCGCTCCGGCATTCCTCACCGCGATGGGCTTCACCGACTTCAGCCAGGTGCAGGGGTACGTCGACCTGACCGCGGTCACCGGCTGGACGGGGGCGGCGCTGACCGTGCCCGGCGTCGGCGACGGCAGCCTGTGGCCCGCGGGATCCTGGAAGTACCGGATCACGAACAGCAACTGGTGCACGCACAACATCCTGTTCGGGCGCCTGACCAGCCCGGCCAAGGCCTCGGGCGTCTCGCCCAAGGGCACGATCAGCACCACCCGGCCCACGTTCAAGTGGAGGAAGACGAGCCGGGCCGCCAGGTACGAGGTGCGCGTCTACAAGGGCAGCAGGCTCCTGCTGAAGAAGACCGGCGCGACGGCTCTCTCCTGGAGGGCCGGCAAGGCGCTTCCCAAGGGCGTGACCTCACCTGGAAGGTGCGCGGGGTGAACGGGTCCGGCATCGGGTCGTTCAGCACGGCCCTCAGGTTCAAGGTCCGCTGACGGGAAGAAGGGGCGCGCGGCCGCGGATGGCCGCGCGCCCCTCGGCGTCCGTAGGTCTCCCTGCTGAGCGCCCTGGTTTCACACGTCGTCCCCTCGTCGCAGGTTCCCGGCAGATGCCGCTCGGGTAGGACGCATCCATGGACGACTCCGCAACCTGAGCCACGACGCCGTGCTGCCCCAGCCGGCGTCGGCGCGCAGCTTGCGGAACGAGTACAGGGTCGCCGTCATCAGCATCAGGATTGACCCGGCGACGCCAATGCCGTGGCCCACCCAGCTCGACGCGGCGGGGAAGGCGCCCGCCTGGGTGTAGGCGACCACGTAGAGCGCGGTGACGGCGACGATGGCCGCGAGCGCGTACCAGAGCTCTCGGCCGCGGCCGGCGGGGCGCGACGCGGGAGCCCGGCCGCGGTCCACGGCCTGCACGGCGTCGGTCCCGGCCGCGCTCATCGAGCGACTCCCGGCCGCGTCGCCGGCGCCATCCCGGCGCGGCCGGCCTTCCAGTCCGCCCAGAGGGCGTTGATGATCTCCACGATGGGCGCCCGCGGCCGCTCCAGGGCCGCCACCGCGTCGGTGATGTCCACGTGGTTCTCGATGAGGTCCTGCAGCGGGAAGGAGAGCGTCTGGTCGCCCATCACGACGGCCCCCGCGATAGTTCCTTCCGCTGGATGGCGGCCAGCTCGGTGAACGCGTGGATCTCCACGCCCTCGCGCCGCAGCGCCAGCGCGACGATGCGCGACTCCGACTCGGAGAGCACGTTGCTCCAATAGCGGTCCTGGCGCATGAAGTAGTGCACGTGGACACCCCGGGCCCTGAAGCCTTCTACGATCTCGAGGGCGGTGATGCCGCCGCCGACCACCACCGCCACCTTCCCCTTGCCGCAGCGCGCGACCATGGCGCGCGCGTCGTCCATGCCGTCGAGCGTGACCACGCCGTCCAGCTCGGCCCCCGGCACGCGGGTGCCAATGGCCTTGGAGCCCGTAGCGAGCAGAAGACGGTCGTAGCTCAGCCGGCGGCCGCTCTCCAGGGTCACCGAGTGGGCGGCGGGGTCGACGGCAGTCGCCGACTCCCCGATCCACGCCAGGTCGAGGCGGCGGACGTCCTCGGGGGTGAACGGGAACAGTCTGGCCTCGGGTAGCTCGCGCGTGAGCAGGTAAGCAGTAGGAACACACATGACGCTCTCCGAGCCCGTTGCCCTGCTCCGCGAGCTCTTCGCGCGGCAAGCGCTGGGCGTGCTCGCCACGCACGGGCCCGAGCATCCCTACGCCAGCCTCGTCGCCGTGCGCGCCTCGGATGATCTCCGCCGCCTCTCCTTCAGCACCCCGCGCGCCACGCGCAAGTTCCACTTCCTGACGCACGATCCCCAGGTCGCGATGCTCGTGGACAGCCGCTCCGACGACGACCTCGACTTCCACAAGGCGATCGCCGCCACCGCGGTGGGGACCGCGCGCGAGCTCGAGGACGACGAGCGCGCCGAGCAGCTGACCGCGTTCCTGGAGAGACACCCCCACATGAGGTCCTTCGCGAGTTCGCCGACGAGCGCCCTGGTCGAGCTCGCCGTGGACACCTACTACATCGTGCGCCGCTTCCAGAACGTCACCGAGCTCCACCTCGGGTGACGCCGTGACGTCTCTCGGGTCGACACCCGGCCCCGACTCCGGGCTGACCGCGTACCCAGTGGCCGTTCCCGAGTTCGTCATCCCGCAGGACCTGATCGATGCGGACGTCGCCGCGCGAGTGGGCGGCAAGGCGCTGGCGCTGGCGCACATGGCCCGGGCGGGGATCGCCGTGCCGCCGTTCGTCGCCGTCACCACCAACGCCTACGCGGCGTATCTGGAGGCGACGGGGCTTCGCACGCGCATCAGCTTCGAGCTCGAGCGCAAGGACCTCGCCGATATGCGCTGGGAGGAGCTGTGGGATGCGGCGCTGCGCATCCGCAGCCTCTTCCTGACCACACCGCTGCCGGAGGACGTGCGTGCGGCGCTGGCGGAGCCGCTCGCCGCGCGCTTCGCCGGCACGCCGACCGTCGTCCGCTCCTCGGCGCCCGGCGAGGACTCGGCCGCAGCCTCGTTCGCCGGGCTCCACGAGTCGTACGTCAACGTGCGCGGCGTCGAGGCGATCCTCGAACACGTCAAGCTCGTGTGGGCCTCGCTCTGGTCCGACGCGGCCCTGCTCTATCGCCGGGAGCTCGGGCTGGACCCCCGGCGCAGCGTCATGGCCGTGGTGGTACAGGAGATCGTCGCCGGAGAGCGGTCCGGTGTGGCATTCAGCTGTCATCCCGAGGACGACGAGCGCGCCCTGGTCGAGGCCGTGCACGGCCTGAACCAGGGCCTCGTCGACGGCGTCGTCGAGCCCGACCGCTGGACTCTCGACCGCGGCGACGGATCGCTGCTCGAACACCACGCCGCCGAGCGTCGCCAGATGGTCGCTCCTGCCGAGGACGGCGTGCATCTCGTCGACCTGCCCGGCAGCCGCCGAGACGCTCCTCCGCTGGCAGCCGACGAGGTGACGGTCGTCTACGGCCTGGCCCGGCGCGCCGAGGGGCACTTCACCGCGCCGCAGGACGTGGAGTGGACGCTGCGGCGCGGCGAGCTCTTCGCGCTGCAGTCGCGGCCCATCACCACGCTGGCCGGCGAGGCCGGTGACGGACGCGCGCAGTACCTGAGCCTGCGGCGCAGCTTCGAGAACCTCGAGCGGCTGCGCCGCCGCATCGAGGACGAGGACCTCCCGGAGCTGACGGCCGCGGCCGACCGCCTGGCTGCCGTCGCGCTGGACGGCCTGAGTGACGCCGCCCTGCTCGCGCAGGTGCGCGAGCGCAAGGATGCGCACGAGCGCGGCGTCGACGTCTACACGGCGGACTTCATCCCGTTCGCCCACGGCGTCCGCCTCTTCGGCGCTGCCTACAACGACGTGCTGCATCCCGAGGATCCCTACGAGTTCACGGACCTGCTGACCGCCACGCCGATGCTCAGTCTGCGCCGCAATGCCGCGCTGGAACGCGTGGCCGCCTGTCTGCGCGATGGGGAAGAGGACGCGGCGACGCGCGCCGCCGACGAGTTCTTGGCGGAGTTCGCCGACGCCGCCGGCCTGGGCGCCTCCGGTGCGGAGGCCGGGGTCTCTGCGGCGAGTAGCGGTACCTCCAGTGATGTCGCCGGTGGTACCTCCAGCGGTACGTCCAGTGATGTCGCCAGCGGTACGTCCAGCGGTACCTCCAGTGGTGTCGCCAGTGGTGCCGAGGCCGCGGCGGACACTGCCCCCCGCGCCGAGGTGCTGGCGCTGGCACGGCGGCTCGCCGCCCGGCCCGCTGCGGCTTCGGGCGGCGCTGCCTCGGGACGGCCGGACCTCGCCGCGCGGGCGCGACGCTTCGTCGAGGCTCACCCCGAGGCGGACCGCGAGCGGGCGGAAGCGATGCTCGAGCTCGCGCGCGCGAGCTGGCGGCTGCGCGACGACGACAACCTGTACCTCGGGCGCCTGGAGCATCTGCTGACTGCGGCGATCGCGGAAGCGGAGGGTCGCGGCCTGACGGTCGACGATCAGTGGCGGCCGCGGCCGGTGACGCTTCCGTCGCCAATGGGGGCCGCCGCGGCGCCTGAGCCTGCGGCCGAGCCTGAGGGCGGCGCCGGGTCTTCGTCGCCCGGCGGTGCCGGATCAGCTGCGCCCGCAGGCGCTCATGCCCAGGCCCGCCAGATCGTCGGTCAGCCGGCGGGCCCGGGCCTCGCCGTCGGCCGGGCCCGGGTCATCCAGGGTCGTGAGGATCTCGCGGCCTTCGAGGACGGCGAGATCCTCGTCTGCGACGCCATCTCACCGGAGATGACCTACGTCGTGCCACTGGCCGCCGGCATCGTGGAGCGCCGCGGCGGCATGCTCATCCACGGCGCCATCATCGCCCGCGAGTACGGCCTGCCGTGCGTCACCGGCGTGCCGCGCGCGGCCGAGCTCATCCGCACCGGCGACCGCGTCACCGTGGACGGCTACCTGGGCATCGTGATCGTCGGCTGAGTGGGTGCCGCCGGCGCGGGGAACCGGGCGGTGGCTTGAGCGGGGCGGTGGGGGTTCCGGACGGAAGGCGCGGCCTCAGGTCGCCCGCCGGGGTCGGCGCTACCGCGCGGCCTGGTCCCGCCGCGCGCGCAGGTACGCGACCAGCAGGGCGTCGCGTTCCGCGACCAGTTCGTCGTAGCTGCGCGATCCCTTCTCTTCCATGAGACCGGCGTCCAGCGCTTCGGCCGTTCCCGGCGGGAACGTCGTCCAGGTCGCCAGGTCCCGCAGCATGCCCTCCTTGACCCCGGCGAGGTGCTCGAGGTGGCCGCAGATCCCCTCCTCGCCGCCGCCGAGGTCGTAGAGGAGGTGCGGTCCCATGGCGGCCCACCGCAGGCCGGGCCCGAAGCTCACGGCCTTGTCGACATCCGAGGCGGTCGCGACGCCGCGCAGCACGAGGTCCACGGCCTCGCGCCAGAGGGCGGCGGAGAGCCGGTTGGCGAGGTAGCCCGGCAGGTCGCGCGTGAGCGTCACCGGCTCCTTGCCCACGGCGGCGTAGAAGGCCGCGGCGCGCTCCATCGCCTCCGGCGAGGTCAGCGCACCGGGCGCCAGTTCCACGAGCGGCACCAGGTGCGGCGGGTTGTAGGGGTGGGCGGCGAGGCAGCGCTCCGGGCGCGCCGCCGCCGTCTGGATGTCGCTGATCGAGAGCCCCGACGTGCTGGTGCAGATGAGGGCGTCTGCGGGTGCGGCCGCATCGATCGCCGCGAAGACCTCGCGCTTGAGCACCAGGTCCTCGCGCACGCACTCCTGGACGTGGGTGACGCCGGCGACCGCCCCCGCCAGGTCGGCGGTCCCGGTGAGCAGCTCCACACCGCGCTCGGCGGTCGCCATGCCGGCGAGGCCGCTGCCGGCGAGAAAGCCCGCCGCCTCCGCGGCGCGCTCGACGGCGCCGGCCAGCCGCTCGACGTCGACGTCCTGCAGCCGCACTTCGAGTCCCGCGGCCGCGAAGAGGCCGGCCCAGCTGGCTCCGGTCAGGCCGGCCCCGATGACCGCGACGGGACTCCGCGCGGCGTTCGTTCCACTCTCTGCATGCATCAAAGGACGCTCCCTTCGGCCGCTGGGGCCGATTCTACTGCGCCGCGCGCGTATGATTGCCGCATGGCGAGTGACTCCGGCCACCCAGATCCGCTGCGCGTCGCCCTGGCGCAACTGACGCCGGTCGACGGCGACAAGGCGCGCAACCTCGCCGCCGCCGGCGCAGCCGTCGCGGCTGCGGCCCGGGCGGGTGCGCGCGTGGTCGTGCTTCCGGAATACGTGCTCACCGGATTCCCCGCGGAGCGCATGGCGACCCTGGCCGAGCCCCTGGACGGACCCAGCGTCGCCTCCTTCCGCGGCATGGCGGCCGATGCCGGCGTGCTCCTCGTGGCCGGACTGCCGCGACGCGCCGACGCCGCCACGAACTTCGCCGCCCGGATCTACGACACCACCGTCGTCATCGCGCCGGACGGCGAGCTGCTCAGCGTCTACGACAAGACGCACCTCTTCGACCGCGAGAAGACGGTCTTCACGCCCGGCGCCGCGTTCGCGCCGCCGTTCGCGTTCGGTGGCGTCCGCTGCGGCGTCCTCTGCTGCTTCGACATCGAGTTCCCCGAGGCGGCGCGCACCCTCGCGCTCCAGGGCGCCCAGTGCCTGCTCGTGCCCAGCGCGAACATGGAGCCCTGGGGCGGGCACCACCGCGCGTTCGTGCGCGCACGTGCGCTGGAGAACCACGTGTTCGTCGCCTACGCCAACGCCGTCGGCGCTGCTTCCGGCTACGTGTTCGAGGGGCAGAGCTGCCTCGTCGACCCGCTCGGCAGCCTGCTGTGCGAAGCCGGCCGCGGCGAGACGGTCGTCTGGGGCGATGTCGACCTCGCGCTGTGCACGGACGCGCGCGAGGTGGGCGACTACCTGGACGAGCGGCGGCCGGAACTGTATGCGTGATCGCCGCCCGCCCGGGCCGGCTGCTGCGATAGGCTAGCGCCGTGACCGCTCTCGCACTCGCCGCAGTCGTCTTCGTCCTGCTCTGGGCCGTCCTCGTGGTCGTCGCGCACGTGCTCAACCCGGACCAGAGCCCGCTTTCCATGGGTATGAGCGGGCTCGCACGCGGCCGGGCGCCGTGGGTCATGAAGGCGTCGTTCATCGCGCGCGGTCTCTCGGCGCTCTGCCTGGTCGCGGCACTGCCCACGGTGCTCGGAAGCGGCGCGCTCGCGCTCATCGGTCTCGTGCTGTTCTGGGTGTGGGGAGGGGGGTCGGCCGCGCTCGCGCTCGCCGACACCGACCTGCCCGGGGAGCAGCCGACGCGCGCCGGCGCCGCGCACGCGCTGATCGCGCTCGTGGCTTACGTCGCCGGCGCCGCCGGGGCCGTCGCGCTCTCGCTGGCGCTGCGGGGCGAGGCCGCGACCGCCGGTGTGGCGCGATGGGCGCTGCCCATCGCGCTGGCCGCGGCGGTCGCCCTCATCGCCCAGTTCGTCGCCTTCGGGTCGGCGGCACGAGAGGCGCGGAGCGCCGAGGCGGCGCCGGCCGGCGATCGGACCGGCGACGCAGCCGGCGACGCAGCCGCCGACCCAGCCGCGGCGCCGGTGGCGGCTCCGGCCGCCGCCTCCGCCGCGGGCGTTCCGCCCCAGCTGACCGGCGGAAGTGACGCCGGCCGGCGCAAGCGCGCGCCGGTTTCGGCGGCCTCCGTGTCTCGCGGCCTCGCCGGCTACGCCGGCCTTCTCCAGCGGGTCTTCGTCGGTCTGCTGATGCTGTGGACGCTGCTGGTCGCTCTCGGGACCTGAACGGCCCTCGCGCTTCCGGACCTTCCCTGTGCGCAACGGGCGCAGGTGAAGTTTAGTGTGGAATTGGGCACTAAACCTGTGCGTGTACCCACGCAGTCATCTGACTTCCACAGCGACCGCAAGGAGCTGCTCTATGGATCCCCGTGAATCTCGAGGGACAGGCTGGCAGACGTATTCCGGCCTCGTGCTCTCGTTCGGCGGCCTTTTCGCCGCCATCTCCGGCCTCACGGCCGTGTACAGGTCCACCTTCTTCTCGTCCGACGCCGTGTTCCTGTTCAGCGACCTGAACACGTGGGGCTGGATCATCTTCAGCCTCGGTGCGCTCGGCATCATCTCCGGCCTCGCCGTCTTCAGCGGCCGCGAGTGGGCCCGCTGGACCGGCATCGCCATCGCCGGTCTCGGCGCCCTCGGGCAGCTGTTGTTCGCGCAGGCGTATCCGCTCTGGTCGCTCATGATCATGGGCGTGTACCTGCTGGCCGTCTACGGTCTCGCCGTGTACGGCGTTCGTGACAGCGCGGCCGGCTCTCGCAGCGGCTATCGCGACGAGCGCAGCAGCGGGACGTCGGAGGGCGCTTCCGGCGCCTCCAGCGTCACCGACTTGAGCGACAGGGAGCGCCGCGCGGCGTAGCCGCTTGGCCGACGCGTTGCCTGCGCCGCTCGGATGGGCGCAAGAAGAGAGCGGGCGCCGGATCCAGAGATATGGACCCGGCGCCCGCTCGTGCGTGCGTATGACCTATCGCGTTAGGGTCACTTGCCCGAGGCGTGTGCCCCTACCGCGCCTGGAGCGCTCTGCGCGAGACCGCTGACGGCGGCACCCCAAGCTGCGCCGGACAGGCCGTGAGCTGCCGGCATCCCGCCTGAATTGCCGCTGCTCACGTGCGCGGCCACAGCGCCTGGAGCGCTCTGCGCGAGACCGCTTACGGCCGCGCCGAAGGCCTTACCGTCAAGACCGTGTGCCGCCGGGGCACCGCCCGGCGCGGCGAGCACCGGCACCGCCATGATCGCCATGAACATGGCGACCACCGATACGACGACCATCGTCTTCTTCTTCATGGTGATCAACCTCTCTTCATGTCTGCTGTCGTCCCTCGCCTGCGCGGAGGACTCGGACGAGACCTCGCCGGAATCGTGATGTCTCGATGGTCGTGATACCCACTGGTGAAGGTACACAACCGTTCGCAGCATCTGGAGGCTGGGCGGCATCGCGGACCGCGCGGGCGCGAAGTCCTACGTGGGGCCTGCTCGCCGCCGGCGACGTCCGCTCCCCGGCGGTGACCGAGTGGACCGGCGCCCCGGTCTTTCTCCGGCCCCAGGCGCGCCGCGTCCCCGATGGCCGCCCCGGCACATTATGATAGGAGTGACCGGCCGGGCGAGGCTGGTCCGGCCGCACGCCGTCGCCCGCCATGCGGGCTCGAGGACGCCCGTGCGGGACGCCATCGGCACGACGAGGGGGAACAGGTGAGCGACACCGGACTCGAGCAGATCCTCGGCGATCTCTACCCTTACCGGAGCACCACCGAGACGTACCGGCGCGTGCCTGAGGAGCCCGTCGACCGGGCTGCGATCCTCGAGGAGGTCGGCGGGATGGCGCACGCGGAGGACGCCCTCGGCGACAGCGGCACCGTCTCGGGCAGCCTCTACGCCGGCGACCACGCCCACTACCACTTCCTCGGCCAGGTCTTCGACCTCTACTCCCACGCCAACGTCCTGCAGCGCGACATGTACCCGAGCGCGACCAAGTTCGAGGGCGAGATCATCGCGATGACGTCCGACCTCCTGCACGGGACGGGCATCGGCGTCGTCACCAGCGGCGGTTCGGAGAGCCTGATGACGGCCCTCTACTCCTATCGTGAGGAGGCGCGTGCGAAGCGTGGCGTCACCAGGCCCAACCTCGTGATGCCGGTGACGGCCCACTGCTCGCTCGACAAGGGCGCGCACTGGATGGACGTGGAGATGCGGCACGCGCCGCTCACGGACGGGTACGTCGCGGATGTGGCGGCCATGGCGGACCTCGTCGATGACCAGACGGTCGCCCTCGTGGGCAGCGCCGGCAACTTCGCGCACGGCCTCATCGACCCGATCGAGGAGATGGCCGAGCTGGCGCGTTCGCGCGGGATCGGCCTGCACGTCGACGGGTGCCTCAGCGGCTGGCTGCTCCCCTGGGTCGAGCGCCTCGGCTACGACGTCCCGCCCTGGGACTTCCGCGTACCCGGCGTCACCTCGATCTCCGCCGACACGCACAAGTACGGCTACGCGCTCAAGGGCTCCAGCGTCCTGCTGTACCGCGACAAGGAACTGCGCAAGCGCCAGTACTTCACGTTCCCGACCTGGCCCGGCGGTCTGTACGTCTCGCCGGGCTTCGCGGGCTCGCGCAGCGGGGGGATCCTGGCGTCGACCTGGGCCGCTCTCGTCTCGACGGGGGAGTCCGGCTATCTCGCGGCGGCCGACGCGATCATGCGCACGGCCACGACGATCAAGGAGGGGATCCGCGAGATCCCCGAGCTCGAGGTGATCGGAGATCCACTCTTCCTGATCGCCTTCAAGGCGGCGGACGACCTCGACATCTACCTGGTCAACGACGCGCTCATCGCCCAGGGATGGCGCATGATCGCCCTGCAGATGCCGGCGGGCCTGCACTTCTGCATCACGCGCCCGAACGCGAGGCCGGGTCTCGCCGAAGCGTACCTGGAAGCGCTGCACGTGGCCGTCGGGTACGCCAAGGACCACAGGGGCCAGCATGGCGAAGTCGGGCGCGGTGTACGGCTTTGCCGGCACGTCGCTCGGCGCCGAGCTGGCCAAGTCCACCATGGCCCGGTTCCTCGACGCCATGCACGACGTGCCGGACGACGCGGGCGCCGCGCGATGAACCAGCGCTGGATCCTCGCCGTCGACCTCGGCAACGGCGGCCCCAAGGTGGCCGTCGTCTCGCTCGACGGCGATGTGCTGCGCGTGGCCTTCCGCCCCGTCCGCACGCGCATCGGCCTCGACGGGGCCGCGACCCAGGATGCCGGCGAGTGGTGGACCGGGCTGCGCGCGGCCGCGCGCGAGGCGATCGCCGGCGCCGGCGCCGACGGCGCGCAGCTGCACGCTGTGGCGATCACGGGGCAGTACGGCTCGTCGGTGCCGGTCGGCGCGGACGGCCAGCCGGTGGGCGACGTCCTGCTCTGGGCCGACACGCGCGCCCGGGATCTCGCACGGGAGGTGATCGGCGGGCCTGTGAACGTCGGCGGGTTCGCGCCGCACAAGGTGCTCCCGTTCGTGCGCATCACCGGCGGCGCGCCGTCTCCGAGCGGAGCGGACCCCACGGGGCACTGGCTGCTGATCCGCGGGCGGCTGCGCGACGTCTACGAGAAGACGAGGGTGATCCTCGAGCCGGTGGACTATCTCGGGCTCCGGTTCACCGGGCGCGCGGCGGCCACCCCGGCGTCGATGCTCGCCTCGTGGATCACCGACAACCGCATCGGGGCGCCGTTCGGGTACGTGGACTCGCTCCTCGTGCGGACGCGGCGAGAGCGGTCCAAGCTTCCCGAGCTCGTGCCCACCGGGAGCGTGCTCGGCCCGCTGCTCCCCGAGGTTGCCGAGGACCTGGGCGTCGCGCACAGCGTGCCCGTCGTGTGCGGGGTCCCGGATCTCCACGCGGCCGTCGTGGGCTCGGGGGCCATCGCCCCCTACGACACCCACATCGCCATCTCCACCACGGCGTGGATCAGCGCCCGTGTCCCGTTCAAGCGGACCGACATCCTGCACCAGATCGCCACCGTGCCGGGCATCGACCCGGCGCATCCGATCGTCGTCAACAACCAGGAGACGGGGGGCGCGGCGCTCCACTGGCTGCGCGAGCAGATCGTCGCGCCGGACGACGGGCTTCTGGGCGGCGGCAGCGGCATCGGCGCGGAGGGCGCCGCCGCCGAGGGCCTGGCGCCGTCGTTCGACGACCTGACCCGGCTCGCCGGGCAGGCCCCGCCCGGGTGCGAGGGCCTGCTGTTCATGCCCTGGCTCAACGGCGAACGCAGTCCGGCGGAGGACAAGACCGTGCGCGCCGGCTGGCTGAACCTCTCGCTGCGCACCGATCGCGCGATGCTGGTGCGCTCCGTGCTCGAGGGCGTCGCCTACAACGCACGCTGGCTGTTCGACGCCTACGAGAAGTTCCTCCGGCGTCCGGTCCCAAAGGTGCGCCTGCTCGGCGGCGGGGCGCAGAGCGACCTCTGGTGCCAGATCTACGCCGACGTCCTCGGGCGCCCCGTCGAGCAGGTCGCGGATCCCCGCAACGCACAACTCCGCGGCGTCGCCTTGTGGGCGCGCATCTGCCTCGGCGAGCTCACACTCGATGATGTGCCCGCGCTGGTGCCCGTCCCGGAGCGATTCGTGCCGACGTCCGAGGCTGCGGCCTACGCACGGAATTACGCGGAGTACCGCAAGCTGTTCGGCAGCCTCAAAGGCATGTACCACCGGCTCAATCGAGGGCAGTGAGGGCCGGCTTGCCCGTCGCTCGCGCGGAGCCGCGCGGCCCAGCTGCCCTCCGCCGGCCGCCTACAGCGGCGTCGTGCGGCCCGTCTCCTCGATCAGCTTGACGGGCACGAAATCGGGCACGTCCTTGCGGATCTCGTCCCTGAGCCTGTCGATGCCCGGTGCGGCACCGGGTCCGATGACCGTGACGACGATGTCGTCCCCCGACAGCGTGACCGCGTCGACGTGCCACCCGGTACCGGCGACCCACTCCTCTGCCGCCGCCTGTGCGGCGCCGGTCCAGCGCTCATAGAGGAAGGTGCGCACCGAGCCACCCGCGAGCGGCACCAGGAGGACCACGACGAGGATGACGATGGCGATGGTGGCGCGGCGACCGGAACGGGCGTCGCGGTGGCGGGCCTCGCGTTTGTAGCCGGCAGCTGTGAACACGACCGTGCCGGCGACCAGGATCGCCGCGGCGTTGGCGAGGAAGAGGGTGAAGGCGCCGAACGCCAGGTCGGACCGGCCGCCGCCGAGCGTGATGCCGACGACCGC
The DNA here is from genome assembly GCA_963808735.1 of uncultured Thermoleophilia bacterium. Classification (GTDB taxonomy): domain Bacteria; phylum Actinomycetota; class Thermoleophilia; order UBA2241; family UBA2241; genus CAIXSE01. Next base: position 23,303 of record CAWEHE010000015.1, on the reverse strand, counting down.
CAGCACCGGGACCAGCGAGATGGCGATGGCGACGCCGGCAAGGATGTCGGAGACATCCTTGCGCGAGAGGGCGAACGACCCGGCGAGGCCGGTGGCGACGGCGACCATGAGCTCGAGAAGGGTCGGTGCCGTCCGCCCCACGATCTGAGGATTCACGTCGAGCGGCATGCGATTGAAGGTCACCAGGCCGATGACCACGCCGATGAGGATGTTGGCGGCGATGCCGCCCACCAGAAGCAGCAGCGAGCGGCGTATCTCGTGGCGCTCGCCGATGACGGCCCCGAGCGCCAGCCCGTAGATGGGCGTGCCGAGCGGCGCGATGATCATCGCGCCGATCACCGCCGGCGTGGAGTCGCCGATCACGCCGCCGGCGGCGATGACGCTGGCGAGCGCCAGCTGCACCCAGAACTTGGTCAGCTTGGCGCGCCGTCCGCCCTTGTCGAGGTAGAGCTCGTCCTCCATGTCGACCAACGGCTTGTGGTAGTCGGGGCCGACGTTGACGACCCACCCCAGCCAGCTCATGCTCACTCCCCGTCGACTCGTCGTGACCGATGGCGCGAGTATACGAGAGGGAGAGCCTGCGGTGGAGGGTCAGGCGCGCCGCGCCCGGGCGAAGCCCAGCACGGCGAGGCCGAGCGCGACGACGAACAGGATCATCGAGCCGGTCCTCACCACGAGCGCGATCTGGTCGGTGGCTTCCAGCCAGCCGAGCGTGGTGAGGATGTTGCGCCAGTCGTGACCGGCGCCGGAACCGTCGTCGCCGAAGAGCGGCAGGAGCATCACCTGCGCGTCGGCGATGTACACGGAGACGTTGTGCAGGTTCTCCGCCGACCAGGCGACCATCAGGATGGCGGCGAGCGAGTCGCGCCGCCACCAGAAGTAGCCGCCGAGCGCGAGCGGCGCGGCGACCTGCAGAAAGGACCCGGCGAGCGAGCACAGCAGCGGCGGCGCCCAGATGGTCAGCAGGTGGCCGAACTCGTGCACGCCGAGGTCGAAGCCGGAGAGGATGGGGATCCAGCCGCCGCGGGAGTACGTGAGCCAGGCGAGCGCGACCGTGACCGCGGCGGCCACCACCCACTGCCAGGTGAGGCCCCAGGAGGTCGTCGCCGACTTCGCCTCCGGCCGGCCGGCGACGACGATGCGCACGCGAGGACCGCGGGCGCCCGAGCCTGTGTCCGCGCCATCCCGCCCGCCGCGCGTGGCTCCGGCCGCGCCGGCTTCTTCGAGCGGGCGCGGCGCCGGCGGCGCCTGTGATCTGTCGGTCGTCGGTTCCACCGATCGCTACCTCCCCGCAAGGCATCGGCAGCCCTGCGCCTGTGCGTGAATGCGGAGCAGTACGGGAGGTACGTTCACGAAAAGCGGGTGATGGAACGGCGCCCCCGTCGGCCTACTCTGAGGGCGTGGCTGGGGAGCCACAGCGATAGGCCACCGAGAAGTGGGAGCTTGCCATGAGCAACACCATCGCCCACAGCACGCACGTGCATCATCACGTGCCGCTGATGCCGGTCCTCGCCGTGATCATCGCCATCGCGATCGCCGCGGCCGCCATTTACGCCATCAACCTGCCGGAGACGACGACTGGCACCAGCACCGAGGCCGTCAACGCACCTGCCGTCGACCAGGCTGCGGTCGCCGCTCCGGAGAGCCCAGCGTTTCGCCACGCGCTGATGACCGGTGGCCTTGACCGCGCCTACGTGGTCAACCTCCATCATCTGGTCGAGGGCACCACCCTCGATCCGGTGAGCACGCAGCCGTACTCCGGTACCTCGGCGTCGCCCAACTACGCGCGCGCGGCGACCGGCCGGTAAGGCGCAGGTACGGGCGGGCGGCCCAGGGGCCGCCCGCCGGCCGCCCGCCGCAGGTGGCCCTCAACTCCGTGCTCGCGCGTGGCCAGCGGCGTCAAGGCGGGGCGTGAAGGTGGAGTCGTTCGGCACCCGGCGTGCAATACTTCTCACCGGGTGCCCATCTATGACGACATCGGGATCTCGACGGGAGCCTACGCGAACTTCTCGCTCGCGGCGGCTCTGCTGCGCATCGGCGAGATCGCCCCCGCGGCCGAGATCCTCTCCGTCGGTCAGCACAGCCTGCTGCTGCCGGCCAATGCCCGCGTGATCGCGCTGGCCGGGCTGCCGTTCACCGTCCACGGCCCGTTTCTGCACTTCGAGTACGGCAGCCGCTCCGGGCGGCATCACCGGGCGGCGCTCGACGTCCACCGCCGCCACCTCGCCGTCGCCGCCGAGCTCGGCGCGCGCGTCTACGTCGTCCACCCGGACCTGCAGCGCAGGTCCCGGGGCTGGGACACGCGCGTGGTGAAGACGCTCGAGAGGTCCTTCGAGGAGCTCGCCGTCCTGCAGGAGGAGTCGGGCGTGACGATCGCCGTCGAGAACCTCCCCTTCGTCCGGCACACGCACTTCCGCGCTCCCGGCGACCTCGATCTGCGCGGCCTCGGCCTCTCGCTGGACGTCGGCCACGCCGCCGTCACGGGAACGCTCAAGGATTGGCTGGCCGACGGCCGGTACGACCTGCGTCATGTGCACCTGCACGACAACGAGGGGCACGTCGGCGGCGACCAGCACCTCCCGCTGGGGCACGGCGTCATCGACGCCGCGCCCGTCATGGAGCTGGCCCGCGCCGCCGGCGCGACCGTCGTGCTCGAGCACAAGAACGAGGCCGACGTGATCGAGAGCCTGCGGCACCTGCACGAACGCGGGCTTGTCGAACGGGCGACCCGGTAGGAGGAACGATGATGCCGACCGCTGATCCCGCGCGCATCGCCGACAGAGTCCGCTTTCTCAGCCGTGTGGCCCCGTTCAAGGACGTGTCTGCAGACGAGCTCGCCGAGATCGCGGCCGCGATCCGCGAGCGCGCCGTCGCGGCCGGCGAAGCCATCCTCGTCGAGGGCGGCCCCCCCGGCGAGGAGCTCTATGTGGTGCGTCTCGGGACCCTCGAGCTGCTGCACAAGGACGCCTACGTCGCCGTCGTGAGCGCCGGCGACGTCGTCGGGCACCCGACGCTGCTCACCGGCCTCGCCCCGGAGTTCACCACGAGGGCGCGGGAGGACTCGCTGCTCTATTGCCTCCCGCGTGACGTCGCCATGGAGCTCCTCACCCGTCCGTCCGGCGTGCAGTGGATGGCCGCCAACTCCCGCGAACGCCTCCTGCAGGCGGCGGGGACGCTGCGCGCGCTCCCCGACGTGCGCACGCTGCCGGTCACGTCCGTCACGCGCAGCAAGCCGCTCTTCTGCGAGTCCGGACACGAGCATCCAGGACGCCGCCAGGATCATGATCGCCGAGAAGCGTTCGGCGATCCTTGTGCGTGCGGGGGAGAACGCCGGCATCGCCGGCATCGTCACCGACGTCGACCTGCGCAACAAGGTCGTCGTGGAGCACGTCTCCCGCCACGCCCCGGTCACCGCGATCATGTCGGCGCCGGTGCACACCATCGGCGCCGAGGTCCTCGCCCCGGAGGCGGGCATCGCCATGATGTCCGCCGGCGTCAACCACCTGCCGGTGCTCGGCGACGACGGCACGGTCGTCGGCATCCTCTCGGCCAGCAGCCTGATGACCCTGGAGTCCAGGAGCCCGTTCGCGCTCCGCCGCGAGCTCATGGCGGCGCGGACGGAGGAGGAGCTCATCGCCGCCTCGGCCGACATCCCCAAGCTGTTCGTCGACCTGATGTCGGCGAACCTCGACGCCCCGTCGGTGACCCGCGTGCTCACCGTGCTCCACGACACGATCACGGCGTGCCTCCTCGAGCTCGTCATCGACCGGCTGGGCGAGCCGCCCGTGCCCTATGCCTGGCTCGCCTTCGGCAGCGCTGCCCGCTCGGAGCTCACGCTCGCCTCGGATCAGGACAACGGGCTCGCCTTCGACGACACCGACGATCCGGCCGTGGCCGACTACTTCCGTGTGCTTGCACGGGACGTCAACACCGGCCTGGCCCGCTGCGGCCTGCCCGCCGATCCGCACGGCGTGCTCGCCAGCAACCGCGCCTGGCGCATGACGATCTCCGGCTGGAGAGCGGTGTTCGAGGACTGCCTCCAAGGCCGGGACCTCGACCGCATGGCACGCGCCAGCGTCTCGTTCGACTACCGCCAGGTCGCGGGAGAGCTGTACGTGGACAAGGTGCTCACCGACGTCATGCGGAAGGCGCCGGAGCATCGGCGCTTTCTCAACGGCCTCATCCAGCTGGGCACGCGCGTGCGTCCGCCGCTCGGGTTCCGTGGCAAGCTCGAGGGCAGCATCGACATCAAGAAGAACGGGCTCGTGCCCATCCAGAACTACGCGCGCTACTACGCCTTCGCCTCGGGCATCACGTCCGCGTCGACGCTGGAGCGACTCGCCGCCATCCGCGAGGTGGCCGGCGAGGACGTCATCCCCGAGCGGATCCTGCGCGAGGCGTTCATCAGCATGCAGCACCTGCAGCTTCGTCACCACGCCAACCGCCTGCGCAACGGTCACACCGTCGACAACATCATCGAGACGTGGACGCTGCCGCCGCTCACGCGCGCGAGCCTGCAAGAGGCGCTGCGCGAGGTGGTCACGGCGCAGAAGCGGTTCAAGCCGGTCGAAGCGCCGCGCTGAACGGCGAGAGGGCGCGTCGCGCGCCGGGAGAGGAGTGGCCATGAGCCATACCGTGCTGGTGCTCGGCGGCTACGGCACGACGGGCACGACGCTGAGCGAGCTCCTGCTCGAGTACGCCGGCGCCGAGGTGATCCTCGCCGGCCGGAACGGAGAGAAGGGCCGGGCCGCCGCCGCGGCGCTGGACTCGAGGTTTCCCGGCCGGGTCACCGCGCGGGTGGCCGACGCCGCGGATGCGGCGTCGCTGTCCCGCGCCTTCGCCGGTGTGGACCTCGTCGCCGTCGCCGCCAGCGTCCTGGAGCACGTCGACACCGTCGCGCGGGCAGCGCTCGACGCCGGCGCCGACTACTTCGACCTGCTCCTGAGCGGCGAGGACAAGTTCGCCGCGCTCGAGGCGCTGCGCCCCCGCGCAGAGGCTGACGGCCGCTGCTTCATCACCGACGGCGGCATCCACCCCGGGGTGTCGGCGGCGATGATCCGCGCGCTGGCGCCGGCCTTCGGCCGGCTGGAGCGCGCCCAGGTGGGCGGCCTGCTGCGCGTGGACTGGAACGCCTACGACTTCCAGCCCAGCACCATCCACGAGTTCGCCAACGAGTTCCGCGACTACCGCATGGAGGCTTGGCGGGGAGGAGCCTGGACCAAGGTCGAGTGGCGCGACGCGATGCGCACCTTCGACTTCGGCGCGCCGTTCGGCAGCGAGCGCTGCTCTCTCATGTACATGAAGGAGCTGGAACTGCTCCCGGAGCGCCTCCCGGCCCTCCGCGACTGCGCCTTCTACGTCTCGGGCTTCAACCGGGTGGTCGACACCACGGTCCTGCCGCTCGGCATGGTGGTCATGAAGCTGTCGCCGCGCGCGCTCGGCCGGCCGTACTCGCGCCTGCTCGCCTGGTCGCTGCGCCGGTTCGGAAGGCCGCCATACGGCACCGTGTTCCAGGTGGAGGCGGAGGGCGAGACGGCCGGCGGCGCCGCGAGCGCCGGCCTGCGCCTCACGCACCCCGACGGCTACTGGCTGACGGCCGCGGCTGCGGCCGCCTGCCTGCTGCAGTGGGCCGACGGCTCGCTGCGCGAGCCGGGCGTGCACCTGCAGGCCCTGGCGGTCGACCCCGGCCGCTTCCTGCGCGACCTGCAGCGCATGGGCGCCGGGCTCTCCGGCCGTGACGTGGACGTCGGCGCGCTGCTCGCACCGGCGCCCGACGGCGCTTGAGGCAGGCCCGCTCGAGACTGCCTCGCGTGGGCGATCGTTCTATCGCCGCGGTCGCCGTCCGCGTCGAGAATGAGGTCGAGAGAGTCCTCGCGCCATCCCGGTGCGGGCAAGTCCGGCAGAGGGAGCATCGTGAAGCTGCTGATCGCGCACGGCGACGCCAGTTCTCGCTTCGCCATCCGCGAGGTCGCCGCCGGCCTCTCCGGTCCGGGTCTCGAGCCCGTCGAGACCGGCGAGGGCGCGCAGACGGTCGCGCTGCTCCTCGCGCCCGGCGCGCCCGACGTCGCGGTCGTCGACTGGGACCTCCCCGGCTGCAGCGGGCCTGAGCTCTGCCGCCAGGTGCGCGCGCGGCGCGGGTCCCGGACCCCGTACATCATCGTGCTCACCGGCAGCGGGCACCCTGCCGGCGAGGCGCTCGAGGCGGGCGCCGACGACTGCGTGGCCACGTCGGCGCCGGGACACGAGCTGCTGGCGCGCATCGCGGCGGCGCGCCGGTTCACGACACCGGCGTAGCGCCCGCCGGGCGGCTTCGCCCGATCCTCGTCTGCTAGACTCTGCCGGTCAACAGCCCCCGCAAGGTGCGCGGGCGCGCAAGCCACGAAAGGACCGGTCTCTTCATGACTCTGCACGTCACCCTCCCCGACGGCTCCCCTCTGGAACTCGACGACGGCGCGACCGTGCGCGACGCCGCGGCGGCGATCGGCCCGCGGCTGGCGAAAGCCGCCATCGCGGGCCGCGTGACCTCCTCAGCCGACCCGGACGTGACCCTCCTCGTGGACGCGGCCGCCCCGCTCGGCGACGGCGACCGCCTCGACATCGTCACGCTCAAGGGCGAGGACGCCGACGCCGTCGACATCCAGCGCCACTCCGCCTCGCACGTCATGGCGCAGGCGATCGTCCGCCTGTTCCCGGGCGCCAAGTACGCCATCGGACCGACCATCGAGAACGGCTTCTACTACGACCTGCAGCTTCCCGAGCCGATCGCGGAGGCCGACCTGGCGCGCATCGAGAAGGAGATGGCCAGGGTCGTGAGCCAGAACCTGCCGGTGGAGCGCTACGAGCTCCCCGTGGACGAGGCGCTCGCGGTGTTCGGGGCCGGCGAGCCCGGCACGGGCGCCTCCGGCCTGCCTCTCGGGCTCGACCAGGTCTTCAAGGTCGAGCTCATCGAGGACCTCGTGACCGCCGCCGAGGCGACCGGCGACGAGGTCCCCACGATCAGCGTCTATCGCCAGGGCGAGTTCGTCGACCTCTGCCGCGGCCCGCACCTGCCGAGCACCAATAAGCTCGGCAGCGGCACCTTCAAGCTCACCAGCCTCGCCGGCGCCTACTGGCGCGGCGACGAGAAGAACCCCATGCTCACGCGCGTCTACGGCACCGCCTTCCCCAGCAAGGAGGAGCTGGCGGCGTACCTCGAGGCGCTCGAGCTCGCCCGCCAGCGCGACCACCGGCGGATCGGCCGGGACCTCGACCTCTTCAGCTTCCACGAGGAGGGCCCCGGCTTCCCGTTCTTCCACCCCAAGGGCATGCGCCTCTGGAACGCGATGGTCGACTTCTGGCGCGCCGAGCACGTGCGCGCCGGCTACGAGGAGATCAGCACCCCGGTGATCCTGCGTCGCGAGCTCTGGGAGCGCAGCGGTCACTGGGACAACTACAAAGAGAACATGTACTTCACCGAGATCGACGAACAGCCGTACGCGGTGAAGCCCATGAACTGCCCCGGCGGCCTGCTGATCTACAAGAGCCGCCGCCGCTCCTACCGCGACCTGCCGCTGCGCATGGCCGAGCTCGGCCGCGTGCACCGCCACGAGATGAGCGGCGTGCTGCACGGCCTCTTCCGCGTGCGCTACTTCACCCAGGACGACGCGCACATCTACTGCACCCCCGAGCAACTCGAAGAGGAGGTGCTCGGGGTCGTCCGCTTCATGAAGCACATCTACGCCGCCTTCGGCTTCACCGACGTCAAGATCGAACTGAGCACCCGGCCGGAGAAGAGCATCGGCTCGGACGCGGTCTGGGAGCTCGCCGAAGGCGTCCTGCAGCGCGTGCTCGAAGGCGAGTCGATCGACTACGTGCTCAACCCGGGCGACGGAGCCTTCTACGGCCCCAAGATCGACTTCCACATCCGCGACGTCATGGGCCGCACCTGGCAGTGCGGCACCATCCAGGTCGACTTCGCCATGCCCGAGCGGCTGGACATCACCTACACCGGGGCCGACAACGAGGAGCACCGGCCGGTCATGATCCACCGCGCGCTCCTGGGCAGCATCGAGCGCTTCATGGGCATCCTGCTGGAGCACTACGGCGGCAACCTGCCGACCTGGCTGGCGCCGGAGCAGGTGCTGGTGCTGCCGATCGCCGACCGTCACGGCGAGTACGCGCAGGAGGTGCTGCGCACCCTGCGCGCCGCCGGCGCGGGGAGCGGCGCGGACGCGCCGGTCACCATCCACGCCGACGTCGACGACCGCGGCGAGAGCGTCGGCAAGCGCGTCCGCGACGCGCAGCTGCAGAAGGTGCCCTACATCCTCGTGGTCGGCGACCGCGAGGTGGAACAGGGCGCCGTCGGCGTGCGCGAGCGCGGCGAGGACAAGGGCGCGCAGCCGCTCGCCGGGTTCGTCGACCAGCTGGTCGCCGAGATCCGCGAGCGGCGCCTGCCGGCGTAGGGTGCAGGGCATGGCGAAGGACTTCGACGAGAAGTACCCGGAGACCAGCGTCCGCTGTCTCCGCTGCGACGTCGAGCTGCGGGACCTCGGCCCGGCCGAGTTCCGCGTCGGCGGCACGTCCGGCGGCTGGAAGCTCTTCTTCGGGGAGTGGGCCGAGCTGGGTGAAGACATGGTCACGCTCGACCTGCTCGCCTGCCCCAGGTGCCGGCACGTCGAGCTCAGGCTGCCGGAGGCATGACGCCGGTCGCGGAACGCGCGCCGGCACCGGCAGCGGGTGCGGGAGGAGGCCGATGACGATCCCGGCGCGATACGCGCCGCAGGGGCTCGCCGCCGCCGGCGAGGACTTCCTGCGGCGGTTCCCCGCCTACGCCGCCACGGCCGCGATCGACGAGCTCCGCGCCACCGACTACGCGCGCCTGGACGCGCTCGGCCAGACGTACCTCGACTACACCGGCGGCGGTCTGTACGCGGAGTCGCAGCTCCGCCGCCACCACGAGCTCCTCGCCGGGCATGTGCTCGGCAACCCCCACTCGCAGAGCCCGACGTCGCTCGCCGCGGCCGAGCTGGCGACGCAGGCGCGCGACGCCGTGCGCCGCTTCTTCAATGCCCCTGAGGACGAGTTCGAGATCGTCTTCACCGCCAACGCCAGCGGCGCCCTCAAGCTGGTCGGCGAAGCGTACCCGTTCGCGCCCGGCGGCGTCTTCCTGCTCAGCTACGACAACCACAATTCCGTCAACGGGATCCGCGAGTTCGCCTGTCGCAAGGGCGCCACGGCGACGTACATCCCGGTGCGCGAGGAGGACCTGCGGCTCGACGAGGAGCAGGTCCGAAAGGCGCTTCGAGGGGCCGGCGCGTCCGGCGCCCGCGCCGGAGCCCCCGGCCCGGCCAAGCTCTTCGCCTACCCCGCGCAGTCGAACTTCAGCGGCGCCCAGCACCCGCTCGAGTGGGTCGCCGAGGCGCAGGACCTCGGCTGGGACGTCCTCCTCGACTGCGCCGCCTTCGCGCCGACGAATCCGCTCGACGCGCGGGCGATCGGCGCCGACTTCATCCCGGTCTCCTTCTACAAGCTCTTCGGCTATCCGACCGGCAGCGGCTGCCTGATCGCGCGCCGGGAGGCTCTGGCCCGCCTGCGCCGGCCGTGGTTCGCCGGCGGCACCATCACGCTGGCCTCCGTGCAGCAGGAGGACTGGTACCACCTCGCCCCCGGGTCCACCGGCTTCGAGGACGGCACCATCGACTACCTCGGGCTGCCGGCCGTCACCATCGGCATCGAGCACCTCGAGGCCGTGGGCATGGACCTCATCCACCGTCGCGTCTGCGCCCTGGGCTGCTGGCTGCTGGAGGAACTCGAGTCGCTCCGCCACAGCGACGGCTCGCCGCTCGTCCAGGTCTTCGGCCCGGCCGACGGAGAGTGCCGCGGCGCCACCATCGCGCTGTACCTGGTCGATCCCGACGGGGAGCCCTACGACGTGTACGACGTCGAGGCCGCCGCCGCCCGCGAGCGCATCTCCGTGCGCAGTGGCTGCTTCTGCAATCCCGGAGACGGCGAGGTGGCGCACCGCATCACCCGCGCCGACGTAGAGAGCTGCTTCAGCGACCCGAGCGCGGCGATCACGCTGCAGCAGTGCCAGCAGAGGATCGAGGACGCCACCGGCAAGGTGCCGAACACGATCCGCGTGTCGCTCGGCCTGGCGTCGGACTTCGGCGACGTGTACCGCTTCATGGCGTTCGCCGAGACCTACCGGGACCGCGCCGCCGACTGACCGCTGCGCGACGGGGCAGAGAAAGCCGCGGCCGCGGCAACGTCACCGTCGGCGCGGGCATTGTCATCTTGACCACTTCTGGTCATACTGTGACCATGGACAGCGTGACCGTCGCCGAACTCAAGTCGAAGCTCAGCCACTACCTGCGGGAAGTGCGCGGGGGTCGGTCGTTCACCGTGCTCAGCCGCGACATCCCCGTCGCGACCCTCGGTCCGTACCAGCCGGACGAGGTCGACGACCTCGTGATCATCGAGCCGACAGAAGATCCCGCTCTGTGGGGCAAGGTCGACCTGCCGCCGCTCGCGCTCTCGCGCGACATCGTCGACTACCTCATCGAGGACCGGGAGGACCGGGACCTCGGCCTGGGCTCCCCGGCAGGCGCAGGCGAGGAGGGCGCGTGATCGCCTACGTGGACTCCTCCGTGTTCTCACGAGTCGTCATGCGTCAGGCGGACCGCCTCACCGAACTCGAGGCGTGCGAGCAGCGGCTGACGTCGCAGCTCACCCAGCTCGAGTGCCTGCGGGCCATCGACAGGGCTCGCCTCGTGGAGCGACTCGATGTGGACGAGATCCTCGCGCGCCGGCTCGTTCTCTTCGAGCAGATCAGGCGCACGAGCAGAGTCCCGCTCGCTCGTTCCGTCCTCGATCGGGCGGGCTCCTCGTTTCCGCTGCCGGTCAAGGCGCTCGATGCGATCCATCTGGCCACAGCCGAGCAGATACGGGAGCGCCGCTACCCGGGGCTCGTCTTCGCGACGCACGACCTTCAGCAGGGTCGCGCGGCGCTCGCGCTCGGATTCGAGGTCATCGGTCTGTAGCCATCGGCACTTGACGCCGCGCCGCCCGCGCCTTGTGATGCACATGACAGCGCGGGCGACGAGTGGGGGCGGCATGCGGCCACAGGTGTGCTGGACGACGGCGGCGGAGCGCGGCCTCATCATCGACCAGGCGCTCGAACTGCTGGACACGGTCGGCATGCGCTTCGGGCCGAGCGCCTCGCTGCAGGCGCTGGGCGAGGCCGGGGCGCGCGTGGACCGCGAAGCAGGGGTCGCGCGCCTGCCTCGCGAGCTCGTCGAGCGCGCGCTCGCCGGCTGCCCGCGCGAGGTCCTGCTCGCCGGCGCCACGGAGGCCGACGACGTCCTTCTCGACGGCGTCGGCCGTGCACTTCATGCCGTCGGGCACGCCGACGGACGTCCTCGACGCGGACACGGGTCGCGTGCGCGGCGCCACGGTCGAGGACCTGCGCCAGGCGATCATCGTGGTCGACGCGATGCCCGCCGTGGACGTGCTGTGGGCGCCAGTCTGCGGCACCGACGTGCCCGAGGAGGAGATGTGGTCCGTCGAGCTCACCGCCGCCGTCGAGTGGAGCCCCAAGCACTTCCAGCACGAGGTGACGGCGCCGTGGCACGTCGACGCCGTCACCGCCGTCTGCCGCGAGCTCAGCGGGAGCCTCGAGGCGTTTCGCGCCCGGCCCCGCCTCAGCTTCATCTGCTGCACGCGCTCGCCGCTCGGCATCGGTCACCCGATGCTCGACCTCAACGTCGCCGTGGCGCGACTCGGCGGGCCGGTCGTCGTGTACCCGATGCCGATCGCGGGGGCGACCGCGCCCGTCACCGTAGCGGGGGCCGCCGTGATGAACGTCGCCGAGTTCCTGGGCTGCGCGGCGGCGATCCAGCTCCAGGCGCCCGGCGCGCCGCTCGTCATGGGCGCCGGGACGAGCCTGCTCGACATGAAGACCGGGACGTTCAGCTTCGGCGCCGTCGAGACCGCCCTCATGTGCGCGACCTGCGTCGAGGTCGGGCACGAGCTCGGCGTGCCGGTGCTCGCGCCCGGCCTCGCCACGGACGCGCTGTACGGCGGCGTCCAGGCCGGCTACGAGAAGGCGCTCAAGGGCCTCGCCGTCGCCCAGAGCGGCAGCGACCTGATCACCGGGGGCGTGGGGCTGCTGCACGGCGCCGGCCTCTTCAGCCTGCCCCAGGTGGTGATCGACGGGGAGATCGCGGCGATGATCCTGCGTCTGCTGAACGGGGCCGACATCACGGCGGACGCGGTGATGAACGCGGCCACGGCGCGGGTCGGCTTCGACGGCCACTTCCTCGGCCAGAAGGAGACCACCCGCCGGCTGCGCGCCGGTGAGGTCTTCCAACCCGAGATCGCGACACGGGAGTCGGTGGCGTCGTGGGAGGCTGGGGGCCGCGACGAGCTTACGAGGGCGCGCGAGCGCGCTCGCGAGCTCGTCGCGGCCGCCGACGAGCGCGGCTCGCTGCTGCCACCGGCGACGAGCGAAGCACTGCGGGCCATCGCCGCCGAGGCTGCGGCCGCCGGGCGCGCGGACTGACGACGAAGGAGACGAGATGACGTGGGGCAGCGGACGTGCAGGCGGCGCGGGGGTTCGGCCGGTCGTGCCGGCGGTCGGTGTGCGCAGCTGGTGGCTCGAGGAGGCGCTGCGCGCCGACGCCGGCGCGCCGTGCCCGCCGCCGGCCGGCGATGTGACCGCCGACGTCTGCGTCGTCGGCGGCGGGTTCGCCGGCCTCTGGGCCGCCTACGAGCTCGGCGAGCGCGACCCCTCGCTCGGCATCGTCCTCCTCGAAGCCGACATCGTCGGCGCCGGCGGCAGCGGCGCCAACGGCGGCTTCTTCTCGCCGTCTTGGACGGGCCTGTCGAGTCTGTGCAAGGCCCTGGGAGAGGAGGGCGGGGTGGCCTACGCGGCCGCCCTTGCCGACATGGTGAACGAGCTCGACGGCTGGATCGCCCGCCACGACGCTCGCATCGACGCCCATCACGAGGGCATCCTCTACGCCCGGGCCGGCGAGTGGCAGCCCGGGCCGGACGACGAGACCTTCCGGCTCCTGAACGTGCACGGCTACGCGGACCGGCTGCGGCGTGTCGACGCGGCGGAGGCCCGGGCCGTGGCCGACTCGCCGCGCTTCATCGGCGGCGTCGTCACCCCCGACCTCACGGTCATCCAGCCGGCCAAGCTCGCGCGTGAGCTCCGGCGCGTGCTCCTGGAGCGCGGCGTGCGCATCTTCGAGGGCACACCGATGGACCGCGTCGAGGCCGGCCGCCCGGCCCGCGTCGTGACGCCGGGCGGCACCGTCGCCGCGGGCAGCGTGGTCCTTACGCACGGCGCCTGGGCGGCGCGAGAGCGGCACTTCCGTCGCGCCTTCGCCGTCTGCACCGACTTCATGGTCGTCACCGAGCCGATCCCGGGGCTGGTCGAGCGGATCGGCTGGACATCGCACATGGGCGTCGCCGACCTGCGCGAGATGCTGTACTACCTGCGCCGCACGGACGATGGCCGCATCGCCATCGGCGGCGGCGCCATGGGCATCGTCTACGACTACCGAATCCACGGCCGCGTGCTCACCTCGCCGCGGCTGGCCGGGATGGCCGCGCACGGCCTGACCTGGCTGTTCCCCCAGCTCGAGGGCGTGCGCATCGACGCCGCCTGGAGCGGGCCGATGGACATCACCGGCGAGGCGCTGCCCTTCTACGAGACGGCGCCGGCGGGCAACGTCCACGCCGGCCTCGGGTTCTCCGGACACGGGCTCACAGGGACGAAGCTGGGCGGCAAGATCCTCGCTTCACTGGTGCTCGGCGCCGACGACGAGTGGAGCCGCATGCCGGTCGTCGGCCCGCCGCTCGTGCGGCTGCCCCCCGAGCCGGTCCGCTGGCCTCTGGTGCAGTCCGTGAGCCTGGCCTACGAGGCGAGCGACCGTGCGCACGAGCAGGGACGCCACCCGGGGCTGCTGTCGCGCACCGTCATCGCCGGCTACGGCCGCTACGGCGCACTGAACAGCGCGACCGGAGGAGACTGACGGTCTGCGCTGTGGCCGCGGGGCGGTTCCCCCGGGGGCGAGGCCGAGGTCCTTGTCGAGTGCGCGTGGCCGTCGCTTCCCGCCGGATCGGGTGGGTCCTCCCGACCGACAGGTATGGGGAGATCGAGTACCCCGTCGACGCAGGCCCCGCCGGCGTCCCTCGCCTGCGCGGGGTCTTGACTCCGGACCGGCCGACTGCTCAGAGTGACTCACATGCCACGAACAGGGGGGGCTGCTCATGGATGTCCTGCAGGGGGATCGTGCACGTGTCCGGGGCCGGAGGGGACGGTCCGCGCTGGTCGTGGCCGGCGGGGTCGTCGCGGCCGCGCTCCTGGCGCTCGCGCTGAGCGGCGCGGGCCCCCTGGGCTCACCCGCCCGCGCGGCGAGCCCCAGCTCGTCGCCGGACGCCGGCAAGACCGTGCTGCGCATCGGCGTCACCCGGGACCTCGACAACATGAACCCGTTCATCGGCTACAACGAGCTCGCCTACGAGGTCTACTCGCAGAACTACGAGTACCTCGTAGAACGGCGGCCGGAGGACTTCATGCCCGGGCCCGACGGTATCGCCGAGAGCTGGGAGACGTCCCCCGACGGCCTCACCTGGACCTTCCGCCTGCACGACGGCATCACCTGGCAGGACGGGCAGCCGCTCACAGCCGACGACGTCGCCTTCACCTACAACTACATCATCGAGAACGAGATGCCCGTGTTCTCGACGGCCACCAAGGGCATCACGAAGGCCGTCGTGGTCGACGACTACACCGTCCAGCTCATCACGGACAAGCCCAAGGCCAACATCCTCCGTCTCTGGATCCCGATCCTCCCGGAGCACATCTGGGGCGAGATGTCGCCCAAGGAGGCGAGCTCCACCTTCAAGAACTCGGAGCCCGTCGGCAGTGGCCCCTTCCAGCTCGTGGAGTGGAAGCGTGGCTCGTACATTCGCATGAAGGCCAACAAGGACTACTGGCTCGGGGCGCCCGAGGTGGACGAGCTCGTCTACGTCGTCTACAGCAACCCGAGCACCATGATCGACGACCTGCTCGCGGGACGCATCGCCGCGGCCCACGACATCCCTGCGGCGGAGTTCACGAAACTACAGGCCGAGGCGGGGATCAAGGCGATCGCCTTCACCTTCTTCAACTGGGACTACCTCAGCTACAACTGTTACGCGGGCTCGGGCTCGCTCGGGAACCCCGTGCTCAAGGATCCCCGCTTCCGCATCGCCCTCGACACGGCGATCGACCGCGACAAGCTGGTCTCGATCGCCTACGGCGGCCACGCCGCTCCCGGCACGACGATCCTGCCGCCCGACAACTGGGTCGACCCCGACTACCACTGGGAGCCGCCGGCCGGCACGCTGCGCCCCTTCGACCTCGAGAAGGCGAAGGGTCTGCTCGACGCAGCCGGCTACACCGACACCGACGGTGACGGCACCCGCGACTACAAGGGCAAGCCCATCAAGCTGCGGCTGTGGGCCCTCAACGAGTCCATCCAGAACCAGAGCGCCGGCAAGCTCATCACCGGCTGGTTCCGCGAGATCGGGCTCGACATCCAGTTCGAGGTCGTCGACGAGGGCGTCTACAACGACCGCATCTGGAACTACGCGGGCGACACCTACGCGCCCGACTTCGACATGTACCTGTGGACCTGGTACGGCTACGCCGACCCGGGCCAGACGCTCGGCTCGTACACGACCTCACAGATCGAGGGGTGGAACGAGCCGTGCTGGTCGAGCGCCGCCTACGACAGCGCCTACGAGCAGCAGGCGGTCCAGCTGGATGCGCAGAAACGCGCCGACTACATCTACCAGTGCCAACAGGCGATGTACGCCGACAGCCCGCAGTCGATCACCGCGTATCCGCGGCTCCTGCAGGCCGTCGACACGGGGGACTGGGACGGCTGGATCTTCAACACGGTGGGCGGAGGCCAGGCGTTCTTCCGCTCCGCCAGCCAGAAGAGCTACCTGACGGTGGCGCCGGTGGCAGCCGCCACCGACACCGGGACGTCGTCGACGTGGATCTGGGCCGCGGCCGCCGCGGCCGCTCGCGATCGTCGCCATCATCGCGATCATGCTGGTGCGCCGCAGCCGGCGCTCAGTGGAAGAGGGGTGACGACCGAGCGGGACGCTGCGGCGCGGGAGGCGACGGGGTGAAGTCCGCGCGCATTGTTTTCTCGACATTCGGGTAACTCGTCTGCGAAGTTACTCTCAGAAAGTCAGGAACTCCATGGGTCACGAGTACTCCCCAGAAGACATCGTCGTCTCGGCCGGCCGGCTCGACGTGGCGACCTCAGGCCTGATGGTCGCCCTAGCCCGGGCCGTCGGGGTCAGCGTTCCCGAGCTGATCGCCCTCGAACAGCTCGATCACGACGGTTCGCTTGGGCCGAGCTATCTGGCACACCGCCTGCAGATGACCACCGGCGCGGTGACGGCGCTCGTCGACCGGCTGGAGAGGGAGGGGTACGTGCGCCGAGAGCCGCACCCGCGGGACCGGCGGCGCGTGCTCCTGAAGCGCACCCGCGCGGCCGACGACGAATTGGCCGAGCAGACCTCCGTGCTCGCCGCCGAGATCCTGGCGGCGGCCGAGGGCCTTGCCGACCGGGATCGCGCCGCCGTCGGGGGCTTCCTCGACCACCTTACCGAGATCGTAGAGCACACGACCGCCGAGGCGTGCGCGCGATGAGCGCCCGGTCCGCATCGCCCGCCGCTTCCCGGCGGTCCCCAGACACGAAGGAGCCGAATCATGAGTACTGAACCCACCAGGAGCGGCGGCTCGGCGCCGGCAGCGCCGACCACGTCCCCGGAAATCGAGCGGCGCCTCAGCCGCCTGCGCTGGTGGAACATCATCGTCGGCCTCATCCTCGCCGTCCAGGCCGCCGCCATCGCGTTTCTCACCAACAGCTTCAGCCTGCCCGTGACGTCCACCTACATGACGGGGCCCCCCGGCACCCCCCCTGAGCTCAACACGCTGTTCGACCTTCAGCTCGGCTGGGGCGTGTTCGCGTTCCTTGCGATCTCGGCGGCGGCGCTGTTCATCATCGCCTCACCGGGCGTCTTTCAGTGGTACAAGCGCAACCTGCTGCAGGACCGCAACTACGGGCGCTGGATCGAGTACTTCTTCAGCTCCTGATCATGATCGTGCTCATCAGCATGATCACCGGCGTGAGCGACATCGCGGCGCTGCTCGCGATCTTCGGTGTCAACGCGAGCATGATCCTGTTCGGCCTGCTGATGGAGAAGTACGAGTCGCCGGGCAAGCCCAGCTGGCTGTCGTTCTGGTTCGGGACGTTCGCCGGCATCATCCCGTGGATCGTCATCGTGATCTACGTGTGGAGCCCGGGCCTCGATGGCCCGGCGCCGCCCACCTTCGTGTACGGGATCATCGCCAGCCTCTTCATCTTCTTCAACGTGTTCGCCATCAACATGTGGCTGCAGTACCACCGCGTGGGCAAGTGGCGCGACTACCTGTTCGGCGAGAAGGTGTACATCATCCTCAGCCTCACGGCCAAGGCCCTGCTCGCCTGGCAGGTGTTCTCCGCCGTGCTCGCGGGCTCAGGCACCAGCTGACCGTCGATGCATCGGGCCGGGACGGGCGCTCGCGAGCGCCCGTCCCGGCCTGTCTTCGTGAGGAGTCGGCCGCGTCGCCCGGTGGCGGCGGCACGCTGTGCGTTCGCTGTATTCTGCAGCGAACGCACAGCGTGCCGCAGGGAAGACACCAGCCGTGGAGGCCCTCACCGTGCCGGCGATCAGCGCAGGACTGCTGCTCTACCGCCACGTCGACGACGTGGAGACGGGCGAGCGTCGCCTCCAGGTGCTGCTCGTGCACCCCGGAGGCCCGTACTGGGCCAGGAAGGATGCCGGGGCGTGGAGCATCCCCAAGGGTCTGGCCGAGCCGGATGAGCTCGGTCCCGAGCCGGCGACGGTGACCGCCGCCAAGGCGCGCAACCGGGCCGCCGGAGCAGACCTCCTGGCGGTCGCGCTGCGTGAGGTCCGCGAGGAGACGGGGCTGGAGCCCGGCGGCCCCTTTCAGCCGCTCGGCGGCGTCAAGGCGCACGGCCACAAGCTGATCTTCGCCTGGGCCGTGGAGCACGATTGCGACGCCACGGCCATCATCAGCAACACCTTCACGATGGAGTGGCCGCCGCGGTCGGGGAAGACGGCGGAGTTCCCGGAGGTCGACCGCGCCGCCTGGTTCGACCTCGCGGCGGCGCGAGAAGCCATCGTGCCGGCGCAGCGCCGGTTCCTCGACGACCTCGCGGTCGTCGCGGCCGCCGGCGCCTGAGCCGCCGCTACTCGGTGACGGGAGCCTGGTCGTCCGCGGCGCCGTCGTCTGCAGCGGCGGCCTCCTGAACCGCTGCCGGCACAGCGCCCGCGGGCGGCAGCGAGGGAAGGTGGGGCTTGCCGGCGATCAGGTCGAAGAAGGCGTCGCGCCAGGCGATGGTGTGTGCGTTCAGGCGCGCTTCGCGCCGCTGAGCCTTGGCCAGCTTCTTCGGCCGATTCGGGTACCGGCGGCGCGCCCACGGGGAGTTGGGGCGCGCCAGACGGATCGCCCCTATGACGGCCAGCTCGGGACGAACAGCCCGATCACGCCGGTCCAGATCTTGCCCTTGAGCAGGCAGAACACGACCGGCACGATGTCGACGAGGATGACATAGCGCGACCGCGACGCGCAGCGCGTTGCCCGTGCGCCCGCGCTCGTGTCCCCGATGCCGCGGACAGCGGATTCAGGCCCAGCACGATCAGAGACACCGCGCAGACGACGATGATCACCGCATCCACGGAGAGCCGCCCTTCCTTGCGCCAGTAGACGTCCTGCAGGTTGAGGATGAGGGCGAACTCGTCCAGCGTCAGCGCGACCCCGACGCCGAAGAGCAGCGCGAGGAGCTGGCCGGCGAGGGCGGTGGGCTCGATGGCGATCAGCAGGACGCCGACGGCGACCATCAGAACCACCCCGATCACCATGTGGTGGACGTGCGTGCCGCCGTCGCTCTCGATGTCGTGGAACCACCAGCTCACCTTGGCGCGGATGAGGCGCGTGTTGATGCGCACGAAGAGGAAGGTGGCCAGCAGGCCGACGAGAAACCCCGCCATGGCGGCACGGTTCTCTCCCAGCCAGCCGGCTCCGACGGCTTCGGCGGCGACGTGCATGCGGTCCCTCCCATCGGCATGACTCCGGGGTGGTCCCCGGTCTTCGGGGAACAGTATCCCCAGAGAGCGCCGCTGTGAACTGGCGCGGATGAGGAGCGAGCCGCACAGAGATGAACGGCGGCGCGCGGCGCGTCCGGACGTACCATGAAGCGGTGCGATGAGGGAGACACGGTCGGCTGGGGGTGGAGCGTGAGCCACAGGTCACCACTGCTGGTGGAGCTCGTCGGTGCGCTCGGCGAGGGCTGGTGCGCCTTCCTCGCCACCGCCGAGCGTGGTGAGACGCTGGCCGCGCCCGGCGTCAGCTCGGGGTTGTCCGGCGAGCCGTCCCGCGACCTCAACTGGATCGTGGCCTACGGGCCGGACGGCGTCGCCGAGGGCGTCAGCCGCGCGGTACGCAGACTGCGTGAACGCGGCCTGCCCGGTGTCGTGTACGCGGCGTCGCCGGCTGCCGGCGAGGTCGCCGCGGTGGCCGGCGAGCTGGACCTGAAGGCCACCGGCTTCCTGCCGGTCATGTGCGTGCGTGGCGGCGACGTCGTGACTGCCGGCGTCGGGCACGAGGTCCGGCGCGTCACGGACGTCGAAGGAGTGCTCTCCGCCGGCGACGTGCTCGGCGACGCCTTCGACCTGCCCGTCGACTGGTGCCAGCGGCTGCTCGGCGTCGGCTTTCCCACGAGTTCCGCCGCCGACCTGTACCTCAGCTGCCACGACGGCCGTCCTGTGGCCGTGGCCGGCGTCGCGCAGGTCGGGGTCATCGCCGGCATCTACGCGGTGGGGACGCGCCACGCGCATCGCCGCCGCGGCGCCGGCGCGGCGGCCATGTCGGCGGCGCTCGATCATCAGCTGAGCGCCGGCGCGCAGTGGTTCGGCTTGCTCTCCGCGCCGCAGGCCGAACCGTTCTACGCCGGCTTCGGCTTCGTCGTCGTCGACCACGCCTCCGTCTGGACCGTGGAGGGGGCGTGACGCAGGCCGCCGGTGCGGGGAGTCCCCGCCTCCGGCCGAGTTGACGCGCGGGCACCTGCGCCCGCCGCGCCTCAGATCCAGGCGCGGCGCCGGAACAGGACGAGCATGACCGCGACGGCGATCACCTGCGTCAGCACGCCGAGCACGAGGAAGGGGAGCCAGCCGGTGACGTGGACCACCATCCAGCTGAAGTTCATGCCGAAGAACCCCACGATCCACGTCAGCGGCATGAAGATGGTGGCGACGATCGTCAGGCGCTTCATGACTTCGTTCAGCCGGTTGGACACGGTCGAGAGGTAGACGTCCATCGCCCCGGTCAGCAGGTCGCGGTAGCTGTCGAGGAGGTCGCTGATGCGGATGAGGTGATCGTAGACGTCGCGGTAGTAGCGCTCCGTGTCCGGCGTCATGCCGGGGATGTCGACCACGCGGCTGAACATGCGGGCGAAGAGGTCACGCTGCGGTGAGACCACCTTGCGCCACGCGACCAGCCGCCGTTTGAGCTGGAAGACCTCCTGAAGCTGGGTGTCGTCGGGCTGCTTGAGCACGCCGCTCTCCAGCTCGTCGATGCGGTCGTCGAGCTTGGAGAGCTCGGGGAAGAAGCTGTCCGCGAGGGCGTCGACGACCCGGTAGAGCGCGAGCGCCGGCTGGAGCGCCGGCGGGTGCCCCTCCACGACCTGTCGGCGCACGTCCGCGAACGCCGGGCAGTCGTCGCGGTGCACGGTGACCAGATACTGCTCGGAGACGAAGCAGTGCACCTCGACGAGGCCGTCCCGGTCGGCGTTGGCGCCGTAGACGACGAGGTAGACGTAGCCGTCGAACTCCTCGAACTTGGGCCGCTGACCGAAGTGCTCGGCGTCCTCGACGGCCAGAGGATGCAGGCCGAAGGGCTCGCGCAGCAGCGCCAGCTGGTCGGCCGTCGGTCGGTGGAGGTCGAGCCAGAAGAACTCGTCGCGGTCCAGGTGCTCCCGCACCATGTCGCGATCGACGGTCGCATGCGTTCCGTCCTTGTCGACGAGGAAGGTCTCGTGGTGGCTCGGCATCGACCCCTCCGGATCCTGGCCCGTGTGGCGCGGGAGTCGCGCCGCCGGTCAGCCTTCCATTCGCGGCGCCGGGGAGGGTTCCTAGGTCGGCGCCGCACCATCAGCCTGTTCGACGCGTGCAAGCCGTTCGTGTATACTGCCGGGCGCCATCAAGAGGGAGCTTGCGAGCACCCCACCCTGCGCCCTTAGCTGGTCGACAGGGTCCGTCACGAGAAAGGAGATCGTGAGGGCTCGCCGCTGGCGAGCCTTTTTCCGTCTATGGGTAGACCATTTTCTCCAAGAGACAAGTTCATGAGGGACCGGGCCAACGAGCCCCGCATCCGCATCAACGACGGCATCACGGTGCCGCAGGTGCGCCTCATCGACGAGAACGGCGAACAGCTGGGCATCAAGCCCATCGGGTTCGCACAGGATTACGCAGCCGACAAAGGCCTCGACCTGGTCGAGGTAGCTCCGACCGCCGACCCGCCCGTGTGCCGGATCATGAACTACAGCAAGTATCGCTACGAGCTGGAGCTCAAGGCCAAGCAGGCACGCAAGCACCAGAGCCAGATCGTGATCAAGGAGATCAAGTTCCGGCCCAAGGTCGGGCAGCACGACTACGAGACCAAGAAGGGTCACGTCGTCCGCTTCCTGGAGCACAAGGACAAGGTAAAGGTCACGATCATGTTCCGGGGCCGCGAGATGGTCCATCCGGAGCGCGGTGAGGCGCTGCTCATGCGGCTCGCCGAAGACGTGAAGGAGATCGGCGTCATCGAGTCCAAGCCCCTGCAAGACGGGCGCAACATGGTCATGATGCTCGGGCCGGTCAAGTAGCTGGGAGGAGGTACGTATGCCGAAGATGAAGACTCACAGCGCATCCAAGAAGCGCTTTCGTCTCACCGGGACGGGCAAGGTCGTCCGTCGCCACGGGATGAAGAGCCACCTCCTGGAGCACAAGTCGTCCAAGCGCAAGCGCAGCTTCCGCAAGATGTACGACGTCAGCCAGGCCGATTCCAAGGGGATCAAGCGCCTGCTGGGGCTCCGCTGAGCCTGCCAATCTAAGTCGTGAACCGGCCGGACCGCCTTGGCGGTCGCCGGCCGGTGCAGTTCCAAGGAGTACGGACAATGTCTCGTGTGAAACGAAGCGTCAGTGCGCGCAAGAAGCGCCGTAAGGTACTCGAGCAGGCCAAGGGCTACCGCGCGACCAAGAACTCGAGCTACAAGAGGGCCAAAGAGCAGGTCCAGCGCAGCGGCCAGTACGCCTACCGTGACCGTCGCGTCCGCAAGCGCGAGTTCCGCAAGCTGTGGATCATCCGCATCAACGCGGGAGCGCGGGAGAACGGTCTCTCGTACAACCAGTTCATGCACGGGCTGCAGCTGGCGGAGATCGAGCTGGATCGCAAGATCCTCGCCGATCTCGCCGTGAGCGACCCGAAGTACTTCGCCTCGCTCGTCGACCAGGCGCGCGCGGCCCTCGAAGCGGCCTGACGGCCTGGACGAGGGAGGCGAACCGCTTGGGGTTTTCGGCGCACCACTGACCAGCCCGCAGAACGCCCTCGTCAAGCGAGCGGCGTCGCTGCGCCAGCGTAAGTTCCGCGACCGCGAAGGCGCCTTCCTGGTGGAAGGCGCCGACGTGGTCGCGGCTGCGCTCACGGCCGGCCGGCGGCCGCAGACGGTCTTCCTGCGGGAGGAGGCCGCGGACGAGCTCGGCGAGCGCCTCGGCCTCACCGGTTCGCCGGCCGTGTTCACCGTCACCGAGCGCGTCGCCGCGCGTCTCTCCACACTGGAGTCCCCGGCCGACGTGATGGCGGTGTTCGCGCTGCCGGAGCGACGGTCGCTGAGCTCGCTGTTCGAGTCCCCGCCCGGCCGTGAGGCCGGCGGTCTGCTGGTCGTCTACGTGGACGGGGTCCAGGACCCCGGCAACGTGGGCACGCTGACCAGGGCGGCGGTGGCCTTCGGCGCCTCCGCCCTCGTGACCTCCCCCGGGTCCGCGGACCCCTACGGTCCCAAGACGGTCCGCGCGAGCATGGGCGCCCTCTTCGGCCTGCCCGTGTTCCCGGACGTCCGCCTCGACGAGGTCCTCCGCGAGCTGCCGGCGGCGACGGTCTACGGCCTCGCCGCGCACGGCGGAGAGCCACTGGACCACGCCGAGCTGGC
>CAWEHE010000014.1:0-211712 GCA_963808735.1 uncultured Thermoleophilia bacterium | reverse complement strand
ATCGCGGCCGGCAAGAGCGGCGACAACCTCGGCGTCAGCGCGGTGCTCTTCTACCTGGCCGCCTACGCGCTCATGAACCTCGGCGCCTTCGGGGTGCTCATCTGGGTCCGCGCCAGGCGCAAGTACGACTACTCACTCGAGGGTCTCGCCGGCCTGGGCCGCACGATGCCGTGGCCGGCGATCCTCATGGCTCTGTTCATGGTCTCGCTCACCGGCATCCCGCCGACAGTCGGGTTCTGGGGCAAGTTCTACCTCTTCACGGCCGTCATCCAGGCCGACCTCACGTGGCTCGCCATCATCGCCGTCGTCATGAGCGCCGTGTCGGCCTACTACTACCTGCGGGTCGTCTGGTACATGTACTTCCGCGAGGCTCCCGAAGGGTCGTGGTGGAGGAAGAGCCCGCGAGCTCGCAGGCCGGCGTGATCGCCGCGGTCGCCATCGCCGCCCTCGGCGTGGTTCTCGTCGGCCTGTTCCCGGGGCCGCTGCTGGACGCGGCGCAGGGAGCGGTGCGCGTCATCATCGGGGGCTGACCGCAGCAGCGTTGCGACCGGGAGAGGCGGGATGCGAGACGGGAATACCATGCCGCGCGTACTCCTCGTGGTCTACGTCTTGGGCACCGTGGTCGTTGCCCTCCCGCTGGTTCTCAATCTCGCCGGTGAACTCTCCGACTCCACCTCCGGGAAGGTCCTTGCGGCGGCGCTGATCGCGCTCGGCGCAGGCGCCGCGCTGGCCATCCGCGACCCGTGGGCGGACCGCCGCATGATCCAGGTGCTCATCGTCTTCACCGGCCTCGCGACACTGGCGATCCTGTACCGGCTCGCGTTCGAGCACCACTCGCCCGACCTCGCCTGGTTCGTCCTGCCCTTCTCGGTCGCCGCGCCCGTGCTCTTCGCCGTCTTCTACCCGCGCCCGCCCGCCTAGCTCTTCGGCGCCGCCGGCTCCGGCCGCGGCAGCCCGCACAGGCCGCGCAACACTCCTCCACCGCCGCTGTCGCGCGCTCCCCCAGGTCCAGATCGCGGATGCCGTGGAACGGGTGCTCGCAGTACCAGTTCACGACCACCACGTGGTGGGCGCGGCCGGAGAGGTCGAGGCTCTCGCGGAAGGCCGTGTCTCGCGGACGAGGTAGGGGCAGCGCGGTTCGTTCATCTCGCGCTCAGTATCGCACGAGCCGACGGGCGCAGGACGGCACCTTCGGCGGCGAGCCGGCGGGCAGGCTCGCGGCGAGGCCGTCGGGTAGACTGGACCTATGAATATCCTCTTCGTCGGTGACGTGTTCGGGAAGCCCGGCAGGGACGCGCTCTGCGCTGGCTGCCGGGCTTTTGCGAGGACCGCGGCGTGGACTTCGTCATCGTCAACGGCGAGAACGCCGCCAACGGCGCCGGCATCACCTCGAAGATCGCCCTGCGCATGCTCGCAGACGGCGCGGACGTCATCACCACCGGCAATCACGTGTGGCGGCAGAAGGAAGTGTATCCGTTCCTGGCAACGGACGAGCGCATCGTGCGGCCGGCCAACTACCCGCCGGGGCGCCCGGCCGCGGCCTCACCGTGCGGCCGGCGGCGGACGGCGCCGAGGTGGCCGTGATCAACCTCGCCGGCGAGCTCTTCCTGCAGACGGGCATGTCGCCGTTCCGCATCGTCGACCGGCTCGTCGACGAGGCCCAGCAGCTCGCCGAGACGATCGTCGTCGACCTGCACGCCGAGGCGACCAGCGAGAAGGTCGCCATGGGCCACTACCTGGACGGGCGGGTGACGGCCGTGGTCGGCACGCACACGCACGTGCAGACCAGCGACGCGCGCGTGCTGCCGGGCGGCACGGCCTACATGACCGATGTGGGCATGACCGGGCCGCGCGACTCGGTGATCGGCGTGCGCACCGACATCATCCTGCGCCGGTTCACGACCGAGCTGCCGCAGCAGTTCGAGGTCGCCGAGGGGCCGGTGCGGCTGGACGCGGTGCTCGTCACGGCGGAGGGCGGACGAGCCTCGGCGATCGAGGCCATCGACATCATCCTGTAGCGACGTCGCTACCGCGGCACCGTGGCCGATCGACTGGCAACAACGCTCGCGTCATGTGGTGCGTCGACCCGGTCGTATGCTGGGAGTCCTCGCGCTGAGCAGCGGGGCAGCGGCGGGGAATGGCTCTACGAGCCTTGGGAGAGGGGCTGGGCTGAGAGTGGCGCTGCGGGCTGACGAGACACCTTGCACGAGCTGCGCGTTGACGCACCCCCCTTGTGTTTCCTAAAGGTGTTGCCGATGTAGGAGACATGGGAATGGGGCCTACGAAGAGGGGGCGGGCGCGCGCGCAACGCCACGTTGCCGGCGCGCGCACCGCGGGCGCACGCGTACGCAGGGCGTCCAAGCTGCGCGTCGTCGCCACCGTGTCGGCGGACGTCACGGCGCTGCTGGTCGCTTCTCTGCTCGCCGTCGTGGTCGCGTCGGGCTTCGACGACGTCCCGGTGCTCCGCAAGCTGAGCGGGGCGTTCGACCGCGACCCGAGCTCGGGCTGCTCATCGCTTCGTCCTCCTGACGCCCGTACTTCGTGGCGGCGCTCTGGGTCTACGGGCTGTACCGCGAGCCGGCGCGCAGCGTCGGCGGCTACAACCTCAGCGAGGGCAAGACCGGCCTCACCGCGCTCACCGCGGCGAGCTGGCTGCTCCTCATCGCCATGGTGCTCTCGCTCGGCGACCAGGCGCCCGTCGCGCCCCTGATCGCCTACTGGCTCGTCGCGGCCCTGACGATCCCGCTCGCGCGCTGGGTGGGGCGCATGACCATCTGGTCGCGGCCCTCGTTCCACGAGCGGGTGCTCATCGTCGGCGCCGGCGAGGTGGGCCACACCGTGGCCGCCAAGATCGCCGGGCACCCCGAGTACCGCATCGACCTCGTCGGCTTCCTGGACGATGGCGAGCCGCGGCACAACGGCCACGAGGCCCGCGCTTGCCGCTCATCGGGTCCCTGGCCGACCTGGACCCGATCGTCGCGAAGGACCACATCGACCGCGTCATCGTCGCCTTCTCGCGCGCGCGCCACAACGACTTCCTGCGCGTGGTGCGCGCCTGCGCGGACACCGGCGTGCAGCGTCAACATCGTCCCGCGGCTGTTCGAGGTGGTGAGCTCGCGGGCGCTCGTGGACGACGTCGAGGGCATCCCGCTGCTCGACGTCGCCAACGCCGAGCTGGGCCGCTTCAACATGGGCGTCAAGCGCGTCTTCGACCTCATCGTCGGCGGGCTGATCTGCATCGTCGCCCTGCCGCTCATCGCCGTGGTCGCGCTGATCATCAAGCTCGATTCGCCGGGGCCCGTCTTCTTCCGCCAGGAGCGCATGGGCCGCGGCGGCAAGACCTTCAGGATCTACAAGTTCCGCACCATGCACGTGGGCGCCGACGAGCGAGCGGCTCGAGCTCGCCGAGCGCAGAACGACTACGACGGCCCCATGTTCAAGCTGAAGGAAGACCCGCGGATCACGCGCATCGGCGGCGCCCTGCGGCGCTGGAGCATCGACGAGGTGCCGCAGATCCTCAACGTGATGGCCGGCGACATGAGCCTGGTCGGGCCGCGCCCGCTGTGGGTCGAGGAGGCCAAGCAGTGCCGCGGCTGGACGCAGAAGCGCCTCGACATCACCCCGGGCATCACCGGCCTCTGGCAGGTGCTGGGCCGCTCGCGAGATCCCGTTCGACGAGATGGTGAAGCTCGACTACATGTACGTCACCGGCTGGAGCCTGAGCTGGGACATCAAGCTGCTGCTGCAGACCGTGCCCGCGGTGCTCAACAAGCGCGGGGCGTA
Source organism: uncultured Thermoleophilia bacterium (assembly GCA_963808735.1). GTDB lineage: Bacteria > Actinomycetota > Thermoleophilia > UBA2241 > UBA2241 > CAIXSE01. Next base: position 207,929 of record CAWEHE010000014.1, on the reverse strand, counting down.
CTGACGCGCCGCGCGTGTAGGCCGCCCGCTGCTACTCGCGTGGTTCCCTGAGGGAGACGAGCAGGCTCTCCACCTCCGTTGGCCGGTAGTAGCGCGGGTCTACCTTGACGACCACGTCGCCCGGTGTGAAGCCCCAGCGTCACGGCCCGGCCGTTGCAGCCGCCGCGCTCCTCGCACCGCGCTCGAGTGCGTCCTGGTCCACGGCTGCCACGCGCGCGACCTCGTCGACGCCTTCTCCCTCGAAGTCCACGCGTGCCCCCCAGCTCGGCGAACGCCCCGCTGCACGAACTCGCGCACGCTGTGCTTCTCGCCGGTGGCGATGACGTAGTCGTCGGGCTCGTCCTGCTGCAGCATCAGCCACATGGCCTCGACGTAGTCGCGGGCGTAGCCCCAGTCGCGCTGCGGTCGAGGTTGCCGAGGTACAGGTAGTCCTGCAGGCCGAGCGCGATGCGCGCGACGGCGCGGGTGATCTTGCGGGTGACGAAGGTCTCGCCGCGGCGCGGGCTCTCGTGGTTGAAGAGGATGCCGTTGCAGGCGTGCATGCCGTAGGCCTCGCGGTAGTTCACGCGTGATCCAGTAGGCGTAGAGCTTGGCGGCGCGCATAGGGGCTGCGGGGGTAGAACGGCGTCGTCTCGCTCTGCGGGATTTCCTGCACCTGGCCGTACATCTCGCGAGGTCGAGGCCTGGTAGAAGCGGATCGTCTCTCCAGGCCGAGGATGCGGATGCCTCGAGCAGGCGCAGCGTGCCGAGCGCGTCGGCGTTGGCCGTGTACTCGGGCGTCTCGAAGCTCACCTGCACGTGGCTCTGCGCCGCGAGGTTGTAGATCTCGTCGGGCTGCGTCTCCTGGACGATGCGGATCAGGTTGGTGGCGTCGGTCAGGTCGCCGTAGTGCAGGATGAGGCGCACGTCGGGCTCGTGCGGGTCCTGGTAGAGGTGGTCGATGCGGTCGGTGTTGAACGAGACTGGAGCGGCGCATGATGCCGTGGACCTCGTAGCCCTTGTCCGAGCAGGAGCTCGGCGAGATAGGAGCCGTCCTGGCCGGTGATGCCGGTGATGAGTGCTGTCGTGGTCATCGATACCACTCCTCGTGTGACCGGGTGCGGCCACGGTCGCTTGGGCAAGTGCTCGAGCGGCAGCATACACCGCCCTCGGATGGCATGCAGTGGGACGAGGTAGGTACGGCCAAATTGAGGTTTGACTGACGCGAATCAGGCCGTTAGGGTCGCCGCGCGTCTACAGTTCAGACAACGCTAGGCACCGACCATAACGCGAACGGCGCTCGTGACGGCGCCCACCTCAGGGAGTCCGCAGGACTCCCGAAAGGAGGCAGGTCATGCCCCGTAGACGGCCGGTCCCAACCCGCCGGCCCGACTCCCTCACCCCCCAGATGCGCGCCCTCCGAGGACGTCGGGTGCGCGCGACGAAACCATCAGCAGGCCCGAAGGCGACCGCGAGCACCCGGCGAAAGGACTCACAGGATGACACGCAGGACTCTGGCCGTTGTGGCCCTCACCCTCTTCGCAGGCGCCGTCCTGGCCGTCGCCCTGGCTCCGGCGACCTGCCAGGCCCAGACAGCGAAGGTCACCTCGCTCTCGCGCGCGACCGCCAAGGTCGGCGCTCGGCTGACGATCAGGGGCAGCTACTTCGGCTCACGGCAGGGCAGCTCGACCGTCACCTTCGGCGAGCGGCGCAACGCGCTCGGCAACGCGCCGTGCGCCAAGAAGGCGAGGGTGATCTCCTGGAGCCGCTCCTCGATCACCGTCCGCGTGCCCAGCATGGCTCCCGGCCCGCACAAGGTCTACGTCACGGTCGGTGGCAGGGCGTCGAACTCCTCCCCGTTCAGCATCACCGCGGCGACCATGGTCACGGGGCGGACGTTCAGCACGGCGTCTCGCATCGGGGCAACAGCATTGGGGTCGACAGCGGCGACGCTCGACCTCGCCGCCTACACACACAACGTGCTCTTCGAGGACTGCACCTTCGAGGCCACCGACCAGAACATCCCGGGCGACCTGCCGGCGTGCTCACCCTCGGCCAGGCTGCGAAGAACTACAATCTGACCTTCCGCAACTGCACCTTCAAGCGGAACATGGGGGCGGGAAGCGGCTCGGCGTGGGCGGGCGTCAACGGCGTCAAGGCGGTCCACGGCGTCCACGACATCACCTTCGAGCGCTGCACCTTCGAGGAGTTCTCGCGCTTCAGCATCGAGGTGTGGTCGAACGACGATCCCGCCAACCGCCCTACAACCTCGCGGTTCGACTCTGTCTTCGAGCCAGCCGGAAGCCAGTGCATCTCATGGTCGGGCGGCCGCAACCCCTGTACTCTATCGTCGACGGCTGCCTCTTCAAGGGCTACGGCACCGACCCCATCGTGCTTGGGGAGCGTGTCTGGAGTTCGCCGGCAGTCACCACATCGTGACCCGCAACTGCGACATCTGGACGGGCAGTGGGTCCGCCTTCAATGTGAACAACGTGACGTGCTCCCAGCCACCTGTACTTCAAGGACGTCCGCGTCTTCTTCGACTCGGCGCACTTGTACCAGTCCAGACCTCCCGATGTGTACTCGAACATCCTCGGCTGCGACGGGATGAGCTACTCACGCTGGGTGAATTGTCACTTCGACACGGGGGACGCCACGGTCTGTGCGGACTCCGCCGGGTACACCGGCGAGAGCGGCCCACGGCCTGGTCACTCACCAAACGCACAACGACTTCAGCTCGTCCACGATCACCGGCTACATCAGCCACAGGGGCGTGCACATTCCGACCACGGCGGCGGGGTACTGGACCTCGGGGAGCGGCGGCGCACACCCAGCAACAGCTGCCGAGGCGGCTGCCGACGCCGTACAGGCGATCGTGCGTCTCGCCGGCACCCTGGGCAGTGGACCGTCTTGCCGCTAGGAGTGGACAGAAGTAGACACCATCTGGCATCGACGCTATTCGTGTTCCTCGGGTTCGAAATCCAAGCTCGGTGGCCTCCGAGCAGAGTAGTTCTCCTGGCTCGCCCTCGGAAGAAGAGCGCCGGTGCAGCTGTTGACGGCGAACGCGGCGACCACAAAGAGCGCTTGCTTGTACGGCTTAGTGAACTGGATCAGCATCCGACGACGTCCCGATGACGCCGCAGGAGTAGCGTCGATGACGGAGTCCGCGCCCGGGAAGTCGACGGGGCGCCGTTTGCCTCCGCGCATCCTGCTCGACGTCGTGACCCTCAGCTGCCTCGTTCGCGTCGATGACGCGGCCATGCCGCAGGGAGCTCGCCGGAGTGCCTGCGCGGTCAGGCTGACTGGCCCGTCGTCGACTGAAGCTCGCCGAAGGCGCGCGGCGCGCCTCGTCTGGCTGGGACAGCATTCGCACTTCCGCGCAGTGTGTTCGTCCCAGCCAGGTTGCGCAGACGATTCACCGCCTGGACTCCGTCGGCGCTCGCTACGACTTGCGGTCCACGCAGCCCGAGCGCCTAGAGGGTGCGCACCAGCTCGCTGCGCAGGACCTTGCCGGCGGCGCTCTTGCGGCAGGGCGTCCCGGAAGTGCACGCCGCGCGGGACCTTGTAGAGGGCGAGATACTCGCGGCAGTGGGCGAGGATGCGCTCCGCCGAGACGTCGGCGCCCGGCGCGACGACCACGAACGCCTCCACCGCCTCGCCGAGCAGCTCGTCCGGCACGCCGGCGACGCAGACCTCGGCCACGCCCTCCACCTCGGCGATCACGTCCTCGATCTCGCGCGGGCTGACGCGGTTGGCGCCGACCTTGATCATGTTCTTGATGCGGTCGACCAGGAAGATGAAGCCGTCGTCGTCCTTGCGCCCGAGGTCGCCCGTGTGCAGGCCGTCGTCCTTGAGCACGAGGGCGGTCTCCGCGGGGTCGTTCCAGTAGCCCTGCATGAGGTTCTCGCCGGCGGCGACCACCTCACCCACTTCGCCCGGCGCGCACTCGCGGCCGTCCTCGTCGCGGATGGTCAGCGTGACGCCGGGGATCGCGATGCCGATGCTGCCGAGCTTCTCGCGCAGGCGTTCCGGCGGCACGTAGCTCAGCCGCGCCGAGGCCTCGGTCTGCCCGTACATCACGAACAGCCGGATGTGGGGAGGCAGCTCGTCGAGGAGGCGCCGCGTCAGCGCCGGCGTCATGCCGCCGCCGGCCTGCGTGAGGTAGCGGAGGTCCGGCCAGCCGCGACGCAGGAAGTCCGTCTTCGCCGCCAGGATCGCGTAGTTGGACGGCACGCCGGAGAACCCGGAGACGCGCGACCGCTCGAGCGTCTCGACCACCGCCGACGGATACGTGAAGCGGTTGTCGACGACCACGCGTCCGCCCACGGCGAAGTGCGTGAGCAGGAGCGAGTTGCCGAAGCTGTAGTGGAACGGCAGCACGCTGAGGACGCTGTCGTCCGCCGTCAGGTGCAGATAGGCCAGGATCTGCCGGGTGTTGGCGGCGAGGTTCCGGTGCCGCAGCGTCGCGCCCCGGGGCAGGCCGGTGGAACCGCTGGTGTAGAGGATCGCGCAGAGGTCGTCGAGGCCGACGTCGCTCGCCACGCGCGCCGGACTGGCCGACGCCACGTCCTCCGCCCGTCAGGACCCGCACCGCCGCAGGCAAGGCCCAGGCGGGATTCGCGCGGTCGACGATGACGAAGCGCAGATCGGGAGCGCCCTGCACGATCTCGGGCAGATCGCGCGCCACGCGAGCCGCCGTGGTCACCAGCCCGACGGCCCCGCTGTCGGCCAGCAGGGCGGCGCTGGTGCGCGCCTTGTTGGCGTGGTTCAGGGCCACGCAGCAGGCGCCGGCCTTCAGGATGCCGAAGAACCCCTCCACGTAGGCGCGGCCGTTGTCCGCGAGCAGTCCGACGCGGTCGCCGCGCGCGACGCCGAGATCGCGCAGGCGGGCGGCGACGCGGTTGGCGCCCGCCTCGATCTCAGCGTAGGTCAGGACGACGTCGCCGTGTTCCAGCGCGACGGCGTCGGGGCGCTGATCGGCGCTCTGCTCGAGCAGCGCGTGAACCGGTGTGAGGCCGTCCATGGCCCTCAGCTCCGCCTCGGGAACCGGATCCCCGAGGCCGGCCATGTCCAGGGGAGCCGCACGCAGGTAGTGCGTCGTCCTGCCCTTCCGGGTGAAGTCGGCGAAGGCGTTGCGCACCTGGTCGGGGGACATGTCCAGGGCGAGCGCGGTCTCCTCCACCGGGACCTCGTTCTCCTGCGCGTACCAGAGCAGGTCCATGGTCTCGTAGGGGAGGCGGAAGAAGAACTCCTCCTGGGTGGACGGGGCGCTGTAGGTGTCCGTGGTGGGGGTGCGCGTCTGGATGGCCTCGGGGACGTCCAGGTGGGCGGCCAGCTGGTAGACCTGGGTCTTGTAGAGGTGCGCGATCGGAGCCGAGGTCGTAGCCCCCGTCGCCGTACTTGACGAAGAACCCCTGGTCGCGCTCGTTCTTGTTGGGGGTCCCGACCACGGCGTAGTTCCGCAGCTCCGCGTGGTAGTAGAGCATGTTCGTGCGGCTGCGCTGCTTGAAGTTGGACGCCGCCACGATCTGGGCGAACTCCCGCGGGCCCAGGCGGGCGCTCTTCTCCTCGCCGTCCGGCGTGACGATCGTCAGGGAGAACACGTTCAGGGTCCCCCCGTCCAGCAGGCCGGAGGGCAGGACGATCTTCGCCTTGTAGCCGGCCGCGGCGTCGTACTCGGGGAACACGCGGGCGATGGCCTCGTCGCGGCGGGCGTAGCAGCCGAACCCGTCCAGGGCCGGCGTCACGCTCTCCAGGATGGGGGTGACGCCGTAGTGGGCGGCGAGGTCTCGCGCCAGGTCCTCCGACGCCGGGTCCGAGTCCTTGTCGGGCAGCAGGAGCGGCACCACGCGCTCGGCGCCGAACGCCTTGACGGACAGGGCCAGGCACACCGAGGAGTCGATGCCGCCGCTGATGCCCAGCACGGCGCCGGTGCGGTGGAAGCCGCGCATGGTCTCCTTCATCCACTGCACGATGCGGTCGGTCTCGGCCGCGGCGTCGATCCGCAGAACGTCCTCTGTTCATTGGCACAGCTGCTCCCTTCAGGATGACCGCGTCCCCACGACGACCTTCACGTCATCGGTGTCGTCGAGAGGGAGGGTTGGTCTGGGACCGGATATGAACTGCCGGTCGACCAGCTGGGTCGAGATGATGCCCGCCAGCGCCATGTCGTCCGTCTCTCCCAGCGGGAGGCCCCGCTCGAGCTTGGCGACGAGCTGGTCCACCGCGTTCGGGTTGAAGTAGCCGGACTGCTCGATGGCGGAACTGGAGAGCAGCTCCTCGACGTAGTCCGGCGCGGAGTCGTTGAAGAAGGCGCGATGGATCGGCGCCCGGTAGGGCTGCTTGGGCCGGTCGCTGATCTGCGGCCGGCAGCCACTCCCGGCTGACCTCCTTGAGCAGGTACTTCTCCGTGAGCCCGTTGAGCTTGAGCGACGGCGGCAGCTGGTTGGCGAACTCGACCACCCGGTGGTCCAGGAAGGGGAACCGCCCCTCCACGGAGTGCGCCATCCCCATCCTGTCGCCCTGGGACGAGAGGAGGTACTGCGCGAGGAGGATGGTCGTCTCGAGGTACTGGGCCTGCTGCAGCGGGCCCCAGCGGTCGAACGCGTCGGGGTAGGAGGGCGTCAGCGTGCCGTCGCCGGCAGCGGCGGCCTCTCGCACCTCCCCGCTGAAGAACCGCTTGCCCCTGGCGGTGGTCCGCCACCGGAGGCTGTGCGAGTAGTCCCGGGCGTCGGTGTCCGTGAGCCCCAGGCCGAAGAACGCCTTGACGAAGTCCGAGCTCGATCCCGGCATCCACGGGTAGATGCGCCTGAACAGGGCGGGGCGCGCCTCGGAATCGGGCTGCTCGGCCCAGAAGCGGCGGATCTTCGCCTCGCGGAAGAGGTCGTAGCCGGCCAGCAGCTCGTCGGCGCCCTCGCCCGAGAGGACCACCTTGAAGCGGTTGTCCCTCACCAGGCCCGACAGGAGGAACATCGGCGCCGGGGCCGTCCTCATCAGGGGGGTCTCGGCGTGCCAGACCACCTCCGGGAACACCGCGCCGATGTCGGCGTGCGTGGCGTGCACCACGTGGTGCTCGGTCCCGAGGGCCTCGGCCATGGCGAGCTGGAAGCCGCTCTCGTCGTAGTGCGCGTCCGTGAACGCGATCGAGAACGTCTCGAGCGGATTGGTCGTCTGGCTGCGGACGATCGCCGTGATGGTCGAGGAGTCCAGACCTCCGCTCAGGTAGGCGCCGACGGGGACGTCCGCCCGCAGCCGGATCCGCGCGGCGTCGATGAGGAGGTCCCGCAGCTCCTCCGCGTACTCCTGCGTCGGTCGCTGGGGGGCGGCGCCATCCTCGGGAAAGGCCATCTCCCAGTAGCGCTCGAGCGTGATCCGGCCATCCTTGACGAGCATGGAGTGGCCGGGGGGCAGCTCCTTGATCCCCCGGAAGAACGTCCGCGGCGAGAGCGTGCTCCAGAACGTGAAGATCTGGTCCAGAGCCACCGGATCCGGGGACGCGGTCACGCCGGGATGGGCGAGGATCGCCTTGATCTCCGAGCCGAAGACCAGGGCGCCGTCCGCCTCCGTGTAGAAGAGGGGGCGGACGCCCAGCCGGTCGCGGGCCAGGAACAGGGTGCGCTCCCGGCTGTCCCAGATGGCGATCGCGAACTGGCCGTTGAAGCGGGACAGGCAGTCCGGGCCGTACTCCTCGTACGCGTGCAGGACGACCTCGGTGTCGCTGGTGGTCGAGAACCGGTGTCCCGCGGCCCTCCAGCTCCAGTCTCAGCTCCGGGTGGTTGAAGACCTCCCCGTTGAACACGATCCACAGGGACCCGTCTTCGTTGGAGATGGGCTGCTGGCCGGTGCTCAGGTCGATGATGCTCAGGCGCGCGTTCCCGAGACCCACGTGATCGTCGAGGTAGATCCCGAACTGGTCGGGCCCGCGGTGGCGGATCGTCCCGAGCATCGAGCGGAGGGTGGACTCCTCCACCGGCCGAGCCCCGCTCGACGTCGCAGACCCCGACGATGCCGCACATCCGCCCGCTCCGAGTTCGCTTCGCGCCGGCTAGTCGGCCTCGCCCGTCAACGAAGCCGAGTCGCCCTTCCCGTCGATGACGTCGACGATCCTCTGCGCGAACAAGGGGGCGACCCTCTCCCCGAACTCGGCGGTCGGGTGCGGGTCGTCCGGCGCGCTCGCGTACTCCGGCTTCAGATAGGGGCCGCCCTCGGTCTCGAGCTGCGTAGAAGTCCCACAGGAAGATGTTGTCGCCGGGCTCGTCCCACTCCGTCTTGACCCAGTCGAAGAACTCCCGGGTGCGCTGCGCCTCGTCGGGCGTCGTGGTCGCCTCGGTCAGCGCGGCGCCCGTCCAGACGATGAACGTCGTGTCGGGGAACGAGCGCATCTTCTCCTTGAGCGCGGCGTACTGCAGCTTGTAGTTCTCGAGGCGCTTCTCGGCGGAGTCGACGTCGGGCGGCCGGTGTCGGGAAGGATGTTCCCGACGGGGAAGCAGTGCTTCCAGACGATGACGTCGTACTGCTTGGTCAGCATCTCGAGCGTGGGCTCGCCCTGGTAGGGCGCGTCGCCGGCATTCTTCACCCAGATGTTGTAGTAGTCATACGGGTAGTTGGCCCACGGGTAGCCTTCGCTCGTCGTCGGGAAGTAGATCTCCTCGATCTCGTACCTGGTGCCGTTCTTCTTGTTGTAGTCGGTGATCCAGCTGCCCACGGCGCTCTTGCCGAAGACCTTGGACATCACCTTGGACGTGGTGCCGAGCCAGACCACCTGCCCGGTACTGTGGTGAAGAAACGCGATCTTCATCGAGGCCCCACCTCCTGATTGAGTGTCGCTCCCGGAGCATCCCGCCGTGAACACGAGCCCGATCGCCAAGAGCGAGACCGATCGATGAGGATCGACGTTCAGCGATGCCAGCGGATTCCGATGAGCACGGCGTGGCGGCTCCTCAGGCGCCGCCGCTCTTCTTGGCGAGAATGAACGAGCTCAGATTGCGGACGGAATCGAAGTTGTCGGGAACGAGTTCATCGTCGGCCACGGAGATGCTGAACTCCTCTTCCACCCAATGCAGCAGTTCGATGAAGCCGTAGGAGTCGATGATGCCCAGTTCAAGGAACGACGCGTCATCTTCGTACTCGAACCCGTCGCTGAACAAGAAGTTGCGCGAGAGGTAGTCACGAATCTTGGCTGCGACGGCGTCGTATGTCTCCAAAGCGGTCCTTCGCGCCTTCCGTGTTGGTGGTTCCCAGCATGTCTCGACATGCAGCAGGGCTGTCGCGGACAGGATAGTAGGATTCTCGACGACGTACCACTAGGGCGGCCGGCAAACTGTTGCCGCGCAAGTGAACGGCCTTCCGAACTGGTTCCGCCAGCGTGTGTCGTCGTGGTGGCTTCAGGAATCAGGGAAGCAGGATACCAGCGCTCAGGTCGCGCCGTATCCTGCTCGCCCCAAGCGATCGCCGGCCTGCGGCCAGTGGCAACGCACCACCGGCTCCCGGGGCTCCATGTCATGCGAACCTGGCCAGCGGTCTTCGCGGCGTCGTGTGGTCTTCGGCGTTGTCGTCATACTCGCTCTCATCCTGCTCGCCGTAGGTCACTTCAGCGTGACCGGGCCGCCTTGCGCAGCTGCCAATAGAGAGCAACCTTCTCCGGGATGCTGCGGCTTCTCTGACACGTGAGGACGCAGTTCTTGTGGCAACTGAGGATCGTCCGTCGCGCTGCTCTTGCATCGGCGCCCTTCCAGATAGCCTCAGCCGTGGTGGTCGTCAGATTCCCGAGACTCCGAGGCCCAGGGAGGGACTCGCAGAGTGGCTTGACAGACCCATCAGGCCAAATGCTGAGGTTCGAGGTACCGACGCGGCATACTCCCTCTGCCGTGCAAGTCGGATCGATCAGGTACTCCACGAGGCTTCGCAGGTGGCCCGTCGAGTTCAGGATGGGGTAGCCGCGCTCCTTCATGCTGATGAGCCTGTCGAACACCCGGACAACGTGGGCTGGGTCACGTGGCCAGAGCTCGCTCTCCTCGCGCCATCCAGGCTGGTCGTCGTCCTCCATATTGATGATGGCCTGAAGGAGCACACCTGAGATGTGACGTTGCGCTGCGAACTCGACCAAGCGCTCAAGGCCATCCAGAGTCGGTGCCATCGCGATCGGCTTCACTATTATCGCCAGATTCGACTTCATCCGCGCCGTCGTCACCAACAAGTGGTCGATAGCTGCAATCGCCTTCTCCGTCGACCCGCGAACGCCTCTCAAACGATCGTTGATGGCAGGGTCGAGGCTGTCGAGGGAGACGTTGACGTTGAAGAGTCCGGCTTGCACGAGTTCCAGGGCCTTGGCCTCGTTCAGCAGTGAGCCGTTGGTGACGATGCCAGCCGCGAGACCCACGTCCGATGCTCGCGCCAGGATGTCGGTGAGGTCTTCGCGTAGAAGGGGCTCTCCTCCGGAGATGTTCAGCTTCGTGCCTGGTCCCGGCCACTTGCCCAAATCCTCGATGATGCGCAACCACGCGCTCGTGGGCAGTTCGGATGAGTCCGTCAGTCTCCAGAGGCAGCACATCCTACAGCGACAGTTGCACCGGTAGGTCAAGTCGATGGAGACCTGCGACGGGCGACTGACGTCGAGGCCCGTGCGGATATAGGTTGCCTCGCGAACGTGATCGATGAACTGCTTGGTCTCGAACATGCTCGTCAGCCTCCCTGGCACGCGGACTATAGCAGCACCAAGAGCCAAATGGTCGTCTTCTGCACGATGCGCGGCGGCGGAGGCTCCGTGTTCTCGCATCAGCTCTTGACGGTGAACGGCAACATGAGAGGTATCCGGCAGCTCACCAGAAAGCTCGTCGTTGCATTCCTCACGCGCAGATACGTGTCCGGGCTTGACACTCCGACGTGCTAGTCGATGCGGTCCAAGCTGTGGTCCTCTTCGTCAGGTACCTGTTCCGTACTCTGAGTCTCCCCAGCAAGAATCGGAGTACCTCGTCTGAACTTGGCCAGAAGCTGGCTGGCCAAGAACAGCCAGAGGGCGACAGCGAAGATGAAGGGGATGCAGAGCAATCTCCAGATTCCGCTGGCAAGCAGAGCAGTCCACATACCCGCTAGGTGCGTGAAGGCCGGCCACTGTGCGCTAGCTACGAGAAAGAGGCCGCCCAAGATGAACAGCAGCAGCCGGCGCTGGTGTTCGACAAGACGCTCCAGCACGATCACCGCAGGGATGAGAAGGATCACAAGCCAGTGGTTGAAGTTGAACCCCGGCAGCAGCACGCAGAGGGGGATGACAAGCGAATACTCCAGATTCACCCACTCGCTGAAGCGGCCCCTCGGCCAACACAACCCGTAGGTTAGCGCCAGCATGATCACGCCAAGGACCCTGCTGATCTCCAGAACAGCGGAGGTGGAGAGGTGCCCTGTGGCAAGTCGAGCCACGGTCGACGTGAGAGTCTGACTGTACACAGTAGAATCGACGCGGCCCGGATCTGCGATCGCCATGGCGTGTCTGGGGTATGCGGCGACCACATCGTAGCCCGCGAAAGGAAGACACACCAGAAAGCTCGCGACAACCACGATGAGCGCAACCGCAGCACAACGCCAACGGCGTCTCCAGATGACGTAGACAACCAGCAGCGCCGGGAACACCTTAAGCACGGTCGCGATGGCGATACTCGCGCCGGCCAGAGCGCCGCGGCCCCGGTTGAGCGCCCACAGAGCCAAGACCAGCAGGAAGAACACAATGCCGATGATCTGGCCAAAGATGAGCGACTCCCACACCGGGTAGAACAATAGCAGCATCAGTAGACTCGCTGCCGGACCCCACGGTTTCCGGGTCGTTCGCCCAAGAATATAAGCCCCGGCAATGAGTGCGGCACCGTTCAGCAGACCCCAGACCACTGCCGCGTTGTGTGGCCCCAGCGGTCGCATAGCCAAGAGCGCAACCGCCGTTTGGGGGGGGTAGCGATAAGGCCACGCCCAGTGCGCCAAACCTATGTCGCGGGCAATCCCGTTCCATTGGGCCTGGCTCACTTCATAGGGATTCACACCGCGAGCGATGCACTCAGATGCAAGGTAGTAGGCGTAGAAATCGATGGTCTTGTCGGCCGTGACCTTGTCGACGGTCCAGGCGAGCATGAGTACCGCCAGCAGGCCAACCAGACCGAGAGTGAGACCGCGACTCCTCCCCACCCAGGCAAGGCCGTTTCCAGATCTTATGACCAATCCTGCACGACCTTCTGCGACCTACGCGCCGATTTGGCAGCTTCCTTGGTCCAAGAGTGAAGCAGCACAAAGACTATGGCACGACCGTCTCAAGGTGCAACGAGTAGTGCCGATGTGTACTTGTTCATTAGCTGGTCAGTCAACGCGGATTCCCAGCCGGAGGAGTCTCCGCCTTGGCAGAGCCGACGGCTACTGGGGTGCGGTCGATTCCGCAGAGCCAGCACATCGCGTCCGGCGACGCCCGCTTGCGAGAGCACGCTCAAGAATCCGAGCGTAGCGCGGCATGACCCTGTCCGGCGCGAACTCTGCGGCGCGGACCGCGTTGCGCGCACCCATGCGCGAGCGAAGCTCGTCGTCGTCCAGCAGCCGCTCAATCGTCTCGGCGAGCGCCTGTGGATCACGGGCCGGCACGAACAAGCCGTTCTCACCGTCGACAAGCTGGTCGGCCGATCCCCTGACAGGCGTCGTCACGATCGGCAGCCCATAGCCCATTGCCTCCATAATCGACAGAGGGAACCCTTCCGCGAAGTACGTCGGTAGGACGAAGAGATCAGCGTGGCGGTACGCATCGGCGAGCTGATCTCCGCCGACGTATCCCAGGAGCTCGACGGAGCCGTCGAGGCCGAGGGCCGAGACGCGGCGGACGAGATCGTCGCGCGCGGGGCCAGTGCCGGCCACGAGCAGCCGGCACGGCCGGCTCCGGCGCACGATGGCGAGCGCGTCAAGCAGATCGAACACACCCTTCTCGGGAATCAGGCGAGCGACCGTCAGCAGTGTCGAAACGGAACCGCCTGTACCAGCGCGATGGGCGTGCGCGGCGAGCTGGCTCTGGGCAGGCGCGACGTACGGGATTCAGGACCACATCGAACACAGCGTCCGTGCACTGACCGTGCCACGCGCGCAGCTCGTCCGAGGACAGGAGCATCACGGAGGCAGCACGGCGCACGAGCAGCCCCGACAGCGCGGTGAAGACGCGCTGGCCCGGCGACCCGAGCCGGCTGCACTCGCTCCCGTGGAGATGCAGGACGATCGGCGGCCGTGCTCCCCTTACGGTGAGCATGAGAGGCAGATCGCGCAGCAGGCCGGGCCAGTTGTGCGCGGTGGCCACGTAGACGACGTCGGGACGCCACGAGCGTATTCTCACGTGGACGCGGACAAGGTCCGCCGCCCGCCCGGCGACTTTGGCGGCGAGGCCCTCGTGTCCGGCACGATGGGCGCTCCAACCCGCGATGATGACGTCGCAGCCGCAGTGGCGCAGTCCCTCGGCGACGAGCGGAGCGAGCTTCGGCAGCGGCCCGCCAATGGCCGGGTACGCCGTAAGCATCAGGACGCGAAGCCGGGGCACGAGGTGATCTACCTCGATGACCTGGTGACGGTCACGAGCGGCCGGCGGGCGGCGCCGCGCCCCTCGGGCTCGCGCTCTCCCGATACTCGTAGCCGTAGACCGGCTTGTGCGCGCTCTTCGCGGCGACGACGACGAGCCCCAGCTTGCGGCACGGGAACTTCTCGAGCTGGGCATGGGACCTCTCGAGCATGGGCCACTTGACCTTGGCCATGTTCACGACGAACACGACGCCGTCGGCCTTGGCCGCCATCGCCGCAGTGTCACCCACCTCGAGCAGCGGCGGCGAATCGATGATGACCAGGTCGGCGGTGTCGGCGAGCAGGCCGATGATCTCGCCGAAGCGCTGAGATGCCGCCATCTCGCCGGGGTTGGGCGGCAGCGGCCCGCTCGGCAGCACCCGCAGCAGGGCCGTCCACGTCCGGCCAGAGGCGCCGACCGACTGGCGCGAGCGTGTACTGAAGCGCAGGCTCGCTCCCGCGCCCCGAGCCGGCCACGGACATGACGCGTACCGACGCGCCTTCCCTGACCAGCGCTTCCGGGACCGCGGCCTCCCCCTCCGCTGCTCCCGTGAGCCCTCCAGCGGCTATCGGGATGACCGCGTCGAACAGCTCGGCGCGCCGCGCGAGCACCGACGACAGCCCGACGGCGTTGGAGACGCGCATGTAGGTGTGGATGCGCGGCCGCCGGAAGTCGGCGTCCACCAGCACCACTCGCTGGCCGGCGAGCGCCAGGGACACCGCGAGGTTGGAGGCGGTCACGCTCTTGCCCTCGCTCCTGATCGAACTCGTGATGAGCACCGAGCGGACGTCGCCGTCGACGCCGGTGAAGCTGAGGTTGCCGCGCAGGACTCGGACGGCCTCCGCCATCGGGCCGGACGGGTTGGACAGCATCTGCACGCCGGCGCCCTCGGGGGTGCGACGCGCCAGCGGCGGCAGGTGGCCGAGCGCCGACATGCCGAGCATCTCGGTCATCTGCCGCTCGTCGCGCACTCGGGTGTCGAGCTGCTCGAGCAGGAAGGCGAGTCCCAGCCCGAGTGCCAGGCCGAGGATGCCGGCCAAGCGCCAAGGTGTGCCTCGTGCGAGGCGAGAAGGGCACCGTCGGAACGGTCGCCGGGGCGATGATGGTGAAGTCGCTGGAGAGGCTCTGCAGCTGCAGCTCGAGGGCTTGCTGCGACTGCTTGAGCTGCAGGTACTCGGCGCTCTCCCTGGCGGTCGGGGTCGTGTACGTCTTCAGTGCCGCTTCGACCGCCGTCAGAGCGTCCTGGACCTGGGTCGCCTGGCTGTCGCGGCGCCAGTCGACGAACGCCTGGGCGGTGGCGTTGGCCGCGTCGGCGGCCGTCTGAGGATTCGCCGAGACCGCTTCGATGCCCACCACGGTCGCGCTGGAGTTGCCGCTGCTGTCCACTGGCTGGCTGGCCGTCACGTAGTAGCCGGCCGACGTGTCCTTTCCCTCGAGCAGCTTGGAGGCGGCGCTGGTCACCTGGCCGCTCGCGACCATCGCGGATATCGTGGCGATGTCGGGCTGCTGGTACGTCTGGTGCTCCCCTGCACGAGCGGATTGCTGATGGTGACCGGCTGGACGTACAGCAGCCTGTGCCGTCGCGCTGTACATGAGGAGTGCGCGTCATCAGGTAGCCGAAGCCGGCGGCCAGACACGCCAGCGTGATCCCGATGATCAGCCACTTCCAGCGGGACATGACCGCGAGGTAGCCGAGTACGGCCAAGCCCTCTGATGAATCTGTCGCCATGCTCCCTTCCTGGGATTGCGCGGCCCACTCCACAGACCACGTATCGGCATGATAGTGAAGCTCCTCAAGCCGGGCAATCGGCAGCCAGAGGCTTAGCGGGTGCTGCGAACGAAGGGTCTCAGGAGGCGAGCCGCCCATACGCGGACGATAGTGTGCCTGTACTCTCTCGGCCTCGCGTGCCTCAGCAGTCGTAGATACGCACTGTCCTCGCCGATGGCCGAGTAGATCCTCACCTTCTTGGCCAAGTTGCTCGCGCCAAGAGTCGCTGATGACCCCGTCGTTCCCCTCTGTATGATAGATGCGAAGGGCGCGATGAACGTAGTAGCGCCGCGCCCGTGCATCGATCTTCAGCCACACCGTGTCCTCATAGGTCGGCAGGCGTTCGTCGAAGCGCAGGTCGCCCAGCAGGCCCGTCTGGGTGAGGCCCCAGTGCTCGCCGCGATACTCGACCGGCTTCCCGCGGCGACATGCGACCGTTGCCCGTGTGCCCCAGCCCTGTCATCTCGCCGGTCCGGGAGTCCTCGCAGTTGCAGGTGATGGCATCGGCGCCGGTGCGCGACGCGTAGTCGAGCATCACCTCGAGGGCCTCGGGAACCATCTCGTCATCGGAGTCGAGGATCGTGAACCACTCGCCTCGCAGATGGTCCAGACCGGTGTTCTTCGCCGCCGTGGCGCCGCGATTGCGATCGTGCCGGTAGACACGGATGCGCTCGTCGACATAGCCGGCCAGAATCTCCCCTGTATTGTCCGTCGACCCGTCGTCGACGACGATCAGCTCCCAGTCCCGGTGGG
This sequence comes from uncultured Thermoleophilia bacterium, assembly GCA_963808735.1. Lineage (GTDB taxonomy): Bacteria > Actinomycetota > Thermoleophilia > UBA2241 > UBA2241 > CAIXSE01. The sequence continues at coordinate 191,865 of CAWEHE010000014.1, read as the reverse complement.
TCTGCCGCATCACGCTGTCGATCGCTCTCGGAAGTATCCCAGCCCGGTTGTACGTAGCCGTGACGATGGAGACTGTCGAGGACTTCTGCATCACGGACTACAGCGCAGTCTGGGAGTGCGAGCGGTTCTTCCTCTCGAACTCCATGACTTTCGCGAGTCCCTCGGCCAGCGGCACCGTCGGCTCCCATCCCAGCAACTCCCTGGCGCGGGTGATGTCGGGCCGTCGCACCTTGGGGTCGTCGATAGGCAGCGCGGCGTACACGATCCCGCTCGCGCTCCCGGCAAGGCGAACGACCGTCTCGGCCAGCTCGGCCAGCGACAGCTCCGCGGGGTTGCCGATGTTGACCGGCATGTGCTCCCCGCTCGTCGCCAGCCGGTAGAGGCCGTCCATGAGGTCGGAGACGTAGCAGAAGCTGCGCGTCTGCGAGCCGTCGCCGAAGACGGTGATCGGCTCGTCGGCCAGCGCCTGCTTCACGAAGGTCGGGATCGCCCGGCCGTCGTTGGGCCGCATGCGCGGGCCGTAGGTGTTGAAGATGCGGACGATGCAGGTGTCGACGCCCTGCTGGCGATGGTAGGCCATCGTCATGGCCTCGGCGTAGCGCTTGGACTCGTCGTACACCCCGCGCGGGCCGATGGGATTGACGTTGCCCCAGTACTCCTCGGGCTGCGGGTGCACCAGCGGATCGCCGTAGACCTCGGAGGTCGAGGCCAGCAGGAAGCGCGCGCGCTTGAACTTGGCCAGGCCGAGAGCGTTGTGCGTGCCGAACGAGCCGACCTTGAGCGTCTTGAGCGGCAGCCGCAGGTAGTCGATCGGGCTGGCCGGGCTGGCGAGGTGGAACACGAAGTCGACGCCGCCCGTCGACGTCGATGTACTCGCTGAGTCGACGTTCTGGAACACGAAGGCCTCGTCGCGCAGGTGCTCGATGTTCTGCAGGGTTCCCGGTCTCGAGGTTGTCGAGACAGACGACCCGATGCCCCTTCTCGAGCAGGTACTCGCAGAGGTGCGACCCCAGGAACCCCGCACCCCCGGTGACTACTGACGTTGGCATGTCGACTCCTCCCCCCGGCCGTGCCTCGACGGCAGGCCGCTCATGTCTCTCGATCTTCATCGGCAGCACTCGCGGCCGACTGCACCCTGTTCTCGGCGGGCACGCCGCGCGCGAGCATGCCTGGAGGCACGTCGCGGGTCACCAGCGAGCACGCGCTCACCGACCGCTCCGTCGCCAACGTGCATGTTGCCGGCGACGACGGCGTTAGTACCGACGTACACCCCGTCGCCGATGACGGGCACCCCCGCAGACGACGCCCCGATGGTCACGCCATGGTTGATTGATGCAGTCTCGCCCGATTACTGACGTCGCTGTTGATGACGATTGGCCCGGCATGGGCAAAGCGAAGCCCTGGTCCGACCTCGGCGGCATCCGGCAGGGTGATGCCCGTACACATCTCGATCGGTCTGCCGCAGCGCGGCCATGCCGAGGAGGCCCGCACGCCGGACTCGCGGGGGTAGCTCGCTCTGGCGCAACGCCCGCGACATGCGGTAGTGCAGCAGCGCCCATAGCTCCCGTCGCGTGGCTATCATGACGAGCGCCGAGGGGGACTTCTCGTCGCCGCCGACCAGAGGCCACTCGGAGGATTCGTAGCGATCGAGGTCAGCCTTGAAATCCACCAGCCAGCTCATCTCAGGGAGACACCCCCCACGCAGTCGACGACCTAGTCGGCGCCCCCCGGTTTGGGGGTCACTCCGGCGATTGTAGTGGCGATGGGACTCTGGCGGAACCCCCAGCTCGTCACCCCGCCCGGTCTTCGTGACTCCCGCTGCAGGACGTAGGTCGAGTGGAGGAAGTAATCCGTTCCGATGATGATCGGCGTTTGGACGGGGAGACGCTCGCAACTCGGCAGCCATGGATTTGTGGTATGACTTTGCCCATAAGACCAGCGTGGGCATTGCGGGAGTAGTGTCGAGGTCGCGTGCAGGCCGGTGCCACGGTACAGGGGTTCTGCAACAGGCTGGCTTGGGGCTGGGCCGCCGTCCGGCGGATGGAAGAGCGGCGCACCGGGGCCGCTTCCGAAGGTCGTCGAGGCAATCCTAGATGAGAAGGTGAACATCCCCTCATGACCCGTGTGTGCGTAGTCAAGCAGCACACCACCTACGACCTGTTCACGCGGACGGGGCCGGACCTCCGCGCCGTCGTCGAGTCATCGAACTGGCGGTCCGGGCCAATCGGTCTCTGGGAAGCCTTTGACGCGTCGGCGCGCATCGTGCTCGAGGACCCGGCACCCGAATGCCAGGTTGGGAAGCGACACTGGGCGCAGTACGTGGAGGGCTGGGACCTGTGGCCGGCGGGCAGCACAGCGGACACTGCCGATCTTGTGGATTGGAGCCAATACGATGTCGTCATTTCCATCGACGTCGCCGTCCCCACGCGCATCGTCAAGCGCTTCCGGTCAGTGATGTGGTGCTACTACTTCATCGAAGGCGGTCCATGTGGGATCGAAGGGCCCTTCCGCGGAAGCCCATACTTCGCTTACAACGTCTTCCTCAATCATCGGCTGGCGAAGACTCCCCTTTCCCCAAACTCCCCGGGCCTGCAGCAGATGAGAAGAACCAGGCGGACCGTCCTCGACTTCCCCTACTACATGATGTCGGCCCGTTCGGTGCGCAGCCTCTACCCCGAACTCCGGAGACAGCCAGGGAGGGCTTCTGTCTCTCGCATCACAGCCGCGGCGTGCTCAAAGACAAGGAGCGGGCTGACCTCGCCGAGATCGGCTCGGTCCGTACAGAGTGGAGCACGATTGCGGACATCCACCGAGCCGAACTGCAGTCGTCCTACTTCGTCGTGCTTCCGGGCAGCAAGCCGAGCGTCGGACTCGCCTTGATCGAAGCCATCTCGGCTGGATGCCTGGTGCTCGCGCCGACGCAGTGCGTGTCGGGGTTCCGCGAGCTCCTGGAGCCCGAACTCGCCTTCTCGAGCTTCGACGAACTGATTCCGCTCGTCCGCAGACTCGAGAGCGATCACGGCTTCCGCGAGAAGCTTCGCGCTCGGCAAGAGAGCCATGTCGAGCAGTTGGTGCTACACGAATCCTGCACTCAACCTCGAGGCGGCCTTGCAGACCTTCCGGTCCTCCTCAGCCTCGGCTGGGAGACAGCGACGGGCCGAAGAGTGGGCCCGTGCGACAGCGAGTGGCCGACTCGCCGCCAGGCGCTGGGCTCGCCGCGCCGGCCGAGTCCTGGGGGAAGCGAATCATCGGCAACGCTCCACGAAGCCGTGAGTCGACCTTCAGATACCGCCTTCAGGAGATCGCCGTGAATGCGCCCCCCGAGAGGAATGCCGCCGACATGCTGGCGCGCTACATCTATGATCGGACAAGCTTTCGACGCATCCGCAAGCGCAACAAGATTAGGAAGAGCCTTGTTCTGCCGCAGTTGCATCACCGACGTCGGGTTGCCGGTTCCGTGTGGGCGGTGAGTGTTGTGAAGAACGAAATCGACATCATCGGCCAGTCCGTGCAGCACATGCTCGACCAGGGTGTCGACCACGTTCTCATCGCCGACAACGGATCCACCGACGGCACGCTCGAGGTGCTTCGTAGAATGGAGCAGGTTGCGCCTGTCCATGTCGCGGTGGACCAGAGGGAGGGACAGTTCCAAGCAGTCCGCCACAACCTGCTGATCAGAGAATCGAGAAGGGCCGGCGCAGACTGGATCGTACCCTTTGACGCGGATGAGTTCTACTATGCAGAGGGGTCTACAATCGCGTCATGGTTGAGAGCGTGCCAAGCTCCAGTCGTCGGCGTGGAGCTACACAACGCCTTCCCGAAACGCACGGCTAGTGCGGGCGATTCCTGCGACGTCCCGTACCGGATCTGCTCCGCGCCTGGTCAAATGGCCAGAGTGGTCCACCGAGCGCATCGTCTAGCCCATGTGTCGGCCGGAAGCGTTACCGTAAGTCGCAGCGGAAAGACCACCACGGGTCTGTACATGGTCCATCTTCCATGGCGCTCCAAGGAGCAACTCATCGCGAAGGTGCGAGGCTCAGCTCGCGCTCTCGATCAAGCGCGCGCACCGGCGGCCGAGGGCATCCACTACAGGTGGTTGAACGCCTTGGATGACGATGCCTTAGCGGAGGTCTGGGAGAAGGTCCTTGACTGGGAGAAGGACGAACGACTCTTCTGGTATCCCGATGGTCGGCCCTGCGAGGCCGACTTCCTCAGCTGGAGGAAGTGGGACCCAGACGGACTGGTAGCTGAGTGAAGCCGTTGCCATCCCCTGACAGACGAGCTAGTCGCCTCGTCGGCGCATGCCGAGGCGTTCGAGTACGTCAGCAGTGGCGGCCTCCGGGGAAAGCACCTCGTCGAAGACTCGCGCGTTGGACTCAGCCAGCACTCGTCTCTTGTCTGCCTGCGTCAGCAGGGTGGCCGCTTGGCGGGCTATGTCTTCAGGCTCGTCAAACGCGAATTGCCCCTGGAAATACGGTAGGTCGGCCAGTCTCTCCCGATTGTTGACGATCGTCTGGCCAACAATGGGAAGCCCAAGGCACAAGTACTCCCCGAACTTGAAGGAGATACAGTCCAGGACTCCTCGAACGTAGATGGCGACTCGAGACTGTGCGAGGGTGCGTGAATAGTCGCGGAAGGAGAACCGGGGCAGAGCATATCTGTCGAACGGCTCCGGAAGCGCGGATCGAGTAGCGAACCCGATGACACTCGATCGAGGCCCTGCTTCTCCAACTCAATCATGACCCGGTATCGGAATACCATCTCCTCACCAGGTGGCTCTGCCGGATAGAACGCGGAGACGAAGAAGACGTCGTAGCGATGGCTGCTACCCCGAAGTGTCTTGAGTGCATCCAGCGTAGGCACTCTTGGCTCGTCTACGATCCTGCGCACGATGGCGCGGTGTCCCCAACCCATCCGATGGGACGGCATCAGCCGAGGGATCTGCGACACACAACCACCGTCCCTCAACGGAAAGAACGGGAGTATGGGCTGGATCCTGTTCACGTAGCGGTCGACATCGGGGCCGCGAGGAAGGCACTCGGGGCGATAGTTGACCTTGAAGTAGCTGCCAACGTTCTGAAGGACAGGGATGCTGTAGTTGAGGTTGTGATCGAGGGTGTCTATGCAGAAGAAGAAGTCATCGGTGTCGGACTTGTAGCGGTACAGGAGGCGCTGATCGCGGTTCATGTCCTGGCGCCAGCTTCGCGCCACTTCTGGGACGCCGAGTAGCCGTGGCGGCTTTCGTGAGATCTCGAAGCGATAGTGGAACCGCGGAGCATTGAGCAGGAAGCCCGTCGAATAGAAACTGGAGTAGCGGATGTTGGCGAAGTCGTAGTGGGTCAGCGTCGGCTGCGTTCCCATTCGGGCCGCCTCCTTGGAGTGGCTCCAGCGCCGGGGTTCAGCTGAGCCCGAATTGCGGCCACCTCTAGGTTCGCTTGACCTTGAACACCGCGAGGAGCAGGTCGTTCACCTGGCGGCGGCGCTCGTCCGCCTTCTCGTGGTCGAGCAGCCCCCAAGCGCGCAGCCGGCCGATGAGAGCGCGGTAGGACTTCGTGCGCCGCGCCGCCTCCTTCGCCGGCCAGACGACGCGCCGGTCGAGGTAGTAGCGGGCCAGGAGATACTGCCGGCCGAGCGGATACCACCAGCGCCTGCAGCAGCCTCTCGATGTCCTCCGTGTCCCGCGGCGACTGGGACGTCCGGCCCATCGCGACGTCGGACATCATCCGGCTCGCCTCGGGAGGGTGGGGACCGTCGAACCGTCGCAGCCAGCTCGGGGAGCGGTACTCGCGGTGGACCCGGTAGGGGTGCTCGAGCCGGAAGTAGCTGTGCTCCGCCCAGTCGACGAGTCCGGCGCACCACTCCGGCTTCTCGTCCTGATAGATGCGCACCTTCTGCTCGACCTGCCAGGGGAACGAGGGACTCGTAGTGGTACAGGAACACCCCGCGCCGGGCCATCTCCCCGGCGCGGACCCAGTGCAGGGTCCTGAGGTCCCGGCCGCGATCATCGACCACCGTGGGCGGCTCGTGGGTCACGTACCTGTATCCCGGCCCCCACTTGAAGAGCCGGTTGAAGTCGCGCGTGCCGTCCAGGTGGTCCCAGGACTCCGCCACGTACCGCAAGCCTGCCCGAAGAAGCTGCGCGTCCGGAAGGAGACGGCCGACACGTCCCGCCTGCTCCCTGAGCATCGCGATGACGGCCTGCATATCCTCGGGCCGGTAGAACTCGTCGATGTCGACCTGCCACAGGTAGTCGCCCGTGGCGCGCTCCGCGTAGGCGCGCGACTGGTGGGTGCGGTGACGGCCGAGCTCGTCGGTCTTCGGCCAGAATCCGTCGCGAGTGACGATCTCGACCTTGTCCAGCGGGTCCTCCTCGGCCTTGAAACGCTGCAGCGCCTCCAGCGTCCCGTCGATCGAGTGACCGTCGGGCGTCGCGACGGCGCGCGTGTCCTCGTGGCCGCCTTCGACGACGACGATCTGATGGGCGAAGGGGTACAGCGACCGCAGACAGTAGCGAGTGAACGGCTCGCCGTTCAACACGATGATGCCGAACGTTATGCGCGGCCATGCCGGCTGGGTGTCTTTGCTCACAAGCTCCTCAATCCCCTCGGTCGCCGCACGACGGACTGGTCGATCCTAGCAATGGCCGACACTCTCGAGAACCGCTGACCTGTCACCCGCATCAGCGTCACCGCTTGACGAGCCTCGGCGCGCTGTCGGCACCTCTCGGCGGCCAGCAGCGCGAAGAACCACAGCGCAAGCGGCGTGTGCCACGGGTCGAAGATGGTCCACTCCACGAAGCCCAGCAGGAACACGCCGACGATCACGCCGAGGAGGACGGTCGAGAGGAACGCGGCGTCGCCTTCGCTCGCGAGGCTCAGGCTGGCGGCGCGCCACGCGAAGGCCGACGAACAGGCCGGCCAAGCCGGCGACCCCGAGCAAGCCCAGGTTCCAGAGCGTCGGCACCCACACGAGATCCGGCGCCATCACGCCCGACCTGCGTCACCCGCGCATCCTGAGCCGCGGACGGGAATCCGACGCCCAGGAGGCGGTTGTCGCCGCCGACCCACTCGTTCGTGGTCCGCCACCAGGTCGAGGCGGACCTGCAGGTTGTTGTCCTCGAGCGCGCTGCCACTCGACCGGGTTTCTGCGATACGGGAGAAGAGATAGGCGGACTGGGTGGGCAGCAGGGCGACCGCTGCGCCGACGAACACGGCCATGACCAGGACGATCTGCACGACGCGCTTGGCGGCCGGCCAGGCGTCGCGCTGCTTCAGCAGACGAACGGCCAGGATCACCGCGATCTCGACGATCGCGACGAGGACCAGCGCTCGCGTGTAGGACACCCATATGGCGGCCAGCGTCACGAGCAGGACGCCGAGCCAGAGGAGACTCCACTTGCGCTTCGCCACGCAGAACGCGATCGCCAGCGGCAGGTACTGCGGCATGAAGTAGAAGCTGCGCGTCAGGACCTCGCCGTTGAAGACGAGATACTGATACTCCACCACGCCCGCGTAGATGTAGCATGTGCAGCCCCTGATGCAGCACGTAGAGGCCGGCCGCGATCGTGTTGACGACGACGATCGCGGCGAGGAAGTCCACCGTCTCCTTTCGACCGGCGTGACACAAGATGCCCCGCAGCAGGAAGTAGCCGGCGAACACGTAGAGAGGGACCCTCGCCTCGCTGATCGCCGACCCCAGGTCCATGTAGTGCACCGCAGTCGTGGCGACCTTGAACAGCATGTAGGCCGCGAACCCCACCAGCACGATCTCCTCGGGCGCCGAGAGGCGGGGGCCGAAGAGGCGGCGCTCCCGCACCGAGCGCCGGCGTCCGGGAAGGAGGAGATCGAAGTAGATGATCCAGGTGACGAGGAGCCAGAACATCATGTGGTCGGCCGGCGCCCACTGACTCGGCACCCAGAACGGCTTGAGCCGCTCGAAGAACACCGAGTAGTACATGTCCATGAGGAATGGGAGGCCGAGCAGGAAGACCCGCTGCCGCAGCGACCGCCACAGGAAGTACAGCAGCAGTACCGACGGCAGCACCAGACGTAGCGGTGTTCATGCCTCTCCATTCGACGCCGACGAGCGCTGCTCGACTGTGACGCGATCGTCGCCTGCGGCGACGCCTCCTCAGCGTCCACTCTACACACTCTCGACAAGGCCTATCGACGCGCGCCGGCCGATTTGCTGAGCGAGTCCGCCGGCGTTGTCTCCCCTGACTATAGATAGCTGTCTAGGCGCTCAAGAATCGCCGCCTGCCGCCGATTCCACCCTCCGAGTAGTGACGACTGCTCACCGTAAGGCCAACGGAACTCCAGTGAGTCGCGTCGGTGCGACACCTGACTCAGCGCGGCCCTGCCGCCGGCACCGATGCGACCCCGGTTCCCCCGCCCTGGAGGGGTCACGGTGTACAAGAAACTCGCCATCGCAGGCACGCTGCTCGTGCTGCTCACGCTCACCGTCTGTCTCTGCTCGCCCGCCCTGGCATCGGCTTCGACCTCGAAGGCGTTCAAGTGCCGCGTGGTCAAGCATTGGCGGCACGCCGATCGTGGTCAAGCGCGGTGACCACAGGCTCGTGGTCCGGGACCACCACCGGTACGTGAAGGTCCACGGGGTGCGGCGGTACCGCGTGGTCAAGCGCCACTACCGCTACGTCGTCCTTCGTGCCGTGTCCGCGTCTGCCGTCGCAGTCCCAGGAAACACCCCGATCTCCGCCGGTACGGCCGAGCCGGCAGGTCTCCCGGCGACGGCCAGCAGCGTGCAGCCGGGCTACTCCCCGTCCTGGGGCAACGACGGGCAGACCGCCACGCGCTGGTCCGCGAGCTCGCGCAGCTACCCCCAGTGGTGGATGGTCGACCTGGGCTCCGGCAAGACCGTCACGGGCGTGCAAGACGGACTGGTACAACGGCGCCAAGCGCGCGTACCGCTATCGCATCGAGACAAGCCTCGACGGCTTCACGTTCATCACGGCCGCCGACCGCAGCAAGAACCAGACCAAAGGCGTGACGACCGACGCCATGAGCGCCCCCGCCCGCTACGTGCGTGTCCAGGTGCTCGGCGCGAGCGTCAGTGGCGCCTGGGCTTCGGCCAACGAGATCACCGTCTACGCCGAGGCGACGCCGACTCCCCCGCCGACGCCGGAACCGACGCCGACTCCGACGCCGACCGATACACCGACGCCGACTCCGACGCCGACGCCGACGCCGACGCCGACCCCGACGCCGACGCCGACGCCGACCCCGACGCCGACCCCGACGCCGACCGCCGACCCCCACACCGACCCCGACGCCGACCGCCGACCCCGACGCCGACCCCGACGCCGACGGTCACGCCGACCGCACTCAGCATCAGCTCGCTCTCTGCTTCCCACGCGGCGGTCGGCGCGTCCATGACGATCACCGGCAGCGGGTTCGGCTCCACTCAAGGAACCAGCACGGTGACCTTCGGCGAGCGCGTGAACGCGCTGGGCTTCGCACCTGTAGCGAGGACGGCCGCGGTGTCGTCGTGGAGCAACACCTCCATCACCTGCACCGTGCCCAGCATGTCGCCGGGGAAGGCAGGCTGCCCCGGCACCTATCACCCGATCTACGTCACGGTCGGTGGTGCGATGAGCAACTCCTCCGACTTCTACATCACCCCCGCCTACACCGTGACCGGGCGGACGTTCAACAACCTGACTGGGGCCAATGGCAACGCGATCGACGACATCTGCGCCGCCGCCGGCGTCCCGGCGCACGACGTCCTCTTCGACGGCTGCACGTTCAGCAGCACGCAGATGGATGGTCGCTACGCCTCCGGCGGCGACAGCGCCACGGGCCTCATATGGATGGATTCAGGGCAGACAGGCAACGCCTACAACCTCACCTTCTACAACGCCACACTCGTCAGCAACAACAGTCAGTACGGCGACGGCGTGAACGGCGTCAAGTGGAACGCATGGAACAACAACTACAACGACCTCACCTTCGATACTTGCCACTTCGGCCAGTTCAGCCGCATGGGCATCGAGATGTGCCAGAACGATAACTACGGCGTCACCGTGTTCCAGAGGACCCGCATCAGTAACTGCGACTTCCTGCCCGTGGGCGGCGAGCCAATCTCCTTCTCGACGTGGGCGAGCGACAACCTCTATCCAAGCCCTCTCAACGCGCTTGTCGACAGCTGCCTTGTCTACGGCAACAGCACCGGCGGACCCGGGTGGGGCTACAGCGGAGCCATCGAGACGAACGGAAGCAGCTACATCGAATGCCGCAACACCACCTTCTGGTGCGGAGGTGGGCTGATCTTCAACCTCGGCCACCAGCTTGTGGGCCAGAACAGCGGTCTACTCTTCGACCACTGCACCGTCGACTTCACCAAACGCCACGCGCTCCAGAACGACGACGGCGCACGCCTCATCGGGTTCACTTCCGACCCTGGTTTTGGCCTTCGCGGGGCGATGTGGAGGAACTGCGACTTCAACATGGGAGACGCCAGCAACGCAGCCCTCAACGCCACCTGGGCGGATGGCGCAGTCGGTCACCTGTACAACTGCGACCTCTCGACCTCGTACATGCACGGCTACGCTTGGGGCGTTCCGGCGAGCAGCGTCAACGATTACTGGGGGGACTGGAACCTCTCCACCCCCTACGCCACCTATGTGACCAACCAGCACAATCAGTTGCCGCGGTTCGGCACGCGACCGTGAGGAGCGTCGCTGGAACGGCTGTCTGGGCTTGGACCAGGACGGACAACACCTTCCTCAAGGTCGGCGCCCAGACGTAGGGCAGGACCGGGCCAGACGCCATGAACAAGCCCCGACTACGGGCCCCGCGACGTGGGGCCCGTAGTCTTCCCCTTCCCTGGACGCCGGCAATCACGGATGGCGGCCCAACCCGGTAGTCGCAACCCCATGCGCAGGCTGACGGCCGAGGGCGCTGCGGAGACTGCTAGACTACGCAGCACGCAGACGCGACCGCCGGCTCGCGCGGTCGGAATCTCGCATGAGGTAGCTGCCATGATCGGTGCAGTCGAGAGTCAGCCACGTATCTCGGTCGTCACGCCGTCGTACAACCAAGCCGAGTTCCTTGAGGCGACCCTCCGCTCCGTCATCACGCAGGGCTACGGCAACCTTGAATACGTGGTCATCGACGGGGGCTCCACCGATGGCAGCGCCGACATCATCAAGCGCTACCAAGGCGACCTCGCGTACTGGGTGAGCGAGCCTGATGAAGGGCATGCCCACGCCCTGAACAAGGGGTTCGCCCGGACGACCGGCGAGATCATGTGCTGGATCAACAGTTCGGACCTGTACTACCCGTGGACGTTCGAGACCGTCGCGGAGATCTTCTCGCAACTCCCTCAGGTCGACTGGATCATGGGGATGCCGTCGCAGTTCGACATCAGGGGGCGACCGCGGGTGGTCAGGTCGCACATCCGGCCCCAACGTCTACGACATCCTCGCCGGCGACTACCGTCTGGATTCCAGCAGGAGTCGGTGTTCTGGCGGCGCAGCCTGTGGGAGCGGGCCGGAGGGCAGCTCGACCAGAGTCTGACATGTGCCGCCGACTTCGACCTGTGGCTGCGGTTCTTCCGCCTGGCCCCCCTGTACAACGTCGCCACCCTGTTGGCCGGCTTCCGAGTGCACGACGACCGTCTGGGCGAATCCGCAGACGGGCTGTACGAGCGCGAAGCCCGAGCACGTCTCACGCGCGCTTCGTAGCTGCCTGCGACCGCCGTTCCCTGGCTCGCGCTCGCCTGGTCCGACTGGCTGGGCCGCGGAAGCTCACGATCCTCGCACGACGCCGCTGCCAAGGTCGGGACTCGTTCCGTGGTACAGGCACCCGCGCGTAGTGTTCGATTTCGACCGCATGGGCGTGGACTCTTCGGTGACCGAAGCGTCGCTCGGCACGTCCGCTTCAGGTCGTCATCCTCGGTGACTACCTGCCCTTTCCGCACGGCATGGCCATCGCCAGCCGGGCGCGGCTCATGGCGCGCGCCCTGCGCGAGGCCGGTGTTGCGGTCCGCGTGCTGACCCTGCAGGCCCCGGATCCGCCGTCGCCCGCCGAGAACACCGTCGTGCGCGGCGAGTACGAGGGCATACCGTTCGAGTACGCCTGCGGGACCACCGTGCGTCACGACTCGTTCGTGGCGCGCCGTCTCATCGCCGCGTGGGGCTGGGTGCACGGGGCGCTGCGGCTCGTGCAGCTGCGCCGTCAGGGCCAGCTTGACGCGGTCGTGCTCTGGTTCTGGACGCCGCGGCCGGCGGCCCGCCTCTTCTGCTTCGTGGCGCTGCTGCGCCTCCTGCGCGTCCCGGTCGTGCGCGAGATCGACGAGAGCACGTGGTCGATGAAGGCTGACGCCAGCGTGCTGGAGCGCCTCTGGTCGCCCTTGGCCGGGATGGACGGCGCAGTGACGATCTCGGCGCGAACTGCGCGAGTGGGCGGCCGGCGAGCGTCGTGGTCGTCGACGCTGGCATGTCGTCGAAGTGCCGATCCTCGTCGACGTCAACGAGCAGAGGCCGGGCGACTACCCCACCGGAGAGCCCTTGGTCGTCTTCGCGGGATCGCCGGACTACAAGACGACCATACGGTTCATCTTCGCCGCGATGCAGGAGGTCTGGCGCGTCCACCCGGAGTGTCGCATCGCCGTCACGGGCGCCGTCGTGGGACGACCCGCAGAGCCGACTGGCTGCGGGCGGAGGATGCGGCAGACCGGGCTCGACGCTCGTGTCGACCTCGTCGGCTATCTCAGCAGGCCGGAGCTGCTGGAGCTCTACGAGCGCGCGCATGCCCTCCTGATCCCGCTCTTCGACGACCAGCAATCGAGGGCGCGGTTCCCGACCAAGATCGGTGAGTATCTGGCCGCTGCGCGCCCGGTGGTGACCAACGCCGTCGGAGAGATACCGCGCTACTTCACGGACGGGGTCGACGCCGTCGTCTGCCCGCCGGGCGACCCGATCGCCTTCGGGCGCGCAATCGCCGATCTGCTCTCCGACCCGGCCCGCGCGGCGCTCATCGGCCGCCGCGGGCGGGTCAGTCGCCGAGACCCGGTTCCACTACGCGCTCTACGGAGAGAGGCTGGCGCAGGCGTTCGCTGACAGTCGCCGGCCGCGGCCCGTCACAGTGACCTATCAGCCTGGCCTCATGTGCGGCATAGCGGGCATCCTGCACCACTCGGTGGACGACGCGGTCGACCCCGCAGCCGTCCACGCCATGACCGATGCGCTCGCGCATCGCGGCCCCGACGCCGACGGCTTCCACATCGAGCCGCGCGTGGGAATCGGCGCGCGCCGCCTGCGCATCATCGACCTCGAGACCGGCGACCAGCCGATCCCCAACGAGGACGGCACCGTCTGGGCGGCGCTGAACGGCGAGATCTACAACTACGTCGAGCTGCGCGCCGAGCTGATCGCGCGGGGGCATCGCTTCCGCAGCGCGTGCGACACCGAGGTCATCGCCCACCTGTACGAAGAGGACGGGATCGACTGCGTGCGCCGCTGCCGCGGGATGTTCGCGTTCGCGGTGTGGGACGCGAGGACCGGCGAGCTCATGGTGGCGCGCGACCGGTTCGGCATCAAGCCGCTCTTCATCGCCGAGGGCGGCGGCCGCATGGCCTTCGCCTCCGAGATCAAGTCGCTGCTGCACCTCCCCTGGGTCGACCGGGCGTGGCTGCCGGAGGCGCTCCGCGCCTACCTGCAGGTCGGCTACGTGCCCTGCCCACTGACGGCGTATCGCGGCGTGCGCAAGATGGAGCCGGGCACCGCCGAGCTGTGGCGCCTCGACGGCGACGGGCGCGCCGGCGGCCGGGTCGCGTCGTCGCGCTACTGGCAGCCGGACCTCACCACCCGGAAGCCCGCGCCGTCGTTCGCGGCCGCCCAGGAGCGGGCCACCGCGCTCCTCGAGGAGAGCATCCGGCTGCACCTGCGCAGCGACGTCCCGCTGGGCGCCTTCCTCAGCGGCGGCGTCGATTCGAGCACGGTCGTCGCCCTCATGCGCGCCCTCGGCGTGCGCGACCTGAAGACCTTCTCGATCGGCTTCGAAGGCGACGCGCGCAGCGAGCTCCCCTACGCGGAGCAGGTCGCCCGGCACCTCGAGACCGACCACCACACCGAGATCATCAGCACCGGCGAGGCGCGCCACCTCCCCGACGTCCTCGCCCGCTTCGACGAGCCCTTCGCCGACAACTCGGCCATCCCCACGTTCTTCGTCAGCCGGCTGGCGCGCCAGCACGTGACCGTCTCGCTCTCCGGCGACGGCGGTGACGAGCTGTTCGCCGGGTATCCACTGTACGCGCCGATCCCCTTCTACCAGGTCTTCGATCGTGTCCCGGTGGCCGCGCGCCGGCGACTTTCCGAGCTGGCGTCGCGGGTCGTTCGCGAAGGCGTCCGCGGCGGCGGGTTCGTGCGCCGCCTCGGGTCGCCCGCCGAGCTGCGGTTCTTCGCGCTCAAGTACGGGCAGGCGCGACACGGAGGGATTCGTGGCCGACGCCCTCAGCCCGAAGTTCTCCGCGTTTCTCGGCGAGGCCGGCGACGATGTCTGGCGACGGCGCTTCGAGACCGACGGCAGCATGGGCGACGCGCAGCGCGTCGACCAGACGACCTACATGGTCGACGACGTGCTCACCAAGGTCGACCGCAGCAGCATGGCCGTCTCGCTCGAGGCCCGCGTGCCGCTGCTCGACCACGTGTTCGCCGACTACGTCAATGGCCTGCCGCTCGGGTACAAGTTCCGCCACGGCGATCAGAAGATCCTCCTCAAGGCGATCGGCCAGCCCTACCTGCCTGAGGGGCTGTTCGATCGGCCGAAGCAGGGCTTCGAGATCCCCATGCTGGCGTGGCTGCGCGGCCCGCTGAAGGAGTTCGCGAGCGAGCGGCTGCTCGGCGACGAGCTCGGGCTGTTCGCGCCGGCGGGCATGCGAGCGGCTCCTCGACCTCATGCACGGGAGCGAGCGCGACTTCAGCTCGCGGGTGTGGACCCTGCTCAGCCTCGCGACGTGGGCGGACATGGCCCGCGCCGGCGCCCCCTGGTGAGGGCCATGGCCTCGGCGTAGACGTCCAGCATCCCTTCGACCATCGTCGCGACGGAGAACTCCGTGAGGACCCTCGCCCTGCCGGCAGCGCCCATGGCTGCACGCGCGTCCTCGTGATTGCGCGCAGGTAGGCCAGCCGCTCCGCCAGACGGCCCGGGTCGCCGGGCGGCACGATGAAGCCGGTGACCCCGTCGAGCGACGAGCTCCGGGTTGCCGCCGCCGTCGCCGCAGACGACGGGCAGTCCCAAGGCCATGTACTCCATGATCGAGTTGCTGAGCCCCTCGTAGTGCAGCCTGGGGTTCGTCATGAGGACGCCGACGTCGGCCTCGCGCACCACGTCGAGCACCTCCAGGCCCGGCTCGGGGAAGACCACGATCCCGGCATCGACCAGGTCGCGCGCGGCGCGCTGAAGGCGCGGGCGATCGGGCCCGTCGCCGACGAGCACGAACGCCATCCCCCGGAGTGGTGGCTGAGACGCCTGGCGACCTCGATCACAAGGTCGAAGTCCTTCTCCGGGGCCATGCGCCCCGTCATCACGACCGTGAAGGCACCGCCGTCGCTGCCTGCAGCGCTCCTTCACGACCGCCAGCCGCGACTCGTCGAAGCCGTTGTAGACCACGCGCCCCTTGGCCGGGCTCACGCCCCACGCACGCAGTCCCGCATGCGTGTTGGCGACGACCAGCGTCGCCGCAGGCCAGCCCGAGCGCGCTTCAGGCGCGGGTGGTCCTGGTCGACCGCGCCCTTCGCGGATCATGCCGTTCACCAGCGGGGATGCGAAGCATGCGGCACATGGGCGTCAGCCGCCAGCGCCGACATCCAGCTCCACGCGTGCACCACGTCGGGTCGCCATGTCCTCAGCACCGGCCAGAGGCCGGCCGGGGCGAGCGGGTCGAGGCGAAAGCGCCGCGGTCGCACCGTGAGAGCGACCCCGTTGTCGCGCAGGTACGGCCCGAACGCTCCACCGCCCATCGTCCAGCACGCGCGGCTCCCAATCCGGCGGGAGGTTCGTGGCCAACAGCGACAGCTGCCGCTCCATCCCGCCGTTGACGAGGTGTCGGCTAGCAATAGGACTCTCACGGCGGCTTCACAACCCCCAGCAGTCGCGGCATTCGGTCATCGTGGCGAGATAAGCCCATCAAACCCCAACAGTCCTGCTTCTCCATGGCCGGTCCAGCACCGGGCATCGGCTGAACTGAAGTCGTGCTCGTGGACGCCGGCGACCCTACCGGCCTGTCTAGCATGAGTCAAACGTCATCTGGCCGTACCTGTCTCGTCTCACTGCGCGTCTTCCGGGAGCGGTGTATGCTCCGCCTCGAACGCAACCCGTGGGGTCTCCATGCGCGATCCAGTCCAGATCCTGTCCACGCGCGTCTGGCCGATGCGCACCGACGAGGCCGCCCGGCTGGTCTGCCGATGGGCGGCCGAGCACGTCGCCCG
Source organism: uncultured Thermoleophilia bacterium (assembly GCA_963808735.1). GTDB lineage: Bacteria > Actinomycetota > Thermoleophilia > UBA2241 > UBA2241 > CAIXSE01. Next base: position 175,418 of record CAWEHE010000014.1, on the reverse strand, counting down.
CGCCGTCTGTGCCGCGAACGTGCACATGCTCATGGAGGCCCACGACGACCGCCGGCTTCGCCGACACCGCTGGCCGCGGCGGACCTCGTCGTGTGCGACGGGCGCCCGCTCGTGTGGGCCGCCCGACTTCAGGGCGTCCGCGACGCTCAGCCAGTGCCGCGGGCTCGACCTGTTGATGGCTGTATGCGAGGCTGGCGCATGCGTGAGGGGTTGTCCATCGGGCTCTACGGCGGCGAGCCTTCGGTCAGCGACGAAGTGCGGCGCCGGCTGAAGGACATCTACCCGGGCATCGACGTCGCGTACTGCTGGTCGCCGCCCTTCCGTGCGCTCACCCGCGAGGAAGACGCCGCCGCGGTCGAGGAGCTCTGGCAGCCGCCGGACCCGACATCCTCTTCGTGAGTCTCGGCTGCCCGAAGCAGGAGCGCTGGATGCTGGCCCATCGCGACCGGCTCGCTCTGCGTCATGCTGGGCGTCGGCGCGGCCTTCGACATGATCGCGGGCAAGGTCGCCGTGGCTCCCCGCTGGATGCAGCGCGGCGGGCTGGAATGGGCCTTCCGGCTGGCAAGCGATCCGAGGCGCCTGTGGCGCCGGTACGCCAGGCACAACGCGCGCTTCGTGGCCCTGGTGCTGCTGCAACTGCTGCGCGGGTGACCGGCCTCAGTACGCCCCGCGCTTGTTGAGCACCGCGGGCACGGTCTGCAGCAGCAGCTTGATGTCCCAGCTCAGGCTCCAGCCGGTGACGTACATGTAGTCGAGCTTCACCATCTCGTCGAAGGGGATCTCGGAGCGGCCCAGCACCTGCCAGAGGCCGGTGATGCCGGGGGTGATGTCACAGCGCTTCTGCGTCCAGCCGCGGCACTGGTTGGCCTCCTCGATCCACAGGGGCCGCGGGCCGACCAGGCTCATGTCGCCCTTCATCACGTTGAGGAGCTGCGGCAGCTCGTCGATGCTCCAGCGGCGGAGCGCGCCGCCGACGCGGGTGATGCGCGGGTCTTCCTTCAGCTTGAACATCGGGCCGTCGTAGTCGTTCTGCCGCTCGGCCAGCTCGAGCCGCGCCTCGTCGGCGCCCACGTGCATGGAGCGGAACTTGAAGATCCAGAACGACTTGCCCCCGCGGCCCATGCGCTCCTGGCGGTAGAAGACCGGGCCGGGCGAATCCAGCTTGATGATGATCGCGACGACGCCCATGAACGGCAGGAAGGGGATGCAGAGCAGGCCGCCGACGATGAGGTCGAACACGCGCTTCACGGCCATGTTGAAGCGGCCGAGCTCGGCGTTGGCGACGTCGAGCAGCGGGATGCCCTCGATGTCGTCGACGAGCGCCCGCGAGCTCACCACCTCGAAGAGGCGCGGCACGATGTTGACGCGCACGCCGCTGTCGGCGCAGGCGCGCACCACGCGCAGGAAGTCGTTGTGGCGGGCGCGCGAGAAGGCGACGATCACGCGGTCGACGCGCTCCTCGGCCACGATCGCGTCGAGGTCGCGCAGGGCGCCGATCACCGGCAGCGGGGGACCCACGTGGCCGTTGTGGCGCGGCTCGCCGTCGTCGAGAAAGCCGACGAGATTGATGCGGTACTCGCGGTGGCCGGCGATCTTGGCGGCCACGGTGTGGCCGACCTCGCCGGCCCCGATGATCAGCACCCGCTCCTTGAACGAGGGCCGCGACCAGATGGTCACTCGCCCGACCCAGCGGGCGAACGGGATCAGCAGGATCGCCACGAACCAGTAGGCGATCAGGGGCGCGACCGGCGCATCGGGCCCGAGCGTCAGCACGAACGCGATGAGGAGCACCCAGCTGGCGGCGGTGAGCGCGGTGAGGCCGGTGAGGCCCTCGCCGAGGTTGAAGCCGCCGACGCTGCGCGCCGGCTCGCGGTACAGGCCGTAGACCCACAGCGCGGCCACGAAGTACGGCGTCAGCAGGACCAGCATGATCAGGCCGAGCTTCGGGTCGCTGTCGAACGCCCCGTCGATCTTGCGCAGCACCGGCAGATCGTCGAAGCTCGCGGCGACCCACACCGCGAGCAGCGCCGCGGCCAGCAGGGCGGTGACGTCCGCGGACACCGTGGCGGCGACCCGCAGCCGCGACGGCCGCCGCGTCCTCGCGCCCACGGCGCGCCGAGCCGCGGCCGTGCCTAGCTTCCTGCCCTCTTCCAGCGTCCCATTGGCCATGTCTCCTGTATCGGCAACGCCTTTGGGATACACAAGAGGAAGATCGTGCAGACGCAGTACCACAGCCCCGCCCCACTCGCCTCCGAAGAGGCGCCCAGAAGTTGCCCGCGTGCAGTCCTCAGACTACCCCAGGCGCCCTGCCGGTAACGTGTTCGCCGGGGTCTGTCTGTTGTCAGTCTGGACTACAGGATGATGTCGATGGCCTCGACGGCCGTCGCCCGTCCGCCGTCGGCGGAGATGAGCGCCGCGTCGAGCCGCACCGGCCCCTCGGCGACCTCGAACGCTTGCGGCAGTTCGGTGGTGAAGCGCCGCAGGATGATGTCGGTGCGCACGCCGATCACCGAGTCGCGCGGCCCCGTCATGCCGACGTCGGTCATGTAGGCGGTGCCGCCGGGGAGCACGCGCGCGTCGCTCGTCTGCACGTGCGTGTGCGTGCCGAGAACGGCGGTCACGCGCCCGTCCAGGTAGTGCCCCATGGCGACCTTCTCGCTGGTCGCCTCGGCGTGCAGGTCGACGACGATGGTCTCGGCGAGCCCCTGCGCCTCCTCGACCAGGCGGTCGACGATGCGGAACGGCGACATGCCGGTCTGCAGGAAGAGCTCGCCGGCGAGGTTGATCACGGCGACCTCCGAGCCGTCCGCGGCCGGCCGCACCGTGAGGCCGCGGCCGGGCGCGCCCGCCGGGAAGTTGGCCGGCCGGATGATGCGCTCGTCCGTTGCCAGAAAGGTATACACCTCTCTCTGCCGCCAGACGTGATTGCCGGTGGTGATGACGTCCACGCCCTCGGCGAGCATGCGCCGGGCGATCTTGGAGGTGATGCCGGCGCCGTTGGCGGCGTTCTCGCCGTTGGCGATCACGAAGTCGACGGCGCGCTCCTCGCGAAAGCCCGGGAGCCAGCGCTGCAGCGCGTCCCGCCCGGGCTTTCCGAACACGTCACCGACGAAGAGGATGTTCATAGGTCCAGTCTACCCGACGCGACCCGGGCGGGTGACGGCGCGACTGTGCTCGCGACCGCCACATGGAGGATACTGTGCAGTGCGATGACCGAGCCCCGCTGCCCATACCTCACCTGCGAGAAGACGGCCTTCCGGGGGACCCTCGACCTGACGGCCGCACCCCGGCCGATGGTCGTCGTGAAGTGGTACTGCGAGCACCCGTTCCACGGCATCCGGCTGGACCTGGGGGACGCGCAGAGCGACACGGAGAAGCACTGCGCGGTCTGCACGCTGCCTCGCCCGGACGCCGACGAGGAGTGACGCGGCGGCGGCGGCGGCGGCGGCGCGGACCCGCCGTGCCGCGGCTCAGCCGCCGATCAGCAGGCGCACGGCGCCCTGGGCGGCGTCGAGCAGCGGCCCGGGGAACAGGCCCAGCACGACGACGCCGAGCGCGGCGACGGTGACGGCGGTGACGACGCCGGCGTTGGACGCCGCCGGCTCGGCCTCGACCTCCACGCCTTCCGTCGCCTCGCGGAAGTACATGTACCAGACGACGCGCAGGTAGTAGTACGCCGACACGGCGCTCATGACGACCGCGACGATGGCCAGCCACGTGAGGTCGGCCTGGATGACGGCCGTGAACAGGTAGAACTTGCCCCAGAAGCCCACGGTCGGCGGGATGCCGGTGAGCGAGACCATGAAGAGCGCCATGAGGATCGCCGGCCACGGCATCCTGCGGCCCAGGCCGGCGATGCCCTCGAGCGAGTAGTCGTACTCGCGCTTCGCGCGGATCCAGATGAGCACGCCGAAGGCGCCGAGGTTCATGAGCGCGTAGGCGGCGAGGTAGAACAGGATCGCGCCGATGCCGAGCGTGTCGCCGCTCTTGCCGGCGGCGATGATGCCCAGCGTGAGGTAGCCGGCGTGGGCGATGCTCGAGTAGGCGAGCATGCGCTTGAGGTTGCGCTGCGGCAGCGCCAGGACGTTCCCGACCACCATCGTGAGCACCGCGAGGATGATCATGACGTGGCCCCAGTCGGCCCAGTCGGCGCCGGCGGCCATGAAGAAGAGCTTGGCGAACCCGATGAAGGCGGCGGCCTTGACGCCGGTGGCCATGAAGGCGGTGACCGGGGTGGGCGCCCCCTCGTAGACGTCGGGCGCCCAGCTGTGGAACGGCACCGCCGAGATCTTGAAGCCGAAGCCGGTGACCATGAGCACGAAGGCCACGACCAGGAACCCGCCCGCCGCGGCGCCGCTGAGCTGCAGCGCGGCGAGGCCGGCGGCGATGCCGGCGTAGCTCGTGCGGCCGGTCGCGGCGTAGAGCAGCGCGAGGCCGAAGGCGAGGATCGCCGACGAGAAGGCGCCGGTCACGAAGTACTTGAGCGACGCCTCGCTCGACTTGGCGTCGCGCCAGATGTAGCCGGCCAGGATGTAGGTCGGCAGCGACATGAGCTCGAACGAGACGAAGAAGGCGATGATGTCGGTGCTCATCACCATGCCGATCATGCCGGTGACGATGAGGAGCAGCAGGCCGTAGAACTCGCCGCGCGCGGCCTGCCGCTTCGCGAGGTAGGCGTCCGAGAGCAGGATCGTGAGGACGCCGATGGCGGCGAAGAGCACGACGGCGTAGAGCGCGTAGCGGTCGTTCCCGATCATGCCGGCGAAGCCGACCACGGCCTCGCGGCGGCCGAAGACGAGCCCGCCGCTGAACACCTTCCAGACGGCGAAGCCGGCGGTCCACTGGCCCCACTGGCCGACGGCGGCGGCGGCGCCGGCGAGCAGGCCGGCGACGGCGATCCATGCCAGCGCGCCCTTGCGCTTCAGCACCAGGTCGGCGCAGAAGACCACGATCGCGGCGACGGCGATCACGACGCCCGGCAGGATGACGTTGATGGTGTTGTTCAGCGGCATCTAGAACAGCCCCCTGGTGACGTCGAGGAGCTGCGCCAGGCCGTGCACCGACGCGCTCGCGTCCTGGAGCGACGGCAGGACCCGGACGAGGATCACGCGCACCGGCACGTGCAGGTACTGGAGGAAGGTCTGCGGGTAGACGCCCAGCCAGACGACGAAGACGACGAGCGGCACGAGCGAGGTGATCTCGCGGGCGCTGAGGTCCTTGAGGCCGAAGGCCGGCTTGACGTCGTCCTCGCCGCGGTCGTTGAACATCGTGCGCTGGAACATCCAGAGCAGGTAGGCGGCGGCGAGGATCACGCCGAGGGCGGCGATCGCCGCCAGCCAGCGCGAGTACTCGAAGACGCCGAGGAGGCTGAGGAACTCGCCGACGAAGCCGCTCAGCCCGGGCAGGCCCAGCGAGCCGAAGGCGAAGAACAGGAAGAAGCCGGCGAGGATCGGCAGCGGCTTGGCGAGCGCGCTCATGTCGGCGATCTGCCGCGTGTGCGTGCGCTCGTAGAGGAAGCCGACCATGAGGAACAGGGCGCCCGTGAGGAACCCGTGGCTGAGCATGACGAGGATGGCGCCCTCCATGCTGGCGGCGTTGCCGACCAGGGCGATGGCGGCGAAGATGCCGGCGGTCACGAAGCCCATGTGGCTCACGCTCGAGTAGGCGACCAGCTTCTTGAGGTCCTTCTGCATCAGCGACACGAGCGCGCCGTACACGATCGCGACCACCGAGAGGCCGACGACCCAGGGGATGAACGTGACGGCGGCGTCCGGGAAGAAGGGCAGGCAGAAGCGCAGCATGCCGTAGCCGCCCATCTTGAGGAGGACGCCGGCCAGGATCACGGAGCCCGCCATCGGGGCCTCGACGTGCGCGTCGGGGAGCCACGTGTGCAGCGGGAACATCGGCACCTTGATGGCGAACGCCAGGAAGAAGGCGAGGAAGGCCCAGAACTGCAGGTGGTACGAGTACACCACCTTGCTGAGCGCCTGGATGTCGAAGGTCAGCGCCCCCGTCGCGTCCCTGACGTAGTACACGACCACGATGATCGCCAGCAGCATGAGCAGGCTGCCGACCAGCGTGAACAGGAAGAACTTGATCGCCGCGTAGATGCGCCGCGGGCCGCCCCAGATGCCGATGATGAAGTACATCGGGATGAGCATGGCCTCCCAGAACACGTAGAAGAGGAAGAGGTCGGTGGCGCAGAACACGCCGACCATGCCCACCTCGAGCAGCAGCAGCGAGATGAAGAAGCCCATCTCGCGGTCCTTGACGTAGTGCCAGCTGGCGATGATCACGATCACGCCGAGGAACGTGGTGAGGAAGACGAGCAGCGCGGCGATGCCGTCGACGCCCATCCCGTACCTGATGTTCAGCGCCTTGATCCAGGTGACGCTCTCGGCGAACTGCATGCCGGGCAGCTTGGTCTTGAAGACGAGGAGCATCCACACCGAGAGCGCGAACGCCAGCAGCGTGACCACCAGCGAGATGACCTTGTACACGCCCGGCCTGCCGCGCCCGACGAGCAGGATGAGCAGCACGCCCGCCAGCGGCAGGAAGGTGATCACGGTGAGCAGCGGGAAGCCGATCTGGTCGCTCCAGCTCACGTCAGCCTCCCCACACCCAGGCGAGGACGACGACGAGCACGATCATGCCGCCGAACACGTACATCGCGTAGTTCTGCACGCGGCCGGTCTGGATGGGCCGCAGGTGGTCGCCGGCCCACTCCCACAGCCAGCCGATCCCGTTGACGGCGCCGTCGATGACCTTCACGTCGAAGAAGGTCCAGAGCCAGCTCGGCGAAGCCGAGCGTGGCGCCGACCGGGACGACGGCGTAGAGGTCGTCCATGTACACCTTGTTGAGGCTGGCCTTGTAGACGCCCGGCAGCCGCTCGGCGAGGCGCCCGGGGGCGTCGGTCTGGCGCACGTACAGCCACCAGGCGATGACGAGGCCGACGATCACCGTGGCGAGCGAGGCGAGCATGAGCAGGCCGCCCTCGCCGGCCCACTGGAAGGCCTCGCTCTCGACGTCGAAGAACACGGGCTCGAGGAAGCCGTGGACCCACCCGCCGTCGGGCGGGAAGCCGACGGTGATGCCGAGCAGAGCCGCCGGGATGGCGAGCAGGATGAGCGGCACGGTCATGACCGGCGGGCTCTCGTGGATGTGCGCCTGCACCTCGGGGTCGGCGCGGTTCTCGCCCCAGAAGGTCAGGAACATGAGGCGGCCCATGTAGACGGCGGTGAGCAGCACGGTGATCATGGCCACCGCCCACACCACGTACTCGCCCTCGATGAAGGTGGCGCCGATGATCTCGTCCTTGGCCCAGAAGCCGGCGAAGGGGATCATGCCGACCATGGAGAGGGCGCCGATGAGCATCGTCCAGAAGGTGATGGGGATCTTCTTGCGCAGGCCGCCCATCTTGCGCATGTCCTGCTCGCCGCCCATGGCGTGGATCACCGAGCCGGAGCAGAGGAACAGCAGGCCCTTGAAGAAGCCGTGCGCGAACAGGTAGAAGATGCCGGCCACCCACGCGCCCGCGCCGAGGGCGACGAACATGAAGCCCAGCGACGAGATGGTGGAGTACGCGATCACCTTCTTGATGTCGTTCTGGGTGATCGCGATGTAGGCGGCGAAGATCGCCGTGAAGATGCCCACGATCATGACCACCGTCATCGCCGTCTCGCTCTGGATGAACAGCGGGTACGAGCGCGCCACCATGTAGACGCCGGCGTTGACCATGGTGGCGGCGTGGATCAGCGCGCTGACCGGCGTGGGGCCCTCCATGGCGTCCGGGAGCCACACGTGCAGCGGGAACTGCGCGCTCTTGCCGATGGCGCCGGTGAAGAGCAGCAGGCAGATCCACGTCATCGTGGTCGCCCCGATCTCGCCCTTCTCGGCCGCCTCGAAGACGCCGGTGAACTGCAGCGTGCCGGTGACGACGAACATGAGGAACATCGCCAGGGTGAAGCCGAAGTCGCCCACCCGGTTGACGATGAACGCCTTCTTGCCCGCCTGGCTGGCGCTCTTCTTGCGGAACCAGAAGCTGATCAGCAGGTACGAGCAGAGGCCGACTCCCTCCCAGCCGAGGAACAGCAGCAGGTAGCTGTCGGCCAGGATGAGCATGAACATCGCGAACATGAACAGGTTGAGGTAGGCGAAGAAGCGGTAGTAGCCCTCGTCGCCGTGCATGTAGCCGATGGAGTAGTAGTGGACGAGCATGCCGATGACGCCGACCACGAGCAGCATGATCGCGGTGAGCGTGTCGACCTGGAACCCCCACGGCACGGTGAACCGGCCGGCGGCGATCCAGGTGAAGGCGTTCCAGACGAAGGTCTCCTCCTGGTGGCGGAAGGCCCACTCGAAGCAGTAGATCGAGAGCACCGCCGAGATGGTGACCGTGGTCACCGGCAGGATGTGCGCGTGCTTGCCCCAGCGCTTGCCGAACAGCAGCGTCACGATGAACCCCAGCAGCGGCAGCAGCGGGATGAGCGCGACGGCGAGCTTCATGTAGCCGGTGACCTCCACGTCGCCCCCGTCAGCCCTTGAGCTCGTCGTAGGCGTCGGTCTGCACGGTGCGCCGGTTGCGGTAGTTGGCGATCACGATGGCGAGGCCCACCGTCACTTCGGCGGCCGCCAGCACGATGATGAACAGCGCGAAGAGCGTGCCGGCGCCGCGCTCGCCGCCGCGGAAGTTGGCGGTCGCGACGAGGGCGATGTTGACGGCGCTCAGCATGATCTCGAGGCTCATCACGATGAGGATGACGTTGCGTCGCGCGAGCACGCCGAACGCGCCGATGCAGAACAGCAGGAACGCGAGCAGCAGCCACCAGTACAGGGCGTTCATCAGCGCTCCTTCTCCCGGGTCGCGAGGACGATGGCGCCGATCATCGCGGCCACGAGGACGAGCGAGACGAGCTCGAACGGGAACACGTAGCGGTCGAAGATGAGCCGGGAGAGCTGGCGCAGGCCCGGGGTCAGCGACGTGTCGCCGATCGGGCCGATGTCGGCGGAGAGGGAGACGATCGCGAGCACCGCGGCGCCGACGAGAGCCACCACCGCGGCGACCGCCGTCTGCCGGTTGAAGAACAGCTCGTACCCGCCGTGCTGCACCTCGGTGAGCATGATGGCGAAGATGATCACGATCGAGATGGCGCCGACGTACACGAGGATCTGGATGATCGCCACCAGCGGCGCGTTGAGCAGCGCGTAGGCGAAGGCGACGCCGAGGAAGCAGAACACCATCGAGACGGCCGAGTACATGATCCGTTTGAACAGCACGACGCCGAGGGCGCAGACGAGCACCCACGCGGCCACGACGACGAAGAACCAGGGATGGAAGTCGCCGCCGGGCATCAGCTCGCGTCCTCCGGGTCGTCGAGCGGGATCGGGTCGTCCTTGATCGGCTCCCACACCCAGCCGCGCCCGAGCTCGCTGTCCAGCACGTGCGGGACGAGGTCCTTGACCGTCTCGCGCAGCGGGTCGGCGGGGATCGGCTCGCGCACGTACAGGGACTCGCGCGCCATGGTCGTGCGGCTGTAACCGGCGAGCTCGAAGAAGTCGCTCTGCTCGAGCGCGTCGTAGGGGCAGACCTCGACGCACTCGCCGCAGAAGATGCAGCGGCTCTCGTCGAGGTCGTAGCTGCCGAGGATGCGCGGGTTGGTCTCGATGGAGCCGGTGGGGCAGGTCTCGGCGCACTTGCCGCAGCTCACGCAGCCGACCAGCTGCAGGGGCAGGTTGTCGGCCGTACTGACGATGGTGTCGAAGCCGCGGTCCATGTTGTCGTAGCAGCTCGACCCGACCTCCATGCGGCAGACGCGCACGCAGCGGCCGCAATTGATGCAGCGGTTGGGCTCGCGCATGATGAAGTCGTGGCGGAAGTCGGCCGGGTAGTCGTGGGTGTCGCCGCCGTGGAAGCGGTTCTTGAACACCTCGTACTCGATGCTGTAGCGCTGCAGGTCGCACTTGCCGTTGGCCGGGCAGTAGCAGTCGAGGCAGAGATCGGCGCCGCGCACCGCCTCCTCCTCGCTGAAGCCGAGCTCGATCTGCTTGAAGTTCGTGCGCCGGTCCTCGGGCTCGAGCTTGGGCATCTCGGCCGGCGGGCTCGGGTGCGTCACGTCGGTGGTCATGTCGATGAACACCGGCGGGACCTCGGCCATGCGGGCGATGCGCGGGTCGAGGTCGGTGCGCGCGCTCAGCGCGGTGAAGAACGGCGTCGCCTTGAGCGCGGCGAGCGACTGCGAGACGTCGGCCATGTCGGCGCCGCGCAGGTAGGCGTCCATGCTCCAGGCGGCCTTCTTGCCCTGGGCCACCGCCTGGATCACCGTCTGCGCGCCGAGCACGGCGTCGCCGCCGGCGAACACGCGCGGGTCGTCGGTCTGGAAGGTCCAGTCGTCGACCTGGATGGTGCGCCACTTGGTGCGCCTCACGCCCTGCTCCTCGCTGGTGCCGTCGAGCTTGGGGTACTGGCCGATGGCGGTGATCACCTGGTCGCACTCGACGACGAACTCGGAGCCCTCGACGGGCACGGGGCGGCGGCGGCCGGAGGCGTCGGGCTCGCCGAGCTCCATGCGCAGCATCTCGATGCCGGTGACCTTGTTGTCGGCGTCGGTGAGGACCTTGACGGGGGCGCACAGCAGCTCCAGCTTGACGCCCTCCTCCTCGGCCTCGTCGACCTCGGTGACGTGGGCCGGCATCTCCTTGCGCGAGCGGCGGTAGAGGCAGGTGACCTCGGCGGCGCCCTTGCGGAGGCTGGTGCGGCAGGCGTCCATGGCGGTGAAGCCGCCGCCGATGACGGTGACCTTCTCGCCGACGTGCACTTCGCCGGTGACCTCGAGCTCGCCGAGGAAGTCGACCGCCGTGACCACGCCGTCGGCGTCCTCGCCGGGGCAGCCCATGTCGTTGCTGTTGAAGGCGCCGAGGGCGAGGAACACGGTGTCGTACTCCTCGAGGAGCTCCTCGAGCTGGTAGTCGACGCCGAGGCGGCTGTTCGACCTGGAGCTCGACCCCCATGCGCCAGAGCACGTTGATCTCCTTGTCGACCAGGTCGCGCGGCAGGCGGTAGCTGGGGATGCCGTAGCGCAGCATGCCGCCCGGCTTGGGCAGGGCCTCGAAGATCTTGACCGCGTGCCCCTCGAGCCGGGCGTAGAAGGCGGCGGCGAGGCCGGCGGGCCCGCCGCCGACGATGGCGATCTTCTTGCCGGTGTCGGCCTTCGGCTCGACCGGCAGCAGCAGCTCGCCGGTCTGCTCCTCGTCGATGGTCTGGTCGGCCATGAAGCGGTGCAGCTGGCAGATGGTGATGGGCTGCTCGACCAGCTGCCGGCGGCAGGGACCTTCGCAGGGCCGCGGGCAGACGCGCCCGAGGATCGCCGGGAACGGCAGGTCCTCGCGCAGCTTGCGCACGCCGTTCTTGTAGTCCTTGTGCGCGATGTAGTCGAGGAACTGCGGGATCTTGATGTGCGTCGGGCAGGCGTCGCGGCAGGGCGGCGTGCAGAAGGAGTTGTGGTCGCTGAGCAGCAGCTCGAGGTAGAGGTGCCGCATGGCGCGGACCTTCTCGGTGCTGGTCTTGACGACCATGCCGTCGGAGACCGCCGCCGAGCAGCTCGGGATCAGCTTGCGGGCGCCCTCGACCTCGACGATGCACATGCGGCAGGCGGCCGTCGCCGGCAGCCGCGGCTCGTAGCAGAGCGTCGGGATGTGGAGGCCGATGCGCTGCGCCGCCTCGAGGATGGTGTCGCCGTGGTCGCAGATCACCTCCTGCCCGTCGATGGTCACGGTGACCTGGCCGGGGCGCGGCGTGGTCTGGGGCACGTTCTCGACCGTCGTCGCCATGGTCAGGCCTCAGCCCCTTCGGCCGCGCCGGCAACGGCGAGCTCGATGCCCGAATGCACCTTGACGGCGTCGAACTTGCAGACCTGGCGGCAGGTGTCGCACTTGATGCAGTTGTCGACATCGATGACGTGCAGCTGCTTGCGTCTCGCCGGTGATGCACAGGGTGGGGCACTTCTTGGCGCAGAGCATGCAGCCGGTGCAGGCCTCGGCGTCGATGAAGTAGGTGATCAGTTCCTTGCACTTGCCGGCCGGGCAGCGCTTCTCGCGGATGTGGGCCTCGTACTCGCTGCGGAAGTACTTGATCGTCGTGAGCACGGGGTTGGGAGCGGTGCCGCCGAGCGCGCAGAGCGAGCCGTCGATGACGTAGTGGCCCATCTCCTCGAGCAGTTCGATGTCGCCGTCGCGGCCGTCGCCGGCGATGATGCGGTCGAGGATCTCGAGCATGCGCTTGGTGCCGAGGCGGCAGGGGATGCACTTGCCGCACGACTCCTTCTGGGTGAAGTCGAGGAAGAAGCGCGCCAGGTCGACCATGCAGGTCTCTTCGTCGACCACGACCATGCCGCCGGAGCCGACGATGGCGCCGGTCGCGGCGAGGCTCTCGTAGTCGACCGGCGTGTCGAGGAGGCTCGCCGGCACGCAGCCGCCGGAGGGGCCGCCGAGCTGCACCGCCTTGAACTGCTTGCCGCCCGGGATGCCGCCGCCGACGTCGAAGATCAGGTGGCGGAGGCTGGAGCCCATGGGCACCTCGACGAGGCCGCCGTTGACGATCTTGCCGGCGAGGCTGAAGGCCTTGGTGCCGCGGCTGGTGTCGGCGCCGAGCTCGGAGTAGGCCTCGGCGCCGTGCTTGATGATCCAGGGCACGTTCGAGAAGGTCTCGACGTTGTTGATGTTGGTGGGCTTGCCCCACAGGCCGCTGACCGCGGGGAACGGCGGCCGCGTGCGCGGCATGCCGCGCTTGCCCTCGATGGAGGCGATGAGCGCCGTCTCCTCGCCGCAGACGAACGCGCCGGCGCCGAGCTTGAGGTGCAGGTTGAACTCCCAGCCGGTGCCGAAGACGTCCTTGCCCAGGAACCCGCGCTCCTCGGCGGCGGCGACCGCCATGGTGAGGCGTTTGACGGCCGTCGGGTACTCGGCGCGCACGTACACGTAGCCCTCGTGGGCGCCGATCGCGTAGCTGCCGATGATCATGCCCTCGATGACCGCGTGCGGGTCGCCCTCGAGGATGGAGCAGTCCATGAACGCGCCGGGGTCGCCCTCGTCGGCGTTGCAGATCAGGTACTTCTCGTCGCTCTTGGACTGGTTGGCGAACTTCCACTTGACGCCCGTGGGGAACCCGGCGCCGCCGCGGCCGCGGATGCCCGAGTCGGTGACGTGCTCGATGATCCACTCGGGCGTCTTCTCCGTGAGCGCCATCCTGGCGGCCTCGTAGCCGCCGACGGCGAGGTACGCGTCGATGCTCTCGGGATTGATGACGCCGACGTCGCGCAGCGCGATGCGCGTCTGCAGCTTGTAGAACCCGATGTCCTTCCAGTCGCGGATGCGCTCGCCGGTCTGCTCGTCCTTGTAGAGGAAGCGCTCGACCGGCGTGCCGCCCTTGAGGTGCTCCTCGACGACCTTGGCGACGTCCTTGGGCTTGAGGTGGCCGTACAGCGTGTCGTCGCTGAGCACCACGACGGGGCTCATCGAGCAGAGGCCGTGGCAGCCGATGATGCTGACTGAGGCCTTGTCGCCGAGCCCGGCCGTCTGGACCTCCTGCACGAAGGTGTCGTACACGGCCATGGAGCCGGCGAACAAGCAGGCGGTGCCGGCGCAGACCTTGACGTCGTAGCCGCCGCCCGGACGCGCGGCGACGCTGACGTTGCGGGCCTCGGTGTCGGGGCGCGGGGTGGTGATCTCGTCAGTCATGATGCCTCTGGTCACCCCTTCTGACCGCCGACCTCTTCCATGAGGTCGCGGATGATCTTGCGTGTCTGGTCAGGGGTGATGCCGCCGTAGGTCTGCTCGCCGATGCGCATGACGGGGGCCTGCGAGCAGGCGCCCATGCAGGCGACCGACGAGAGCGTGAACTTCATGTCCTTGGTCGTCTTGCCGTCGGCGATCCCGAGCTCCTCCTCCAGGGCCTCGGTGATCTGGACCGCCCCCGCGACGTGGCAGGCGGTGCCGTGGCAGACGTCGATGATGCGCTCGCCGACCGGCGAGAGGCGGAACTGGTTGTAGAAGCTCGAGACGCCGTAGAGCTGGCTGAGCGAGACGCCGGTCTGCAGGCTGATCTCCTGGATCGCCACGCGCGGCAGGTACCCGTAGACGTCCTGCGCGTTCTGCAGCATGGCGATGAGGCCGGTGCCGTGCTCGTAGTAGTCGTCGAGCACCGGCTGCAGGTCCTTGAGGTCGACGCCCTCCTGCGCGGCGAGGCGCGCCTCGGCGATGCGCGCCGCGTTGGGCACCGGCAGGCGGTACTTGCTCGTGTGATTGACGCGGATCACCTGCACCGGGCAGTTGCTCTCGCAGAGCGTGCACGAGCGGCAGCGAGGCTCGCCGCTGGACGGGTCGATGACCACGCGGAAGAGGCCGCGGCTGCGCTCCGGCAGCACCTCGCGCTGCTCCGGGTACTGCACCGTGATCTTCTTCATCGGCAGGTGCTTGAGGGTCGTGCGCATGGCCTTGAACATGCCGAGCATCAGGCGCTCACCACCGGCTGGCGCTCGCGCAGCTTGCGCAGGCGGCGCTTGAGGATGGGATCCAGGAGCCCGACGAAGGCGAAGAACGAGGCCCAGCCGAACACCGCGAGGCCCCACTTCCAGCTCGGCACCCAGAGGATGATCGCCGCGGTGACGAGGATGTTGACCAGGCCGAGCGGGATGAGGATCTTCCAGGCGAAGGCCATGAGCTGGTCGACCTGGAGGCGCGGGATGCTGAAGCGGATCCAGACCAGCATGAAGACGAGGACGTAGGTCTTGGCGAGGAACCAGAAGATGCCGATCCAGGCGATGCCCCAGAAGTCGACGGCGTCGGCGAAGGGCCCCATCCAGCCGCCGAAGAACAGCGTGACCGCGACCATGGACATGATCGTGAGGCCGGCGTACTCGTTGAGGTAGAACATGCCGAAGCGCATGCCCGAGTACTCGGTGGCGTAGCCGGCGACGAGCTCGGACTCCGACTCGGGGAGGTCGAAGGGGCCGCGGTTCAGCTCGGCGATGGAGGCGATGTAGAAGAGCAGGAACGTGAACGGCGCGTAGAAGCCGATCCACTCGTAGTGGGCCTGGAAGGCGACGATCACGTCGATGCGCAGCGAGCCGACGATCATCGCCACCACGAGCAAGGCCAGCAGCATGGGGATCTCGTAGCTGATCATCTGGGCGGCGGCGCGCAGCGCGCCCACCAGCGAGTACTTGTTGCGCGACGCCCAGCCGCCCATGAGGATCGAGAGCGTGGTGAAGCTGGTGATCGCGACCAGGAAGATGAGGCCGATGTTGAGGTTCGTCGCCATGGCCCCGCCGGTGTACGGGATCACCAGCTGGATGGCGACCGCGCCGATCATCACCGTGACCGGCGCGAGCGTGAACAGCACCGGGTCGGCGAGCAGCGGGCGGAAGTCCTCCTTGCCCATCATCTTGAAGGCGTCGGCGACGCTCTGCAGCACGCCCTGCGGGCCGGTCCGGTTGGGGCCGAGCCGGTCGCCGACGAAGGCGATGGCGCGGCGCTCGAAGTAGATGTTGACGAGCGCCGCCACGAACACCACGGCGTAGGCGATGACCACGAAAAGGATGGCCCGGAGGATGGCGACCAGGACGTCCATCTAGCGGTCGATCCCTCCCAGCACGAGGTCGATGCTGCCCGAGATGGCCACCGCGTCGGCGATCTTGTTGCCGGTGAGGAGCTTGGGGAACAGCTGCAGATTGCAGAAGCAGGGGTCGCGGAACTTGAGCCGGTACGGGTACCGCGACCCGTCGCTCTCGATGTAGGTGCCGTACTCGCCGCGAGGGTTCTCCTGGCCGACGTAGCAGGAACCGGGCGGCGGGGTGACCACGTAGGGCGCGCGCAGCGAGCCGGCCTGGACGGGGCCCTTGGGCAGCATGTCCAGGCACTGCTCGACGATCTTGACGCTCTCGCGCATCTCGTCCATGCGCACCCGGTAGCGGTCGAAGACGTCGCCGTGCTGCTCGGTGCGGACCTCGAAGTCGAGCTCCGGGTACACCGAGTACGGGCGCGAGCGGCGCAGGTCGAGGTCGACGCCGGAGGCGCGCGCGTTGGGCCCGGTGATGCCGTAGTCGACGACGTCCTGCTGCGTGATCACGCCTTTGCCCTGCGTGCGCTGCAGAAAGACGGCGTTGTCGTCGACGAGGGCCTCGTACTCCTTGATGAGCTTCGGGAACCTCGCGAGGAAGTCGCGGCACTTGTCGACCCAGCCGTCCGGCAGGTCGTAGCGCACGCCGCCGAAGCGGAAGTAGTTGAACATCATGCGCGCGCCCGTGAGCTCCTCCATGAGATCGAGGATCTGCTCGCGGTCGCGGAACATGTAGAAGACCATGGCCGTGCCCAGCGGCGAGAGGTCGGCGGTGAAGGTGCCGACCGCGACCAGGTGGCTGGCGATGCGCATGAGCTCGCCGGTGATGACGCGGATGAACTCCGCCCGCCGCGTGACCCGGATGCCGGTGAGCTTCTCGACCGCCATCACGTAGGCCCACTCGCAGTTGATGCTGGCGAGGTACTCGGTGCGGTCGACGATCGGGATGTACTGGAAGTAGGTGCGGCGCTCGGCGAGCTTCTCCTTGCAGCGGTGCAGGTAGCCGATCACCGGGATGACGTCCTTGACGAGCTCGCCGTCGAGGGTCACGACCAGGCGCAGCACGCCGTGCGTGCTGGGGTGCTGCGGCCCCATGTTGACCACGACCTCGTTGAAGGCCAGGCCGTCGACGTCGGAGCCTTCGCCGCGCGCCGTCGCTGCGTCGATGCGGCGCAGGGCGAGCTTGACGGCCTCGTCGGGCTCTGGACTCTCGAACTGGTCATACATGCGGGTGGTTCTCCGCGAGGTCGACGTAGTCTTTGCGCAGCGGGTGGCCGACGAAGTCGTCCTTGAGCAGGATGCGGCGCAGGTCGGGATGCCCGGCGTAGACGATGCCGACCATGTCCCAGGACTCGCGCTCGTGCCAGTCGGCCGCCGGCCAGACGCCGGTGACCGTGTCGACCTCGGGCGCCTCGCGCGGCAGGGCGACGTGCAGCTCGAGGTAGGTGTTCGTCTTCCACGAGTAGACGTGGTAGACGCTCTCGAACCCGGTCTCGCGGTCGACGCCGGCGATCCAGTTGAGCGTCTCGTAGCCGGCGTCGGGGTCGTGCCTTGAGGCGCGCCGCGAGGTCCTTGAGCTTCTCGCGCGCGCAGCGCGCGACGACGGTGTCCGGCTCCTGGATGCGCACGTCGGTGAGGTCGCCGGCGAAGCGCTCGGCGAGCAGCGCGGAGATGGCGTCCATGCTCATGGGGTGGCTCCCGACGGTGAGGCCCACGCGCTCAGGCCTCCCCGGCCGGCGCGGCCGTCTCGGGCGCCGCCGGCTTCTCGGGCACGAACTTGAACTCCTGGATCTTGCCCTGCAGCTCCAGCAGCCCCTGGAACAGCGCCTCGGGGCGCGGCGGGCAGCCGGGGATGTACACGTCGACCGGCACGACCTTGTCGACGCCGTTGACGACGTTGTAGCCGTCGTAGAACGGCCCGCCGCTGGTGGCGCAGGCGCCCATGCTGATGACCCACTTGGGCTCGGACATCTGGTCGTAGAGGCGCTTGAGCACCGGCGCCATCTTCTCGTTGACGGTGCCGGCCACGATCATGAGGTCGCACTGGCGCGGCGTGGGGCGGAAGACCTCCATGCCGTAGCGGGAGATGTCGTAGCGGGCGAAGCCCGAGCTCAGCATCTCGATGGCGCAGCAGGCGAGGCCGTAGGTGAACGGGAAGACGGAGTGCGAGCGCGCCCAGCTGAAGATGAAGTCGGCGGTGGTGGTGATGACGTTGGGCTCGCTGAAGTGCTCCAGCTTGGGGTAGCGGACCGTCTTGACGCGCTCACTCATGCCCACTCGAGGGCCCCCTTGCGCCACGCGTACAGCAGGCCGAAGGCGAGCACGGCGATGAAGAGCAGCATCTCGATGAACCCCGCCGTGCCCAGGCCGCGGAAGACGAGCGCCCACGGGAACAGGAACGCCGACTCCACATCGAAGACCAGGAAGAGGAGCCCGAAGACGAAGTAGCGCACGGCGAACGGCTGCCACGGGTTGCCGACCGGCGGGATGCCGCACTCGTAGGGCTGCAGCTTCTCGGGCGTGAGGTGGCTCGGGTTGATGAGCTTGGAGAAGAGCAGGATGAGGACGACCAGCGCCGCCCCGGCGACGATGAACAGCCAGACATAGAGCCAATCTGTGAGGTATGCGTTCGTCATGCGACAGGTGACGCCGCCCGGACCCCCTTCCCCTGGGAGCCGCCGGACGACTCGCGTACTCTACCAAAGCCGCTTCGCGGGACGCAACTGACGCGCAAACCGGTGGGGGTATCGAGGAATCTCCCTGATTTGCAGGAGAATCGCCGCGCCATTCGCCGTATCGGCCAGCGCGGCGGCGGCGCTTTGGACCTGCAGAAGGGGCCGCGTTGCACTTCGGGCCCGCGGCTCGTACGATGGAGCGGCACGATACCCCCGGCCAAGGTGACCCCCCCGTGAACATCGGACCCACCGAGATCATCGTCGTCCTCATCATCGCCCTGCTCGTCTTCGGGCCCAAGCGGCTGCCGCAGATGGGCAAGTCGCTGGGCAAGGGCGTGCGCGAGTTCAAGAAGGCGGCCGATACCGCCAAGACCGAGCTCGGCCTCGGCGAGGTCACCGACCAGATCAACGACGTCAAATCGACGTTCACCGACCCGATCAAGGACGTCAAGGGCTCGATCGGCGACCTCAAGTCGAGCGTCGACCTCAAGTCCGCCATCGAGGCGCCGGCGCCGGCCAAGGACGCGGCGGTGACCGGAGCGGTTGCGGCCGCCGGTTTCGCGGGCGCGAGCGCGCCGAGCCCGGAAACGCCGGACGTGGCGCCGGACGTCGCTCCGGAGGCGCCGGCCGCTCCTGAGGCGCCGGACGCCGCCGTGACCGCCGGCGCCGCGGCCACCGGCGGAACCCCGACCGGAGCCTGACCGCGTGGCGCTCACCGCAGAAGACCGTCTGACGCTGTTCGAGCACCTCGACGAGCTGCGCCGCCGCCTGTTCACGTGCCTGATCGCCGTGACCGTCGGCGTCCTGATCGCGGCGCTCTTCAACAGCTTCATGTTCGAGATCCTGCTGTACCCGCTGCGCCGGGTCCCGGGCCTGCCCGAGTCGGCGCAGACGATCACCACGTTCAGCCCGGCCGAGCCCTTCATGGTCAGCCTCAAGGTGTGGTTCGTCGGCGGCCTCATCCTGGCGGCGCCGATCCTCATCTACGAGCTGTGGGCGTTCCTCGCCCCCGCCTTCACCGAGGGCGAGAAGCGCTACTTCTACCCGGTGGTCATCTCCTCGTCGCTGCTGTTCTTCGCCGGCGTGGCGCTGGGCTACTTCCTCGTCCTCCCCAGGGGGCTGGACTTCCTGCTCACCTTCAGCGCCGGCTTCTTCAACGTGCAGCTCCGCGCCAGCGACTACTTCACGTTCATGGCGCTCTTCATCCTCGCCTTCGGCGTGGTCTTCGAGCTGCCCGTGATCCTGGTGCTCCTGGCCAAGGTCGGCGTGGTCGACGACAAGTTCCTGCGCAAGAACCGCCGCTGGGCGGTGCTGATCATGGCGTTCGCCGCCGCCGTCATCACCCCCAGCCAGGACGCCTTCTCCATGCTGGCGATGTTCATACCGCTCTACATCCTCTACGAGGTGTCGATCATCCTGGCGCGCATCGTCCAGCCGAAGAGGGAGCCCGAGCCGGGCGTTGAAGACTCCCCCGGCGACCACGACGAGTCCGCCACCCGCGCGCCTGCGTGAACGCCGCGAGGGGCCGCCGCGTCCCCAGACGGGTACAATGGTGAGCCATGGCTGAATACACGAGATACCGCGTCGACCCCGAGGACCTCCCGCGGCGCAGGCGCGAGCGCAAGAAGAAGCGCGCCAAGACCACGAGCCGCAAGTGGCTGTTCGTGAAGATCTTCGTCGTCGTCCTGCTGCTCTCGCTGATCGCCGGGCTGGCCGTCGCCGCCGGCGCCATCTACGCCCTCTCGCGCGACCTGCCTTCCCTCGATGCCCAGCACAGGGACCGGCTGGCCGCCAACACCGTCATCTACGACCGCACCGGCAAGATCGTCATCGCCGAGCTGCACGGCGGTCGAGAACCGCGTGATCATCCCGAGCGCCAAGATCCCCGACGTCATGAAGCAGGCCACGGTGGCCGTGGAGGACGAGCGCTTCTACGAGCACCACGGCGTCGACTTCCCTGGCGTGGTGCGCGCCATGATGGAGAACCTGCGCGCCGGCAGCGTCGTCCAGGGCGGCTCCACCATCACCGAGCAGTACGTCAAGAACGCCTACGTGGGCAACGAGAGGACGTACAAGCGCAAGATCAACGAGGCGGTGCTCGCCTGGCAGCTCGAGGACCAGTGGACGAAGGACAAGATCCTCACCGCGTACCTCAACACCGTGTACTACGGCGCCGGCGCCTACGGCGTCGAGGCGGCGGCGCGCACGTACTTCCACAAGCACGCCTCGGCGCTGAGCACCAAGGAGGCGGCGATGCTCGCGGCGATGCCCAAGTTCCCGTCCGCGTACTCGCCGACGACCGACAAGAAGATGGCCACGCAGCAGCGCGACAAGGTGCTGCAGCTCATGGCGGACCAGGGGTACATCACGCAGGCGCGCGCCGACGACCTCATGGCGAGCAAGCTCCACGTCTACCAGAACCCGCCGAACTACAACAAGAGCCTGGCCGACTACTTCGTCGACTACGTGACCAAGCAGCTCACCAAGAAGTACGGGACGGCGACGGTCTTCGACGGCGGCCTCAAGGTCACGACGAGCATCGACGTCGAGTGGCAGCGGGCGGCGATCGACATCATCAGGAGCACGACCGAGCCGCTGGACTTCGGCTTCAAGCCGTCTGCGGCCCTCGTCGCCATCGACCCTGCCAACGGCTACATCCGCACCATGGTCGGCGGCCTCGACTACAAGAAGCAGAAGTTCAACCTCGCCTACCAGGCCAGGCGGCAGGCGGGATCGTCGATGAAGCCCTTCGTGCTGGCGACCGCCGTCGAACAGGGGATGAACCCGGACACCACCTACTACTCGTCCAAGAGCCCCATCATCATCCCGATGGGCCTCTACGCCGAGCCGTGGCTCGTCAACGGTGACGGTCCGGGCGGGCCCGAGAGCGTGTCGGCCGCCACGACCATCTCCGACAACGTCGTGTACGCGCAGCTCAGCGTGGACGTCGACCCGGAGAACACCGTGAACACCGCGCACAGGATGGGCGTCACCAGCCCGCTCGACGCCGTCCCGTCGATCACGCTGGGCACTTCCGGCGTCACGCCGCTCGAGATGGCCGACGCCTACGCCACGCTGGCCGCCGGCGGCGTCCACCACAAGCCGCAGGCGATCGTGCAGGTCAAGAACAGGAGGGGCGCGGTCATCTGGAAGCCGAAGACCAAGGGCACCCGTGCCATCCCCGCCGGCGTCGCCAGCGTCGTCACCCAGTGCCTCGAGCGCGTCGCCTCGTCCGGCACCGGTTCGTCGTCCGGCGCGTACTTCCCGTACCCGCGCGCCGGCAAGACCGGCACCACGGAGAAGGGCTGGGACGTCTGGTACGACGGCTATACGCCGCAGCTGGCCGCCGCCGTCTGGATGGGCGACGCCGAGAAGAACTCGCCCATGGACGGCACCTACGGTGCCACCTACTGCGCACCGATGTGGTCCAAGTTCTTCGCCTTCGCGCTCAAGGACGAGCCGCACCCGAGCTTCAAGACCTACCCGTGGACGTTCAGCCCGTGGGAGGGCAAGATGCAGATGATGTCGCCGTCGGCGTCGCCGTCGGCGAGCAAGAGCGGGTCGCCGAGCCCCGGTCCGGTCAAGACCATCACGCCGGCGCCGCAGCCGACGACGCCCAAGCCCACGCCGACGACGCCCAAGCCCACGCCGACAAAGACAAGCCCGCCGACGCCGACCGGGACGCCGACGGCGGTCGGCGGCAGGACCGCCGCCGGCCCATCCGTCCCGGTGCAGCTCACCGGTAGCGGCGACACGGGAGTGGCCGGCGCCATCGGCAGCTGGTTCGCGGGCCTCTTCGGACTCTGACCGGGCGGGCGGCGCTCGCCGCATCCCCGCCCGCACGCCGCTCGCCGCCTACCAGGTCTCGTACCGGTCCGACCCTTTGCGGTACTCCTTGACCTGCTCGCCCAGCCCGTCGGCGATGGTCATGATGCGGCAGGCCATCTCGAGCACGCTGGTGAGCTGGTAGGCCTCCTCGAGGAGGTGTCCGATGGCGAAGGGCCCGTGGCCGCGGAGCATCACGATGTCGTACTCCTTGAGCCACTTCGGCAGCAGCTCGGCGACCTCTTTGGAGCCGGCGGTGAGCTCGGTGTGCACCACCGGCACCTTGTGCAGCAGGTACGAGCCCTCGCTGTCGATGGGGACGATCTCGTCGCACAGGAGAGAGCGGGCGATCGCGTAAGGCGGGTGCGCGTGCACGATCGCCTGCGCCGCCGTCCCCTGGTAGATGGCCCGGTGGACGTTGATCTCGGTGCTGGCGAGCATGACGTTGGCGTCGTTCTCCTCGAGGCCCGTCTCGATGACGTCGCGCTCCTCGAGCCGGGCGAGCATCGAGCCGCGGCGGGTGATGAGGATGCGGTCGCCCATGCGCACGCTCAGGTTGCCGCCGTGCGAGCTGATCGCGCCGGCGACGAAGAGGTCGCGGCCGATGGCCTGGAACTGCTCGAGGACGGCCGAGCTCACGGGGCGGCCACTCCGGGCGCGCGGCCGGCCGGCGCCTCCGTCGTCCTCGCGGCGCCGGGCGCCACGCCCGCGGCAGCGGCCGACGCGGTCAGGCCGAGGCGCTCGAGCTTGGCCGCCGAGGGCACGCCGCCCGCGTCCCAGCCGCGCGAGATGTAGTACTCGTCGAGCATCGGCGGCAAGTCTACAACCTGACCGGCGGACGGCCCGGCCGGCACGGGTTCGTGCAGGAGCCGGGGCGGCAGCGTGTCGTCGGCGCGGGTGAAGCCGGCGGCCAGGTTGAAGAGGCGCTCGGCGTTCCAGATGCGCTCGCCGAGCTGCAGCAGCTCCTGCGGCTCCACGGTCTCGCCCCAGACGGCGCTCAGCTGGCGGGCGTAGTAGTCCTCCTTCATCGCGAAGGCGGTGAACTTGCACACGCTCAGCGAATCGAGCACCGCGTTGAGGTTCTGGAGGTTGATGAGCAGGCCGGCCTTGCCGAGCGTGGCGAAGCGGTCGACCATCTTGGGCACCCCCAGGATCTCGGGGCCGAGCATGTTGGCGCGCAGGTGGCAGCCGCCGCGGTTGCTGGTGGCGTAGGCGAGGCCCTGGGCCTTCATGCCGCGGGGGTCGTAGGCCGGCATCTCGAGCTGCTTGACGCTCATGGAGAGCTCGGGGCGGCCGTGGAGGGCGGCGAAGCGCGCCGAGCCGAGCCCGAGCTCGGCGCCGAGGCCCTCGCCGGCGGCCGTCGCCTCGGCGAGCGCGATGATGGCCCGCGCGTCGCCGAAGCGCGGGCCGCCGGGCAGCAGGCCGAGCTCCGTGAGCTCCATCGCGCAGGCGATCGTCACGCCCATGGTGATGGTGTCCATGCCGGCGCGGTTGCAGGCGTAGTTGGCCCGCACGATCGCCGTCAGGTCGCTCACGCCGCACTCGGCGCCGAAGGCCCAGATGCTCTCGTACTCGGGGCCTTCGCCGCTCTCTCCGCCGGCGGTCGACCGCCGGGCGCAGCCGATGATGCAGCCGCGGCAGGCGGAGCGGCGCTGCACGTGGTCGCGCTTCAGCGCCTCGCCGGAGATGGCCGCGGCGCCCTCGAACCGGCTCTCGCGGTGGTTGCGGGTCGGCAGCGCGCCGGCCTGGTCGAGCACGTTGACCAGCACCGACGTGCCGAACTCGGGCAGCGCCGTGGAGGTGATGGGGTTTGCCTTCAGCAGCTTCTCCGCCTCGTAGACGATGAAGGCGAGGCGCTCGGGGTCGGCGACCGGCGGCTTGTGGTCGCCGTTGCCGCCCAGGACCAGCGCCTTGAGCCGTTTGGCGCCCATCACGGCGCCGAGGCCGCCGCGGCCGATGGAGCGGCCGCGGTTGTTGACGATGCTGGCGAACAGCACGCCGCGCTCGCCGGCCGGGCCGATGACGGCGGCCTCGCACTTCGGGTACAGCTCCCGCAGGCGCTCGAGCGAGGCGGGGACGTCCGTGCCCCAGAGGCCGGCGGCGGGGCGCAGCAGCGCGCCGCCGGCGCCGTCCAGGGGTTCGGCGGGGCCCGGCCCGGCCGGCGAGACCCCGGCGGCCGCGTCGAGCCCGATGGTCACGTACCCCGGCTCGTCCAGCGCGCCGGTGATGATGAGATAGTCCCAGCCGAGGCGGCGCAGGGCGTTGCCGAAGTTGCCGCCGGAGTTGCCGTCGAAGACGGTGCCGGTGAGCGGCGAGCGGCTGGTCACGCTGTAGCGGCCGCTGGCGGGGGCGCCGGTCCCCGTCAGGGGGCCCGGCGCGAAGATCAGCAGGTTCTCGGGCGCGAACGGCTCCACCTCGAACAGCCGCTCGCGGAGCGCGAGGTACGCGCCCAGCCCGCGCCCGCCGAGGTAGGCGCGCACGACGTCGGCGGGCAGCTCTTCCTCGCTGCAGGTCCGGCGGGAGAGGTCGAGGCGCAGGCCGCGGAACGGCCGCAGGGCTGAGGCGGGCGGCGTCACCCCGCGATTATAGACGGCCCCGAGGGAGCGCGCCGCGGGCCGGCCAACTGCGCGCCGCGTGCCGGCCACGTGCGCGCCGGCGGGCCGGCTACCTGCGCGCCGGCGAGGGCCCGGCCAGAGCGCGCCACTCGCCGAGCGTGAGCGCGTGCTCCGCCAGCCACGCCCCGTAACAGTCGCGCAGCCCGACCGGGACCATGCCGATCTTCTCGAGCACACGCAGCGACCCGGCGTTGGCGGGGTCGGCGACGGCGACCAGGCGCTGCAGGCCCACGCCGGCGAAGGCCCAGAGCAGGACGGCGCGCGCCGCCTCGGTCGCGTACCCGCGACCCCACACGGCGCGCGCAAACGTGGCCGTCAGCTCGACATCCGGGCCGCCCTCGACGAGCTGCAGGCCGACCTCGCCGACGACCCGGCCCGACGCCCGCTCCACGGCGGCCAGCGGCCCGAAGCCGTGGTCCCTCCAGTGCGCTTCCACGTTCGCCTGCGAGAGGGCGAGGTCTCCGGCGCTGAGAGGGAGCCGGTCGGGACCGACGAAGCGCATGACCTCGCGGGTCGCCGAAGACCTCTTCCAGCGGCTCGAGGTCGGCGGCGGTGAACCGCCGCAGCTCGAGCCGCTCCGTCTGCAGCGGCGGCCGCGCCGCCGCCTGCTCGGCGCGCCGGTCCGAGGCCGCCACCTCGTACTTGTCCCACTGCCTGCCCCAGTACTCGGCGACGCCCAGCGAGCGCATGCCGAGCTTGCGCAGCACGCGCAGCGACGCCTCGTTCTTCGCGTCGGCGATGCCGGCGACGCGGCTGAGGCCGGCCTCGGCGAAGCCGTACTCGAGCGCTGCCGCGAGCGGCCTCGGTGGCGTAGCCTCTCCCCCACGCCGACGGCTCCAGCGCGTAGGTCAGCTCGACCTCGGGGCCTCCGTCCAGCGGCTGCAGGCCGGCGATGCCGACGAGGCGGCCGCCGGCGCGCTCGCCCACGCGCCACTGCGCGTAGCCGAGGCGGCGCTGCATGGTCGCGAGGCGCGCCGCCCACTCGCCGGCCTCCGCGAGGTCCGCCGGCGGGGCGCTGTTCCAGAAGCGCATGACCGCCGGGGCGGCGAAGACCGCGTACACGTCGCCGCCGTCCGCGGCCGTGAGCGGCCGGATCGTCAGACGCGCTGTCTGCAGCGGGAACGACATGGCAGAGAGCATAGACGGCGGCGGGCCCGGCTGAGAACAGCCCGGCCCGCCGCCGTCCGGTCCGTGAGCCCTACAGCGCCTTGCGCCGGTCGATGACGCGCACGGCCTTGCCCTCGGAGCGCTGGATCGCCTTCGGCTCCTTGAGCTTGACCGCGACCTGGATGTTGAGCACGTTGTAGATCTGCGCCTGCACGCCGCGCTGAAAGCGCTCCAGGTCGCCCATGGTCTCGGCGAAGAGGTCCTCCCCGACCTCGACCCAGACCTCGATGACGTCCAGATAGCCCTTGCGGTCGACGACGATCTGGTAGTGCGGCTCGATGGCCGGGATGCTCATCAGCACTTCCTCGATCTGGCTCGGGAAGACGTTGACGCCCCTGATGATGAGCATGTCGTCGCTGCGCCCGATCGGTTTGCTCATGCGCACCGAGGTGCGGCCACAGGCGCACGGCTCGGAGGTGAGGGTGCACAGGTCGCGGGTGCGGTAGCGGATGAGCGGCTGGGCCTGCCGGGTGAGGGTCGTGAAGACGAGCTCCCCGACCTCGCCCTCGGGCAGCGGCCGCAGCGTCTCCGGGTCGATGACCTCGGCCAGGTAGTGGTCCTCGCTGACGTGCATGCCGGCCTTGCACAGGCACTCGTAGGCGACGCCCGGGCCGCCCATCTCGGAGAGCCCGTAGATGTCCAGGGCGTCGATGCCGAGCCCCGCCTCGATCTGCAGGCGCAGCTCGTTGGTCCAGGGCTCGGCGCCGTGGAAGCCGACCCGGACGGGCAGGTCCTCAGGGCGCAGGCCGCGGTCGCGGGCGGCGTCGGCCAGGTACATGGCGTAGGAGGGCGTGCAGCTGAGCGCCGTCGCGCCGAAGTCGCGCATGATCTTGAGCTGCCGCTCGGTGTTGCCCCCCGAGATCGGCACGACGGTACACCCGAGGCGCTCGGCGCCGAAGTGCAGGCCGAGCCCCCCGGTGAACAGGCCGTAGCCGTAGGCGTTCTGCAGCAGGTCGCCCGGATGGACGCCGCCGGCGGCGAGCGTCCGGGCGATGAGGTCGCCCCACGTGTCGATGTCGGCGCGCGTGTAGCCGACCGTGGTGGGGTTGCCCGTCGTGCCGGAGCTGGCGTGCACGCGCACGACCTGGTCGCGCGGCCGCGCGAACATCCCGAACGGGTAGTGGTCGCGCAGGTCGATCTTGGTGGTGAAGGGCAGGGCGGCGACGTCGCCGCGCCCGCTCACGTCGCCGGGCTTCACGCCCAGCTCGTCCATCTTCTTGCGGTAGAACGGGACGTTCTCGCAGGCGTTCTCGAGCGTCTCGCGGAGCCGCTCCATCTGCAGCTCGCCGAGCTGCGGCGCGGGCAGGGTCTCGGCGGCCGGCTGCCAGTACAGCCCGCCGGCCGCGTCCTTGGTCAGATGCTCCTCGGCGGCAGTGGTCACAGGCCCCGGACCTCCTCGTCGGTGAGCAGGTCCACCTTGCCGGCGAGAAGCTCGATGGCGCGGTCGATGTCGCGGACCGCGAAGCAGATGTTCCAGAACGAGATGCTGTAGAGGTAGTCGATCGACACGCCGGCGGCGGCGAGCTGGTCCAGCACCGCCGCGAGCCCGCCGGGCTCGTCCGCGACCTTGACGCACAGGACCTGGGAGAAGTGGGTCGTGAACCCGGCCTCGTGCAGCAGCGTGCGCGCCCGTTCCGGGTCGGTGACGATCAGCCGGACGATGCCGTACTCGGCCGCCTCCGTGGTGGAGAAGCCGCGGATGTTGATGCCGGCTTTGCCGACGATGTCGGCGACCTCCGCCAGACGACCGCTGCGGTTCTCGAGAAAGACCGTGAGCTGCGTGACCTTCACGACTCGACCTCCTGGGTGGCGACTGCGGCGCGCCCGAGCTCGAACGCGCGCAGATTGACTGCGAGGATCTTCGCCGGCACCGCGGCCTCGAGGCCGCGGCGCCACTGCTCCTCCGTGAACGGGAGGACGGCGGAGGCGGCGCCGAGCAGCGCGACGTTGACGGCGCGCAGCGAGCCGGCCTCCCGGGCGATCGCCTCGGCGTCGACGGCGAGCAGGCGCGCGCCGCGCCGCGCGGCGGCCCCCGCGAGGTCGTCCGGGTACTCCTCCTCGCGGCGCAGCACGCTCCCCGGCGTGATCCGCGTGGTGGCGGCGCAGACGAGCGTGCCGCGCCCGCCGAGCAGGTCGAGGCCGCGGATGCCCTCGAGGAGTTCCGTGGCCACGACGACGTCGGCACGCGGAGCCACCGGCGACCAGACGTGCGCGCCGAAGCGGACAGTACTGAGCACGCTGCCGCCGCGCTGCGCCATGCCCTTGACCTCGCTCGCCTTCACGTCGAGGCCGGCGCCGGCGGCGGTCTCCGCCAAGATGGCGGCGCCGAGCAGGATGCCCTGGCCGCCCACCCCGACGAGCGAGACCGTCGTCGTCCCGTTCACGGCGCGTCCCCGGCGGCGCCGGCGTAGCTCAGGGCGCCGCGCCGGCAGACCTCGACGCAGAGGCCGCAACCGGTGCACGTCTCGGTGATGGACACGGAGAGCTCCCCGGGGGCCAGCGCCGGGCAGCCCAGGTCGACGCAGACGCCGCACAGGTTGCAGCGCTCGTCGTCGACCACGACCTCGCCCGGCTTCTCGCGCGTGGTGAGCACGCACGGCGCGAGAGCGACGATGACGCCGAGTCCCGCCGCCTTCGCCTCGGCCTTGATCGCCGCGTCGAGCGCCTCGTGATCGGTGGCGTCGACCGTGACGCAGCGCACGCCGATGCCCTCGCAGACCTTCTGGATGTCGACGACGGGGCCCTGACTGCGGTCCGGGCGCAGGCCCGTCCCCGGGTGCCCCTGATGCCCGGTCATCGCGGTGGTGCGGTTGTCCAGCACCACCACCATGCCCTCGACCTCGTTGTAGAAGGCGTCGATGAGCGGCGTGACCCCGGAGTGGAAGAAGGTGGAGTCGCCGATGACGGCGACCGCCGCCTTGCGTCCGAGGGCCTTGTTGAAGCCCGCCATCATGCCGACGCTGGCGCCCATGCAGAGGCAGCTGTCGAGCGCCAGCAGCGGTGGGAGCGCGCCGAGCGTGTAGCAGCCGATGTCGCCCATCGGCGCGAGCTTGCGGCGCCGCAGGGCGGCGTACACGGAGCGGTGCGAGCACCCCGGGCAGAGCACCGGCGGGCGCACGGGAAGGCCGGCGGCAGGCTGTGGCGGGCCCGAGACGAGGGGAGCCGGCGGCGGCGCCGGACGGCGGCGGCGCGGCGGCTTGCGCAGCAGGTACGGCTCGAGCGCGCGGAAGACGATCTCCTGGTTCAGCTCGCCGTCGGCGGGGATCGCCGCCTTGCCGACCACGGGAAGGCCGAGCGCCCGCACCTGCTCTTCGACGAACGGGTCCAGCTCCTCGACTACGGCCACGCGCGAGACGTGCTCGTACAGCCGCTCGACCTTGGCATACGGCAGCGGGTGTGAGAGGCCGAGCTTGAGGAACCAGGCCTTGGGAAACGCCTCGCGCGCATACGCGTACGCCACGCCCGAGGCGATGATGCCGAAGTCGACGGAGCCCGCCTCCAGCACGTTGAGCGGGCTCTCCTCCGCGCGCCGGCGGAGCTTCTGCAGGCGCTCCAGGACGAGCCGGTTCCGCTGCCGCGCGTACTGCGGGACCATGACGTACTTGCTGATGTCCCGCGCGTACTCGCGCGGCGGCGCCTCGACCGGCACGCGCGGTCGCACCTGCCCCCTCCCGTGCGAGATGCGCGTGGTCGTTCTGAGCAGCACGGGCGTGTCGAACTCCTCCGAGAGCGCGAAGGCCTCGGCCACGAAGTCGTAGGCCTCCTGGCTGTCGGAGGGCTCGAGCATCGGCACCTTCGCGAACTTCGCGAACGTACGGTTGTCCTGCTCGTTCTGGGACGAGTGCATGCCGGGGTCGTCGGCGGAGACGACCACGAGGCCGGCGTTCACGCCGGTCAGCGAGAGGGTCATGAAGGGGTCGGCGGCGACGTTGAGGCCGACGTGCTTCATGGTGACGATGGTGCGCACCCCGGCCAGCGACGCGCCGACCGCGGTCTCGAGGGCGACCTTCTCGTTGACGCACCACTCGCTGTGGATGCCCTCGAGCGTCGCGGTCGTCTCGATGATCTCCGTGGACGGCGTGCCGGGGTACCCGCACGCGAAGCGCGCCCCGGCGCGCACGGCGCCGTGGGCGATGGCCTCGTTTCCGGAGAAGAAGAACTGGCGTTCCACGGGAGGTCGATTATAGCCGAGCCGAGGCCGGGCGCCAGCCTCGCGGCTCGTGGTCCCGGCGCGCCGGTACCGCAACGGCGGCGCGCAGCTCTTCAACCCAAACCCTTAACTTGACCTTGAAGGATTTGCGGATTCCTGCCAGAATAGTCACGCCATGCAGCGCGCACCCTTCACGCCACGCATGACTCGGACGGCATCCGAGTGAGCCGTCCGCCTCGCAGACGCCGTAACCCGGCGCTCCTGCGGGCACGCTACCGGACCCTTTTCTTCCTGCTGCTCACCGCGCTCTCGCTCGCGCTCGGCCACCGCGCCGCGGCGGCGCCGGCGCTCGCCGGCGCGCTCATCGGCGTCTACTCGGTCAGGGTGGCCGGCAGACGTCCGGCCGAGCTCGCGCACACCTTCGTCGTCCTCGACTGGCTGCTGCTCGGCCTCGCGCTCGCTCTCTCGGGCGGCGCGGACAGCTGGCTGCTCGGCACCGTGCCGCTGCTCGCCATGGGGGAGCTCGCGGGGGCGCCACGGAGCGAGTGGGTCTTCCTCGTCGGTCCGTCGCTGCTGCTGATCGTCGTGCCCGCCATCGCCGATCCGTCGCTCGGCGGCAGCCGGGCCGGCGGCGTGGCCAAGGTCGCCGTGCTGGTCGGCGGCGGCTGCGTCGCGGCGACCAGGCTGCAGCGCCGCCCGGCCGCCCGCGGCCGGCAGCCGCACGCGCCCAAGGTGGACGTCAGCACGGGGCTCTCGACGGCGGCGTGCCTGCCGGCGTTCCTCGAGCGCAGCGCGATCGACGGCGCTCGACGAGCACCGGCCGCTCAGCGTCGTCTTCGTGCGACTGGAGCACTACGAGGACAGCCGCAACTTCCTCGGCGCCGAGGGCAGCGAAGAGCTGGCCCGCGGCGTCGCCCGGCGCGCCGAACGGCGGCTCCCCGCCGACGGGCGCGCCTTCCGCGTGCGGAGCGACAGCTTCGTGCTCGTCCTCCCCGGCCTCTCGCTCGGTGAGTCGCGCCAGACCGCCGCCGACCTCGCGCACGAGGTCGGCGCCAGCCTCATCGCCGGGCGCCGCCAGACGCTTGCGATCGGCGCCTCGTCGTTCCCGACCGTGCGCGACATCGGCGACCTCCTCGCGGCCGCCCGCGACGAGGCGCTGCCCGCCGCCGCGCCGGCGGAAGTGGCCGGGACGGTCATCCCGCTCGCAGCCGCCCAGTGATCGGGCGGGGCCGCCGCCGGCCCCGCGTCTTGCCACTCCCCATGCGCCTCGCTAGTCTTCGGCTGTGGAGATCGACATCACCAGCCAGCAGGTCCCAGGGGGCGTGGCCGTCCAGGTCCGGGCGCGGCTCTCGGGGCGTGAGTCCAGCCGGCTGTTCATGAACGGCGACACCTTGATCGAGCTGCCTCTCGACGGCGCCCTGCCCGATCCCGAAGGGTCGCCTCTGCCCCGCACCGCCATCTTCCTCAGCGAGCTGGCCGGCAAGCGCGACGGCCTGACACGGACCTTCATCGGCGAGGCGGACGCCCAGGCGTTCGCCCTGGCGGTGCGCAACCAACTCGAGACCGCCTTGGAGGCGACATGACCGACCAGGCCGACACCCTCGCCGCCCAGCTGGCGCCGTACCGGGAGACGCCCGGGATCGTCGCCGCCCTGTTGATCTCGCGCGACGGCTTCGTCGTCGCCGCCGACGCGGACGCGGACTTCAAGACCGAGGCCGTGGCCGCCCAGGCGGCCGGCGTCATCGACGTCGCCGCGCGCCTGGCCGCCGAACTGGCCCAGGCGGAGGCGAAGTACATCTCCGTCGACTTCGACGGCCTCAACCTCGTTCTCGCCCCCTTCGGCGGCGAGCTCATGCTCGTGCTCGTGGGACTGCCCAGCGCCCTTGCCTGCGAGTACCGCCTCACCAAGCCCGGCGCCTGACCGCCCGGCCGGCGCAGCCGGCCGGACCGACCAAGGAGACCCTCATGGAAGACGCGGTCGAACAGCTCGAGAATCTCGCGCGGAGCGTCGGCGAGTGCACCCGCTGCGACGAGCTCGTGGCGTGCCGGCTCCGCGCCGTACCAGGCGGCGGGCACCCGCACTGCGCGGTCATGCTCGTCTCGCTCGCGCCGGTCCCGGCCGACGAGGCCGAGGGCGGCGTCGCCGGCGAGGCCGTCCTCGCGGAGCTCGCCGAGTTCATGCCGGCGCTCGCGGACAGCCGCGACCAGGTGTACGCGACCACGCTCGTCAAGTGCGTGCCGCGCAGCGACTGCGCCGAGCGCGGCCCGACCGCCGACGAGCTCGCGGCGTGCTACCCGTATCTCTCCAAGGAACTCACCATCACCACGCCGCACTACGTGCTGACCGTCGGCGAAGAGGCGACCCGGTTCCTTCTCGGCAGGCTGTTCAAGAACCGGCCCTACGAGCCCGGTGACTCGCTCGAGTTGCGGCTCTTCGACAACCCGTCGTTCAAGGTCGTACCGGTCGCGACGCCGGCGGAGCTGCGCACGCGCGACGCGAAGGCGCGCAAGGAGTACGTGGAGCGCCTGCGCGCGCTCGCGCAGGTCATGGGCCTCTAGGATCGCGCGCCGAACGGCCGCTGAGCCGGCGCGGCGCCCCGGCTCAGCGGCCGTTCGTCAGGGCACGACCACGCGCAGGGCGTGGGGCACGACGCGGCACTCCATCGGCAGCCTGCCGGCGACCTCGCCGTCAGTCTGGACGAGCACTTCCTTGCCGTCCTCCACCGTGGCGACGGACGCGGCTCCGTGCGGAAGTACTCCACCTTGGGGTGCTTGATGTGGGCGTTGATCAGCGCGGCCGCCCAGTACCAGACGGTGCTCACGAGCGACTTGTCCTTGAGCACGCAGACGTCGAGCAGCCCGTCGCGCATGTCGGCCAATGGCGTGATGCCGAAAGCGCCGCCGTAATTCGAGGAGTTGCCGAAGACAGCGAAGAAGCCCTCTACCGTGCGTTCTTCGCTCGAGACGCGGATGAGCGGGTCCTCGTGGGTGAGGTAGTTGGCCAGGCCCTGCACGGCGAACGCCGCCTCCTTGAGCGCCTTCTTCATCACCGGATTGAGCGAGGCGACGACGGCGGCGTCCATACCGACGCCGGCCATGAGCCCGAAGTAGCGGTCGCCGGCGAGTCCGAGGTCGATCCACGAGACCGTCCCCGCCTCGAGCATGCGCACCGCATCCGGCGGCTCCAGCGGGATGCCGAGCTCCATGGCGAGGACATTGACGGTGCCGGTCGGGATGATGGCCAGCGGCACGTCGCTGCCGGCCAGCCCGTTGATCGTCTCGTTGACGGTGCCGTCGCCGCCGATGGCGCAGATGAGGTCGGACCCGGAGGCCACCGCCTCGCGGGCCAGCCGCGTGGCGTCGCCCGGCGCTCCCGTCCGGAGCTCTTCCACGTCGTAGCCGAGGCCACGGAGCGCCCCGAAGATGAGCGGTACGTCGCGCCGGAATCCCCCGCCGCCAGAGTGCGGGTTGAAGATCGCCGCGAGCCGGCGGCCGTGCGGCGTCACGCGAGAGCCTCCTGCGCGTCCGCGGAGATGCGCAGCGTGCCGGCGTAGCCGGCCGCCCTGGCGAGGCCGGCGGCCTGGTCGAAGGCGTGGCCCACGTGCGCGGGCCGGTGCGCGTCCGAGCCGAGGACGAGCGGGATGCCGAGCGCGCGGGCCTCGGCGAGCAGCGCCGGGCCGGGGAACGCCTCGGCGACCGGCTTGCGCAGGCCGCTGGTGTTGAGCTCGACGGCCATGCCGGCCGCCGCCACGGCGCGCAGCGCCGCGGACGCGGCGGCCGCCACCGCAGCCTCGTCGTTCGGCCGCAGGATGAACTTCTTGGCGTGGTCGAGGTGACCGATAGTGTCGAAGAGCCCGCTCTCCGCGGCCTGCCTCGCGAGGTCCAGGCTCTCGAGATAGATGCGGTCGAGCCCGTAGGCGGCCAGCCGGCCCTCCATCTCGGGGTGGTCGAAGCCAAAGCGGTCGCCCACGATGTGCACGGAGCCGATCACGTACTCGAAGGGATACTCGGCGAGCACGGCAGCCGTGTCCTCGAGCGTCGCGGGGATGAAGTCGGCCTCGATGCCCACGAGGATGCGCACGTCCGCGGCGTACTCCCGGGCCAGCTCGCGGATGGCCGCGACGTAGTCGTCCAGCTCGTCCAGGCCCATCGCCCAGTCGTCGGTGAGGTCGAACAGCGGTTCCCACCCGCCGAGGAACGGCAGGTGCTCGGCGAAGCCCATCTCCGTCATGCCGAGCTCGATGGCGCGCTCGACGTACTCGCGCGGGTCGCCCTCGGCATGGGGACAGAAGCCTGTGTGGATGTGGTAGTCGGCGATCATCGTGTACCGGTGGCCCCGGACGGTCGCGGAGGGTCCCGTGCGGGCAAGCCTACACCCGGCGCCGGGTGCGTGCGGGCCGACGGGCGAAGACCAGTCAGAACGCCGGAGCTCGGGAACGTGGAGGGAGATGAAGCGCGGCCCCGTGCGCCTGCGGCCGCGCACGGCCGCCCGGAGGGGCCGTAGAGCCGCCCTGTCGCCAAGGCGGACGACGCCGGTGCCGTGCCTGTCAGGCTCGGCCAAGGAGAAGTGCCCGCGAACGGCGAATCAACGGGCATTCCACGTGGTACCGTTGTGGTGTCGGAGGAGGTTGGGCATGCCCGGGACGACGCAGAGCGTCGAGCCGAGAGTCATCGTGATCCCGCGTCAGCTCGAGGGATTCTTCTACCAGCGGCTGACGGCGCAGTTCGCCGAGCGCCCCGATGTACGCGTCGTCGTCGAACGGCGCACCGGCGAGCGCCGCCGCCCGCGCTGGGTCAGCGGATCCGGCCCCCTCAGCGAGCGGCGCCACCGCGAGCGCCGCACCGAGGGTCCGGAGTGGTCGCTGCCGGACATGCCGTTCTCGGCGTCCTGACGGCCGCCGGTCACCGTGCGCACGAAGGGCCGGCGCGCAGCGCCGGCCCTCTTCGTCCTGCGGTCCGCTGCGGCGGCCGCTAGATCCAGCCGTTCTCCCGGCTCACGATGACGGCCTGCGCGCGATCCACCACGTTGAGCTTGTGGTACACGTTGTGCAGGTGGTTGCGCACCGTGCTCTGGCTGAGTCCGAGCGCCCAGGCGACCTGCTTGTAGGTCTTGCCGCTGGCCAGCAGGCCCAGCACCTCGAGCTCGCGGTCGGTCATCGGATTGGGGACGTCGCCCTTGGGCGGCCCCAGCTCCCCCAGGTGCACCTTCACCCGCGCCAGGAGCTCCTTGATGTGGAAGGGCTTGGTGATGTAGTCGGCGGCGCCCTTCTCGAAGCCGAGAAGCTTGTCGTTGATCTCCCGCCGGGCCGTCAGGAAGATGATCGGCGAGTTCAGCGCCACGGGCTTCTCGCGCAGCTTCTCGTAGACGGCGAACCCGTCCATGTCCGGCATCATGATGTCGAGCAGCACGAGGTCGGGCAGATACTGCGACGCGACGCGCACTCCCTCGCCGCCGTCGGCGGCAGTGTGCACTTCGTACCCGGTCACCTCGAGCGCCTCGGCGACCAGCCGCCGGATATCGGGCTCATCGTCGACGACGAGGATTCGCTTGGCCATCTGCTCACTCTCCTGCCATGCCGGGGTCGGGGGCCGCGACAGTCGCTTCGTACCATCGGAGCGCCTCGGCTGCCCGGACTCGACCGGGGCCTGCGGGGCCGCGGATTCCGCGCCCGGGGGATTCCAACGCCCCCACCGATCCGCTCCGACCGGCGTTCCCAGTATCGGCAACACCGGGGCGAACCTTAGGTCTGTCCGATCACGCGAGATCGCCGGGCGGCGACCACGGAACGCACCGCCGGTCTTCGTCAGCGGATGAACCGGTCCCCGAACGCCGCCAGCAGGACCACGGTCACGACGGCCGCAGCGACGGCCAGGACGATGTCCAGGTAGCTGCGGCGGCGCACGGCCCGCACCGTCAGGGCGACCAGCCCGTAGGCGGCGACGCCCAGCCCCACGATGCCGGCGATCAGGATCACCCAGTTCACGACGACCATCGTACACGGCGCTGGAGAACCGCGCTGGGAGGCCGCGGAAGCTGCGGCGCGGGGCCGCCGAGCCGCGTCGCCGGGCGCGGCAGGCCGCGGCGCGGCGGCGCGCGGTCAGGCCTGGAGGCGCGCGGCGAGGAACTCGAGGGGGTGGAGGGCGGCGCGGCCGCCGAGGTCGCGGATCTGCGACCGGCACGACGTGCCGGTCGCGAGCACGGCCGTGTCCCGCCGCGCCGCGCGCACGGCCGGCAGGAGCGCGCGCTCGCCCATGGCGACGCTGAGCGCGTAGTGCTCGGCCTCGAAGCCGAAGACGCCGGACATGCCACAGCAGCCGGCGTCCGGGTCCTCGACCTCGAGGCCGGGGACGGCGGCCAGCGCGTCCCGCGTCGCCTGGGCGAAGCCGAGCGCCTTCTCGTGGCAGTGGCAGTGCACGAGGGCGCGGCCGCCGGCACGGAAGTGCAGGCGGCCCTCCGCGGCCAGCTCGGCGACGAGCGCCAGCGCCGGGCGGCTCGCCGCGGCCACCTCGGCGACGCGCGGGTCGTGCGGCAGCAGCCGCGCCCAGTCATCCCGCGCCATGGAGAGGCACGACGGCTCGACGAAGAGGACGGCGGCCCCGTCCCGGACCCCCGCGTACAGTCCGTCCAGCGCGCGCCGCGCCGCGGCGCGGGCCTTCTCGATCTGGCCGGTGGAGAGGGCCGTGCGGCCGCAGCACCCCACGTCCGCGAGGCGGAGACGCACGCCGGCGGCGGCGAGCAGCCGCGCCAGCGCCTCGCCGACGCCCGGTTCCTGGTACTGGACGAAGCAGTCGACGAAGAGCGTGGCCGTCTCGACGGACGACCCCGAAGCCGCCGCGGCCTCCGGCGCCGGCCAGGCGGCGGACCGCCGGGTGAGCGGCCGGCCGGCGAAGGTCGGCAGCGGCCGCTCGTGGGCGACGCCGAGGCGGTCGGTCACGAGCCGCGCCGCCCGGGTGCGGCCGAGCCCGTTGACCAGCGGCGCGACCGGCGCCGCCAGCGCCGCGAGCCGGCGGAACTCGCCGATGCCGCGCGCGAGGGGCGGGACGCCCTCCCGGGTGCGCAGCTCCGCCAGCCACTCGACCTTGAGCGCGGCCATGTCGACGCCCGCCGGGCACTCTGTCTTGCACGCCTTGCAGGCGACGCAGGTGCCGAGCACGGCGCGAAACTCGTCCTCGCCGATGGCCGCCAGCGGCACGGCGCCGCACACGACCCCCTGCAGCGCGTTGGCGCGCGCCCGCGTGGTGCGCGCCTCGTCGCGCGTCGCCGCGCCCGGCGGGCACATCGTGCCCGAGAGCTTCTTGCAGAGGCCGGCCCCGAAGCACTTCTCGACGGCGAGGCCGAAGCCGCCCTCGGCGGCGTAGGACAGACGCGGCGCCCACGCCCGGTCGCCGCGGTAGTCGGCGCCGAAGCGCAGCGCCTCGGTGGGCGGCGGCCCGCCCACGACGATACCGGGGTTGAGCAGGCGCCGCGGGTCGAAGGCGTCCTTGACCGCGACCATCGCCTCATACAGACCGGGTCCGAGAAGCTGCGGAAGGAACCAGCTGCGCGAGCGTCCGCAGCCGTGCTCGCCGGAGATCGCTCCGTGGTAGTCGGCAACGAGCCGGCCGACGTCACTGGCCAGCGCGTCCATGCGCGCCACGCCGGCCGCCGTCTTGAGGTCGAGCAGCGGGCGGAGGTGCAGGCACCCGGCGGAGGCGTGGCCGGTGAAGCTGGCGCGGGCGCCGTGGGCCGCGACCAGCCGCTGCAGGTCGGCGACGAAGTCGGCGAGCCGCTCCGGCGCCACGGCCGTGTCTTCGACGAACGCCGCCGGGCGCTCGGCGCCCGGCGCGCCCATGAGAAGCGGAAGGACGGCGCGGCGCAGGGCGGCGGCGTCGGCCAGCTCCTCCGGCTGCTCGAGCCAGACGACCTGGGTCGCGCCCAGACCGCCGGCGAGCGCGCGCAGGCGCGCGAGGCCGGCGCGGGCCTCCTCGTCGCTCCCCTGGTATTCGACGGTGAGCAGGGCCGCATCGTCGCCGCCCACCAGCGCGGCCATGCGCCGGTACGTGGCGAGGTTGGGGGCGCGGCGCAGCGGCACCAGGTCCAGGAACTCGACCGCGGACGGCCCCGTGTCGAGGACGGCGACGTTGGCGTCCAGGGCCTCGTGCAGCGTCGCGAAGGTGAAGGCCGCGCCCACCCGCAGCGCCGGGCGCGGGTCCAGGAGCACCTCGAGTTCGGTGAACAGCGCCAGCGTGCCCTCGGAGCCGGCCAGCAGACGGCCGAGGTTCGGCGCAGGCTCGAGCAGCTCCCTGAGGTTGTAGCCGGTGGTGCAGCGGACCGTCTGCGGGAAGCCGGTGGCGATGGGCTCGCGGTATCGCTCGCGCACCCGCGCGAGCCCCTCCGCGAGCCTCTCCCCCGCCGCCCCGAGCATGCCGCTCGCCAGGTCGTCCCCGGCGCAGGCGCCGAACGCCACGGTCTCGCCGCCGGCGAGGACCCCGGCCACGCGCAGCACCTTGTCCTTGCTCTCGCCGTAGACGATCGAACGCGACCCGGACGAGTTGTTGCCGACCATGCCGCCGATGGTCGCCTGGTCGACGGTCGAGGTGTCCGGCCCGAATTCGAGGCCGAACGGCGCGGCGGCGGCGTTGAGCGCCGCCTGGACGACGCCGGGCTGGACGCGGGCGCGGCGGGCGCCGGCGTCGATCTCGAGGACGCGGTCGAGGCCGAAGCAGTCGACGACGATGCCGGGGCCGATCGCCTGCCCGGCGAGGCTCGAGGCGGCGCCGCGGGCCACCAGCGGCAGACCGGTCTCCGCGGCCACCGTCGCCGCGAGCGCCAGGTCGTCCGGTGAGCCCGCCACGACGACGACCTCGGGCACGACGCGGTACCCCGAGGCGTCGGTGGAGTAGAGCCAGCGCCGGAGCGGCGACGCGGAGACCTCGCCGGCGACCGCGCGCCGCAGCGCCTGCGCGGCGGCGCGCCCCTCCGGCGAGAGCTCGGGGATGCGGTGGCGGTCGGTCATGGCGCCAAGGATACCGTCAGCGCGGGCGCAGAGCCCGCCTCGGCCACCGGTCGCGTCGGCTCAGAGCCCGCCCGGGCTGAACGCCGGCAGCCAGCGGCCGAGCTGCTCGAGGACGCCGAGCATCATGAGCACGCCGAAGACGACGAGGAGCGCGCCGGCGGTCACCTGGATCGCGCGGTAGTGCCGCTTGACCCAGCCGAGGCGCTCGCTGACCCAGTCGAACGCGAGCGCGGCGAGCACGAAGGGCACGCCGAGCCCGATCGAGTACACGAGGAGGAGGAGCGAGCCGTCGATCACACTCTGGCTGGTGGCGGCCATGGAGAGGATGGCGCCGAGCACGTAGCCGACGCACGGCGTCCAGCCGATGGCGAGGGCGGCGCCGGTGAAGAAGGCGCCGGCGGCGCCGGCACGTTTCGGCGCCACCTTGAGCACCGGCTCCGGCAGCTTGATCACCCCGGCCACGACGAGGCCGCTCACGGCGATGAAGGCGCCGGCGGCGATGGTGAGCTCCTGCCGGTAGCGGATGAGGAGCCGGCCGACGCCGCCGGCGCCGGCGCCCATCAGCATGAACACGACCGTGAACCCCGCCACGAAGAGCAGCGAGGTCCAGAGCAGGCGGCGGTGCTCCCGGCCGAGGTCCTCGACGCCCACGCCGGAGATGAACGAGAGGTAGACCGGCAGCAGCGGCAGGACGCAGGGCGAGACGAACGAGAGCAGCCCGGCGGCGAAGGCGAGGCCGATGGCCGTCAGGCTGAGCGAGGTGACCTCGACCGCGGTCATGCGCGGGTGACGGCGGCGGTCAGCGTCGTACCGTCCGCCTCACTGCGCCTTCGCCAGGCCGGCGTTGAACTGCGCCAGCGTGGAGGCGCCGACGTAGCGGTCGGTCTCCTGCCCTTTGGCGTCGAAGAAGATGGTCGTCGGGTACGCGGTGATCCCCAGGTCCGACACCACGGTGCCGTCGTCGAGGACCATGGGGAAGTCGAGCCCGTACTTCTGCATGAAGGCGACGGCGTCGCTCTCCTTGTCCTCCGAGGCGATGCCGATCACCTGAGCGTCGGGATTGTCGGCCGCGAACTTGGCCAGATCGGGGGCTTCCGCGTTGCACGGCGGACACCACGAGCCGAAGACGTTGACGACCAGCGGCTTGCCTGCATAGTCGGCGACGTCGAAGGCGTCGGGAGCGATCATCTGCACATCGGACGAGGTGCTGGGCGTGTCTGACGAGGAGCCGCAGGCGGAGAGCGCCACGGCGGCGGCCACGATGGCGATCACGACGAGGGTCGCGAGCAGGAGCGCTCTGGTCTTCATGGATTCCCTTTCTGTCCCGGACGCGCGAAGCGCGCCGCACGTCCCATCACCCGGCAGAGCTTACCCCGCGGCGTGGGGTTTACGCCCCCGCGGGCCTCGCGTATAATACCCCCTAGGGTATGTTGTCCACCACCGCGATGGAGGGTCATGGCATCCTACGATCTGGTCTGCGACGCGTGCGGCGGCGAGTTCGAGGTCTTTCGGCAGGGCTTCCTCAAGGACGAGGACAAGGCCTGCCCGGACTGCGGAAGCACCGACGTCCGGCAGAAGTTCTCGAGCTTTCTGAGCAACC
Organism: uncultured Thermoleophilia bacterium; assembly: GCA_963808735.1. Lineage (GTDB taxonomy): Bacteria > Actinomycetota > Thermoleophilia > UBA2241 > UBA2241 > CAIXSE01. The sequence continues at coordinate 134,779 of CAWEHE010000014.1, read as the reverse complement.
TCGGCGGCGGCTCGAGCGCGGGGTGCGCCCCTTCGAGCGGCAGCCCCTTCGGCTGAGGCTGAGGCCCGGCGGCGCGGTCGCGCCGCACAGCTCAGCCTCGTCGCCTCGTGCGGCGACGGCTCTTCGAGGCGCCCGGCGGCCCTTCCGGCCCCCGGGCGCCTTCTTCGTCTCCGCGGCTGGGTCCCGCTCCGTTCGCCGCGGGTGGCGAAGCGTCGTACACTGCGCGCAGCCGTGCACCGGGCTGACGGCGGGTACCCCGCTGCGGCCGGTGCGTCTTCGCGAAGGTCGACGACCAAGGGGGGCGACAGTGAGCCGGATCCTGCTGGGAGTTGCGCTCGGAGCGCTGCTCACGATCCTGGTGGCAGCGCCTGCCGGCGCCGTGTCGCCGAACGAGATCCTCATCGCCAAGAACCTGCAACGGCTCGGCGTCGTGCCGGGCTACGCGGACTCGACGATGGCGCGCGGAGCCGCGAGGGCGTTCAGCGCGAGGGGCTCCGAGTACGTCACCAAGGCGCCGGTCGGCACGCGCCTCGCCAGCAGGTCGCTCGGCAGGTACATCGCCGCCCGCGTCGTCGACCCGAGCGCCACGCGCACCTACGCGACCAACGCGCTCGTGCTGCTCGTGGAGTTCGGTGACGCGGCCTGGCCCGAGGGAGACTCGACCGGCCACGTCCTCGCAGGACCCGAGCACGGGAGCATCCCCGCGCCGTACCAGGACGACAACTTCACCTTCTGGCCGGGCGACTTCACGCCCATGCACTACCAGCAGATGCTGTTCGGCAACTCCTACCCCATCTACGACAAGAGCGGCGCGCGGCGCGGCACCAGCGACGACACCATGCGCAACTACTACCTGGAGCAGTCGCACGGCGCCTACACGGTCGCCGGCGACATCGCCGACTGGGTCAAGGTCGACCTGCCGGAGTCGTGGTACGGCGCCGACGGCGACGGGAGGGACGACCTCACCGGACCCGTCTGGCGGGTCGCCCGCGACGCGATCGTCAAGTTCACCGCCGACAACCCCGGGTTCGACTGGGCCCAGTACGACCACGAGAACCCCTGGGGCATCACCGGCAGCAGCTTCCGCCAGCCGGACGGCTACCTCGACCACCTCATCCTGATCCACGCCGGCAGCGACCAGTCGGCCGGCGGCGGCGCCGAGGGCGCCGACGCCATCTGGGCGCACTCCTGGGGTATCTACGAGAACTACAGCGGCGGGCCCGGCGGCGGGCCCGGCATGATGATCCCGGGCACCGACGGCCAGGGCCCGCAGGGCAAGGGCATCTGGGCGTACAACTACACGATCAACCCCGAGGACGGCGACGTGGGCGTGTTCTGCCACGAGTTCGGCCACGATCTCGGCCTCCCCGACGAGTACGACTACTCCAGCGCCAGCGGTGACGCCACCAGCGGCTTCTGGACGATCATGGCCAGCGGCTCCTGGCTGGGCCGTGAGTGGGGCGGCGGCAGCCAGCCGTCGGGCATGAACGCCGACGACAAGGCGTACCTCGGCTTCGTGCAGCCCAAGGTCGTCCAGCGCGGCAGGACGGCCACGGTCAAGCTGCAGCCCGCCGCCGACGGCTCCGCCAGGGCGACGGCCGTCCGGATCCCGCTTCCCAAGGCGAAGCACGTGCTTCAGCTGAGCGGCAAGGACGGCGCCACGGAGTGGTACTCGACCTTCGGCAACGACCTCGACGTGAAGCTGCGGACGAAGGCCGCCGTGGCCGTGCCGGCCGGGGCGGACCTCACCTACCGCACCTGGTACGACATCGAGGCGGGCTACGACTACGGCTTCGTCGACGTCTCCGACGACAACGGCGCCACCTGGGACAACCTCGAGTCGTACACGGGCACCGACACCGACCACTGGGCGGACACCCGCTCTCTCGACCTCTCCGCGTATGAGGGCAAGAGCATCCTCCTCCGCTTCGAGTACGTCACCGACAGCGGCGTAGCCCCGCCGGGCTGGGAGATCACCGACGTCAAGGTCGGCGGCAGTGCCGTCGCCGCGGGCGCCTTCTCCTCGGACGGCTGGGTCCGCTGCGACGGCGAGTACTCACAGCTGACGGAGCGCTACTACATCGCGGAGTACCGCACCTGGGACGGCTTCGACGCGAGCCTCAAGGACTGCTACCAGTGGAACGACGACTACGCCAGCTGGGTCGACCGGTTCGCCTACAACCGCGGCCTGCACCTGATCTACCGTGACACCTTCTACGCCGACAACGACGTCGCCATGCACCTCGGCAAGGGCGGCTGGATGGTCGTCGACGCGAGGCCGCTTCCCGACGGCGTCGACTACACCGACGGCGGCGACGCCTACACCGGCTACTGGCGGCCGCGCATCCAGGTGCGCGACGCGGCCTTCAGTGTGAAGCCGACGAAGACGCAGAGCGTCTACTTCGTCGACTACGACCGGGGATTGGGCATCGGCGAGCGCACGGTCCCGGGCAAGCTCGCCCAACCGTGGTTCAAGGACAGCCGGACCTACTGGTATGCCGAGGCTCCCGAGGCAGGGGTCAAGATCCCCAAGGACCTCGGCGTGCGCATCCGGGTCAGGAGCATGACGCCCGACCTCATGACGATCTGGGTCGACAACGTGAAGTGACCCGGCGCCATCCGGCGACGTGAGCGACCAGGGCGGGGCGGCCGGAAGGGCCGCCCCGCCCTTCCTGCGTCCGGAGGCGACTGGGCCGGCGCGGCCGCTCGCGGCCGCGCCTGATAGCATCTCCCCATGCGCGTCCTCGTCACCGGCGGAGCCGGCTACATCGGCAGCGTGATCTGCGCGCGCCTCGCGGCGCGCGGCCACGACGTCGTGGTCTACGACGACCTCTCCCGCGGGCACGCGGGGGCGGTCGCCGCGGGCGCGACGCTGGTGCGCGGCGACGTCCGCGACGCCGGCCTCCTGCGGGAGACGCTGAGGGACGCCGCCTGCGACGCCGTGGTGCACATGGCGGCGCTCGCCGAAGTGGCCGAGTCGGTCGCCGAGCCCGAGCGCTACCGGAGCGTCAACGTCGACGGCACCGCAGCGGTGATCGAGGCGGCCGCCGCCGCCGGCGTCGCCCGCCTCGTCTTCAGCTCGACGGCGGCCGTCTATGGCACCCCCGGGCGCACGCCCATCGACGAGGGCGATCCGCTCGCGCCCGAGAACCCCTACGGTGAGACCAAGCTCGCCTGCGAGCGGCTGCTGGAGCAGGCGCGGTCACGCGGCGAGCTCGCCTGCACCGCCCTGCGTTACTTCAACGCCTGCGGCGCCGACGGCGTCCACGGAGAAGACCACGACCCCGAGTCGCACCTCGTCCCTCTCGCTCTCCGCGCCGCACGGGACGGAACGGCGATCCGCGTCTTCGGGACCGACTACCCGACGCCGGACGGCACCTGCGTGCGCGACTACGTCCACGTCGCCGACCTCGCGGACGCGCACATCGCCGCCCTGGAGGCGCTGCCCGGCGTTCAGGGCTCGTTCAACCTCGGCACCGGCAACGGCGACTCCGTCCGTGCCGTCCTGGACGCGGTCGCGTCGGTCACTGGGCTGCCTCTGCGACGGGAGACGGCGGCGCGGCGCGCGGGAGACCCGCCGGTCCTCGTCGCCGGCAACCGGCGGGCGCAGCTGGAGCTGGGGTGGCGTCCGCGCCGCAGCCTGACGGACGCTGTGGCGGACGCGTGGGCGTGGATGTGCCGCAACCCCGAGGGGTACGCGGCGGACTGAGGATCAGCCGGAGGTCAGGCGATGGCCGCCGGCTCGTGCGCCAGCGACTCGAGCGTGATGGAGCCGAGGACGTCCATGAGCTGCGCCTGCGCCCGGGTCCAGGCGACGTGCCCCGAGCAGGACGCGCTGCGCGCACAGTCCTCGGGGCTGAGCACGCACTGGTTCACGGCGATGGGTCCGTCGACCGCCTCGATCACCTGCTGCATGGTGATCTCCGAGGCCGGGCGCGCAAGGGCGAAGCCGCCGTGCGCGCCCCGCTGCGACACCGTGAGACCTGCGCGCACCAAGCTCTGCAGGATCTTGGCGAGGAAGCTCTCGGGGATGTCCTGGGCCTCGCCGATCTCGTGCAGCGACGCCACGTTCCCCTCGGGGAAGCGCGCCAGATACGTCATCGCCCTGACGGCGTATTCGGCGCCGCGTGTGAGCTGGAGTCCCATGATCCTTCGCCTTCGGTCGTCAGACAAGACAGAAACGGTCCTTTTGAACTCTATAGCCGGAGGCGCCGTCAGGTCAACCGGGCGACCGCGCCGTGTTAAGCGCCGGTTAAGCTTTGATGAGACCTGTCCCCGCTACCGCCGATAGTGCCGCTTTGCGGGCAAAACCCCGGTCGCGAGTCGCCAGCCGCGGTGGTATCCTGCGGAGGCGCTTCGGAGCGCTCCCCCACGGAAGGACGAGTTTGAGACGATCCGTTGCCCTGATCGCCGTCGGCGTCGCGGTGGCCGTCGCCGCCGTGATCGTCGTCGCCGGCATGACGTCCGCCGACGGCGGCGAAGCCTCCGGAGCCGCAGCCGGCGCGGGCGGCACGGCGACCGGATCGCTTCCCTCCGGGCATCCCAGCGTCGCCCCCGAGGGCGAGCCGACCGCAGCCCCCACCACCGAGGCAGACACTGGGGGCACGATCGCCGATCTCGAGAAGCAGCGCGCCAAAGACCCAGCCGACGTCAACGTGCTGCTGGACCTGGGCGAGGCGTACTTCCTCGGCCAGCGTCTCCAGCTGGCCGAACGCGCCTACAACGAAGCCATCGGACTGGAGCCGGACAACGCCGCCGCCCAGGTCGGCCTGGCCATGGTCTGGCACGCCCGGGGCGACTCCAAGCGCGCCGAGACCGCGCTGCGCGCGGTGCTCAAGGCGCATCCCGACGACCAGGCGGCGCACTACACCCTCGCGATCATCTACTTCTCGTCCGGTCGGGTGGGCGAAGCCAAGGCGGAGTGGCAGACGGCCGCGAAGGTCGATCCCTCGTCGACGACGGGCAAGCGCTCGCAGAGCTTCGTCGACCTCCTCGAGGACCAGGCGTCCTCGGCGCCGGAGACGGACGAGGAGTAGACGCCGGGGCCGCTCACTCCACCTTGGCGCCCAGCACGTCGCGCATGTGCGCCAGCGCGAAGCGGTTGAACTCCTCCGCGCCGTGCCCCGGCGCGTCGTAGGTCTCGACGAGGTCCTCGTGCACGAGCACCTCGTAGCCCCGCGCCCTGAGACCGGCGACCGTATGCAGCACGCAGATGTCGGTGCACACGCCCACCACCTCGACGACGTCGGGCGCGAGCCGCGCGAGCACGTCGTCCAGGTCCGTCTCGTGGAAGCCGGAGAACGTGCGCTTGCGCACCACCGTCCCGCGGTCGGCGAAGGGCTTGAGCTCGGGGATCACCTCGTCCTCCCCCGAGCCCTCCACGCAGTGCGGCGGGAACATCTCGAACTCGGGGTCGTCGGCGGCGTGCGTGTCGATGAGGAAGACGATGGGCACGCCGGCGGCCTCGGCGGCCTCGAGGCGCTCGACCAGGTGCGGCACGATGCGGTCGTACCGCGGGCTGTACAGGCTGCCGCGCCGGCAGAAACCGACGAGCATGTCGACCACGACGATCGCCCGGCGCTGCTGTGAGGACTCGTCCATGCCGTTGCGATACCCCGGAGCGGGGGCTACGTCACCCGCTCCAGTCGCGGGCTGGGACGGTAGTGCCGGCCGACTTTGGCGCAGGGCCGGCCGTCGAGCAGCACGACGTCCGCCGTGAAGTCGGTGTTGCCGCGCAGCAGACTGCTGCCGACCCCATAGGCGTCGGCCGGCACGCCGGCCGCCTCGAAACGCCGGATGCGCTCCGCGTCGAAGCCGCCGCTGACGACGATGTGGACGGCCTGGAACCCCTCATCGTCGAGGGCGCGGCGCACGGCGCGCACGAGCTCCGGCGCCACCCCGTTCGGCCGGAACGTGCCCATCTCGTCCCACAGCGAGCGGTCGACGAGGGTCTCGCTGGTGTCGAGCCGGACGCCCCAGAGGCGCTCGCCGACGGCCCGTGCGCAGGCGAGGCTGGTCGCCACGCAGTCGTTGTCCCAGTCGACCAGCGCGGTCACGTTCATCTCCGGGTAGTAGACGTCGGCGAACGCCTGCGTTGCGGCCACGGTGTCGCCTCCGCACGCGGCGATGAGCCCGTGGGGCACGGTGCCGATGCCCTTGCCGCCCCACCACGAGGCCTGCGCGTCGGTGCTGACGCCGATGGCCCCGGCGACGTGAGCGGCGTACCCGTCGCCGGTCTGCACCCGGTAGTGGTCGAAGCGCGCCGGGAAGAAGAGGATCGGCTTGCCGCCCGCGGCCTGGACCACGCGACGCACGTTGGTGCCCACGAGGGTGCGCCGCGAGAGCACCCCGAGGTACACGGTCTCGAGGTGGGCGAACAGGCTGTAATCGCCCTCGATGGTGAGCGCGGTCTCCCAGGCGGCCAGGTCGTCGCCGTCGTAGAGAGCGTGCACCACGAGCTGGTCCCAGCCGTCCCGCCAGACACGCGCCGGCCCTTCCCCTTCGAAGAAGCCGGCGCAGAGGCGCAGGGTCGCCAGCGCCTCGTCCATGCCGCCGAGGACGGCGGCGTCGCTCTTCTGGAAGACCTGCATGGTGACCCGCGGGTGCAGGTCCTTGGTCTCGAGCACGCGCTTGGCCCCGTTGAAGTAGGCGTCGGTGTAGTAGCCCTCCCGGATGTGGTCGACGGGGAGGGCGAAGACGTCTGGCGCGAGTCGTGAGCGCGGGGGCATGCCGGGATTGTACCCGAGGGCCGGCGCGGCCTACAGGCCGAGCCTGCCGGTGGCGACGTCGAGGACCTTGGCCGGGGTGACCACGAAGCGCAGCGAGTAGGCGCCGGCTCGGCCGAGGCGGAGGTCCATGAACCGGTCCGGTCGCGGATGGACCGAACCCGGCCCTCCCTCGAGCTCCCAGTACGGCGACGAGGTGAACTTGAGCCAGTACGTGCCCGGCTTGGTCACCGTGAAATCGATCCGCTCGTGGCCGACGGCGAGGATCGTCCCCGTGCCGGCGCCGGGCGCCTCCGGCTCAGGCACGAGCAGCGGCTTGGCGTCGCGCAGGCGGTAGATGCGCCAGGCGCCGGTCTGCTCGACGAAGGCGAAGGCCGGCGAGCCCTCGAGGAGCGCGGCCTCTCGCCGGCTCCACGGGTCCAGCGGACCCCCCACCGGCAGGAAGACGTACTGCACACCCATGCTCTGCAGCCAGGCCACGTACCGGTCCGCTCCGTAGGGCGTGTAGAAGAGGTCGTTGTGGATGGCGTCGGCCTGGCGGTACCAGCCGCGCGTGATGGGGTAGCCGGCCTCGGGGAAGTACAGCGCCTCCCAGTGACGGGCCGGCGCGACGACGTGGATGCGGTAGTCCGGGTCGTACAACTCCTCGGCCGCGGCGAGCGCCGGGGCGAAGTAGGCGCGCGTGGTCTGCGGCCGCTCGGCGGCGTTGAGGAAGTGCCCGCCGACGGTGGAGAACTGGAGCAGGCCGAACACCACGATCGGGATGATCGCGAGCTCGGCGTACGGAAACGGCCGCCACAGGCGCGTGTGGCGCAGGAGCAGCAGGAGCGGCAGCCCGAAGACCATGAAGAAGCGGCCGATGTTGTTCCCCAGCGGGCTTCCGGGCAGCAGGAACGAGCCCACGCACAGCGCCGCGTACACAAGGAAGAGCACGACCAGCGGGCGGCGGGGGTGGACCGCGTTCACGCCGGCCAGTACGAGTCCCACCAGCGCCAGGACGAGAAAGGCCAGGAGCTGCGACGTCTCGCTGATGTACGAGCCCGGCTCGGAGAAGGCCCACGCCACCACGAACCGGACGACCACGGCCGGCGCGAGGGCGGCGGCGAAGAACAGATAGCGCCGTCTGGCCTCCGGCCGCGCGATGACGTCGGTCACCATGAAGGGTGAGGCGACGACGAACCCCATTGGGTTGGTGAAGATGCCGATCGCGACCGGCAGGGCGGCCCACAGCGGGTGACGCCGGGCGAGGAGCGCGAGCCCGCCCATCGTGAGCGCGAGCGCCACCAGGAAGGGGGCCTGCCCGTGCGCCTGGTAGAGCGTCACCACGAGCGCGAGCCCCCAGGCGGGCCAGACGTCGTCGATCTTCCACAGGTCGCGCAGGTAGAGATAGAAGGTGACGGGGATGGTGCCCGCGGCGATGATCACCATGAGCCCGCCGGGCACGTACTGCGCCAGCAGGTAGTAGACGAAGCCGTAGGTGATGGCGCCGTAGCCGCCGCCGTACCAGTAGGTGTCCCAGAAGACGGAGTCGCCGCCACGCAGCAGGAGCACCTTGTAGGCGTGGGCGGCGTCGTCCCAGCCGGGCACGCCGCCCCACTGCATCAGCAGCGTGACCAGCGCCACGGCGGCGGTCGCCGTCAGCCACAGGGTCAGCAGACCGCGACGCGTCCGCAGCCAGTCCTCGAGCGCGGCGAAGGTCATCCCGGATGATCCTCCCGCACAGACCGCGGCGGGCGGGCGAGAGCGGCGGGCGGCGGGCTCACTCTCGCGGAGCCGCCATCCGCATCGCGGCGATGAACGCAGAGGCCAGGCGCGGCGCCGCCGGCAGGGACGGCACCAGGGTGGTGGCGAGGCAACGCTCGTGTACGAACCCCTCCACCTGGCCCTCCTCGCCGGCCTCGCCGACGCGGTAGGCGAACGCCTCCTGCTGGAGCGTCAGGAACTCGAGATCGAAGAGCTCGTACAAGGTCGTCTCGCCCTCGTCGTAGAGGTTCTCCCGCGCCGCCGCGGCGCGCACGTAGCGGGGACGGTCGTACCACTCGAGGAGTTCGGCCTCTGCCGGCAGGACCCCGGCAAGCTCGTGCGTGCGCCCGCGGCTGTCTGCGAGGCGGCGGAGGAGCAGGAGGGAGCCGCCGCCGAAGGCGAGCGTGGGGAGGCCGGCGCCGACGGCGTCGGCGATGCTCGTCTTGAGGCCGTCGTTGGTGGCGAAGGCCGGCAACTCCTCCTCGTCGAGGAGACCGGAGAGCAGCAGCCCGGCGGCCCCGGGCGGCAGCTCGCGGTCGCGCCCGATGTGCAGCGGCGCGAGCGTGAGGCCCGCCGCCTTCAACAGGTCGATGGCCTCGAGGGCGAACGGCTCGAGCGGCGGGCCCCAGGCGACGGCGAGCGTGAGCCCCGCGGCCGCCGGGAGCGGGGCGAGCAGGCGGCGGGGCCGCGCCGGCAGGAAGCCCCGGCGTGCGGCCGCCGCCTCCAACCCCTCGCGGTCGAGGCAGGCGCCGGCCTCGCGGCAGAGCGCCGCGGCACCCTCCGCCGAGGACTGGGAGCCGTTCTCGCCTTGCGACCCCAGGTCCGCGGCGTACCGGCGCGCGAACTGCTCGCTCAGCCGGGGCGGCACCCAGCCGAGCACCGGCAGCTTGGCGGTCTCCTCGAGGATGCGGCGCAGCTCGGCGCCCGGTCCGAGCTCGTCGCCACCGATGACGATGGCGCCGGCGAACTCGGCGCGCCCGGCCAGCAGCCGGGCGCCGCACGCCGCCGCGGCCGCCGTGGCGCCACGCTCGCGGGCGTCGACGACGAGCACGAGAGGGGCGTCGAGCGCGACGGCGACGTCGACGGCCCGAGAGCCCTTGACGTCCTGCCAGCGATCGAGCGCCGGCTCCACCGCCACCACCACCGTCAGGTCGGTGTCGGCCGCCCACGAGTCGTACAGCTCGCCGGCGACCGCGTCGTCGATCAGTCTGGGATCGAGGATCCTCGGCGTCCGCGCCGCCGCGCCGAAGAGCGTGCGCCAGAGCGGCAGATCGACGCCCAGGAGGATGGGCCGGACGTCGCTCTCGTCGGCGAAGGCGGCGAGCAGCGCGCAGGAGGCGAGAGCGACGGCGGGCCCGGGCTCGAGCCCGCACAGGACGACGCGAGGGGCGGACATGACGGGGTCCTCCTTTCGGCCGGACGGGCCGCGTGCGGCCGGCGACTGACGGCCCAGAGCGGATTTCGGGGGGCCCGGATAGAATACTCCACCAGCGCTTCAAGAGGGGTGGACCGACCGGATGGACATGCGCCAGCAGCTTCACGACGCCATGTGGGTACGCGTGCTCTTCACGCTCGCCCTGCTCACCGGCGTCCTCTGGGTGCAGATAGACCACCACGGCGTCGTCCCCGGCGAGATGCTGCTCGGCGTCGGCATCGTGGCGCTCGTCAATCTCCCGATGTACATCGTCGAGCGGCGGCTCCCGACGCGCAGCGCCGCGGCGATCATCGTGGTCTGCGACCTCGCGCTGGTCACGGCCGCCGTCATCTTCGCCGGCGGGACCCTGAGCGCCGAGGGAGTCTTCTACGTCTGGCCGATCGTCTTCTCGGCGGTGTTTCTCGCCGCGTGGGCGCCCTACGCCGCCGCGGCGGCCGCAAGCATCGCCTACGTGACCGTCTGGGAGCTCCAGCACGTCGGCTGGCTCGAGGTCTCCGCGCTGGTGGCCGAGATCCAGGTCCCGCCCAACTGGATGCTCATCACCGTCTGTCTGCACGTGGCCGCATTCATGCTGGTGGCGCTGCTCAGCGGGCGGCTCGCTCACGCTCTCATCGGCAGCACCGAGGAGTTGTCTCGCGCCAAGGTGGACACCGACGAGCAGCTGCGCCGCCTGCAGGCGACCAACGAACAGCTGCGCGTCATGAGCGAGAGCAGCCGCGTCCTTCTGCGCTACCAAGACGTCGGCGGCCTCATCCCTGAGGCTCTCTCCCAGCTGGCCGGCGCAACGGGCGCGCGCAGCGGTTTCGCGCTCATCCTGAATCACAACAGCGGCGACTTCGAGGAGCGGGCGCGCGCCGGCGGCCTCGGCGCCGATGTCGCCAGGCGCTACAAGGAGCTCGGCATCGTCGACGTCGCCCGCGCCGGCGCGCAGCGCTACGAGGAGGTCACGGACCCGCAGGTGGGACGCCTGCTCAAGGCCATGGAGAAGGACGGCTACCGCGGCTTCCTCGCGGCGCCCCTGGAGGCCAAACACGAACTGCTTGGCGTGGTGTGCCTGCTGCGCCGTCCCGACCAGGTCCTCCCCGAGGCTGCGGTCCCCACGCTGCGCGCACTGAGCGACCAGGTGGCCCTCGTCGTGCGCAACATCCAGTACAACGAGGAACTGGCGCGCAAGAACGAAGAGCTCACGCACCTCGACCAGCTGAAGAGCGACTTCATGGCGACCATGAGCCACGAGCTGCGCACCCCGCTCACCTCGATCATCGGCTACAGCGACATGCTCCTCAGCGGCATGACCGGCGAGCTCAACGAGAAGCAGTCGGCGTTCCTCGACAGTATCCTCAAGGGCGGCGAGGCGCTGCTCAACCTCATCAACGACGTGCTCGACCTCACCAAGATCGAGGCGGGCCGCCTGGAGCTCAACCGCGAAGCGGTCGACCTGCGGGCGGCCCTCCTCGGCGTCCTGCCGGTGGTCAAGCCGCGCGCCCAGGACAAGCGCATCCGCATCTCGACCTTCCTGCCCACCGACCTGCCGCTCGTGTGGGCCGATCCCGCCAAGCTCAACCAGATCCTCCTCAACCTCATCACCAACGGCGTCAAGTACACACACGAGAACGGCACCGTCAGCGTCGAGGCGCGGCCCGCCGGCGAGCTCGTCGAGATCTGGATCACGGACACCGGCATCGGCATCGCCCGCGAGGACCAGGACAAGGTCTTCCAGCGGTTCACGCAGATCGACTCGTCGGCCACGCGGTCGCAGGGTGGCACGGGGCTGGGCCTGGCCATCGTGCGCGAGCTCGTCGGCCTGCACGGCGGGACCATCCGCGTGCAGAGCAAGCTCGGAAAGGGCTCCAGCTTCATCTTCACCATGCCGATAACCTCCAAGCCGGTCGATCCGCTGGCCGCGGGCAAGATCAGCTGAAGAGGAGCGCACGTTGACTAGAGCCATCCTGGTCGCCGACGACGACCCAGACATCCTGAGCATCGTCTCGATGTCCCTGGAGACCCAGGGCTACACGGTGCACAAAGCCACCAACGGGCGCGAGGCCGTCGACCTGGCGAGGCAGCACCACCCCGACCTCATCCTCATGGACATGATGATGCCGGTCGTGAGCGGCTACGAGGCGGTGGGCGAGCTCAAGGCCGACGCCGCGACCAGGGAGATCGTCATCGTCGGCCTCTCCGCCAAGGCCATGGCGACCGACATGGAGCGCGCCACGGACGTCGGCATCGACGGCTACATCACCAAGCCGTTCCGCATCGCCCAGGTCCTCACCGTGGTGGAGAGCTACCTGAGCGACTGAGGGGCAGGAGCCGGCGCCTCCGCGGCGTAGAACTCCCCGTGATGCCCAGGTGAATCACGAGCCGAGCACGACCCCCCAGCCCCCGCTGATCTGCGTGGCCGACGTCGACACGCGCCTCAGCTGCAGCTGCTACTGCGCCGTGTGTCCGTACTACCTGCGCGACCGCCGCATCGGCGAGCGGCGCACTCTCCACCGGCCGACCCTGGACAGACGCGTCTTCAGCCGCTTCAAGGGCTGAGGGCGCCGGCGCGGCGCCACCCTCCCCAAAGACGCCCGCTCCCCCGGGTCCGTGCGGCGCTCCTATCATGGTCTGCACGCATCTGCCGATACCGTGAACAGGCACGGCAGGCTCCCGAATCGAGGCCGACCACGGCCAGACCCGACGACGAGACCCGAGGCGGCAGCCTCGGACACAAGAGAGGCGTCAGCCTTGAACTGAAGACGTCCGCGGTCGTGGCTCTGGCGCTCGCCGCGGCCTTCCCGGTGCTCGTGTACGTCGTCGACCTGCAGTCCACCTGGCAGATCGCCGCAGTGCTGCTCGCCCTCTTCGCCGTCATCGCCGTGACGTTCGACCTCTGGGTCTACCGGCCGGTGAACGGCCTGATCCGCCGCTCGCGCAAGCGGCTCGGCGGCGACTACGAGCGCAACGACCCCTTCTACCGCGACGAGCTCCGCGAGCTCGGGCACCTCGTGGGCACGCTCATCGCCGTGTTCACCGCCGCCGAGGACAAGGAGTGGGTCTCGCAGAGCATCAAGGACGACCTGATGCGCGTGCAGGCGCTGAACCGCCAGCTCATGGACGTGGGCGTGCTGGGGCGAGAGATGAACGCCGCCCTGCCGTACCGCGAGACGGTCGAGCGCGTGCTCTCGCGCAGCCGCTCCTTCCTGCACGCCGACTTCTCGGCGCTCCTGCTGCTCGACGCCGAGGCGCGCTCGTTCTCGCTCGAGGGCGCGCAGGGCGTGCTCACCCCGGGGCTCTCGGCAGAGTGCTGCGCCTACGCGCCGGACTGCCCGGTGCGCCAGGCGATCGCCTCGGGCGAGCTGACGCGGGTCGAAGGCCACGTCTGCACGCTGTTCCCGCAGACGATGACCCACCAGCTGGTGATCCCGGTCAAGGTGGAGCACGTCGGCGACATGGCGCTGCTCGCCACGTCGACAAGCGGCGAGTACGCGGGACTGCTGACGGACGACATCCTGGGCGCTCTCCAGAACCACGTCCAGAGCGCCCTCACCAACGCTCACAAGTACGACGCCATCCGCCGTCAGGTGGTCACCGACCACCTGACGGGCCTGTACAACCGGCGCTTCTTCATGAACCGGGCCGGCGAGGAGATCGAGCGCAGCCTGCGGCACCAGGCCCCGCTGAGTGTGCTCATGGTCGACATCGACCACTTCAAGGACTTCAACGACGCCTACGGGCACGCGACCGGCGACCGCGTCCTCCAGACCGTGGCGCGGGCGATGAAGGGGGCCTTGCGCGGTCCCGACATCTGCTCCCGGCACGGCGGCGAGGAGTTCGCCGTCCTCCTGCCCAACACCCCGGGCGACTCCGCGTACCACGTGGCCGACCGCGTGCGCCGGACCCTGGGAGGCACGCGGTACACAGGCCTCGGGCTCCCGCCCGAGGTCAACATCACGATCAGCGTCGGGGTGGCCACCTGCCCGCGCGACGCCACCGTGCTGGACGAGCTCATGGAGCTCGCCGACAAGGCGCTCTACCGGGCCAAGGCCGAGGGCCGCGACATGGTCGTGCTGTGGGGGGCCGAGGAGCGCGAGCGGGTCAGGAGCTGACCCGCGCCGCGGCCGGGCGAGGCCCCAGCCCCATCCCCCACGCGATCACCGCCGGCGGCAGCGATCCCCACGAGAGCAGTTCGTCGTGGAAGGCGCGCAGCGTCCCTCCACGGGCGCCCATCCAGGTCTCGGCCAGCCTCATGACCTCGCGCTTGCCCAGCAGGTAGCTCATCGCCTGCCCCGGGTCGTCGGCGTACCGCCGGCACTCCAGCTCGGCCTCGCGCCGGTTCATGCTCGCCTCGCGCACCAGCAGGTCGACGGCCTCGTCAAGCCCCATGGTGCCGAGGTGCAGCTCCACGTCGATCACCACGCGACACGCGCGCCAGACCTGGTCGTTCAGGCGCGCGAGTCGGACGACGGGATCGTCGAGGAAGCCCTCCCGGTCCATCAGCTCCTCGCAGTAGAAGGCCCAGCCCTCGATCAGCAGGTTCCCGCCGTCGGGCATGGCGGCGATGCGGCGCGCCAGCGTCGGCGCGCGGTTGGCGCTCACCAGCTGCAGGTGGTGCCCGGGGTAGGCCTCGTGGACCCCGGTGGTGGCCAGCGAGGCCAGCGAGTGGCCGCGCAGGATGGCGCGCACCTCGTCGTCGGCGAGGCCGTCCGGCGGCGGCGTGACGTAGTAGAAGCCCAGCTGGCGCTCCGCGAACGGCCCCGGCGCATCGTAGGCGGCGAAAGGCAGGAGGCTGCGCAGGAAGGCCGGGGTGGCCACGACCTCGAGCTCCTCGCCCTCGGGCAGCCCCACGATGTCGTGGCCGACGACGAAGGCGCGCGCCTCGGCGACGGCGCGCCGATAGGCGTTGACGAGCTCGTTCGCGGCGGGCGTGGCGGACTGGGCGGCCGCGACGGCGGCCGCGGCGTCGGCGTAGCCGGACGCCGCGGCCAGCGCCTCCATGGCCGCCTTCGTCTCGGCGATCACCTCGCGGCCGTAGGCGGCGAGATCCTCGGGCGGCTCCTCGAGCACGTGCTCCCAGCTGGAGCACGTCCTCGAGGACGGCGCGCCCCGCGCCGCAGGCGTCCGAGGCCGTAGGAGCCAGATCGTCACGGAGGTGGTCACGGTACGCCTCGAGCGCGGCGGCCGCGGCGGCCGACGGCGCGTCCACCGCGCCGTAGCGGCCCGCCGAGGCGGCGAAGCCGCGCGCCGTGGACCCCACCAGGTCGAGGAGGCCCTCGGCGTAGTCGATCCCGTTCTCCACCGCGACCCTGGAGAGTCCGGGCTCGAGGGCGCCCTGCGCGTCCGAGAGGAGCGCGGGGACGGCGCCCAGCCGTTCGGCAAGGGCGTCGACGCGCTCGTCCGGGGAGCCCAGCTCCCGCACCAGCAGCGGGAAGACGCCGGCGACGACCTCGAGGACGGCGCCGGGCTGCCGCTGCGGGGCCCGGCGCAGCTCGAGCGCGCGCAGCCGCCGGCGCACGACCTGCAGCGCGGCGAACGCGTCCACGGCCGCGCCCGTGTCCACGGCGGCCAGCAGCGGCGTGAGACGCCGCTCGTGCTCGTGCAGCAACTCCCGGCGGCGTGCGAGCGCCGCCGGTGACCACGACGGGAGCCGGCCGGCGCCGGCCGTGAGGCCCAGCGCCGTGCCGAGCACGGGGTCGTCGGCCACGAGGTCGTCGAGCAGGGCCTGCACGGCCTCCGCGACCGCGATCGCCTGCGGCTCCACGCTGCGCGAACGTGCGTGAGACGCTTCGCGATCCTGTGGAGAGCGACCCTGCTTGGACATTCTGACCCCCGGAGACCGTTTCTTCTGATGCGCGCGACGCGCCGGCGGGCAGATTCTATCTAGGTCAAGGGCCCGTGGTGGGCGTATGCTGGTCTGGCGGCCCGGGCCAAGGGGAGCCAGCCGCCTCACGGTCAGCGACGAGGGGGGTTCATGATGGGCGATCAAACCCGAGGCCGCACGCTCGGCCGGACAGGACTGCTCGCGCTCACCGCGCTCCTTGCCTGCGGCCTGATCTGGGGCGTCACCACGGGAATCGGCGCCAGCGCGTCACCGTCGCCCGGCGCCGACAAGGTCGTCCTCCGCGTCGGCAACACCCAGGATGTGGACAGCCTGAACCCGTTCATCGGCTACTCCGTCCCGGCCTACGAGGTCTACCACCTCAACTACGACATGCTCACCGGTTACGCGCCCAACGGTGACGTCGCGCCAGAGATCGCCGACAGCTGGGAGAGCACGGCCGACGGCCTCGAATGGACGTTCACCATCCACCCCGGAATCACGTGGCAGGACGGCGAGCCGCTCACGGCCAGCGACGTCGCCTTCACCTACAACTACATCATCGAGAACGACCTCTCGGCCTTCTCGACCTACACCACCAATATGACGAAGGCGGAGGCCGTCGACGACGCGACGGTCAAGTTCTTCCTGAGCAAGCCCAAGGCCAACATCCTGCGTATGTGGATCCCCATCGTGCCCGAGCACATCTGGAGCAAGATCTCGGGCAAGGCCGCGTCCAACAGCTTCCAGAACAACCCGCCGATCATCGGCTCTGGTCCCTTCCAGACGGTCGAATACAAGAAGAGCGGCTACACGCGCATGGTGGCCTACAAGGGCTACTGGAAGGGCGCGCCCAAGATCGACGAGGTCATCTTCGAGAACTACACCAACCAGGACACCATGACGATGGACCTCAAGGCCGGGAACATCGACGTCGCGTTCGGCGTCCCAGTCGCCCAGTTCAACGCCCTCAAGAACGAGCCCGGTATCACGGCGACGGCGGCCGACCAGAAGTACCTCGTCGAGCTCGCCTTCAACGCCTATGCCAGCCCGGACTCCCAGGCGAACCCGGTCCTGCAGGACGTCGCGTTCCGCCAGGCCGTCAGTTGGGCGGTCGACAAGGAAAAGATCGTCGCCACCTGTATGGGCGGCTACGCCGATGTCGGGCAGTCCATCCTCGTGCCGAGCACGGACGACGCCTGGACGCCGACCGACGCCGAGAAGTTCGGCTACGACCCCGAGAAGGCCAAGCAGCTGCTGGACGCCGCCGGCTACAAGGACAGCGACGGCGACGGCGTGCGCGAGGACAAACAGGGCAAACCGATCAAGCTCCGCCTCTGGACGCGCAGCGAGTCGCCTGAGCAGCAGCGCGCCGGCAAGCTCATCGCCGGCTCGTTCGAGTCCATCGGCATCGGCATCGAGCTCGCCGTGATGAACGACGGCTCGATCAGCGACGGCATCTGGACCTACAAGGGCAACACTTACGCCCCCGACTTCGACATGTTCATCTGGGGCTGGAGCGGCAACATCGACCCCGACTACATGCTCGCCGACTTCATCACCAGCCAGATCGAGATGTGGAACGACTGCTGCTGGTCCAGCGAGGAGTACGACAGCCTGTACCTCGCGCAGGCGTCGGAGATGGACGCCGCCACGCGCAAGGACCAGGTCACGCAGATGCAGCAGCTCTTCTACGAGCAGGCTCCCTACGCGGTGCTCTACTACCCGAAGGCACTCATTGCCTACAACACCGACAAGTGGGAAGGCTGGGTGCCGTATCCCGAATGCGAACGGTCTGGTCGTGCTGTCGGGCGACAACATCGACAGCTACGTGCAGGTGCAGCCCAGGGCTGCCGCGACGACAGAGACGAGCAGCAGTTCTTCGAGCACGCTGTGGATCGTCATCGGCGCCGCGGTCGCCATCATCGCTCATCGTGCTGGTGGTGGTGCTCATGCGCCGCGGCCGCAGGAGCGAGACCGAGTAACGCCTGCGTCGACGGTGGGCGGGCGGTTGCGCCGCCCGCCCACCGTCTTCTTGGTTCCGGCGCGGCCGCAGGCCGCGCACTCCTACCCGGGGAGGCGCTCCGTAGAACTGCTGTACCTCAGCCGCGCCGACATCGAGGGACTCGGCCTGTCGATGCGAGAGGTCCTTTCGGCCCTTGACGCGGGCTTCGCGGCCAAGGGCCGCGGCGAGACCGAGATGCCGCCCAAGCCCGGCATCCACACGCGCCCCGACTGCTTCATCCACGCCATGCCGGCCTACGTGCGCGAGCCGGAGGTGGCGGGCCTCAAATGGGTGAGCGGCTACCCGCCGAACCCGGCGAAGGGCCTGCCCTACATCACCGGCCTGCTGGTCCTCAACGACCCGGAGACCGGCGTCCCGCTGGCGGTCATGGACTGCGCCTGGATCACCGCCATGCGCACCGGCGCCAGCGCCGGCATCTCCGCGAAGTACCTGGCCCGCGCCGGCAGCGCGGTGGCGGCCATGATCGGCTGCGGCGTTCAGGCGCGCACCAGCCTGATGGCGCTGGTCGAGACCATGCCGGCGCTCGCGGTGGTGCGCTGCTACGACATCGACCGGGCGGCCACGGGCGCCTTCATCGCCGAGATGGGCGCCCAGTTCCCGGCGCTCCGCTTCGACACGTGCGCCGGCGCCGCCGAGGCGGCCGGCGCGGCCGACGTGGTCGTCACCGCGATCCCGATCGTCACCGACCCGGCGCCCGACCTCGACGCAGGTGTTCTCGGGGTGGGAGCCCTCGCCGTGTCGCTGGACTACGACTCCGCCTGGACGAGCGCGGCGATGCGCGCGTGCGACAAGTTCTGCGCCGACGACGTCGGCCAGCTCCTGGCGACGCGCGACCACGGCGTGTACTTCGGCGGCATCCCCGCCGCCATCCACGCCGACCTCGGGGAGCTCGCGGCGGGGCTGCGGACCGGCCGGGAGGACGACGCGGAGCGCATCTTCTCGATGAACATGGGCATCGCCGTCGACGACGTGGTCACGGCGAAGCTGCTCTACGACCGCGCCCGCGAACGTGGCGTGGGCACGCGCCTGCCGCTCTGAGGGCGCGGTTCACCGCCCGCACGTCCGGCCTACGGCCGGCCGGAAGGTTGCCGCGGCCCGGGTATACTGCCATCGAACCGGCGGAGCGGGAGGCCCTTGAGCGGACAGCGACAGACCGGCGGGCGCCTGAGCGCCGAGGAGCTGGCGGCGTGGCGGGGGTTCCTTCGCGTGCACAGCGCGCTCCTCCATCAGCTGGACGCCGAGCTCTCCGCCGGCCACGGGCTGCCGCTGCGCTCGTACGAGGTCCTGCTCCTGCTCGACGACGCCCCGGACCGGCGCCTGCGCATGACCGACCTCTCCCGCTCCGTGCTCCTCAGCGCCAGCGGCGTGACCCGTCTGGTGGATCGCCTGGAGCGCGAGGGCCTCGTGGACCGGGAGCGCTGCAGCGACGACGGCCGCGGCTACTACGCCGTCCTCACGGCTGCCGGCCGACGGCGGCTGAAGGCGGCGCGCTCCACGCACCTCAGCGGCGTGCGCCGTCTCTTCCTGGACCGGTTCACGGACGCCGATCTGCGCGTGCTCACCGAGTACTGGGACCGCGTCGTGCCCGGCGCCGCCGGCTCGGATGCCGAGTGGCGGCGCACGACTCCCGGCGGGGACGAGGCGGACTGCCGCGAGAGCGCCGCCGATGCCTGACGTCATCGTCGTCGGCGCCGGCCTCGCCGGCCTCTGCTGCGCCCGGGAGCTGCACGCCGCGGGGCTCGACGTCCTCGTGCTCGAGCGCGGCGACGCGCCGGGCGGGCGCGTGCGCACCGACGTGGTCGACGGCTTTCTGCTCGACCGTGGCTTCCAGGTGCTCCTCACCGCGTACCCGGAGGCGCGCCGCGTGCTCGACTACGAGCGCCTGCGCCTGCGCCCGTTCGAGAGCGGCGCCGTGATCCGCCGCGGCGAGCGCTTCACGCGGATCGCCGACCCGTTCAGGCATCCGCTCCTGGCCCTCGAGAGCCTCCTCGACTCGCCCGGGAGCATCCCCGACAAGCTCCGTGTGGCGCGGCTCCGGTCCCGGCTCTCGCGCTACTCGCTGAACGAAGTGCTGACCGCGCCTCAGGTGACGACCGCCGAGGCGCTGCGTCGCGAAGGCTTCTCGCCGAGGCTCGTCGACGCGTTCTTCCGGCCCTTCCTCGGCGGCATCTTCCTCGACCCCTCGCTGGAGACGTCGAGCCGGCTCTTCGCCTTCGTCTTCAAGCTCTTCGCCGAGGGCGAGGCCGTGCTCCCGGCCGGCGGCATGCAGGCGATCCCGCAGCAGGTGGCCGGGAGCCTGCCGAAGGGGGTCCTGCGCTTCGGCACGGCGGTCGAGTCGGCCGGGCCGGGAGAGGTCGTCCTCGCCGGCGGCGAGCGGCTCAAGGCCTCCGCCGTGGTCGTGGCGGCGGACGGGCCGGAGGCGGCCCGGCTGACCGGCGCCGTCGAGGCGCCGGCCCCCCGGGCCGTGACCACCATCCACTACGCGGCCGAGCGCTCGCCCGTCGGGGAGCCCATCCTCGTGCTCGATGGGGACGGACGCGGCCCGGTCAACGACCTCTGCGTGCCCAGCGACGTGGCGCCGAGCTACGCGCCGCCGGGCGCGGCGCTGGTCTCGGCCACCGTGCTCGGCATCCCGCCGCTCTCCGACGAGGCGCTCGACGGCGCCGTCCGCGGTCAGCTCCGCGGCTGGTTCGGGGCGCAGGTGGACGGGTGGCGGCTGCTGCGCGTGCTGCGCATCCCCTTCGCCCTCCCGGCGCAGCCGCCGGCCGTACTCGCAGCTGCGGAGCGGCCGGTGCACCTGCGGGACGGGCTGTTCGTGTGCGGCGACCACCGCGACACCGCGTCGCTCCAGGGGGCGATGGTCTCCGGCCGCCGCGCCGCCGCCGCCGTCCGCGGGCTGGACGTCGGTCCGGCCTGCGCCCTGTAGGCTCCGCCGCTACCGGCGCGCTGCCGGCGCGCCGCGACCGCGCCCGTCAGGCCTTGCCGAGCAGGACGCTCAGGCACATGACGGTGAGCACGACCGCGGTGACGGCCACGTAGCGCCGGTCGCCCTGGAAGGCGAAGGCCACCAGCGACCCGGCGACGCGCACGAACGGCGTCGCGATGAGCACGATCAGGCCGAGCGAGAGGTAGGCGCCGGCGTCGAGATCGAGCAGCAGCGACGGCATGTCGGCGAGCGGCACGACGCCGGACGGCAGGCCGTCCCCGCCGACGACGCCGAGGACGATGCCGATCGCCATCAACGCCACGCTGAGGGTGATCCCCACGATGAGGACCCGGCTGACCGTGCGTTCGACCGGGTCCATGACGTGCCGCGCGGGCGCGTCCGAGCCACGGTCTCCAGGAGCAGCGCCGGCCACCGGGCCGCCGTCACGGCGCTCGCCGGTCACAGGCCCACCCCCAGCGCCTGCAGCAGCATGAGCACGCCGAAGACGACCAGCACGACCTCGAAGACGACGACGAGGACCCTGGTCCGCAGGTGGATGGCCAGCTGGGGGCCGACCAGCGCGCCGGCGAGGATGCCGAGAACGGACGGGACGGCCCAGCGGGGATCCATGTAGCCGCGGCCGTAGAAGATCGCGGCGCCGGTGGCGGCCGTCACGCCGATCATGAGGTTGCTGGTCGCCAGGGTCGCCTTGAGCGGGACGCCCATGATGAGTCTCATGATGGGCACCTTGAAGGCGCCGCCGCCGACGCCGAGGAGACCGGAGACGTTGCCGGCCACGAACGACAGGGCGAAGCCCGGCGCCAGCCCGTGGACCCCGTAGCTGATCTCGCGGCCCTCGGAGGGGTCGTAGTACCGCGACGGCATGACCCCCGTCTCGACGGGCGGGACGTCGACGCGCCGGCGCCCCATCTGCCAGGCGACGTAGAAGAGCACGGCGGCGAAGCAGCCCTGCAGGACGCGGCCGTCGACGAGTACTGCGGTCACGCCGCCGGCGATGGCGCCCACCGTGGTCGCCACCTCGAGGAACATGCCGAGCCGCATGTTGGTCATGCCGCGCGCGGCGAAGGTCGTCTGGGCCATGGACGAGGTGGCGATGACGCAGACGATGCTGGTCGCGATCGCCGTCTTGATGGGCACGCCGAAGGCGAGGCTCAGGACGGGCACCATGATGATGCCGCCGCCCACGCCGAGCATGCTGCCGAAGACGCCGGCGGCGACGGCGACGAGGAGGATGCCGACGATGACTGCCATCGGCGCCTACTCTACACGCGAGTCGCCGGACTCAGTCGTCGGCGCCGGGCGGGCGCCGCAGGCGCTTGGCGGCGCCGCGGCGGGACTTCCGGGCGAGGCGCCGCTCCTTGGCCGCGCGCGACGGCCGGGTCGGCCGGCGCGGCGGAGGCGGCGGCTCGTTCAGCTTCTTGAGCTTGAGCCGCAGGCGCCGCAGCGCGTCCATCTTGTTCAGATACTGGCTGCGCTGCGCCCGGCAGGTGACCGTGAGGCCGGTCGGCAGGTGCTTGAGGCGCACGGCGCTGTCGGTGACGTTCTGGTGCTGGCCGCCCGGCCCTCCGGCGCGAAAGGTCTGCACCTCGCACTCGGCGAGGAGGGCGTCGTCGCCCTCGGGGATGTCGATGGGTCCGGTCACAGGTCGTCTCCAGGCGGCGCCCTCGGCGCCCGGTCCAAGCGTATCACCGGGCCGTGATAGCCTCTGGCCATGCTCGGCATCGCCCTTGCCCTCGGCGCGTCCGTCTGCTGGGGATCCGGCGACTTCCTCGGCGGCCTCAGCACCCGGCGCGCCAGCCTGTGGGCGGTCATCATCGGCAGCCAGGCCGTGGGCCTCGCGGGGGCGGCGCTGGTGACGCTCGGGACCGGCCACGGCTGGCCCGGCCTGTCCGTGGTGTGGCCGGTGATGCTCGGCGGCTTCGCCAGCGTCGTCGCCATCTCCCTCTTCTACAAGGCGCTCGCCATCGGCACGATGAGCATCGTGGCGCCGATCAGCGCCATGAACGCGATGATCCCCTTCGCCGCCGGCATCGCCGCGGGCGAGCGGCCCACGAGCGTGCAGTTGGCCGGCGTCGCGCTGGCGGCCGCCGGCGTCATCCTCGTCGCCATCGAGCCGGCGCGCGGCGGCGAGACGATCGGGGTGGCGGCGCTCCCCGGCGGGGCCGCGGTCGAGCCGGCCGGCGCCGCGACGCTCTTCGGCGCGGCCGAGGGCGCGAGTGGGGCCGAGGGCGCGGTCGGGGCCGGCCCGCCGGCCGGGCCCGCGCCGTCGGGCCGCGCCCCGCGCCCCGCTCGCCGCGACCAGCGGCGCGCCATCGTCCTCGCCCTGACCGCGGCGGTCTGCATGGGGCTCGTCCTCATCGGTTACGACGCGACCGCGCGCTACGACCCCCTGTGGGCGATGCTGGCCGGGCGCCTCTCCTCTGCGACCATCTTCGCGATGCTCTTCCTGGCGCTGCGGCCGCAGGTCAAGGTGGAACGCTCGGCCCTGCCGTTCATCGCCGCCGTCGGCATCCTCGACACCGGCGCCAACGGGCTCTTCGCGTTGGCGACGACCGAGGGCTACCTCAGCCTCGTCGCCGTGCTCGGCTCGCTCTACCCCGTGGTCACGGTGCTGCTCGCCTTCGGCGTGCTGCGCGAGCGCATCGCCCCCCACCAGATGGCCGGCGCGGCGGCGACGCTCGCCGGCATCGCCCTCATCGCCGCCTGATGGCCCGCGTCGCGACGATCGTGCTCCTGGGCGCCGGCGGCGAGCCCGTCGACCTCCGGCGCACGCTGCTCTCGCACGGCGTGGCCGAGTTGCCGCCGATGGCGGTCGACGGCGACGGCCGTGGGGCGTCGGTCACGCTGGCCACGGCCGAGGGGCCACGGACGGTCCGGCTGGTGGAGACCGAGGCGGGAGCAGCGCCGACGGCCGCCCCGGCAGCAGCCCCGTCGGCCGACCCGCAGGCGGCGGTCGCGGCAGGGCCGGCCCTGCCGGCCGTCACTGTGGAGACCGTCGACGCCGGGCCGCCGCCGGATGCAGCGGGTGCGGCGGCCATCGCCGCGTCCGTGCGGCGCATGCTCTGCCTTGACGACGACCTCAGCGGCTTCTACGCCGCCTGCGCGGACGACCCGGCGCTGGCGTGGGCTTGCGGCGGCGCCGGCCGTCTGCTGCGCAGTCCGACGGTCTTTGAAGACGTGATCAAGACCGTCTGCACCACCAACTGCGCCTGGTCGGCCACGGAGCGCATGGCCGGCGCCCTGGTCGGCCGGCTCGGAGAGCCGGCCCCAGGGGCGCCGCCCGAGGGCGTCGCCGGCCGGGCCTTCCCCACGCCGGAGGCGATGGCGGCCGCCGGCGACGACTTCTACGCCGGCGTCGCCCGCGCCGGGTACCGCGGCGCCTATCTGCGCGGGATCGCGACCCTGGTCGCCGCCGGCGACGTCGACCTGGAGGCGCTGCTCGCCGCGAGCCGTGACGAACTGCCGGACGACGAGGTCGAGCGCCGGCTCCTCGCGCTCCCCGGGGTCGGGCCGTACGCGGCGGCCCACGTCATGCTCCTCCTGGGCCGCCACTCCCGTCTCGTCCTCGACGCGTGGACGCGGCCCAAGTACGCGCACCTGCAGGGCAAGCCGAAGGGACGCCTCGTCGCCGACCGCACGATCGCGCGGCGCTTTCGCCGCTACGGCGACCACGCCGGGCTGGCCTTCTGGCTGGTGCTGACCCGCGACTGGGTGGACGACGTCCCCGGCGAGGGCTGAGGGCGCGGGCGGCGGGCGCGACGCGCCCGGTCAGGGGCTCGGGCTCGGCGCCGGGGATCCCGTCATGCCCCAGTCCTTCATGATCGTATCGAGGACGACCTGGGCCATGCGGTCGCCGCCGGCGCGCGTGAGGTGGATGCCGTCGGGCGCTCGCATCAGGGTCCGGTCGCCGTTCTCGTCCCGCAGGTACTCCGCGTAGGAGCCTTTCTCGTCGGCCAGCGCCGCCCAGGTGCTGACGAAGGTGACGCCGGGGTGCTTTTCGGCCTCGGCCGCGTAGATGCGGTTCATCATCGCGATGCGCTCGCGGTAGCCGGCGTCCTTCATGATCGGGTTGCCCACCCAGTAGACCCGGCGGCCGCCCTTGGTGAGGATGTCCATGGCCTCGCCGACGCGCTTGGCGTAGACCTCCTGCCAGGCGCCGGTGCCGACCTTGAGGACCCGGCCGTCGTACATGACGTCCTGCCCGTCGTTGGCGCCGAAGAGGACGGCGGCCGCGTCGGGCTTGAAGTCGACGATCTGGTCGACGAGGCGCTGCGGCCAATCGTAGAAATCCGGGCGGCTGAGCCCGCTCGAGACGTGGTAGTCGTTCCTGCCCTTCACCAGCCTGGTCTCCTCGCCCAGGTTGACCAGCGACGAGCCGAAGACCTGGTCCATGGAGTCGCCGGCCACATAGAGCCGGAGCGGACGCTTCTTCGTGATCGCCCGCGGCCAGAGCGGCCTGTCCGCCTGCTTGACGTCGGCGAGCGTGTGATGCGCCTGCTCGCCGCGGCCCAGCGCGCCGGCGACGGCGGCCCCGAGGTCGTCGGCACGCAGCAGGCCGCTCAGGCCCGTCATCGGCGCGAGCAGAGCCAGCTGGAGCGAGCGCAGGGCGCCGTATGGCCGCCCCTCGACGTCCTTGCGGATGGCGGGCGCGTCCAGCAGGCCGGCGAGGAAGAAGCCGAGCAGCATGGCGAGCAGCACCGCGCCGGCCGAGAGGCGGCGCCGGCGCGGCGCCGCGGCGCGCTCCGGACGCGGCCGGCCGGCCCGGGGGCCGCGCGGGGCTCCGGGCTCGAGCCACTCCTCCCACTCCTCCTCGACTTCGTAGCCGTCCGCCGGCGCCGGCCGCCGCTGCGCCGGGCCGGCGCCGGTCGGGTACTCCGGCGGCCGCCAGTCGTCCGGCGAAGGACGCGGGCGCTCGTCACGGCGGCCCGCGAGCGAGGAGCCGCCCGGCGCGCGGCGCCCGCGTTCCGGCGGCCGCAGGCCGTCCCAGACGAAGAGGTCGCCGGCGTCCCCGTCGGGGCGCCGCCGGCCGTCTCCCTCCCTGCCGCCTTGGTGTCGCTCGTCGTCCGTCATCGCCTCAGACCCGCCACCTCAGAACTTGAAGTACAGGAACTCGGCCGGGCCCGCCGGGCCCAGCACGTCGATCAGGAACAGGGCCAGCGCCAGCGCGAGCCCCTGGCCCACCCAGCCGACGCGACTGAAGCCGGCCTCGAGGCCTTCGAGCGTCCGTCGCGGCACGTACTGGATGGCGATGCCGAGCACGCACAGGCCCACCACCGGCAGCGTCACCGCCGCCCCGATGGACCCGAGTCCGGCGATGAGGCGCCACAGCACGGCGAAGGCGTTGGCCATCGACTCGGCGCGGAAGAACACCCACGCGACGCTGACGAAGGCGAACACCCCGAGCCGCTGCAGCGCCCGCGCGCCGGCCGTGGCGCCGGGTTCGGGCAGGCCCCTCGAGTGACGTGCGTCGGCACGGGCCCGTTCGAACGCGAGGCCCGTGCCGTGCATGAGCCCCCAGAAGACGAACGTCCACCCCGCCCCGTGCCAGAGGCCGCCGAGCAGGAAGGTGATCACGAGGTTCGCGTAGGTGCGGCCCCGGCCCTTGCGATTGCCGCCGAGCGGGATGTACAGGTAGTCGCGCAGCCAGCTCGAGAGGGTGATGTGCCAGCGGCGCCAGAAGTCCTGGATGGTCCGCGCCGTGTACGGCGCGTTGAAGTTGTCCGGCAGCTCGAAGCCCAGGAGCAGCGAGATGCCGATGGCGATGTCGGCGTAGGCGCTGAAGTCACAGTAGATCTGCACCGAGTAGGCGATGATGCCCCACAGCGTCTCCCAGGACGAGTAGGCCTGCGGCGACGCGAACAGCCCGTTCACGATGTGCGTGGACAGGTAGTCGGCGATGAGCAGCTTCTTGGCGAGGCCGCCGAGGATGAGCACGAAGGCGCGCGAGGAGTCCACGGCGCGCGGATCCCTCGGCGAGGTGAGCTGCGGGAGGAACTCGCGGGCGCGGGCGATGGGGCCCGCGAGCAGGTACGGGAAGAAGGCCGTGTACACGGCGAAGTCCAGGGCCGGCGCCGGCGCGAGCTGGCCGCGGTAGATGTCGACCACGTAGGTCAGCATGCGGAAGACGAGGAACGAGATGCCGACCGGCAGGATGATGCGCAGCAGCGGGGCCGGCGCGCCGAGCCCCACCGCGCCGAGCACGTCGTTGAGGTTCACGGCGAAGAAGTCGAAGTACTTGAACACGCCGAGCGTGACGAGATTGGCGGCCACGGCGAGGATGAGCCAGCGGCGGGCGGCGGCCGTGCTGCCGCGCCGCCCGCGCGCCCGGTGCACCTGGACGCCGAGCGCCTGGTTCGCCAGCGTCGCGCCGACGAGCAGGAGGATCAGGCGCCAGTCCCACCAGCCGTAGAACACGTAGCTGGCGCCGATGATGAACCACTTCCAGAGGCGCAGCCGCGGCATGAGCAGCCAGTTGGCCGCGTACACGGCGAGGAAGAAGATCGCGAACGTGATCGTGGGGAAGAGCACGCAGCCGCCTGTCGGTCACGGGTGCGCAGCCGCGCCGGCGGCCCCGCCTGTCGCGGGGATGCTACACCAGGGCGCCGCGGGCGGCGAAGCCCATCCCGCGACACGACGCGACCCGGTGAGCGGACGCGCCGGACGCTGGCGTCAGGGGGCCGGAGAGGCCGTCGCCGACGCCTTCGGCGACGGCGCGCCGGCCTCCCCCTGCGCGGCGAACCACTCCTCCTTGATCGCGGCGATCACCGCCTCGGCGACGAGCAGGCCGCCGGCGTAGGTGAGGTGCTCGCCATCCTGCTCGCGGACCTTCTGCAGCTTCCCGTCCGCGTCACGCAGGTACTGCGCGAACTGACCGTTGCCGTTCGAGAGGAGCTTGTACGCGTCGATGTACCGCGCCCCGAAGGTCTTCTCGGCGACGCTGCGGTAGATGTCGTTCATCAGCTTGATCTGCCCGTTGAAGGTCGAGCCCGGCATGACCGGCTGCCCGATCCAGTACACGCGCCGCACGCCGCCCTGGTACAGGAGGGCGATCGCGTCCTCGACGCGCTTGCGGTACTCCTTCTTCCAGCCGTCGCTGCCGAACTGGTGGACCTTGCCCGACGACGACTGCAGCGGCTGGTTGTCGTTGGCGCCGAACATGACGGCCGCGGCGCCGGCGCCGAACGCCTCGACCTGGGACTGGAGCTGGGCCGGCCAGTTGAAGAAGTCCGGGCGTACCAGGCCGGACGAGATGTGGTAGTCGAGTTGCGGCTTGATGAGCCTCGTCTTGTTGGAGAGGTTGGTGAGCGCCATGCCGGGCAGGCCCATCATCGAGTCGCCGGCGATGTACAGGTGCATCGGATGCCCCCTGTACGGCTTGGGCAGGGGCTTCTCCTGCAGGCTCTTCGCCGGCTTGTCGCCGTTGCCGCCGCCCTTGCTCGGCAGGGGCGTCGGGGTGACGACCACGACGGCCCGCGTGCCGGTCGGGCCCGGGTCGGGCCTGCCCAACGCGTCGGCGGTGAGCATCGCCGGCCGGTCGAGGAACAGCCAGTGGCTCACCGTGGCGAGGGGGTCGACGAGGGCGAGCCGGAAGCTGCGCTCGCCCCCGTAAGGCATCTCGAGCGCGGTCTTCTTCATCGCCGGCGCGTTGAAGAGCGCGCCCAGCGCGAAGGCGACCAGCATGGCCACGAGCGCGCTGGCGGCGGTGCGGCGACGGCGCCCGAAGGGCGCGGCCCCGTCCCCGCGCTCGTCGGCGGACGCCGGTTCACCCTGCCCGAGAGGCCGCCGGTCGTCCATCGATGTCGGTCCGTCCGCCATCAGAACTTGAAGTAGAGGAAGGCCGCGGGGCCGGTGGGGCCGAGGACGTCGAGGAACATGAAGCCCGCGGCCAGCAGGACTCCCTGCAGCGCCGGGTTGAGCACCGAGAGCCCGGCCTCGCCGCGCTGCCAGACCGACCGCGGGACGTACTGCACGCCGATGCCGGCGGCGATGGCGAGCAAGACACCGGGCGTGACGGCCGCGCCGATGGCGCCCCAGCTCTGGAACAGCCGGGCGATCACGCTCAGCGCGGCGCCGAAGGTGTCGGAGCGGAAGAAGATCCAGGCGAAGGTCACGAAGGCGAAGACGCCGATGCGCGGCCACACGGCGCCGTGCCACGGCCGGCGGTCGTACTCGAGCGCCGGGCCCGTCGCGTCCGCCGGCGCCGGCTCCCCGCCGGGACCCTCCTGGGGCGGCGCATCGTCGGCCAGGCCATGGAAGGCCGCGGCAAGCTCCAGACGCTGGCGCTGCACGACCAGCGCGACCTCCTTGCGGCGGTCCACGCGCGCGTGCTCGACGATGAGCGCGACGCCGTAGAGGAAGCCCCAGAAGACGAAGGTCCACCCGGCCCCGTGCCAGAGGCCGCCGAGCACCATCGTGATCATGAGGTTCACGTACGTGCGCGTGTGGCCCTTGCGGCTGCCCCCGAGCGGGATGTACAGGTAGTCGCGCAGCCAGCGGGAGAGCGTCATGTGCCAGCGCCGCCAGAAGTCCTGCACCGAGGCGGCCGTGTACGGCGCGTTGAAGTTGTCCGGCAGCTCGAAGCCCAGGAGCAGCGAGATGCCGATGGCGATGTCGGCGTAGGCGCTGAAGTCGCAGTAGATCTGCACCGAGTACCCGACGATCCCCAGCAACACCTCGAGCGACGAGTACTGCCCCGGCGTCGTGAACACCCCGTTCACGATGTGCGTGGCCAGGTAGTCGGCGATCAGCATCTTCTTGACGAGGCCGCCGAAGATGAGGAAGAAGGCGCGCGACGTATCCACGCGGCGGGGGTCGCGCGGCCCGTTGAGCTGCGGCAGGAACTCGGAGGCGCGGGCGATGGGACCGGCGGCGAGATACGGGAAGAAGGCGACGTACACCGAGAAGTCGATCAGCGACGCCGGGCGCAGCGTGCCGCGGTACACGTCGATGACGTAGCTGAGCACGCGGAAGGTCAGGAACGAGATGCCGATCGGCAGCAGGATGCGCAGCAGCGGCAGGTCGGCGTTGAGTCGTAGCGCGCCCAGGAAGTCGACGGCCGACGTGACGAAGAAGCCGTAGTACTTGAACATGCCAAGCACGCCCAGGTTGACGGCGACGGCCGCGGCCAGCGCCAACTTGCGGCCGGAGCCGCGCGACGGCAGTCCCGCGATCCAGCGCGCGAAGAACTGGTTGGCGACCGCGCTGAGCGCCAGCAGGAGCACGAAGCGCCAGTCCCACCAGCCGTAGAACACGAAGCTGACCAGCAGCATGAACGGCTTCCAGACCCGCTGCCGGGGCATGAGCAGCCAGTTCCCCACGAAGACCAGCAGGAAGAAGACGGCGAATGTGATGGTGGGGAACAGCATGCGGCGAGTCTGGAGCCCAGTCTAGGGAAAGGGCCGGTCGTCCGCCAGCCGGGGTTCGCCAAGGGAGACGGCCGTGGCGGCGCCTTGCGACAGGTGTCGTATCATGGCCGCGTGAGCGAGCCGCCCCTCTTCACCCAGAACACCCTCCGCGACGGCGTCGTCGAGTTCGCCTTCGGCGAGCCCGACCCGGCGCTGCTCCCGGTCGGGCTCGTCCGCGAGGCGGCGGCGAGAGCGCTCGGCGCGCAGGGCGCCGCGGCGCTCGCCTACGGGTCCAGTGAGGGTCCGGAAGCGCTGCGCACGGCGATCGCGGAGCGGTCGGCCGCACGCGAAGGGCACGCCGTCTCCGCCGGCGACATCCTCGTCACCGGCGGCAACTCGCAGGCCCTCGACCAGGTGATGACCATCCTCACGGAGCCGGGCGACGTCGTCTTCGTCGAGTGCCCCACCTACAACCTCGCTCTCGGCATCATCGCCGACCACCCCGTCACGATCGCAGGCGTCGCCCTCGACGACCAGGGGCTCGACGTGGACGCGCTCGAGGCGGCCGTGCTCGCGGCCCGGGAGGCCGGCCGCCGGCCGCGCCTGCTCTACACCATCCCGACCTTTCACAACCCGGCCGGCGTCAGCCTCTCCGCGCCCCGCCGCGAACGGCTCCTGGAGCTCGCGCGGCGCCACGACCTCGTCCTCGTGGAGGACGACGTGTACCGCGAGCTGGTCTACGACGGAGAGGCGCCGCCGGCGCTCCGGACGCTCGACCCGGCGGCGCCCGTCGTCCGCCTGGGCTCGTTCTCCAAGTCGCTCGCGCCGGGGCTGCGCCTGGGCTGGATCGACGCCCCGGCGGACCTGCGCGAGCGCCTGGCCGCCGCCGGCGTGCTCGAGAGCGGCGGCTGCGTCAGCCAGTTCTCGGCGCACGTGGTCGCCGCGCTGCTGGAGGCCGGCGTGTACGACGCGCACGTCGCCGCCCTGCGCCTCGCGTACGCCTCGCGCCGCGACGCGCTCGCGACCGCGCTCCGCGAGCACCTGCCGACCGGCTGCCGCTTCACCGTGCCGGCCGGCGGCTTCTTCCTCTGGGTCACGCTCCCGCCGGGACTCGACGCCTCGGCGCTGCTGCCGGTGGCGGAGGAGCACGGCGTCAGCTTCTCGCCGGGCCGGCGCTTCTGCGCCGACGGCGACGACCGCAGCGTGCGGCTCGCCTTCAGTCTCTACGACGAAGCGAGCCTCGCAGAGGGCGCCAGGCGCCTCGGCGCCGCGGTCGCCGACGCGTCGGGCCCCGGCGCCTGAGGCGCGGAGCTCGCCGGCCGCAGAACCAGGGTGCCGATCGCCGCCGCGTACGCCCCCGGCGTCGCCACATGCCGCCGCGGCTCGCCGCCGCGAATCGCCCCCCTACAGTTCAGACTCGCGAGAGCCGCCGCGCGGGCCACGGTCGTGACGGTCGCGGCGGCCGCGACGGGCGTCGCGATGCGGCAGCGGCAGGTGCGGCTTGCCGCCGATCACGTCCCAGAGGCGGTTCTTGCGCCGCTCCCACGTCTGGTGGAAGCCCTCGTCGCGGCGCCGGGCGCGCTCCAGCTTGAGCGGATTGGCGGCGTACTGACGGCGCGCCCACGGCGACCCCGGTTTGGCCAGGCGCGTCGCCCCGATCAGCGCCACCAGCGGGACGAAGATGCCGACGGTGCCCATGAACAGCTTACCCTTGAGGTAGCAGGCGACGACGAAGACGGCGCCGCCCAGGATCAGCACGAACCCCACCCAGCGGGAGATGGTGATGTAGTCGCCGACCTGGTCGATGCTCCGCGGCAGCAGGCCGGTGAGCAGCAGCGTGATGAAGGTCAGGCCGAGGATCACGGCGTCGATGCTCTTGCGTCCCTCGCCGGTCCAGTAGACGTCCTCCAGGTGGAGGATCAGCGCGAACTCGTCGAGCGTCAGCGCCGCGCCGCAGCCGAAGACGAAGGCCAGGAACTCGAGCAGGGGGCTGCCCGGCTGCACCGCGAACGTGAGGATCCCGGCGACGACCATGCCGATGATGCCGAACACCGAGTGGTGGATGTGCAGCCCGCCCGGAGTGACCACACTCGGCATGCGCAGGTGCGAGCGGCCGTGACGCCGCGTGAGGCGCGTGTTGAGGCGGACGACGAGGAACGTGAGGATGAAGCCGACGAGCAGCGCGAACAGCGGCCGTTTGGCGTCGTCGAGCACGTGCCCGGGGATGGCGGCGAGGAGCAGGGTCATGTCACCTTCATTATCGGCGCCAGCCGCCGGGAGGAATCATCGCTGCCCCAGGGCGGGTGCCGACCGGTCCGGGATCCGTCGCACAGTGCCTCAGATGGAGGAGGCCGACGCCGAGGGGGTCGCCGAGGGCGACGCTCCCGGCGCCTCCGCGCCGGCGGGCAGCCAGTCCTGCTCGATGGCCTTGTAGACGGTGCGCGCGAGCAACTGCTGACCCTCGACCGTGAAGTGCACCTGGTCGCCGAGTCGCAGGGACGGGTCGAACGAGCCGTCGGCGTTGGCGTAGAGGTCCCAGATGTCGATGTACTCGGCGCCGGGACGCTGCTCGGCCTGCTTCTGGAAGATCTTGTTGATGAGCCGCATGCGCGAGTTGCGCCAGCCCTCGCCCATGATGGGCATGCCGACCCAGTACACGCGCCGCGCGCCGCCGCGGAGCATGGTGTCCATGATCTCGCCGACGCGCTCCTCGTAGGCCCGCTTCCAGGCCATCTGGCCGTAGGAGATCCACTCGCCGTCCTTCCACACCGACTGGGTGTCGTTCGTGCCGATCATGATCACGGCGGCCTGGGGCCTGGCCGTCTTCATCACGGCCCTGGCCTGCTTTCCCCAGTCGTAGAAGTCGTAGCGGCAGATGCCGGTCGACTCCTTGTAGAAGGTGGTGGGCTTGAAGGCCTTCGCCTCCTGCAGGACCGGCTCGAGCGCGATGCCGAGTTCGCCGCCCATGGAGTCTCCGCCCACCCACACGCGCACGGGGTCGGTCTTGCTCGCGACCCACACCTTGGGCGGCGGGGTCGGCGTGGGTGTCGGCTCGGCGTTGACGACCGCCTCGCCGCGCGACCCGTCGGCATCGGCCGCGCCCTGGTCGCCGCCGCGCACCACGAACGCCACGGCGAGGACGACGGCGAGGACGGCGACCACGACCACGAGCAGCAGCAGGCGCCGCCGCCGGACACGCTGACGCCGCCGGCGGCGCGGATCGCGCCCCGGGCGGGTGCCGTACGTGGTGTAGCTGCCGTCGTCCATACGCTCAGGGACCTCTCAGCGAGTGTACAGGAAGGCCTTTCGGGCCGCCGCCCGGCTCCCCTGCCGGCGGCACGCCCGTTTCAGGCCGGCCTCAGGTGGGATACAGTGTCGCCGATGAAGGATGCCCCGGCAGACACCCCGGTGACCCAGACGCCGCAGAAGCGGCGGCGCCTGCTCGAGCAGTCGCCCCGCTTCGCCGACAGCTTCGGCCTCGTCCTGCTCCTGCTGGTGCTCAGCTTCTTCGTACTGGCTCTCGCCGGCGACAACGTCTACGGACAGATCCTGTCGATGGTCATCTTCGCCGCGGTGACCTGGCTGGCCCTGCGCGCCTCGCAGGTCAAGCGCCGGATCCTGCGTCTGGCGCTGCCGCTGATCCCCCTCGCGACGCTCGTCGCCATCGTCCTCGTGCTGGAGGGCAGCGACCACACCGCGTCGGTCGTCTCCAAGATGCTGGTGGTCCTCCTCGTGGTCGTGGCGCCGGTGGCGATCCTCAGGCGGCTCGCGGAGCATCCGGTCATCAGCCTCAACACGTTCTACGGCGCCGTCTGCGTGTACCTGCTCATCGCCATGTTCTTCGCCACCGTCTTCGGCCTCACCGCCGAGATCGGCGGCGATCCGTTCTTCGCCCAGATGCAGTCGCCGCCCGAGCAGGCGACCAGCATCGACTACCTCTACTTCAGTCTCGTGACGATCACCACCGTGGGCTACGGCGACCTCACCGCCGCCGGGAACGTGGGCCGCATGGCGGCCGTCTTCGAGGCCGTCCTGGGCCAGCTGTATCTGATCACCGTCGTCGCGCTGGTCGTCCAGAACCTCGGTCCGCAGAGCCGCGTGGGGCGGCGCCTGAAGGAGGAGGAGGCGCAGCGGAACGGCGGCGAGGACGACGAAGGAGCCGGTCTGGGCGACACCGACGCCGGAGCGGCGGCCGACCAGGGAGCCTGACGGGCCGCGACGCCCTGTGACTGCGCGCCGGTGCGTCAGGCCTCAGCGACCGTCGTCGAGAAGAGGAGAGGTCGCAGCGGGAGAGCAGCGCAGACGGCGAAGGCACCAGTCCGGACGACGCCGAGGCCGGAGAGGCAGCCGATCAGGGAGCCTGACGGAGCCGCGACGCCGGGTGACTCAGTGCAGGTCCGTCAGGCCGGGTCGCGACCGTCAATGTGGCGGCAGGAGTGCAGCTCACTCCTTGTCCGCAGCGTCCGCCCGCGGAGTACGCACCACGAGCCAATACGCCAGCGCCATGGCGGCCACGACCGCCGCAGTCGCGTAGACATACTGCGAGTCAGTCGTGCTGTAGTCGAGGATGATCACCTTCCGCGCGATGGCCATGAGCGCCGTGGCGAGGACGATCCGCACATGGATGACGTCGTCGCGCAGGTAACTCACGATGTTGACGAAGATCTCGATGGCGATGAGCACGGCCATGAAGGCGCCGAACGTGGCGAAGATGTCGGTGATCTCCAGGAAACCCACGGGCTCGCTCATGAGGCGCTGGTACAGCACGTAGCAGACGTCGGCCACGCCGAAGACGATGACCCCGGTCATGAGCACGGCGAGCCCGCGCACCGCCATGCGGATGACCCAGCGCAAGCCCCTGACGAGGGGTTCGTCTTCGGCTCGGAACTCGGCCACCCGTGTACCTCCTGGCATCACCGCTTCGCGGCGCAGCACCGCCGATGCAGGTCCCGGTTCGGCACCGGACGCGGGTTTCCCTCCCGCCCTCGTCAGCACGCGCACGCATCGTGCATGACGGGGAGACCGGCGGCACTCCTCAGCCGCGGCCCGCGGACCGGGCCGTCGTCAGTCGCCGCCGTCCGGCGTTCACCTGTCGCGGCGCCCGCTCTCCTCTCGAGTCTCGCGCTCTTCCTCGCCCGTCAGAGACCGCTCGCGCGCGGCCTGCCACAAGAAAGAGCGCCAGCGCGGCGATGACGGCGGCCGAGGCGAGGCCGGGCGCGAGCAGGTCGGTGGTGCCGTCCCACGTCAGCGCCTGCCCCAGGAAGATCACGGCGATCGCGACCACGACGACCCCGGCGAGCAGCTCCTTGAGTTGCCCGAGGTCGTGGATGCGGAGCCAGCTCGGCATCGGCACGCGGTCGTCGACGAAGAGGCTGTAGAGGCCGAGCGCCAGCACGTAGAGCACGGTGGCCAGCAGCGCGTAGTCGGCCTGCTTGATCAGCTTGCCGATCATCTCGTTCTGCGACATGGCCGCTCGCCCGCTTCAAGTCCCAGCCCACGGCGTGCACGATCGTCATCGCCGTGACGATCATCGTCGACACCATGACCGCCATGAAGGCGAGGAACAGGCTCAGGGTCGCGACCAGCACGAAGAAGCGGCTGGACGCGACCATGCGTCCGATCAGGTCCGACGGCGGGCGGCGCCCGTCCTCCGGCTCGGCTTCCACCGGCGTCTCAGCCTCCGTGCAAGGCTCGCCGCAGGGCCAGCGCCTGGACGATCGCCGAGATGCCGAACAGCACCGCGCTCAAGCCGACGAGGATCATGAGCAGCGTCACGGTCGGGCCGGGCCAGACGATGAAGACGATGCCGACCAGGGCCAGGATGACGCCGAAGCCGACCACCACGCCGTAGCCCTCGCCGTGGGAGGCGATGGCCGCCACGGCGACGGCGATCCCCCAGATCAGGAACGAGAGGCCGACGATGACGGCGACGGTCTTGACCGACGCTTCGGGCCAGGCGATGAGCGCGACGCCGGCGATGATGGCGATGACGCCGGCGACGATGCGGCCGGCGCGGGCCCCTCCGCCGACGAAGAACTGCAGGATGCCCGGCGAAGAGCAGGAAGAGGCCGGCGAAGATCGCGACCAGCTGCACGCTGCCCCAGATGTTGGCCAGGACGATGAGGCCGAACACGACGGCGACGATGCCGACCGCGAGGACGATGCCCCACGAGGCCCGCGCCAGTCCGCGCGAGTCACCGACCACGACCACGCGTCTCGCTCACGACTTCGGGACGCGGTCGTGCCGGATCGTTGCCTGGATCGCTCATGTGGATACCCCCTGCTCTCGTGCTCTGCGTACCCTCGCCCGGAAGTCTACTCCCCGAGCACCTTGATGATGAGTCTCTTGCTGCGCCGCCCGTCGAACTCACAGTAGAAGACCGCCTGCCACGGGCCGAGGTCCAGGCGCCCGTCGGTGACCGGCACGATCACCTGATGGTGCACCAGCAGGTTCTTCAGGTGAGCGTCGCCGTTGTCCTCGCCGCCGCGGTGGTGACGGTAGTCACCAGGGTCGGGCAGCAGCTGCCGGGCCACGTCGTTGGCCGGCGGCTGCCACGACGGCGGCGCCAGCTTGTCCAGCCACTCGAGGACGTCCGCCTGGAGGCCGGGCTCGTCGTCGTTGATCCAGACCCCGGCCGTGATGTGCATCGCCGCGACCAGGACCATGCCCTCGCGGATGCCGCTCTCGTCGACGGCATCCTGGACGTCCTCGGTGATGCGCACGAACGCGCGGCGCTCCGGAACGCGGAAGGTCTTGTAGACGGTGTGCGCCTTCATCCGCCGCTCACGCTTCGTCGTCCTCGCGGCGAGGGACGGGCACGAAGCGCACGCCGAGCCCGGCGGGGCCCGACTCGACGATGGCGATGGTGGGATCGTCGTCCTCGTAGTGCGGCGCGCTCGCCGACCCGGGGTTGAGGAACAGCGTGCCGTCCACCCACTCGACGGCGGGCAGGTGGTCGTGCCCGCAGACGACGAGGTCCGGCGCCTCGTGCTTGCCGAGGCCGTCGATCTTGCCGAGGGAGAGCCGCTTCATCAGGCGCTTGCGCTTGTGCCCGACCAGGAAGCGCACGCCGCCGACCTTGCCGGTGACCTCACGCGGCAGCTTGCCCAGCTTGCCGTCGTCCATGTTGCCGGCCACGGCGGTGACCGGCGCGACCGCGGCCAGGGCCTCGAGGGTGGCGGCGTCCATGACGTCGCCGGCGTGGATGATGTGGTCGACGCCGGCGAACTCCTCCAGCACCCGGGGGTCGAGGTAGCCGTGCGTGTCGGAGATCACGCCGATCCGCGCCACCTTGCCCGACTTCGTCATCATCCTCCTCCGGATCGCCTGCTTGCCGCCGTCGTTGCATCCGGGCGTCCTCCAAGGCCAATCTCCCCGCAGGCGGCGCTCGCGGAACCTCGCCGCGCGGGACCGCGCCTCAGCAGGGGCGGATGGACGCGGCGAGAGTCGCCGACGAGGCGCTCTAGAGAACGCCGCCCGGAACGCCGGGGCCCGCCATCTCGGCCGGCCCGGCCGGCTGCTGCGGCGCCGGCTCGCCGTGCTCGGCGTGACCGGCGTGACCCTCGAGCGCCTCCTCCAGCGAGAGCTGCTCGCCCGGCCGCAGCATCACCGTGTGCACGTCCGGCTCGAGCACCGCGGCCTGCGCCATGAACAGGTAGGGCGCCCGGCGATGGAAGTCGGGCCGCAGGCGGAAGAAGGCGGTGCCCGGCAGGTGGTACGTCCCCCAGTGGATCGGGACGACGATGCGCGGTCGCAGCAGGTCCATCGCCTTGACCGCGTGCCGCGGGCTCATGTGCTTGAACTCGGGCATCAGCGGGCCGATGCCGGCGATCGGCAGCATGGCGAGGTCGAGCCGCTCGGGCCACACGTCGGAGATGCCCGAGAAGAACCCGGTGTCGCCGGCGAAGTACACGCTGCGCGACCCCGAGATCACGTACCCCAGGCTCGGCGTGCGAGCCGCCAGAGGGTGCCGCGTGCCCTTGTGCTTCGCGTCCGTGCCGACGATCTCGACGGGCCCGATCCGGAACCGGTCGCCGGGAGCGATCTCGTGGATGTCGCGGAACCCGCGCCAGCGCAGCGAGAGCCCGGCCCCGACGGGCGCGAGGATCGGCGTGTCGCGGCGGAACAGCCGCAGCGATCGCGGGTCGTAGTGGTCGAGGTGCAGGTGGGAGATCAGGATGACGTCCGGGTCGGTCACCGGGTCGGTGAGCGGCTTCGGTACGCGCCGGTAGAGCGGTCCCACCAGCCGGCGGAGGACCGGGTCGGTGACCAGGCGCAGGCCGTCGATCTCGATGACCGTCGAGGCGTGCCCGAGAAACGTGATGCGGGTTCCCTCCGGACCGGCGGCCCGCCCGGGCGGGCCGCGGCTCCATCGGCTGCGGTGACTGCTGCGGTGACGAGTCGTCGATCGGCTTCATGACGTCGTGAAGAGACCCTCCTCTGGCACTACGGTCGCCGCCGGACCCCAATGCCAAACCAGACCCTCGATCCGAGGAGGCAGCGGCGGAACGCCCCGCGGGCGCGATTCCTGACCTCCACTCCCGGATTCCGCCGCCTCCGAGGTGGGTATCTTCGGGCCACATCGATTCGGCACCGTGTCGGTGCGTCCGGCACGAGTGAGGACTGGAGGCGTCATGGCCACCATCCACCAGCAGATCGAAGTAGCCGCGGACCCCGACTTCGTACGTTCCACCTGGACTCACTACATCCAGTGGACTCACACGGGACCCGGGCACCTTCTGTGTGACGAACTCGCCTGCGTCGACGCCGTGCGCTCCGGACTCGTCACGTTCGCGCCCGCGGCCAACGGCCGGACCACCGTCGTCTTCCGCATGGACGAGATCGCCGACGGCCCGTCGCCGGAGGAGCTGAAGCGCCGGCTCGGCCACGACCTCGTCGCGTTCAAGGACTACGTCGAGCGCAGCGGCCTGGTGAAGCGGAAGCCGACCGAGTCCGAGGATGCGGCGTTCGAGAACGAAGCTTCTCGCAAGGGCGACCATCCCCGGCACGTGCGCTTGAGCAGCGAGGACGACACCACCTTCTGGCGGAGCCACTTCCCCACGTGACCGGCGGCGGCATGGACGACGCGCAGGGAGGCCGGGCGGCGCTTTGGCCGGCCTCCCTGCGCGTCGCGTCGTTCAACATCCGTACCGGTCTGGGCCGGGACGGGCGCAACTCCTGGCCACTGCGGGCCGATGCGTGCGCGAAGGCCATCGCCGGCCTCGCCGCCGACGTCGTCGGCCTGCAGGAGGTCCGCGCGTTCCAGGAGCGCGGGCTGGCGCGCCGGCTGCCCGGCTACGCCGGCGCCGGCGCCGGTCGCACCGACGGTCGCTGCCGCGGCGAGCGCTGCACGGTCGCCTACCTCACGTCCCGGCTGCATCTCGACCAGTGGACGGTCCGCTGGTTCTCGGACACGCCGTGGGCGCCGGGTTCGCGCTCGTGGGGCAACCCGATCACCCGCATCGTCACGCTGTGCCGCTTCTCGGACCTGCGCACCGGCGACCGGTTCGGGGTCGCGAACGCGCACTGGGACGGCGCCTCCCCGGCGTCACGGCTGCGCAGCGCCGGCGCGCTGCTCGGACTGGCTCGACCCCGCGCTGCCGTGGATCGTGCTCGGCGACCTCAACGCGACGGCCGGAGACCCCGCCGTCGCGCACCTGGTCGCCGGGGGCCTGCGCGACACGCTCGCCCATCTGGGCGCGCGCGGGCCGCAGGCCGCGACCCACCACCCGTGGGACGGCTCCACCGACGGCACGCGCATCGACTACGTCCTCGTCGACGACGGCTGGGACGTGCTCGACGCCCGGATCGACCACGCCCGTCCCGGCGGCCGGCTGCCTTCCGACCACTGGCCGGTGGTCGCCGAGGTCGCGCTGCGGCCGGCCGGCCGCGGTACTGAGCGGCGTCAGGCGACGCGCATCTGCTCTACCTTGCTCATTTCGCCGTCATTTGCGACACTATCGCTCAGACCGGGGCGGCGACGCATCCGCACACCGCAGGAGCGCGGGCCCGGCGCCTCACGAAAGGACGGCGACGCGTCATGACGAGAATCGTCTTCATCGGAGCCGGCAGCGTGGAGTTCACGCGCAACCTGCTCGGCGACATCCTCACTTCCCGGAGCTGGCCGATGCCGAGATCGTGCTCCACGACATCGTCGAGGAGCGTCTGGCGACGGCGGAGGCGATGGCGCGGTGGACGAACGACGCCGCCGGCGCCCGGGCGCGCATCAGCACGACCACCGACCGGCGCCGCGCCCTCGACGGCGCCGACTTCGCCGTCAACATGATCGAGGTCGGCGGGATCGCCGCCACCCGGCTCGACTTCGACATCCCGCGCAAGTACGGCCTGCGGCAGACCATCGCCGACACGTCGGGCGTCGGGGCCGTGTCCCGCGCCCTGCGCACGATCCCCGTGCTCCTCGGGATCGCCGAAGACATGACGGAGCTCTGCCCGGACGCCTGGATGCTGAACTACACCAACCCTATGGCGATGAACTGCTGGGCCTGGTACGCCGGATCGTCTCACCAGAAGATCGTCGGCCTCTGCCACTCGATCCAGAACACGAGTCACGAGGTGTGCGAGTACGCGGGGGTCCCCTTCGAGGAGGTGACGTTCCTCGGCGCCGGCGTGAACCACATGAGCTGGGTTCTCCGGCTGGAGCGGGACGGCGAGAGCATCTACCCGCTGCTTGACGCGGCGATCGCGGCCGACCCCGAGGGCCTCGGCCGGCACGTCCGCGTCCAGATCTACAAGCTGTTCGGCTTCTTCCCCACCGAGTCCAGCGAGCACTTCGCCGAGTACGTGCCGTGGTTCATGCGCGACGACGCGGAGATCGACCGGCTGCGCATCCCCGTGGACGAGTACGTCCGGCGCAGCGAGGAGAACCTGGACATCTACGCCGAGGAGAAGCGCAGGCTCGCGGCGGGAGAACCTTTCGAGCTGGAGCGCAGCGGCGAGTACGCGTCGCTCATCATCCACTCGATGGTCACCGGAGAGCCGCGCACGGTCTACGGCAACGTGCGCAACACCGGGCTGATCACCAACCTGCCGCAGGACGCCTGCGTGGAGGTCCCATGCCTCGTGGACAAAGCGGGCGTCCAACCCACGGTGATCGGGGACCTGCCACCCCAGTGCGCGGCGCTCGACCGCACGTTCCTCAACGTCGTCGAGCTCGCGGTCCGCGGCGCGCTCGAGGGACGGCGGGACCACGTGCTGCAGGCAGTCCTGCTCGACCCGAACGCCGCCGCGACGCTCTCGGTGGCACAGGCGGGCGCCCTCGTCGACGAGTTGCTGGCGGCTCACGCCGCTTCGCTGCCCGACGGTCTCCGGTGACCGGGCCATGAGCGCCTCGTTCGACCTGCTCGTCGTCGGCGACATCAACCCCGACGTCATCGTCCGGGGCGCGCCCCGCGAGCTCGCTTTCGGGCAGGCCGAGAAGCTCGCCGACGGCGCGGACCTCGGCCTCGGCGGCTCAGCCGCCATCACCGCCTGCGGCGCCTCCCGGCTCGGCCTGAGCACCGCGATCGTCGGTGCGGTCGGCGACGACGCGGCGGGCCGACTGGTCCTGGACGAGCTCGCACGCCGCGGCGTCGACATATCAGGTGTCCGCGTCGTCACGGAGCGTTCGTCTGGCCTCACGGTACATGTGGTGAGCGACGGGGACAGGGCCATGATCACCGCCAGGGGAACCCTGGACGAGCTGGAGGCGTCGGCCGTGCCCGCCGAGCTTGTGGCCGCGTCGCGCCACGTGCACGCGGCTTCATTCTACCTGCAGCCCCGCCTGGCGTCGGGGCTGCGAGGTCTGTTCGATGCCGCGCACGCGGCCGGCGCCACGACCTCCCTGGACCTCAACTGGGATCCGGCTGGAACGCTGGCAGGGGGGCCTGACGGAAGTACTGCCGGCGGTCGATATCCTCTTCGCCAACGCCGCCGAAGCCGCCGGCGTCTCCGGCGCCGGCGACCCGACCGTGGCGGCCACGGTCCTTGCCGCACGCGGCCCGCTGCCGGTGGTCAAGCTGGGCCCCGGAGGCGCCCTGGCGCACGACGGCTGTCACATCGTGCATGTCGCCGCCCCGGCCGTCGACGTCGTCGACACGGTCGGCGCCGGGGACAGCCTTGACGCGGGATTCCTGTGCGGCCGGCTCTCCGGGTGGGATGTGGGCCGCAGCCTCGCCCTCGGTGTGGCGTGCGGCTCCTTGTCGACCCGGGCGGCCGGCGGCGTCGTCGCGCAGCCCTGGCGCGCCCAGGCCGAAACCGCCATGGCCGGCCTTCTCCCGGTCGGCGACGATGCCGGGGGTGCGGCCAGTGACCCCGCGAGAGTCCTCGGCCTGCACGCGCTGACGGGCATCCTGGACGCCAACCGGCGCGGCGAACGGCGAGGCGTCACATCGGTCTGCTCGGCCAATCCCTTCGTCCTCGAAGCGGCAGCCGCGCGCGCCGCGCGCCGGAAGTCCCTGCTTTGCGTCGAGTCGACCGCCAGCCAGGTGAATCCAGCAGGGTGGCTACACTGGATCGACGCCGATGGACTTCCGCCGCCGGCGGTCCGCACGGCGGCCAGTACCGCGGGCTCCCCGCCGAGTTCGTCGTGCTGGGCGGCGATCACCTCG
This sequence comes from uncultured Thermoleophilia bacterium, assembly GCA_963808735.1. Taxonomy (GTDB): domain Bacteria; phylum Actinomycetota; class Thermoleophilia; order UBA2241; family UBA2241; genus CAIXSE01. The sequence goes on along the minus strand of CAWEHE010000014.1, from coordinate 92,150 downwards.
GCCCCTTCCCGTGGCGGGAGCAGCCTGCCGGCGCGGCGATGGCCCAGGCTGCCGGGCTCGTCCGGGACTGCGTGCTGGCCGGCTACGAGAAGCTGCACCTCGACGCCAGTATGAGCTGCGCCGACGACCCGGGCGGCCCAGGCAGCCCGCTCTGACGACGAATCGGCCATGGCGCGTACCGTCGAGCTGTGCCGGGCCGCCGAAGCGGGCCGCGCGTGCGGACTTCGCGGCGCCGGTCTACGTGATCGGGACGGAAGTCCCGGCGCCCGGCGGCGAGAAAGCGCCGGCGACGCCGGGCCGGTGATCGACGCCCGGTGAGGCCGTCGATCGCACCCTCATGCTCGCTCGCGCGGCCTTCGCCGCCGCCGGCCTCGAGGAGGCCTGGGAGCGCGTCGTGGCCGTGGTCGCGCAGCCGGGCGTCGAGTTCGGCGATGGTGCCGTCGTGCCGTACGCACCCGCCGGAGCGGAGGGCCTCGTCGCCGCCGTCAGAGGCCGATGGCCTCTCGTCCTCGAAGCGCACTCGACCGACTACCAGACGCCGTCAGCCCTTGCCGAGCTCGTCCGTGATGGCTTCGCGATCCTCAAGGTCGGCCCCTGGCTGACCTTCGCCGCGCGGGAGGCCCTCTTCGCTCTCGAGGCGATCGAGCGGGAGTGGCTGGGTCGGCGCGCGGGCGTGCAGCTCTCGCGCCTCCGCGAGACGCTCGAGCAGTCGATGCTCACCGACAGGCGTCACTGGGCCGGCTACTACGACGAGGGCGACGCGGCACTGCGGACCAAGCTGGCCTTCAGCTTCAGCGACCGCTGCCGCTACTACTGGTCGCACCCGGAGCTCGTGGACGCGGTGGCGCGGCTCCTCCGCAACCTCGGCGAGGACACGATCCCCCTGGAGCTGCTCAGCCAGTACCTCCCGCGAGAGTACGCCCAGCTGCGTGCCGGCCGGCTCGGACCGCGGCCGGACGAGCTCGTCCGCGCGCACGTCGCTGGAGTCCTGGACGTCTACGGCGACGCCTGCGGGGACGACTAGGGACCACTTTCGGGGCCCGCCGACTCGACGGAAGGGCGGGTCAGACGGCAGCAGGCGGCGAGGCGCCCGCGAGCGCCTCGCCGCCTGCTGCCTCGAAGAGGTGCACGCGGTCCGTCCGCAGCGCGAGCTGGATCTTCTCGCCCGGCCGCACCGGGGTGAAGCCGCCGAACCGCGCGCAGACGCGAGCGCGGGCGCCGGGCAGCGGAGCCGGCAGAGTCGCGTCGATCTCCACGGCCGCCACCTCTCCCGGCACGTCGCCGTAGATCAGCGTCTCGTTGCCGAGCTCTTCGACGACGTCGACGCCCATCTCGAGCTTCGGGAGGCCGGACCCCTGTCGAGCTGGCAGCAGCGCCTCCGGCCGGAAGCCTACGATGACGGCGCCGTCCGGCGCGCCGGCGACGCCGAGACGCAGGTCGCCGGCGGTCACGATGCCGCCCTCCGCGATCCCTCGCAGCAGGTTCATGGACGGCGTCCCCATGAAGGCCGCCACGAAGAGATTGCACGGCCGCCGGAACACGTCCTCGGGCGATCCGAGCTGCTGGAGGACGCCGGCCTTCAGCACCGCGATGCGATCGCCCAGCGTCATCGCCTCCGACTGGTCGTGCGTCACGTAGAGCGCCGTCACGCCGACCCGCCGCTGCAGCTCGAGGATCTCGCCGCGCATCTGACCGCGCAGCTTCGCGTCGAGATTGCTGAGAGGCTCGTCCAGCAGAAAGACCTGCGGCTCGCGGACGAGCGCCCGGCCCATCGCCACACGCTGGCTCTGGCCGCCGCTGAGCTGCGCCGGGCGGCGGTCCAGCAGCTGCTCGATCCCGAGCGTCCGCGCCATGTCGCGGACGCGACGGTCGACCTCGGCCTTCGGCACCCGGTGCTCCTTGAGACCGAAGGCCAGGTTGCCGTAGACCGTGAGGTGCGGGTACAGCGCGTAGTTCTGGAAGACCATGGCCACGTCGCGCTTGCGCGAGGGCAGGTCCTGCACCTCACGGTCGCCGATGACGATCCGACCCGACGTCGGCTGCTCGAGCCCGGCGACGCAGCGCAGCGCCGTCGTCTTGCCGCACCCTGATGGTCCCACGAGAATGAGCAGCTCTCCGTCGGCGATCGTCAGATCGAGCCCGTGGAGCGCAACCGCCGGCGGCTTGCCGGCGAACTCCTTGCGGACGTTCTCGAGGATCACCTGGGCCACTGAGGAACCCTACCCTTTCACGCCGGAAGAGGCGAAGGACTGGACGAACCAGCGCTGGGCGACGAGGAAGATGACGAGCATCGGGATCTGCGTCATGACTGTGCCCGCCATGAGCACCGGCCAGTTGGTGGCGTGTGCGCCGACGAAGCTCGAGAGGCCGAGCTGCAGCGTCATGCTCTTCTCGGACTGGATGGCGATGAGCGGCCAGAGGAAGTCGTTCCAGCTCCACAGCATCGTCATGATGCCGACGGTTGCGAGGGGCGCCGCCATCGAGGGCAGCAGCACCTTGACCAGAGTGCCCAGCCGGGTGGCGCCGTCGATGCGCGCCGCCTCCTCGATCTCGACCGGCAGCGTCTTGAAGAACTGGCGGAGCAGGAAGATCCCGAAGGGCGTCACGAGATTGGGCACGATAAGGGCTCCCAGCGTGTCTACCAGGCCGAGGTTCCGGCAGATGAGCAGCACCGGGATCATCACTACCTGGAACGGGACCATGAGAGTGGCGAGGATGACGAGGAAGAGCGCGGTGCGGGCGAAGAAGCGCAGCCGCGCCAGCGCGTACCCGGCGAGGCTGCAGAAGACGAGGTTGCCGGCCACCACGACCGCAGTGACGATGGTGGTGTTCAGCACCCAGCGGCCGAAGGGCGCCAGCGTCCACGCGTCGCCGTAATTCTTGACCGCGTTCTCGATCCACTGCAGCGGAAATCCGGCCGGCAACGACGGCGGGAAGCTGCGCGTCTCCGCCAGCGTAGAGACGCTGGTGATCACCAGCCACGCGAACGGGAAGAGCATCACCAGCGCGATGGGGATGAGCAGCAGATGCCAGCCGCTGGGGCGGCGCCGGCGGGACGGCCGCTTCGCGGCCGCCACCACGCCTCCGCCCGCCTCCGCCCGCTCGAGCGCGACGTAGCTCATCGATCCACCTGTCCGTCGTCCGTCGTCATGAGCGATAGTGGACGAAGCGGCGGCCGATGATCAGCTGGACGACCGTCAGCGCCAGGATGCCGAGGAACAGAACGTAGGCGATCGCGGTCGCATAACCAGCCTGGAAGAGCTGGAAGGCCTGCTGGTAGAGGTAGTACACGACGACGGTGGTGGAGCCTAGCGGACCGCCGCGAGTGGTCACGTAGATCTCGTCGAACAGCTGCAGCGCGTTGATGCTCAGCCAGATGACGAGGAACAGGGTGGCCGGGCCGAGCAGCGGCAGCTGGACGCGGCGGAAGGCGCGCCAACGTGTCGCGCCGTCGATCGCCGCCGCCTCCAGCAGCTCCTGGGGCACCCCCTGCAGCGCCGCCAGATAGATGATCACGGCGAAGCCCAACCAGCCCCAGACGGTCATCACGACGATGCAGTACAGAGCCTGGGAGGGGTCCTGGAAGAACTGCTGCGCCGGGATGCCCAGCTTGACCAGCACCGCGTTGACGATGCCGAAGTAGGGATCGAGCAGCCAGTTGAAGATGATCGCCGTCGCCACCGTCGACGTGACCACCGGCGCGAAGACGGACGTACGGTAGAAGCGCATGCCGCGAATGGCGCGGTTCAGCGCTACCGCGAGGCCCAGCGAGGCGATGGTCACGACCGGCACGAAGATGACCGTGTAGAGGATCGTCCGCCGCACCGAGTCGGCGAACATCGGGTCCTTGAGCAGGGCTTCGTAGTTGGCGAAGCCGACCCATGTCCCGGGAGTCACCAGGTCGTTGCTCTGGAAGGACAGGACCACCGACCAGATGATCGGCACGACGCCGAAGAGGCCGATGATCAGCACCGCCGGCGAGACGAAGACCCAGCCGGTGAAGTGCTCGGAGTTGAGCAGCCGGTCGGCGCGCCCGGCGCGGCGTCCGGGCGCAGGGCGCGCCGCGCCTGCGCCTTCCTTGGCCATCGTCCCCCCGCCGGTCGCCACCTCAGCTCCGCGTCACGGCGCCGGCGCGGCCAGGATCGCGTCCACCTGCTGGCTCGCCTGGTCGAGCGCCTGCTGCGGCTGCAGCTTGCCGAGCAGCACGCCCTGCACGGCCTGCCCGAGCACCATGGAGATCTTGGGATACTGCGGGATGTTGGGCCGCGCCTTCGTCACATTCCCGAGGTTGTCGACGAAGACTTCCGCGTGGGGATACCTGGCCAGGTAGTCCTGGTAGGCAGGCAGCTGCGTCTCCGACTCGCGGATAGGCAGGTGGCCGGTGGCGATGGCGTACTGCAGGTGGACCTCAGGGGAGGTGAACCACTGCAGGAACGCCCAGGAGCCCTGGACCTGGTCGGTTCCGTTGTCGATCACGACGTAGTCGTCGGGGCCGGCGATGCTGGCGTGGCCGGCGCTGCCCGCCGCAAGGATCTGCACGTCGTACTTCACGCCGGGGTTGATCGAGCTGATGTCCCAGGGACCCGTCCACAGCATCGCGATCTTGCCGGCGTTGAACAGGTTCAGGTAGTTGCCGTTGCCGCTGTCGAGGTACACGGACTTGTCGACGACCGCCATGTCCTGCAGGAGCGTCATGGCGGAAAGGCCGGCCGGAGAGTCGAAGGCGGCCTTCGTGTTGTCCGCGGTGAGCAGGTCGCCGCCCGCCTGCCACAGCAGCGGGAGGAACCGCCACACGGTGTCCTCGCTGCCGTCGTTGACGTAGGCCCAGCCGAACTGCTTGGCGGCGGGGTCGGTGAGCGTGGCCGCGGCGGTGCTGAAATCGTCCCACGTCCAGTCCGCCGTCGGGTAGGCCAGACCGGCTTGGTCGAACAGCTCCTTGTTGTAGACGAGCGCGAGGTTGTCGACCAGCGCCGGGAGCGCCTTGACCTCACCGTTCACCGTACACGCCAGCCGCTCGGCCTCGTAGAAGTCCTCCCAGTCGAAGTCCGGCGATTGCGCGATCAGGTCGTCGAGCGTGACGATCTTGGGCGAGCGGGCCAGGTTGGCCAGCGACGACCCGTACTGGTACATCATGTCCGGCGCCTTGCCTGCGGCGAGCGCCGTCATCAGTTTCTGCAGCCCGTAGTCGTTGTTGCCGGAGAAGACCACCTTGATCGCCCAGGCGGGGTCCGTGGCGTTGTACTTGACCGCGAACGCGTCGGTCGTGGTGCGCTCGACGTCGGTGTAGCCGTGCCAGAGCGTCACGGTGCCGCTGCCGCCGGGCGACGCGCTCGCGGCCGGTGACGACCCGCCGCCCCCGCCGCCACAGGCGGCCAGCGCGGCGCCGAGCAGCACCACCGAGACGATGACGAGCACCACGGTCGAGAGAGCTGTGCGCTTCATGACGTCACCTCCGTGACGGGCAGGATGACCGAGCGGGTGAGCGCCCGCGGATGGTCGGGATCGAGGCCGCGGGCCGCCGCGGCGGCGACCGCGAAGCGCTGAGCAACGACGAGCTCCGCGAGAGGGTCGAGGTCACCGGCACACACGAGCGAGGCGCCCGTCGCGCCGATCTGGTCGGCGAGGCCCGGGGGCAGCTCCGAGAACGCCCACACGGCGCGCCCCGGGGCCGCGATGCTGATCGGCCCGTGCCGGTACTCCAACGCAAGATACGATTCGGCCCAGAACTGGGCCGCCTCTCGAAGCTTCAGGGCGGCCTCTTCGGCCAGGCCGAAGGTCCAGCCGCCGCCGAGGAACGACACCTGCTCGACGCGCTCCGGGGTCGAGCGGTAGCGGCGCCGCGAGCGCCCGCTCCGCGTCGCCGGCGAGGCGGCCGACGTCGGCGCCCAGCGCCGCGCGCAGGAGCGCCAGCGTCGTCGTCGCGAAGCGGGTCTGCACCACCGACTCCTCGTCGGCGAAGTCGAGGACGAGCGAGCGCCGCGCGACCGCCGGCGCCGGTGTGCCGGCGACGGCGGTGATCACCAGCGAGTCGCTCTCGGCCGGGAGCCGCTCCAGGAGGTCGACGACCTCGGTCGTCGTGCCGGAGCGGCAGATCGCCAGCACGAACGGATAGCCACGCCCGGCGGGGAATTCAGACGCTGGAAAGGCGTCGGTGCGGCCCCTGCCGGAGGCCTCACGCAGCCCGGCGTAGGCGCGAGCCATGAAGAGCGACGTCCCGCAGCCGACCACGGCGACCTCGACTCCGTCCGAAGGGAGCTCCGCCTGCGTCTCCTTCGAGGCACCAAGGTGAGCAGCGGTACGCCAGCAGTCTGGTTGGGAGGCTATCTCGACGGTCGTTCTGCTCATTTGTGCAGAGACTATGCCGTAAACAAGCAAAAAGCAACACTTCCGTGACGCATTCGTGCTAGGATGGGCGTCATGAGACAGGAAGACCGCCTGGGCAGGATCCTCGAGCAACTGGCCGCCGACGGCTCCGTCGGCGTCGCTCAGCTCGCCACCGATCTCGGCGTGTCCACCGCGTCGGTGCGGCGTGACCTCCAGTTCCTCGAAGAGCAACGGCTCCTCTCCCGCACGCACGGCGGGGCCGTCGCGAACAGCACCGTGTACGAGCTGCCGCTGCGCTACCGAAGCGGTCGCCACGGCGGCGAGAAGCGCCGCATCGCCGCCGAGGCGGCGACGCGAGTCGATGGGTCGGTGAACACGCTCGGCCTCACCGGGGGCACCACTACGACCGAGCTCGCTCGCGAGCTCGCCGACCGGCGGGGGCTCACCATCGTCACCAACGCGCTCAACATCGCCTCCGAGCTCGCCGTCCGTCCGGAACTCAGGCTCATCGTCACCGGCGGCGTCGCGCGCAGCGAGTCGTACGAGCTCGTCGGACAGTTCGCTGAGGCTACGTTGGACGGGATCAACCTGGACCTCGCCGTGGTCGGGGTCGACGGCATCACCGCCCGCGGCGGCCTGACGACGTACCAGGACATCGAGGCGCACACGAACAACGTGATGATCCACCGTGCCGCCCGGGTGATCGTCGTCGCCGACGGGTCCAAGGTGGGCCGGCTGGCGCTGGCGCGGATCTGCGAGGCGTCGGTCGTCGACGAGCTCATCACCGACGCCTCAGCCCCCGCGGACGAACTCGCCCGGCTCCGGGAGGCCGGGGTCACCGTCACGACCGTCTGACCTGCCGTGATCCGCCTGCTGCGCACCACCGACCGGCCGGCCGCGGCCCGTCTCCTCGACGACACCGTCGGCCCGGCGTTCTGGAGCTTCGACGACGCCGACGCCGAGCTCTCCTTCGTCGCCGTGACCGGCGGGCGCGTGGCCGGCGTCGTGCTCGCGCGGCTCGCGGCGGCGGACGATCCTGACGTGCGCACGGCGCTCGGTCCCTCCGCGGGGCTCTTCCCGGCGGGCGACCCGGTCCTGCACGTCCGCGAGCTCGCCGTCTCACCTCACGCCAGGCGCGGCGGTCTGGCATCGCGCCTGCTCGCCCGCGCGGAGGCGGAGGCATGCGCCCTCGGCGCCCGGACGGCGTTCGCGTTCGGCTGGCTCCCGGCCGGGCGGCCGGAACCCGACGCGGTGCCGTTCTACGCGGCGGCCGGCTACACCCCCGGGGCCGACATCGCCGGCTTCTTCGCGCAGAGCAGCATCGAGTCCGGAGCGCGCTGCCCCTACTGCGGCGAGCCGCCGTGCCGCTGCGCCGTGCGTCCGTTCGTCAAGCGGCTGGAGCCGGCCGCGGACTGACGATCGGCCCGCGGCTGCCCGCCGGATGCGGGCTGATTCCGGCCCGTTCCGCGCGCTCCGCCCTCAGCGCTCCCAGGTGTCCGGCGACCACGTGCGCCGCTTGCCGGCCCACTCGGGGTCGTCGCGCCACACGAAGGTGTCGTTCTGCAGGTCGCGCAGCGCGATCTGCAGCTCCTCGCGGGTGTTCATGACGAAGGGGCCGTAGCGGGCGATCGGCTCGCCCAGCGGCTTGCCGCTCACGAGCAGGAAGCGCACCGGGGCGGCGTCGGCCTCGACGCGCACCTCGTCGCCGTCGCCGAAGACGGCCATCTGCGGCGCCGCGAGCTGCACGCCGTCGAGGTCGCCGCGGTAGCCGAGGTCGCAGCCGACGCCGAAGCGGCCCTCGCCCTCGAAGGCGTACGCGAGGGCCGAGTGGCCCCTTCGGCACCGGCTGGGCGAAGTGCGCGCCGGCGGGCAGCGAGACGTCGAGGTACTCGGGCTCGGCGTAGATCTCCGTGACCGCGCCGCCCACGCCGTCGACCTCCCCCGCGACGACGCGGATCACCGTGCCGTCGTTCCGCTGCACCACGGGGATCTGGGCGGCGCTCACGTCCTGGTACCGCGGGTGCGACAGCTTCAGTTCGGCCGGCAGATTGACCCACAGCTGGAAGCCGCCCATGCGGCCGTCGGCGCCGCGCCTGGGCATCTCCTCGTGCATGATGCCCCCGCCGGCGGTCATCCACTGGACGTCGCCGGCGCCGATCGCGCCGGCGTTCCCGATGCTGTCGCGATGGTCCACCTCCCCTTCGAGCATGTACGTCACCGTCTCGATGCCGCGGTGCGGATGCCAGGGGAACCCGGCCATGTAGTCGTCGGGGTCGTCCGAGCCGAAGTGGTCGAAGAGCAGGAAGGGGTCGACGTAGTCGAGGGCGGGCGTGGCGATGCTGCGCTTCAGCCGGACGCCGGCGCCCTCCATGACGGGCTGCGGGGTGATGACGCGTGCGACAGAGCGTGGCTGCTCACTCATGCTCGACTCCTACGGAGGGATGATGGTGCTCGGAGCGTTCCCGTCTGCGCGGTGTGAGAACCGTCGCCGCGAACGCCCGGCGCAGGCGCTCTACGCCCGCGCCTCCTCGAGGAGGCGTCGCGGGTCCGGGTGTCCGGAGAGGCCGAGCCGGCCCGCCGCCTCGTCGATCAGGCGGCAGAGCTCGGCCTCGACGTCGGCGGGCAGACCCACGGGCTCGTGCGCGAGCGCCTGCTCGACGCGGGCGCGCGCCAGCTCCAGCGCGTCCGGGCTGCCGGCGGCGACCCACTCCTCGGACCCGCCGCGCCAGCTGAGGTCCTCCGAGGGGCGATTGCCGCGCACCCAGCGGCGGGTGTGGCGCGTACCCAGAAAGCCGGACGCGCCGGTGACGCCCTCGATCATCGCGTCCACGTCGAGGGCGTCGGCGTCCCAGGCCGGCGGGTCCAGCGCCTCAAGCGCGACGCGGTAGATCGCGTCGCCGATGACCAGCAGTTCCAGGCACGTCGCCGCGTCGCCCCAGACGCCGATGCCCGACATCATGCACGGACGCGCCAGCGCGCCGGCGAGTGCCGGCAGCGCCTGCTGGTAGCCGGCCTGCACGTCGACGAGCGGCGCCGACGTGTCCGGCCCGTAGCAGTCGCAGGCGAGGCCGTGACGGCGCGCGAGCAGCGTCGCGCCCACGGACGCGAGCGCCCACTGGCCGGCGCCGCAGAGCAGGCGGCCGTCGCGCGGGTCGGCGACGGAGAGCCGCGCCCCATAGCCGCAGACGGCGCCCGGAGCCGCCGCCTGCGCCAGCACCACGCCGGCGAGGATCTCCGCGTCCTGCTGGGCGAGGGCGCCGGCCACCGAGGCAGGAGCCGTGGTCCCGGCGACCGGATTGGTGAGCACCTGCACGCCCATGCCCAGCCGCGCCGCCGCGACGATGCCGTCGCACACGCCGGCGCCCAGATGCAGCGGGCTGACGGGCGAGTAGCCCATGTCGAGCACGACGGACCCGGCCGGCGCTCCGCCGGGCCGGGCGCCCAGGACCGCGGACGCCATCTCGAAGAGCACCGGCGTCTGCCACGCGTGGTCCTGCCCGGGGCCGCCGACGGGCTTGTCCGTCTCGGCGGCGATGGCGAGGAACGAGTAGAGCGGGTGGAGCTCGGCCGGCACGTCGCCGGGCGTGACGAGGCTGTTGATGCAGTCCGGGTAGCGGCCGTGGTGCATCACGCGGGCGGCGAGCACCTGGTCCCTGAAGGTCGCGGGTCGTGCCCGGCCGGTGCGCGGGTCGGCGACGGAGGGCGCCTCACCCATGTTGTGGACGTGGATGCGCCCGGGCTCAGGGCCGATCGTGAGGTCGCGCTCCGGGTCGCGCGCCGCCATCACGTAGGCGCCGCGGCAGCTCTCGAGCGCCGCGGCGACGGCGGCGGCCGGAACGAGCACCCGGCCCTGCGGGCCGGGCGTGCCTCCGGCGGCCTCGAGCAGCGCCGCGGCATCCGGCGAGTCGACGCGCACGCCCACGCGGGCGAGCAGCCGAAGCGACGCGTCGCGGATGGCCTCGATGGCCTCCGGAGGCCACAGGTCGGCGGCGAGGGAGACTGGACGGGTGTCGGCGTCGCGCGGGATCATCGGCGGCCCGAGTCTATCAGGGCGCCCGTCGCGCCGCCGGCCGGGTCCGCCGCCTGCCGCGACCGGCGGCGGCGGAACCGCCACTGGACGCATCGCCCGCAGAAGGAATAGCGTGCACGCGTGGCCACTCAAGCCGGCCGTGCTGCACGAGAGCCGTCGATGCGCCAAGGAGGCCCTGACATGGAAGATGTCACCCCGGAGGCCCGTACCCAGTACGACAAGGGCCTCAAGACCGGCGCCCTCGGCATGATGTCGAGCGTCGTCATCGGCGTCGCCTCGACGGCGCCGGCCTACAGCCTGGCCGCGACCCTCGGGCTGGTCGCCGCAGTCGTCGGCCTCTCCTCCCCGGCGATCATGATCGTCGCCTTCATCCCCATGCTCCTGATCGCCTCGGCCTACTACTACATGAACAAGGCCGATCCCGACTGCGGCACCTCGTTCAGCTGGGTGACGCGCGCCTTCGGCCCGCACACCGGGTTCATCACGGGCTGGGTCATCATGGCCGCGGACGCGATCGTGATGGCCAACCTCGCGCAGGTCGCCGGGCAGTACTTCTTCCTGCTCTTCGGCTGGGACTCGGCCGCCAACTCCACGTTCGCGGTGACCGCCGTCGGCGTGCTCTTCATCGCCATGACCACGTGGATCACCGCCGTCGGCATCGAGATCTCGGCGCGCACCCAGTGGGGGCTGCTGATCGCCGAGCTCGCCATGATCCTGGCGTTCTCGGTCACCGCGCTGGTCAAGGTCTACGCCTCGCACCCGGCGGGCTCGATGCCGGTGAGCCTCAGCTGGTTCTCGCCGTTCAACATGTCGACGAGCGGCCTCGTCGCCGGCGTGCTGCTGGCGGTGTTCATCTACTGGGGCTGGGACACGACGGTCTCGGTGAACGAGGAGACCAAGGACTCGTCGCGGACCCCGGGGGTCGCCGCGGTCCTGAGCACGCTCCTGCTGCTCGGGACCTACGTGCTCATCACCGTCGCCGCCCAGGCCTTCGCCGGCCCCGAGGGGCTCGCCGCGAACTCGGACGACATCTTCGCCTCGCTCGGCACCCAGGTCCTGGGCAGCGCCGTGGACAAGTTCCTCATCATCGCCGTGCTCACCTCGGCGGTGGCCTCGACGCTCACGACGATCCTGCCGCTCACGCGCACGGCGCTCAGCATGTCGGTGCAGGGAGCCCTGCCGCCGGTCTTCGCCCGGGTCAACACGAAGTACCAGACGCCGCTGGTCAACACCGTCATCTTCGGCGTGCTCTCCATCGCCTGGTACGTCGGCCTGACGATCGTGAGCCAGAACATCCTCTACGACTCGATCGCGTCCCTCGGCCTCATGATCGCCTTCTACCTCGGGATCACCGGGTACGCGGTGCCCATCTTCTACCGGCGCACCGTCTTCAAGAGCGGCAAGAACGTCGTCATGCTGCTCCTGGCTCCGCTCCTCGGCGGCCTCATGCTCACCTACATCTTCGTCAAGTCGCTGATCGACCTGTGGGACCCGGCCAACTCCGAGTCGGGGAACTCCTGGTTCGGCATCGGACCACCGTTCGTCATCGCCGTGGCGTTCCTCGCCACCGGGGTGCTCGCGATGATCGTCTCGCAGGTGATCGAGCCGAAGTTCTTCCACCGCAAGCGCGAGACGGTGGAGACGATGAGCCCGACGCCGGACGGCGTCATCTTCAACGACTGACCCGGCACACCAGGCGCGACGGGTGGGATGTGGGCCTCGGGTGCGGCGGGCAGAGGCTCGCCGCACCCGAGGCGTCTTCTACCAGAGACTGCGGTACTCCCAGACCTGACAGCCGTAGAACGGGTTGGAGAGCCCGTAGTACAGGCGCCATGGAGCCGCGACGATATTGCGGAAGCCGTAGCAGTACTGCTCGCCGAATCCGGTCAGCGTGACCGTCCCCCACGACCGTCCGTCCCAGGTGCGGTACAGATCGGCGCCGGCGCCCGCGTACAGCGCCTGGACCTGCTCCGTGCTGAGACCGAGCATACCTCCGATCTGCGTGCCGCCCGGGTCGGCGAACTTGAGCATCGAGGTCAGGTCGAAGGTGCCCAGGTAGAGCCTCCCGCCGTGCACGGCCATGCTCCAGCAGTACAGGTTCAGCGGATTGCCCATGCCGGACGGCTTGCCGCTGACCGGCGTCATCATCCGCACGCCGGCCGGTGTCTCCGCCATGCGCGGCGTGCCGATCACCAGCTGCCACGACCCGGACGGCCAGATGCGGATCAGGTCGAAGCCCTTGAGCTCGGTCGAACCCGAAACGCCGGGCACGTGCATCGAACCCACGTAGACGGCGCCGTTGAAGACCTTCATCGTCCCTGCCCACTCGTTGGCGATGCTTCCGGCGCCGCCGGTGACGACCTTGGTCCAGTCGGCGTTGCCCATCGGGTCGCAGACGTCGCTGCGCCAGACCTGGAAGCCGTTGCGGTTCGACGTGCCCGCGTACAGCCGGCCGCAGAGCGTGGCGAACGACAGTACGTTGTTGTTCGTCGGATCGAGCGTCGGGAAGTCGATGACCTTCCTCCAGCTCGTGGGGTCGGCCGGGTCGTTGCTCGCCCAAGCCCCGGGCTTCACCGTGCTGCGGATCTCGGCCGGACCCACGCCGACGTACAGCTTGCCGTGATGGGCGAAGATCGCGCGGCTCTCGCGGCCCATCTCGGGCGGGGCGTAGCACGGCGTCCAGGTGACGCCGTCGGTCGAGCGCATCATCAGCGGCTGCTGCAGGGCGAAGCTGAACCCGCCGGCCGCCGCATACAGCGCCTTCACGCCGTTCTTGTCGGTCATCACGGCCATACCGCGGAGGCCGAGGACGGCGGCGGCGGAGCCCTTCGGCGCGCCGGCCAGGTACGAGTCGATGAGCGGCGCCTGCCAGACACGCGTCCATACCCCGCAGTGCAGGCGCCAGATCTCGGCGCGCGAGCACTCGTTGAAGGCGGTGTACTTGGCGACGTCGGTGACGCTCGTGCCGTCGGGGCTGACGAACGAGCCGACCGGCGGCGCCTGCGGGGTGTTGCCGGAGATGAAGCCGCCGGGGAGCTGGACGCCCGCGCCGCCGGCCATCGGCCCGCTCATCAGCGACATCACCGACGAGGTGCAGCCCACCCTGCCGGTACCGATGTACAGGTCGCCCTGGAACATCGACATCGACCACGGGTAGGAGTTCTGCCAGCTGTCCGGATAGGCGCCGATGCCGCCGGTGGCGATCCGCGACAGGCCTGGCGTCCACCAGTCGCCGCGGGCCGCCGGCGTACCGGCGACCGCGACGCAGGGCACGACGGACACCACGGCGAGCACGGCGAGGATGACACAGAGCACCACGATGGTACGGACACGATGCATGGCTCCCCCTTCGTTCGTCCGAGCGATCCCGGCATGGTGCCGGGCGGCAGGAGCGGAGAGGGCATGCGCTGACTGGCTCGGCCCCCGGTCCTGCCGGTCGGTCAACCGTAGGAATGGGCTGCACCGAAGGTCAATACGGTGAACGCCCCACTCCCTTCCGCTGCCGCGTCTGACGCCGGCCGCGTTGTCACGACCGGCTACGGAAGATGGTCCTGTCGGGACGGTTGAAGTCGGCCGCGAGCCCGCTCAGCCGTCCGGGGCACGCCGGGCAGGCCGGCTGCGGAGCCGCCAGGCGAAGCCCGCCAGCCGCGCCTCGTCGATCGGGTCGCCGTCGTTGTAGACGAAGAGCACCGGGAGGCCGGCCTCGCGCCGCAGCTGCGCTTCGGCGACCAGGGCCGGCCCGCATCCTCTCGGCGCCACGGAGACGACGCCGTCGACGGGCTGCGTGCGCCACGTGAGCAGCGCGCCGCCCACCGTCGGGATCGTCTCGCCGAAGGGATACGGCGCGACCAGTCGGCGGCTCTCGCGGTCAACGGCGCGCACGTCGTTCCAGAACACCCACGGGTGCTCGCCGCGCACGGCCTTCACGAGGCGGCCGATGACGTAGCGCATCGTCGCCAGGGTCGCCTCCTTCTCCGCCGCCTTCTTCAGCGACAGGCCGTCCTGGATGAGGCGCAGCTGCAGCAGTTCGAAGAAGGCGCCGTAAGGCTCGAAGATGACGCGCAGGCCGTGGTCACCCAGCTTGCGCTGCAGGTCGTCGTTGCCCCACTCGTCGACGCGCAGGTAAAGGTCCCCGCACAGATAGACGTCGCGCAGACTGGCCGCCTTGGCCGGGTCGCGCGGCATGACGTGGTAGTCATGGGCGGCCTCACTGAGGAGGTCCTCCACCTGGGCGCAGAAGCGGACGGCCCCGGCCACGTTGCCCGCCGTGCCGGCGTCCGGCCGGGGCTCCTCGAGCATCTGCTCGAGGCGTTCCGAGTACTCCTCGAAGAGGGCGTCGCTCGCGCCCGGCTCCGCCTCGTCGGCGAAGCTGTGGAAGCGGAGCATGTTGAGCAGGTCGACCGCCACCAGCGCCGTCCACACCACCGGCATCATGCGGACGTTGCGGGTCACGAGGCTGAAGTCGGCAACCTCGATCTGGCCGTCGAGCCCGACGCGCTCCAGAGCCATCTGCACCGTCAGCGGGAAGACGTTGGCGCGGCAGGCCTGGAAGCCCTGGCCCGCGCTGAGGAACAGGGTGCGGCGGCCGTCCAGGTGCTCCGCCTCCTCCTCGAGGAAGCGGGCGAAGCTGCCCCAGATGAGCTGGTAGGGCAGGCACTCCTTGCCGGAGCAGCCGGCCCCCGCGGCGCGCAGCGCGGCGGCGTCGGGCTCGCCGGCGAAGGTGGCGTCGTAGCCGGCGCCGCGCATCGCCGCCGCGAGGTGGCGGCCGAGGCCGCCGCCGAGGTGACCGAAGATGAAGCGCTCGTAGCCGGCGTCGAGGCTGTGCGGAAGGGGGCGGTCGAGCCGCGCCAGGCGTGTCCCGAGGCCGGCGCCCGTCGCTTCGTGCGCGGTCACGCTGCCGGCATCGGCGACGCCGCCCGCGCCGGCGCCCGCGGCGCCGGTCTTCGCGACGGGGGAGCTCGCCGGCGTCTCGCGCCAGCGCCGCACGCTGTGCAGGAACGCCTGGACGCGCGTGACGTAGCCCGCCTTGCCGCCGTGCCCGTCGCTCTCGAGGACGGCGTGCGGCCAGTCCTCGGTGAGGTCGGCGAAGAGATGCTCGACCATCGAGTTGGGGCCGCACCCGTAGGCGCCGAGCAGCAGCGGGTACACGTCGCCGGCGGCTGCGCCCGCGGCAGAGGCGCGCAACGCCTGGCCGGCGCTCGCCCAGTGGACGCGCTGGAGCCCGGGCACATCGTCGGGCGTCGGATAGCAGTCGACGGGCAGCGGCACCGCACCGTTGGCGGCGACCAGCTCGTGCACGCCGGCGTCGAGGACGGCGTCGTGGATCACGTGCGTCTCACCGACGATCAGCACCACCGGGTAGCCGTGCCGGCGCGCCCACGCGAGCGACCGCTCGCCGATGCCTCGCAGCCCGGCTTCGAACCGGTGCTGGGCGTCGAGAGCCGCCGCGTAGGCGCCGGCGAAGGCGGCCCCTTCCGGCGGGGGGTCGCCGGCGCTCTCGGCAAGCGAGTGTCAGGGCCCGTTCGATCGCGCGCCGCACCCGGGGCGCGTCGAAGCCGTCGCCTTCTCTCTCGAAGAGCACCGGGCGCAGCACCCGGGTCGGAGATCCCTCGGCGGCCAGCGCCCGGCCGACCATGTCGGGGGCGCCCTGCGCCATCGGGCAGGTGTAGGTCTGGGAGCCGGCGTTGGGCAGCGGCAGATGCACGAAGATCGGCGCGAAGACCACGTCGACGCTCGCCCCGGCGAGTCCGTGCAGGAGCTTCACCGGCGCGCACGCCCCCGGCGCGGCGCAGCGCCGGTCGCCGTCGGCGAGCGTGTCGCGGCCGGGCCGAAGGATCTCGACGCGGTGGCCGAGGTGGCTCAGCAGCGCGTGGAAGAACGGCAGCGTGTCGATCAGGTAGTGCGCGTAGGGCAGGCCGACGAGCGGGCCGGCGGCGGGCTCCGTGCCGGCATCGCCGCCGGCTTCATCCGGATCCCCGGCCTCTCCCTGGACTCCCGCCTCGTCCAGAAGCCGCTGCAGCAGCTCGGCGCGCTCCCGGTACGGGTTGGGCGCGTCCTTGGGCAGCTTCTCGCCCGCGGCGGAGACGGCGTCGTACTTGGGACACTGGCCGCCGCTGACGATCTTCTCCACGGTGCCCTGCACGTCGATCTCGGCGAGTTCGAGGTGGCAGAGGTTCTGGCAGTCGCGGTCCTTGCACTGGAACTCGCGGCGGCCGGCGACGCGCGCCTCGAGCACGCGAGTCAGGTCGATCGCCGGCAGGGCGGCTGCTGCACCGTGGTGCACCCAGGTACCGGCAGCGGCCCGACCGGCCAGCAGCGCGATCCCGATGGCTCCCATCGCGCCCGGATCGGCCGGCACCACGACCTCGCGCTCGAGGACGGCGGCGAGGGTGCGCGCGAGCGAGGGGTCCGTCGCCGGCTTGCCCTGGAAGAAGACGCGGTCGAGCAGCCGCCGCTGTCCCATCACCCGGCTGCGGTAGTTGCGCACCACGGAGTGCTGCAGCCCGGCGAAGATGTCGTCGCGGCTGAAGCCGTCGCCGAGAGCCTCGGCGGCGACGTCGGCGACGAAGACCGTACACGTCTGGCCGAGGTCCGGCGGCCCCTCGCTCAGGGCGGCCAGCCGCCCGAACTCGACGACGTCGTCCACCCCGTTGGCGATCGCCTGCTCCTCCAGGAAGGAGCCGGTGCCGGCGCTGCAGACGCGGTTCATGTCGGCATCGACGACGCGTCCGTTCTCGACGTTGATGAACTTGGCGTCCTGGCCGCCGATCTCGACGATCGAGAGACTGCGGCCGCCGTCCGGATCGAGCCCGGCGGCGGCCGTCGCATGCGCGACGATCTCGTTCTGGACGACGAGGCGCCCGCCGAGGTCCGGGAAGGCGGCGCGGAACACGGTCGCCGCCGCGTCGCGGCCGGAGCCGGTGAGCCCGACCGCGACCACCGGGTTGGGCGCCATCTCCGTCACTTCCGCGACCAGCGCCTGCGCCGCCTCCACGGGATTGCCCTCGGTGCGCCGGTAGACGCTCGCCAGCACGACGCCGGTCGCCAGCTCGACGACGGCGGCCTTCGAGCCCGTCGAGCCCAGGTCGAGGCCGAGGACGGCGAGCGCGTCCGCGGCCGGCGCTCCATCGGGCGCCGCCTCGAGCCGCACGACCGAGCCCGGCCCCGCGCTCGCAGGCTCAAGACGGCCGATGCGGCTGCGCACCGGGCGCACCAGCGCCTCGCCGTCGGCCGGGAAGCCGGTGGGGCGGGCGACCACCGGCGGGCCGACTTCGCCCGCCACGGTGGCGCCTGTCGTCGCGCTCGCTCTCCGCGCCGCGAAGGACAGGGCGCCGAGCGCTTCGAAGACGCCGGCCTGCGACTCCACGTCGACCGGCGCGTCACCCAGCCGGGCGAAGCCGTCGGCGATCGGGCCGATGAGCGCGCCGTGGCCGACGAGCAGCACTGCGCCGTCGATCTTGCTCTTGTCGTAGAGGCTGTGGACGTTGCGGGCCACGCCGTCGAACAGACCGCGGAAGATACGCCCGTGCGACTCGCCCTGATTGGCGAAGTGGGTGAGCTCGCTCTTGGCGAAGACGGCGCAGCGACTGGTGACGGTCACGCCGTCGGGGCTGGCTTCGGCCAGGGCGACGGCGTCCTCGAGCGAGCGCCCAAGCCGGGCGCAGAGACCCTCGACGGTCTCGCCGGTGCCGGCCGAGCAGCGCTCGTTGGCCTCGTAGCGCACGCGCCCCTGCGCGTCGCGTGTGAGCACCGAGTAGCCCCCGCCGCCGATGCGGACGACATTGAGCGGACCGTCCGGACGGAGCCAGGCGGCGGCCAACTCCTGCGCGATCTCCTCGGGCACGCCGCCGACGGCGGGCTCGCCGAGGCGCTCGCCATAGATGCCCGTCGCGGCGATGCCCGCCAGGCGGGCGGAGTCGAGCTCGCGATACAGGTCGAGGAAGGGGCGGAGCGGATCGCCCAGGTGGCGCTCCGCCCGGGTCTCCAGGAGGCGCAGCCCACCGTCGTCGTCCAGCTCCCCGAGGGCGAGCGACGTCGTGACTTTGCCGAGATCGACGCCGAGGAGGAGCGGCCGCCCGTCGGGCGCGGCATGCCGGGGGTCGAGCGCGCGCGGGCCGGGGCGTGCCGAGAGGGGGATCACGCTCCTGCTTATATCAGAGCAGGAGCGCGCCCACCATTCGCCGAGCGGAACTCAGCCCTCGCGACGGTCGGGGCCGTCGTGCGGCTGGCGTGCGCGGCGACGCTCGCTCACCCGCTCGACGCCGCCTCCGTCGTGCAGCCACCCGCCGCCTCCCATGCGGGCGTCGCTCAACGAGCGGGCGAGGAGCATGACGAGATCGTCGTTCGGCTCGGCGAGCCACGCGTCCACGGCGGCGTCGAGGGCCGGAGACGGGCCTCCCCCGCGGCCGGCGCGCCACACGTCACCGTCGTCCATGAGCAGGTACGAATCGCCGGAGGCTCCCGGACGACGGTCGTCGACCAGCCATCCCTGGGCCTGTGGCTCCTGCCCCGGCGGCCCGTCCTCGCCGAAGACGACCCCGCGGTTGGGAGCGCGCCCTGCGACCTTCATCGACGCGGTCCACTTGGTCACGACCTCGCGCAGCTTCCCACGCGGGTCCCTCGGGTGGTAGCTGTACTCCACGGCGTCCCTCCTTGCCAAGCCGACAGACACGATTGTGCGACCATTCGGGGTGACGATGCAAGGGTCCGGCGGCGCCGGCGGCGGTCGCGCCCGGCGAGGCCAGGTCCCGTCGTCGCCGCACGGCGGCTGGGCCGGACGGCCGCTGCCGGGGTACAGTAGCGCCATGAGCGACGACCGCGCACCGGACCCCGAACTCGAACGCCTGCTCGACGACGCCTGGGAGGCGCTCGAAGACGGCGACCTGCGCGGCGTGAAGCGGGCGTTGCGCGCCGCCCGAGAGGCGGCCGCGGACGACCCCGCGGTGATCGAGCTCGAAGCGTCCCTCGCGCGCGAGCAGGACGACCCGGAGGCGGCGCTCGAGGCGTACCGCCGCTGGAGCGACGCCGACCCCGACGACCCCGAGCCCTGGCTGGGGTCGGCCGAGGTGTATCTCGAGTACGAGGAGGCCGCCGAGGCCGCGCGCCTGCTGCGCGAACTGCTCGCCGGCCCGGCCCTCGACCCGCTCGACGAGGCCGACGCGCGACACATGCTCGGCGTGGCCTGCGAGGACAAGGGCGACGCCAAGGGCATGATCAAGGAATGGCTCGCGACCCTGCGCCTCGACGAGGCGAACGACGGCCCCGAGCCGCGCCTGCCGCGAGATGAGTTCGAACGGCTCGCCGCCGAGGCACTCGACGAGCTGCCGCCGGAGATCCTCGCGCGACTCGGCAACGTGCCGGTCTTCGTCGAGGACCACCCCTCCGAGGCGCTGGTCCTCGAGGGTCTCGACCCGCGGACGCTGGGCCTCTTTCACGGCATCGCGATGCCGGATCAGTCGGTGCTGGGCCCCGGCCCAGACCTCGGCGTCATCCACCTCTTCCAGCGCAACCTCGAGCGTGAGGTGCCGGACGACGACGAGCTGGCCGAGCAGATCCGCATCACCGTCCTGCACGAGACGGCGCACTACTTCGGCGCCGGCGAACAGGACATGCACCGCTTCGGCCTCAACTAGCCGGCGCGCCGGCCGACGAGACTCCCGCGACCCGGCGATCGGCTCCGGCGCCGTCAGGCGGGCGGTGAGAGGCCGAGCAGCTGCAGCGCGCGCTTCCTGAGCGCGCTGCCGATCTCGGCCTTGGCGGCCTCGTCGGCGCCGCCGCCGATGAGAAACGCGTAGCCCTCTTCGAGCGCCTTGACGGCCACGGCGAGCTCGTGCGCGTCGTCCGGTTCCACATGGCCGGCGGCCATGCACGCGGCGAGCGTCGTCTCCACGAGCTCGAGCGACGCCTCGTAGAGCGTGGCATAGCTCCTGCGCACCGCCGGGTGCCGCAGGCTGATGTAGAAGCAGGCGTAGAAGACGCTGTCGTCGAGCAGCTGGTGGTACTCCGGGTCGAAGAACGTGTCCAGGATCGCGACGAGACGCACCAGGGGATCGGGGATCGCCGCGAGCCGGTCGCCGTACCCCTGGCGATACTCCTCGAGCAGGTAGTCGACCAGCTCGATGGTCATCTGCTCCTTGGTGCCGAAGTAGTGGATGAGCAGGCTGGGCGGCGCGTCGATCCGTTTGGCGATCTTGGCGATCGACGCCCCCTGCAGCCCTTCGTCCTTGAGCACCTGGTAGTAGGCTGCCAGCATCTCGCGACGCCGGATCCTGGCCCGCTCCTCACGCCTCACGGGCGACCCCCCTCGCCTGACTGAACGTTCGACCTGCGCGCCCACTCTACTCCGTCACCGGGCCTCGGCAAGACGCGTCCGGATCCCGAAAGAGCCGGTGGTCGTTGCTTGAACGGTCGTTCATGGATACCCTCAGCGGCGAACGCATCGCGCCGCCTGGAGGCGGCACGCATCGCCGGCCGGCGCGCCGGCCGCCGAGGAGGAAGCATGGCCGTCGTCTCCGTCAATGAGCGCCGCATCGATCGCGACCGCCTGCACCTGCTCACGGCACGCGAGCGGGCGCGGTACTTCACCGACAATCCACGCTCGCGGGACCTCGCCGGGCCGGCGTCCGCCACGCTCCTCGCCGGCGTCCCCATGAGCTTCATGGGCATGCTGCCCGGAGCCTTCCCGCTCTGCTTCGAGACCGCGCGCGGCAACCGCATCACGGACGTCGACGGCCACTCCTACATCGACTTCTGTCTCGGCGACACCGGAGCCATGGCGGGACACTCGCCGCCGCCGGTCGTCGAGGCCGTGCGCGAGCGGCTCGAGACCAAGGGCGGCATCACGACGATGCTGCCCACGGAGGACGCCGCGCGTGTCGGGGCCGAGCTTCAGCGCCGCTTCGGGCTTCCGTATTGGCAGTTCGCACTGACCGCGACGGATGCCAACCGCTGGATGCTGCGCATGTGCCGGATGGCGCAGAAGCGCCCTTGGGTCCTCGTGTTCAGCGAGTGCTACCACGGCACTGTCGACGAGACGATCGTCGTGGTCGGCCCCGACGGCCGGCCGATGGCCAAGCCCGGCAACGTCGGCCCGCAGGTCGACCCCGTGCAGACCACCAAGGTCGTCGAGTTCAACGACGTCGACGCGCTCGCCGCGGCACTCCTGCCGCGCGATGTGGCGTGCGTCCTCATGGAACCGTGGATGACCAACATCGGCATCGTGCCGCCGCGGCCCGGCTTTCTCGAGGCGGTGCGCGCGCTGTGCGACGAGACCGGGACCCTGCTGATCAACGACGAGACGCACACCCTGAGCGCCGGCCCCGGCGGCTGCACGCAGGCCTACGGCCTGCTCCCCGACGCGGTGACCATCGGCAAGGCCATCGCCGGCGGCATCCCGATCGGCGCCTACGGCGTGACCGAGGAGCTCGCCGGCCGCATCCTCGGCGATCCCGACGCCGACCTCGTCGACCAGGGCGGCATCGGCGGCACGCTGGCCGGCAACGCCCTCGGCTCCGCCGCCGCTCGGGCGACGCTCGAGCACGTGCTCACCGACGACGCCTTCGCGCACATGGCCGAGCTCGCCACCCGCTACACCGGCGGCGTGCAGGGCGTGCTCGACGCGTTTCGCGTCCCGTGGGTCATCGTTCAGCTCGGCGCCCGTGCGGAATACCGGTTCACACCGGTCGTTCCGCGCACCGGCAACGAATCGCGCGCCGCCCACGACGCGCGGCTCGACGAGTACCTGCACCTCCACGCGATCAACCGCGGGGTCTTCATGACGCCGTTCCACAACATGGCGCTCATGTGCCCGGCGACCTCCGCGGCGGACGTGGACCGCCACACGGAGGTGTTCGCGGAGGCGGTCGAGGAGCTCTACGGCTAGGAGTCGAAGCCGAGGCCGAAGCGGTCCAGCGAGCGCAGCCACAGGTCGCGGCGGCCGCCTGCGGACTCCGCCCGCTTGGTGGAACGGCGCGTGATCTCGATGAGCGGCAGGCGCAGCGGCTCCGGAGGGAACGGCAGCGGCCGCGACTTGACGAAGCGGAGCTCGGTGAGCTCGGTCGGCCTGCCGCCGAGGAGGTCCAGCGCCACCTCGGCGCCGAAGCGCGACGCGGCCACCCCGAGACCGGTGTAGCCGAGCACATACGAGACGCGGCCGCCGAGCGCGGTCCCCCAGAACTGGCAGAACCGCGAGCAGGTGTCGATCACCCCGGCCCAGCGGTGCGTGAAGCGCAGGCCCTCGAGCTGCGGGAAGGCCGAGAAGAACTGTCCGGCCAGCATGGCGTGCTCGTCCGGCCGGTCTTCGAGCCGTGGGGCGATGCGGCTGCCGTAGTGGTACAGCGCGTCCCAGCCGCCCCAGAGGATGCGCCGGTCCTCCGTGAGGCGGTAGTAGTGGAACAGGTAGCCGGCGTCCGCCAGCGCCTGCCGGCGCGACCAGCCGATGGACTCCATCTGGGCCTCGCTCAGCGGCTCCGTCATCAGGGCGTAGTCGTACACGGGGACGACGGAGAGGCGCAGACGCCGCAGCAGCGGGCGGAAGGCGTTGGTCGCGAGGACGGCGCGACGGGCGCGCAGGGTGCCCCCCCGCGTGCGCAGCAGGACGCCGGCCGGCGCGCGCTCGAGCGCCGTGACCGGCGTGCGCTCGTAGAAGCGCACGCCCGCGAGGACGCAGACGCGCGCCAGCCCCCACGCGAGGCGCGCCGGATCGACGATCGCCGCGTCGTGGTGCCAGAGCCCGGCGAGGTAGGTCGGCGAGTGGATGTCGGCCTGGAGCTCCTCGCGATCCAGCCACTGGTGGCCGAGGCCGAGCCGGGCGTAGTGGTCGCGCTCCGCGCGCAGGCCGTCGACGTGCCACGGCGCGGTCGCGATGTCGAGCTCGCCGGTCCGCTCCCAGCCGCAGGCGATGCCCTCGCGGACGATGGTCTGCTCGATCTGGTCCAGCGTGGCCATCCCGAGCTGGACGAGGCGCTGCTCCTCAGCGGGGAAGAGCTCGGCGCCACGGCCGACGCCGTGCGTGACCGAGCCCATGCAGACGCCGCCGTTGCGGCCGCTCGCCTGGCCGCCCACGGCGCCGCCGTCGAGCACGACGACGTCGAGGTCCGGGTCGCGCTCCTTGGCGAGCAGCGCGGTCCAGAGGCCGGAGAAGCCGGCGCCGACGACGGCGAGGTCGCACTCGCCGGAGCCGGTGAGCGCGGGGCTCGGCGCCGGCGCCCCCGGCTGGTCGAGCCAGAACGGCGCCGGCCTGGCGTCGCGGATCGCCTCGGGTGCGGAAACGGTCGCCGTGGTGCGTGCAGATGAGTGTCGAGTGTTCATGCGGACCACCCTCCCGGGGTGGCGGAGATAGAGCGCCGGCGGTGCCTCGCGTGCGCCGGCGAACGGGGGACGGGTCGTCAGACGCCGTCGGGAGGGATGGCGGGACCCACCGCGCAGCCGGTCCAGCCGCGCGGGGTGCTCCACGACTCGTGGATGTCGTGCCAGTGCCTCATGTGACGAGACTAGAAGCGGCCGCCGCACCGCGTCAACAGCTCGTCGCGCCGCTGACGAACTGCGAGCAGGTATCCGCTCCGCGACGGTGAGGATTGCACAGGAATGGCCGCTGGCACGCCGCGCTCCGCGATGACAGCATGACCGTGCACCGGCGCGTTCCGGCGCCGGGCGCGATGGGGGGAAGCGTGGAGGCACAGCTCCGACGGGTCCGGCTGCGGCTCGCGACCGTGGTCGTCATCATCTTCGTGTTCGTGTCCTCGGGCGCCTTCGGCCTCGAGGACATGGTCGGCTGGTCCGGGCCGGGCATCGCGCTGGTGCTCCTGCTGGTCCTGCCGGTCGTCTGGGCCCTGCCGATGGGTCTCGTCTGCGCGGAGCTCGGCTCGGCGATCCCCGAAGAGGGCGGCTACTACGTGTGGGTCAGGCGCGCCCTCGGCGAGTACTGGGGCTTCCAGTGCGGCTGGTGGTCCTGGCTCACCACCTTCGTCGACTCGGCCCTCTACATCGCCCTCGTCACCGACTACCTGCAGACCTGGCTCGACCTCGACCCCACGACGGCCTGGCTGATGGGGGTGGCCATCATCGCCGTGCTCGCCTACCTCAACATCCGCGGCCTCAACGTGATCGCCGTGAGCTCGATCGTCATGGTGATCATCATCCTCACGCCGTTCGTGATCATGACCATCCTCGGGTTCGCGAAGTGGCAGGGCGTGCCGTGGGAGCCCTTCTCCTATCCCGACCAGAGCATCCTCACGAGCATCGGCTATGCCCTCGCCGTGGGCATGTGGATGTACTCGGGCTACGACTCCATGTCGGTGCTGGCAGGCGAGGTCGAAGAGCCGCGCCGCGTGATCCCGCGAGGGCTCATGATCGCCATGCCGCTCATCGTGATCTCGTACTTCCTGCCGACGCTGGCGGCGCTGGGCAGCGTCGGCCGCTGGGACGAGTGGACCACCGAGGGCGGCATCAGCTTCGTCGAGATCGCCGAGCAGCTCGGCGGCGCGACGCTGGGCGTCGCCATGCTGGTCGCGGCCGTGGTGAGCAACCTGGCCCTCTACCAGGAGTACCTGGCGCAGGGCTCGCGGCCTGCCTACGCGATGGCCGCGGACCACCTGCTCCCGCGCGTGCTCACGAAGACCCACCCCAAGTACGGCACGCCCTGGGTCTCCATCGTCGTGCTGGCCGTGATCAATGCCGGTCTGGTGCGCTACGGCTTCGAGACGCTGATCGTGATCGACGTCTTCCTGATGATGTTCTACTACATCCTGATCTTCGTGGCGGCGGTGGTGCTGCGCGTGCGCGAGCCGGCGCTGGAGCGGCCCTTCCGGGTGCCCGGCGCCACGGTCGTGCTCGCGCTGATCTGCGCGCCGGCGGTCGCGATCGCCGTCATCGCCCTGTTCACCAACGGTATGGACTGGCTCGTCGGAGGGCTCGCCGGCGTGCTCACCGGCCCCATCGCCTACCTGATCTTCAAGCCGGCGTGCCGGCCGCGAACGCCGCGGGGCGCGGCCGGCGCGAGCGCCGGCGGGGCGCCTACTCGGCGTTGAAGTCGACCGGCTTGTTCTCGCACGACAGGGTGGAGAACCGGCAGAGCGCGCTGGGAGGCAGCAGTACCTTGCCCTCCTCGCCGTGGTGCGTGGCGCCTTCCATGCCGGGAGGGGCGTCGAGCCGGTAGTAGTCGTAGAGAAGGCCCTCGCGGTGCTGTGCGTAGTCCTTGTCCTTCATGTTGTTGGGCGCCCCGGTGAGCTTCTCCATGTCGTAGTGCACCTCGAGGCCCTTGTCGGTCACGAGCACGTCCGTGACCGGGATGACGCTGAAGAAGCCGGGGAAGAACCCCGTGTCCACCAGCAGCCAGTGCGGCCGCCCGTCGTCGTCGACGTACAGGTCGGTGATCTCGCCGATCCCGCGGCCGGTCTCGTCCAGCAGCTGCCTGCCCTGCAGTTCCTCGGCCGTCAGTGAGATGATCGCCATCTTCCCCCTCCAGAGTCTCTCCGGCCGCGCGCGGCCGGACGATGGTCCACCGTGACGAAAGCGTCCTACCCCTGGGCGGGCTTCGGTGAACCACCCGTGTGCGGGACGCGCCCGCCCGCACGGCCGCCGCACGCCTCGGGGGTGCGCAGGCGCCCGGTCGCGGCTAGGATTCACAGGAGGTCGTGCGTTGCCGATGACACGACCACGCAGCCCGAGTCCGAGAAAGGTTCCCCATGACCACCGCCCGCCGCAGCGCCCTCGTCGTCGCGATGCTCGTCCTGTTCGCGATCGCCGCGCTGCCGGCTGCTGCCGGCGCGGCGACCTCCTCCCCACAGCTCGAACTCGGCTTGCCCAACCCCGCCTTCGTCGAGGCGCTGCACGATCCCATCGTGAGCCTGGGTCTCGGCCGCCTGCCGAGCCCGGTCGAGGTCAGCGTGGGCGCGGGAGTGACGGCCAGAGCCGCGCGCGCGGACCTCCCTTCCGCCTACAGCTTGGTCGACCTGGGGAGGGTCACCACTCCGGTCAAGGACCAGGGCGGCTACGGCACCTGCTGGTCGTTCGTCAACATCGCGGCGCTCGAGTCCAAGATCCTGTCGTCGCAGGCCCAGGATATGGACTTGAGCGAGGACAACCTCGTCGGGCGCAGTGGCTATTTCTCCAGCATGGGTCAGCGGTACGACTACGGCGGCTACGACTTCATGGCCGTCGCCTACTTCGCCCGCTGGGCCGGGCCCGTCACCGAAGCGAACGATACGTACCCGTCGAGGAAGCTGCCGACGGTCAACCGCGTCGTGAAGCACGTCCAGGGAGCTGTGATGATCCCCGGCCGGACCGCGGACGGCGATAACGATCTCATCAAACAGCTGGTCATGGCCAACGGCGCCCTCAGCGTCGGCATGTACATGGACGACACCACCTACTTCGATGCAGCGACGGACTCCTACTACTGCCCGACCGTCAAGTGGGAGAACCACGGCGTCGCGATCGTCGGCTGGGACGACGCCTACGCCGCCGCGAACTTCGGCGCCCGCGCAAAGGCGCCGGACGGCGACGGCGCCTTCCTCGCGCGCAACAGCTGGGGGGAGAACTGGGGTGACGAGGGCTACTTCTGGGTGTCGTACTACGACAAGTCGTTCGCGCGGGACCTCGGGTACGGCACCTACGGCGGGTGCACGTCGTACTCGGAGGTGGCCGATGTCGGCGACTACTCCCAGAACTACGGCTACGACAAGCTCGGCGTCACCGACCGCATCGGCTACCCTGACGGAGCGCCCGTCTGGGCAGCGAGCCGCTTCACCGCCAGGTCGAGCCGCAGCATCACCGCCGTCGGCTTCTACACGCTCTCGTCCGGCACGCCCTACGAGGTGTGGGCGGGGCGCACCATCAAGACGCTCACCCGGCGCGCCTCGGGCACGGCAACGCTGCCGGGCTACGCGACCGTCACGCTCGATGAGCCGCTGCCGGTGGCTAAGGGCGGCACGTTCGTGGTCGCCATCAGGCTGGTCTCTCCCGATGCAAGCTTCCCGCTGGCGATCGAGCGGTTCAAGCGCATGAGCGGCCCGCTCGTCCTGGCCCCGGCGACGGCCGGCAGAGGGCAGAGCTACGTGGGCCCCAAGCGGTGGCGCATGAAGGACCTGACCTCGACCATCCCCAGGGCGAGCGTGTGCCTGAAGGCGTTCGCGCGCTAGGAGCGATGGGCACGCCCCCCGAGCTTCGGCCCGCCGGAAGGAGCGTGGGCATGCCCAGCGATCCGTCGCAGCCGCCGGCGAGCCGCGCGCGCCGCAGCGGCGTGCGGCCGTTTCGCTTGCGGGCCGTCCTCTTCGACTTCGACGGCACGCTCACGCGTCCCGGTGCGCTCGACTTCGCCGCGATCAAGCGCGAGGTCGGCTGCCCGCCGGACCGCTTCGTGCTCGAGTGGATCCAGGAGCTTCCGGACGGCGCCGAGCGCGACGCGGCGGCGGCGGCCCTCGAGCGCTTCGAGCTGGCCGCCGCCGACGCGTCCGGGCCCAACGACGGCGCGGAGGACGCCGTCCGAGAGCTCCGCGCGGCCGGCGTTGCGATCGGCGTGCTGACGCGCAACGGGAGGGCGGCCGTCGACCGGGCGCTGCTGCGGTTCCCCGCGCTCGCGGCCGCCGACTTCGACGTCGTCGTGACCCGCGACGACGGCCTCGCCCCCAAGCCGGCGCCGGACGGCGTCGTGCACGCCGCCGAGGTGATGGGCGCCGCGCCGGAGGAGACGCTCGTCGTCGGCGACTACCTGCTCGATATGCAGGCGGGGCGGGCGGCGGGAGCCGTCACCGCCTACCTCGTCAACGGTGGAGACGCGGCGGGCGACGTCGACGACGCGGCGCCGGACGCGGCCGACTGCGACTTCGTGGTCGACCGCCTCGCCGAGCTCGGGGCGGTCGTCCGGCTGGGGCTGCCGCTGGCGGCCGGCAAGCTGCCGAACGACCTGCTGGCCGGGTTCCTCGGCGAACTCACCGCCGACCCGGCCGTTCTGGTCCCGCCCGCCGTGGGCGAGGACGTCGCCGCCCTCGACCTCGGCGGAGCCGAGGTCCTCGTCGCGCACGGCGATCCCATCACGCTCGGCGGGAGGAACGTGGGACGCGCCGCCGTCCTCGTCAACGCCAACGACATCGCCGCGGCCGGGGCTGACCCCCGCTGGCTCATCGCGACCGTCCTGCTGCCCGAAGGCACGACCGCTTCAGAGGCGCTCGCGCTCCTGGGCGACCTCGCCGCGGCGGCCGCGGCGGCCAGCGTCACGCTGGCGGGCGGCCACACGGAGATCACGGCCGCCGTCGACCGACCCGTGGTCTCAGTCACCGCCCTCGGCACGCTGGGCCGCGCCGAGCTGCGAGACAAGCGCTCGGCGCGCGCCGGCGACCGCGTCCTGCTCACCAAGTCGCTGGCGGTGGAGGGCACGGCCCTGCTCGCCGAGGAGCTCGGCGAGCGCCTCCTCGCGCTGGGCCTGAGCCGCGAGGAACTCGGCGCCTGCCTCGCGCTCGAGGGGCAGGAGTCCATCGTGCCCGAGGCGAGGGTCGCCCGCGGCATCCCCGGCGTGCGCGCCATGCACGACGTCACCGAGGGCGGTCTGGCCACGGCGCTGCGGGAGCTGGCGGCGGCGACCGGCCACGGCGTGCTCGTGCACCGCGACCGCGTTCCCGTCTCGACGCTCACCACGCGCGTGTGCGCCCTGCTCGACGCCGACCCGCTCGGCCTCATCGCCTCCGGCAGCCTGCTCATCTGCTGCCACCCGGATGAGGCCGCCGCCCTGGAGGGCGCGCTGGCGGCGGCCGGGATCGCGGCCACCGACATCGGGGAGATCACGGAGAGGGGCGCCGGGGTCGCCGCGCTGGAGCGCGGCCGGCCGGCGCCCTGGCCCGCCTTCGCGACCGACGAGGCCGCGCGGCTCCTGAGCAGCCGGGAGTGACGGGCGAGCCGCGGCCCTCAGAGGGCCGTGAGCCGCCAGTCGATGTTCATCTCGTCGCAGAGCGCGGCGATGGCCTCGCGCAGCTCCGCCACGGGGGTCGCTGCGGGGACGGAGATCACCAGCTCCATCTCGAACAGCGGCGTGTTGGTGTACGGCGCCGGCCGCAGCGAGGAAGCGACGCTCTCGATGTTGACGCCCATCTCGCCGAGCAGGTGGGAGACGGACTGCATGAGCCCGGGGTGGTCCATCGCCCATGTGTTGAGCCGGAAGGGCATCGCCGGGGGGCGGTCGACGTGGGCGGCGTCGGCGGGCCGCAGCTCGGCGTGCACGTGACTGCCGCGCCGCAGCGCGCCCAGCCCGTCCTGGAGGCGGCTCATCGCTGCTTCGCTGCCGGCGACCAGCATCATCATCGCGAACTGGCCGCGGAGGTTGACCATGCGGCTGTCCTCGAGGTTGCCGCCGCGCTCGGTGATGTAGCGCGTGACCTCGTCGACCAGTCCGGGGCGGTCGTCGCCCACGGCCGTGAGCACGGCGTGGTGAAGGGCATCCATAGGCAGACAGTACCGGCATCCCGGGCGAAAGACAAAGTCGCCGGCGTCTGAGCCCGCTCGCGGGCGGTATAGTGGGATTGTGACCCCATTGTCCAGAGCCGACCTCCACGTCCACTCCAGGTACTCCGACACGTCGGGCAGCGCCGGGCTCCGCTTCTTGCGCAAGTCGGAGTCCTTCACCGAACCCCTCGATCTGTACCGGGCGCAGCGCGCCCGGGGAATGGACCTCGTCACCATCACCGACCACAACACGCTGGCCGGGTCCCTGGCCATCGCCGACCTGCCGGGGACCTTCCTGAGCGCGGAGTTCGACACTTGGTTCCCGGAGGAAGGGGCGCGCGTCCACGTGGTGGCGCTCGGCCTCGACGAGGCCACGTTCGCCGAGGCCGCCAAGGCCTGCCCAAGCGTGTACGACCTCGTCGCCTGCCTGCGCGAGGCGGACGTCACCCACTACATCGCCCACCCGCTCTTCGACATGACCGGGCGGCTGACGCCCGAGACGGTGGAGCGCATGCTGCTCCTGTTCAACGTGCTCGAGGGCCGCAACGGGTCCCGCACCAGCCGCTGCAACGGGCTTCTGCGGGCGATCGTCGAGACGCTCACGCCGGAGCAGCTGTGGGCCATGGCCGAGCGCCACGGCATCGAGCCCTACGGCGACACCCCCTGGCGCAAGGCGCTCGTGGGCGGGTCGGACGACCACAGCGGCCTGTTCTCCGCCAGCGCGTACACCACGGCCGGCGGAGACGGTACGGCGGAGGGCTTCCTGCACGCCGTGGCCGCCGGCGACTGCGACCACGCCGGCGCCGACGGCGACGCGCGGCTGCTCGCCCACAGCATCTACGCGGCCTCGTTCTGGCGTATCCGGGAGATCCTGCGACTCGACGAGGAGGAGTCGCGCAGGCGCGCCATCGGCCTGCTGCGCAAGGGATTCGGCCGCATCGGCCGCGACGTACCGGTGCTCGAGAAGGCCGTCAGCGGCGTGCGCAGCATCGCGCCGGGGCTGTACCGCGACGGCGACCCGCGCGGCAAGGCGTGGGAGGACCTGCTGGAGCGCGAGATCGGGAGCCTCATCGCCGACCCGGACGGCATCAACGCGGTCGACGCCAAGGAGCTCAACCGGCGGCTGTTCATGGTGGCGCAGCGGCTCGCCGACGACGTGATGAGCCTCCACCTCCAGCCCCTGCTGCGCGAAGGCGAGCAGCTCGGCCTCAAGCGCCGGCTGCAGAGCGTGTACGCCGTCGGCATGGTGGCCTTCCTGGAACTGCCCTACTACTTCGCCTGGAGCTTCCAGAGCCGCGACCGCGGACTCCAGGAGGAGCTGCGGGCCTGGTTCCTCGGCGAGCGGCGCCACACGTGGCGCGAGAAGGCGGCGGTGCTGTGCTCCCAGGTGTGCCGGGAGGATCTCGCGCCGCCACGCCAGGCGCCGCCGGCGGGCGCAACCGGCACTCGCGAGGGCGGGGCCACGGCGGCCGTCCCGGCGGGCGTTCGGCACCACGACATCGAGGTCACGCTGATCACTTGCTCCGCCGGCTCCGAGCCGGCGCCCGACGGCGCCGTCGACTTCCGCGCGCTCGCCTGGCGGCCGTCGCTCAACGGCTGCGGCCCACGATGGGTGGTGCCGCCGCTGGTGGAGGTCGTCGACTTCCTCGAGGAGGAGGGCTTCACCGCCCTCCACACCGACTCGACCGCGGGGCAGGGGCTGCTGGCGCTCGCCGCCGCCCGGCTCCTGCACCTGCCGCTCACCGCCGCCGTGGACCCGGACGCGCTGGAGGAGCCGCGCGGGCGCGGCGACGTCACCGGACGGCTGCGACGGCGGTATCTCAGCTGGTTCTACGGACAGCTCGACGAGGCGTACGCGCCGACGCGCGCCGCGGCGCGCGCGCTCGTCGCCGGAGGCGTCGATCCCGGACGCGTCACCGTGCTCCCGGCGCCGCCGGGCGTACCGGGCGGCCCGGCCGGCCGGAGCTGAGCCCGGCCGGCCGCAGGCCGGTTCACTCCGGCCCTATTCCGCGTCGGCGAGCAGCGCGTACACGCGCTTGCGCGCCTCGCGCAGGATCTCGAGGGCCTTCTGCACGTCGTCCGCGGAGCCGGCCATGCCGACCTGCTTGACGGCGGCGCCGAGCTGGAAGACCGACTGGCGCAGCGCGAAGCGCGGATCCGGTGCGTCGCCCTCGGCGCCCCAGGGCGAGTCGCCGAGCCGCTCCTTGAGCGTGGCGGCCTCCTGGGCGCCGGTCTCCGTGAGGGAGAACACGCGCCGGCCCTCCGCCTCCTCGCCCTTGATCAGTCCCTGGTCCTCGAGCAGCTGGAGCGTCGGGTACACCGATCCGGGGCTCGGGCGCCAGGCGCCGCCGCTCCGCTCCTCCAGCCGCTGCATGATCTGGTAGCCGTGCATCGGCTCGTCGGCCAGCGCCAGCAGGATCGCCGCGCGCACGTCGCCGCGCCGCGCCCGCGACCAGGGGCCTTTGCCGTGCCCGTGGCCGGGACCGTGGCCGTGGCCAAAGCCGGGGACGTGCCCGTGGCCGCCACCGCGGCCGGGGCCCCGGCCGCCGAACTTGAAGCGCGCGGGGCCGCAGCCCTCACCGCGCGTCGCTCCGCCGCTGCCGCTGCCGGAGCCTTGCGTATCCATTCCTGCGTTCATGTGGCTCTCCTTGGTACGTTGCATCGCGATATATCGTAATGCATCGCTGCGAGAAGTCAAGCCCTGTGGCGCCGTCGGCCGGCGAGCCGCGGCCTGAAGCGCCTCCGGCGACCGCGTTTGTGTAGAATCCCGGGGCCATGATCCGCTACCTGGACACCCGGGGCGCCATCGACCGGCCACGCACGTTCACGGAGGCGATCCTCGAGGGGATCGCTCCCGGCGGCGGCCTGTTCGTCCCCGAGCGGCTCCCGTCGCTCTCGGTCGACGAGGTGGTGGCGCTGGCCCACGTTCCCTACCACGCCCGCGCGGCGGCGGTGTACGAGGCGTTCGGCCTCGACGTCGCCGCCGCCCGCACCCGGCAGATCGCGGCCCGGGCTTACGGCCCCAACTTCGACCATCCCGAGGTCGCCCCGGTGCGCGACGTGGCCCCGGGGCGTCACGTACTCGAGCTCTGGCACGGTCCCACGCTGGCGTTCAAGGACATGGCGCTGCAGTGCATGCCCCTGTACTTCAGCGAGGCGCTGGAGATGGCGCACGCCCGGGGCGCCACCGACCTCGACTTCCTCGTCCTGGTGGCGACCAGCGGCGACACCGGCGTGGCGGCGCTCAACGGCTTCGCCGATCGCGCCCACACCAGGATCTGCGTGTACTACCCCGACGCCGGCGTCTCGGCGCTGCAGGAGCTGCAGATGGTGACGCAGCCGGGGGAGAACCTCACGGTCTTCCGTCTCGGCGGCGACTTCGACGCCTGCCAGACCTCCGTCAAGGCGGTCTTTGACGACGCTGCCTTCGCCGCCGAGCTGGCCGCGCGCCATCAGCTCTCCCTGAGCTCGGCCAACTCCATCAACTGGGGGCGGCTGCTGCCGCAGATCGTCTACTACGCGAGCGGCTATGCCGACCTCGCCGCGCGCGGCGCAGTGGCGGCCGGCGAGCCCGTGGACGTCTGCGTCCCCACGGGCAACTTCGGTAACATCCTCGCCGCCTACTACGCCAAGCGCCTGGGCGTGCCGCTGGGCCGACTCCTGTGCGCCAGCAACACCAACAACGTCCTGTTCGACTTCCTCTCGACCGGGGTCTACGACATCGCCACCCGCTCGCTCGTCAAGACACCGTCGCCGTCGATGGACATCCTCATCTCGTCCAACCTCGAGCGGCTGCTCTACGACCTCTGCGGCGACCCTGGGCTCATCGCCGGGTGGATGACGGAACTCAAGTCGACCGGCCGCTTCGCCGTCGACGACGCGACGCGGGAGCGGCTGCGCGCCGACTTCACCGGCGCGTGGGTGGACAACGACACGTGCCTGCGGACGATCGGCCGCGTGCAGCGCGAGCAGGGCTACCTCCTCGACCCCCACACCGCGGTCGCCTGGGAGGTCGCCGAACTGCTGGGCGGCAGCGCGCCGGTGCTGATCGCCAGCACGGCGCACTGGAGCAAGTTCGCCGCCGACGTGGTGCGCGGCCTCACCGGCGTGCCCGCCGGCGCGCCGGTGCCCGGCGCCGTCGACGACCTCGAGCTGCTCGACAGGGTCGTCGATCTCGCGCCGGGCGCGGCCGTACCACCTCAGCTGCGCGCCGTCCGCGCCCGGCCGCGGCGCTTCGACGCGCGCGTGGAGGCCGGCCGCGAGCCGGTCGAGGCGAGCCTCAGGGAGTGGCTGGAGAAGTCCTGACGGCCGACGGCCGCCCGTGACGTCGCGTGCGACCGGCCCGAGGCTACGCGTCGGCGGCCGGGGTGGCGGCACCCGGCGGCCCTGAGGTGCCTGGCCGTGCGGGGGCGTCCTCCGGACCGCCCACATCCGGCGAGGGCGGTCCCACGCCACCTTCGCCCTCTTCCGCCGGCCGGTCGTCGAACAGCCCGGCGTCCTTGAGCTGGCGATACGCGTCGATGCCGATCTTGACGAACGGCGCCGCGAAGATGCCGCCGAGCGCGCCGGCCAGGATCGCCCCTCCGGTGGTCGCGAACAGCACCACCAGGCCGCTGAGCTTGAGCGACGCGCCGAGCGCGAACTGCGAGACCACCGTCTGCAGCGGGCCGTTGGCGATGAGCACGAAGACCAGCATCCAGACGGCGTCCCTGACGCCACCGGTTCCGAGCGCGATGAGCACCGCGAACGCCCCGCCGATGAACGCCCCGAACATCGGGACGTAGTTGGTGAGCCACTGGACGACGAAGATCGTGAACGCGAGGGGGACGCCGATGACGAGGGCGCCGACGCCGACCACGGCGCCGTTGAAGAGGCCGATGAGCGTGCTGCCCCAGATGTAGCCGCGCAGGAAGCGCGCGCTGTTGGCGAGGATCGAGTAGCCGACCGGCGGCGGCACCGGCCCCATGTGCTCGGAGGCCCAGCGGCCGATGCGGCGGCCGCCGACCAGCACGTAGACGAGGATGTTGAGGCCGATGAAGGCGCCGAAGGCGAACGTTGCCAGAGTGCTGACGCCCTTCAGGGCGCCGCCGAAGACGCCCTGGGCCCAGCTGCCGACGCTGCCGGTCAGCGTCTTCTTGGCCGAGTCTATGAGGCCCGGGTCGATGTTCAGCCTCTGCAGGCTGTCGTTGATCGAGCCGACCGCGGCCTCGACCTGGTGTTCGATGGTCGGCCACTGCCGGACGATGCCGACCGTCATGAGGGCGAGCAGGGCGAGGCCGCCGACAATGATGAGCACGGTCACGATGAACGCACCCCACCCGCGCCCCACGTGATGCCGTTCGAGCCAGTCGACGGCGGGCATGAACGTGGCGCCGAGCAGCACGGCAAACAGCGCCGGCACGACCAGCGTGGCCAACGCGTGCAGCGCGTAGGCGAGCCCGGTGAGGACGATGACGATGCCGATCAGGTACCAGCTGGCCGCGCCGGCGCGCTTGTACCATTCGGGGATGAAGCCCTTGCGGGAGGACTGCGCACCTGCGGACGCCACGTCCTCGCGCGCCGGCGCCGCCCCACCGCCCGTCTCGGGCGCGCGCCTCTTGCCGAACAGCTTCACGCCATGCCTCGTCTCGTCGCCGACCTACCGGACTCGCCCACATCCTATACGCCCACCGAGGGCGCCCAGGACAGGGCGCCCTTCCGCCGCAGGCGCAGCAGAGCGATCCCGACCGGCGCCTGCAGCAGGTGCGCGGGTGCGGTAGTCTCGTGCCCATGGACGTCGCGAGACAGCCGTACGTGTGGGAGCACCAGGGCGTGCGCGTGGCGGGCGGGCGCCTGCTCGTCGCGGGACGCGACGCGGAGGCGCTCGCCCGCGAGCACGGCACGCCCCTCTACGTCTTCGACGTCGCGCGCGTGGCGGAGCAGGCGCGCGCGCTGCGGGACGCGATCGCACGCGCCGGCCTGACGCCGCGCGTCCGTCTCGCGCTCAAGGCGCAGCGCGCGCCGGAGGTGCTCGCCGCGCTGCGCGCGGTCGCAGCCCCGGGCTCGGCGGACGCGATCGGCATCGACGCCTGCTCGCCCGGCGAGGTGCTCCACGCGCTCGAGCACGGCTTCCGACCGGGGGAGGTCAGCTTCACCGGCACCAACGTCTCCGAGCGCGACCTGGATGTGATCGCGCCGGCCGGCGTGCACGTGAACCTCGACCTGATCAGCCAGATCGAGCGCTACGGCCGTCGCTGCCCCGGGAGAGCCATAGGCCTGCGCGTCAACCCGCGCGGCGGCGTCATGCGCGGCCACGCCGAGAGCCTCTACAGCGGCTCGCGGCCGACCAAGTTCGGCATCTACGAGGAGGACCTGGACGCCGCGCTCGCCGCGGCCCGGCGTCACGGCCTCGTCGTCGACACCCTGCACGTGCACCTCGCCAACGGCATGCTCGACGAGGAGCTGCCGGCGTTCGACGCCGCCCTCGCGCCGGTGGCGCGCATGGCAGGGCGCCTGGTCGACGCCGGCTGCCCGCTCGTGGAGATCAACGCCGGCGGGGGCCTCGGCACGCCGACCGACGCCGGCGAGGCGCCGCTCGACCTCGACGCGTATGCAGGCATCCTCGCCCGGCACTTCGGCGGCCTCGGCGTCGCCGTCGGGGCCGAGCCCGGCGAGTTCCTCACCAACGAGTGCGGCGTCCTGCTCGCCGAGGTCGTCACGGTCGAACGGCGACTGGGTGAGCGGTTCGTCGGGCTGGACGCCGGCTGGAACGTCATGAACGACGCCTACATCTACGGCCGCGAGCCGGAAGTGATCGTCGCGGCGCGGGCGGACGCGCCGCGCGACGACGTCGTCACGCTCGCCGGCAACATCAACGAGGGCGACGACGTGTTCGCCCGCGGCCGCGCTCTTGCCGGCGTCGAGGAGGGTGAGATCGTCGCCTTCGTCAGCCTCGGCGGGTACTGCCCGGGCATGTGGACCGACCACTGCCTGCGGCCGCGGGCGGCGACGCTGTACTTCTCCGACCGGCTCTGAAGCGCCCGTCGCGTCAGCTGCCCGAGACGCGCAGGAACAGCGCGACGGCGAAGGCGAAGTCGGCGCCGGCCACCACGGCGAAGAGCAGCGATCCCAGCCGGCGCCCGCCCGACCACGCAGCCACCGACAGCAGGGTGAAGAAGACGCCCCCGACGAGCGTGAACAGCAGGACCAGATTGGCTCCCGAACGCACCGGCACCTCCTCGTGCGGCGTCGCGACGGCCGGCCACGACCGTGTCCGCGCAAGTCTGCGCCCCCGCCGGTCCGGGGACAAGCCCGGCCGCTCGGCTTGCCTGGGGCGCCTCGGGGCTGCACACTGGGGCGCTCGAGTGAGCGACCGCGGAGGCCCCCGATGACGACACCCGACTGGACGACCGTGCTCGCCGCCCTGACCGAGGCCGGGTGGACCGCGCGTGTGGTCGCCGCCGAGCGCCTCGAGGAGCTGCGGAGCCGGGTCGCCGGGACCCTCGCCTCCGGCGAGCTGCCCGGCGAGACCGCCGGCCACATCGCGGACGAGGTGGCCTTCGCCGTCCCGCCCGAGCTGCCGGCGGTGCGCTCGGTCGTCGTCGGCGCCACTGCGCGGCCGCTCACGAGAGCCACGCTCACCGTGGACGGCGAGCCGCACGAGGTCGTCGTGCCGCCGCACTACGCCGGCTACCACACGGTGCCGCGCGGCCTGACGACGGCGCTCGCCGAGGCGCTCGCGCCGTCAGGCCACGCCGTCGCCGGCTTCGAGCCGCCGCTCAAGACCCTCGCGGCCTGCTCGGGGCTCGCCCGCTACGGACGCAACAACGTCGTCTACGTGCCGGGCCTCGGCAGCTACCTCCTGCTGGCGGCGTGCGCCACCGACGCGCCGCCGCCCGCCGATGCCTCCTGGGACGAGCCGCAGATGCTCGACCGCTGCGAGCGCTGCAGCGCCTGCCAGCGTGCCTGCCCCAGCGAAGCCATCCGCGCCGACCGGTTCCTTCTGCAGACCGACCGCTGCCTCACCACGGTCAACGAGGACGAGGCGCCGTTCCCCGACTGGGTGGACCCCGCCTGGCACCACTGCGCCGTCGGGTGCCTGCGCTGCCAGCAGTCTTGCCCGGAGAACGCCACGGTCGACCTGCGCGTCTCGCCGGCCGAGGTGTTCGACGAGGCGGAGACGGCGGCGATCCTGGCGGGGACGCTTGGTGCTGAGCTGGCCGCGGAGACCCGCGAGAAGCTCGCGCGCTGCGGGCTCGACTACTCTCCCGCGCTCATCGCCCGCAACCTGCGGGCGCTCATCGGCGTCTGAGCCCGGAGATCAGCGCAGCGACGGCTTCGCGCCGCGGATGCCGGGCCGGATCGCCTCGCCATCGGCGTCCGACGGCTAGCACACGCCCTCAGCGGGAAGCATCATCGTGTGGGGGCCCGGCCCCGGATCGACTCCGGAATGCGGCCCGGGCCTTGGGGAAGGAGCACTGATGGCGCATCCCATCGTCCTCGGCTACGACGGCTCGGCCTGCTCGTCCGCGGCGCTCGATGAGGCGATCGAGCTGGGCCGTGACACCGCGGGCGCGCTGATCGTCATCGTCTACTGTCACGAGCCGCCGCCCGGGCTGAGCTGCGCGCTCGACCCGGGCTGCGCCGCCGCCAGGGAGCTCCGCGCCTACGAGCGGCGCGTCGAGACGGGGGTCGAGCCCATGCTGCGCCGAGCCGCCGAGAGGATCCGCGAGGCCGGCGTCGAGACCGAGGTGCTGCTGGTCTGGGACGACCCGGCGCGCGCGCTCGAGACCGTGGCGCGCGACCGCGGGTCGCACGTCATCGTCGTGGGCTCGCACGGCGAGGGAGTCATCGCCGGAGCGCTGGGCAGGCACACGCCGTTCGAGCTCCTGCACCGCAGCCATGTGCCGGTCATGGTGGTACCGCACCGAGGCTGAGCGCGCGTCACTGCGTCTCGCGCGCGAACCCCCTGACCGCCGCGACCGCCGCGCTCCAGCGGCGACGGAGGTCGCCGGTGTCCGCGTCGACGGCCGGCGCGAAGGACGCGCCGGCGCTCCAGAGCGCGGCGACCTCTTCCTCGCTCTCCCACACGCCGGTCGCCAGGCCCGCGAGCCACGCCGCCCCGAACGCGGTCGCCTCCGGCTGACCGGCCCGCGTGACCGGCACGCCGAGGAGGTCGGCCTGGAACTGGAGCAGCAGGTCGCTCGCGGCGGCGCCGCCGTCGGCGCGCACCTCCGCCGGCGCCACGCCGGCGCCCTCCGCCTCGGCCTCGTAGAGGTCGGCGACCTGGAAGGCGATGCCCTCGAGGGTGGCTCGCGCGAGGTGCGCGGCGGTGGTCCCCCGGGTGAGGCCGAAGATGCCGCCCCGTGCGCGCGGATCCCAGTAGGGTGCGCCGAGCCCGGCGAGCGCCGGGACGAAGACGACGCCCTCGCTGGACGGCACGCTCTGCGCGAGCGCGGTCGCCTCGGCGCCTCCGGCGACGATGCCGAGGCCGTCGCGCAGCCACTGGACGGCCGCCCCGCCGATGAAGACGCTGCCCTCGATCGCGTAGGTGCGCCGGCCGTCGCGCTGCAGGGCCACCGTGCTCACCAGCCCGGCCGGCGCGGCCGCCGGCTCCTCGCCGGTGTTGAGCAGCAGGAAGCACCCCGTGCCGTACGTCACCTTGATCATGCCGCGGCGCGTGCAGGCCTGCCCGAAGAGCGCGGCCTGCTGGTCGCCGGCAAGGCCGGCGATGGGCACGGCCGCGCCGAGCAGCGCCGGGTCGCTCTCGCCGACGACGCCACTGCTGTCGCACACCTCGGGCAGCAGCGCGCGCGGCACGCCGAACAGCTCCAGCAGCTCGTCGTCCCACTCGCCCGCGCGGATGTCGTAGAGAGACGTCCGCGAGGCATTGGTCGCGTCGGTGACGTGCCGGCGCCCGCCGCTCAGGCGCCACGCCATCCAGGAGTCGACGGTGCCGAAGGCGAGCTCGCCGGCTTCGGCGCGCTCGCGCACGCCCGGCACGTTGTCCAGCAGCCAGCGCAGCTTGGTGGCGGAGAAATACGGGTCCAGGAGCAGGCCGGTCTTGCGCCGCACCAGCGCCTCGGCGCCGGCGCCGCGAAGCTCCTCGCAGAACTCCGCCGTGCGCCGGTCCTGCCAGACGATCGCCGGGGCGACCGGCTGCGACGTCGCCCGGTCCCAGACGATCGTCGTCTCGCGCTGGTTGGCGATGCCGAGGCCGGCGACGCCGGAGGCCGGTACGCCGGCCTTCTCGAGCGCCGCGCGAGCGGTCGCCAGCTGCGCCTGCCAGAGCTCCTCCGCGTCCTGCTCGACCCAGCCCGCATGCGGGTAGCTGAGGCCGACCTCCTGCTGGGCGCTCGCGAGCACGACGCCGGCGGCGTCGATCACGAGCGCCCGCCCGCTCGTCGTCCCGGTGTCGAGCGCCAGCACCACCTTGTCCGTCGACCCGTGCGCCTCGCCCATGCCGCCCTCCGTCCGTCGTCGCCGGCCGTGCGCGCCGCCCGCCGACCCCGCTCGCGAGCGACTCCCCGTCGATCGTCATGATACCGGCTGAGCTCGCACCACGGGCGCTGCCCACCCCGGGACTCAGGTGAACACCCCATTTGTGAGCGTCACTACGAACTTCATGTAGTCGCGAGGGGTAGAGTGCTTGTGAAAGGAGTCGCATTTACGTGCGACCCGCAAAGCTCGTGGAGGGAGGAGCCATGGGCTGGAGAAAGATCCTGGAGGCCGAGCACCGCCTGGTGCTGGAGGTGGCCGACGCAGCCGACAATGAGTGCGCGCACACCGAGGCGACGGGCTCTGTGCGCGCCGACCTCGCCGGCGACATCATCGGCTTCTTCCGCTACTTCAACGACGGCCTCCACGACCCCAAGGAAGAGGACCTGCTCTACGCGCGCTGCCACCGGCGCGGCATGACCGATCAGGACGAGCCGCTCGAGCAGATGCTGGGGGAGCACGAGTGGTGCCGGGGCAAGCTCGACGCCCTCGAGCGGTCACTGGAGACCATGGATCCGAACGACCGCACGGCGGCCCTCGACTTCGCCACGCGCCTGCGTGAGTACGTCGAAGTGGTCCGCTGTCACATCGCGGTCGAGGAGGAGGTCTTCTTCGACACCGCCCAGCACTACCTCACGGAGAACGACCGGCGTGAGCTCACGGAGGAGTTCGAGGCGGCGCACTGGGACGAGGTCGAAGAAGGGGTCGCCTCCTACTGGGAGGACCTGGCCCACAGGCTGTCTGCCGCGGAAGCGCAGCCGACCTGAGAGGCGCACCGAAGCTCCTCGAGACGGGGCCGCTTCGACAGAAGAACATCGGCCATCGGAGCCGCGCTGCTGCAACGTCATCGAGTCTTCGGGTCAGGGGGACTGGCCGTGAACACGATCGTCGACCGGCAGGAGCTCACAAAGCGCGATTTGATCAGCCTCACCATCGAGGCCCCGCAGATCGCGCGCAAGATCCGTCCGGGGCAGTTCGTCGTCCTCCGGGTCAACGAGACGGGGGAGCGGGTGCCGCTCACCGTCGCGTACCGCGACGCGGCCAACGGCACCGTCACCATCATCTTCCAGGTCGTCGGCAAGAGCACGGCCATGCTCGCCTCACTGGGCGTGGGCGACGCCATCAAGGACCTCTGCGGCCCGCTTGGCGTGCCCGAGACGATCGGCAAGATCGGAACCGTGGTCGGCATCGGCGGGGGCTCCGGCATCGCCGTGCTGCACCACCTGCTCACCGGGCATCGCGACGCCGGCAACCACATCATCGGCGTCGTGGGGGCGCGCCAGAAGGACCTTCTGATCCTCGAGGATGAGATGCGCGGCCTCTGCGACGAGCTCATCGTGACCACCGACGACGGCAGCTACGGCGTCCACGGCAAGGTCACCGACGCGCTCAAGGGGCTCGTCGAGCGACACCAGCACATCGACAAGGTGCTCGCCGTCGGGCCGCTGATCATGATGCGCTCGGTCACCGACATGACGCGCATCTACGGCCTGCCCACCGAGGTCAGCCTCAACCCGATCATGGTCGACGGCACCGGCATGTGCGGCGGCTGCCGCTGCAGCGTGGGCGGCGAGACCAAGTTCGCCTGCGTCGACGGGCCGCACTTCGACGCCTTCAAGGTCGACTTCGACGAGCTCATCCAGCGCAACCAGATGTACGGGCGCGACGAGCGCCTCTCGCTGCTCACCTCCATCAAGGCACACTGAGCCCGGCCGACGCCCAGGAAGGCAGACGTGACGACCACGGACCACGAGCTAGCGACCCTCGCCCAGCAGGGCGACCTGGCCAGCTTCTGTCCCCACTGCCACAAGGCGCTCAATGTCTACGACGACGAGACGAAGCGCGTCTGGGTGGGTCTCAACGTCGAGGTCGACACCGTGTGCTGCGACCTGCTCGTCAACCCGAGGCTGGAGGAGTTCGAGCGCGTCTGCTCGCCCTGCTGGACCGGTGACGCGGTGGCCACCGACGTCATGTGCCCGCACTGCCACGCTTCTCTGCTCGAGGAAGAAGGGTTCTGCGACGCCTGTGAGTCGCGCGTCTTCACCATCGATGTCTCCCTGCGCACGCGCGTGGCCCCACTCTCGTGCTGCACCAAGGCCGACTGCTCGTGGCACGGCGTCCCGAAGCGGACCCGGGCCAAGATCCTCGCCGGCTCGCCGCGGCAGAAGAAGCCGGAGCAGGACCCCCGCCTGCGCATCCGCAACTTCCAGGAGGTCAGCTACGGCTTCGACAGCGAGCTGGCGACGGCGGAGGCGAGCAGGTGCCTGCAGTGCAAGAAGCCCGCCTGTGTCGACGGCTGCCCCGTCGAGGTCGACATCCCGGGGTTCGTGAAGCTGGTGGCCGCGAGCGACTTCGCCGGCGCGGCCCGGCTCATCCGTGAAAAGAACGCGCTGCCCGCCATCTGCGGGCGCGTCTGCCCGCAGGACGACCAGTGCGAGAAGCTGTGCCTGCTGGGCAAGAAGGGAGAACCGATCGCGATCGGCGCCCTCGAGCGCTTCGCCGCCGACTTCGAGCGCGAGACCGACCAGGTGGCGCTGCCGAAGCGGGCGGCGAAGACGGGCTGCCGCATCGCCGTCGTCGGCAGCGGCCCGGCGGGCCTCATCATGGCCTTCGACATGGCCGTCAAGGGCCACAGCGTCACCATCTTCGAGGCGCTGCACAGCCCCGGCGGCGTGCTCGTGTACGGCATCCCCGAGTTCCGCCTGCCCAAGGCGATCGTCGAGGCCGAGACCGGCAACCTGCGCCACCTCGGCGTCAAGTTCGAGATGAACAGCATCGTCGGCAAGCTGTACGGGCTGACCGAGCTGTTCGGCTTGGGCTTCGACGCCGTGTACGTGGCGACGGGCGCGGGCCTGCCCGGCTTCATGGGCGTGCCCGGCGAGAACCTCTGCAACATCGTCTCCGCCAACGAGTACCTCACGCGCGTGAACCTGATGAAGGCGTACCTGTTCCCCGAGTACGACACGCCGGCGCCGCTCGGGACCAAGGTCGCCGTGGTCGGCGGCGGCAACGTCGCCATGGACTGCGCGCGCACGGCGCTGCGCATGGGCGCGCGCGAGGTCGCGATCGTCTACCGGCGCACGCGCGAGGAGATGCCGGCGCGCAACGAGGAGATCGAGCACGCCGAGCAGGAGGGCCTGCGCTTCGAGTACCTCACCAGCCCCATCGCCTACGAGGGCGACGAGCAGGGCTGGGTGCGCGAGATGCGCTGCGTGCGCATGAAGCTCGGCGAGCCCGACGCCTCAGGCCGACGGCGACCGGTGCCGATCCTCGGGTCGGACTTCCTGATCGACGTCGACATGGTGGTGGTCGCCGTCGGCGCCGGCCCCAACCGGGCCCTCTTCGAGGACGCCCGCGGCCTCGAGCGCACCGAGCGCGGCTACATCCGCACGTTCTCGGAGTCGGGACGGACGAGCGTGCCCAAGGTGTGGGCCGGCGGCGACATCGTCACCGGGGCGGCGACGGTGATCCTGGCGATGGGCGCGGCGCGCATGGCCGCCGACGACATGCACGAGTATCTCAGCGACGGCGCCGCGACCTGGAGCTGATGGCGGAGCGACCCCGTCCTCGCGACGAGGCCCCGGGCGGCGGCCGGTCGAGCGACGTCTGCGCCGGTCACCCCGGCCCGAACCGCGTCAGCCCGGCAGCCGTGTCTCCTCGTCCAGCGCCACCAGGTCGTCGCGCGACTGCGGGGCGCGGATGCGCAGCACCCCCGCGCCCTCGGCGACCGCGTAGGCCGCCGCCGTCGGGCGGGCGTTGTACGGCGTCATGAGCTCGAGCGTGTACGCGCCGGCGTCGTAGAACGCGAGCAGGTCGCCGGGCGCCGTCGCCGCGGGAAGCCGGCGGTACTCGGTGGCGTCGTCGCCGCCGAAGACGTCGCCGCCGTCGCAGAGGGGGCCGGCGACGCGAAAGCTCCCGTCCGCCGCCGCCTCCGGCCGGCTGACCGAGACGAGAGGGTAGTACCAGCCGTAGAGCACCGGGTCGAAGAACGTGTTGTAGCCGGCGTCGACGAGCAGCCAGCGGTCCTCGGCGACCACGCGGCCGCGGTGGTCGCGCCGACGCTTGGTCTTCTCGCTCTCGACGCGCGTGACCAGGATCGCCGTGTCGGTGGCGATCGAGCGGCCCGGCTCGACCCAGAGCTCGAGCCCCGGACGCCGGCGCGCCACGAGGTCGCAGATCGCGGCGGCGTAGTCCTCCACGGCGAGGCCGGTGTAGAAGTAGTCGCCGCCGGGACGGGCAGGGCGCTCGCGGTAGGCGACGGCGAAGCCGCCGCCTACGTCGAGCGCCGGGACCGTCACGCCCAGGTCGCGCTCGACCTCGTCGATCAGGTCGAGCGCCACGCCGAGCGCGTCCACGTAGGG
Source organism: uncultured Thermoleophilia bacterium (assembly GCA_963808735.1). GTDB lineage: Bacteria > Actinomycetota > Thermoleophilia > UBA2241 > UBA2241 > CAIXSE01. The sequence goes on along the minus strand of CAWEHE010000014.1, from coordinate 47,528 downwards.
CTCCGCGGCGGTGATCTGGGAGCCGATGTGCAGGTGCAGCCCCTCCAGGCGCAGGTGCCTGGAGGCGGCGACCAGGCCGAACGCGTCCAGCGCCTCGCCCCGGTCGATCCCGGCCTTGCCGCCGCTGGCGGTCTCGAGGCCGGGATGGGTGCCGCCGCTGACGTTGACGTCCACGCGCGGGAGCACGCCTGCCGGACGGCCGAGGGCGCGCGCGACCTCGTCGATCCGGCGCAGCTCGCAGAGCGAGTCGGCGACGATGCCGCCGATGCCGGCCGTCACCGCCTCCTCGATCTCCGTCCGGCTCTTGGCGACCCCATTGAACACCAGTTGCTCCGGCGAGAAGCCGGCGCGCAGCGCCTTCCAGAGCTCGCCGCCGGAATTGACCTCGGCGCCCGCTCCGGCCGCCCTGATCTGCTCGAGGAACCAGAGGTTGGAGCACGCCTTGCTGGCGAAGAAGACGCGGCTGGCGGCGTGCCGTGACGCGAACGCCCGCCGCAATCGGGCCACGTTCGCGGCGATCCGCGCCTGCGAGTACAGGAAGAACGGCGTGTCGACCCGGCCGGCCAGGCCGGCGACGTCGACCCCGTCGAAGAGCAGCCGCCCGCCCTCCACCTTCACCGTGCCGGTCATCCGCGTCATGCGTTCCTCCGTCTCGTCCCCGTAGTCTCAGCCTAGCCCGGAGCTCGCCCGGGGGAAAGCCGGCCAGAGAGCTCGCCGAGACCGCCGGCGTGAATACCAACCGCGATGGTCGGGTATAGACCGCCCGGAGGGTGTGCGACTGCGCCTCCGTCCACGCGAAGGGAGACCACATGGCCGACGAACCGACACCGGCGCTCACGCTCGACTGCATCGGGTTGTACTGCCCGGAGCCGTTGTTCCAGACGCGCGAGAGCATCGACTCGATCGAGGTCGGCGACGTGCTCGAGGTCATCGCCGACGACCCCGCCGCCGAGGAAGACCTCAAGCGCTTCGCCAAGCGTGCCGGCCACGAGGTCGTCTCCCTGGAGAACGACGGCGTCGAACTCCGTATCCTCCTCCGCCGACTCAAGTAGACCGAAAGGACCCCCATGGCAGACGAGAAGAACATCCTCTACGTACAGACCAGCAACGCTACCGAGCGCCAGTACTCCCCGCTCGTGCTCGCGCAGAGCGCCAAGGCGATGGGCGTCGACGCCGCCGTCTACTACCTGGGCATGGGCCTCACCGTCCTCAAGCCAGGCGCGGCGGAGGAGATGAAGGCCGGCAGCTTCCCCACCGTGGCCGAGATGCTCCGGAAGACGATCGACATGGGCATCACCGTGTACGTGTGCGAGGCCAGCAAGCAGATGCTCGGCTGGGAGACCGTGGAGCTCATCGACGGCGTCAAGATCGTCGGCGCGGCGACGCTCAACGACCTCGCGCTCGACGCCGACGCGACGATGTGGTTCTGAGGTCGCGGAGATGACGAGCGCCACCGGCACGACCATCCAGCTCACCGGCCCCGGCGAGGCGCTGGCCCGCGCCGGGGTCGTCTACGCCGACTACCAGAGCGCCAAGCCGGTCGACCCGCGCGTGGTCGAGGCGATGCTGCCCTACCTCACGGAGCAGTTCGGCAACGCCGCGTCGCTGCACGCCGTGGGCGACGTCGCCACGGCGGCGCTCGAGGAGGCGCGCGGCCGGGTCGCCGCGTTCTTCGGCGCCGAGCCGCGCGAGATCGTCTTCACCGGCGGAGCGACGGAGGCCAGCAACCTGGGGATCGTCGGCTACGCGCTGCGCAACAAGCGCAAGGGCGACCACGTGATCATCAGCGAGGCGGAGCACATCAGCGTGCTCAACATCGCCAAGTACCTGGAGAAGAACGGGTTCCGCGTCACGCGCGTGCCGATCGACCTGTACGGGCGCGTCTCGCCGAAGAAGCTGCGCGCCCGCATCACCGACGAGACCATCCTCGTCTCGGTGCAGTGGGCGAGCAGCGAGATCGGCACGGTGCAGCCCATCGCCGAGATCGCCGAGCTGCTCGACGGCACCGGCATCGCCCTGCACAGCGACGCCGTCGCCGCGGAGGGTCTGGTGCCGATCGACACGAGCGCCGTCCCGGTCGACCTCCTCAGCCTCTCGTCGAACGACCTGTACGGGCCGCGCGGTCTCGGCGCCCTCTACGTGCGCAAGGGCGTGCAGGTCGCGCCCGTGCTGCTCGGCGGCGGCCAGGAGCGCGGCCTGCGCTCCGGCAGCGAGGACCTCGCCAGCATCGAGGGCATGGCCGCAGCAGCGGACCTCATGGCCGCCGAGATGGGCGCCGAAGTGCCGCGCATCCAGGCGATCCGCGACCGGCTGGTCGAGCGCGTGCTGGCCGAGATCCCGGACTCGCACCTGAACGGCCACCCCGAGCAGCGCGTACCCAACAACGCCCACTTCCGCTTCCACGGCGTCGAGGGAGAGGCGATGATCCTGTCGCTGCGCGACGAGGGCGTCGCCGCCTCCACCGGCTCCGCCTGCAGCTCCAAGACGCTGGAGCCCTCGCACACGCTCATCTCCTGCGGCCTCCTGCACGAGGAAGCGCACGGCTCGCTCGAGTTCACCTTCGGGCGCTGGAGCACCATGGAGGACGTCGACCGCATCATGGCCGTCCTCCCCGGCGTGATCTCCCGGCTCCGCGCGCTCTCGCCCCTGTACAAGACGCACGCTCCCGCGGCCAGCTGAGACCCGCGGCCACCTGACCCGAAAGGCACCGACCGATGAAATCGACGCAGTACACGGAGAAGACCCTCGAGCACTTCCGCAACCCCCGCAACGTGGGCACGCTGGAAGGGCCGAACGTCGCCGTCGGCCGCGTGGGCAACCCCGTCTGCGGCGACATGATGGACATCTACATCGACGTCGAAGACGACCGCATCAAGGACATCAAGTTCCAGACCTTCGGCTGCGGGTCGGCGGTCGCCACCTCGAGCATGATCACCGAGCTCGTGGTCGGCATGCAGCTCGACGAGGCGCTCAAGGTGAGCCGCGGCGACGTCGCCGACGCGCTCGACGGCCTGCCGCCGATCAAGATGCACTGCAGCAACCTCGCCGCCGACGCCCTGCACGAGGCGATCAAGAACTGGCGCGAGGGCGTCAAGCCCGAGGACGCGACGACCACCCCGGTCGAGAAGTCCTGTCACCCGCGGCCGGCGGAGGTGGTGGCGGTCGAGATCCAGAACCTCGACGCCTACGACGGCAAGGGCCTGTACAAGAAGCTCGACGACCTCACCGACGTCGCCGACGAGCGTGTCGTCGTGCTCGACACCGGCGACCGCGCCGCGCAGCTGGCGATGGACCTCACCGACCACACCGGACGCGTCGTGCTCATGACGACCGGCAAGGAGCCGAGCGTGAGCCCGGCGGTCCGCTCGGCCCTGCGCCTCAGCGACGTCAAGGTCCTGGCCGAGGCGCAGCCGCTCGAGCTGCTCGGCGAAGGCGAGCTCGAGCGGATCCGCGTGCACGACCTCAACGAAGACGAAGAGTACGAGCTCACGGCCGACGCGTTCGTGGTGCTCGAGTAGGGACGCCGCGCGCCGGTCTTCGGGCCGCGCGGCGCCCGTATGCAGCGACGGGGCGGGTGGCTCTTGCGGCCACCCGCCCCGTCGTCGTACGTGGAGCGGCCCGGCGGGACGGACTCGCCGTCGGGCCGGGCCGCCGTCCGCCTCAGTAGTTCTCGGCGAAGACCTCGAAGTACGACTGCGGGTGCGAGCAGGTGGGGCAGACCTTGGGCGCCTTCGTGCCCTCGTGGACGAAGCCGCACTTGCGGCACACCCAGCGCACCTTCTCCGGCTTCTCGAAGACCGTGCCCTCCTCGACGTTGCCGAGCAGCCTGCGGTAGCGCTCCTCGTGCATCGCCTCGGCCTTGGCGACCATGCGGAAGCTGGTGGCGACGTCCTTGAAGCCCTCCGCCTCGGCGACGTCCGCGAAGGCGGGGTAGAGGTCGGTCCACTCCTCGTGCTCGCCCGCGGCGGCCGCGGCGAGATGCTCGGCCGTGGTGCCCTCCAGCGGCCCCGCCGGATACGCCGCGGTGATCTCGACCACGCCGCCCTCCAGATGCTTGAAGAAGCGCTTGGCGTGCTGGCGCTCGTGCTCGGCGGTCTCGAGGAAGATGGCGGCGATCTGCTGGTAGCCGTCCTTCTGCGCGGCCTTCGCGTAGAACGTGTAGCGGTTGCGCGCCTGGCTCTCGCCGGCGAACGCCTTGAGGAGGTTCTGCTCGGTCTTGCTGCCCTTGAGGCCGGCCATACTGGCTCCTTTCGTGGGAGAAGTGGACGTAGTCTAGCGAATGGCGCGACCGGGGGGACGTTGCCGCGGCGCCCCCCGGGCCGCACGCCCTCGGGTCACGGCGACGGCAGCTCGACGCCCGCCTCGGCGCCGCCGCCGCTCGTCCAGCTGGAGCCCGCGGCGGCGGCCATCACCGCGGCCATGGCCGCCGCCTCGAGCGGCGAGATGTGCTGGCCGAGCACGACCAGCGCGGCCAGCGCCGCGATGGCCGGCTCGATGCTGAGCATCACGCCGTAGGTGGCGGCGCGGACGCGGCGGATCGCCACCATCTCGAGGTAGTAGGGGAAGGCCGACGACACGACCGCGATCACGATGCCGAGGACGACCGCGTCCCAGTGCCCCGAGAGGCGCACCCCGTCGATCAGCAGCAGCGGCGTGGAGAGCATGGCGGATCCGACCATCATGAGGGCTGCGACGGAGAGAGGATCCATGCCGGTGACCAGGTGCTTGGCGAGGACCAGATAAAGACCCCAGCACACGCCCGCCGTGATGGCGAGCACCAGCCCAAGGCCGGCCGCCGAGCCGGAGGGGCCGGCGAGGATGACGACGCCCACGCCGGCGAGCGCGATCCACAGCCAGTCGAGCCGTCGGCGCGTCCCGATCACCGCGACGCCGAGCGGCCCGACGAACTCGATGGCGACGACGATGCCGACCGGTACCCGGCTGATCGCACCATAGAAGCTCAGGTTCATGACGAAGAGGACCACCGCGAGGGCCGCAAGAGGCAGGCGATGACCCCGCGGCGGCAGGCGCCGGAGGCAGCTGGGGCGGATGAGGACCAGGATCAGCGCCGCGAACGCGGTGCGCAGCCACAGCGCCTCGAAGACGCCGACCGACTCGATGACGCGCACGGCGAGCGCCGAGCCGAGCTGGATCGAGAGCGTGAGGATGACGACCAGCAGCGCCGCGAAGGCGGCGTCGCGGCGGGCCGAGCTCGTGGTCTTGCCTGGCTCGCTCATGCCCGGAGTCTACTCAGCGGCGCCCCTCCGGCGCACCCGCTCCCGAGACCGGAGGCGGCACCCGGCCGAATGGCGGGCGCCGCCAAAGCGGCCGCCATGCATGCCGAGCGCATACGACTCTTGTGGGCAGCCTGGCGCCTGTGGTATCTTCTCGCCTTTCCCTCAATTGCGGACTGTTCTACTCCACTTCCCCGACGAGGCGAGGACGACATGAGCGCGAGGCCCAAGACCCCCACGCATGCCGAAGACCCGCAGGCCATCATGTATGGCCACCCCATCCAGGAGAACAGCTTCGCGGTACGCGACCTCGTCCACAAGCTCCCCCGCGTCGGTCTCTTCGACCTGCGGCGCGCCGAGAGCGGCGCCCACGCCTGCACCTTCTGCGGCGCCTGCCAGAAGGCGTGCCCGGTGGACTGCATCGACGTGCGCCGCGACCCCTCGCGCTCGCACGGCAAGGGCAAGGAGCGTCACTTCGCCGGCACGATCACGCTGGACGAGCGGCGGTGCATCACGTGTGGGCACTGCGTCGAGGCGTGCCGGTTCGACGCCCTCGTCCCCACGCCGCTCTACGAGGACCACCGCCGCGAGGTCCAGGCGCTCGCCCTCAAGCCGCCGCGGCTCGCCAGCGGCCACGGCCTCTGCAGCGGCTGCGGCGCCTCCGTCGTCGTGAACCAGATCCTCTCGCAGGTCGACAGCCACCACGTGGTCTCCGGCGCGACCGGCTGCCTCGAGGTGTCCAGCACGCGCTACCCGTACACCGCCTGGAAGGGCAGCTACATCCACACCAACTTCGAGAACGCCGCCGCGACGCTCTCCGGCGTCGAGACCGCCTTTCGCGCCCTGCGCCGGCGCGGCAGGCTCGAGGAGCGCGTCAAGTTCATCGCCTTCGGCGGCGACGGCGGCACCTACGACATCGGCCTCCAGGCGCTCTCCGGCGCCATGGAGCGCGGCCACGACATGCTCTACGTGTGCTACGACAACGGCGCCTACATGAACACCGGCTTCCAGCGCTCCTCGGCGACGCCGCACGGCGCCTGGACGACCACCAGCCCCGTCGGCTCGGAGCTGCCCGGCAAGACCGGCCACAGCAAGAACCTCACCGAGATCATGGTGGCCCACCGCCTGCCCTACGTGGCGCAGTCGTCGCCGCACGACCCGCAGGACCTGATCCACAAGGCGGAGAAGGCGCTGGCGATCGAAGGCCCCACCTTCCTCAACGTGCTCTCCGCCTGCCCGCGCGGCTGGCGCACCGAGAACGACGAGGGGATCGAGCTCAGCCGCCTCGCGACCGAGGCCTGCTACTGGCCGCTGTTCGAGGTCAACGAGGGCGTGTACCGTCTGACCTACCGTCCACGGCACAAGCAGCCGCTGGGCAAGTGGCTGGAGCGCCAGGGCCGCTTCGCCCACCTGGCGCTCCCCGGCAACGAGCACCTGCTCGAGCAGTTGCAGGAGTGGGTCGACTTCGAGTGGGACCTGCTGCTGCGCAAGTGCGACGAGATCCCCGAGGACCAGTGGGACACGGCGGCCAGCCGCCACAAGGCGGAACCGTTCGTGATGCACCCGAGTTGCTCTCACCTCGAGTCGCTGGGCGAACCGCTCACCGCGAGCATGACCTACACGGCGCTCGACTGGGACGACTTCGACTGGGGCCGGCACGCCGGCGTGTGCGACGGCGGGTTCGAGGACTGAAGGCCGGCCGCCGCGAGGCGCGCCGCCCGGTTGACGAAGGTCATGGGCCGATACCGCCGGGACGGGGTATCCTCAGTCACAGGACGAAGGAGCCGGGCCGGCGGCCGAGAGGCGCTACGGCCCCGCACCGAGGACGGTGACCCACATGGATAGAGGCTGCCCCGGCCAGGACCGCAGCAACTGGACGCCGGACGACATCTTCGAGGTGCCCTGCTCGAGCTGCGGCAAGCCCATCGAGTTCTTCAAGGACGACGCGCGCCGCTACTGCCGCGCCTGCGGCGCCTGCAACCCGAATCCGCGCCAGGACATCGGCTGCGCCGCCTGGTGCGCGGCCGCCGAGAAGTGCTCCACCGGGCGGCAGTGGCTCGAGGAAGACTCCCTCGCGGACACCCCCGCCTTCGGCGACCCGACCACCTGACGACGACACAGAGGGCCGGGGCGGCGCTTCCGCGCCGCCCCGGCCCTGTTCGCGCATGGCGCGCCCGGCGGGGTCACGCAGGCGCGCTCAGAGCTGCAGGTACGAGTCCGCGTACAGCGTCTCGTTGGTGAGCATGCGGTAGGTCTTCCAGAGCTCGACCTGCTCCTGGTCGCCCATGTCGACCAGCGCCGGGTCGAGCTTGTCCATCGCCGCGACGGCGTCGTACAGGGCCACGATCAGCTTGCTCAGGGGCGTGCTCTCGTCGCGCTGCTCGGCGACGCGGATCCACTCGTTCTGGACGGCGTCCAGCGGGTCGGCGATGGCGCTGTCGAGCCCCGCGCCCATCGCCATGACCATCATGACGCGGTTGATGAGCGGGCGGACCTCGGGCAGCGCGCCGTTGGAGATGTTGGAGAGGCCGATCACGGTGGTGGGCGGCGGGTCGGCCATCATCTTGAACATGCGCACCGCCTCGACGGTCTCCATGGCCACGTCCTGGTTGCAGTTCACAGCCAGGACGAGCGGGTCGAGAAAGACGTCCGCGACGGGCAGGCCGGCGGCCTCCGCGGCCGGCAGGAGCGCCTCCATGGCGATGCCGGCGCGGCCGTCGGCGGTGGTCGGGATGCCGTCCACGCCCATCGTGAGCGCGATCACCCGGGCGCCGTACCTGGCCGCCAACTGCATGACGCTGTCCAGGCGGTCGGGGTCGGCGGACGCGGAGTTGAGCATGGCGGGCTGCTTGCAGACCTTGAGGCCCGCCTCCATGGCGGCGAAGTTGGTGGTGTCGAGCGAGAGCGGGACGTCGGTGACTTCCTGCACGGCCTGGACGATCCACGGCATGATCTCGTGGCCGAGCTTCTTCTGCGGGCCGATGTTGAGGTCGACGATGCCCGCGCCGGCCTCCACCTGGCTCACGGCCATGGCCTGGATGGTCTTCGCGTCGCGGGCCTCGATGGCCGCCTTCACCGGCGGCGCGATGATGTGGATGTTCTCACCGATGATGAGCACCGGCGGCCTCCTTCCCCTCGGGTTGAGCGAGCATGGTCTCGACGACCGGTGCAAGGGCCCGCATGAGCGCGCTGTCTGCCGGCAGGCCCACCAGCGCCTTGCCGGCGGCGTCGTACTCGGCGACGAGCGGGTCGTCGGGCAGCACGGCGAGCAACTCGAGGCCGTGCTCGGCGATCGCCGCCTCGAGCGCCGGCGAGAGCCCGTCGCCGGCCCGGTTCACGATCAGGAAGTGCCGGCCCACCTTGGTCTCGAGCTCACCCAGCAGCGCGGCGACGCGACCCGCCGTCGTGATGCCGCGCACGGTGGCGTCGCTGACGATGAAGAGCACGTCCACGTCGCGCGTGGTGCGCCGCGAGAGGTGCTCGAGCCCGGCCTCGTTGTCGATCATCACCCACGGATAGCTGTCGGCGATCGCGTCGATGATCGCGCGCAGCATGTTGTTGGCGGCGCAGTAGCAGCCCGGCCCCTCGGGGCGTCCCATGGCGATGAGGTCGACGTCGACCCCCTCCACGATGCTCGAGTTGATCTCGTAGTCCAGCAGGTCGCGCTTGGCGATGCCGGCCTCGAGCAGGTTCGCGCGGGCCTTCTCGCTGGTCTCCTCGCGCACGTCGCCGACGGTCTTCTCGAGCGGCAGGTCGAGGACCGTGTTGAGGTTGCTCGCGGGGTCGGCGTCGATGGCGAGGATGGGGCCGGCGTCGGTCTCCGCCAGCCGGCGGATGAGGAGGCCGGCCAGGGTCGTCTTGCCGGTCCCCCCCTTGCCGGCGACGGCGATGGTGGTGGTCATGGGTCAGTCTCCGTTTCCGTTCCCGCGCGCGCGTGCGGCCAGCGCCTCGCGCACGCTCGGGAACCCGGTGAGGTCGGTGTGGGGCAGGAAGAGCGCCGAGGTGTACTCGTCCATGAACGTGTTGTCGGCGCTGAGCTCCAGGTAGGTCATCTTGCCGGCGACGTCCAGCACATCCTGGCGCACGCTCACGCAGAGCAGCGCCGCGAACGCGCCGAGGGCGCTGGTGTTGCCGAGGAAGTGGAAGCGTGAGGTGGGCTGGTCGGGGAGCAGCCCGATGCGGATCGCCTTCTCGATATTGAGGTACTGGCCGAAGGCGCCCCCGATGAAGATCTGCTCCACGTCGGCCAGGTCGACGCCGACGCTGGAGCAGAGCACCTCGTAGCCCGCGTAGATCGCCGCCTTGGCGCGCAGCAGGCCGGTGATGTCCGACTCGGTCAGCGTGATGTCCTTGCCGGCGCCGCCCTCGCCGGCGCGGCAGACGACGTACTCGGGCACGCCGTCGAACACGCGCACCCGGGCGGAGGGGGCCTCACGATCGATGTGCCCCGACTTGTCCACGATGCCGGTGAGGAACAGCTCGCCGAGCAGGTCGATGAGGCCGCTGCCGCAGATGCCCACGGCCGGGGCGTCGTCGATGGTGCGGAAGGTCGGCTCGAGGGTGGCATCGTCGATGTAGACGTCCTCGATGGCTCCCTGGGCCGCGCGCATGCCGTGCCGCACGCCGCCGCCCTCGAAGGCGGGGCCGGCGGAGCAGGCGCACGAGAGCAACCAGTCTTTGGTGCCCAGCACCATCTCGCCGTTGGTGCCGATGTCGATGAACAGCGTGAGCTTGTCGGTCGCGTACATCCCCGACGAGATGACGCCGGCGGTGATGTCGCCGCCCACATAGCTGCCGACGGACGGCAGGATGTGCACGCGCGCGACCGGGTTGGCGTTCAGCCGCAGCTCGCCGGCGACAAGCTTGGGCGCCGCCGAGATGGTCGGGATGTACGGCTCCTCACGCAGGTAGCGCGGCTCCAGGCCGAGCAGGAGGTGCGTCATGGTCGTGTTGCCGGCGAGGGCGATCTCGTGGATCTCGCGGAGCTCGACGCCGTTGCGCTGCTGCAGCTCCTCGAACAGGTCGTTGATGGTCTCCACGGCGAGCTGCTGCAGCCGGTCGAGACCGCCCTTGCGCTTGGTGTAGATGATGCGGCTGATCACGTCCTCGCCGCAGTCGATCTGCCGGTTGTACGCGCTCGCCGAGTCGACGATGCGCCCGGTGGTGAAGTCGACGAGGTAGGCGACCACCGACGTCGTCCCAAGGTCGACGGCAAGGCCCATGCTCGCCTGCGGGAACGCCGTCGGGTACACGCGCAGGAGCCGAGGCGGAAGATACGTCCCGTACACCCAGTCGCGCATCTCGAGAGCGACAGTGACGTTCCAGTTGGCCATGCGCAGCGCCGCGCCGAGCCGCCTCAGCTGCGGCAGCTCGGCGCGGATCTCCGCGATGCCGTGTTGCTGCGAGAGCGCGCGGCGCAGGCGGTCGAAGTCGCTGGTGTTGTCGGCGAGCGAGGGCGGCTCGATCTCGAGCGCGAGCAGGCGCACCGCCGGGTTCTGCACGTAGTCGCAGACGATGGGCAGCGACTCCGGCTCGGCGATGGCGTGACCGTGCGGCCGCACCTCCTCCTTGCGCCGTTCCGGCACCTCGACCGAGGCGGAACCGGCGACGTACGTCTGGCAGGCCACCGCCCAGCCCTCGAGGATCTCGGCGGTGGACAGGCCGGCATTGCTGCGCCGCTCCACGTCGCCGTCGGCGACGCGCACCCGGCAGCGGCCGCACCGTCCCTGCCCCGCGCACGGTGCAGGGACGTCGAGCTCGCAGAGGATCGCCGCGTCCAGCAGGCTGGTGCCGTGCGGCACCTCGATCGTCTCCCCGGACGGCGAGAACGTGATCGTCGCCATCGCCGTCCGCGGCTTGGTGGCGGGAGTGTCGCTCATGCGCTCCAGACGTTCTTGACGTAGTTGGGGATGTCCACGGCGTCGCGCGGCCCCACCATGATCTGCCAGCCGGGCAGCTCCTCCTCGACCTCGCCCGAGAGGCCGGCCACGTGGCCGGGGATGACGAGCTTCCTGTGGCTGATCCTGTCGGCGATGCCGGAGTCCTTGACCGTCTTGGCGATCTTCTCGGCGTCGAACTTGCCGGCCGCCCAGCCGGTGAGCACCGACTGGCCGTCGCTGTCGGCGACGAGCAGCCACGCCGGGAAGCCGGCGCTCTCGACCTCGCCGGCGACCGAGAAGTAGGTCAGCGAGAAGTTGGTGGTGATCATCAGCGGGCTGTCCGGACCCGGGGCGCCGATCTCGTACAGCTTGGGCTCCATCTGGATCGGCTTCTGCGGGTCGGTGTAGATGTTCTGGCGCAGCGTGAGCAGCGAGTAGAACATGCCGGGTTCGGCGTGGTCCACGACGATGACGCCGGCGTACTTGGCCACGGCCTGGGTGGCGCGCACCAGCTCGGCCTGCCACGTCGGCGCCGTGGCGACGGCGACGAGGGGATAGCCGAGCGACCGCGCGCCCTTCTTGAGCGCCAGCCGGCGCAGCTGCGTGAACGCGGCGAGGTCGCCGGCGAGGCTGGTCGCGCCGGGGTCGAGCACGATGTTCTCGACGCCGGCGCCGCTCACCTGGCCGGAGAGCTCGTCGAGAACGGAGAGGTCGCCACCCTCGGCACGGATGACCAGCGGGCAGCCGTGCTTCTTGGCGACCTCGGCCATCGCCTGCCAGTTGGCGGGGGTCGCGGCGTGGATGAGCGGCTTCTCGGCGGCGGCGCCGCCGCTCAGGGCCGCGTCGATCGCCGCCGCGTCGGCGCTCATGAGGACGAGCGGCAGCCCGGGTGCGGCCGCGCGGGCCGCGGCCACGGCCGCGGCGTACGCGGCCGCGTCGCCGCCGGCGTGCTCCACGGCGAGGCCGTCCAGCGTCAGCTGCATGCCGACGCGCTCGACGGCGTAGCCGCCGACGCGACCCGCCACCTCGGCGAGGTCCGCGGCGTCGCTCTTGACGCGAACCACGAGGCCCGGCTGGTGGAAGAACGTCTTCTCGTGCCGGAACAGCACCGTCTCGTTGCCGATCTCGAAGGCGCGGTCACCGGCGCCGACGGTGATCAGCTTGATGGGCGGCGCCGACGCGGCGTCCAGCGCCGTCGTGGCCTCGTCACTCACATACGGGCACTTGTCCAGCTCGGTCCCCTTCTGGGCCAGCTTCATGGCGAAGGCGAGGCAGGTCGGGAACCCGCATTCCTTGCAGTTGGTCTGAGGCAGCAGCTTGTAGATCTGGAGTCCGGTGAGGGCCATCGCTCAGGCTCCCTTCATCAGGTCGTCGATGGCCTCGCGCACCGCGCTCACGCCGGCCGGATGCCGCAGGACCAGGATGTCCGCGCCGGACTCGAGCAAGGTGACCGCCGTCGCGATCTCCCAGGCGACGCCGCGCTCGGAGAGCGCCCCCCACGCCTCGGGCACATCGCTCGCGGCGCGGCCCTCCTTCTGCCGCCACGCCTCTTCGCCGACGGTGCAGATCATCGGCTGCTGCGTCATCGTGTCGCCCATGAGCGCGGCGAGACGCAGGCGCTCCATCACCGAGTACGTGTACTCGAGGCCGTACCCGAGGGCGCCGGTGTTGGGGTCCATGAGCACCCGCTCGAGCGGCAGGCCCATGTCGCTGATGAGGATGTTGAGCTGCTTCGCCAGGTTGACGTCGATCGGCGTCTGGGCCATCACCGCGTGCCCGTTGCCGAGCGCCGCGGCGACGATGGTGCGGTAGTTCTTGTCCTCGCAGAGGCCGAGGGCGAGCTGCTCGCCTTTGGTCCTCTCGGCCACGGCGACGAGCACTTCGTTGTCCTTGTCGACCGCGCCGGGGCCGTACACGAGCAGCGGCACGGGCACGGCGGCCAGCACGCGCTCGACGGTGCGCACGGCGTCGTCAGCGGCGGCGTCGCCCATGTCCGGGTGGCAGCTGCGCAGCTTGAGGGCGATCAGGTCGGCGCCCTCGTCCACGGCGCGGCTCGCCCACACACCGGCGTCGTCGAGGGCGTCGCCCCAGACGGACTGCAGCTCGGGCGACCAATCCTGCGGCCGCATGTCGACGACCTCGACGGCGAGCGCGGGCCGGTTGGGCATCGCGCCCTCGAAGCCGAGGAACGGCAGGGCGGTCTCGCCGCCCACGGTCACGGTCGAGCCACGGGTCCCACCGCCGTAGCTGCCGCCGAGCGTGACCTCGCGCACCGCGCCGGGCCACTTCTCTACGGGGATCTCCACTGGTGTCATGTACACCCTCCGGGCGTTCGCTGGGTCAGAAGAGCGGGTCCATGGTGAGGGCGGGGTGCCCCTTCTCCTCGAGGAAGGGAAGGAGCTCCTCGACCGACGTCGCCACGGTCTCGTCGGCGATCTTGTCGAGCAGGTCGGGCACGCCGTCGCGCTCGCAGACTTCCTGGAGCGCCGGGCGCATGCTCTCGCGCAGGTTGGAGCTCATCCACACGACGCGCTGCATGCCGCCGTCGGCGGAGATGAACTTCTTGCTCGTGAGGTAGTACTTGCCCATGCCCATCATGCCGGGCGTCTGCATGCCGCCGCCGGCGGTGCCGGCGAGCGTCGAGAAGGTCATCCCGCACGGGGTCATGCTCGGGTCCTCGCGGCTGACGATCATGAAGCCGTTGGCCTCGGGCACGAGGACCATGATGCACTCGAAGCAGCCGCACGAGGTCATCGGCGCTTCCATGATCGAGTAGAAGGTCACCTTCTCGACCGTCTGGTTGGACTGCCGGTAGATGAACTCGTTGGGGCCGCTGAACTCACCCTTGACAGGGTCGAGGGTGAGCCCCTTCGGCACCGGCTGGTTGGGGCCGGTCGGGTTGATCTCGTAGCTGGCCTTGCAGTCGAGCCAGTTGTACGCGCCGCAGAGTCCGACACGCTCAGGGTTGACCACGCAGACGTGGTTGGGCGCGAAGCTCTGGCAGAGCAGACAGCTGTAGAAGGTGTCGACCGACTCGTCGGTGAGGTTGGCGATGCGCTCGTTGCGCTCGGCGTAGGCGGCGCGCGCCTCCTCGATGAGCTCGTCGACCTCGGCCGCGTCGGTGGTGAGGTACACCTGTACCTTGTCGACGATGTTGCCGAACACCTCGTGGACGCGCGCGTGGATGACCTTGCCGAAGTGCTCCAGGCGGAAGCCCTTCCCGAAGGTGGTCTTGCTCACGCGCGTCCAGGCGATGTCGCGCTGGCCGTTGTGCTGGATGCCCTCGACGCCGTTGATGAAGTAGTGGAACTGGCGCTCCAGGATCGGCTCGAAGTCGGTCTGCATCTTGCGGCCGCTGACGTCCACGACCATGCCGAGCGGCAGCGCGCCGCCCTCCTCCATGGCATCGAGGTCGGGGCCGCTCACGGTGATCTTGCCGTCCTCGACCTCGTCCGCCGGCTTCATGCGCAGGAACTCGAACGCGTGCGAGCGCTTGCCGCCGAACTCCGCGTACATGATGTCCTTGCGGATGCGCTCGCCCTCGAAGGCCGATCCGTAGGAGACCGGGATCGGCACCTTGGCGATCTTGACCTTGACGCCACGGACCTCCATGCAGCGCTGGATGAGCTTCTCGGTGCGCTCCATGTCGTCGGCGCCGGGGATCTCGTCGAAGGGCATGCTCACGACGTGCTCGTAGGTGGTCACGCCCGTGGGCAGGATCTGCGGGATGCGCGTGTCGGCGATGGTCGGGAAGCCGAAGCTGATCGCGCCGGCCGCGGTGGCGTACTTGAGGTCGTCGACCTCGCCGAGCGCGAGCACGAAGGCGAACACGCGGTACTTGTTGTAGAGCATGATCTTGCGCGCGTTGCCGGCGTCCATGCCGCCGAACGTGAGCGCCGAGCGGGCGGCGAAGCCGAGCGCGTAGACGGCCGAGATCGTGTCCAGCCCGAACGGCACCGTGAAGGTGTCGTAGCCGAGCTGGATGCCCTCTTCCTGCAGCTGGTGGATGATGCTGCGCCCGTTGACGTTGCCGCTGAGGAAGATGAGGATGCCGCGGCTCTGCAGCTCGCGGACGATCTTGACCGCGACCTCGTTGCTCTTGGCGCAGCCGACGATGGCGCAGAACCCGGGCATGCGGCCGTCGACCAGCTGGATGCCCCAGGCCCGCAGCTGGATGTCGTCGATCGGGCCGTTGAGCTTCATCTTGTCGCCGTGCACGCCGAGGTCGCCGCCGGTGAACCGCTGGCCGTCCTCGCGCGCGTGGTCGAGCTTGATGATCTGCGGCTCCGTGCCGCGGGCGAAGCGCACGCCCTCGAGCGCCTCTTCGGCGAAGAGGGTGGCGACGCCGCTGTCCAGCGTCTCACCCAGGTACGGCAGCCACATCTTGTCGCCGGGGATCGGGTGCAGCAGGCCCTTGGCCCGCTCGATCACCTGGGCCAGGTCGCCGAGCTTCTCCACCTTCTGGCCGGTGAAGGCGTAGATGACCGGCAGGTAGTAGGCGGTGTTGGTGAACGCGACCGGCGCGTCGGGGCCGAGCTCGGCGAGGGCCTCGTTGACGGCCTGTTCGGCCTCGCCGACGATCCCGGTGGCCCCGCGGATCGCGCGGGTGGCGATGTGGCGCGACATCAGGCCTCCCCTTCGCCGTGGTCGTGGTCGTGCGCGTGGCCGTCGCCGTGGTCGTGCGCGTGGCCCTCGGCGAGCGGATAGACGGGCGAGCCGACGGTCTCGACGCCGCGCGCCTCCTCCTCGGCCTTGTCGGCCAGGTACCTCTTGATCTCGGCGAAGAAGAGGCTGTCGCCGCTGTCGCCGTACTGCGACGGGTCGTAGGACGGGAGCTTGAGCGCCGCGCGCTTGGCGTCGATGAGCTCAAGCGAGCGCGCGTACATCGCATCCCAGTCCGGGATGAACTCGAGGTCGCCGCCGACCAGCTCTTCCCAGCCCGTGGTCATGAGGCGAGTGGCCTCCGTCGACGCCTCGACCGGGCTGCTCACGCCGAAGATCACGTGGGCGCCGGAGGCGGCGAAGTAGGTGCCGATGGCGATCGCCTTCTCGCACATCCACTCCGGGCAGAGGCCGACGGCCGGCAGGTCGTCGATGTCCTCGCCGAGGCCGCCCTCGGTCGCGACCTGGGTGAGCACGGTGAGGATGCGCGAGTTGTCCACGCAGGAGCCGAGGTGGAGCACCGGCGGGATGCCGATCGCCTCCATGACCTCGCGCAGGCCGGGCCCGGCGGAGTCGAGGATCTCCGGGCTCAGGTAGCCGGCCTTGGCGCCGGCATTGGCGGCGCAACCGGTGACCACGACCATGACGTCGTCGGCGATGAAGCGCTTGATCATCTCGACGATGCCCTCGTCCTGCGTGACGCGCACGTTGTTGCAGCCGACGACGCCGGCGAGACCGCGGATGCGGCCGGCGATGATGGCGTCGTTGAGCGGCCGGAACGAGCCGCGGTGAAAGCCGCCCTGCATGTAGTTGAGGTACTCGTGGCTGAAGCCGGCGACGAGCGGCTCGTGGTAGTCGGGGATGTGGATGGGCCCGCGGTTGGGGTAGTTGGCGATCGCCATGCGCACGATCTCGCGGGCGGTCTCGGGGGCGCGGTGCTCGTCGAACTCGACGTGGGTCGCGCCCGGGATCTTGGCCTTGGGCGAGGTGGTCACGAGCTGCGTGTGGAAGCGCTGCGCGAGCGGCCCCAGCGCCTGCATGATGCACTGCACGTCGACGACCATGGTCTCGACGGCGCCGGTGAGCACGGCGAGCTCCTGGTGGAGGAAGTTGCCGGCCGCCGGGATGCCGTAGCGCATGAGGATCTCGTTGCTGGTGCAGCAGATGCCGGCGAGGTTGATGCCCTCGGCGCCGGCCGCCTTGGCCTCGGCGATGAGCTCGGGGTCGCGCGAAGCCTCGACCAGCATGGCCGAGAGCGTCGGCTCGTGACCGTGGACGATCACGTTGACCTGGTCGCTCTTGAGCACACCGAGGTTGACCTCGCTGGCGAGGGGGGACGGCGTGCCGAAGAGGATGTCGCTGATGTCGGTGCTCAGCATGGCGCCGCCCCAGCCGTCGGCGAGGGAGCAGCGAAGCGCCGACTTGAGGATGTTCTCGGCGTCGAGGTCCACGCCCTCGTGCGTGCGGTGCAGCACTTCGGTGACTTCGCGGTCGATGGCGCGAGGGGTGAGTCCCAGCTCGCGCCACTTGGCCTGCCGCTTCGGCGTGGCCCGCTTGGTGTACACGATCTCGCCGTGCGGCTGGCCGAACTGCGCGAGCGCGACGTCGGCCACGTCGAGGGCGATCTCGTTGACCTCGCGGCCGCTCGTGGGGATGCCCAGGTACCCGGCCACGACCTCGAGTTTCTGCTCGTCCTTGACCTTGTAGCCCGCGGCCTCGCCGGTGGCGACGGCGCGCAGCGTCATCGCCATGTCGCGGCCGTGGTCCGAATGGGCGGCGACGCCGCCCGCCACCTGCCGCGCGAAGTGGCGCGAGGCGATGGTGGCCATGTCGGCGCCGCAGATACCGGTCTTCTGTTCGGCGTCCTTGCCGACGAGGCGGCAGGGACCCATCGAGCAGATGCGGCAGCAGGCGCCGGATTCGCCGATGGGGCAGGGCTTCATGGTGTCCGCGCGGCTGAACGCCGTGTCGATGCCGCAGCCGTCGGCGTGCGCCAGCATCTCGAGGGCGGCCGGGTCGATGCTCTTGGCGGCTACCGGCTTGACGTCGTCCTTGCTCTTGTCATCCATGAGGCGACTCCTTCACGCGCGGGCGGAGCGGGAGCGCAGAAGCGTGCGCGCGGCCGCGGCGTCCGGACGGATGGTGGATTGGCGGATGGCCACAGGTCGTTCGGCGATCAGTACTTGCGGTGGTCTCCCGACATGGCGAGATCGGCCGCGTCGGTGGTGGTGACGCGCACCCCCGAGGTCAGCCACGCCGGCTTGTCCGTCGGAGGGGCGTCGACGGCGGGGCCGTCGCCGCTCGGGTAGCCGGCCTGTTCAAGACGGGCGACGATGCGTTGCGGGTCTGTCTTCGTCGGGTCGAACTCGAGACGAAGCGTCGCTTCCATCGCGCTCGCACCGACCACGTCGACCCCGTCCACGTCACGCAAGAGACCGCGGACGACGATCACGTGGTGGTCGGCCCACATACCAGGGACGACCAGGGCCAGCTGCTCCATTCGTGCCTCCTCGCGCCGTGTCCCGTCGGAGGAGGCGGGACGCCGGACGGGCGAGACGTCACCCCTTGACGGAACCTAGGGGGGTATCTAGAACGTCAGTGTGCGCGACTGTACGACATGGCGCAACCGTTGACAACGGCTTGTGCTGAATGTCACAAAATGTCGAACATCGGCGCACGTAAACACCACGGAAACGCGCGCATTCCCGGCCGCGAGACGAACAGAAGCGCTCAGCTCGTGGCCCGGCCGGCCGCCGCCGGATCGCCCGAGCCCTACTGCTTCACGGCGACGAGCGCGACGCCGAGCTTCTTCTCGAGCGCCACGATCCGGTCGATCTGCGCGGCGGCGATGGGCGCCGCCTCCATCTGGTGGCACGCGAAGGCGAGGATGGGCACGCCGAGGTCTCCCTCGAGCGTCTCGATCTCGGCGATCTGCGCCTGGTCGAGCTTCGTGGCGAGGCTGCACAGCATGGCACGGCTCCTTGCGCGGCGGTCATCCGGTCGCTGATGGACTACCCGCCGCGGCGCTGCGGCAAGCGTTGACCGGAGTGCAGGCTTCCACTGCCGCACCAAGCGGAGGCGGGACTGCCGGATGAGCCGCGGGGTCGGCAGTGCGGCCGCCGACTGCAGACGCACCCGTCAGGGGGCCGCCGAACCGAGACGCGTCGGGCTCGTGCGACGCCGGTCAGGCCGGCACGGGCGCCGGCGCCGGCCAGCAGAGGCCGTACTCCTCGATCTGCGCGTAGGTCACGCCGCCCAGGCTGGGGATGAGCAGGGAGATCTCGTCCTCCCACACGGCCTTGGGGTAGCCGGCCTGCCACTCGTGGCCGAGCCGCCTGGCGACCTCGCGGAAGGCCCACCATCCCGGACGGGCGGCGGCCGGCGGGCGCTGGACCCGCCGCAGGCGGCTGATGCGCCGCTCGGCGTTGGTGAACGTGCCGTCCTCCTCGCCCCAGGCGACGGCCGGGAGCACCACGTCGGCGGCTTCGGCGAGGTCGCCGCGCACGGCGCCCTGGACGACGACGAACCCGGTCTTGTCCAGCGCCGCCAGCAGGCCGTCGGCATCGCCGAACGAGGCGGCCTCGTTGGCCCACACCCAAGCGGCGCGCAGGGAGCCGGCGTCGAGCGCCGCGACGATCTCCGCCGTCGAGCGCCCGGGCTCGGCCGGGAGCGAGGCGACGCCCCACGCGTCGGCCAGTCGCTGCCGCGCACCGGCATCGGTGACGAGGTCGCCGCCCGGCAGCACGTCCGGGGCGACGCCCATGGCCACCAGGCCCTGGACGTTGCCGGCGCCGAGCGGCAGCGAGACGCTGCGCGCACCGGCCAGGTCGTCGAGCAGCGACTGCAGCTTGACCACGGCGGCGGCCGTGCCGGCGAGGTCGTCGGTGGCGCCCAGCGTGGCGCAGACGACGGCCGGCCGGACGTCGACCAGCTTGCCGGCGATCGCCCTGATGGTGGCCGCGCCCACGCCGACGTCGTCGGCGATGCGCTCCGGCAGGACGGCGGCGAGCATGGCCTCGAGCTCGCGCTCGTGCGGCAGCGTCTCGCCGGCGTCGCGGCGCCCGGCCAGCTCGTTGGCCAGCAGCACCGCGATGATGCCGTTGAGCACCTCGGGGAGGGCGGCCGGCGCCACGGTGACGCGAACGGCGGCGGCGTCTCCGAGGTCGCTGTGGCCGGAGTCGAGCACCATGAGGTGGGCGCCGTCGCGGACGGCGCGGCGCAGGGCGGTGCCGGCCACGGGGTGGTCAGCCACGGCGCCGTCGCCGACCACGAGCACGGCGCGCGCCTCCTCGAGCACCGTCAGGGCGCCGGAGGTGTAGCACACGCCGGCGCCCATCCCCGCGCTCGCCAGAGAGACGCGCGAGGCCTCGACGGCGCGGTGGTCGAGGTCGTTGGTGCCGAGCACGGCGCGGAAGAACTTCTGCGCCTGGTAGGCCTCCTCGTTGGTGCACAGGGGCGCGATGAGGCCGGCCACGCCGCCGGCCGCGCCGAGCTTCGCGGCGACCAGGTCGAGCGCCTCGTCCCAGCTCGCCTTGACCAGCACGCCGTCCTTGCGCACGAGCGGCTCCTCCAGGCGGGCGCGCTCGTCCGGCTCCAGCACGGCGAAGCGGCCGCGCTTGCAGAGGCGGCCGCGGTTGGGCGGCACGTCGCCGGCGCCGGTGACCTTGACCACCTCGCCATCCTTGAGGTGCACCACGGTCTGGCAGCCCATGCCGCAGTGCGGGCAGGTGGTGCGCACACGCTGCAGCTCCCAGTGCCGGGCCACGCCCTTGGCGGTGCGCTCGGTGAGCGCGCCGACGGGGCAGGCGTCCACGCACTGACCGCAGAGCTCGCACTGGTCGAGGTCCGGCAGCGGGTACCAGTCCTTGCCGCCGGCGCGCTCCGCGCGCCGGCCGGAGGGGTGCGGCACGACGCCGTGCACCTGGATGGCGGTGCAGGCGGCCCAGCAGCGGCCGCAGAGGATGCACTTGGAGTAGTCGCGGATGACGTAGGCGTCCTCGATGAGCGGGAACTCCTCCACGCCGGGCATGTCGCTCGGCGGTTCGACCTGGTACTCGTAGGCGAGCCGGCTGAGCTCGCACTCGCCGAGCGACTCGCAGGTGATGCAGGTGTGGCGACCGGAGCCGATGATGAGCTCGAGCGTGGCGCGGCGGGAACTCCTGACGCGCTCGCTCATGGTCTGGACGTCCATGCCCTCGGTGGCCGGCGTGCTGCAGGCCGGCAGCATCCGGCCGGCGCCGGCGACCTCCACGACGCAGAGGCGGCAGACGTCGCGGTGACCGGCCTCGGGCAGGTAGCACAGCGTCGGGATGGCGATGCCGTTGGCGGCCGCAACATCCAGGATGGTCTGGCCGGGGTCGAACGCGAGGACCCGGCCGTCGATGGTGATCTGCGGTGCGCTCGTCATCTCAGACCACCGCCACGGCGATGCGGTAGCAGCGCAGACAGCGCTCGGCCTCGTGGCGGGCGTCGGCCATGGAGACCGGCCCCTCGACCTCGTCGAAACACTGGATGCGCACCTCCGGCGGGACGACCAGCGGCCGCAGCTTCTCGGTGCTGCCGGTGAACGGCAGCGGCGCCTGCGCCTCGGTGCGGATGACCTCGAGCATGGCGTGCTCGAGTCTGTCCTCGAGCGGCGGCGCGACGGGCTTGTCCTGCAGGAACTCGTCGATGGAGCCCGCGGCGCGGCGGCCGGCGGCGAGGGCCGCGACGAGGCTGCTCGGCCCCGTGTAGCAGTCGCCGCCGCCGAACACCCGCGGGTCGGCGGACTGCATGGTGAGCGGGTCGACCTCGAGGGTCTTCCACTTGCTCACCTCGATGTGGCTGGGCACGAGCTGGTCGACGCCGCAGACCTGGCCGATGGCCGGCACGATGCAGTCGCAGGGGATCACGAACTCCGAGCCCTCGACCGGCTCGGGACGGCGACGGCCGGAGGCGTCCGGCTCGCCGAGCTCCATGCGCCGGCACTCGAGGCCTACGACCTTGTCGTGCTCGGCCATGATGCGCGTCGGCGCGACCAGGGTGACGAACTCGACGCCCTCCTCCTTGGCCTCGACGATCTCGACCTGGTCGGCCGGCATCTCGGCCTCGGTGCGGCGGTACAGCAGCTTCACGTCGTCGAAGCCGATGCGGCGCGCGGAGCGCACGCAGTCCATGGCCACGTTGCCGCCGCCGATCACCAGCATGGTCTTGCCGGTGAGCGGTGTCTTGCCGAAGGCGATCTCGCGCAGGAACTCGACGCCGGGCATGAAGCCGTCGTAGCCGGCGTCCTCCCCCTCGCAGCCCATGCGCGCCGACTGGTGGGCGCCCACGGCGACGAACACGGCCTCGAAGCCCTGCTCGAAGAGCTGCTCCATGGTCGCGTCGACGCCGAAGCGGAAGTTGTAGACGATCTTGACGCCGAGGGACTCGACGCGCTCGACCTCGGCGCGCAGCACCTCGCGTGGCAGGCGGTAGTCGGGGATGCCGACGGCGGCCATGCCGCCGGCCTCGGGCAGCGCCTCGAAGATCGTGCTCGTGACGCCGTCGAGACCGAGGTAATAGGCGCAGGCCAGGCCGGCCGGCCCCGCGCCGATGATGGCGACGCGCGGGTGCCCCGGCATCGGGCAGGCGGTGACGTCGGCCTCGCTGTCGGCGACAAAACGCTTGAGGGTGCGGATGGCGACCGGCTCGTCCACCGACCCGCGCCGGCAGGCGTCCTCGCACGGGCGCACGCACACGCGGCCGATGGTGGCAGGCATGGGGCAGCGGCGGCGCACGGCCTCGGCCGAGCGCTCGACCTCGTCGATGCGCAGCTGTTCGACGTAGGCCGGGATGTCGACGCCGGCGGGGCAGGCGGCCATGCACGGCGCCACCACGGTGGAGGCGTAGAGGCCGCGCGGGATCGGCTGCTTCTCGGCGACCGCCACGGCGAAGAGATCGTGGTGCTGCTCGAGCGACTCGAGCACGGCGTAGCCGCCGGTGCGCCCGAGGTCGCAGCGCGAGGCTTCGGCGACGTGGCGGCTGAGCTCGAGCGCGCGCTCAAGCCCGGCTTCGTCGCCCTCGCCCGTCGCAGATCTCCTCGAGGATGTCGGCGACCTCGTGCATGCCGATGCGGCAGGGGAAGCACTGGCCGCAGCACTCCTGGACGGTGCGGGCGGCGAACTCGCGCGTGAGGTCGACGATGTCGACGGCATCGTCCCACACGGCCACGCCGCCCCAGCCCATGACGGCCCGGAACGCGCTGGAGAGCTCGGCGGGAAGTCGCGACGGGTCGGTGGTCCAGGCACCTGCCGCGGCGACGGCGGCGTCGGTCATGCAGCCTCCTCTGGCCGGTGCGGGCTCTGGCTCGGCGACTGCCTCCCTCCAGCGGCAGGTTTCTTGGAGGGCCCGGGACCGGACGGTTCGCTCTCGGCGCCCCGTGGGGCGCCGCTCAGTGACCTCATGATACGGGCGCTGCGGGGCGCGCCACAATCGACGCGTCCCGAAGCGCAGCGGAGGCAGGCGGATGCGAAGCCGAGATGCGGGGTCAGGCGCCGGCGGCGGCGCGGCGCACGGCGGCGGCCAATCGGCCGGGCGGCTGGGCGCCGCTCAAGGCGAAGCGCCCGTCGAAGACGAAGGTGGGGACGGCGCGGACGCCGAGCTCGGCGGCGCGGCGCTCCTCGGAGCGCACCGCCGCCGCGACGGCGTCGTCGTCGAGGGCGGCCGCGATCCGCGCAGCGGGCATGCCGGCCGCCCCTGCCAGCTGCTCGAGCATCTCGCGCGAGCCGACGTCGGCGCCGCGCGCCCAATACGCGGCCAGCAACTCCTCGGCGAGCGTCTGCTGCGCCTCCTCGCTCTCGTCCAATGCGGCCGTGAGCAGCCGATGAGCGGCGAACGTGTTGGGCCGCCGCTGCAGTTGCCGCAGGTCGAGCAGCGGCAGCCCGTCCGCGGCCGCGGCCTCGCCGAGATGCGCCGCCATGCCGTCGAGCGCCCCGGGGCCGTACTTGCCCTCGAGGTACTCGCTGAGGCCGACGCCCTCCTCCGGCACGGTGGGGTCGAGCTCGAAGGCGGCGAAGCGCCAGCGCACACCGCCGGCGTCGTCGCCCAGCTCCCGCAGTGCAGCCCGCCAGCGCGACGCGCCGACATAGCACCACGGTCAGACGATGTCGGACCAGATCACGACGTCGATCACGGCGCTGCTCCCTCTCTCTCGATGCGGACGGAGAATGCATTCCCCGCCGGCGGCGGCGCTACTCGGCGCGCACCGGCGAAGCGGCCCGCCGGCCGCGGCGCCGGACGGCAGCCGAGCCGGTGCGCGCGACAGCGACGCCTCCCGCCTGAAAGAATGGGATGCCGCGTACACGACCCGCCCGCGAAGGAGCGCCGATGCCGTCCGAACTGAGCGTCCACGCCGTGCAGCAAGGTCCGATGGAGTTCGCGATCAGCGACGGCGAGCACGAGATCACGATCGACTACCCGCTTCCCGGGTCGGAGGGCGAACTCAAAGGGATGACCCCGCTCCGCCTGCTCCTGGCCAGCCTCGCCGGATGCAGCGGCAGCTCCGTGGCCGCGCTGCTTCGTCGCGACGGACAGCCGGTGACGGGCGTCGAGGTCACGGCCCGCGGGCAGCGGCGCGACGAGCACCCGACGGTGATCACGTCCATCGAGCTCGAGTTCGTGCTCAAAGGAGCGGTCGACCCAGCCCGCGTCGAGCACGCGCTGAAGCTCTCCGAGGCGCAGATCTGCCCGGTGTGGGCGATGCTCAAAACGGGCACGCCCATCAGCAGCAGCTACCGCGTCGTCGCCGGCTAGCAAGGGGGAGGGATGAGCATCTTCACCAGGTCCGTCATCGTCGCGCTCTGTGTCTCGGCGCTCGCGGTCCTCGGAGGCACGAGCACCGGCTGCGGAGGTGACGACACCAACGGGGGCCCGGAGTGGAAGACCGTCGTCTCCTCGGAGGTCTCGGGGGCCAAGCCGGTCAAGCTCCTCCTCGGCACCTACGAGCTCGGTGACCGCGTGCGCATCGGCTGGGACCTGTCCGGTCCCGAGAACCCGGACGTCACGTTCACGCTGCGCGCCGTGGAGATCTCCGCGGGTACCGGCTTCGGAGCCTCGATCTCGCCGGGGGACGCGCTCTTCGCCCTTCACAGCGACGAGGTGCTCGTCCTGGGGCCGATCAGGCCGGGTGACTACCGGCTCTACTTCAGCCAGCGCTTTCCTCCGTCGACCGCTCCCGGCTACGACGTGAAGTTCACGATCTCCACGACGAAGTAGGCGCGGGTGCATAGGCGGCGGCGCGCCGACAGGCGCCGGGCGGCGCCGCCCGAGAGCAGCTGCGACCTTGGCGAAGGAGGAACGATGAGCGAACCGAGAGAGATCGCGCCCGCTACCGACGAGGTGGTGCCGGGCCTGTGGCACTGGCGCATCAGCAACAGCGGCATCGGCGGGCACGTCTCGAGCTCACAGGCGGTGATGACGCGCGAGGGATGCGTCCTCATAGACCCTGTGCGTCTCGATGACGCGGCCCTCGGCGGGCTGCCGCGTCCGATGGCGACCCTGCTCACGGCCCGCTGCCACCAGCGCGCCGCCTGGCGATACCGTCGCGAGCTCGGCGCCCCCGTGTGGCTGCCCGAGGACGCCTCGGCCGCCGACGAGGAGCCGGACCACACCTATGCCGACGGCGACCTGCTGCCCGGCGGGCTGCGCGCCTTTCGCACCCCGGGGCCGGAGTGGCCGCACTACTCGTTCCTTTACGAGGGCGACCCCGGCGTCGTCTTCTGCTCGGACCTCCTGACCAACGCGGACGGCGTCCTGCGCTTCATCCCTCCAAGCCTGCACGACGACCCCGCGGCAACACTGACCAGCGTCGAGCACCTGCTCGGCCTGCCCTTCGGCATCCTCTGCTTCGCGCACGGCGAGCCGATCGTGGACGACCCCAAGGCCGCGCTGCGAGAAGTGCTGGAGCGCGGCGAGTAGGACTCGGCGAACCGCCGGGCGAGCGTCGGATCGCCGGCGGTCGCCCGGCGCGGGTCTCCCTCCGGCGCCCGGGCGTGCCCCCGCTGGGGGAGCCGCCGACCCAGATGTTCCTCCCACAGTTGACCCCGAGTTCAGCCCGCCGGGTGACGACGGCGAGAGCCCGCGGCCGTAGGCTCTTCCCAGGTCAACGCAATCGAGGGGAAAGGAACCCACCATGACGACCATCGAAGCCACAACGGCGCTCGCGAGACCGCGTCTCGACGTCGGGCTCTCCTTCAAGGGCGGCTGGAAGACCTTCACCGCCGACATCGTCCCGCTGCTGGTCGGCGGCCTGATCGCCGGAGTCCTGTCCGTCGTGACGCTCGGCATCCTCGCCGGTCCGCTGGTCGCGGGACTGTACTCCATGATCGTCGGCCGCATCCGCGACGGACGGCGCGCCGAGATCGGCGACGTGTTCTCCTGCATGGACCGGTTCTGGAGCTTCTTCGCCGCCGCGCTCGTACTCTTCGTGCTGATCGGGCTCGCCTCGCTCACCATCGTCGGCGGCGTGCTGCTCGCGACGATCTGGATGTACGTGATACCGCTGATGGTCGACCGCAAGCTGGACCTGTACGACGCGATGGCCGCGAGCTACCACCTGGTGGTCGACAACGGCTTCTGGGAGCACCTGGCGCTCGCGATCGTCCTGATCGCGCTGAACGCGGTCGCCGACGGGCCGCTGGCGATCCTCAGCGTGCCGTTCACGCTGGCGACCATCGGCGCGGCGTACTTCGTCGCCGACGGCCGCGGCGCGCTCGTCGAGAGGATGTAGACCGGCGACGTCGCGAAACCGGGAACTCGAAGCCGGACGGGCCCGGCGGAGGCGCTACGCCTCCGCCGGGCCCGTCCGCGTACGCCAGCGCCCGGCGTCGCGCCGGTCCGAGGTCAGTACACGCCGCCGCCGGCCTGCGTCGAGGTGAGCACGCCGGCCAGCGCCGAGAGGCTGTACGCGTTGCCGCCCTGGCCGGTCCAGGTCGTCAGGTCGAACCGCGCGGATGGGCCCGCGACGCGATACACCGAGACGTTCTTGAACGTGAGCGGCTGGCTCTTCTCGCACACCGTGGGCGCCCTGGTCGTGCGCAGCAGGTAGACGGCGCCCTGCCCGAACACGCGCGCCCGGCCGTTCTGGTCGACGGCCAGCGACGTGCTCTCGTCCACGCCGATGCCCCGAGCTTGCCGCGCCCAGCCGTCGTCGATGATGCGCGCCAGGAACGTCATCAGCCGGCCCATGCGGTCACGGGCCGAGAAGTGGCTGTCGGTGATCGTCCCGCCCAGGTGCGGCAGGCGCAGGAAGTCGTTGACCAGCGTGACGTGCGAGAAGAAGGGGTTCGCCAGCGCCTGCTCCGAACGGACGGTCCCCAGCTGGGCTGCGTAACAGAACTCACCCTGCACGGCCAGCCCCGCGCTGATGCCGCCGACGGGCTTGCTCAGCGCGGCGGCGTTGATGGCGTCCTCGACCGGCGTGCCCTGCCACTGGGAGACGTAGTTCCACTGGTTGCCGCCGTCGATGAAGATCATCTCGGCGTCGCGGATCTTCTGGAGCACCCACGGATCGTAGCTCGCGCTCCGCTTCTGGAAGACGAAGGTCTCGCACGAGTCGACTCCGCCGAGATCGCTCACGATGTACGGGCCGTAGTCATCCCCGCCCCAGGCGTCGAGGATGACGGCGTCGCCGCCGCCGGACAGCTCGATCATCCACCTCATGGCGTCGTCCTGGTCGGTGGCGCCGCCCGCCAGCAGCAGGCCGGGCGTCGTCGCCGTGGTCACGTTCGCCGGATCGCCATCCAGGAAGTACTCGTAGCCGGGCTCGCTGGCCCGCGCCTGTGGCGCGAGAACGAAGAGAAGGGCCAGACCGGTGACCAGAGCGAGGCTGAGGAAGCCGAGCCCACCGACACGGTTCGTGAGATACATCAGACACTCCCCCTTGCGTTGTTGCCCGAGGAACCTTCGCCGGACTCACGCCGCCGCCCGTCGGGCGCGTTGTCGGCGCCATCATACCTCGCGGCCCGTAGCCTCTCCTGACAACACGCCCCCGGCTTCAGGGCCTGGCTGGTGACCGCGGGCGAGGCACGGTAGTGTGCCCGCCGTGGACCAGCCCTCACGATTCAGTCACTTCAGCGCCCGCCGCCGAGCCGCCACCATCCTGATCCTCGGCGGCCTGTGGACGATCGGGTCCTTCGCCACCGACCTCTACCTGCCCGCAATGCCCGCCACGGCCGACGACCTGGGGGCCTCGACGCAGGCCGTGGCGTTCAGCGTGACCACCTTCCTCATCGGCCTCGCGTTCGGCCAGCTGCTCGCCGGCCCTCTGAGCGACACCTACGGCCGGCGGCGGACGCTGCTCGCCGGTCTCGCCGTGTTCACGGCGTCGGCGCTGGTCTGCGTCGTCGCGCCGTCGGTGGAGGTGCTCATCGCGGTGCGCTTCGTCCAGGGGGTCGCCGGAGCGTTCGGGCTTGCCATCCCCAGCGCCGTGATCACCGACTACTCCCGGGGAAGGGAGGCGGCGCGTCTGTTCTCTCGGGTCGCGCTCATCGGCGGCATCGCACCGATCGTGGCTCCGCTCATCGGCGCCCAGCTGCTCAACCTCTCCGGCTGGCGCGGGCCGTTCGTCGCCATGACGGTGATAGGCCTCCTCCTCACCGCGAGCGTCGCCGTCGGGCTCCCGGAGAGCCTGCCACGCGAGAAACGCGCGGCGCGCGGGACGGGGCCCGTCCTGCGCGCCATGGCGATGCTGACGCGCGACCTCGACTTCATGGGCTACGCCGTGACGACCGCCCTCGTCTTCGTCGCCTTCTTCGCGTACCTGACGGGCTCGTCGTTCGTCTACCAGGACGTCTACGGCGTCTCGGCGACGACCTACAGCGTCCTCTTCGCGGTGAACGCCGTCGGCATGCTGGCGGCCACCCAGGTCAACCACCGGCTGCTCGCCCGATTCTCTCCCCGGCAGCTGCTCGCCGCCGCCCTGGTGGCGGACGCGGTCGCAGGGGTGGCGGTCCTGGCGGCGGTACTGATCGGCGGTCTGGGCGTGTGGGCCCTGGCGGCGCCGTTCTTCGTGCTCGTGACGAGCCTGGGCTTCATCTACTCGAACTCGACGGCGCTGGCCCTCTCCCTGCACCCCGAGGTCGCCGGCTCCGCGGCGGCGTACTTCGGCACGATGCGCCTCGGCTTCGGCGCGCTGGCCACACCCCTGATCGCGCTCGGCGGCACGGTACGGCTCCTCCCTATGGCGCTCGTGATCGCGCTGTCTCTGGTGACCGCCCTGGTGCTGTTCACCGTGGTCGCGCGGCGCACTCGCGGCCAGCGGGTGCTTCTCGACCTGCCGGAGGAAGCCGCCGCGGACGTGCCGGTCGCCTGAGCGCCATCCCGGGCGCGCTGCGCTTCGGCAACTCCGCGCGAGCGCTCAGCGCCGCTGCTCCGCGCCCTTCTCCGGGTACACTCTCCCCGAATGGCGGACACCCGGGAGGTGGCGGACGATGCTCTGCGAGATCGCGAGAAAGCTCGAGGGCCAGGACCTCGAGCGCATCCAGTCCCTGGAGAAGGACCTCGGCCTCACCATCGTGGCCTTCTCGTGCCGGTCGCTCGACCCGGCGCGGGAGGAGAAGCTGCAGAAGATGATGGAGGAGTTCGGCGCGCAACTGCAGGCGGCGCCGGCGCAGCCGGACGACGACCAGCTCACGCGCATCCGCACGACCGAGGAGGAGATGGGCCTGGCGCTGGTGGCCGTGAGCCCGTCGGCTCAGTGAGGCGACGGCCGGGCGGGCGGCGAAGCCGCGCAGGCCGCCCGCCCGGCCGTCAGATGCGCCTCTCCCCGCCGGCGGGTCAGTCGGCTCAGGCCTTTGGATTCGGCGTCTTCACCACCAGGAAGCGTACGCGCGCGGCGCTCTCGTTGCGGATCGCGTGCACGCGGCCCAGGGCGCTGGGGACGAGCGTACCCGGCCCTGCGGTCACGGCCTCGCCTTCGATCTCGATCGCCGGCGTGCCCTCGAGCACGTAGAAGAAGGCGTCCACCGGCGCCTTGTGCGGCTTCACGACCTCGCCGGACTCGAGGGTGATCTGGCTGACGACGACGTGCGGCGTCGAGTAGAGGTGCCGCACGTCCACGCCGTGCGGGTTGTCGGCCACGGCGATCTGGTCGGCGGTGATGGTCTGCATGAGGTCTCCGTTCGTCGGGAGCGGCCGCGGCGGGCCGAGATCGGTCACGGCGAGGGTTCCCTGTACGCCCGGCGGGGAGTCTTGACGCTGGTCAACCGGGCGAGGAAAGCAGGCGGAGGGGACCGCCGTGACGGAAGCCGAGCCGCCGCCCGCGGCCGGGGCCGATCGCACGTCCGGTCTCTTGACTGCCCGTTCGTCTCACCTCTAGACTGCGCGTCTAGCGACTACAGGGCCGCTCGGTCTCGGACGGACTCACCGAGGCGCGGCCCGTCGACGTTCGTTCATCCATACGGGGAGGAATCGTGAACAAGACGTTCAGGAAGCTCGCGCTCGCGCTCGTCATCGTGCTCGCGCTCGGGCTCGCAACGGTGGCGATCGCCGCCTGCGGCAGCGACGAGCCGCGACCACGGACGGTGCCAGCCGCGGCCGGCCGTGCCGTTCAAGCTCGGCGTGGCCGGCCCCATGACCGGCCAGTACGCCACCTACGGCACATCCCACAAGGCCGGCGCCGAGCTCGCCATGGAAGAGCTCAACGCCGCCGGCGGCGTCAACGGCGGCGAGGTGTCGATCGCCATCGGCGACGACCTCGGCGATCCCAAAGAGGCCGTGCTCGTGGCCCAGAAGTTCATCGACGACACGGCCATCGTGGCCGTCGACGGCCACCAGTTCTCCGGCGCCACCATCGCCGCGGCCAGCAAGTACCAGCCCGCAGGCCTCACCATGGTCACGCCGTCCGCGACCCAGCCGGACATCACCGACATGGGCGACTTCATCTGGCGCATCTGCATGACCGACGCAGTGCAGGGCAAGGGTCTCGCCGACTACAGCGTCACGACCCTGGGCAAGTCCAAGGTCGCCATCATGTACGACAACTCCGACTACGGCCGCGGCCTCGCCGACGCCTACGACGCGGGCATCAAGTCCGCCGGCGGCTCCGTGGTGGCCAAGGAGCAGTACTCCACCGGCGACACCGACTTCAAGGCTCAGCTGACCAAGATCCAGGGCGCCGGCCCGGAGCTCCTCTTCCTCTCGGGCTACTACCCGGAGGGCTCCAAGATCGCCCAGCAGGCCAAGGAGCTGGGTATGGACGTGCAGATGCTCGGCTCTGACGGCTATGCCTCCGACGAGCTGCCCAAGCTGGGCGGCGCCGCCGTCGAGGGCATGCTGGTGTCCACGTTCTTCGACTACACCAAGGAAGACCCGGCCGTGCAGAAGTTCGTCGACGCCTACAAGGCCAAGTACGACGGCGCGAACCCCGACTGGTTCGTCGCCAACTCCTACGACGTGTGCATGCTCCTCGCCGCGGCGGCGGAGAAGGCCGGCTCGAACGAGCGCACCGCCATCAACGACGCGCTCTCCCAGATCGGCACCTACGAGGGCATCTCCGGCCCCATCACCTTCGACGAGAACGGCGACGTCATCAAGCCGCTCAGCATCGTCATCGTGCAGGACGGCTCGCTGGTGACTGCCCCGCAGCAGCCGGCGATGTAAGCACAGTGGCATCGAGGGCGGCGAGGGGCGAGCGCTGAGCTCGCCCCTCGCCGCCCTGACTCTTCGACAGCACAACGCAGCGACCCTGAGGACCTCGTGAGCGAACTCGGTCAGCAACTCGTCAACGGCCTGATGATCGGCTGCCTCTACGCCTTGATCGCCGTCGGCTACACGATGGTGTACGGCATCATCGAACTCATCAACTTCGCCTTCGGCGAGCTGTTCATGTTCGGCGCCTTCATCACCATCATGATGATGTCCGACGAGATGTCGCTGTTCGGCCAGACCGTGAACATGCCGGGGCTGAACTTCTTCATCGCCATCCTCATCGCCATGGTGGTCGTGGGGGTGATGGGCGTCGTCATCGAACGCCTCGCCTACCGGCCGCTGCGCAACGCGCCCAGGCTCGCGGCGCTCATCTCCGCGATCGGCGTCTCCATCCTGCTGCAGAACGTGGCCCAGAGCATCTTCGGCTCGCAGCAGGTGCCGTTCCCGGACATCCCGCTGTTCACCACTGCCGAGGGCGCGCCGAAGGCCTTCGAGGTGGCCAGTGTCCAGATCACGTACTTCCAGGTCTTCGTCGTGGTCGTCACGGTGGTAGCGATGCTGCTGCTCAATCTCTACGTGAAGCGCACCCGCATGGGCCGCGCCATGCGCGCCTCCGCCCAGGACAAGAGTACGTCCGCGCTCATGGGCGTCAACGTCAACAAGGTGATCGCGCTGACCTTCCTGATCGGGTCGGCGATGGGGGCGCTCGCCGGCGGCCTCTACGGCGGGGTCTACCACGCCGCGTGGCCGCTGATGGGCTTCAACCCCGGCCTCAAGGCGTTCATCGCCGCCGTGCTCGGCGGCATCGGCAACATCCCCGGGGCGTTTCTCGGCGGCCTGCTCCTCGGCGTGATCGAGGCGCTCGCGTCCGCGTACCTCCCCATGGGATCGCAGTACCGCGACGCCTTCGCGTTCGTGATCCTGATCCTCATCCTGGTCTTCAAGCCGTCCGGGCTGCTCGGCTCGACGATCTCGCAGAAGGCCTGAGATGAGCGACCGGCCACAGAGCGACGGCGCCAACGGCAACGGACCCACGCGCCTGCAGACCCGGCTCAATCCCATCGCTCAGGCCCTCACGGGAGACGGTACCCCGCGCTGGCAGCGCCTCTTGCTGCTCGGCCTCCTCGGACTGGCCATCGTCCTCCCGTTCCTCGTCGGCTCCAACCGCTGGATCACGCTGATGACGGTGGTCGTCATCTACGTGGTGCTGGCCTCCGGCCTCAACATCGTGGTCGGCTTCACGGGCCTGCTCGACCTCGGCTACGTCGCCTTCTACGCGATCGGCGCCTACTACACGGCGATCATCTTCAACCAGGTGCTCAAGGTGAAGTTCGGGGTCGACATCGACGCCTACTGGTGGCTCACCTGGGTCAACTTCGTCGTCGGCGGCCTGATGGCCGCGCTCGCCGGTGTCCTCATCGGCTATCCGACCCTGCGCGTGCGCGGCGACTACCTCGCGATCATGACCCTGGGCTTCGGCGAGATCATCCGCATCGTCGCCAACAACTGGGTCGGCCTGACGCGCGGTCCCTCGGGCATCCCGGGGGTCCCCAAGCCTCAATTCTTCGGCTTCGTCTTCACCTCGCAAATGAGCCTCTACTTCCTCGGGCTCGCACTCGCGCTCATCTGCCTGTGGACGATCTCGCGCATCGTGCGCTCGCGCATCGGCCGCGCCTGGACCGCGATCCGCGAGGACGAGGTCGCGGCCGAGGCGATGGGCATCCACACGTCGCGCTACAAGCTCCTCTGTACGCGACGGGCGCCTTCTTCGCCGGCGCCATGGGCGTCTTCTTCGGCCACTACCTCAACTACATCTCGCCGAGCAGCTTCATGCTGATGGAGTCGTTCCTGATCCTCAGCCTGGTGGTGCTCGGCGGCATGGGCAACATCGCCGGCCCGGTGCTGGGCGCGGTGATCTGGGTCGGCCTGCAGGAGTGGCTGCGCGACTTCACCTTCGTGCAGACGCACCCCGAGACGCGCGGCATCGCCATGGGCCTCATCCTCGTGCTCCTCATGGTCTTCAGGCCGCAGGGTCTGCTGGGGTCGATCCGGGTCAAACTCGAGATGCACCCGCAGAGCAAGACCGAGGCGGATCACGAACGGCAGGTGTGGTCAGATGCCGGGAACTAGCGAGGTGGCGACCGCCGTGACACCTGCCGCCGCACAGACACCCGAACGCGTGCTCGAGACGACGCAACTCGTCAAGGCGTTCGGCGGCCTCGTCGCCGTCAACAAGGTCGACTTCCATGCCGGCAAGGATGAGATCGTCGGCCTCATCGGCCCCAACGGGGCCGGCAAGACGACGCTCTTCAACGCCATCACCGGCGTCTACCCGCCGACCTCGGGGTCCATCCGCTTCCGGGGCCAGGACATCGCCGGCATGCTTCCCTCCAAGGTGACGAAGCTGGGCATCGCGCGCACCTTCCAGAACATCCGCCTGTTCAACGAGATGACGACGCTCGAGAACGTGATGGTCGGCCAGCATTGCCGCTCGCACTCGAGCATGCTGAGCATCATCGCGCGGACGCCCGGAGCCAAACGGTCCGAGAAGGCCGTCCGCGACAAGAGCATGGAGCTGATCGAGTACGTCGGCCTGTCGGGTCACGCCGCCGAGCTCTCGAAGAACCTGCCCTACGGCTCGCAGCGGCGGCTCGAGATCGCCCGCGCGCTGGCGACGGAGCCGACGGTGCTCTTCCTCGACGAACCGGCGGCGGGCATGAACCCGCAGGAGACCGCCTCCCTCATGGGCCTGATCCGCAGGATCCGCGAGGAGGGCATGACCATCATCCTCATCGAGCACGACATGAAGGTGGTCATGGGCAGCTCCGACCGCGTCGTGGTGCTGGACCATGGCGAGAAGATCGCCGAAGGGCCGCCGAGCGACGTGCGCCGCGACCCCAAGGTGATCGAGGCGTATCTCGGGAAGACCGCGTGATGAGCGCCGCTGCGGTGACCCCCGAGAAGTCCGGTGCGCTGCTCGAGGTCCGGGACCTCCACGTCTTCTACGGCAACATCGAGGCCATCAAGGGCGTGTCGCTCGAGATCCGCGAGGGCGAGATCGTGACGCTCATCGGCGCGAACGGCGCCGGCAAGACGACGACGCTCAACGCCATCTCGGGCCTGCTGCGCCCGCGGAGCGGCTCCATCAGCTACCAGGGCCAGGCCCTCGCCGGCGTGCCGGCCTACGAGGTCGTCACCCGGGGTCTCTCCCAGGCGCCCGAGGGGCGCAAGATCTTCCCGCGCATGTCGATCCGGGAGAACCTCGAGATGGGCGCCTTCTCGCGGCCGCGGCAGGACCTCACCGCCGACTTCGAGCGCGTCTACGACCTCTTCCCCGTGCTCAGAGAGCGCGAGTCGCAGCCGGGCGGCACGCTGTCCGGCGGGGAGCAGCAGATGCTCGCCATGGGCCGGGCGCTCATGGCCGGCCCCAAGCTCCTGATGCTCGACGAGCCCTCGATGGGTCTCGCGCCCATGCTCGTCCAGAGGATCTTCGACATCGTCAAGGAGATCAACGCCCAGGGCACGACGATCCTCCTCGTCGAGCAGAACGCGCACGTCGCCCTGGAGATCTCGAATCGCGGTTACGTGCTCGAGACGGGGCGCGTGACGCTCACCGACGACGCCGCGTCGCTGCTCCGCGACCCGCACGTGCAAGAGGCCTATCTCGGCGCCGATTGAGGCGGCGGTCCGCCGGCGCGACGAGCCGCAGCCCGGACCCGCCTACTCCACCTTGAACCCGCTCCACGGCGTCTGCACAGCCGTGTTGCCTGCCGACGCGGTGAGCGCCGTTCGGGCGTAGATCGGCCCCCATCGCGCCCGGTCGGCTTCGAGGCCCCGGACGGCGGGTAGTACGTCTGCCGAGACACACTCCCCGAGGGCGAGGAGGGCGAGATGGCGACCTCTGAAGAACGGCTCCGCGACGCATCCACGAAGGCGACCGACTTCGATCCGCGGGCCGCCGAGGGACCGCCCGCGCGAGCGCGGGCGGTCGTCGTCGGCGGCGGCATCATCGGCGCCTCCGTCGCCTACCACCTCGCCCGGCTGGGCTGGACCGACACCGTCGTCCTCGAGCGCAGCCGGGTCGCGAGCGGCACCAGCTGGCACGCCGCCGGGCTCATGACGCGCACCCGCGGCACGCACGTGCAGACGGAACTCGCGAGCTACAGCCGCGACTTCTACGAGGGGCTCGAGGCGCTCTCCGGCGTCGACATCGGCTACTACCCCAACGGGTCGCTGACGGTGGCGCGCACGCCGGAGCGCATGACCGAGCTGCGCTACGCGACTGACGATGGCGCACCACCACGACCTGCCGGCGCACGAGGTCACGAAGGCAGAGATCGCCGCCGTTTCACCCCTGCTCAGCGTCGACGACCTCGTGGGCGGCGTGCTGTTCGAGGAGGACGCGACCGTCAACCCCGGCGTCGCGGCCTACGCGACGGCGAAGGCCGCGTCCGACCTCGGCGTGCGCGTCGTCGAGGGCGTCCGCGTCACCGGGTTCCGCCTGGGCGGCGGGCGCGTGACCGGCGTCGAGACCGACCGCGGGTTCGTCGCCTGTGAGGTCGTCGTCATCGCCGCCGGGCTCTGGTCGCGCGACCTCGCCCTCCTCGCCGGCGCCCGCCTGCCGCTGCACGCGGCGGAGCACTACTGGGCCCAGACGGAGCCGGTCGAGGGCGCGACCCGCGACCTGCCGATCGTGCGCGACCTCGACGGCTCCGTCTACGTGCGCCACTACCGCGGCGGGCTCATCGTCGGCGCGTTCGAGCCGGACGGGCGGCCGCGCACGACCGCCTCGATCCCGGACGACTTCTCCTTCGGGGAGTTCGAGCCCGACCTCGAGCACTTCGAGCTGCCCGCTCTCCCAGGCGCGCGTGCGCGTGCCGGCGCTGGCCACGGCGCGCTTCGCGCACTTCCTGTGCGCGCCGGAGAGCTTCACGCCCGACGCCAACTTCCTGCTCGGCGAGTCGGCGGAGGTCGCGGGGCTGTTTGCCGCCGCCGGCATGAACTCCCAGGGCATCATCCTCGGGCCCGGGGTCGGCCGGGCACTTGCCGGCTGGATCGACGAGGGCGCTCCGCCGATCGACGTCTCCGACCTCGACGTGCGCCGCTTCTCCCCGGCGCAGGCCAACGCCGGGTACCTCTTCGAACGCACGCACGAGTCGCTCGGTCGGCTGTACGCCATGCACTGGCCGTTCCTGCAGCCGGGCACGGCGCGCGGGCTGCGGCGCGTGCCCTTGTACGACCGCCTCGCGGCCGCCGGCGCCTGCTTCGGCGAGGCGGCCGGATGGGAGCGCGCCAACTGGTACGCGCCGCCCGGCACACGGCCCGAGTACGCCTACTCTTACGGCCGCCAGAACTGGTTCGAGGCGGTGGCCGAGGAGCACCGCGCGGCGCGCGAGGGCGTCGCCCTCTTCGACCTGTCCTCGTTCGCCAAGCTCCGCGTGGAGGGACCCGCGGCGCTCGACGCCGTCCAGCGGGTCTTCACGGCCGACCTCGACCGGAGAACAGGGTCGGTCGTGTACACCTCGATGCTGAACCGCCTCGGAGGGACAGAGCTCGATGCGACGGTGACGCGTCTCTCCGACGACGCCTTCCTCGTGGTCACCGCGACCGCCGCCCAGACCCGGGCGTTCCACTGGCTGCGCCGCCACGGCGACCCGGCGGCGGTCGTGACCGACGTCACCTCCGGACTCGGCGTCCTGGCCGTCACCGGACCGCGCTCGCGAGAGCTGCTCGGCCTGCTCACGGACGCCGACCTCGGCAACGCCGCGTTCCCGTTCGCACGCGCCCGCGAGGTCGACGTCGGCTGGGCGACGGCGCTCGCCCTGCGCGTCTCGTTCGCCGGGGAGCTCGGCTGGGAGCTCTACGTGCCCGTCGATTCACTCGGCGTGCTCTACGACCAGCTCACCGCGGCGGGCGCAGGCCTCGGGCTGCGGCACGCCGGCTACCACGCCCTGGACGGACTGCGCGCCGAGAAGGGGTTCGTGCACTGGGGTCCCGACGCGGGGCCGGCCGACACGCCGTTCGAGGCCGGCCTGGGCGGCACCGTCGCGATGGACAAGCCGGGTGGGTTCATCGGCCGCGAGGCGCTGCTCGCGCGCGCGGCCGAGCCGCAGCGCCGGCGGCTCGCCCACATCCTCCTCGCGGACGCCGAGCCGCTGCTCTACCACGGAGAGTCCGTCCTGCAGGGCGGCAGGATCGTCGGCCGCGTCACGTCCGGCGCCTACGGCCACACGCTCGGCGCCGCCGTCGGGTTCGCCTCGCTCGAGGGAGAGCCGGGGGCGCTGGACGAGATCGTCGCGGCCGGCGACGTCGAGGTGGAGATCGCCGGCGAGCGAGTGCCCGCGCGGCTGAGCGCCCGGCCGTTCTACGATCCGGACGGCGCGCGGCTCAGGGGCAGCTGACCGCCGCCGCGAGCCCGCAATGGCGCCGCCGGGACACCGCGGGTCCGGCGGCGTAGGATGCGGGTGTGAGCGGAGCAGCCGGACAGATCTCGTGGTCGCTGCGCGTCGCCGTCGTCGTTGCGGTCTGCGCAGTCTTCGGCGCCGCCTGCGTCGCCGTCGTGGTCGCCGCCTCGGCGCAGCCGGGTCCCTCGGCCGCGTCTTCCGCCTCCCCGTCCCCATCTCCATCCCCCTCGCCCACCACCACGCCGCTCGTGAGCGACACCCTGACGACCACCGTCGTGCGCGACGTGACGGTCCACAGCGGGTCGAGGGCCAAGGTCCGCTACCGCGCCGACGACACCGCCGGCGGCGACGTCACCATTGAGCTGCTCGTGACGACCCGCACCGGCGACGTGCGCCGGCGCCTCGTCACGGGCCGCGTGACGGCCGTCGGCATCGAGCGCACTTGGAGCGGCCGCCTGCGTCTGCGCCGCGGCCGCTACCGGCTCATCGCCCACGCCCTCGACGCGAGCGGCCGCTCCGAGGCGAGCGCCCGCCGCGCCACACTCCGCGTCCTCGCGCCGCTGCCGCCGCTGGTGCCCACCGCCCGCGCCCGGCGCGCGGCCTTCACCTGGGCGGCAGGGCGCGCCGGGCATGTCGCCGTTGCCGTGGTGGACAGCCGCGGCAACCTCTACGGCTACAACAAGTGGCGGCCGTTCGTCACCGCGAGCGTCGTGAAGGCCATGCTGCTCGTGACCTACCTGCGTCAGCACCGGACCGTGAGCGACTCGATGCGCGCGACGCTCACGCGCATGATCACCGTCTCGGACAACGCCGCCGCCGACGCCGTCTACGCGCACGTCGGCCGAGGCGCGGTCCAGCGCCTCGGCCCGCGTCGCTCACATGAACACCTTTCGCGCCGGGAGCACCTGGATCGTGAGCAAGGTGGCGCCGGCGGACATGGCGCGCTTCTTCCGGGACATGGAGAAGTACGTGCCGACCACCCACCGCCGCTTCGCCAACAGCCTGCTCGCGCACATCGTGTCGTACCAGCGCTGGGGGATCCCGGTGGCGGCCCAGCCGGCCGGCTATCGCGTGTACTTCAAGCCGGGGTGGCTCGGCGCCTGGATCCTGGCCAACGAAGCCGCGCGCCTCGAGCGCCAGAGGATCCGCATCGGCCTCGCCGTCTTCACCGAGCAGAACCCGACGTCGTCCTACGGCAAGGACACGATCGCCGGCGTGACGGCGCGCCTGCTGCGCCGCTGAGCCGGCGGCGGCCATCGACCGCCGAGACGCCTCAACCCTCCCTGGCACGTCAAGGGACCCCGACGAATGTACTGCAGACCACCGGCCACGCCTCGCCGATACCGAGAGCGAGGGCGCGACTCCGGCGTGAGGGGCGCCGGCCGGCGAGGGGAGCGTGATGGACACGGATCGTGAGGCGTACAGCAGGTACCAGGTCATCTGCGCCGAGTGCGAGGCGTGGACCGAGGGTGACGGGGTCCAGGGCGCCGGGTACTTCTACGACGGCATCAGCTTCTGGCGGCGCGAGGCGAACGGCAAGCAGCGCGTGGTGCCGTCGTGGCGCGCGCCGGGACACGGCTGGCGGCACGACGCCGGTTGCGCCTGCGAGCTCTGCGGTGCGCGCCGCACGGTCCCGCTCCGCGGGGTCTCTGCGGCCTGACCACGACGGCCTGAGGCGCGGCCCGCCGCACGCGAGCCAGGAGCCGCGCCGTTACTCGAGGCGGGCGCCGGCGCTGAGCCCCGCGCCCGCCGCCCACTCGCCGGCGGCGACCTTGCCGCCGCCGGCCGGCCGCACGCGCGTCACCCGGATGCGGCCGTCCGCGCAGGCCACGCTGAACCCGTCTCCGGCGATCTCGACGACCTCGCCGGCCTCGCCACCGATGCCCGCGAGGTCGCGGGCCGGCAGCGGCACGGCCGAGAAGACCTGCAGCGCCTGGCCGCCGCAGGTGGTCCAGGCCCCCGGCGCCGGGTCGCAGCCGCGGATGAGGTCGTGGATCTGCTTCCACGGCTTGCCCCAGTCGATGCGCGCGTTCCGCCGCTCGCACGGACCCTCGTAGGTCGCCAGCGCGTGATCCTGCGGAAGCCGCGGCGCGGCCCCGGCGGCGACGAGATCGACCGCCTCCAGCAGGGCCGCGACACCCATCGGGAAGAGGCGGTCGAAGTAGACGGAGCCGAGCGTGTCGGTCGCGGCGATGGGCGTGCGCTTCTGGAGCAGCACGTCGCCGGTGTCGAGGCCGGCGTCCGGCCAGAAGATGGACAGCCCCGTCTCGGTCTCGCCCTGGATGATGGGCCAGTTGATGGAGCTGCGCCCGCGGTGCCTGGGCAGCAGCGACGGGTGGTACTGGATGGTGCCGCGCGTCGGGATCGCGAGGAACTCCTGCGGCACCACGAGCGTGACGAAGGCCATCACCTGCAGGTCGGGCGCCAGCTCGCGGAACGCGTCCAGCACTCCCGGATCGCGGAACGTGGAGGGCTGGCGCACGGGGAGCCCGGCCGCGCGAGCGGCCTCGACCAGCGGGTCGGCCTTGGCCCCGGGCGTGTCCGGCGGGGCGTACACGGCGGCGACGTCGTCGCCCCGCTCGAGCAGCGCCTCGAGCACGGCCCTGCCGAAGGCCTGCTGGCCGTGCACCACGATGCGCATCCGGATCCCTGCCTCTCCTCATCCCGGCCCTGAGGACCGGTCTCCGACACCTTGCACGCGGGATGCTACCCGAAGGGGCGCCGCTTCGGTGCTAGAGTCCACTGGCGCCCGCAGAAGAACGCCCGGAAAGGACCCACCACTGCCGATCGCGGCCCAGGAACGGCCTACGGCCGTACAGACGTCGTGAGCAGCCTCCCCGTCCGGCGCCGGACCGCGCGCGGCACCCTGATGACGCTCACGCTGGGGCACACCGCCGCGGACCTCAGTTCGGGCGCCCTCTGGGCGCTGCTGCCGTTCCTCGTCGTGGAGCGGGACTACAGCTACGCGGCCGTCGGCGTCTTCGCCCTCACCGCCAGCGTCGCCAACGCGCTGTTCCAGCCGCTCGTCGGCGCCCACGGCGATCGTCGCGAGGCCTGGCTGCTGCTGCCGGCCGGGCTCATCGTCGCGGGTCTCGGCATCGCCGCGGTCGGATTCACGACGGCGTACGAGGCCACTCTCCTCGCGGTGATCGTGTGCAGCGCCGGGGTCGCCGCGTATCACCCCGAGGGGGCGCGCTGGGCGCGGCACGCCTCCGGCAGCCGCGTCACCGCCGACATGAGCGTGTACTCGGTCGGCGGCGGCGTGGGCTGGGCCCTGGGACCTCTCGTCGTGGCCGCCGTCCTCCCGCTTCTCGGACTCCAGGGGACGGCGCTGATCGCGGCCATCCCGTTCGCGGCGGCGACCGCGGTCGCAGTCGTCGTCCGCCGGTTCCACGGCGACACCCCCCACGAGCGCCGGTCCGCGTCCCCGGCGGCCGCCCTGGCCTGCGAGTGGCGGCCGTTCGCGCTCCTGCTCGCCATGTTCGCCCTCTCCAGCGGGGTCACCACGGGGCTCCTCACCTTCTTGCCGCTGTATCTGCTGG
Source organism: uncultured Thermoleophilia bacterium (assembly GCA_963808735.1). Classification (GTDB taxonomy): domain Bacteria; phylum Actinomycetota; class Thermoleophilia; order UBA2241; family UBA2241; genus CAIXSE01. The sequence goes on along the minus strand of CAWEHE010000014.1, from coordinate 6,141 downwards.
GTGAGCGAGGAGCCACGCCGTCGGCAAGCAACGTGATGTCGAGCATCCTGCTCGCGGCAGGGGCTTGCGGCACCCTGCTCGGAGGCGTCGCCGCCCATCGCCTCGGCCGCCGCGGGGTGCTCATCGTCCCGCAGCTGATCCTCGTGCCCGCGATCGCCGTGCTGCCGAGCCTGGGCTACGCCGCCATGATCCCGGCGGTGGTCGTAGCCGGACTCGCCATGAACGCCAACATGAGCGTCGTGCTCGTGCTCGGCCAGGAGTACATGCCGTCGCGTATGGGGTTGTCGACGGGGCTCATCGTCGGCGTGTGCGGCGGGGCCGGCGGCCTGATCGTCGCCGGCCTCGGCGTGCTCGGCGACGCCGCAGGCCTGACGCCCGTGCTCTACGTGCTCGCGGCGCTGCCGCTGGCGGTCGCCGCGCTGGCCTCCGTCCTGCCGCAGCCGGAGGCGGCGCCGCCGGGGACGGTCTGGAGCCTGCGGCCCGAAGCGGAGCGCTGAGCTCCCGGCCCGGGGCATTGCCGAGCGCCGCTTCCGCGCGTACCCTGCCCGCATGGACAAGAGCGGACTGATCCCCATCGGGCGCTTCGCCAAGCTGACGGACCTCTCGCCCCGCCTGCTGCGGCGACTCGACGAGCGCGGCCTGCTCTCGCCGGTGTTCGTCGACCCGGACACGCGCTACCGCTACTACGACCTCAGCCAGACGCGCGTGGCCAGCCTCGTCCATCTCGGCCGTCAGCTCGGCCTCACGATGGACCAGATGGCGGACCTCCTCGCGGCCGCGGAGCGCGGCGACCTGCGCCGGCACCTGCAGCGCCATCGCGACGGCGTCGCCGCACGACTGGCGGGACTGAGCCGCCTGCTCCGCCTGCTCGACCAGGAGCTCGAGCGCGAAGAGCCCTTGATGACCTACGAGGTAGCGCTCACGGAGGTGCCGGCCGCGCTCGTCATGAGCGCGCCCGGTTCCGTCCCGCGCACGCATCCCCACGACCCGTGGTCGTTGGAGCGTGCCTTGCGCCGGACCGGAGCCAAGGCGATGGTGCAGATCGCGCGGCAGGGCGTCGAGCCGGTGGCGCCCGCGATCATCCTCTACCACACCGACTTCGAGGTCGATGACGAGATCGCCTTCGAGGTCTGCATCCCGGTCCCGCGGCGGCTCTCCAGCGGCCCGGACGTCCACTGCAGGGAACTGCCGGCCGCGCGCGTCGCCGCCCTGACCTTCCGCGGCCCCTACGACACGATCTGGAACGCCCACGCCGAGTTGCACGCGTGGATCGGCGAGAACGGCTACGTCGCCGGCGGCCCGGTCCGCGAGCTCGGGGTGGTCACAGACGAGGATACGGACGACCCCCGGCAGTGGGTCACCGAGATCGCGGTGCCGCTGGTGACTTGACCTTCCCCCCGGGGAGACTTGCATCCTCACGGGCACTGCAAGTCACCCAAGGGGGTACTCGATGAGATCCAGGCTCTACCTCGTGGCGCTGCTGGCACTGGTCGCAGCAGCGCTCGTGCTTCCAGCGTCGGCTCTGGCGAAGAACAAGCCCGCCGATACCGTATTCAAGAATGGTTACATCTACACCGTGAATCCCGGCGGCCGGGTGGCCAGCGCCGTGGCCGTGATGAACGGCAAGATCGTCTACGTCGGCTCGAACCAGGGCGCCAACGCCTTCGTCGGGCCGTCGACCAAGGTCGTCAAGCTGGGCGGCAAGATGATGCTGCCGGGCTTCATCGACTCGCACATGCACGCCAGCATGACCGTCAGCAGCCTCTACTCGGTACTGCTCTACGGCATGACGAGCGTGAACGAGTACGTCGCCGCGGTCGCCGAGTTCGCCGCCGCCAACCCCGACATGGACGTCATCCGGGGGCAGGGCTGGAGCAACACCGTGGTGCCCGGCAACGGGCCGCTGGCAAGCTCCCTGGACGCCGTGGTGAGCGACAGGCCCGTCGCCATCATGTCCGAGGACGGGCACTCGTGGTGGGTGAACTCCGCGGCGCTCGAGCTCGCCGGCATCACCGGCGCGACGCCCGACCCGGAGGACGGCGTGATCGAGCGCCTCGCCGGCACGGAGGCGACCGACCCACCGTACGGCACTCCGTCCGGCACGCTGCGCGAGACGGCCGCCAACCTCGTGACCGACCTGCTCCCCGACTACAGCGTGCAGCAGTACAAGGACGGCATCGGCGTCTTCCAGCAGGGCGTCGCCGCACCGCTCGGCCTCACCACCGTCTTCGACCCGCTCATGTACGTCGGCAGCAACGGCGTGCAGGCGCTCGAGGAGATGGCGTCCGCCGGCGAGTTGACCGTGCGCTTCCGCGCCGCACTGGCGCTGACACCCGACCGACGACCTCGCCACGTGGATGCCGGCCGCCAAGGCGGAGCGCGCCAGGCACACCAACGACATGTTCAGGACGCCGGCCGTCAAGATCTTCGCCGACGGCGTCGTCGAGGGCCACACGGCGTACCTCAACGAACCGTACGCCGACGCGCTCGCGTACAAGGGCGACGCGACCTACCGCGGCGAGCCGATCTGGCAACCCGACGTGCTCAACAAGACGTTCGCCCGGCTCGACAAGGCCGGCTTCCAGATCCACACGCACGCCATCGGCGACGCGGCGACCAGCGAGACCCTGGACGCGCTCGCCTACGCGCGCAAGGTCAACGGCCAGCACGACTGGCGGCCGGGCATCACCCACATCCAGCTGGTCGCCCCCAAGGACTTCGCGCGCTTCGCCAAGCTCGGCGTGGCCGCGGTCCCCGACCCGTACTGGTTCCTCAAGGACGACTACTACACGTACCTGCAGCTGCCGTACCTCGGCCTCCCGCGGGCGGACGAGGAATACCCCATGAAGAGCTTCTTCGACGCCGGTGTGACCGTCGCGTCGGCGAGCGACTTCCCGGTCACCATCCCGCCGGACCCGCTCATGGGCATCGCCGTCGGCGTGAACCGCTGGGCGCCGGACTACGTCTGGGAGTACCCGGCGCCTCCGAGCCTCGACGGCGTCCTCTGGCCGAAAGAGCGCGTGACCGTGGAGCAGATGATCCGCAGCTTCACGATCGAGGGCGCCAAGGCCAACTACCTCGACAAGCAGACCGGCACGATCAAGGTCGGCAAGTCCGCCGACCTGGTGGTGCTCGACACCAACCTGTTCGACGTCGCGCCGACCGAGCTCTTCAACGCCCACGTGCTCTTCACGATGGGCAACGGCCAGGTCCTGCACGACGCGCTTTGACGGCCGGGCTCTGAGCGCTCCCCGCTGAGCGCGACGGGCCGGATGCAGAACGTCAAAGGGGCGGGGCGCCGATGGCGCCCCGCCCCTTCTGCGCGCGGTCGGTCGGTGTGTGCGCCCCGGTGGAGCGCCGGAGCGGCGGCCGGCTAGAAGCGGCCGCCGATCCAGGCGCCGCTGATGGAGCCGTAGCTGACGACGGCGCCGGTGTGCGGGGCATGGATCATGCTGCCGCCGCCGACGTAGATGCCGACGTGATGGCTGTAACTGGCAGAGCCGAAGAACACGAGGTCGCCGGGCTGGAGCGCGCTCAGCGGGACCGGCGTGCTGGCCCGCTGCTGGTCGGTGGCGCCGTGCGACATGCCGATGCCGATCTGCGCGTAGCAGTACATGGTGAGGCCGGAGCAGTCGAAGCCGCTCGGGCTGGCGCCGCCCCAGACGTAGGGGACGCCGAGATACCGCTGGGCTATGGCGACGACCGCCGAGCGACCGGAGCCGCCCGGGTCGACGACGGTCCCGCCGCCCCCGCCGCTGCTTCCCCCGGAACTCGAGGACGAGGAGGCGACCTGGGACGCGGCCAGGGCCGCCTTCCGGGCCGCTTCCTTGGCGGCGGCGGCGGCCGCCGCCTCGAGCTGCGCGATCTCGTTCTGGAGGCCGCCGGCGGTGCCCTCGAGCTGGGACTGGAGCGCGAGGACCTGGTCCTTGCTCGCCTCGCGCTGGGCCACCAGCTTGACCGCCGACTGGCGGTCCGCCTCGAGGGCGATGCGGCGGTCGGATATCTCCTGGCGATACGCCGCGGCGGCGCGCACGATGTCGGCGTCGCTCTCCGCCATCCGCTGCATCATGTCGAGCTGGGTGACGAGCTCGTCGAAGGTGCGCGACGCGAAGAGCACGTCGACGATGCCTGCATCGTTGGCCTTGTACGCCTGGCGGGCACGCGCCGTGAGGTGCAGGTTGGCGACGCCCAGCTTGTACTCGGCGGTCTTCAGGAGCTGCCGGTTGCGGGCGATGCGCTCCTGCACGGTCTCCAGCCGGGAAGCCGCTTCGTTGTAGCGCTCCACGGCCATGTCCGATTGCTCGTAGACCTTCTCGAGCTGCGCCCGGACCGCCTGGAGCCTGGCCTTCTTGGCGGCGATCGGACCTGCCGACGCCGCGCCGGCGAAGACGAGGAGGATGATGACGGCGATGAGGCCGGGGATGATGGCCTTGCGCGTGGGGGTCAAACGAATCGCCTCCTTCGCGCCGGGTGACTCACGGTCTCTGGCCCGGCGCCGTAGGGCTTGAGCACGGGACCGTAGCATCCCGTGAGGCCCGGGGCAAACCGGGAGGCGTCTGGGAGAGATCCTGACCGCGCCGATCCGGACATCGATCCCGAGGGGTCAGATCCGGTTGTAGAAGCCGGGTGATCTGACCCCCGCGGCCTCGTCGCCGGAGAGGTCCACGGCGTCGGGGCTGAGCAGCACGACGTCGTCGCCGACGTGCTGCAGCGTGCCTTCCAGCGCGTAGACGAGGCCGCTGGCGAAGTCCATCAGGCGGCCTGCGAGGCGCGCGTCGCACCCGTGGAAGTCGATGAGCACGGGGCGCCCCTCGCGCAGGCGGTCGGCGATGGTCTGCGCCGCCTCGAAGCTCTCCGGGACGACCAGCTCGAACGCCAGCCCCGCCGGGCGCACCAGCTGGAGCCCGCGTGCATCTCGTGACCCGGCGGGCCGCCCGACATGCGGGTCGCCGTACCGGCCGTCATCCTCGTGCCACTCGTCGTGGGCGTCGCGCGCTGTGACCATGCTGCCTCCGGATCGTGCCCTTCTCGTCCCTCTTCCTTCGGCACGATCACGGCGTTCGCCTGCCCGGATCCCGTTGGGCGAGCGGAGCGAGCGCCGGGCGACCCCCGTACGCGCGAGGTGCAGCAGGTCGTTTCCTCCGATGGGATCGCCTTGTACTTCACCAGGCGGTCTCGTCGAATGACCCTTTCGGGTCGCTGCACCTCGGCCAGGGCACTCGCGCGCTCCCTCGCTTCGCTGCAGCTACGTGCCTGCTGCACACTCTTCTTGTGCCCGGAACGTCGCCGCGTCACGCCGTTGGCGCCGTTGTTGCGCGCCGGGAGTGCTTGCCTCCCGGCCCGGCGCGGACGTGCCTCAGCGCAGCGTGAAGTGGGCGATCACCCCGAGCGCCCACACGCACCCGGCGAGGCACAGCATGCCGAACTCGATGAGGATGCCGGTCGCAGCGGCCTTCAAGGTCGCCGCGCTGGTCGAGAGCGCGGGGCGGTGGTCGCGGTGGCGCACGAGTTCGCTGACGAAGAGCCCCGCGGCGAACCCGACGAAGAGGCCGACGAGCGGGATGACGAACATGCCCACGATGCCCGCCACGATCGCGACGGCGATCGATCGCTTGGGGACCGCGTACTCCTTCAGCTTGCGTCCCGTGAGCACCCAGCTGGCCGACCACCCCACCGCGGCGATGAGCACGCCGAGGAGCGCCGCGGTCCACGCCGCCCACGACCCCATCACCACCGCCCACACGAGCAGCGCGATGATCGCGATGAGGCTCCCCGGCAGCACCGGATACAGCGTGCCGATGGCGGCGACGGCGAGGGCCACCCCGGTGAGCACGGTGACGAGGATCTGCCAGTCCATGGGCGGCGCCCCGGGCGCTACTCCGCCGTGCCCGGCGCGGCGGCGCGCCGTCGGCGCGAGCCGGGCCGGTCTCGCAGGCTCTCGGGCATGGTGCGCTCCTTCGTGCGCGGCATGACTGGTGGACCGCAGGGGAGTCGAACCCCTGACCTCCTCCGTGCAAGGGAGGCGCTCTCCCAACTGAGCTAGCGGCCCACGAGGGGACAAGTATAGCGCGTGACGCCGCAGATGAGCCTGAGCGCGCCGACGCGAGAACCGGGGATTCCGGTTGCAGAATGGTTGCAGCA
>CAWEHE010000013.1:0-317706 GCA_963808735.1 uncultured Thermoleophilia bacterium | reverse complement strand
GTGCTGCGCATGGCCGAGGAGGCCGCCGCGTCCGGCGTGCAGGTGGACATCCGCGCCTTCCGGGCCGCATAGAGGCCTTCCGCCGCTGGTTGTCGTGGAGTCCGGGCGGTTCGATTCGTTCCTCACGCTTCAGCCCAACGTCACCGTCTCACGCCGGGTACGCACGCAACAGCGCCTGCGCACCACGCTACGCTGTCGAAATGGACATGAAACCCCCGAACACAAGAGGCCGGGTATACTCCGCGTGTCGAGACCGGGGGCTCCCATGGCCGGCATCAAGATCATTGTCGAGAAGCACGCGGACGGCTACGGGGCCTATCCGTTGGGACTGAACGGCGCGGTCGTCGGTCAGGGAGAGAGCTACGAAGAGGCCCTCGCCGACGTCAGGTCGGCGATCCTCGCGCACATCTCGGCCTTCGGCGCGGACGCCCTCGATCCCGAGTCGCTGATCCTCGAGGCCTTTGTCGCTCAGGCGACCGTGTCTGCATGAGCCCGAGGTTCCCCGTCGATGCGCCCAGACGACGGATACTCAGGGGCTCCACGCTGAGGACGGTCTGCAAGCAAGCTCGGATACCGCGTGACGAGTTCCTGCAGCGTACCTCAAGTCCCGCTACACGCGTCTTCGCGCAGCGCCGCCGCGCGCGCGTGCGCGACCTCGCAGAAGTACTCCACCCAGTCGTCCATGGCGCCGGTCTCCAGGGCGGCGTGCGCCGGGCACCAGAGGCAGAGGTTGATGATGGCGCACTTGCGGCACTTCTCGAGGAACTCGGGGTCCGCGCCGCGCAGGTCGCGCACGCGCGGCACCCACTCCTCCCAGGCCTCGCGCAGCGTGCCCTTGCGCAGGTCGTAGACCGTGTCCGGGTGCCAGAGCGAGCAGCAGAGGCGGAAGGTGCCCTCGGACCCCACGGTGAAGCTCCCGTTGCCGGCGCCGCAGTGGAAGAGGTGGTCGCAGCCGGTGTGCGCGAACTCGGGGCTGATCAGCTCGCCGTCGGCGCAGCCCTTCTGCAGCGCGCCGAAGCGCTCCTCGTCGGCGCGCTCCACGGCCACGACCTCCTCGGGCGAGAGCCGCTCGGCGCGGATCTCCTCGTTCCGCACCGGGTCGCCGTCGAAGCGCAGGTGCAGCAGCGGGTCGAAGCGGTAGTAGTCCTTGGTGCGCTCGCGGCAGAAGCGCCCGATCTCCTCGAGCTCGTGCGCCGTGCTGCGCAGCGCCATCGCCTTCAAGCGCACCTTGAGGCCACCCTCGAGCAGCAGTCGAAGGCCGCGCATGAAGGCGTCGTAGGAGCCGGGGCGGCGCGTGACCGCCTCGTACGTCTCGCGCGTCGCGCCGTACACGCTCACCTCGATGTCGCGCGGCGGGTACTTGCGGAACAGCTCGACGTGCTCCGGCGTGACCAGGCAGGCGTTGGTGAACACGCTGACCAGCAGCCCCATCCGCTTGAGCCCCAGGTAGATCTCGGTGAAGTCGTCGCGCAGCAGCGGCTCGCCGCCGGTGACGAGGCACCACAGGGCGCCCAGATCGGCGGCCTCGCCGGCGATGTCGAGGATCTCGGCGGTGGTCAGCTCGGCGGCCTTGGCGGCGCGGTCGCCGGCCGGCAGGTTGATGTAGCAGTGCCGGCAGTCGTTGTTGCAGCGCGCCGTGAGCTCGAGGTCGAAGCTGAGCGGCACGCGCCGTCGCCCAGCTTCGTCCCAGAGGGGGAACTGCTGGATCTCGAGGCTACTGGCACCGGCGCCACTCAGGTCTCCCAGCCTGCAACGCAGCGTTCTCGATCCGCAGGGAGTGCCAGATGCGCGGCGCGCAACAGCGTGGCTCGCCGAGTCAGCCGGACGACTGATCAGGCGCCGGACCGGATCGGCGCCTCACGCAACGGACGATCGGGGTCCGCCGCGACCGCGAGCGCACTCCGACGACGCGCTGCGAGCACGCTCACAGAGCACTAAGCGCGGCAGCGACGTCAGGAGTGCACTGCTGCAGTGCAGTCCGCGGGCTGTTGGCGCGGAGCACGTCGATCCGGGCCCACAGGCGTTGACGCCGTGCTTGCAGCCTGGCCAGCGACGGCCTCCTCCGCCCTGCTGCGCACGCAGGACGGTCAACGTCGGCCTCGCCACGCGCTTCTTCGCGTTCCATCATCGCCCCTGTCGCCGACGTCGAGAACGCTGAGTGCCACTATAGCATGCATCGGCATCATTCCGAGCGACTGCGGCCAGACCGATTCGGACCCGCCGTCGAGCCGTGTTCTGGCAGACTGCACGGCAGCGCAGCACGCGTCCCTTGTCGAGCACTGCTGCACGCCAGCGCGGAGGACGTCAGCTCGGTCGCACGCCGAGTCAGCGGACTGCTCGCTGCTCCTACGATGGCGCAGTGACGTCTCACGAGTACCTGCTGGCACGGCGTCCCCCAGCGTCGTCGCAGCCGACGGATGTTCGGTCCGCCGTCATTGCAGTGCCTGCAAGCCGCAGGACCGCCTCCTCGGCCCTGCTGCGCACGAGCACGGTCAGCTGCGGCCGTCCGCCAGGTCGTCTTCTCGGCCGACATGGTCGACTCACTCTCCGTCGCTGCGGTTCTGCGTTGCTCGCGGCACTCTATTCGCCCAATCGGCCACGTTCCATGCTTTTTCGTCCTCCTTCAGCCAGCCGAGGTGGCGCGCCTGCGCGTGCGCGACCTCGCAGAGGTACTCCACCGGCGTGTCGAGCGTGCCGTGCTCGGCCCACGACTTGGCCGGGCACTGCTCGCAGAAGCCGTGGAGGAAGCAGACGCGCGCAGCGGCGCAGGTACTCGGGGTTCGTGGCGCGCAGCTCGCGCAGGCCGGCGAAGCGCTCAGAGCGTCTCGCTCAGGGACGAGGTCAGGACGTCGACGGTGAGCTCCGGCGCGCGCACGCCCATGCACGGCTGCGCGCGCCCGTAGGCGTCGACCGAGATGGCGTGGCCGGCGCCGCAGCGGAAGAGCTCGGCGCCGGGCGGCCCCATGAACCGCGCCGCGAACGCGGCCGTCTCGGCGCGGTACTTCGCCTCGTCGCGCGCCAGCACGGCCACGGCGTCCTCGGGCGAGAGCCGCAGCGACGCGATCAGCCGGTTCTTCTCCGCGTCGTCGCGGCGGTTGCGCAGGTCGAGCAGCACGACGTAGCTGGGCGGCTCGGTCATCCCCGGCAGGGTCGCCGCCCAGGCCTCGAACTCGTCCATCTCGGCGCGGTTCGGCGGCAGCAGCCACGCCCTTGACGACGAACGGCACGCCGCGCTCCAGCAGCAGGTCCACCCCGCGGCGGAACTGGGCGTAGGAGCCGGGCACGCGCGAGACGGCCTCGTAGGACTCCGCGGTGCATGCCGTAGACCGTGACCTCCACGGGCTCGCGCGGCGGGATGCGCGCCAGCAGGTCGGCCAGGCCCGGCGTGACGCGCCGCGCGTTGGTGAAGAGCAGCACCGCGAGGCCGAGGCGGCGGGCGAAGAGGTAGAGCTCCTCGAAGTCGGGCCGCAGCAGCGGCTCGCCGCCGGTGAAGCGCACCTGCAGGCAGCCCAGGTCGGCGGCCTGCCGCAGCACGTCCTTCCACCTGCTCGGTGGTCATCTCGCGGGCGCGCGCCGCCTCGTCGCCGGCCGGCAGGTTGATGCAGCAGTGGATGCAGTCGTTGTCGCAGCGCTCGGTGAGCTCGATGTCGAGCTGCGCCGAGGCGCGAGAGGACGGGCGCCGAGTCGGCGGGGACGCGGCGGACGTAGTCGCTCACCGCGCCGGCTCCGCCCCGGCCAGCTTCTCCAGCTCGGGCACGATCGCGCCGCTCCTGTCGAAGCGCATCGTGTAGCAGGGCACCTCGTCCACGATCTGCTCGCAGCACGTCCAGCTCCTTCTCCCACCAGTCGGCGGTCACCAGCGGCCGGATGAGCGTCGCCAGCAGCCGCTTCCAGACCTCCTTGCGGTCGGTCAGCGGCACGATCTCGTTGGTCGGCGACTGCTCGAGGAAGAGGATGGCGCGCAGCGGCGCCCCGGCCGACGAGACGTCGGGCACGTCGCCGTGGCTCCAGGTGCCGTGGACCCAGAAGCCGGGCGGGCCGCCGGCGTAGCCCCGCGGCCAGCGGCGCACGATGTTGCGGTCGTCGCAGAGGATCGTCGGCGCGCTCCCCGAGCGCGCCGCGCACCAGCTCCATGGTGGTCGACTTGCCGGCGTCGGAGTGACCCACGAAAAGGAACCCCTGCCCGTCGATGAGCATGCCGCCGGAGTGCAGGAAGCAGGCGTCGCGGTCGGCCAGCAGGCGCGCCAGCCAGATCTGGTCGCTCGGGAACATGCTGAGCGAGCCCAGCCCGCCCTCGCGCCACCACTCGCGACTCTCGGCAGGGTTGTACAGCTCGCCGAGCGTGTGGTCATCGTTGAAGAAGGCCACGCGGTGCAGCGTGGGGTCGTCCGGCTGCGGGGCGATGCCCAGGTACACCCACGAGCCGGGCGTGCGCGCGATCGCCCAGGGCGGATGCCGGTACACCTCTTCCCCACCCTCCAGCGCCGCCGCGAGCGCCTCGTCTCCGGGCAGACCGAAGTGGTGGCGGATCACCACCGTGTCGGCGCCGGGTCCGTCCACGGCGAAGCTCGCGAACTTCTTGTCGAAGGTCGCGTCGGTGAACGGGAGCTCGCTCTCGACCCGCACGGTGATGCCGGCGATCTCGTAGAAGCGCCGCTGTTCGTCTGACACTGGGAGTCCCTTGGACGTGGACGGCAAGGCTGCGTGCGATTGTCCGCGTGCGGGCCTACCGCGGTCAACCGCGGCGACACGGCGGGGAGCGCCACGCGTGAAGCGGAGCGTTCTAGGATAAGCTGGCCGCGACCGTCGACCAGGGAGGCTGGCTACTCATGTCGCTGTCCACGACTCTTGAGACCATCTGCGCGCCGTCCGACGACGTCGTGGCGCGCGAGATCGAAGGCGAGATCGTCATCGTGCCGCTCACGGCCGGCATCGGCGACGCCGACGACGAGCTGTACACGCTCAACGACACCGGCCGCGCCGTCTGGCAGCGGCTGGACGGCAAGCGCACCCTGCGGGAGGTCGCCGCCTCGCTCACGGAGGAGTTCGAGGCGTCCGCGGCCGAGCTCGAGGCCGACGTGCTGGGCTTCGCCGACGAGCTGGTGCAGCGGGGCATCCTCACGGCCCGGGACTGACGTGCCGGACCCGCCCGCCGCGTCATCGTTCAGTGCGCAGGGCGGCGAGCTCCACCTCTCCAATCAAGGTCAGCTCGAACTGCTGCGCGGCATGCGCGAGCGCGGCGCCTCGCTGCGCACGCCGGTGCACGGCTGGAGCATGACGCCCTTCATCCGCGACGGCGACGTGGTCACCATCGCGCCGATCGGGCCCGCTGGGCCGCGGCTCGGTGACGTGCTCGCCGTCGAGCTCGCCCAAGGGTCGCTGCTGGTGATCCACCGCGTGGTGCGCCGCGTGGACCGTGGTTGGCTGCTGCGCGGCGACAACGCCATGGCGCCGGACGGAGTCGTCCCGCCGGAGCAGGTGCTCGGGCGCGTCGTGCGCGTGCAGCGCCTCGGCCGCGAGGTGCGCCTCGGCCTCGGCCGGGAACGCGCCGTGATCGCGGCGCTGAGCCGTGCCGGCGCGCTCACCCGGCTCGTGGCGCTGGCGCGCCGGCTGCGCCGCGCCGTCGGCGCGCTCCGTCGAAGCTAGATCCCGGACTTCGCCGCACTGCGGCGCGGAGGGGTCAGGCGGCGGCAACGTCCACTCGTCGAGGGTCCAACGTCTCCCAGTTCCGACGTTCGGCCCCTTGCCGATCGCTGGGCAAGGCGCCATCATCCAGGGGCCGAACCCAAGCCGCGACCTGCGGGACCACGACACCCATGCGCACACCCCCACCCAGCGCCTTGCTCACCTTCGGCCACGTGATTACAATGTGGCTACAAGGAGGTGCCGCCATGCGCACGCGCATCGTCAGGATCGGCAATTCTCAGGGCATCCGCATCCCCAAGGCTCTGCTGGAACAGACTGAGCTGCGCGGCGAGGTCGAGCTCACCGTACAAGGCGGTTCGCTCGTCATCTCGACGGTCGCGCCGGCCCGCAACGGGTGGGAAGCCGCCTTCCGCCAGATGGCAGCGAGCGGTGACGACCGCCTGCTCGACGGTGACAGCCCAACGGCGGACTCCTTCGACGCGAAGGACTGGGAGTGGCAGTAGGCCGCTTCGACGTGTTCCTCGTCAATCTCGATCCGACCGTGGGCAGCGAGATCCGCAAGTCTCGTCCCTGCGTCATCGTCTCGCCGGACGAGATGAACCGTCACGTCCGCACCGTCGTCGTCGCGCCACTCACGACGGCGAGCCGCCCCTACCCCTCCCGCGTTCCCGTCAGGTTCGCGGGCAAGGACGGCCAGGTCGTCATCGACCAGCTCCGCACCGTCGACAAGGTCCGTCTGGCAGCGCGCCTGGGCGCCCTGGATCCGCAGGAGGCGACCGCGGTGCTCGAGGTGCTCAAGGAGTTCTTCGCGCCGTGAGGCCGGTGCGCTGAGTTCCTCGCCGACGTCACCATCACACAGCCTCGATGCCACTGACGTCACGCGCGCCACGCGCTACGATTGCGGGTGGACGCGCAGCCCTCACAGCTGAGCCCGGGTATGCTCCGCGTGTCGACACCGGGGGCTGCCATGGCCAGCATCAAGATCATCGTCGAGAAGCACGCGGACGGCTACGTGGCGTATCCGTTGGGGCTGAGTGGCGCAGTGGTGGGTCAGGGAGACAGCTACGAAGAGGCTCTCGCCGACGTCCGGTCGGCCATCAACGCACATATCGAAGCCTTCGGCGCGGACGCCCTCGATCCCGAGTCGCCGGTCCTCGAGGCCTTTGTCGCTGAGGCGACTGTGTCTTGACGGCTCCCCCGTGAGGGGATGCTGCCAGCGCGACATCGACGCTCACACCTCCCGATAGACTCCGCTGCGCGGCCCGACCTTGATGACCAGCACCCACAGCTCGTCAGCGCTGAACACGTAGATGATGCGGTAGTCGCCGACGCGGAAGCTCCACAGCGGCCTGCCCGTGTCGTGCTCGGCGAGCCCCCTGAGCCGCTTGCCTCGGCGCGGGTCCGCGGCCAAGCGCTCCTCGATGGCCGCGCGGATGCGCCGCCTCAGCGAAGCGTCCAGGCGGCGCAGTTCCGCGGCTACCGACCGTTTGTAGCGGATCTCCCAGACGGGCTCAGCCACCCGCCGGCTCCGTCCCGCCTTCTGCACCGGTCTCGTCCCGACCGACCTCATCCTCGCCTACCTCCGCCCAGAACTCCTCTGAGGTCAGCACGGGATCGTTCGGGTCGTGCAGCCGATCGAGGGCGATGGCGTAGTCGGCCCACTGCGAGAGGTAGATCTCGACCGCCTCGCGGATGATCTCGGCGCGTGTGCGCTTGCGCTCTCGCGCCACCTCGTCGAGTTCGGTGATGATGCTCTCTGGGAACCTGGTCGCCACGACGTTGTTCATGATGGCACCTCCGCCACAGAGTTTACATCGTTGACGATGTTTGCGTGAGTTGACGTTCAGCTCCCGGTAGTATCTGAGCGGCCCGCCGCGCGGGCGATGACCCACTGACAAGGAGGCCGGCGCTGCCGGACGACGCACGCACTCCCAGGCTCCGCGACGCCCTGCGCCTCGTCGACGCGGTCAAGCTCGTGTGGCGGGCGGCGCCGGGCTGGACGGCGCTCGCCGTCTGCCTCGCCGTCGTCCAGGGCGTCCTGCCCCTGCTGGCCGTCTACCTGATGAAGCTGATCGTCGACGCGGTCACGGAGGGCATCGGCGCGGCCGACCAGGCCGCCGCCTTCCGCAGCGCCGCTCGTCTACATCGTCCTGGCGGCGGTCGTGGGCGTCGCGATGGCGTTGATGCGCTCGCTGGGCACGCTGGTGAATGAGGCCATGGGCCAGGTGGTCACCGACCACGTGAGCGACGTCATCCACTCCAAGTCCATGGTCGTCGACCTCGAGTACTACGAGAACTCGCGCTACTACGACTCCCTGCACCGCGCCCAGCAGGAGGCGCAGTCGCGGCCCATGCAGATCGTCACCGACCTGCTGACCACCGCGCAGAGCCTCGTCACCATGGTCGCCATGGCCGCCCTGCTGTTCACGCTCAGCTGGGTCATCGCCCTGGTCGTGATCGTCGTGGCGATCCCCGGCGCGCTGGTGCGCGTGCGCTACTCGCGCCGCATGTACGAGTGGCGGCGGCAGAGCACCACGGCCGACCGCCAGAGCTGGTACTTCCACTGGCTGCTCACCGACGGCACGCGCGCCAAGGAGCTGCGCCTGTTCGGCCTCGGCGAGCTCTTCCGCGGCATGTACCGCGACGTGCGCCTGATCCTGCGCACGGAGCGCATCGGCATCGCCCGGCGGCGCGCCTGGGCCGACTTCGGCAGCGCGGCGCTCGCCGTGCTGGCCATCTTCGGCGCCCTCGCGTACATCGTCTGGCAGACGATCTCCGGCGCCATCACCCTCGGCTCGATGGTGATGTACTACCAGGCCATGCAGACCGGCCTCTCGTCGCTGCAGGCGGTGCTCGGCGGCATGGCGAGCCTCTACGAGGACAACCTCTTCCTCACCTACTACCACGAGTTCATGGAGCTGGAGCCGCGGGTGCTGCCGCCGGCGCAGCCGGCGCCGGTCCCGCGGCCGATGACCGAGGGCGTGCGCTTCGAGGACGTCGACTTCAGCTACCCGGACACCGACCGCACGGCGCTCTCCGGCATCTCGCTCACCGTGCGCCCCGGCGAGGTCGCCGCCCTCGTCGGCCCCAACGGCTCGGGCAAGACCACGCTCATCAAGCTGCTCTGCCGCCTCTACGACCCCAGCGCCGGCGCGATCACGCTCGACGGCGCCGACCTGCGCAGCTTCGACGTCGACGAGCTGCGCCGCCACATGAGCGTCATCTTCCAGGATTTCGCGGAGTACCAGCTCACGGCCCGCGAGAACATCCGCGTCGGCAACGTCGACCTGGCCGCCGACGACCCCGCCGTCGAGGCCGCCGCTCGCGACGCCCGCGTCGACGAAGTACTGCGCGGGCTCCCCCACGGCTACGACACCATGCTCGGCAAGTGGTTCGACGAGGGCGAAGAGCTGAGCGTCGGCGAGTGGCAGAAGGTGGCGCTGGCGCGCGCCTTCGTGCGCGACGCCCAGATCCTCGTGTTCGACGAGCCGACCAGCGCGCTGGACCCCGAGACCGAGTGGCGCGTCTTCCAGCACATCAAGGAGCTCGCCCGCGGCCGCGCCGTGGTGCTCATCAGCCACCGCTTCAGCACCGTGCGCAGCGCCGACCGCATCCACATCCTCGACGCCGGCCGCATCGTCGAGAGCGGCGCTCACGACGAGCTCATGGCGCTCCAGGGCCGCTACGCGCGCATGTACGAGGTACAGGCGCGCGCGTACCGCACGGGCGACGCCTGAGAACGCGAACGGCGAAGACGGCAGACCCATCGCCGATGCTCGCTCGTGCTCGCAGGCGCTTCGACACCGCGCGGCGCTGCCCCACCCGGGGCCGTGCCCACCCTGAGGCTCAGGACGGCGCGCTGGTCAGGAAGATGAGCGCCAGGCCCACCAGGAACGCCAGCATCCCCGCTTCGATGGCCAGCCGGCGACGCGCGCCGCTGTCGCCCGGCGGACCTGCCTCTCGCTGCTCCGTGCCGCGTGACGCCCTCATGGCCGCCCTCCCGCGTCTCTGCACCCTCAGGTGCTCGTGTACGGGAGGTATCGGCACGGGTGGCGCCAGGCCCGCTGGTACATCCGTTTGCGGGCGGGTGAGGGCGCGGCGGCGTAGCCGCTCCGCGCCCGCTCAGCTGCCTGCGGGCGCCCCGCCGCGGACAAGGGCGATGAGCGCGTCGACCAGCTGCCCCTCGGGCAGCGCCTCGACGCGCTCGCCGTGGTCGAAGAGCACGCCCTCGCCGGCCCCGGCGGCGATGCCGTAGTCCGCGTGGCGCGCCTCCTCGGGGCCGTTGACGCGGCAGCCCATGACGGCGACGCTGATCACGCGCCCCGCCAGCGCCGGATCGGCGCCGAGGCGGCGCTCGACCTCTTCGGCGAGCGCGACGATGTCGACCTCCGTGCGCCCACAGGTGGGGCACGAGATGACCTCGGGGCCGCGCCGCCGCAGGCCCAGCGCGGCGAGGATCTGCCAGGCGACCCTGACCTCCTCGACCGGGTCGCCGGTCAGGCTCACGCGGATGGTGTCGCCGACGCCGTCGGCCAGCAGGGCGCCGATGCCGACGGCGCTCTTGACGGTGCCGCTCCACACGGTGCCGGCCTCGGTCACGCCCACGTGCAGCGGCGCATCCGTCTGCGCCGCGAGCAGCCGGTACGCGGCGATGGTGTCCGGCACCGACGAGGACTTCACGCTCAGCTTGTAGGCCGTGAAGTCCCACTCCTCGAACTGCTCGGCCCAGCGCAGGGCCGCCTCGACGAGCGCGCCGGGGACGTCGCCGGCGGCGCGCTCGCGCAGGTCCCGCGGCAGCGAGCCGGCGTTGACGCCGATGCGGATGGCCACCGGTGCGTCGTCCACGCCGGGCCCCGCGGACACCCTGGCCTCAGCCGCCGCGCGCACGATCTCGCGCACGTGCTTCTCCGCCATCGTCCCGGGGTTGATGCGCACGCCGGCGGCGCCGGCCTCGATCGCCGCCAACGCCAGCCGCCAGTCGTAGTGGATGTCGGCGATGATGGGGACGGGCGCGCCGGACTCTGCGAGCGCCGGCGCCTCGCGCACCACGCGCGCGAATGCCGGCGCCTCCTCGGCCGTGGGCAGGCTCACGCGCACGATCTCGCAGCCCGCGGCCACGAGCGCGCGCACCTGCGCCAGCGTCGCCGCGGCGTCGCCGGTGCGCGTGCAGGTCATCGACTGCACGGCCACCGGAGCGCCGCCGCCGACCGGGACGGCGCCCACCATGATGCTCCGCGCGCTAGCCACGGCCGGCTCCGTCGGGAGCCGCCGCCGGCCCTCCCGACGCGGCGAACCACGCCCAGGTCGCGGCGAGGCCGTCGTCGAGGCTGGTCTTCGCCTCCCAGCCGAGCACCCAGCGCGCGCGCCCGACGTCGGCGCGCGAGTCGCGGATGTCGCCCTCGCGCGCATCCTCCAGCCGCCGCTCCAACTGCAGGCCGGCGCGCGCCTCGATGCTCCCCAGGATGCGCAGCAGGTCGGTCTCGCGGCCGGTCCCCACGTTGAGCACCGAGGCGCCGGTGAGCGGCCGCCTCAGAGCGGCGATGATGGCGGCCACGACGTCGGCGACGTACACGAAGTCGCGCGTCTGGCGGCCGTCGCCGTAGATGGTCACCGCATCCCCGGCCGCGGCGGCGGCCAGGAAGCGGCTGATCACTCCCGAGTAGGCGGAGCCAGGGTCCTGCCGCGGTCCGTACACGTTGAAGAAGCGCAGGCAGACGGCGGTGATCTGCCCGGCGTCGGCGGCGTCGGTGCAGGCCTCTTCTGAGGCCAGCTTGGCGCCGGCGTAGGGACTCAGCGGACGCGCCGGGGTGGTCTCGGCGATGGGCAGCTCCGCCGCGTCGCCGTACACGGAGCAGCTGGACGCCAGCACGAAGCGCGCCGCGCCACCGTCCACGGCCTCGCGCAGCGCGTTCACCGTGCCCCCGTGCGTCACCGAGTCGCAGCCCACGGGGTCCTCGACCGACTGCGGCACCGACACCACGGCCGCCAGATGGATCACGCCCGAGCAGCCGTCCACGGCGTCGCGCATGCGCACCTCATCGCGGACGTCGCCGGCGATCACCTGCAGGCCGGCCCCGTGCTCGGCGGCCAGGCGCCAGGCGTCGTCGAGGTTCTCTTCCTTGCCGGTGCTGAAGTCGTCGACGACGCGCACGTCGGAACCGCTCGCGAGGAGGGCGTCGACGACGTGCGAACCGATGAATCCGGCGCCGCCGGTGACCAGGGTGAGCTCGGGCATGGGTCCATCCTACGGCACGAGCCCGCCCCGCGCCCCCGTCTCAGCCGCCGAACAGCCTCTTCACGTCGTTGAAGGTGAGGAAGATGAACAGCATCACGAGCAGGACGGTGCCGAAGGCGACCATGCGCTCGAAGACCCGCGTGTCCAGCCGCCGGCCGCGGATCTTCTCGACCACGTTCATGGCGATGTGCCCGCCGTCGAACGGCAGGATCGGCAGCAGGTTGATGAGCCCGAGGTTGAAGCTGAGGAAGGCCAGCAGGATCGGATACCAGTTCTCCTGCACGGCCTGGCGGCTGACGTTGACGATGCCGACCGGGCCGACGGCGCCGTCTGGCCCCGTCGCGCTGATCTTGCCGCTCAGGAGCCACCAGAAGCCGGTGAAGGTGCCGACGACGACGTCCTTGAAGCCGGTCATGCCGAGCTTGACCGTCTCGACCGGACCGGGCCTCTCGCGCACGACCCCGGCGCGCACGCCGAGATAGCCGCTGCCGGGGGCCTGGGGGTTCTCGACGAGTTTGACGTTCACGGTGCGCTCAGGCCCGCCGGCCTTGGGCCGGTAGCTGAGCGCGATCGTCTTGCCGGGGTTGGCGCGGAAGTACGCGGACGCCTCGTCCCACTGCGTCCAGGTCTTGCCGTCGGCGCCGGTGAGGGTGTCGCCGACCACGAGGCCGGCGCCGGCGGCCGGCGCCCCCTTCACGACCTCCTCGAGGGAGAGCGTCGCCTTGGGCACGCCCTGGATGCCGATGAAGAGGATGAGGATGACCGCCGCCGCGGCGAAGTTCATGAGCGGGCCGGCGGCGATGGTGACGTTGCGCTTCCAGATCGCCTTCTGGTGGTACACGCGGTCGCCGGTGTCCTCGGGGACCTCTTCCTCCGGCGTCATGCCGCTGATCTTGCAGAACCCGCCCAGCGGGATGATGCCGATGCCGTACTCGGTCTCGCCCCACGTGCGCCGCAGCGCCGCGGGCGGGAAGCCCACGTAGAACTTCTCGACGCGCATGCCGAAGGACTTGGCGGCGATGAAGTGCCCGAACTCGTGCACCGTGATGAGCAGCGCGAGGCCGAGGATGGCCACCAGCCAGATCCACTGGCCGAGGAGCAGAGCCGCGAGCAGCGCGCCTCCAAGCAGGAGCGACCAAGGGCTGAGCGCCCTCGGCGGCTTGTCGGGCGCGGTCTCTGGTGCTGTGGGGTCGTCAGTCATGTGCGTACACACTACCCGTTCGAGATTACGTGGAGGTTAACGCGCCGGGACGCGCCGGGGTTCGGAGTCGCCGGAGTCGCCGCGCGCGGCGTTGGCGCGGCGTGGGGCGCGGCGGCAGGCGCGTCAGCCGTGGCCTCCGGCGGCCTCACGCGCGAAGCGCCGCGCCTCGGCGTCGCACTCGTAGACGTCGTCGAGCGACTCGACGGGCTCGTCCGCGAGCCAGGTGAGGCACTTCTCGACGACCTCGGCGATGCCGAGGAACGCGAGCCGCCCCGCCAGGAACGCCTCGACGGCGATCTCGTTGGCGGCGTTGAGCACGATCGCGGCGGCCACGGTTCGGGGCCCGGCGCCGGCGGCGGCCGCCTCGCGCTCCGCAAGCATCGCCTTCTTCCCCGCCTCCTCGGCGAGCGCCAGGCAGCGGAACGTCTCCGTGTCGGGCCGCGCGAAGGCGATCTGGGTGGAGAACAGGTCAAGCCGGCGCACCTGCGGCAGCGCCGGGCGGTCCGGGTACGCGAGCGCGTAGCCGATCGGCGTGCGCATGTCGGGCACGCCGAGGTGCGCAAGGATGGCGCCGTCGGAGAAGCGCGCCATGCTGTGCACCGTGCTGCGCGGGTCCAGAACGACGGTGATGCGATCGTAGGGCACGCCGAAGAGGTAGTGCGCCTCGATGAGTTCGAGGCCTTTGTTCATGAGCGTCGCCGAGTCGATGGTGATCTTGGGCCCCATCGACCAGTTGGGGTGCGCGAGCGCCTCCTCGGGCGTGACGGCGGCCAGCTCCGCGGCCCTGCGGCCGCGGAAGGGGCCGCCGGACCCCGTCAGCAGGAGTTCCTCGAGCGCGCGCGGCGGGCCGGCGGACGCGTCGCGCGCACCGGCCTCTCCCCCGCCGGCGGCGATGCACTGGAACAGGGCGCTGTGCTCGCTGTCGACCGGCAGGATCAGGGAGCCGGTGCGGCGGGCGGCGTCCAGGACGAACGGCCCGCCCGCCACCATGCTCTCCTTGTTGGCCAGCGCCAGCGTGGCGCCGGCCTCCAGCGTCGCCATCGTCGCGCGCAGGCCCGCGGCGCCGACGACACCGTTGAGCACGGTGAGCGGCGCGCCCTCGACGGCGGCGCGCTGGGCGGCGCCGGCGATGAGCTCGCGGATCCCGGTCTCGCCGGCGCGCACCGTGAGCCCGGGCGCCAGCGCCGCTGCCTCCGCGGCCGCGCCGGCGTCGTGCAGGCACACCTCACGCACGTCGTGCGCGAGCGCCTGCTCGACCACCACGGCCGCGCCCTTCCCCGCCGCCAGCCCGACGAGGCGGAGCCCCGGCACGGCCGGCAACACCTCGAGCGCCTGGCGGCCGATCGAGCCCGTCGAGCCGAGGATCAGCAGATGTCTGGGGGGCGCCTCGACCACGCTAGAGCCGGACGATCAGCGTCAGGACGAAGTACGAGGCCACAGACGCCCACATCAGGGCGTCGAAGCGGTCGAGCACGCCGCCGTGGCCGGGGATCCCACGGCCGGAATCCTTGATCTGCACGTCGCGCTTGATGAGGCTCTCGAAGAGGTCTCCCAGCGGCCCGGCGACGGCGATCACGGCGCCGAGGATCAGCGAATCGGCCGCGCCGAGCGGCGTGTACAGGCCGATGAAGACGACGAGCAGCACGGTGCTGATGGCGCCCCCGGCGAACCCCTCCCAGGTCTTCTTGGGGGAGAGCACCGGCGCCATCGGCGTGCTGCCGAAGAACCTGCCGGTGAAGTACGCCATGGTGTCGCCGGCCCAGGTGCCGAAGATGACCGTGAGCAGGATCAGGCCGTCGCTGTCGAGCGGCCGCAGCATGATCGCGGCGCTGAATCCCAGACCGAGGTACAGCATGCCGAGGAGCGTCACCGACATGCGCACGGTCACGCCGGGTTTCGGCCCCGCCAGCAGACCGAGCAGCGCGGTGAAGAGCACGCCGGCGCAGATGGCGCCGAACACGGCCAGCGGGCTGTAGAACCACGCCATGCTGACCATCAGGGCGACGCCGAGGAAGCCGGCCAGCGGCAGCGGGCGATACCTCTTGGTGAGCCGGTAGAACTCCGTGAGCCCGAGCAGCGCAAGCGCCGCCATGAGGGCGAAGAAGATGAGGCCGCCGTGGACCACCACGACGACGGCGATCACGCCGAGGAGGACGCCGGTGATGATGCGCGTCGTCACGACGCTCCCCCGTCGCCGGCGGCCGAGGGATCGTTCGTCGCTGTCTCGTCGACGGCGGCGCGGCGGCCGCCGAAGCGGCGCTGGCGGCCGGCGTAGTCGGCCAGCGCCGCGTCCAGGTCCTCGGGCCCGAACTCGGGCCACAGCCGGTCGCTGAAGTACAGCTCGCTGTAGGCGCACTGCCACAGCAGGAAGTTGCTGATGCGCAGCTCGCCGGAGGTGCGGATGAGGAGCTCGGGGTCGTGCATCTCCGGGGCATACAGGTGACGCCGGAGGTCGTCGTCCGTGAACTCCGGTGCTGCTTCCGGCGCGGCCACGTCGCCCTCGAACGCCGACGCCGCGTACTCGGCCGCGAGGCCCTGAGCGGCGTCCAGCAACTCGCGGCGTCCGCCGTAGCCGAAGGCGATGTAGAGCGTCATCCTCGTGTTCTCGGCGGTCAGCGCCTCTGCCTCCTCGATGCGGCGCACCAGCTCAGGGGGCGCCCCCTCCCTGCTCCCGACGAAGCGCACGCGCGCCCCCCGGTCGTGCATGTCGGGCACCTGCGAATCTATCATCTCCACGAACAGCTGCATGAGCGCGTCGACCTCGTCCCTGCGGTCGGTTCCAGTTCTCGGTGCTGAACGAGTAGACCGTGACCTCGAGGATGCCGAGGTCGAGTGCGTGCTCCAGCACGCGGCGAAGCGCCTTGGCGCCTGCCCGGTGACCTGCGGCCACGGGCAGGCCCTTGCCCTTCGCCCAGCGGCCGTTGCCGTCCATGATGATGGCGACGTACCTGCAGGTGGCGCCGCCCGCCGCAGGCTCGGCGGCGCCGGACGCCGACCGCAGGCGCCAGCGCGCCAGCCACTGCCGCAGCGAGGCCATCGGAGTCGTGTCTCGGGGTCGGCGCAGGCGAAAGAGGCCGGCTCAGACCTCGAGGATCTCCTCTTCCTTGTGCTTCAGGAGGCCGTCGATCTCGTGCACGTGGTCGTCGGTGTACTTCTGCAGCTCGTGCTCGGCGCGCTTCTCCGCATCCTCGCCGACCTCGCCGGCGTGCACGAGCTCCTTGAGGTCCTTCATGCAGTCGCGGCGCACGTTGCGCACGGCCACGCGGCCGTCCTCGGCGAGGCGATGGACCATGCGCACGAGGTCCTTGCGCCGCTCCTCGGTGAGCGCGGGGATCGGCAGGCGGATCACGACGCCGTCGCTGCTCGGGTTGAGGCCGAGATCGCTCTCCATGATCGCCTTCTCGATGCTCTTCATGGCCGTCTTGTCGTAGGGCTGCACGGTGAGCAGGCGCGGCTCGGGCGCGGCGACGTTGGCCATCTGGTTGAGGGGCGTGGACGTCCCGTAGTAGTCCACGTGGATGCGGTCGAGCAGCCCGACGCTGGCTCGACCGCTGCGCACGGTGTTGAACTCGGTCTTCACGGCCTCCACGGCCTTGTTCATGCGATGCTTGGCGTCAGCGAGCAGCTCTTTCTCCACCGGTCCTCCCTTTGCCGGAGTCAGGTCCCGGCGGGCGTGTGCACCACGGTGCCCACACGCTCGCCGGACAGCACGCGCACGATGTTGTCGCCGGTCATCTTGAACACATGGATCGGCATGTGGTTGTCCATGCAGAGGCTGAGTGCGGTCGTGTCCATGACCTTGAGCCCGCGCTCGATCGCCTGCAGGTGGGTGAGCTCGGGGATGAACTCCGCCGAGGGGTCCTTCTCGGGGTCGGCGCTGTAGACGCCGTCGAACTCGCGCTTGGCCATGAGGATGGCGTCCGCCTCGAGCTCGAGGGCGCGCAGCGCCGCGGCCGAGTCGGTGCTGAAGTACGGGTTGCCGGTGCCGGCGGCGCAGATGACCACGCGGCCCTTCTCGAGGTGCCGGATGGCGCGCCGCCGGATGTAGGGCTCGCAGACGGCGCGGATCTCAAAGGCGCTCATCACCCTCGTGTCCACGCCCTCGTCCTCCAGGGCGTCCTGGAGAGCGAGGGCGTTCTGCACGGTGGCGATCATGCCGATGTAGTCGCCGGTGGCGCGGTCCATGCCGCCGGCCGCCGCGGCCATGCCGCGGAAGATGTTGCCGCCGCCGACCACGATGGCGATGTCGACGTCCAGAGCGCGTGCGACCTTGAGGGTCCCGGCGATCGACTTCGTCGTCGCCGGGTCGATCGCCCGCGTCTCGCTGCCCAGGGCCTGGCCGCTGAGCTTGAGGAGGACGCGGTGGAAGGCGCGGTTGGCAGGCTCGCCTTCCATGGCGGTCAGTCCGCCTCCACCGTCTCGCCGAGCTGGAAGCGGACGAAGCGCCGGACCTCGACGTTCTCGCCGATGACGCCCACGAGGTCGGTGCGCACCTGTTCGATGGTGCGGTCCGGGTCCTTGACGAACGCCTGCTCCATGAGGCAGTTCTCGCCGAAGAACTTCTCGAGCTTGCCGGTGATGATCTTCTCGACCACGTTCTCCGGCTTGCCCTTGATCTGGTCGGACTCGGCGTAGATCGTCTTCTCCCGGGCCACGATGTCCTCGGGGACCTCGTCGCGGGTGACCCACAGCGGCGACGCCGCGGCGACCTGCATCGCCAGGTCGTGCGTGAACTCCTTGAAGGGGTCGCTGCGCGAGACGAAGTCGGTCTCGACGCCGACCTCCACCAGCACGCCGATCTTGCCGCCGGCGTGGATGTAGGAGTCCACGGCGCCGTCCTTGGTCGCGCGGGAGCTCTTCTTCTGGGCGCTGGCGAGGCCCGACTTGCGCAGCTCGTCCATCGCCTTCTCGAGGTCGCCGCCGGTCGCGGTCAGCGCCTTCTTGCAGTCCATCATGCCCGCTCCGCTCGTCTCGCGGAGCTCCTTTACCAGTGCAGCGGTGATCTCAGCCACAGCACGATCCTTTCGTAGGGTCGGCGTTGTTCGCGTTCGGGTGGTTCAGCCGGCCGGCTTGTCGGCCTTGGGGGCGGGCTTCTTCGGCGCGGCCTCGGCCTTCGGCGCCGCGGCCTTGTCGTCCTTCGGCTTCTCGGCCTTGGGGGCGGCCTTCTTGGCGGCCGGCTTCTTCTCGGGCTCGGACTTCGCCTCGGGCTTGGCCTCGGCCTTGGTCGCCTCGGCGACCTTGGCGGCAGGCTTTGCCTCAGGCTTCGGAGCGGCCTTCTCGGCCTTGGGCGCCTCGGCGACCTTGGCGGCAGGCTTTGCCTCAGGCTTCGGAGCGGCCTTCTCGGCCTTGGGCGCAGGCTTCGCCTCGGCCTTGGGCGCCTCGGCAGCCTTCGCTGCCGGCTTGGCCTCGGCCTTCGCTGCCGGCTTCGCCTCGGCCTTGGGCGCCTCGGCAGCCTTCGCCGCCGGCTTCGCGTCGGCCTTGGGCGCCTCGGCAGCCTTCGCTGCCGGCTTGGCCTCGGCCTTCGCTGCCGGCTTCGCCTCAGCCTTGGGAGCCTCGACAGGCTTGGCCGCGGCGGCCTTCGCCGAAGCCTCGGCCTCAGCCCTGGCCTTCTCGGCGTCGGCGGCAGCCGTGGCGGCCTGCTCGGCCGCCTCACGCTCGGCGGCGGCGACGGCCGCGGCGACCGCGGCCTCCTCGGCGACCTTGCGCTCGGCTTCGGCCTTCATCTCGGCCTCGGTGAGCAGCTGGCGGCCCTGGGCCACGGCGTCGGCCATCACGCGGATGATGAGGCCGCAGCTGCGGATCGCGTCGTCGTTGCCGGGGATGATGTAGTCGATCTCGTCCGGATCGCAGTTGGTGTCCACGAGGCCGATGATCGGGATCTTGAGCTTGCGCGCCTCTTTGACGACGATCGCCTCTTTGCGGGGGTCGACCACGAAGACGGCGGCCGGCAGGCGCTCCATGCCGCCCACGCCGCCCAGGTTCTGCTCGAGCTTGCGCAGGTCGGCGCGAAGCTGCATCGCCTCACGCGTCGGCAGCAGGTCGAGCGAGCCGTCCTCGGAGAGGTGCCGGAGCTCGTGCATGCGCTTGATGCGCTTGTTCAGGGTGGCGAAGTTGGTGAGGAGGCCGCCGAGCCAGCGGTTGCACACGTAGGGCATGCCGACGCGCTCGGCCTGCTCCTTGATCTGCTCCTGGCACTGCTTCTTGGTGCCGACGAAGAGGACGTGGCCGCCGCGCTCTGCGGTCTTCTTGAGGAAGTCGCTGGCCTCGTCGATGAGGACCGTCGTCTTCTGGAGGTCGATGATGTAGATGCCGCCGCGCTCGCCGAAGATGAACTGCTTCATCTTGGGGTTCCAGCGCCGGGTCTGGTGGCCGAAGTGGACGCCGCTCGTGAGCAGGTCCTTCATGCTCACCGTGTGCTGAGGTGCAGGCACGACTGACTCCTTCTGAAACGGTTGGTGGCGGCGCGGGCCCGGCGCGGGAGCGCCGGAGGCGTACGCCGCCTCTCTGTTCCGGCAGACGGGCCAGTGGAATCGAGCGTGGCGGGCGCTCGCAAGCGCCTTCCGCCCGACACCGCCACGGACCTGAGGGTCCGCCGGGTCGACGTGGACATAACGGCCGAGAATGATACCACACGAACGGCACGAGGCGCTTGAGCGGGCGCCGGCGCTCCCTCCGGGCGGCCGGCGCGCGGCGCCGCCGCTTCAGCCGATCGTGGGCGGCGCCGCCGGCGTCAGCCGATGGCGGCCGGCTCCACCTCGTCGCGCAGCCTGCCCTTGAGCCTCAGGATGGCCTTGGTGTGCAGCTGCGATACCCGCGACTCGGTGACGCCGAGCACCTCACCGATCTCCCGGAGCGTGAGGTTCTCGTAGTAGTAGAGCGCGATGACGATCTTCTCCCGCTTTGGCAGGGCGTCGATGGCCGCCGCCAGGCGGGTCTTCATCTCGCTGAGGTCGAGCATCCGCGAGGGGTCGGGACCCTTGGGGTCCTCGATCGTGTCGATGAGCGCCGCCTGGTCCCCGTCCGAGCCGGAGATCGACCACAGTTCGTCGAGCGCGACGATGCTCGTGTTGGCGATCTGCGTCAGGGACTGCTGGAACTCCGGCACCGAGATGCTCAGCTCGTCGGCGATCTCCTGGTCCGTCGGTGCGCGCTGCAGGCGGTTCTCGAGGATCGCGCACACCTTCTCGATCTCGCGCGCCTTGCTGCGCACCGAGCGCGGCACCCAGTCCAGGGAGCGCAACTCGTCGATGATCGAGCCCTTGATGCGCGAGATCGCGTACGTCTCGAACTTGATCTCGCGGTCCGGATCGAAGCGCTCCAGGGCGCCGATCAGGCCCAGCAGCCCGTAGCTGATCAGATCCGACTCGTCGATGTGCGACGGCAGCCCGTTGCTCATCCGCCCGGCGACGTACTTGACCAGCGGCGAGTACGCCAGGATGAGGCGGTCGCGCGCCGCCTTGTCGCCCTGGAACTTGTAGCGTCCCCAGAGCTCTCTGACCTTGCCCTCGTCCAGCCGTGTCATCTCAGTGCGCCCTCAGGCTCGCGGGTGGTGGAGTTCGTACGTGCGCCGCAGGTGGGCCCCGCTCACGTGCGTGTACACCTGCGTCGTGGAGACGGAGGCATGTCCCAGGAGCTCCTGGATCGCCCGCAGATCGGCCCCTCTCTCCAGCATGTGCGTCGCGTAGGCGTGCCGCAACATGTGCGGCGACGCCTGGTCGATGCCCGCCAGCCGGCTGTATTTTACTACGAGCCGGCGCACGTCGGAGGTCAGCAGACCGCGGCCGCTCTTCGAGAGCAGAAGGGGCGCCTCGCGGCGGGGTTCCGAGTTCGCGGCGCCCTGTGGGTGCTCGAGCTCGCCGCGACCGCGCTCCAGATACCGCCGCAGCGCCGCGGCGGCCTCGTCGCCCATCGGCACGACCCGCATCTTGCCGCCCTTGCCGCGCACGATGAGCTGGGCCTGGGCTGCCTGCACGTCCCCCAGGCGCAGCGCCACGAGCTCCATGCTGCGCAGACCGCACCCGTAGAGCAGCTCGAGGATCAGCCGGTCGCGCAGGGCGAGGGGATCGGTCCCCTCAGTGGCCGCGACGAGCGTGTCGACATCGGAGACGCTGAGCACGCGCGGCAGCCGGCGACGCCGGCGCGGCCCTGGCAGACTGCGCGCCGGGTCGGCGGCGAGCACGCCGGATTCGGTGAGGTGCCGCGCGAAGCCGCGCAGCGTCGAGAGCTTGCGCGCCAGGGTGGCCGGAGCGTACCCGCGCCGTCCGAGCTCCGCCGAGAAGGCGCGCACCTGGCGCCTCTCGAGGCCGGCGACGGTGAGGTCGCGCTCGGCCAGCCACTCGAGGAGCTGCTGCAGGTCCGAGGCGTAGGAGCGGCGCGTCGCCGCGCTGGCGCCGCGGACTTCGAGCTCGCGCAGGAACGCCCGGCGCATGCCGTCAGGATCCGCCTGCGCCGCGGCGGCGTCGATCGTCTGTGGCTGTTCACTGCGGCGCTCGCGCGGAGCTGTCACCGGGTACCCCCTGAGG
Source organism: uncultured Thermoleophilia bacterium (assembly GCA_963808735.1). Taxonomy (GTDB): domain Bacteria; phylum Actinomycetota; class Thermoleophilia; order UBA2241; family UBA2241; genus CAIXSE01. The sequence continues at coordinate 296,102 of CAWEHE010000013.1, read as the reverse complement.
CGCCCTAGGCTTCAACGCCGGGCGCACTCCTTCCTTCCCTTCCCGAAGCCACGGGGCAGCGAACGCGGAGCGGCCGGAGCGGCGCGCGGCCCCCAGCGACGAGGCCCGCCCCGTCCTCAGGCCCGGATCAGGCGATAGCGTCCTCCTTCCACGCGGCGTGCCAGGCCCTCCACCTCGAGCTCGCTCACCGCGGCGGCGACCTTGGGCGCCGGAAGGCGGCAGCGCCGCGAAAGCTCATCCACGGTCAAGGCCGCGGCGCCGAGGGCGTGAAGGACATCGCGGATCGCACCTCCCCCGTGGTCGAGCACCAGCGTGTGGCTCACTTGCGACGGCGCTGAGCCCTCAGCCCGGCCGTCCGCTCCCGGACCCGGGTCGGAGACGGCGATGGTCTGCAGAACGTCCACGGCGCTCTCGCAGACCCGCGCCCCGTCTCGCAGCAGCAGGTTCGGCGCCGCGCTCAGCCTCCGTCCCGCCTCCCCGGGGACGCACAGCACGTCTCGTCCCAGGTCGACGGCGAACCCGGCGGTGATCCTGGCTCCGCTGCGCACCGCTCCTTCGACGAGCACGACCCCGCGGCCCAGTGCGGCCATCACCCGGTTGCGCGCGGGAAACCGCCAGGCGCGCGCGGGCACCCCCCAGGCGAACTCGCTGACGATCAGGCCTTTCTCTGCAACGTCGCGGTACAGGCGCAGGTTCTCGCGCGGGTACACCACGTCGGCCCCGCACCCGAGCACGGCCACCGTGCGCGGGCGCAGCGGCGAGTCCACCTCCACGGCGGCGGCCTGCGCGATCGCGTCGATGCCCATGGCGAGGCCGCTGACGACCACTACCCCGGCGCGCGCGAGGTCGCCGCCCAGCGTCCGCGCCATCTCCTCCCCGTAGGGGGACGGGGAGCGCGTCCCGACCACGCCGACCAGCGGAACGTCGACGAGCGCCGAGACCCGCTCCCGCACGGTCCGGGCGTCGGCGCCTCCGCGCACGAAGAGGCAGAGCGGCGGATCGTCGAGGTCGCGCAGCTGGTCCGGGTACAGCGGCTCGCTCCACGCCACGACGAGATCGCCACGCGGCCGTCTCTCCGCCCTTCTCAAGCATGCCTCGGGGCCCTCCTGCAGCGCTGCCGCGAAGCGCTGCGCCTCGCTCAGCTGCTCGGCGCGCCGCCGCGAGGCCGATCCGTCGGGCGTTCGCGGCGCGGCCGGCGGCACCCTGCCGACTCCTGCCCTGCTCCGACGCAGCGCGAAGGCGACGATCTCGGCCGGCGGCCGCTCCAGCAGCGATGCGGTGCACCGGTACTCCCGTACCAGGCGGCCGATGAGCCCCGGACGCCACGACGCCAGCGTCCCCAGCCAGACGCACATCGCACGGGCATCGGCCGGAGCATCCAGGCGCACGCCGGGCCCGCAGCCCGCAGCCGACCGCTCACCCACCGCTGCCGTCCATCTCACGGTAGTTGAGGCTCTCACGGATGTGGTCGGCGGTGATGCGCTCCGCGCCCTCGAGGTCGGCGATGGTCCGGGCCACCTTGACGACCCTGTCGGCGCCGCGGGCGCTCAGGCGCAGCCGATCGTAGGCGCGGTCGAGCATGACCGTCCCCGCGGACTCCAGACGGCAGAACCGGCGCACGAGGCGCGGCGTCATGTGTGCGTTCGCGTGGACGCCGGTCCCGGCAAGACGGGCGGTCTGCCGGTCGCGGGCGGCCACCACCCGGGAGCGCACTGCCGCCGAGGACTCGGAGGCGCCCGCCGCCCGGCGCTGGCGCGGCGTCACTCGCGGCACCTCGAGGCGTAGATCGATACGATCCAGGAGGGGACCGCTCAAGCGCGAGCGGTACTGCCGCAGCCGGAACCCCGGGCAGACGCATTCACGCTCGCCGTCGCCGCGGTAGCCGCACGGGCAGGGGTTCATGGCGGCCACGAGCATGAGCCGGGCGGGATAGGTGACGGACGTGAGACGCCGGCTGATGGTCACTTCGCCGTCCTCCAGCGGCTGCCGGAGTCCCTCGAGCGCGGAGAGCCGGTACTCCGGGAACTCGTCGAGGAAGAGCACGCCGAGGTGGGCGAGGCTCACCTCGCCCGGCCGGGGCGTCCCGCCGCCGCCGACGAGGCCCGGCGAGGAGATGGTGTGGTGGGGCGCGCGAAACGGCCTCCGCACCACCAGCGGCTCACCGGCCGGAAGCAGGCCCGCCACGCTGTGCACGCGGGTGACCTCGATGGCCTCGGCGCGCGTGAGCGCCGGCATGATGCCCGGAAGCCGGCGCGCGAGCATGGTCTTCCCCGCCCCCGGAGGTCCGCTCATGAGCACGTTGTGCGCGCCCGCCACGGCGATCTCGAGGGCGCGCTTGACCAGTTCCTGGCCGGCGATGTCGGCGAAGTCGGCGTCGCCTCGCGGAGCGGCCGACAACAGGGCATCCAGATCGACCGGCGGAGATGCTCCGTGCCCGCCGGCTTCGATCTGCGCGACCGCTTCGGCCAGGCTCGCCGCAGGGTACACCTCGAGTCCCGGCACGAGCGCGGCCTCTGCGGCGTTCGCCAGCGGCAGCACGAGGCCACGGACGCCTCGGGCGTGGAGGCTCTGCGCCACGGCCAGCGCCCCCGCGACGGACCTCAGGCTGCCGTCGAGCCCGAGCTCTCCGACGGCTGCCAGGGGACCGCGGCCGTCGGACCCGTCCCGGATCTGCCCGGTCGCGAGGAGAAAGGCCAGCGCGATCGGCAGGTCGAACGACGGACCCTCCTTGCGCAGGTCCGCCGGCGCCAGGTTGACGGTGATGCGGCGCGACGGGAACTCGAAGGACGAGTTGACGATGGCGGCGCGCACGCGCTCCCGGCTCTCCTGGACCGCCGCATCGGGGAGTCCGACGACGCTGAACGCCGGAGCGGCGGCCACGACGTCGGCCTCGACCACGACGGGGTGGCCCTGGAGGCCGCTCAGGGCCTCACTGGCGATCCGTGCGAGCACGTCGACTCCCTCCCGCTGCGCCGGCGCCCTGGCCGCCGGTACGCCCGTCGCCTCATCCGTCGAGCGTGAACGCGCCGGGGAGATGCCGGACCAGCGCCGGATGCCTCGAGGCGTCGACGGCGACGATGTCGAAGCGCACGTCGCTGACGCCGCGAAGGGACCAGGGCCGCGCCGCCAGCCACAGTTCCGCCAGACGGGCGACCTGTCGGCGTTTGCGTGCGCCCACGGCGTCCTCCGGCGCGCCGAAGGCGGCCGAGCGCCGGGCCTTGACCTCGACGAACGCGAGCACGCCCCCGCGGCGCACGATGAGGTCCAGCTCGCCGCGGCCGACGCGCACGTTGCGCCCCAGGATGGTCCAGCCGTCCCGGGTGAGCTGCTGAGCCGCGGCCGCCTCGGCGGCGCGCCCGAACTGTTGGCGTGTGTTCACGAGACCAGCGTAGAGGGCGGCGAGCGCGGCACACACGGTGCCGATGCGGCTGGGCGGGTGACGTTCGCGATTGCCAACCGGCTCGACCGGCGGATCTGCCTGCCTGACGGGACGGCCGACGCAGGAGCGCGCCGGAGGGTCAGCAGTCGGGCGCGCCGTCCAGACCCAGACCGAGCTGACGGTAGGCGACGCTGCCGAAGGAGAGCCGATGCAATTCGCACACGCCGTGCTCGGTGATGGCCGCCCGGTGCGCGGCGGTCGCGTAGCCGACGTGGCGGTCGAAGCCGTAGTCGGGGTACGTGCCGTGCAGAGAGTGCATCAGCCGGTCGCGAGTGACCTTGGCGACGATGGAGGCGGCGGCGACGGCGGCGGAGAGACGGTCGCCGCCGACCACAGCCCGGTGCTCGCGAGCGCAGCCGGGCAGACGAAAGCCGTCGACGAGCGCAACGTCAGGCGCCGGCTCGATCAGCTCCACCGCGCGAGACAGAGCGCCGAGATTGCACCGGTGCAGGCCGTCGCGGTCGATGGTCGCCGGCGAACAGAGAACGACGACCACCTGGCGCGCGCGCTGCAGGACCTCACCGTAGAGGAGCTCGCGACGGGCGCCGCTGAGGCGCTTCGAGTCGTCCAGGCCGCCGAGCGCCTCGAGGGCGGCCTCGTCGAGGCCGGCGTAGTCGAGGCACACGGATGCGGCGACGAGAGGGCCGGCGAGGCAGCCGCGGCCGGCCTCGTCGGCGCCGGCGACGGCGGCGCCGTCTGCGCCGGCGGCCGCGATATCGAAGGCGAAGCGCTCGTTCACGGCCGCGACGGTCGGCTCCGTCAGTTCACGCCGCCGATGCGGGCCGGCGGCCAGTAGCGCGCGAAGGCGTGGCCGACGAGCTGGGCGCGCGGTACCGGCCCGAACTCGCGGCTGTCGCCGCTGTCGATGCGGTTGTCCCCCATGACGAAGTAGCTGTCGGCGGGCACGGTGTACGGCTCCTGCAGCGACCAGGGCAGGCCGTTGTCGAAGGGCTCGGAGGGCACGGGCTTGCCCGCGATCTTGCGCACGTAGGGCTCGTCGAGCGGCTCACCGTTCACGTAGACGGCGCCGTCCACCAGAGAGATCTCATCGCCGGGCATGCCGATGATGCGCTTGATGAGCACAGGCCCGGCGAAGGGCGGGTGGAACACGACGATGTCCGTGCGCCTGGGGTCGGAGACCCGCCAGGAGATCCGGTCGACGAGCACGCGGTCCCCGATCAGCAGCGTGTTCTCCATGGACTCGGAGGGGATGCGGTACGGCTTGACGAGAAAGGCCTGGATGAGCAGCGCCACCGCGATGGCCACGATCGCCAGGACGGCGTACTCGAGGATCGTGCGGCCCGTCGAGGCCTTCTTGCCGTTCTGGCCGGCCGGGTCTCCGTCCGCGCCTTGCGTGCTGTTCATCACCCTCCTGATCCGCCTGCGGGAGTGTATCAGAGCGCCCGCAGGCGCGAGAGCGGCCAGTAGGTGGCGAGGCCCTCGCCGACGATGGCGCCGCGCGGCACCGTCCCCCAGTCGCGGCTGTCATCGCTGTCCGTGCGGTTGTCGCCCATGACGAAGTAGCTCGCCGCCGGCACGCGGAACGGCTCCGCCAGCGACCACGGATCGTGCAGGGTGCTTCCCGCGATCGCGGCCTGGGCCACCGTCGGGTCGAGCCTGCCACCGGTGTGGTGAACGTAGGGCTCAGCCGTCTTCTTGCCGTTCACGTACAGCCGGCCGTTGCGGACCTCGAGCACGTCCCCGGGAACGCCCACGACCCGCTTGATGAAGACGACCGCGGGGTCCTCGGGGTAGCGGAAGACGATCACATCGCCGCGCTCGGGATCGCGCAGATGGTAGGTGACGCGGTTGACGAGCACGCGGTCGCCCGGGCGCAGCGTCGGGACCATCGACTCCGAGGGGATGCGATAGGGCTTCAGCAGCCAGGACTGGATGGCGAGGGCGACCAGCACCGCCACGGCCACGATCGCGACGTACTCGAGGGCGCGCTTCACGGTGCGGACGGCGGCGCGCCGCGGCCGGTCAGCGCTGCTTCTCGCGCACCCGCGCCTGCTTGCCGACCTTCTGGCGGAGGTAGTACAGCTTGGCACGACGCACGTCGCCGATCGCCGTGACCTCGATCTTGTCGATCTTGGGCGAGTGCACGGGGAACGTGCGCTCGACGCCGACGCCGAAGGACTGCTTGCGGACGGTGAAGGTCTCGCGCACACCTTGACCCTGGCGCTTGATCACGATGCCCTGGAAGACCTGGATGCGATGCCGGCTGCCCTCGACCACCTTGAAGTGGACCTTGACGCTGTCCCCGGCCTTGAACTGCGGGATGTCGTCGCGCAGCTGTTCGCGCTCGATGTTCTCGATGATGTTCACGGACCCTCGTCTTTCGTCAGAAAAGCGGCGGCTAGTCTAGCAGGGCGGGCCGGACGGCGCAAAGCCACGTGCCGGCGTCCGGCCACGAAGGCGTATCTTACCGCTTTCTCACCTGCTCCGCTCGCCAGCGCTCGATGGCGGCGTGGTGCCCGCTGCGCAGCACCTCGGGCACCTCCCAGCCGCGGAACTCCGCCGGTCGCGTGTACTGCGGGTACTCCGCGCCGCCCTCGAGCTCCGGCGCGTGCGACTCGCTGACGATGCTGTCCGGGTTGCTGATCGCACCGGGCAGCTTGCGGGTCACGGCGTCGAGGACGGCCATCGCGGCGATCTCGCCGCCGGAGAGCACGTAGGGCCCGATCGAGACCCGGTCCGTCACGAGATTGGTGACGCGCTCGTCGATGCCTTCGTACCGGCCGCAGAGGAGGACGAGGTCCCCGCCCGCCAGCTCCGCGGCAAGCGCGTCGTCGAGCTGGCGCCCCTTGGGCGTGAGCTCGACCACCCGCCGTGCGTCCTTGACCCGTGCCGCGTCGTCGCCGAACACGGCCTCGAGCGCGGCGCACACCACGTCGATGCGCAACACCATGCCGGCGCCGCCGCCGAACGGCGCGTCGTCCACCTGGAGGTGCGTGAGGGGCGTGTGGTCGCGGTAGTTCGTGAGCACGAACTCGTGGCCCAGGTCCACGGCGGCGCGGATGTGCACCTGGCCGAGGTACCAGTCGAACGCCTCCGGGAACAGCGTGAACACGTCGAAGCGCACGCGCCTCAGCCCTCCGTCTCGTCGAGGAGGCCGTCGACGACGCGCAGCACCCCGTCCTCGAGCGAGACGAGTTCGTCCACGAGCGGGATGAGGACTTCGTCGCCGTCCGGCCGCCGCACCGCGAGGACCTCGTGAGCCGGCGTCTCGAGCACGTCGCTCACGCTGCCGACGAGCCGGCCGGAGGCCGTCTCGACCGCTGCCCCCAGGAGGTCGCCGACGCGGTAGTGGGGCTGCTCGTCCAGTTCGTCGCCGGAGGCGAGAAGCTCGAGACCCTGCAGAGCGATAGCCGCTTCGCGGGTCGCCGCCAGATCGAGGAGCACGAGAGGGCGCCGGTCCGTCCCGCCCACGCGCGTGACCGCGCAGGGCCGGGGCTCACCGGCGCCCTCACCAGCAACGTGAAAACGCGTACCCAGCCGGAGCCGCTCGAGCCCGCCGGGCGAGAGGTTCAGGTACAGCTCGCCCTTGAGACCGTGCACCTTGCCGAGCACGCCGCAGGACCACAGAGCATGGTCAATCAATGATCTCCACGATGGCGCGCTTGCCGTCGCGGACGGCCGAGGCCTTGACGATGGTGCGCAGCGCCCTGGCGATGCGCCCCTGCTTGCCGATGACCTTGCCGACGTCGTCTTTCGCGACCGAGAGCTCCAGCACGACGGTGGTGTCGGTTTCCGTAGCCTCCACGTGGACCTCGTCTGGGTTGTCGACCAGCGACTTGGCCAGATACTCGAGCAGGTCCTTCAACATCCCACTACTCCCTCCGTCGTCCCCGAAGGGGTTCCTACTTCTCGATGCCCTTGATGGAGAGCAGCTTCTTGACCGTCCGTGAGGGCTGCGCGCCCTCACCCAGCCACTTCTTGGCCTTGTCCGCGTCGATCTCGATGAGCGACGGGTTCATCTGCGGGTTGTACTGGCCGATGGTCTCGATCGCGCGACCGTCACGCCGCGCGCGGGAATCCACGACGACGATCCGGTAGATCGGGTTCTTGGTGCTCCCTACCCGGGTCAATCTCATTCGCACTGCCAACTGATGTCACCCCCTCGGGGAAGTAGAACGGCGCGCTGCGACCACGGGGTCGCAGCGGTGTGTGAACCTTATGCGACCCGAGTGCGGGCCGCAAGAAAGCGTAGTGAGTGGTGCGCCTACGGCGCCCCCCTCGCTAACTCGCCTACGGCGGTTAGTCTACCCGCTCATGCCGGGCAGGCGAAACCCCTTCATCTTCCCGCTGGAGAACATCTTCAGCATCTTCTGCATCTCGCGGTACTGCTTGAGCAGGCTGTTGACGTCCTGCACGCTCGTGCCGCTACCGGCCGCGATGCGGCGCCGGCGGCTCCCGTCGATGATGTCCGGGTGCCGGCGCTCCTGCTGCGTCATGCTGAAGATCATCGCCTCGATGCGGTCGAGCTGACTGTCGTCGACCTGCGCGTTCTTCAGGTCCTTCATGCCCGGCACGCCGGGCAGCATGCCGAGGATGCTCGAGAGCGAGCCCATCTTGCGTACCTGCTTGAGCTGGTCGAGGAAGTCCTCGAAGGTGAACTCGGCGCGGCGGAGCTTGGCCTCCATCTCCGCGGCCTGCTTCTCGTCGAGCGACTCCTCCGCCTTCTCGATGAGGCTGAGCACGTCGCCCATGCCGAGGATGCGGCTGGCCATGCGGTCGGGGTGGAAGACGTCGAAGTCGTCGAGCTTCTCGCCGGTGCTCGCGAACTTGATCGGCTTGCCGGTGACGGCGCGCACGCTGAGTGCGGCGCCTCCGCGAGCATCCCCGTCCAGCTTGGTGAGCACGACGCCGTCGAGGTCCACGTGCCCCTTGAAGGCGTCGGCGGCGTTGACGGCGTCCTGCCCGGTCATCGAGTCGACGACGAGCAGCACGTTGTGTGGCTTCACCGCATCGCGGATGTTGACCAGCTCCGCCATGAGCTCTTCGTCGACGTGGAGGCGGCCGGCGGTGTCGATGATGGCGACGTCGCCGTGCTGGCGCGCGTAGGCGACGCCGTCACGCGCGATGTCGACCGGGTCGACGTCGGCTCCGGGCGCGTAGATGGGCACGCCCACGCGCCCGGCCAGCGTCTGCAGCTGGTCGATCGCCGCCGGCCGGTATACGTCGGCGGCGATCAGGACGGGTGACTTGCCGTCCTTCTTGAGCATCTTGGCCAGCTTGGCGCACGTCGTGGTCTTGCCCGAGCCCTGCAGGCCGGCCAGCAGGACGATCGTCGGCGGATGGCCGCTGAAGGCGAGCCTGGAGTCGCCGCCGCCCATGAGCGCGACCAGCTCCTCGTTGACGATCTTCACGACCTGCTGCGCCGGCGTGAGGCTCTCCATCACCTCGGAGCCGAGCGCGCGCTCCTTGACGTGGGCGACGAACTCGCGCACGACCTTGAAGTTGACGTCGGCCTCGAGCAGGGCCAGACGGATCTCGCGCATGGCAGCGTCGATATCCTCGGCGGTGAGCTTGCCGTGGCCCCTGAGGCCCTGCATGACCCCCTGGAGGCGGTCGGTGAGTGCGTCGAACATCAGCGTCCCTGGTCGTGTGGCGGAAGATTCATGGTAGCACGACGGCCGCGGCCGGCCGGCGGCGCGTCAACCGGCGGGCGCCGCGAGATCCAGCACCCAGACGTCGTGCGCCAGGCCGCCCCAGACGACGGGACGGTCGATCGCCATGCCGAGCTTCACAGCGACGCGGCGCGAACGGACGTTGTCCGGGACGATCAGCGCGCACAGGCGGCGCAGGCCGAGATCGGCGGCATGCAGCACGACGCCGCGTGCCGCCTCCGTCGCGAACCCGTGCCCCCACGCGTCGCGCTCCAGGTGCCAGCCGATCTCGACGACCTGCTCGTCGTCGATGACGCGCGCGACGAGCCCGCAATCGCCGATCAGCCGCCCACCGGCGCGCAGTTCCACCGCGTAGAGGCCCACACCTGAGGCGGAGTACCCGTCCCGGGCGCGCGTCACCCAGTCGCGGGCGCGCTCCAGCGTGAAGGGTGCAGGATCCCACCAGATCACTTCGGGGTCGGCGAACGCCCTCGCGACCGCGGCTGCGTCGTCGTCGCGGAACGCGCGCACGACCAGCCGCTCAGTCTGGATGGGAAGGCTCACGCGGCGCGGGGTACGTCACCCGGCGGCGATGTCGCCGGCGGCCTCGTAGCCCTCGGCGGAGCCGAAGATGGCGCGCGCGAAGATGTCCGCCTCGAACGGCCGCAGGTCCTCGAGCTGCTCGCCGACGCCGATGAGCTTGATGGGGATGCCGAGCGTCTCGTGGATGGCGACCACGATGCCGCCCTTGGCGGTGCCGTCGAGCTTGGTGAGCACCACGCCGCTGATGTCCACGGCCTGCTTGAACTCCTGTGCCTGGCGCAGGCCGTTCTGGCCGGTGGTGGCGTCAAGGACCAGGAGCGTCTCGTGCGGGGCGCCGGGCAGCTGCTTCTCGATGACCCGGCGCACCTTCTCGAGCTCCCGCATCAGGTTCACCTGCGTGTGCAGGCGGCCGGCCGTGTCGACGAGCACCACGTCGGCGCCGCGCGAGCGCGCGGCGGCGACGCCGTCGTACACCACGGCCGCGGGGTCGCCGCCCTCCGCCTGCTTCACGATCTCGCAGCCGACGCGGCCTGGCCCACTGGCTGAGCTGCTCGACGGCGGCGGCGCGGAACGTGTCGCCGGCCACCATGAGCGGCGTCTTGCCCATCTCCTTGAGGCGCCAGGCGATCTTGCCGATGGTCGTCGTCTTGCCGGTGCCGTTGACGCCGACCATGAGGATCGACCGTGGGCTGGTGCGAGACGTCGATGCGTTGGCAGCTCAGGGTCGTCGGGCCGCAGGATCTCGGCGACGACGTCGGCGAGTTCGTTCTGGAACGGCTCGCTGGCCTCTATCTTCTTCTCGGTGCAGCGCCGCTCGAGCTCGTCGACGATCTTGACGGTGCCGTCGACGCCGACGTCGGCGGCGATCAGCATCTCCTCGGTCTGCTCGTAGAGGCGCCGGTCCACGCCCACGTACACGGCGCTCTTCAGCCCGTCGACGACGGCGCCGCGCGCCTTGCCGAGGTTGCGGCGCAGGCGGCCGAAGAGGCCCCTGCGCTCCTCCGCTTCTTCTTCCAGCACCGCCGCCGGCACGTCCGCCTCGGCGATGCCCTTGAACACCTCGTGCCACTCCACCTTGGGTCAGTCTCCCATCCGCGGCCGCCGCCGGGCGGCCGATCGCGTCATTCCGCCGTCGCCCCGCGGCGCTTCTGTGCCTCGGCGCGCTCCTCGCGCTCTATCTCTTCCTCGGCCATCCGCGCGCTGACCACCTGCGACGCTCCGTCCTGCCCCATCGTGACCCCGTAGAGCACGTCGGCAGCCTCCATGGTCCGTTTCTGGTGCGTGATGATCACGAACTGCGTGCGCTGGCGATAGTCGCGGAGCAACTGCACCAGCCGGCCGATGTTGACGTCGTCCAGCGCCGCCTCGATCTCGTCGAGGACGTAGAACGGGCACGGCCGCGAGAGCACGAGCGCCATCAGGAAGGCGATCGCGACCAGAGCGCGCTCGCCGCCCGAGAGGAGCTGCAGACGCTTGCCGAGCTTCTTGGCCGGCTTGACCTCGACGACCACACCGCCCTGGGGGTGCTCCTCGTCCGCGTCCATCAGCTTCAGGCTGCCGCGCCCACCCGGGAAGAGCACCGCGACCATGTGGCTGAACTGCTCCTGCACGGCGTCGAACGTGGACGCGAACTCGGCGTCCACCTGAGCCGTCAACTCCTTGATGAGCGCCTCGAGGTCCTCCATGGACTTCTCGAGGTCGCGCCGCTGCTCGCGCAAGAAGGCGGCGCGCTCGGAGAGCTCCGCGCACTCAGCCTCCGCGAGCGGGTTGACCGGGCCGATGCGCTCGCGGCGACGTGACAGCCGCTCCAGGCGCTCGTTCAGCCCTGTGGCCTCGGCTTCGCCGGCGGGGGGCGCGAACCCGGCCTGGTCGAGCTGCTCGCTGACCTCGTCGAGACTGGCGGCGAGTTCCGTGCGGCGATCGTCCAGGCGCGCCAGCGCCACCTGCACGCCGGTGCGGCGCTCGCCGGCGTTCTCCAGGGCGCGGCGAAGCTGCGACTCCTCGTCCGCGAGCCGGCGCAGCTCGCCGCGCTCCAGGCCGGCGCCTTCTTCGGCCCCGGTGTCCAGCTGGGCGATGAGGCGCGTGGAGTGCGCCCGCAGGGCGCCGGTCCGCGCCTGCAAGACCGCGCACGCCTCGCGCACGCCGGGGATGTCCGCCAGCCGCTGCTCCAGCTCCTCCAGTCGCTCCCGGTCGGCCGTCGCGCGCAGTCGTGCGGCCTCGCGCCGCTGGGCCGCGCGCTCCGCCGCGGCGCTGCGTTCCTCGAGCTCCACGCGGCGCCTGGTGACGAGCGCCAGCGAGCCCGAGTGGGTGGCCTCCGCCTGGTGGAGTGCGGCTTCGGCGGCGGTGACGGCCGGCCGCAGCTGCTCCGCCTGCAGCAGCGCGTTCGCGGCCGCGGCGTCGGCGGTCTCCTTGCCGGCGGCCGCTTCGGCCAGCTCGGCGGCCAAACCCTCGACGGCCCGCCGGTCGCGTTGCAGGTGCTCGTCGAGGTCGCGCCGCCGCGCGCGTACCTGGGCGAGCAGGCGTCCGGCGCTCTCCGCGACGATGCGCGCCTCACGCTCGGCCGCGCCCGCCTGCGCGGCGGCCTCGCGCGCCGCCGCCCTGCGCCCGGCGGCGAGTGCGAGCGCAGCCTCCTCGCGCAGCTCGCGCGCCGAGACGGCGTCGAGCTTCTCCGCAACCCGCTGGAGCGACGCGCGGCGCTCGAGCAGCAGCGCGGCCGGCACACCGCCGGCGAGGCCGATCTGCCCCTCGGAGGGCCGGTAGAACTCCCCCTCCCGCGTCACCGCCAACCCCGTGAACTCGGCCGGCACGGCGCGCAGGTCGTCGACGATGACGACGTCGGCCAGCGCCCCCTCCAGACCCTCGTGCTCTCCGAAGCTGACCTTGTCGGCGAGCGGCGCGGCGCCGGGGAAGGCGACCGACGGACGCCTCCGGGCCGGGACGACCAGCCGGACGAGCCCGATGCCGGCGCGCTTCAGCGCCTCGAGCAGCGACCACTGGTCGACCCCTCCGGGCACGGCGAGTGCCCCCGAGAGCTGGGCCAGAGCGGCCGCGAGAGCGCGCTCGTAGCCGACCTCGCACGTGACGCTTCCGGCGAGCGAGACCGTCCCGGGGAACGCCCCGGCGACCTCGAGGACCTCCCCGCCGACGTCCTCCATGTCGCGCAGCGCGGCGCGCAGGTGATCGGCCTCCCCCTCGAGGGCGCGCCGCTCGACGAGCGTCGCGCGGTGCGCCTCCTCGGCCTCCGTCATCCGGCCCGCCGCGTCGCCTGCGTCCGCCGTCGCCGCGGCCGCCGCGGCTTCGGCGGCGCCGAGGGCCTCGGCGGACGCCGCTTCCGCGGCGACGGCCTCGCGCTCCTCGTCGGCCTTGGCGCCCGCCTCGGCCGTGAGGACCTCGTGTTGCGCCGAGAGGCGCTGCTGCTCGCCGACGAGGGCGTCACGGCGGCGCTCCAGACGGGCCGCCGTCGCCAGCGCTCCCTCGCGCTCGACGGCGAGCCGGTCGAGCGTCACTCGCTGTTCCATCAGGGTGGCCCTGGCGGCCTCCAGCTCCGCCGACGCGCCGGCGTATTCGACCTCCGCCGCTTCGAGATCGGCAGCCAGACGGCTCTCGTCCTGTGGCCAGGCGTCGTCGTCGCGCTCCTCCGGGTGGCCGGCGAGCTCGGCGACAAGACGCTCGCGCTCCGCCGCCGCGGCGCGCTGGACCTCCTCCAGCAGGTTCTGGCGCTGCTCGGCGAGGCGGCGCACGCTCTCGAGCCGGCCGTCGAGCACGCGCGCGCGCAGCAACCGGCGCGCACCGCGTTCGCGCTCCGCGACCTTCCTGGCGAAGGTCTCCTCCTCGCGCGCCCGCGCCGCCGCCACGCGCGAGATCCCGCCCTCAGCCGTCGCGCGCTCGCCCTCGATCTCGGCGAGCTCCTCGCGGCGCCGCTGGAGATCGCCGTCGACCACGACGAGGTCGCCGGTCAGGAGACGGCCCCTCGTCTCGGCGATCTCGCTCTCCACGGTGCGCAGCTGTTCCGCCGCCGTCGCCTGGCGGCGCAGCGGCGTGAGCTGCGAGCCCACCTCACGCTCGAGAAGCAGGGCGCGCTCCAGATTGCGGCGCACCTCGCGCAGCTTGAGCTCGGCGCGCTCGCGGCGGCGCTTGTACGCCCCCAGTCCCGCCGCCTCTTCGATCTGGCTTCGCCTGTCTTCCGGCTTGCCGGCGAGGAACGACTCGACCTTGCCCTGGCCGATGATCGAGTGCAGTTCCTTGCCGAGACCGACCTGGGCGAGAAGCTCGATGATGTCCGTCAGGCGACAGGTCGACTGGTTGATCGAGTACTGGGACGAGCCGTCGCGCGCCACGCGGCGCATCACGCTCACCTCGGGCGTCGGCAGCGGCAGGGCGCCGTCCGCGTTGTCGAAGGTGAGCTCGACCTCGGCGGCGCCGCTCGCGCGGCGCCCATCGCTGCCGGCGAAGATGACGTCCTGCATCGAGGATCCGCGTACCGTGCTCGGGCTCTGTTCGCCGAGCGCCCAGATGACGGCGTCGGCCAGATTGCTCTTGCCGCTCCCGTTGGGGCCGATGATCACGCCGACGCCGGGCTCGAACAGCAGTTCGGTCTGCTTGGGGAACGACTTGAAGCCCTTCAGCCGCAGCGCCTTGAGATACACCTCAGACGACCTCGGCGGCGTCGCCGGGTCCGCCGGCGACGGGCCGGGTCGGGCCGGCGGTCGCGGCCTCGCCGGGGCCGGCCTCAGCCTCGGCATCCGGGCGCCGTGAGCGACTGCCCCGGAGGCGCGCCCTGCGGGCGGTGCGCCGGGCCCGCGACTGCAGCTCGTGGAGCGCCTCGGCCGCGGCCTCCTGCTCGGCGCGCTTCTTGCTGGTGCCGAACCCGCGGCCGAGCGCCGCGCCGTCGACGACGGCCTCGATCTCGAACTCACGGCTGTGCGGCGGCCCGCTGAACCCGAGGACCTTGTAGGCGACCGACTGCCCGCCGCGGGCGAGGTACTCCTGGAGCTCGGTCTTGTGGTCGATGTAGCTGCTCTCGGCGAAGACGATGTGCTCGTCGAACACCTCGATGACGGCGGGCCGGACGGCTTCGTAGCCGAAGGTCACGTAGATGGCGCCGATGAGCGACTCCGTGAGGTCGGCGAGCACGTTCTGGTTGGTCTGCAGCAGGGTGGCGTCGCCGCCCTCGCCGGAGCCCCCGTACTCGCGCAGCATCTTGCCGAGGCCCAGCTTGGTCGCGACTCTGGCGCAGGTGGCGCGGCTGACGATGTACGCCCGCAGCCGCGCCAGATGCCCCTCCGCGAACTCGGGGAAGCGGCGATAGAGCTCGGTCGTGATGCAGAGGCTCAGGACGCTGTCACCGAGGAACTCGAGCCGCTCGTAAGACTGCACCCGGTCCGGAGCCCACGAGGTGTGCGTGAACACCTGGCGCATGGTCGCCTGGTCCAGCTGCTGCGCGAGCGTCAGAAGTCGACTGGTCACAAAGGCTGCTCCACGACGACGAGGGGACGCCTCCTGCCTGCAGGAGACACCCCCTCGTCGTCCCCCTGGGGGATCGGCGCGGCTAGGCGTCGACCCGCGTCATCACGAAGTCGACCGCGTCGCCGACCGTCTTGATCTGCGCGGCCTCTTCGTCGGTGATCTTGATCCCGAACTTCTCCTCCATGGTCATGACGAGCTCGACCAAGTCCAGAGAATCGGTCTCGAGGTCCTCCTGGAAACGGGCATCCATGGTGACCTTGTCTTCGTCGACGCTCAGGGTCTCGACGAGGATCCCCTTCACGTTCTCAAACACCTCTTCACGGGTCATCTAGCGAACCTCCGGGCCAGTTTGGGAGAGTCTACACCGACGCGCCCGGGGTCCCAAGCTCGCGGGCTATGGTCGGAAGCAGGTCACTGACGGTACCGCGCCGTCCCATGCGCACCGCTTGGGCGATGCCGCGCGCTTTGGAGTTGCCGTGCGCGATGACGACCGGCGCGTTCATGCCGACGAGCAGCGCGCCGCCGAATTCCTCGGGGTTGAGGGCGTCTTTGAGGACCTGGAGGTCCTTCTGCAGCAGGAGCCCGCCCAGCTTGGTCAACGGATTCAGCATGACCGTAGCCTTGAGCGCGCCGAGGATGGCCTTGGCCGAGCCTTCGATGGTCTTGAGGGCGACGTTGCCGGTGAACCCGTCGGTGACGACGACGTCCACGAGCCGGTTCATGATGTCCCGGCCCTCGATGTTGCCGTAGAAGCTCGTGATGCGCGTGTCGGCCGCGATCAGCTGGTGAGCCTCGATGACGTCGGGTGTGCCCTTGCTCGGCTCCTCGCCGATGCTCAGCAGTCCGACCGTCGGCTGGGGGATGCTCATGACCTCGCGGGCGAACGCCTGCCCCATGACGGCGAACTGGCGAAGGAACTCGGCTCGCACCTCTGCATTGGCGCCGACATCCAGAAACGCGATCGGCGCCGGCATGGCCGGCATGATGGTGCAGATGGCCGGCCGTTTGACGCCCGGGATGCGCCGCACGTAGAGGACGCTCGCGGCGACGACGGCGCCGGTATTGCCGGCGCTGACGAAGGCGTCGGCCTCACCCGCGTGCACCAGCTTGAGGCCGACGACGATGCTGGAGCCGGTCTTGGCGCGGGCCGCGGTCGCCGGCTCCTCGTGGTAGCCGATCACGTCGGGGGCGTGCACGACACTGACGTTCGGCACGCCCGCCGGCAACAGGGCGCGCACGCGCGGCTCGTCGCCGACGAGGATGACGTGGAGCTGGGGTCCGGCGGCCTCGAGCGCGCCGCGGACGATCTCGTCCGGCGCGTTGTCGCCGCCGGCCGCGTCGACCACGACGCGCACGATGCGGTCGTCGGTGAGCGCGCTCCACGCGTCGGTCACCCAGTGGGGTGACGTATAGGGACGGCCCTTGTCGCCTCTCATGCCTGCAGGTCGCGCACCAGGCCGTCGACGTCGACCGCCTGGTCGATGAGCTCGGCGATGAGGTCGATCTTCGTGCGCTCCTTGACCCGGAGGCGCCCGAACAGCCGGCGCATGCCGTCGGCGGCGGAGACGGTGTCGGTCTCGACCGACACCAGCGGCACGCCGCGCTCCTCCGCCCGCTCGATCACGGCAGGGCTGGGCACGTAGTTCCCGGTGAGCACCACCGCGATGGTAGGCGTGTCGAGCGCCGCGAGGACGATCTCCGCGCGGTCGCCGCCGACGATGACGACCTTGTTGGGCGTGAGTTGGAAGTAGCGCAAGGCGTGCTCGGAGCTCATCGCGCCGATCATGTACGTCTCGACCTGGCGCTCGCCGTAGCGCTCTCCACACAGATAGGTGCCGTCGAGAGCCTCGACGATCTCGGCCACGGAGACGGCGGAGAGCATGGCGCTGGAGAGCAGTGCGCCGTAGCTGGCGATGTCGCTCTTGGCGAGGAACCGCGTGTAGTCGTCGCGCACGAGCGGCAGCCGCGACTCGGGGACCATGTTGAAGAGGACGCCCAGCAGGTGGTCCTTGAGGGCGTCCTTGACGTAGATGATGTCGTCGAGCAGGCGGGCGCCGGCGAACTTGGCGACGAGCAGCGTGCCGAGGTCGAGTTCGGCGACGACCTCCGCACCGCTGGTGCGCAGAAAGCGGCCTTGCCAGATCTCGCCGAGACCCTCGCAGACGACGATGTCCCTGCCGGCGCGGATGCGCTCGTAGGCGTGCGTCACCCGGCTCATGGCGTCGACCTCGGTGCCGCTCAGGACGTCGTGCAGGGCGTCCTCGTCGAGCACCACCGGACAGATGTCCGTGAGCGCGTCGTCCAGCTCGAGCAGGCCGGCGACGAACTCGGCGTCCTCGTCGAGAAGCACGCCGTCGGCGTGCGCCGCCAGCGTCCCTACCGGTTTGAAGTAGCCGGCGTCCAGGCCGCGCTTGCGCAGGGCCATGCAGAGGCCGACGGCGATGGTGGTCTTACCGCCGCTGCCCTGGGTGGAGGCGATGTAGAGCGATCTGAGCACCGCTCAGCCCCTTGCTGGCTCTACGGGCATCAGTCCGCCTCGCGCTGGGCCCTGTCGGGCCGCTCGGCGCTCAATACCCCTACGGTGACTGCGTCACCTACGAGCATTAGTCAGCTTCGAGGACGATGACCTCGCGGCCCTTGTAGGTGCCGCACTTGGTGCAGGCGCGATGCGGGAGCTTGGGGCTCTTGCACTGCGGGCAGACGCTCGCCGTCTCGACGGAGAGCTTCTGCTGCGACCGGCGCTGGTCCCGGCGCCGCTGAGACGTCTTCTTCTTGGGTACGGGCATGGAATCTCCTCAGGTCAACCAGACACGGAACTGTACCATACGGCCGCCGCTCACGCTTCCTCGTGCCGGTGGTCAGGGTCGGCGTTGAGGTCGACGCCGCAGACCGGGCACAGTCCGCGGCAGTCGTCACGGCAGAGCAGCTTCTGCGGCAGCGCTTCGGCGATCAGGTCGCGTGCCCAGCGCTCGACGTCGACCTGGTGGGCCACCGCGTAGGCGTCGTCCTCTTCGTCCGTCTCCGAGTCGCCGTGACGCACGTAGTCGACGCCCCTGGCCTCGACGTCGATGTCGGCGTCGGCGAGGCAGCGCTGGCAGGGACCGAGCACGCGGGTGTCCACCGCCAGTGAGAGCGTGAGATTGTCACCGACGCGCGCGGCGGTGAGCCCCGCATCCACCACGTCGTCGGGAACGCGGTACTCGAGCCCGCCGTAGGTGAACGGGGCGACCTCGACCGGCAGCGTGCGCCACACCTCGCTGACGTCGCGAAACCGCAGTGAGCGTAAGTCGAATCTCCGCATGATGGTGGGCCCGCTCCGGCGGGCGGCGCCGTCAGCTTACGGCTGCAGACCGTCGTCGGCGCCGCGCCCCTGGAGACGCTCGCGGCCGCGGCGCACCGCGGCGGTGAACTTGTCGAGGTTCATCTCGAGATTGCCGAGGACCTCGTCGGCGTAGTCTTCGGCGCCGAGGCGGACCTCGCGCTCGCGATCGCGCGCGTCTTCCATGATCTGCTGCGCGTTGCGCTCGGCCAGGCGCACGACCTCGGTCTCGGAGGCGAGCCGGTCGGCGCGTTCCTGCGCCTCGGCCAGCACGCGGTCGGCCTCCTGCTTGGCCTCGGAGAGCATCTCCTGGCGCTCCTTGACGATCCAGCGCGCCTGCTTGATCTCTTCGGGGATGGTCGAGCGCATCTGGTCGAGGATGTCGTAGATCTCCTCGCGGTCGATCATGACGCTGTCGGTGAGCGGCACCGACCGAGCGTTGTGGATGATGTCATCCAGTTTGTCGATGAGAACGAGCACGTCCATACTCAGCACCCTCCTTGGGCGGCCTTACCTGCGAGGCGGATAGACTTCCGCCAGGCGGCGGGCGACGGCCGGGGGCACCAGATCTGCAACGGAGCCTCCGAACGCGGCGATCTCCCTGACGCCGCTCGAGCTGAGGAAGCTGTGCTCGGGCGAAGCCATCATGAAGACTGTTTCGATGTCGGGCGCCAGCTTCCTATTGAGCTGAGCCATGGCGAATTCGTACTCGAAGTCGGAGATGGCGCGCAAGCCCTTGAGGATCACGTGCGCGTCCCACCGCTGGGCGAACTCGACGACGAGCTCGTTGAAGCTGTCGACGACGATGTTGTCGTGCCCAGCGAGGGCCTCCCTGAGAAAGGCCTCGCGCTCCTCGGGGGTGAACAGCGGCGACTTGCGCTGCGGCACTTCGATGAGGCCGACGATGACGCGGCCGAACTTGGTGGCGCCGCGCGTGATGATGTCGAGGTGCCCGACCGTGACGGGGTCGAACGTGCCCGGGCAGATGGCGGTGACGTTGCTCGGCATCAGTCTCGGTCTTCTCCTTCTGTCTGCGGCTCGGCGCCCGTCACGAGGAACGTGACGCGCGTGTCGCCGTAGCGCTTCTCCCGCACGACGGTCCAGGGCAGCCCGGCCGGCGTAGCGGCGGCCGACTCGACGACCAGCACCGCCCCGGGGACGAGCACCCTCCCCAGAAGCCTCGCGAGGGCGGGACGGACCTCGTCGTACGCGTCGTACGGCGGGTCCGCAAACACGAGAGTATACCGTGCGCCGCGGCGGGCGTCAGCCGCCAGGGCCCGCCGCACGTCTCCGGCCACGACGGCGGCGGCCGCGGGCGCGCCGCCCGCCCGGCCCACGGAGACCCCGATCCGTGCGAGGTTCCCGCGCAGGGCGCGCACCGCGGGCGGCGCCGACTCGACGAAGGTACACCGGTCGGCGCCTCTCGAGAGCGCCTCGATGCCGAGGGCGCCGCTGCCGGCGAAGGCGTCGAGCACGACGTGGCCGGCGAGCGGGCCCGCCGGATGCTCGTCGGCCGTCTGATGGCCCGCCGGCGCCTCGGCGGTCAGGTTCCCGGCGCGCACCTCCGGCAGCGCGAGCAGCACGTCGAACATCGCCTCGCGCACCTTGTCCGAGGTCGGACGCGTGCCTCGCCCCGGCGGCGCGCTCAGAGGACGGCCGCGCCACGCCCCGCCGACGACCCTCATGGCTCCCGGCCCAGGATGAGCGGCCGCGGGGCGGGTCTCTGGGCCGAGACGCCGAACGCCGTCTCGAGCACGTCACAGGCTTCCCGGCGCCGTGCCGGGTCCCGCGAGAACACGGTGGCCAGCGGCTCGCCCGCGTCCACGGCATCGCCCACCACGCGCTCGAGCACGACCCCCGCGGCCGCATCGACCGTGTCGTCGACGGTCCGGCGGCCGGCGCCGGCGAGCTGGGCGGCGCGGCCGACGGCGAGCGCGTCGATCGCCGCGACGTAGCCCGCCTGCGACGCCCGCACCTCGTGCCCGGCGAGGCGATGGAAGTCGCCCGGGCGCCAGCGTCCGCCCTGGACGTAACACCAGCGCTCGAAGTGCTCCGCGGCGCGGCCGTCGTCCAGCGCCGCCTCCGCGCGCGCCCGGGCCCCCGCCGCGTCGACGCCGGCGTCCGAGAGCGGCAACAACTCGGCGGCGAGCGCCAGCGTGACCTCGCGCACGTCGGGGGGGCCCTCCCCACCCAGCACCTGCCACGCCTCCTCCACCTCGAAGCGGTTGCCGACGGTGCGCCCGAGCGGCGCCTCCATGGCGGTGAAGAGGCACGAGGTCGGGCGCCCGTAGTCCCGCCCGATCAGGCGGCAGAGGCGGCCGATCTCCCGTGCCTGCTGCAGGTCGGCGGCGAACGCACCGCGGCCGACCTTGAGGTCGAGGACGACCGCCGAGGTCCCGCTGGCGACCTTCTTGGCCATGATGCTCGCGGCGATGAGCCCGCCGCACTCCACCGTGGCGGTCACGTCGCGCAGCCCGTAGAGCAGCCGGTCCGCGGGCACGATCCGCTCGCTCTGGCTCACCACGGCGACGCCGATGCGCTCGAGCTGGCGGAGGAAGTCCCCCTGCGGCAGCTGTACGCGGAAGCCCGGGATCGACTCGAGCTTGTCCAGGGTGCCGCCGGTGTGGCCCAGGCCGCGGCCCGACATCTTGCCGAAGACGGCCCCGCACGCGGCCACGAGCGGCGCGAGCACGAGCGTCACCTTGTCGCCGACGCCGCCGCTCGAGTGTTTGTCGAGCACGGGGCGGCGGAGCACGCTGAGGTCGAGTGACTTGCCGCTGTCGACCATGGCCCGCGCCAGGTAGAGGGTCTCTTCGTCGCTGAGACCGCGGATGACCATGGCCATGAGCACGGCGCTCGCCTGATACGACGGCACGGCGCCGCTGACCACGCCCTCGACGAACGCGCGCACGCGCGCCTCGTCGAGCTCTTTGCCGTCGCGCTTCCAGGCGATCACGTCGTGCACGAAGTCCACGGTCACTCCCTTTCGAGCCGGGCGTCCGGCAGGTCAGGCCAGCGCGCCACGAGGACGCCGGCAAGCTCGGCGGCGAGCAGCCGGGCCAGGCCGCCGCCGGCGGCGAGCACATCTTGGTGCGAGCCCACCGCTGCCGCCACGTTGGCCACGAGCGCCAGAAGACAGCACTCTACGCCGGAGTCACGGGCGGCGCGAACCTCCGGCGCGGCCGACATCCCGACGACGTCGCCGTAGCGTCCCAGCCAGGCGACCTCCGCCGGCGTCTCGAACTGGGGGCCGCCGACCGAGACGTACGTCCCGGTGGCCTCCGGTGCGCCGGAGCGAAGCGCGCGAGCAACCCGTACCGCATCCTCTTCCGAACAGACCGGCAGGCGCTCAGGCGTGTCGGCCTCAGGCGAGCGCTGCAGGTCGACGACACCGGCGCACACGACGGCCCGGCCGACGGCGGCGCCGGGCCGCAGGGCGCCGCACGAGTTGGTGAGCACCAGACGGGTCACGCCGGCGGCGGCCAGCGAGCGCACCGGCGCCTCGAGCCGAGCGTCGGCCCAGCCCTCGTAGCGATGAGGACGACCGCAGGCGAGCGCCAGGCGCAGTTCGCGCCCGTCCGCCGCGGGAACGCGTGCGAGCCTGAGCACGTTGTGGTGGCCGGCGACGGCCCCCGTCGGCCAACCGAGGACGTCATACGGCAGTTCGTCCTCGACGATCGCTCCGTCCGGCAACGACCACAGGCCTGATCCGTACACCGTGGCAGCGTGCGCACGCCAGGCGGCGATTCGCCCGAGCGCCTCGTCGGTCGAAGGCGTCATCAGCCGATCGGCCGCCCCGGGAGCGGCGGCTCCTCCCCCGTCAGATGCGCGAAGGCGGTGGCGCCGACGTCCTCCTGCGCGCCGTCGTAGCGACCGGGCGTGAGCCCGAGCGCCAGCAGCGGCGAGTACTCGCGCGAGTGATCCGTGCTCTCCGTGGTCGGATCGACGCCGTGGTCGGCGCACAGGATCAGGACGTCCTCGGGAGCCAGCGACTCCTCCCACGCCGGAATGGCCGCGTCCACTGCGGCCAGGCCGCCGGCGAACCCGGCGACGTCGTTGCGGTGGCCCCACACCGAGTCGAAGTCGACGAGGTTGGCGAACAGGAGGCCGTGCTCCATCTCCCGCAGGTGTCGCGTGCAGGCGGCGATGCCGGCTGTGTTGTCGGTGGTGTGATCGTCCACCGCCACGCCGCGCTGGACGAAGATCTCCCCGATCTTGCCGACCCCCACCACCGGGATGCCCCGCTGCTGCAGCAGGTCGAGGTACGTCGGTCCGGGCGGCGCCAACGAGAAGTCGCGCCGCCGCGACGTGCGCGCGTAGCGGCCGGAGACGCCATCGAACGGACGCGCGATCACCCGGCCGACCGCGTGCGGACCGCGCAGCATGGCGCGCGCGGTCTCGCACCACGCGTACAGCTCGGGCACGGGTACGACGTCCTCGTGGCAGGCGATCTGGAACACGGAGTCCGCGGAGGTGTAGACGATGGGCCGCCCCGTCGCCAGGTGCTCGTCGCCGAGCTCGTCGATGATGCCCGTGCCGGAGGCCGGCCGGTTGCAGAGCACGCGCCGGCCGATCGCCGCCTCGAAGGGCTCGATCACCTCCGGAGGAAAGCCGTCCGGATACGTCGGGAAGGGCCGCTCGAGCACGACGCCCATCATCTCCCAGTGGCCGGTGGTCGTGTCCTTGCCGGCGCCGTGCTCCACGAGGCGGCCGTAGGTCGCGTCGGCGCGTGGCCCGCCGAGCGGCAATCCGACGACCTCGCCCAGTCCGAGCCCGGCGAGAGCGGGCAGCGGCACGTCCACGCGCTCGAGCACGTGCCGCAACGTGTCCGACCCCTCGTCGCCGTAGGCGGCGGCGTCGGGCAGCGCTCCGGCGCCGCACCCGTCCAGCACGCAGACGAACACCCGCGTCATGACTTCTCCTCCCCACCCCGCCGCCGGCGCGCCCGGGGGTGCGTCTCCAGAAACACCTCGCGGAGGTGCTCGACGGTGACGTGAGTGTACAGCTGCGTGGTGGCCACGTTGGCGTGGCCGAGCATCTCCTGCACGCTGCGCAGGTCGGCGCCGGCGGCAAGGAGGTGCGTGGCGAAGGAGTGCCGGAAGGTGTGGGCACTGGCGGCGCCGAGCATGTCGGCGCGCGCGAGGACGCGGCGCAGGACGTAGTCGAACCCCTGGCGGGTGAGCGGCCCGCCCCGGGCGTTGAGGATCAGCTCCGGGCGGCGGCGGCCGCGCAGCAGGGTCCGCCGCCCGTCGGCGAGGTAGCGGCTCACGGCGGAGGCGGCAGCGCTCCCCATCGGCACCACCCGCTCCTTGTCTCCCTTGCCCACGCAGCGCACGAGGCCACCCTCGACGTCCACGTCGCCGTCGCGGAGGCCGACGAGCTCGCTGACGCGCAGACCGCAGCCGTACAGCAACTCCAGCGCGGCGAGGTCGCGCTGCCCCAGCGGCCCGGCCGGGACCACCGTGGCGAGGATCTCCTCGACCTCCTCGACGGAGAGGACTCGCGGCAGGTCCTGCGGGCGCTTGGGCGTGCGCAGCAGAGCCGCGGGGTCGTCCTCGCGCACGCCCTCGCGCACGAGGTACGCGTAGAAGACGCGCACGGCCGCCGTCCGCCGGGCGACGCTGGCCGCTGCCCCGTCTCCGCCCGGCCCGGCGAAGTAGGCGCGGACGTCGTCCGCGCCGGCCTCGCCGGGCCGCGTGCCCGCCGGCGCGAGAAACGCGCCGAAGGCGCTCAGATCGCGCGCGTACGCGGCAACCGTGTTCGGACTGAGGCCGCGCTCGTAGCGCACGTAGTCGAGGAACTCGGCGACCAGCGGATCGCCTGGTGGCCCGGCCTGGCCGCCGGGATTCTGCCGGGAGGTCAAGCGCCGCCCCGCGGCCGCTACGCGGCCGCACCCGCGGCGCGCACCACGCCCGCGGCCATGGCGGAGAGCTCGCCGAGACGGGCCACACTCATGCGCTCCTGCGGCGAGTGCACGTTCTCGAACCCGACACCGAGGGTCAGCGCCGGCAGGCCGCGCAGATTGAAGACGTTGCTGTCCGAACCGCCGCCGCCTTCGAGGAGGCGCGGCTCCAGGCCGGCGAAGCCGGCCGCCTCCGCGCCGATGGCCAGCAGCGGACTGCCGGCGTCGTGACGATAGCCGCGGAAGGCCTCGCGCACGTCGATCTCCACGTCGACGCCGCACGCCGCCGCCTCCGTCGAGATGGCCGCGACCATGTGCTCCACCTGTGCGGCCACCTTGGCCAGGTCGCGGCTGCGCGCCTCGCCCTGCACGACGCAGCGCTCGGCGACCACGTTGGCGGCGGTCCCGCCGCTCACGATGCCGATGTTGGCGGTGGTCTCGTCGTCGAGGCGGCCGAGGCGCATGGCGGCGATCGCACGCGCCGCCGCGACGATCGCGCTGCGCCCGCGCTCCGGCGCGATGCCGGCGTGAGCGGCGACGCCGCGGAATTCCGCGTCGACGCGCTTCTGTGTGGGGGCGCCGGTGATGAGCGTACCGGGGACGCCGTCGCTGTCGAGCACGAACATCCGGCGGGCCTCGAGCGAGCTGAGGTCGAGCGCCTTGGCGCCCAGGAGACCGGCCTCCTCGCCGGCGGTGAACACGATCTCGACGCCGCCGGCGGGCGGCGCAGCCGCCAGGTCTCGCGCGAGCAGCAGAAGGACGGCGACCGCCGCCTTGTCGTCGGCGCCCAGGATCGTCTGGCCGTCGCTGCGCACGAAGCCGCCCTCCACGACGACGCGCGGAGCGCTCGCCAGGGGGACCGTGTCGAGGTGGGCGCACAGCCCGACGGGCGGCGCCTCCCCACGCCCCGGAATGCTGACGACGAGATTGCCGCAGCCGCAGCCCGTGACCGGGGCGCTGTCGTCCTCGCGGACGTCGAGGCCAAGCTCGCGGGCGTACCGCGTGACCGCGTCGGCGATCTCCCGCTCGGCGCCGGTGGGCGAGGCGATCCCGGCCAGACGCACGAACAGATCGAGCAGCTCGCCCTCTAGGGCTGCGCGCACAGGTCCTCCAGCTCGTCCTCGCGCTCGCTGCGCAGACGAGCGGCGGCGCCCACGAAGTCGCGGAAGAGCGGGGCCGGCCGCGTCGGCCGCGACTTGAACTCGGGGTGGAACTGGGAGGCGACGAACCAGGGATGATCGGGCAGCTCGCAGATCTCGACCAGGCGGCCGTCCGGGGTGGTGCCGCTCACCACCAGCCCTGCAGCCTCCAGCTGTGGGCGCAGGTCGTTGTTGACCTCGTAGCGATGACGATGCCGCTCCCAGACCGCGTCCTCGTCGTAGGCGATCTGCGCCCGGGTGCCCGGCACGAGCTTCACGTGGGAGGCGCCGAGCCGCATGGTGCCGCCCATGTCCTCGACGTCCTTCTGCTCGGGAAGCAGGTCGATGACCGGGAACGCCGTCTCGGGATCGAACTCGGTGGAGTTGGCGCCGGCCATGTCGCACAGGTCGCGGGCGAACTCCGCCACCGCGCACTGCATGCCCAGGCAGACGCCGAGGAAGGGCACCTTGTGCTCGCGGCAGTAGCGGATCGCCTCGATCTTGCCCTCGATGCCGCGCTGGCCGAAGCCTCCGGGCACGATGACGCCGTCGGCGCCGCAGAGCCTCTCGGCGACGGTGTCGTCGTTCAGGTCCTCGGAGTCGATCCACTGCAGATCGAGCTTGCGGCCGTGATGGATGGCCGAGTGCTTGAGCGCCTCCCAGACCGAGAGGTAGGCCTCGTGCAGCTGCACGTACTTGCCCACGAGCGCGATCGTCACCGGCCGGTCGCAGGCGTCGATGCGCTCGACGAGCGCCTCCCACTCGGCGAGATCGGGCGGCCCGACGTCGAGCCCCAGCATCTTGCACGACGAGGTCGTCGAGCTTCTCGCGGTGCATGTTCAGCGGGACGCGATAGATGTCGTCGGCGTCGCTGGCCGAGACGACGGCCTCAGGATCCACATCGCAGAACAGGGCGATCTTCTCGCGGATGCCCTGGGAGAGCAGTTCCTCGGAGCGGGCGACGATGATATCGGGCTGGATACCGATCTCGCGCAGCTCGGCGACCGAGTGCTGCGTCGGCTTGGTCTTGAGCTCGCCGACCACGCCGATCATGGGCACGAGCGTGACGTGGATGTAGAGCACGTTGGCGCGGCCCACGTCTTTGCGGAACTGGCGGATGGCCTCCAGGAACGGGAGGCTCTCGATGTCGCCCACCGTGCCGCCGACCTCGGTGATGAGCACGTCCACCTCGGTCAGCTTGGCCAGGCGGTGCACGCGGCTCTTGATCTCGTTGGTGATGTGCGGGATGACCTGCACGGTGCCGCCGAGGTAGTCCCCGCGGCGCTCCTTGGTGATCACGCTGTTGTAGATGCCGCCGGTCGTGACGTTGGAGTCGCGCTGGACGAACTCGTCGAGAAAGCGTTCGTAGTGACCGAGGTCGAGGTCCGTCTCGGCGCCGTCCTCGGTGACGAAGACCTCGCCGTGCTGGAAGGGGCTCATCGTCCCGGGATCGACGTTGATGTACGGGTCGAACTTCTGGCTCGCGACCTTGAGGCCGCGCTGCTTGAGCAGCCGGCCGACGGACGCCGCGGTGATGCCCTTGCCGAGCCCGCTGACCACGCCGCCGGTGACGAAGATGTGCTTGGTCATGCCCCCTGTGCCCTCCTGGTGTCGGCCCCGCCTGTCCATACGCAGCCGTCGTCGAACGCTCCGGTCGCAGCCACCAGGGAACGCACCCGGGGCACGGCGGATCTGCACAAGACGAGCGGGGGATTTTGTGGGGCCGGGGTCCTGCCCGGTCGAAGACGACGGGCCGGCACGACGATATGCCCGGCGAGCCCACGAATCACGCGGGCAAGTATACCATCGCGCCCGGCCGCCGCAAGGCGCGCCGGGCCGCATTCATCCAGTGCCGGACGCCTTGGCGAGAAGGCTCTCGGCGTGGCTGCGGGCGGCCTCGTCATCGGGGGCCGCGCCGAGCATCCGGCAGAGCTCGGCGAGGCGCTCGTCCCCGTCGACGCGACGCACGACCGTCTCTGTCGTGCCCTCGCCGACGTCGCTCTCCTTGGCGATGGCGAACTGCCGGTCGGCGAACGCCGCGACCTGCGGCAGGTGCGTGATGCAGAGCACCTGGCGGCCCTCGGCCAGGCGGCGGAGCCGCTCGCCGAGCGCCGCCGCAGTCACGCCGCCGATCCCCGTGTCGACCTCGTCGAAGATGAGCGTCTCCACGTCGTCGCCGAGCGTGACGAGCCCGCGGATGGCCAGCATGGCGCGCGAGAGCTCGCCGCCCGAGGCGGTCTCGCGCAGCGGACGCGGCGGCACGCCGGGGTTGGCGCCGAAGACGAACTCCACGTCGTCGGCGCCGTGCGGGCCCAGGCCGCCCCAGCCGTCCCCGCGCGACGTCACCTCGACGGCGAAGCTCGCGTGCGGCATGGCGAGGCCGCGGAGCTCCTCCTCGATGCGCGCGGCGACGGCAGGCGCCAGTCGCCGCCTGAGCGCGCTGAGGCGCTCGCCTGCCACGACGGCCGCCGCCTGCTCCGCCTCGACCCGCGCGACCAGCGACTCCTCGTCGGCGGCGAACTCCTCCAGCGCCCCGAGCCGCACCCGCGCCTCCTCGAGGTACGCCAGCACCTCGTCGGCCGAGCCGCCGTACTTGCGCATCAGCGCCTTCAGCTTGTCGTAGCGCAGCTCGAGCGCGTCGCGGTGCGCCGCATCGACGTCGAGGCCGTCGATGTAGTCGCGCAGCGCGGCGGCGAGGTCGTCCAGCTCGACGGTGAGCGCGCCGAGCCGCTCCGCGAGCGGCGCCAGGCTCTCGTCGAGCAGCGCCGCCTCGTCGACGAGACGCTGCGCCACGCGCACGCCGTCGAGCGCGGCGGCCTCGGACTCGCCGGCCAGCAACGCGAGCGCGCCGCCGGTGCGCTCGAGCAGCTTGCCGGCGTGGCGGGCGCGCTCGCGCTCGTGCGCCAGCCGCTCGTCCTCACCCGGCTCCACTGCGGCCGCCTCGATCTCGTTCACCTGATAGCGGAGCATGTCGAGCTCGCGCTCACGATCGCGCCCGGCGCCGCGCAGTTCGTCGAGCTCGCGCGTGAGCGTGCGGGCGCGCCCGTAGGCCTCCACGTACGCCGCCTTGAGCGGCTCCACCTCGTCGGCGACCGCTCCGTCCAGCAGGTCCAGCTGGCGCTCGAGCTGCAGCAGCCGCCCGTGCTCGAGCTGTCCGTAGAAGGCGAGGCGCCGCCGCAGGGCGTCTTCGACCGCCGCGGCGGAGCTCAGGAGTCCGTCCATGCGCGCCCGCGACCGGCCGCCGCGCGGCAGCTCGCGGGCCACCGCCAGCGTCTCGTCGCCGCTCTCGAAGAGCGCCTGCACGAGCGCCCGGGCGGCGCCGGGACGCACGAGCTCCTCGCCGCCCTTCTGGCCCATCAGCAGACCGATGGCCTGGGCGAGGAGGGTCTTCCCCGCTCCCGTCTCCCCCGTGATGACGTTGAGGCCCGGCGAGAACTCGAGCCGGGCGCCGGCGATCAGCACCAGGTCGTCGATGGAGAGCTCAGCGAGCATCTCTGCGGTCGAAGAGCTTCTCCTCGACGTTCTGGTAGAACGAGCCCTCGTTCTGCATGAGCAGGTGAGCGACCTGCGCTCCTGCGGTGATGCTCACCTCGTCGCCGCAGCAGAGGGTGCCCACGGTGTCGCCGTCGGCGACCACTTCGGCCTCCTGCAGCGGCGAGACGTTGCGCGCCGTGATGACGTGGTCGGGACGCAGGATGAGCGGCCGGACACCGAGCGAGTGGGGGGCGATGAAGTTGAGCACCAGCACGCCCGCGTTCCACTCGACGATGGGCCCCCCGCACGAGAGGCTGTAGGCGGTGGAGCCGGTGGGCGAGGCGACGATGAGCCCGTCGCAGAACATGCTGCCGACGGTGACCCCGGCGACCTCGTACTCGAGCTGGAGCACGTGGCGCGGCGCGACCCGGCTGAGGATGACGTCGTTGACGGCGCTGTACCGCTGTCCGTTCAGGCGCACGTCGACGGTGAGCAGCTCGACCACCCGGTGATCGCCGCCGAGCATGACCTCGAGGCCCGCCTCCCAGCCCTCGTGGGGCAGGGAGGCGAGGAAGCCGACGTTGCCGAAGTTCACCCCCAGCGTCGGCACGTCGCTGCCGAGCAGCCGTCCCAGACTGCGCAGGATGGTGCCGTCGCCGCCGAACACGAGGCACAGGTCGGCGGAGCGAAGGCCTGTCTCGTCGACGGTCTGGTAGCCGAGCGCCGCCGCGTGCGGGTGCTTCGCGGCCTCGTCGGCCGGCATGAGCAGCTCGAGACCGAGCCGTGAGGCGGCCGCGGCGAGCTGCGCCAGCGCGGCCGCCGTCGCCTCGGTGAGGTAGTGCGTGAGCACCGCGACGCGGCGCAGGGGCTCACCCATGGACCGCCTCCACGGCGCGACGCACGAGCTCGGAGGCCGGTCCCGACGCCGGTCCGGCGGTGTGCGCGTCGCTGAAGAGGATGAAGTACTCCACGTTGCCTTTCGGTCCGGGATGGCCGGAGTCGCACACGCCGTCCACCACCGCGTCCCTCTCCTGAAGCCACTCGGCCACGCCGTGCAGCACGTCGGCGTGCACGGCAGGGTCCCTGACCACGCCCCCCTTGCCGACGCGCTCGCGCCCGGCCTCGAACTGGGGCTTGACCAGCACGAGCCCGCGGAAGCCCTCGCGCAGGCATTCTAGCACCGGGGCGAGGGCCACCGTCAGGGAGATGAACGAGAGGTCGGCGGTGACGAAGGACGGTGCGAACGGGAGACGTTCGGGGGTGAGCCCCCGCGCGTTGGTGCGCTCGAGCACGGTCACGCGAGGATCCTGGCGCAGCGCCCAGTCGAGCTGGCCGTAGCCGACGTCCACGGCGATCACGCGGGCGGCGCCGCCCTGCAGCAGCCGATCGACGAACCCGCCCGTGGAGCTCCCGAGGTCGAGGACGTCCTCGCCGCTCACGTCCACGCCCAGACGAGTGAGCGCCGTGTCGAGCTTGTCACCGCCGCGCGAGACGTAGCGGCGCCGCGCGGCGACGTCCGTCACCGCCGACTCGTCCACCTGGGTCCCGGGCTTGTCGACCACGCGCCCGTCGACGGAGACCTCACCGGCGAGGACCGCGGCGCGGGCCTGCGCGCGCGAGGCGAAGAGCCCGCGGTCGACGAGCAGCGCATCGAGCCGCTCGCGCATGCCGCCGGCCTACTTGACGCGCGTCAGCGCCGGGCCGCGGGCGCCGGCGGCCAGCGCGACCGCCTGCGGCGTGAGCCCGATGTCGGCGAGGACGCGGGCGCGGTCGCCGTGCGGCACGAAGGCGTCGGGAAGCCCGAAGCGCACGACCTCCACGGCGCCGCCGATCGCCTCGAGGACCGCGCTGCCGAACCCGCCGGCGAGCGCGTTCTCCTCCACGGTGACGATGCGGCTGTGCCGCGCCGCCAGCCGCGCCAGGAGCTCGACGTCCAGCGGCTTGACGAAGCGCGCGTCGACGAGGGTCGGCGCGGCGCCCTGAGAGGTGAGGATGGCGGCCGCCTCGCGGGCGATGCCGACGCCGGCGCCGATGCCCACGAGGGCCACGTCGCCGCCCTCCTCGAGCACGACGCCGCGGCCGATCTCGAGCGGCAGGATCTCCTCCGGCGGGGTGAACGGCGCCGCCATGCCGCGCGGATAGCGCAGCGCCGCCGGGCCGTCACAGGTGAGCGCGGTCGCGAGCATGCGCTGGAGCTCCTCCTGACTGGAGGGCGCCATGACGGTCATGCCCGGGATCACGCGAAGGAACGACAGGTCGAAGGCGCCGTGGTGCGTGGGGCCGTCGTCGCCGACGAGGCCGGCCCGGTCCACGGCGAAGACCACGGGCAGGTGCTGCAGCCCGATGTCCTGCACGAGCATGTCGAAGGCGCGCTGCAGGAAGGTCGAGTACAGGGCCACCACCGGCCGCATGCCGCCGATGGCGAGGCCGGCGGCGAAGACGGCCGCGTGCTCCTCGGCGATGCCGACGTCGTAGAAGCGGTCCGGGAACCGCCGCTCGAACGCCTCGAGTCCGGTCCCCTGCGTCATCGACGCGGTGATGGCCACGATGCGCTCGTCGCGTTCGGCGAGGCGCACCAGCGCCTGGCCGAACGCATCCGTATAGGTCGTGCCGGTGGCCGCCGCCGCCTTCTTCGCACCGTTGCCGATGTGGAACGGCCCGGTACCGTGGAACGTGTCCGGCCGGGCCTCCGCGGGCTCGTAGCCCTTGCCCTTGATCGTCTTCACGTGGACCACCACGGGGCGCCGCGTGTCGATCGCCTGCCGGATGCTCTCCCGCAGGGCGTGCATGTCGTGACCGTCCACGACGCCGATGTAGGCGAAGCCCAGCTCCTCGAACAGCATCCCCGGCACCAGCAGGGCCTTCATCGACTCCTTGACGTCCTTGCCCAGGCGATAGGCCTGGCGGCCGATGGCGGGGATCTTGGCGACGCCCTGCTCGAGGTCCTCGCGCAGCCGGGTCAGCGTCGGGTCGAGGCGGATGCGGTTGAGGTAGAGCTGGAGGGCGCCGACGTTGGCGCGGATCGACATCTCGTTGTCGTTGATCACCACGACCAGCGGCGTGCGCAGGTGTCCGGCCTGGTTGAGCGCTTCGAAGGCGACGCCGCCCGTCAGGGCCCCGTCGCCGAGCACGCAGACCACGTTGCCGCCGTCCTCGCGGGCGATGCGCCCGGCCTCGACGAGGCCGAGCCCGTACCCGATCGAGGTCGACGCGTGGCCGGTGCCGATGACGTCGTGCGGCGATTCGGCGCGATTGGGAAAGCCGGAGAGGCCGCCGTACTGGCGGATGGTGCCGAAGCAGTCGCGCCGGCCGGTGAGCAGCTTGTGCGTGTAGCACTGGTGGCCGACATCCCAGACGATCTTGTCCCGCGGGCTCTGCAGGACGCTGTGCAGCGCCACGGTGAGCTCGACGGTGCCGAGGCTGGCCGCGAGGTGTCCGCCGGTCTCGCTGACGCACGCGAGAATGGCCTCGCGAACCTCGTCTGAGAGCAGCGTCAGCTCTCGCTCTGAGAATTGCTGGAGGTCGGCGGGGTCGGAGATCTTGTCCAGATACCGCATCGTGAGCGGAGTATAGCACCGGCCTTTCGGCCGGGGCCGCTCGGGCGTCAGCGGCGACGCGAGTGGATGAATCGTGTGACCGCGGCGAGGTCCGAGTTGTCGCCCGGCAGCTCGCCGAGCAGCTCCTGGGCGCGCTCCCTGGCCTCGTCGGCGAGCCTGCTCGCCCGCTCCATGCCGAAGCGCGAGACGTACGTGACCTTGTCCATGGCGCGGTCCTTGCCCACGCTCTTGCCGAGCTCGTCGACCGCGCCCGTCTCGTCGAGGATGTCGTCCACGATCTGGAACAGCAGCCCGAGCTCGGCGGCGAAGGCGCGGTATGGCTCTGCGTCGTCCGCGCCGGTCAGCAACGCCCCGCAGACGACCGCCGCCCCGATGAGCCGGCCCGTCTTGAGCGCGTGCACCGTGCGCAGGTCGTCGTCGTCGGCGGCCTCGCCGGCCACGTCCATGTACTGGCCGCCGACCATCCCCTGCACGCCCGTCGCGGCGGCGATCTCCGCCAGCGCCGCGAGAACGACGTCGGGTCGACCGGGCTGCCGGGCGAGCACGAGGTTGAACGCCTCCGCGAACAGCCCGTCGCCGGCCAGGATGGCCACGTCTTCGCCGTAGGCGACGTGGCAGGTCGGCCGGCCTCGACGCAGCGTGTCGTCGTCGATCGCCGGCAGGTCGTCGTGGATGAGCGAGTACGTGTGGATGAGCTCGAGCGCCGCCGCCGTGGGGAGCACGACCGTGGGCTCGGCGCCGCGTCCGCGCGCGGTCGCCAGCGTGAGCACGGGACGGATGCGCTTGCCGCCGGCGAGCAGCGAGTAGCGCATCGCCTCGGTCAGCCGGGCGGCGCGCCGGTCGGCGCCGAAGTCCAGAGCCGCGAGGTACTCCTCGACCAGAGAGAGCAGATCGGCCGGGTATCCGACCGTGGCGGACTCGCCGCTCACGGCCGCGGTCTCACCCGACGACCCGGCCGAGCTGCTCGAGCAGCCGCCCGGCCTCTTCCACCTGCTCGGTGGCGCGCTCGAGCAGCGTCATCTCGACCTCGGCTGAGGACGAGGCGGCCAGCCGCGGCTCCAGCTCCTCGAGCTGGCCCAGGATCTCCTTGAGCCGGGCGAGCGCCTGGGGGCGCGTGAGCTCCACGCCCTCGGTCTGGGGAACGTCAGCCATCGGCTTCCTCGCGGTCGCGGGCGACCGCGCCGAGCACGCCGTTGACGAAGGCGCCCGCCTCGTCGGTGGAGTATCTCTTGGCGAGGCGTACGGCCTCGTCGATGGCCACTGCCGGCGGCGTGGCCTCCGTCTGGATCTCCCACAGGGAAAGTCGCAGGATGTTGCGCTCGAGCGGCGCCACGCGGTCCAGGGGCCAGCCGGTGGAGTGCGCCTCGAGTTCGGCGTCGAGCTCCTCCTTCGCCGCGAGCACGCCGCTCACGGCGGCGATCGTGAACTCGTCGGGACCGTACCCCTCGCGCAACCGCTGGCCCTCCACGAGCTCGGCCATCGTCTGGTCGGTCACGTCGGTCTGGTACAGCAGGAAGACGGCATCGCGACGCGCCTGCTTGCGACTCGGGCCGGCCGTGGCCACGCGGGACGCCTGCTCCCCCGCCTCAGGCGGGTTCGATGGCGAAGAGCGGCTGGCCGTACTGCACGGTCTCGCCGTTCTCCACGAGGATCTGGCGGACCACGCCGCTCACGTCGGCGGTGAGCTCGTTCATCATCTTCATCATCTCGAGGATGCAGAGGGTCTGGCCGGCCTCGACGACATCGCCTTCCTGGACGAACGCCGGTGTCTGCGGCGAGGGCGAGCGGTAGAACGTCGCCACCCACTTCGACTTGACGAAGTGATAGCCGTTGGAACCCTCTTCGTCGGCCGCCGGCGCTGCCGCCGCGGCCTGCGGCTGCGCCGCCGGCGCCGTCGCGACCGCCGGCTCCAGGCCGGCCTTGCGCACGGTGATCTTGAGGTCGCCCTCTTCGATCACGACCTCGTCGACTTCGCTCTCCTCGATCATGCCGAGGATGTCCTTGACGCGGTCGGCGCTCTGCTCGAGCAGCGCCGCCCCGGGCTGCGAGCTCAGGAAGCGGTCGTGCACGCCGAAGACGTCCGACTCGGGGCCGACGTGATGGCGCTCGAGGTAGAGGCGCGCCGTCTGCGGGAACAGGGCGTAGCTGAGCAGATCCTCTTCGGAGCGCGCCAGCTCGCCGATCTCGGGGCGGTACTGCTCGAGCGTCTCCTCGACCAGGTCGGCCGGACGCACGCCGATCGGCTCCTCACCCTCGAGCACGCGGCTCAGCACTTCCTGCGAGACCGGGCCCGGCGCCGCGCCGTACTTGCCGCGCAGGTACTGCTTCATCTCGTCGGGAACGATGTGCCAGCGGCGGCCCGACAGGACGTTGAGCACCGCCTGCGTGCCCACGATCTGGCTCATCGGCGTCACCAGCGGCGGAAAGCCGACCTCCGCGCGAACGATGGGGATCTCTTCGAGGACCTCGGGCAGCCGGTCCAGCGCGCCCTGTTCCTTGAGCTGGCTCTCGAGGTTGCTGATCATGCCGCCGGGCACCTGGTGCGAGTACACCTGCATGTGCGTGAGCGAAGTGACGCCGCGTTCCCAGCCGCCGTCGATGCGGACCTTCTCGAAGTACTTGGCCATCTCGAACAGCTTCTCGAGGTCGAGGCCGCTGTCGTAGGGGGTGCCCGTGAGCGCCGACACGACCATCTCGGTCGCCGGCTGCGAGTTGCCGAAGGCGAGCGGGACGGTGGCGGTGTCGATGACGTCGACGCCGGCCTCGATCGCCTTCAGGTAGGTCATCGGGGCGAGGCCGCCGATGTAGTGGCAGTGCAGCTGGATGGGCACCTTGAGCTCGGCCTTGAGGCGGCCGACGAGCTGCTCCGCGTAGAACGGTGAGAGCAGCGCCGCCATGTCCTTGATGCAGATGGAGTCGGCGCCCATGTCGACGAGCTTGTGGGCGACGTCCACGTAGTGGTCGAGCGAGTGGACCGGCGAGATCGTGTACACCACGGCGCCCTGGAAGTGCTTGCCGGTCTCCTTGATCGCCGCGGCGGCGGTCTCGTAGTTGCGGATGTCGTTGAGGGCGTCGAAGACGCGGAAGACGTCCATGCCGTTCTCCGCCGCCTTGTAGACGAAGCGGCGCACGATGTCGTCGCCGTAGTGGCGGTAGCCGACGATGTTCTGGCCGCGCAGGAGCATCTGCAGCGGCGTGCGCACGACGTGCTTCTTGATCAGGCGGAGGCGCTCCCAGGGATCCTCGTCGAGAAAGCGCAGGGAGGCGTCGAACGTAGCCCCGCCCCAGCACTCCAGCGAGCGGAACCCGATCGAGTCCATGAGTTCGAGGACCGGGATCATCTCGTTGGTGTGCATGCGCGTGGCCCAGAGCGACTGGTGGCCGTCGCGCAGCGTGGTGTCGGTGATGCCTACCTGTCGCGCTCGCATGTGCTCTCCAGCCCCGGACGCTCAGGCGCGCCCGAGGTACTCCCCGCTGCGGGTGTCGACCTTGACCTTCTCGCCCTCCTCGATGAAGAGCGGCACCTGGATGGTGGCGCCCGACTCGAGCGTGGCGGGCTTGCTGGCGCCCTGGGCGGTGTTGCCCTGCACCCCCGGATCCGACTTCGTGATGGTGAGCTCGACGAAGTTGGGAGCGGCCACCTCGAAGGGCTGGCCGTTGAGGTACATCAGCTCGACCTCCATGTTCTCGACGACCCACTTGAGGGCGTCTTCGGCCATGACCGGCGACACCGAGACCTGCTCGTAGGTGTCGTTGTCCATGAGCACGACCTCGTCGTCGGTCGAGTACAGGTACGCCACCTTGCGCGACTGCGTGTGCATGCGGGCGAACTTCTCGCCGGCGCGGAAGGTCTTGTCGAGCACCGCGCCGGTGGCGATGTTGCGCACCTTGGTGCGCACGAACGCGCCGCCCTTGCCGGGCTTCACGTGCTGGAAGTCGACGATCGTGAACGGCTGGCCGTCGATCTCGATGGCCATGCCCGTCTTGAACTGGTTGGTGTTGACGACGTCTGCCATGTGGTCCTACTCAGGGGTCGATGGACACGGTTCGCACAAGTAGTAGGCCATGATACAGCAAGCCTGCCTGGGTGTGCAGGCACGGCGTGAGCGTCCCCGCGACGCGCGCTCGTGTCAGCCGACGACCTGAAGTTCCTTGGGAGTCGTCGTCAGTCGCTCGGCGCCGTCCGGCGTGACGAGGACGGTGTCCTCGATGCGCACGCCGGCGAGACCCTCGAGGTAGATGCCCGGCTCGACGGTGCACACCATGCCGACTTCGAGCCGGTCGCCGCGCGTGCGGCCGAGCGACGGCGCCTCGTGGACCTCGAGGCCGACGCCGTGCCCGGTGCCGTGGCCGAAGCGCTCGCCGAAGCCGGCCTCCTCGATGACGGCGCGCGCGGCCGCGTCGACGTCGTCGCGGCCGTGGGCGCCGGCCCGCACGGCTGCGAGCCCGGCGAGCTGCGCCGCGAGGACGACGTCGTACACGCGGCGCAGCTCGCCGTCCGGCTCTCCAGCTGCATACGTGCGGGTGATGTCGCTGCAGTAGCCGCCAACGCGCGCGCCGGTGTCGATCACCACCAGCTCACCGGCGCGGATGATCCGCTCGCCGGGCAGCGCGTGCGCCTGGGCGCCGTGGTCGCCGGCGGCCACGATGGCGCCGAAGGCCTCGCCCTCCGCCCCCAGGCGGTGGTACTCGGCCTGCAGGTCCCAGGCCACGTCCCGCTCGCTGCGGCCGACGAGGCCTCGCGACACGACGGCGGCGAGCCCCTCGTCGGTGACCGCGCCGGCGCGGCGCATGACGTCGATCTCGTCATCGTCTTTCACGGCTCGAAGGAGCGTGACGCTCTGACGGACGTCTCTGAGCCGCCCGTGGTGCTCCCGGCGCAGCGTGCGGTACGAAGCGTGGCTGAGCTGCGCCGCCTGATACCCGAGCCCGGCGTCCGGCCCCAGGACCTCGGCGGCTGCGCCCACGCTGTGCGCCAGGAGCGGCGTGGACGTCACCTTGCTCAGCTCGAACTCGCGGACTTCCTCGTGCACCTGTTCCCAGAAGCGGGAGTCGGCGCACAGCAGCGCCGCGTCGGCGCCGATCACCAGCGTCGCGTCGTCGCCGCGGAACCCGGAGAGATAGCGGACGTCGACGGGGTCGGTCACGAGCACCCCGTCGACGCGAAGCTCCTGCAAGAGCGCCCGGCAGCGGTCAAGCCGGTCGTTCATGCGTCCGCCCTGCGGGCAACGAGCTCCGCCAACGCCTCGAGCGCCTCGACGTACCCGGCCGCGCCCTTCCCTGCCACGCGCACGTCGACCACGTCGGCGATCACCGACGTGCGCCGCCACTCCTCGCGCCGCTCGACGTCAGAGAGGTGCACCTCGGCCACCGGCGCCGCGACGAGCTCCAGAGCGTCGTGCAGGGCATAGCTGTAGTGCGTCCACGCCCCCGGGTTGATGATCGCGGCGTCCGCCCGGTCGACCACCAGCTGGTGCACCTTCTCGATGAGCTCACCCTCGTGATTGGTCTGGAAGCTGCGCACGGTGAAGCCGTGCTTCTCTCCGTGCCGCGCGACGTAGGCCTCGAGCTCCGAGAGCGTCATGCTGCCGTAGACCGCGGGGTCCCGGCGGCCCAGCATGTCGAGGTTCACGCCGTGCAACAGCCAGAGGGTCTTCAGCGCTTTCTCAGCCATTCCACGACCTCCAGTTCGAGCGTCGCAGGCACGCGGACGCCGATCAGCGGCGACCCAAGGCGTCGCAGCAACACGTAGCCGACGCCGTCCGGGCCGGCCTTCTTGTCACGCGGGACGAGCGCGCACACGTCCTGGGCCGATACGCCGGTCAGCCGCGCGGGCAATCCCAGGCCGTCAAGCAGCTCCTGACCTGCGCGCTCATCGGCAGCCGGCAGCCCACAGAGCTCGCCGGACAGCCGCAGAGCGGCGCGCAGGCCCAAGGCGACGGCCTCGCCGTGCGACCAGCGCCGGAATCCCGTGGCCGCCTCGATGGCGTGCCCGATGGTGTGCCCGAGGTTCAGGACGGCTCGCTGCCCGGCCTCTCGCTCGTCGCTCTCCACGACGCCGGCCTTGTACGCGATCGAACCCGCGACGAGTTCCTGGGTCACGGCTCCGGCGCTGAGGGGCGCGTGCGCCAGACGCTGCGCGCGGCGCAGGACGTCGCCGCCGGCGAGCAGCCCGTGCTTGGCGACCTCGGCCGCCCCGGAGCGCAGCTCGCGCGGGGGCAGCGTTCCCAGCGTGTCCAGATCGGCCAGCACCAGGCTCGGCTGGTAGAACGTGCCCACGTAGTTCTTGCCGGCGCGGAAATCCACGGCCACCTTGCCACCGACGGAGGCGTCGACCTGGGCGAGCAGAGTGGTCGGCACCTGGATGAAGCCCAGACCGCGCTGGTACGTCGCGGCCACGAACCCTGTGAGGTCGCCGATCACGCCGCCGCCGAGCGCTACCAGCGTGTCGCTGCGGCGCAGACCGCGGTCGTAGAGCACGCCGTACAGCTCCTCGGCCCTGGCGAGGCTCTTCTCGCGCTCACCGGCGGGCAGGATCACCTGGGAGACCGCGAGACCGGCTGCGCGCAGGCCGGCGCGCAGCCCCTCCAGATAGAGAGGCGCCACGTTCTCGTCGCAGCAGACCACGACCTGCCCGTGGCCGCGCGCCCGACGGACTGCCGCGCCTGCGTCCTCCGAGGACGCCGCGGCCGATGACGATGGGGTACGTCCTGGATGCGGCCTTGACGGTGAGTCGC
Source organism: uncultured Thermoleophilia bacterium (assembly GCA_963808735.1). Taxonomy (GTDB): domain Bacteria; phylum Actinomycetota; class Thermoleophilia; order UBA2241; family UBA2241; genus CAIXSE01. The sequence continues at coordinate 256,914 of CAWEHE010000013.1, read as the reverse complement.
TTCATGGCCGCCGGCCCTCCGCCGCCGGACTCGCCGAGCCGGACCGGCCGCCGGGGGCAGACGCCGCGAGCACGTCGGCGGCGATCTCGGCGGCGACCGCCGCGGGTGATCTGTCGCCGGTCGCGATCACGCGCGTCGCGACCTCGCGGTAGAGCGGCTCTCGAGCCTCCAGCAGAGCCCCGAATACGTGCTCATCCGCCGCCAAGGGCCGTTCGTGGGTGCCGACGGCAGCTACGCGCGCCCACAGCACCTGCGCGGGCGCGTCGAGCCACACGACATGCGCCAGGCGCTCCAGAGCCGCCCGCACCTGTACGCTCAGAACCGCGCCGCCACCAAGCGCCAGCACGCACGGCCGCTCCTCCGCGGCGGCGATCGCGGCCGTCACGACCTCCGCCTCGAGCGCGCGAAAGCCCTCTTCACCGCGCTCGGCGAAGATCGCCGGGATCGGCCCTGCGCTCGCTTCGATCAGCTGGTCCGTGTCGACGAACGGAAGGGCGAGCGCCGCAGCCAGCCGCTCGCCCACGGCGCTCTTGCCGGCGCCCATGAAACCGACCAGCGCCACCGCCTGCCGCCGGGGATCCGCCGCGCTCACGGCGGCGTCAGCGCTCCCGGATGCGGCGGCGGTAGTCCTCCGCGGCGGCGGCGAACTCGCCCGCCGTCGCCCCGCCGAACCGGTCCAGTGCCGCGTCCGCCAGAGCGATGGCGACGACCGCCTCGAGCACCACCCCGGCGGCGGGCACAGCGCACACGTCCGAGCGCTCGAACCTCGATTCCACCGCGCGGTGCGTGCCGAGCTCGACGCTAGCTAACGGTTCGCGCAGCGTCGAGATCGGCTTCATCGCCGCGCGAAGCACGATCGTCTCTCCCGTCGAGATGCCGCCCTCGATGCCGCCTGCGTGGTTGCCGGCCCGTGTGTAGCCGCGCTCCGCGTCGTACCCCAGCGGGTCGTGGACACGACTGCCGCGCAGCGTCGCGGACTCGAACCCCAGCCCGAACTCGACGCCCTTGATGGCCGGCACCGACAGCACGGCGCCGGCAAGCCGCGCCTGCAGCCGGCGATCCCCCTGGACGTAGGTGCCGACGCCCGGGGGATAGCCGAAGGCGAGGATCTCGACGACGCCGCCGAGGGTGTCGCCGGCCGCCGAGGCCGCGTCGATCGCGGCCATCATGCGGCGTCCGGCGTCGGCGTCAAGACAGCGCACCGGGTCGGCCTCCACCTTCTCGACGTCGTCCAGCGTCATGTCCGCGCCGGCCTTCTCGGCCCCGATGGCCACCACGTGGCTGGCGACCACGCAGCCGAGCGCGGCGAGGATCTGTTTGGCGACCGCGCCGCAGGCCACCTTAGCCGCGGTCTCGCGGGCGCTCGCGCGCTCGATGACGTCGCGGATGTCGTCCAGCCCGTAGAGAAGAGCGCCACCCAGGTCGGCGTGGCCCGGGCGAGGGATGGTCACCGGGTCTTCCCTGCTCTCCCCGGCAGCCGGAGCCCCTACGGCGAGGATGTCGCCCCAGTTGGCGGCGTCGCGGTTGGCGACGAACAGCGCGACCGGCGCCCCGGTCGTACGGCCGTACCGCACGCCGCCGAGGATGCGCACCGCGTCCTGTTCGATCGTCTGCCGGTCACCGCGCCCGTAGCCGCCCTGGCGGCGCCGAAGGTCCGCGTCGATGTCACCCACCTCGAGGGCGATCCCGGCCGGACAGCCCTCGAGAACGGCCGTCAGGCCCGCGCCATGCGACTCCCCGGCGGTGAGATAGCGAAGTCCACTCATGCTTCTACCTTATCCGCGCCGCGCGCACGTGTACAAGGCGAGCGGAGGAGGCGTCGTGCGAAGGCGCGGCGCAGGCGGGCGTGGCCCGGCGCGAAAGACGGGGCCGGGCCGCGAGGTCCCGTACGTGCGACGGGGCGGCCTGCGGCCGCCCCGTCGCCTCACAAGAGCATCGAGCAGCACGCTACTTCACGACCACCTGGCCGGCGTGCAGTGTCAGCGTCTGGTCGCCGTGCATGATGGTCACGGTCTGGGCGCCGACGTTGATGGCGACGATCTTGATCTCGCCCCACGGCGTCGCGATGACGGCGCCGACCTTCTGGTCCGAGTAGGTCTTGCCGTCCACCTCAAGGCTCACCAGGGCGGTGCCGTTCTGACTGGTGATGCTGAGCACGGTGATGCTGTGGGAGGTCCCGCCGCTGCCGTTGCCGGTGCTGGCGGCGCCGATCGAGACCACGGAGATGTCGTAGGAGACTCCGCTGCCCTTCTCGGTGACCCTGACCGACTCACCCAGGTTGACGGAGAACGACGTGTCGCCGTTCTCGAGCTCACCATCGATGATCTTGAAGGTCACGTCGCTCGACGTGATGGCGCTCACGGTGAACGCCGCGGCGGATCCTCCCGGCACCTTGTCGCCGACCATGACGTTGTACGACGTGCCGTCCACCTTGACCTTCGCCGAGAGATCGCTCGCCTGCGCGCTGCCGCTCGGGGTCGGGGTGGGTGTCGCCGCCCCCGGCACGGGGAACGGGAGGAACGGGTCCTTGCTCGTGAACTTGTCGAGCACCGGCACTTCCTTGGCCGGGTCGGCGGCGGCGAGCGCCGCCGTCTCCTCGGAGGAGTAGAGGGCCGTGGTGGCGGCGTCGGCCGAGGAGTCCGTTACGCCGGAGCTCCCGGCGTCACTGCTGGCGAGCGCCACCGCGAGCGCGAGCGCCGCGCCCACGATCAGGGCGATCACCACGTAGGTCAGCATGCGCCGGTTCTGGCTCATTGCGCACCTCCAGCCGTTGCCGTCGCACCTGCAGCCGGCGCTTGCCCGCCCCAGAGATACGCGTTGACGCCGATCGTCACCGTGAGAGGCTGCGAGCCACTGGTTGTCGTGGTGCTTGTCCCGAGCGCGAGGCTCAACGTCGTGACCTGCAGCAGCCTGCCGGTCACCCGGAAGCTGGCGTTGCGGAAGGCGACGTACTCCTCCATGCGGTAGAGGAAGTCCTCGACGTCGAAGTACCGTCCCGAGACCGCCAGCGTGACGGTCTGGATGCCGAAGGGACTGCCCGTGGCCGTGGTGCCGCGCGTGATGCCCGTCACGGAGACCCCTGAGGCCTCTGCGGTCTTGGTCAGCTCGATGATGAGGCCGGGCACGTCCTCGCTCACGGGGATCATCTTGCCCAGGCGCACGATCTCGGCGCGAGACTGCGGAGCCGTCTTCTTGTAGGACTCGAGCCGCACGACCTCCTGCTCGGCCACATTCAGCGCGCTCTGCGCCGACTCGACCTGCTGGTCGAGGTCGCTGAGCTCCTGGCGCGTAGGATTGAAGAGCAGGAAGTACCAGGCGACGATGAGGACGACCGCGACGACCGCGGTGATGATGTAGATCTCCTTGCCCCGGGCCCTCATTGCACGGCCTCCGCGTCAAGAGTGGTCGTGGGCGGCGGCTGCGTGTAGGGCCGCAGCTGCGCCGTCACGGTGAACGTGGTGTAGGTGGGCGCAGGAGACGAGCTCGCCGTGGTCGTGGTCGTAGTCGAGGTCGCTTCGGTCGACGAGGTGAGCGTGATGCCCATGAGCTGCGGGATGAGGCCGAGCCTCGTCATGAACTCGGCCACGTCGGTGTGGTCTCTCGGTCTGACCCGTGAAGGTCACGTCGACCGCCCCGGCGGCGGCCGGCACCGCTTCAAGCGCCGCCGTACCCGGCAGCATGGCCGGCGGCACCGTCGCCGTGAGAGTCTGCAGGCGCACGTTCTCCGGTATCACGAGGCTCAGTTCCTGCAGCATGATCGAGAACGGCACGCTGGACGACCAGATGCCAGACGCCGTCTCGGTCATGGACTCGCGCTGATACTGAAGCGCTGCGTAGGGACTGAGCTCAGCGATCTGCGCCTGCACGACCTGCATCTCGGACTCGATCTGGGCGAGTTCGTCCTGTTTGGCGCCGACGTCGCTCTTGTACTTGAAGTACACCACGCCGAGGACGGCGACGAGGGCGACGAGGATGAGGATCGCCCAGAGGAGACCTCGCTCGCGCGATGCCTTGGCGCGCTCTTCCTGCGGCAGCAGGTTCATGCGTTTCATGGTGCCTACTCCTCGTCTTCGAAGGCCAGGCCGAGGGCGATCGCCAGACGAGGGGCGATCAGCTCGAGCTCCGGCTGCGCGAGCTTCGACTTGTTCTCGGCGATGAACTGCAGCGGGTTCCCCATGGCGACCGGCAAGTGCAGGGCGGCCGCGAGGTAGTCGCTCATGTTGCGGGTGAGCGCGCCCTCGCCGCTGAGAAGCAGGCGGGCGATCGGCGCGTCGTGCTGGAGCGAGTGGTAGTAGTCGATGGAACGCCGGATCTCGTCGGCGAAGGCCTCGCAGGTGGCGTCGAGGACCTCGTGGATCTCGCCCACCGTCGTCGCCTCCAGATCACCGGCCGCGCCGGCGCTGCCGCTTAGGCCCACCGTCAGGCGCAGCAGATCGGCCTCCTGGCGGCTGAGGCCGCGGTTCTGCACCAGCGACTGCACCAGGGTCTCGTAGCCGAGGTTGACGACGCGCGTGAACTCGGGCGTGCCCGAGGAAGCGACCACGAGGTTGCTGATACCGGCGCCGATGTTGATGAGCGCACTGGCGCCGTCCGCCTGCGGCGCCCCCTGGTCGACGAAGGCGACCGGCGGCGCGACGGAGCGCATGAGCGCGAACGCCTGGAGGTCGATGCCGTCCGCGCTCAGGCCGGCCTTGCGGGCTACCTGCATGAACTGGTCGATCATGTCGCGCTGGGCAGCGACGATGAGGACCTGCTGACGGCCGCCGCCCTCGGTCTCGCCGGGCGTCGTCGACAGCACCTGGTAGTCGAGGATCGCCTCGTCGAGCGGGATCGGAATGGCCTCCTGGGCCTGGAATTCGATGGCCGCACGCAGTTCCTTGGGGTCGATGATGGGGAACTCCATGGTGCGCACGACGATCTTCTGGTTGGCGATGCCGACCGAGAACCGCTTGCCCGTGAATCCGGCGGCCTTCCAGAACGTCTTGAGCTCCGCGGCGAGACCCTCGACGTCGACGACCTCACCCTCGAACATGAGCCCGTCGGGGAGCGCTCGTGCGGAGACCGCCATGAGCGTGTGCCCCTGGCGACCATTCTTGACCTGGACACCGACCATCGAGGCCTGCTCGATATCGATGCCCACACGCATCGCATTCATCGCCATACTCGCCCCTCAGCTTGCCTTGCCCTAGCGCCTGTGTCGGCACCCGCGGGGGATACCTTTAGGCACTCGTTTCGACGGGTCGACACGTACTCCCTGCCCCCAAGTCACGCGAACGCCACTCTTTCACATGGAGAGCGTGGCGTACAGGGCATTCGCCTTCGCGGCCCGGCATCCTTCATCGCTCAACTTCCGTGCTCGATCACGCTCGGGATTGCGGCGCCCGTGAGCGGGCGCTCTCGCCATCCCGGCGCGACGCTGACGTGCGTCGGCGCTTCGATCTCCATGCTCCCCGCGTGCAGGCTGCCGTCGATGAACAGGTTTCCGCGCACGTGCAAGTGGCCCCACACGACAAGGCCGCCGGAGAAGGCGACGGTCTCCCCCGGCTCGCCGACCACGGCGTCTCCGCGGACGATGAGGAGGAGCCTGCCGGCCGCCGGCGGGGCGGATCCCACGATGGTCACCTCGTCCATCGCGGGCAGGAGGACACACGAGCCGCCGTCAGCATCGGCTCCAGCCGGAACCTGGATCCCGCCCAGGCTGAGGCGGGCTCCGGCGAGTGCATCGCCTGGCGTCGCCGCGATCTCCACCGCAGCCGCGAGGAACTCGGCGGACGGCGGCGCGAGCCACTGTGCCGGCACTGCCTCGCCCGCGTCGTCGTCCGTATCGAAGGTGTAGAGGCCGTCCCCGGCGGGATCGTGGATCTCGATGCCCCCCGCGAAGATGCCCGGTCCTCCGTGCACGGCCGCAGCCGGGAACACGTCACCACGCGCGCAGTCCACCGGATCCCCAATGGGCGTGACCGAGCTTGGCCCACCGACGAATCCGACGTTCTCGCGCCCCCTCAGGCAGCCGCCGATGTACACGCCGCTGCCGGCGACCTCGAGCGGCGCCTGGATCTCCGCGTCCCCACGGCACGTCACGCCCGTGACCCACGGCTCAGCTCTCCGCTCCATCGTGAGCTCGTCGACCCGCCGGGCGCCCCCGAAGGCCGCCGAGACGTTCACGCGCAGACGCGGCCATACGTCACCCGCCACGCGGGGCGCCGGTGCCCAGGATACGCTCCACGACTCGCGGGAAGACACATCCTGACCCTCCAGAGCGCCGCTGGTGGCCCCCGGCTGCCACCGGATTGCTCGCATCGCCGCCGCGACGGCTCTCCCCGCAACGACCTCCGCGCGCCATCCGGCAGCGTCCGAGCGCTCGACCGCCTGCAGACTGCCGACCGCTCCAAAGACGACAAGGGCGAACGTCGCCGCGAGAACCATGATGAGGAGCGCCGCCAGCATTGCGTAGCCATCCGACGACCGGCGGCGGTTCATACCGGTCCCACGGCAGTCTCGAGCGACCGGGCGACAACCGCCGCACCGACCGCGACTTCCAGCTCGACGCGCACGACGCGGACGCCCTCCCAGTCGCGAGGCGACATCTCGGTGCCGGCGAGACGACGACCGTCGGCGAGGCGGTAGCTCACGACGAACCGGATCACGTGGTCCGCCAGATACGTACCCGACGCGTTCCGCCAGACCACGGCCCGCGCGGGATCCCAAACGATCAAGACCGCCTCAGGCGCCACGGCGACGTGGTCGTGCGCCAGCGCCAAGGAACGGGAAGGATCGCGACCCGCGGGCGGTTCCCCGACGGAGACCGCCGAACGCAGGTCGCCGGCGATCGCGCGAGAGACCGCGGAGGCGATGGTCGCCGCCTGGGCGGCGTCGTCCGTCCTGGCCGCAAAGGCGGCGACGTTCCAGAGCCAGCCGTAGGCGGCCGAGAGGACGAAGGCCGCGACGGCGGCGGCCACCAGCAACTCGACAAGCGTGAACCCGCGCTCGCGGCGCCGAGTGGCCGAGACACCAGAAGGGGCTCCAGCGACCGCACTCACGATGGCGCGCCCGACCCGGGCGACCGCTGCTGACCGACAGTCGGCGCCGTGAGCGCCGACCGTGTCAGGCTGACGGTGCGCGCTGTGCCGTGACTCAAGGCCGTGAGGCGCACCAGGACGACGGCGCTGGGGGGAGCGGACCATCTCGCGGACGGACCAGCCGCTCCAGCTCCGCAACGCCGAGTGCCGCGCCGCCCTCGCTCGCGAGGAAGACCGCCACGCAGCGCACCTCCACCCCACTCTCTTCCGCCAGCGTGACGAACGACCCGGGAGGAGCGTCTCCGTCTTCCCCGGCCGAGACGATGTAGCGTGCGGCCTCCGTGTTCTCGGCCACGCGGGCATGCGGGAAGACGGCGGCGACCAGGTCCGTCGCGGCTGACCCGCGGGCGGAGCCGAGGTCCGGGTACGCTTCGGCGCAGAACGGCAGACTGCGCAACCGCTCCGCGACGACTCGCACGGCGCGGTCCGCGTCCATTGCTGCCCGCACACGGGCCTTGGCTGCACCCGAGTTGGTGACCAACGCCGTGACCGCCGCGATCGTCATCAGCAGCAGCCCAGCCGCGACCACGACCTCGAGCAGGGAGAAGCCCGCCGTCGGACCGATGCCGTTCCCCCGAGCTGCGCCGTCACGTGCATCTCACGCACCCCGAGAGCTGCACGATCACCGTCGCGGACGAGACGGCGCCGGCGATACCGAAGTGGCCGGCGCGGGGACTGGACGACCCCGGGATCCGCGCCCATCCCCGCTGCGTGAACTCGAGGACGCCGCCGGGGTAGGTGCTCGTCACCCGGGCGCCCAGCCGGCCGCTCGTGACGAGGTCGCCGGAGACGCCGGTCACCGTGTAGTCGCCGCCGGCGCCCACCTCGACGCGCACGGGTCCCGAGCGGCTCTGGGCCTCCGCCTGCGCCGCGCGCAGGACCAGGGCGAGCCTGCGTGCACCCTCAGCGCCGGCGAAGGTGGAGCGAACGCGCGCCGCTCCCGGCACCGCGACGGCGGCCAGGACGCCGGCGACGGCGAGCACCGTCAGCAGCTCGAACAGCGTCGATCCGTCCTGGCCCCGCATCGTGCCTCCATGCGCTCCTTCGTGTGACCCGGCCCACGGACCGGTGAAGAGCAGACTACGACGCGCTCACGCACGAACGGGAGGATGACGGATGCAGGCAGGGGATGACGTTGCGCCGGCGCGTGGCCGGACGGCTCACCGACCCCCGTCGCCGGGAGACCCGGCACGCGCTGGGGCCGCGTCAGCGGCCGAGCGCCAGACCGAGGTAGGCGTCGATCAGCGGCGTGCCGACGAAGAGGGCGACGACGGCGCCCGCGGCGAGGAACGGCCCGAAGGGGATCGCCGTCTTGCCGTCTCCCTTGCTCGCCGCGACGATCACGACGCCGATGATGGCGCCGCTCAGAAACCCGATGAACAGCGCGGGTATCACCGCGGCGCCGAGGTAGATCCCCATGCAGAGCGCGAGCTTCACGTCGCCGAAGCCCATGCCTTCCACGTGCCGGACCCGGTAGTACACCTCGCTGATGAGGAACAGGAAGCCGGCTGCCCCGAGGCCGGCCACGAGCCACTCCCACCAGGGTCCGTCGCCGAACAGGATCATGAGCGGGATCCCCGCCGCGGCGACCGGCAGGATGACCACGTCGGGGATGATCTGGATCTCGAGGTCCACCTGGCTGACGAGCATGAGCGCCGAGACGAAGAGCAGGTGAGGGATCAGGATCCAGTCGAGGCCATCCATCAGCACGATGCCGACGAAGAGCGCAGCCATGAGCGCCTCGCCCAGCGGATAGCGCCAGCTGATCGGCGCGCCGCAGTCGCGGCAGCGGCCGCGCAGCAGCAGCCAGCTGACGACGGGGATGTTGTCGTAGGCGCGGATCTGATGGCCGCACTGCGGGCAGTGCGAGCGGCCCTTGGAGATGCTCTCCTCGTGCGCGAGCCGCCAGGCCCAGGCGTTGAGGAAGCTGCCGATGAGGAGGCCGTAGACGGCGGCGATGATGACGAGGAGAGCGGTCAAGCGAGACCGTCGGGAATCACAGCTCCCCCTCCGGGAAGAGGTCCGCCAGCAGAGCCTCGAAGTCGTCCTTCGGCATCGTGTCTGTGAGCGGCGCGAGGGCCTTCAGCGTGGCCTCACGCCCCTCCGGCAGGACGCGTGTCGAATACCCTCGACGGCCTTCTCGCGAGCGTACTTGTCGCCCGCCATGTACCCCTGGCCCCACATGAGGATCGCCTTCTCGCGCTCGCCGCGCCTTGGCGAGGAGGCGGCCGGCGAGCCGCGGCAGGTACGACGGACTGCCGGGAATCGCGGCGGCCTTCTGATACCAGTCGGCCGCCACCTTGTTCTTCGCCGCGCTCTCCTCGCCGAACGTGTAGACGAAGAAGGCCAGGTAGGCTGGGAAGCGCCACTCCTCGGGGTTCGCCTCGAACCCCTTCTGCAGAATCTCGTACGCGACGTCGGGGCGCCCCGCGTCGATGAGCGCGAAGGCGCTGAAGAGGTAGCCACGCGTGAAGTGGGGGCTCAGCGTCGTCACGAGTCGCGTCATCGCCGGCAGCGAGTCGAGTCGGCCGTCACCGCTGACGTGCTCCCCGTAGTACTGGATCATGTACAGGTAGTAGGCGTCGGCGATCGACGTCCGGTAGCTCGGCGAGAAGTCGAGGAAGAACTTCGGCGACGGCACGAACACGCGCGGGCTGGCAGGCGCCTTGCCGGGCCGCGTCGCCTGATAGGCGACGACCCCGCCGGCGCATACCAGCACCATGACGATCGCGAGCACCCGCCGCAGCACGGCTAGAACTCCTTGCGGCGGAAGATCGACGGTCGCCAGCGCAAGGACCACCACGACGTAGGCGAGCAGGTAGAGCGACCCAGAGCCCGATCTGACCCCAGGCCAGCGTCTGCTCCCCGACGACCCCGGCCTTGACGTCGATCGCCGTGAGAGTTGGGGATGAGCACGTAGACCACCCACGAGAACGCCTCGGTGACCGGGTTGTCCCCGAGGCGCGTCAGCGCCAGCACGTTGTGGCTGAGCTGCCCGGCGACGAACACGCAGATGCCGAGCACGCTCGCGAGGATCGCCGAGCCCGAGCGTCGAGAAGAAGATCGTGACCGCCATGATCGCCAGCAGCTGCACGTAGATCATCACGACGGCCGCCAGCACCATGAACGAGGGCGTCCCCTGGAGCAGCCAGACGAGCGCGAAGAGGAAGAGCCCCATCCCGGCGAGCACGACCGCCATCGTGCCGCACAGGCCGAAGAACTTGCCGGTGATGAACGCGGCTCTGCTCACCGGCTTCGAGAAGAGCACGAAGACCGTGCGCTTCTCGACCTCCTTGTGGACCAGGCTGGCGGCGATGAACACGGCGACGATCAGCCCGAAGCCGGTCACCGCGACGAGGCCGAAGTCCTTCATCATGCGGCCCTGCTCGCCGAGGCTGATGGCGCCGAGCCAGAGGCCGCCGGCGATCATCACCAGAGCGAACACGACGATCACGGCGAGCACGCGGTCGCGGATCGTCTCCTTGAACGTGTTCGACGCGATGGCGGCCAGCTGCTTCACGCGGTCACCACCTTGATGAAGAAGTCCTCGAGCGTCGCGGCCTCGTCGAGCGCCTCGGCGACCTCGCCGCGCCAGGCCACCCTGCCCTCGCGCATGATGGCGATGTGCGAGCACAGCTCGTGGACGTCGCTCAGGATGTGCGAGTTGAACATCACCGTCTTGCCGCGGTCGTGCAGACGCTCGATGATGCGCTTGACCTCGACGCGCCCGATGGGGTCGAGCCCGGTCATCGGCTCGTCAAGGAGCAGCAGCTCAGGGTCGTTGACGAGCGCCTGCGCGATGCCGATGCGCTGCAGCATCCCCTTGGAGTACTTGCGCAGGTGCGTGCCTCGGCGGCCGTCTCGAGTCCGACGTCCTCGAGGAGCTCCGTCGACCCTCGCGGCGCGCGTCTCGGGAGCGAGGCCGAAGAGGCGCGCGCAGAAGCTCGAGGAACTCGCGCCCCGAGAGGTAGTCGTAGAAGTACGGGTTCTCCGGCAGGTAGCCGACCCGTCCAAGCCCGTCGACCCCGAGCTCGACGGACCCGGACGTGGCCCGCATCAGGCCGAGAGCCACCTTGACCGTCGTCGTCTTGCCGGCGCCGTTCGGCCCCAGGAGCCCGAAGACCTCGCCCTCCTCGACGGCAGAGGTCGACGCCTTTCAGGATCTCGACGGGGCGACGACGAAAGCCGACGTGCACGGTCTTGTGCACGCCAGCGAGGTCCAGCACGGATCGGGTCTCACGAGCGATCGGGCATATGCACTGACGTTCGCGGCGCGGAGACGATTGTCCTGCCCGCCGCGCCGCGCAGTCTAGTCGGGCAGGATGAAGGATGCCACCGTCGGACAGGTGCCCGGTGAGCGGAAGCTGCTGCCCACGGGAACGCCGGTGCGTTCGTAGGTGTAGTCGCCCTCGTCCGTCGACTGCGCCATGGGTTCGCCTTGAACGGATTTCGGGCCAGTCGTCGACGTAGGCGTCGCCGTTGAGGTCGACCAGGACGATCCTGGCGTCAGCGACTCAGCCATCAGCGGATACGCGTGTCGCCGTGATCGGCCGCGTAGCAGGCGATGCCGATCTCGATGGTGTGGACGCCCGCTCTTGACGGCGGCGTCCTTCGCCTTCTCGCGCTGGTTGAGATACATCGGGATCGCGATCGCGGCGAGGATGCCGATGATGATGATCACGATCAGCAGCTCGATGAGGGTGAAGCCCTGCTGCGCCCGCCTCGATTGTCGTCTCATCGTCCCCTCCTCTCGCCGCGGCGTAGTCCACGCCTGTCGCCTGATCACCCGCGGCACCCCCGCAGTCCACTGTGCCCTGGCGCCTGCGCCCTCAGACCACTTGCAGAGGTTCGGCGCTGTCCGCGCGTGCAGACGGACCTTCAAGAAGGGGGGCGGGGCTGAGGCCCCGCCCCCTTCAGAGCTCGCGCTGTCTGCGCTCAGATCACGGACGCCGGCGCGGCGAACGTAGCGTGCCGACCGAGATGACCGCGTGGCGTGGCAGGCCCTTGGAGCCGAAGCCGTCGAGACCCATCTGGGAAGTTGTCAGCGCTCACGTCGTAGGTGTAGTTGCCCTTGGTGCCGGCGTCGTCGGCCATGTCGCCGCCGTCCACGGGTTCTTGCGGCCAGTTGTCGACGACGGCGCCGACCACGCCGCCCTCGGCGCACGCGTGCCGGATAGGCGTCGACGTTGCTGTCGGTGGCGAGCGTCTGCACGCCGATCTGGATGCTGTGCACGCCTTCCTTGACGCCGGCGTCCTTGGCCTTGTCACGCTGGTTGAGGAACATCGGGATCGCGATCGCGGCGAGGATGCCGATGATGATGATCACGATCAGCAGCTCGATGAGCGTGAAACCCTTCTGCCCCTTGCTGAACCTCTTCATTGCCTATCTCCTCTCGTGCTTGACGACTTGCCTGGCTTGACGTGCTGACTTGTACCGTGCCGCGGAGCGGATTCCTGCTCCCCCGCGGCCCCCCACATGAAACAGCCTGCGGTGCTCGATTGGTCGGGCGCCACAGGCTGCGAGGTGAGACTCTTCTTGGCGGCAGCCCAGCCGACTCTGTGAGTCCTGTGGCTTTGCGCCCCACCTTCGCAAGTGGTTTGCCCTTGTACGCCTCTCTGGTCCTATAGTGCCTCCTCGCCCGGTTCCTAGACACCTTCTTCGGCACCTGGCCGCAACTCTTTACACTTCTGGCAACACTCTGCCCCGCACGACCGCGGCCTGGACTAGAACAAACGTCTAGGCGGGTGGACGTAGACGCGGCGCCGGCCGCTCAGAACACCTTGCGGCCGAGGACTTCCTTCAGCCGCCCCAGGGCCTTGATCGACTCGCGCGAGACCTTCTTCTGCGTGAGTCCCAGCTCCTCGGCGACCTCGCTCTGCGTCAGGTCCTTGAAGAAGAGCAGGTAGATGAGGCGGCGCTGGAAGCCGGAGAGCCTGTCCAGCGCCGCGTACAGCGTGATCCTGTCCTCGATCGGCAGCGAGAACGTGGCCTGGCGGATGGAGTGCACCATCCCCGGGTCCGCCTCCGCCTGCAGCTCGTCGCTCGTGAACGGCTCGTCGTGGCTGTGCAGCTGGATGCGCGAGTAGAGGTTCATCACCTCGAGGATGCCGTCCTCGTTGATGTTCAGCGCCTGGGCCAGCTCGGCCACCTCCGGCGGCCGGCCGAGCTTGTGCGAGAGCTCGGTCGACTTGTCCTGGATCTGCCGGTAGACCTTCTTGACCCAGCGCGGCTGCCGCATCAGCAGCGAGTCGCGCAGGTGGTGGCGCAGCTCGCCGTCGACGATGGCCGTGGCGTAGGTGCTGAAGCGCACGCCCCGGCCGGCGTCGAACCGCTGCGCCGCCTTGATCAGCCCCAGATTGGCGACCTGCAGGAGGTCCTCGTAGGGCTCGCTGGCGTACGAGAACCGCTTGAGGATGTGGTGCAGCAGGTTCTGGTTGCGGCGCACGAGCTCGTCGAGCGTGGCCGGCGCGCGCGTCTGCGCATAGGCGGCGAGGAGCTGCTCGTTCTCCACGCCATCCTCCGGCGACTATTTGACGATGTTCATCATGTTGAAGATCGGCAGGTACATGGAGATCACGACGGTACCCACCAGGGCGCCCACGAAGAGCATGAGGATGGGCTCGAGGATCGAGGTGAGCGACTTGACGGAGGCGTTGACCTCGTCCTCGTAGAAGTCGGCGATCTTGCCGAGCATGGCGTCGAGCGAGCCGGTCTCCTCCCCCACCGAGATCATCTGCGTGACCATGGGGGGGAACACCTTGCACTCCGACAGCGGCTGCGTGATCGACTGGCCCTCCTTGACGCTCACCTCGCACCTTCTCCATGGCGTCCTCGATGACCACGTTGCCGGCCGCCTGGCCGGTGATCTCGATGGCGGCCAGGATGGGCACGCCGGAGGTGATGAGCGTGCCCAGCGTGCGCGCGAAGCGCGCGATGGCGAGCTTCTGCACGATGGCGCCGATGCCCATCGGGACCTTGAGCTTCATGCGGTCCCACACATGATGGCCGCGGTCGGTGCGCTTGAGCCGGATCAGGCCGTAGATGCCGGCGATGATCAGCGCGAGGCGATGACGTTGGTCGGGAACGACAGCGCGGCGTTCGAGATGCCCATCATGATGCGCGTGAGGAACGGCAGCTTGGCGTTGCCGAGATCCTTGTACATGGCGGCGAAGATCGGGATGAGGAAGAGGACCATGCCGATCAGCACGATGATGGCGAACGAGCCGATGAGGATCGGGTAGACCATCGCCGACTTGACCGCCCGGCGGATGCTGTCTTCCTTCTCCAGCTGGGTGGCCAGGCGGTTGAGCACCTCGTCGAGGATGCCGCCGAGCTCGCCGGCCCGGACCATGCTCACGTAGAGGCGGCTGAAGATCTTGGGGTGCTTCTCGAGCGCGTCCGAGAGGCTGATGCCGGCCTCGACGTCGGCGCGGACCTCGCCGATCACCTTGGCGAGCTTCTTGTTGGGCGTCTGCTCCTCGAGGACGTAGAGGCAGCGCAGCATCGAGAGCCCCGAGTTCACCATGGTCGCGAACTGGCGCGAGAACACGGTGAGGTCCTTGGCCTTGACGCTGCCGCCGATCTGGATCTGACGCCAACCCTGCTTTGACCTCGTTGAGGTCGAGCACCGTGAGGCCGCGGTTGCGCAGGGCGGCGGCGACGGCGGTCTTGCTCTCTCCCTCGATCTCGCCGGCGGCCTGCGCGCCGCGCGCGTCGAGTGCCTTGTACGCGAAGTTCGTCATTGCCTCTCCTACGACCCTCTGGCGCCCGGCTCAGCCGGGACCGTTGTCGACGACTGGCGTTGTCTGTCTGTCTTATCGGCCGGAGCCGCGAATCCTGCAGCGCTTCAGCGGCCGGCGGCCGCGGCGGCGGGCTGGCCCAGCAGCCGCTCGAACTCCGCAGGCGTGCTCGAGCGGTTCTTGGCCAGCTCCCGGGTGATGATGCCGCGGCGCACGAGGTCGGCCAGCGCCGCATCCATGGTCTGCATGCCGAACGCGGTGCCGGTCTGCATGGTGGAGTAGATCTGGTGCGTCTTGCCCTCGCGGATCAGGTTGCGCACGGCCGGCGTCGGGATGAGCAGCTCGCAGGCGACGCAGCGGCCGCGGCCGTCGCGCGTCGGCAGCAGCTGCTGCGTGCAGACGCCCATCAGCGTGGTCGAGAGCTGCACCCGCACCTGCTCCTGCTGGTGCGGCGGGAACACGTCGATGATGCGGTCGATGGTCTGCGGCGCGTCCTGCGTGTGCAGCGTCGCGAACACGAGGTGCCCGGTCTCGGCCGCGGTCAGCGCCGTGGACATCGTCTCGGTGTCGCGCATCTCGCCGACGAGGATGATGTCCGGGTCCTGGCGCAGAACGCTCTTGAGGGCGCGGTTGAAGCTCTTCGTGTCCGCGCCCACCTCGCGCTGGTTGACCATGCACTTCTTGTGGCGGTGGAGGAACTCGATGGGGTCCTCGATGGTCATGATGTGCTCGTCGCGGGTCTCGTTGATCTCGTCGATCATCGCCGCCAGGGTGGTGCTCTTGCCCGAACCGGTGGGGCCGGTCACGATGACGAAGCCGCGCGGCTTGCGCGTCAGGTCGTGGAGCGACGGCGGCAGCCCGAGGTCCTCGAGCTTCTTGATGAGCACCGGGATGAGGCGGAACGCCGCCCCCAGGCTGTTGCGCTGGAAGTAGGCGTTGACGCGGAACCGCGCCCGGCCCGGCACCGAGTAGGAGAAGTCGATCTCCCACTCGTTCTCCAGGCGCTGGCGCTGGTCCTGGGAGAGGATCGAGTAGATCAGCTCCCGGGTGTCGTTGGCGCTGAGGCGCGGGTAGTCCATGCGCTCCAGCTGCCCGTTGATGCGGATGATCGGCGGCGACCCCACCGAGAGGTGCAGGTCGCTCGCGTCTCGCTCCAGTACTTCGAGAAGGACGTCGACCAGATCCATGTTCACTTCCTCGCCAGGGGTTGCCAGATCATACGATCACGCGGGCGATCTCCTCCACGGAGGTCATGCCCAGTAGAACTTTGTCGATGCCGTCTTCGCGGAGCGACTTCATCCCCTCCGCGGCTGCTACGCGCCCGATCTCGTCGGCGCTCTTGCGCTCTACGGTCAGCCTGCGGATCGCCTCGCTGACGATCATGACCTCGTAGAGCCCCAGCCGTCCCTTATAGCCCGTATTGTTGCACCTCGAGCAGCCCTTGGCACGGTGCAGGACCACGTCATCACGGTCACAAACCTCGGGCGGGAAGTCGTTCTTGCGCAGCATCTCCTTGGTCGCCGTGTACGGCTCCTTGCACTGCGAGCAGAGCCGGCGCGCGAGCCGCTGCGCCAGCACGGCGTCCACCGCTGACGAGGTCAGGAACGGCTCGATGCCCATCTCCGTGAGGCGCGAGAGCGCGCCGGGGGCGTCGTTGGTGTGCAGCGTGCTCAGCACCAGGTGGCCGGTGAGCGCCGACTCGATGGCGATCAGCGCCGTCTCGCGGTCGCGGATCTCGCCGACCATGACGATGTCGGGGTCGCAGCGCAGGATCGAGCGCAGCGCCGCGGCGAACGTCATCCCGGCGCGCGTGTTGACCTGCACCTGGTTGATGCCGGTGAGGCGGTACTCGACCGGATCCTCGACCGTGATGATGTTCTTCGTGGGGTCGTTCAGGATGTTGAGCGCCGCGTACAGCGTCGTGGACTTGCCCGACCCGGTCGGGCCGGTGACGAGGATGGCGCCGTACGGCTTGGTGAACGACTTGCGGAAGCGCTTGAGCGCCTTCTCGGCGAAGCCCAGCTGCTCGAGGTCGAGCATCACGTTGGACTTGTCGAGGAGGCGCATGACGACCTTCTCGCCGTACACCGTGGGCAGCGTCGCGACGCGCATGTCGATGGGCTTGCCGCCGACCATGAGGCCGATGCGCCCGTCCTGCGGCACGCGACGCTCGGCGATGTCGAGGTCGGCCATGATCTTCAGGCGGCTGAGCACGCCCGGACTGCATGCGCCGCGGGATGGACATGATCTCGTGCAGCACGCCGTCGACGCGGAACCTGACCACGAGTTCCTTGGCCTGCGGCTCGAAGTGGATGTCCGAGGCGGCGTCGTCGACCGACTGGGCGATGACGGAGTTGACGAGCTTGATGACCGGCGCCTCTTCGGTGGCGTCGCGGATGTCGGTGATCGAGTCTTCGATCTCCGCGCCTTCCGCGTTCTGGCCGACCTCCGCCTTCTCGCGATAGATCTGGGCGATGGCCCCGAAGACGTCCTCCTCACTGGCGATCGCCGGCTGGATCGGGAAGCCGGTGATGATCGCGAGGTCCTCCTGCGCCGGCAGGTTCTGCGGGTCGATCATCGCCACCAGGAGCGTCTGGTCCTCGAGGAAGCGCACCGGGACGGCGCCGTACCGCCGCGCCAGTCGCTCGTCGATGTAGGCGGTCGCCGCGGCGTCGAAGCGGGTCGCGGTCAGGTCGAGGAAGCTGACGCCGAACTTCAGCGCCAGCGCCTTGGTCATGTCGAGCTGCGTGACGATGCCGTCGTCGAGCAGCAGCTGGCCGAGACGCTTGCGCGTCTCCTTCTGGCGCTCCAGCGCGCTCCCGAGCTGCTCGTCGGTGACGAGCCCCATCTCCTTGAGGATGTCGCCGAGGCGCAGCTTGCTCGTGCGCTGGCTGCGCACGATGGCCTCGGCGTCGTCGTGCGGCTCCGCGCCCGGGTCTCCCGCGAGCGCCGGCGGCTCGTCGTCGTCCGCGGCCGGCGTGGCGCCCACCAGCTCGTCGAGGTCGAGCCGGAAGTCGACGTCGCCGTCGACGTCGCCGTCGTCCTCAGCGTGGCCGTTGCCGTTGTGACCGACTGCGTCGCCGAGCAGATCGTCCACCGCGCCGACCACGAAGGGAGCGCGGGCGATCGGCTCCTCCGTTTCGTCGATCTTCACAGGATCGATGATGGGTTCCAGCTCGTCATCTCCGGGTCCGCTAGAGGACCGACGCTCGGCCCTCTTGGTCTTCTCTCTGTCCTTGGACGGCATCTCTCATCACTTCCAGAGGCGCCGGCACGCCCGTCCACAAGCAGAACGCCTCGGCCGCCTGCCGGATCAGCATGCTCAGGCCGTCGACGACGGTCGCTCCGCGTGCCTGCGCCGCCACGAGGAAGTCGGTCGGCGCGGAAGCGTATACCGCATCGAAGACGACTTGCCCCGCCGTAACGTTATCGGCGAGGACCGCAGGGACTTTACCCTCGCCGGCCATGCCCAGCGAGGTCGCGTTGACGAGCACCCGCTGACGCGCGACCTCGCCGGCCGCCAAGTCTGGCAACGGCCGCCAGCCGCACGTCGCGCCGGGGACGCCGGCCTCGATCAGCGCCACGAGGCGCTGCGCCGCGGCCGGCGTCCGGTTCACGATGGTGAGGCGGCACCCGAGGCGGGCCAGGGCGAGCGCCGCGGCGCGGGCGGCGCCCCCGGCGCCGAGGATCAGCGCCGCCTCTCCGTCCAGCGAGTCCCCGGTGGCGTCGAGGAGCGCCCCGCGCACCCCTTCCACGTCGGTGTTGTGGCCGCGGAGCGCGTCCTCGTCGACGACGATCGTGTTGACCGCCTCGGCGAGGCGGGCGTCGGCGGAGAGGTCGTCCAGGAAGGGGATCACCGCGCCCTTGTGCGGGATGGTGACGTTGGCGCCGCGGAAGCCGAGGGCCGCAAGGCCCTTGACCGCGGCGCCCACGCCGGCCGCCCGCACCGGCAGCGCCACGTACACGTAGTCCAGCCCGAGCGCCGCGAACGCCGCGTTGTGCAGCCGCGGCGAGAGCGAGTGCCCGACGGGGTCGCCGATGATGCCGATGACCTGTGTGCTGCCGCTGACCGTGGCGCCTCCCCTTGGCCCGGCGCGGGAGCGCGCAGGACGTACTGCTACATTGGCCGCGCGGCGCGGCGCTCCTGCCTCGAGACGCCGGCGGCGCTGGAGAGCGGCGTGAGCGTCAGTCCCCGTTCGCCTGCGCCTTGGCCTTGTCGGCGAGGAACTGGTCGTAGCTCGTGGAGAAGTAGTGGCGTCCCGTCCCGTCGTTGCGGGCGACGTAGTACAGGTACTTGTCGGCCGAGGGGTCGGCGGCGGCCTTGAGCGCCGCCAGACCGGGGTTGGAGATCGGGGTCGGAGGAAGCCCGGCGTACTTGTAGGTGTTGTACGGCGAGTCGATCTCGAGGTCGTCGTAGGTGAGCACGGGCTTCGTCTCGCCGAGCGCGTACTGGATGGTGGCGTCGATCTGCAGCAGCATGTCGGTGCGCAGGCGGTTCCAGATCACCGCGGCCACGACCGGCCGCTCGGCCGGCACCAGCGCCTCTCTGTCGATCATCGAGGCGATGATGACCACGTCGTACTCGGTGAGGTTGGCGGCGGCGGCCCGCGCCATGTCGACCTTGGCGAAGTACGCGTCGAAGGTGCCGAGTTGCTCTTTCACGAAGGACCGCGCGCTCGCCTCCTTCGGCAGGACCTCGTAGGTCGCCGGGAAGAGCATCCCCTCGAGGGTCGTGCCCTTCTTGTAGCCCTCGAGGCGGAACGGCGGCGGATCCTCGCGCGCGGCGACGATGTAGTCTTCTCGGGAGATGCCCGCGACCTCGCCCGAGACGATCTCCGCCGCCTGGCGCAGCGTCGAACCCTCGGGGATCGAGACCTTGACCGTCGGCGGCTTGACGCCCTTGAGCAGCTTGGCCACGAGCGTGTCGTAGGGCTCGTTCACGCGGAAGCGGTAGGTGCCGGGCATGAAGCGCGTCGCGTAGCCGTCCGCGTCGGCGCGGATGACGAAGGCGCGTGCGTGCTTGACGACGCCCTTCTCCTCCAGCTGGTCGGCGATGCCCTGCAGGCTCGAGCCCTCCTCGACGACGACCGTCACCGTGTCGCCGACCTCTCCGTCGGAGAAGTAGGCGCGGGCGTAGCCGACCCCCGCGCCGATGACGAGGGCGAAGACCGCGACCAGGAAGTACCCGATGAGCCGGCTGCGCCGGCGGCCGCCATCACCGCGGCGCGAGCCGCCGGTGCGGACGGGTTCCCGGCTCTCGCCGGTGGACGGGGCCTGCGGCTCGTACCGCGTCCACCCCCGACCGGGAGGCGGCTGATCGGTGGCCGGCCGGACCGGCCCGCCGGCGGCGTCAGGTTCCCTGCTCATGCACCGTCCTGAGGTAGTCCTCGAGCAGCGTCGCCGCGGCGCGCGCGTCGCGTGCCGCCGCCCCTCCGCGCTGATCGGCGAGCTTCGAGGTGTACCGCTCGTCGTACAGCTCCACAGGGACTTGGACGACCGCCGCCAGGCGCTCCGAGAACGCTCGCGCCAGGCGCGCCTGGGCGTGTTCACGGCCGTCCAGCGACGTCGGCAAGCCTACCACGATGCGCCCGGGACGCTCGGCTTCGAGCAGCGCGACGAGCGCGGCGAATCCGGCCTCGGTGCCGACGCGTTCGACGACCGTGAGGGGGCGCGCGACCGTGCCGGTCTCGTCGCAGACGGCGACGCCCGTGCGCGCCGTGCCGTGATCGAGCGCGACGATCTTCACTCCGCTCCGGGGCTGGTACTGCGTTGCCGCGAAGCGCTCAAGAGCGCTCCGTGCTCTTCGTGCTCTACGGGCATTGGTCAGCCGCCGAGGACGTCCCGCACGGCGGCGACGCCCGCCTCCAGGGCGGCGCCGATGCCGTCGACGCCGGGGCCCCCGCCCCGGGCGAGCGTCGGCTTGCCTCCGCCTTTGCCGTCGATGGCCGGCAGCATCGCCTTCATGACGTCGCCGGCCTTGACGCCGCGGCCGACGGCCGCGTCGCCGGCGGCGACCACGGCGGCCACGCGGCCGTCGACCTCGGCGGCCAGCAGGGTGACGCAGTCCGGAAGCTTGGCGCGGACCTCATCCGCGAGCGTGAGCAGCTCATCGGCCGTCTCCACCTGCGGCGAGCCGGCGACGATCGCGAGGCCGCCCGCGTCCACGGCGCCGGCGACCAGCTCGGCGGCGAGGTCGCGGCGCTCGCCGCTCTCCGCCGCCTTCAGCTTCTTCTCGAGGTCGTCGACGTGCGCGGCGAGCTTGTCCACCGTGGCCGCGACCCTGTCGGGTCGCACCTTGAGTCCGGTGGCCAATGCGTCCCATTCGGCCTCGAGGCCGCGGTAGTGATAGACCGCGGCGGCAGACGTGATCGCCTCGATGCGCCGCGTGTTCGCGCCGACCGACTGGCTCGAGATGATCTTGAACAGGCCGATCTGCGAGGTCGACGAGACGTGCGTGCCGCCGCAGAGCTCGCGGCTGAAGTCGTCGATCTCGAGCACACGCACGAACTCGCCGTACTTCTCCTCGAACTGGCCGATGGCGCCGATCTCGGCGGCGTACTCACGGGTGGTCTCGAACGGGCGCACCGGGTGGTTCTCGGTGATGCGCCGGTTCACAAGGTCCTCGACCTGGTGCAGCTGCTCGGCCGTCGGCGCCTCGCGCACCGAGAAGTCGAAGCGTAGCCGCTCGGGGCTCACCAGTGAGCCGGCCTGCCGCACGTTGCCTCCGAGGACGATGCGCAGGGCGTTGTGCAGGAGGTGGGTCCCGGTGTGGTTGCAGGCCGTCTGGTGGCGCCGCACCGCGTTCACCATCGCCTTGGCGCGCTCGCCCTCCACGATCCTGCCCTCGACCAGGCGCGCCACGACGACCTGGTCGTTCTCGAACTTGACCACGCTCTCGACCTCGAGCTTGCCGGAGTCGGTGTGGATCCACCCGGTGTCGGCCACCTGGCCCCCGCCCTCGGCGTAGAACGGCGATTCGGCGAGTTTGACGGCGACCCTGCCGTCGGCGAGCTCGCCGCAGGCGCGCACGACGGTGAAGACCTCGAGGCGCTCGTAGCCGACGAAGTCGGAGCGGACCTCCGTGGTGCGACGCTGGAAGTCCTCGACCGCGCCCGGTCCGGAGGCGAACGCGCCCTCCTTCTGGGCGGCGCGGGCGCGATCGCGCTGCTCGTCCATGAGGCGCCCGAAGCGCTCCTCGTCGACGGTCATGTCCTGCTCGGCGGCGATCTCGCGCGTGAGGTCGAACGGGAACCCGTAGGTGTCGTGCAGCTCGAACGCCACCTCGGCGGGAAGCTCCGTGCCGGCGTCGCGGGCGCGCCGCAAAGCCTCCTCGAGGATGCCCATGCCCTGGTCGAGCGTGCGGCGGAAGCGCACCTCCTCTTCGCTGGTCACGCGGCGGATCTCGGGCTGCGCGACGACGAGCCCGGGATAGGCGGCGCCCATCTGATCCACGACGGCGTCGGTCAGCGTGCTGAGGAAGGGCTTGTCGACGCCGATGGCCACGGCCTGCTGCACGGCGCGGCGGATGATGCGGCGCAGCACGTAGTCGCGCCCGTCGTTGCCCGGCAGCACCCCGTCCATGACGAGGAACGCGGCGCCGCGAGCGTGCTCCGCCATGGTGCGCAAGGCGCGGGTGACGGCCGGCGAGGCATCCGGCTTCACGCCGGCCAGCTCCGCGCCCCGCTGCACCAGCGGCGCGAACAGGTCGGTCTCGAAGACGTTGGTGACGCCCTGCGTGATGCTCGAGATGCGTTCGAGGCCCATGCCCGTGTCGATGCTGCCCTTGGGGAGCGGCGTGAGGTCGCCGGCCTCGTTCATGTCGTACTGCACGAAGACGAGGTTCCAGTACTCGAGGTAGCGGTCGCAGTCGCAGCCCGGCTTGCAGCCCGGGTCGTCGCAGCCCATCGCGGGGCCGAAGTCGTAGTAGAGCTCGGAGCAGGGCCCGCAGGGGCCGGTAGGCCCGGCCGGGCCCCAGAAGTTGTCGCCGCGCCCCAGGCGCACGATGCGGTCGTCCGTGAAGCCGTGCGACTTCCACAGCTCCACGGCCTCCTCGTCGGCGGGCACCTGGGCGTCGCCGCCGAAGACGCTCACCCAGACCTTGGCGCGGTCGATGCCCAGCTGGTCCGAGAGCTCGAGCGCCCACTCGACGGCCTCTGCCTTGAAGTAGTCGCCGAACGAGAAGTTGCCGAGCATCTCGAAGAAGGTGAGGTGACGCGCCGTCTTGCCGACGTTCTCGACGTCCGACGTGCGGAACGAGCGCTGGCAGGTGGTGATGCGTGTGGCCGGCGGCGTCTCCACGCCCAGGAAGTACGGCTTGTACTGCTGCATCCCGGCGGTCGTGAAGAGGACGCTGGAGTCCCCCGCAGGGACCAAGCTCGCCGGTTCCCCGGCGAGGTGGCCTCGCTCGACGAAGAATCTGAGGTACAGGTCACGGATGTCGGCAGCGTTCACGTGGGATCCTTCGCGTGGATGTCGATATGGGCTAGCGGTCGGCGTCGGACGGCGGCGGAGGGTGCGGGGTGTCGAGATCGCCGATCTCCTCCCGCAGCTTCTCCAGCGAGCGCCTGATGAGACGCGACACGTGCATCTGGGATATGCCCACGCGCTCGGCGATCTGACTCTGGGTCAGGCCTTCGAAGAAGCGCAGGTGGAGGATGTACCGCTCGCGCTTGTCGAGCTTCGCGAAGCCGGGCGCGAGCGTGGTGCGGTCCTCCATGGTGTCGTAGGCCTCTTCTTCGCCGCCCAGGTAGTCGATGAGGCCGGCATCCTCCTCGCCGGATTCGCCGTTGGGCGAGGCCTGCAGTGAGACCGAGTTGTAGGCCTGACTCGTCTCGAGCGCCTCGAGCACCTGCTCGGGCGTGGCGTTGGCGGCCTCGGCGAGCTCGTTGATGGTCGGCGAGCGCTGCAGCTTGGGCACGAGCTCGTCGATCACCTTGTTCAGGCGGATGTTGAGCTCCTGCAGGCCGCGCGGCACGCGCACCGACCAGCCCTTGTCGCGGAAGTAGCGCTTGATC
Organism: uncultured Thermoleophilia bacterium; assembly: GCA_963808735.1. GTDB lineage: Bacteria > Actinomycetota > Thermoleophilia > UBA2241 > UBA2241 > CAIXSE01. The sequence continues at coordinate 233,081 of CAWEHE010000013.1, read as the reverse complement.
TCGCCGACGATGTTGGGCGTGGCGTAGGTGGTGAGCTCCACGCCCCGGCTGAGGTCGAAGCGGTCGATGGCCTTGATCAGCCCGATGGCGCCCACCTGCACGAGATCGTCGAACTGCTCGCCTCGCGACGCGTACCGGCGCGCCAGGGAGCGCACGAGCGGGAGGTACATGGTGATGAGCTGCTCGCGCGCCCTGCGGTCGCCGTGGAGGTGATACCGGCGCAGAAGGTACTGGTCGAGCTTCTCGGAATCGTCGCGACCGCGGCCCTCGGGGTCGGCGGACGGGCCGTGCGGGGCCTGCTCCGAAGCCTCGCCCTCCTCGTCCTCGTCACGGACGGTGCGCGCCTGCCCGGGCAGCGCCTCGAGGTCGAGCGGGTCGTTGACGCGCCTGTCGTCGCGGGCGCTCATGCGCCGGCTCCGGAGCTGTGCTTGACGATGACGACGCTGTACCAGCCGTCCTCCTCCTCGACGACGACGCCGTCGACGAGACGCTTCAGCAGGGTGCAGAGATCGATGCAGCCGCCCGGGGTGATCGCGACCCGGGCGCGCAGGGCATCCGAGTGGAAGCTGCCGGCGACCACGCGCAGCGTGGAGCCGTCGACCGTCATCTGGACGCGAAGGCTGTCGAGCTGTTCGGCCTCCAGAGCCGCCTCCAGCAAGCTGTCGGTGGCGAGGAAGAGGTCGTCGAGATCCTCGAGTGAGAAGTCGAGACGCGCGCCGAGACCGCCGAGCACCATGCGCACGGTGGAGAGAGCGCTCAGCGTCGCCGGCACCTCGAGGGAGATGTTCGCGGGCATGACCGTCCTCAGGCGCCCGGCGGCGCTCCCGCGGCGAGCAGCCGCTGGGCGAACTCCGCGTCGCGTTCGCGGGCCGCGGACTTGCCCTCTGTGAGGGCCAGCGCGGCACGCGACTTGGTGTGGTCGGCCCAGCGCAGCACATCGCCGGGCAGGCTGCGCACGATCCGCAGGTAGCCGTCGCCGGTGCACGCGCGCTGACGGCGCACGTAGTACGCCAGCGCGGTACCCGCCACGGCGCCGCCGACGACCAATCTGGTGGAGAGACCCACGCGTCAGCCCTTCACGTCGTTCGCGGCCTCGGCGGCGGCGGATGCGGTGTCCTTGACGGTATCGCCAGCGGTGGAGGCGGCGTCGCTCACGGCGTCGCCGGCCGAAGAGGCAGCATCGGCGGCGGTCTCTGCCGCGCCGGCGGCCGGGGGGCTCCAGGCCGCTGCCGCGTCGCCGTCGGCGGCGGCCGACGGACCGGCGGCGCCGGCGGCGCCCTTGTCGCGACGCATGAAGCTCGAGACGGCGCCCTGCACCCCGGCGCCGAAGGCTGCCGCCTTGCGGGCCGGCGTACTCACGGCGCCCTCCATGACGTTGGCCATGGAGTCGATCTTGTCGGTGATGTCGGCGACGTCCTTGGTGATCTGGTCGACGTTGCCGAGGTTCGCGTTGACGCCGTCGAGCGTGGTGCCCGCCTTCTGCATGAGCGGCACCGCTTCGGTGTCCACGTCTGCGAGGACCTTGTCGACGCGCTCAAGAGCCTTCCCGAACTTGATGGCTGCGTACAGACCGGCGATGGCCAGGACCACGAAGAAGAACGCCGCTGCATAGTCGAGGACGATGGTCGGGGTGCTCATCGCGACTGTCGCGAACGAGGAGTCCATGCACCGCTCCTTTCGTTGATCAGATGCCGCCTCTGGACGAACGAAGCGTATCATACCGCCTACGCCGCGACGGGCCGGCGACGCGGCCGCCGCCGACCACGACGTCGTCGCGGTAGAAGACCGCCGCCTGCCCCGGGGCGAGACCCTCGAACGGCTCGTCCAGGCTGACCTCGAGGTCGCCGCCGGCCTCACGCGTGAGCGCGGCGACGGCGACCGCCGGAGAGCGGTAGCGCAGCTGCAGCCGCAGCCCGCCGCCGTCGCCGAGAGCGCGGTCGACCACGTCCCCCACGCGCACCGTGCGGGTCGCAAGGCGCTCCCGGCCGCCGACGACGACTTCGTTCTCGGCGGCCCGCCGCTCGAGCACGTACAGCGGCTCGGCGGCGCTCACGCCGATGCCGCGACGCTGCCCCACGGTGTAGCGCCAGTGACCCTCGTGCCGGCCGAGCACCGCGCCGGAGGCGTCGACCACATCGCCCTCGGCCGGCTCGACGCCTCGCTCCGCCAGGAACCGCTGGTACCCGTCGACGGCGAAGCACACCTCCTGGCTCTCGGGCTCGTCCGCGACCTCGAGGCCGCCCTCCGTCGCGAGCGCCCGCACGGCGGCCTTGTCGAGCTCACCGAGCGGGAACTCCAGGCGCGCGAGCACCTCCGTCGGCACCGCCCAGAGCATGTACGACTGGTCCTTGCCGTGGTCGGCGGCGCGCGCCACGAAGGGCTCGCCGTCGCGCCACACGAGCCGCGCGTAGTGGCCGGTGGCGACGCGCGCCAGGCCCAGCTCGCGGGCGAGGCCCACGAGCGCCGCCAGGCGCATGGGATTGCAGTCGACGCACGGGTTGGGCGTCTCGCCGCCGAGGTAGCCGCGCTGGAACGGCTCGACCACCGCGTCTTCGAACTCGGCCTCGAGGTCGAGGACGTGGTGCGGCACGCCCAGCTGCGCTGCGGTCCGCGCCGCCCGCTGCAGCGCCCCGGGCGAGCAGCAGCTGCGCCGGTCCGAGCCCGGCCACAGCCTCGCCGTCGCCGTCTCGAGGCTGCGTCCTTCGCCGATCAGTCTCAGCGCGGCGACGGCGCTGTCGACCCCGCCGCTCAGTGCGACGAGGACTCGGGTACTTTTGGGAGGGCCTTCAGGATCTGCTCGACCTCGACCTCCCGGCCGCTCTTCACCAGATAGTCCTGGATGGCAAGGTGAAGGGCGTCCGCCGCCAGGTTGGAGCAGTGCATCTTGTTGGGCGGCAGGCCGCCGAGGGCCTCGGCCACGGCCTTGTTCGAGATGTCGGCGGCCGCCTGCAGGCTCTTGCCCATGACCATCTCGGTGACCATGCTCGAGGTCGCCACGGCCGCGCCGCAGCCGAACGTCTTGAACTTCACGTCGGCGATCCGGTCGCTTGATCGTCGACGGCGATGCTGATCCGCATCACGTCGCCGCACACCGGGTTGCCGATCTGACCCACGCCGTCGGCGTCCTCGATCTCACCGACGTTGCGCGGGTTCGTGAAGTGGTCCATCACCAGGTCGGTGTACATACGTCACCCTTTCACGTACAGCGGACTCATCTGCCGCAGCTTGTCGACGATCGGCGGGAAGACGTCCAGGAAGGCGTCGACCTCCTCGTCGGTGTTCTCCCGCCCCAGACTGACGCGCATGCTCCCGTGGGCCTCTTCCGCACCGAGGCCCATCGCCAGCACGACGTGCGACGGCTCGAGCGACCCGGACGCACACGCCGAGCCGCTGGAGACCATGAAGCCGGCGGCGTCGAGCTGCAGCAGCATGGACTCTCCCTCGACGTAGCGCACGGTGAAGGCCACGTTGCCCGGCAGCCGCTGCGCGGGATGCCCGAGGTAGGTCACTTCGGGGATGCGCTCCATGAGGCCCCGGGCGAGGCGGTCGCGCAGGATCTCGAGGCGCGGGCGGACCTGCGGGAACAGTCCGGCCGCCAGCGTCATCGCCACGCCCATGCCGACGATGCCGGGCACGTTCTCGGTGCCCGACCGCAGGCGGCGCTCGTGGCCGCCGCCGTGGATCATCGGCTGGACCCGCGTCCCGCGCTTGACGTAGAGGGCGCCCACGCCCTTGGGGCCGTGGAACTTGTGGGCGGACAGACTCAGCATGTCGACGCCGAGCTCGCCGACGTCGATCGGCAGCGAGCCGACCGCCTGGACCGCGTCGGTGTGGAACGCCGCGCCCTTCTCGTGCGCGATGCGGGCGAGCTCCGCCACCGGCTGCACGGTGCCCACCACGTTGTTGGCGTACATGACCGACGCCAGGCGGGTGTCGTCGCGAAACGCCTGCTCGTAGGCGTCGAGGTCCACGACCCCGAGAGAGTCCACGGGCACGAAGTCCACCGCCCAGCCGGCGCGGTTGAGGGCCCGGGCCGCCTCCATGACGGCCGGGTGTTCCACGGCGCTGACGATCAGGTGCCCCGGCTGGAAGCGCCCCAGATAGCCGAACAGCGCGAGGTTGTCGGCCTCGGTACCTCCGGACGTGAGGACGATCTCCTTCTCGCCGGCGCCGAGCGAGGCGGCCACCTTGGCGCGCGCCTCTTCCACGGCCGCGCGCGCTTCCCGCCCCAGCCGATGCATCTCCGACGGGTTGCCGTAGCGTTCGCCGAAGTAGGGCAGCATCGCGTCGAGGACCTGCGGGTCGACCGGCGTCGTGGCCGCGTGGTCGAAGTACACCGTCTTCATGGCGACACCGCCTCCTTCGTCAGGTCGTCGAGCGTGATGCTGTCAAGGGCTCCGGTGATGGCGCTGTCCAGCCGGCGCCACACGATCCGCGAGGCGCACGAGTCGGCGCGCTCGCAGGCGCCGTCGTCGGGAACGCAGCCCACGAGCGAGAGCGGACCCTCCAGTGCGGTGACAACCTCCCCGACGGCGATGTCGGCGGCGGCTCGAGCGAGCTGATAGCCGCCGCTCACCCCGCGCGTGGCTCTCACGAGGCCGCTCTCCCGCAAGCGGGCGAGGATGCGCTCCAGGAACGGCGCGGGGATGCCCTCCGCCGCGGCGATCTCGGGCAGCGGTACCGGGTGCCCGGTGTCGTGCCCGGCCAGGTAGACCATGGCCCGCAGGCCGTATTCGCAGCGAGAGGAGATGCGCATCGGACTCCCGTCATCCGGACGAGACTTAATCCCAACCAAAGCAGTCGGCATTATGGTACCACGGGGACGAGAGCGGTCAAACAGAATCGGCGCCCCGGAGGGCGCCGATGGGAAGAGCCGTGCTGTGGGTGCCGTCAGAGGCCGCGAACGGCGTCCGCGACCTCCTGCTCCATCACCTTGAAGCCGATCCAGCCGGTGTACATCTGCGCCACCGTGCCGTCGCCGCGGATGATGGCGAGGATCGGCGGATCGCTGACCTTCAGCTGCATGAGGGTGTCGCCGAGCTGCTTGGACTCACGCGCCTCGAAGGAGAAGAAGGAGCTGTCGGCGGCGTAGTTGGCCTTGATGTCGTTGAAGTACGACAGCATCTCCATGTCGTCCGCCGCACCCTCGACGTACACGAGCAGGACGATGCCCTGCCCCTGGTCGAGCCGCTTGGTGATGAAGCTCGGCGTCTCGGCGGTGGGCTCGAGCTTCAGGGGGGCATAGCCGGTCATGCCGTAGCTGCTCACGCTGTTGTAGGACTCGGGGGCGGCTGCCGGTACGGCGGCCGTCTCCCCCGACGACGCCAGGACGCGTACCGCGACCACGCCGCCGAAGAGCAGCGCTCCGACCACGAGGATCAGGACTGCGCTGAACAGGAACGTCCGGTTGCGCTTGAAGATCCCCATGCCGGCCTCCCCAGAGAGAAAGTGCTCCACCTTGCCGTGCTCGCGCTATTCTCGAACCTGCTCTCGCAGGTGGGTGCCCTCCCGGATCATCCACGGATGAGCCGGAGATCGAGCTCCCGATGTGTTCGTGTTGGCTCGAGAATGTGGCGAGGCCACGAACAAGGTCGAGCCGCGCCATCCTAGCAAACGTCCACTGATTCAACAATCTAGTCGGCAGCCCTGCAAAAAGCTTGAGGACGGGCTCGCCGACAGGCGTGTCAGGCGAGCGCCGGCGAGGAACGGAGGGGAGCGGCGAGGGCTATCCGAGCCGGATGCGCAGCTCCTTGAGCTGCTCGGCCGTGACCGGGCCCGGCGCGCCCGTCATGGGGTCGCCGCCGGAGGACGTCTTGGGGAAGGCGATGACGTCGCGGATGGAGTCGGCGCCGGCGAGCAGCATGATGATGCGGTCGAAGCCGAGGCCGATGCCGCCGTGCGGCGGCGCCCCGTACTCGAGCGCCTCGAGGAACCAGCCGAAGGCCTCGTCGATGCGGTCGTCGCTCATGCCCAGCGCGCGCAGGATGGAGCGCTGGACGGCGGCGTCGTGGTTGCGCAGGGAGCCGGAGCCCAGTTCGACGCCGTTCAGCACCAGGTCGTACTGCGCGCCGCGCACGGCGAGCGGGTCGCTCTCGAGGAGCGGCATCGTCGCCTCGGTCGGCAGGCTGAACGGGTTGTGGCCGTAGGTGAGCGCGCCGGTCTCCTTGTCGATCTCGAAGAGCGGGAACTCCTCGACCCAGAGCAGCGACCAGCGAGCCGACGGCTCGGGCGCGAGCAGGCCGATGAGGGCGAGGCGCAGCGCGCCGAGGACCTCGGCGGCGAGGAGCGCCTCGTCGGCGGCGAAGACGACGAGGTCGCCGGGCTCGCCGCCGACCTTCTCGACTAACGCGGCCTGCTCGGCCTCGGCGAGGAACTTGACGATGGGGCCGCGCAGGGCGCGGCCCTCCTCGACGTACACGTAGGCCATGCCCTTGGCGCCGTGCTCCTTGGCGAGCTCCGTGAGCTTGTCGATCTGCGCCCGGGAGAGGGAACCGCCGCCGGGCGCGCGGATGGCGCGCACGACCCCGCCGGCCTCGACGGCGCCGCGGAACACCTTGAACTCGCTGGCCGCAAAGGTGTCGCTGAGCTCGGCGATCTCGAGGCCGTAACGCAGGTCCGGCTTGTCGCTGCCGTAGCGGAGCATCGCCTCGTCGTAGGAGAGGCGTGGCAGGGGCGTGGCCGGAGCAGTCTCCCCCACGCCCTCGAAGATGGCGCTCATGAGGCCCTCGAGCAGCTCGCGGATCTCGGGCACCGAGAGAAACGACGTCTCGAGGTCGATCTGCGTGTGCTCGGGCTGGCGGTCGGCGCGCAGGTCCTCGTCGCGGAAGCAGCGCGCGAACTGGTAGTACCTGTCCATCCCGGCGACCATGAGGATCTGCTTGAACATCTGCGGCGACTGCGGCAGCGCGTAGAAGCGGTGCGGCTGCAGGCGCGAGGGGACCAGGAAGTCTCTTGCGCCCTCGGGCGACGACCGCGTGAGGTCCGGCGTCTCGACCTCGATGAAGCGCTGCGCGTTGAGGTACGCCCTGGCGGCCTGCGTCGCCGCGTTGCGCAGCTCGAGGTTGGCAAGCATCGGCGTGCGTCGCAGGTCGAGGTAGCGGTACTTGAGGCGCAGGGTCTCGTCCACATCGACCTGCTCGGCCGTCTCGATCTCGAACGGCGGCGTCTTGGCGCGGTTGAGGATCTCGAGCTCCGCCACCTGGACCTCGACCTCTCCGGTGGGCAGGTTCGGGTTGACGGTCTCCGGCGCGCGCGCGACGACCCGGCCGGCGACGGCGAGCACGTACTCCGGCCGCACCTGCTCGGCGAGCTGGTGGGCGGCCGCCTGGTGGGACGGATCGACGACCAGCTGTACGATTCCGCTGCGGTCGCGCAGGTCGATGAAGATCAGGCCGCCGTGGTCGCGGCGGCGGGCGACCCAGCCGGCGAGACGCACCTCGCGGCCGACGTCGGTCGCGCGGAGCTCTCCGGGGTACGTGTCGCGCAGCATCAGGCCTCGTCCTTCAGTCGGCCGGCGACGAGCGCCGGCAGGTCGGCGGCGGCGACGTCCTCTTCCCCGCCGCCGCGCATGTCTCTGAGCCGCACGGCGCCTTCGGCCAGCTCGTCCAGCCCGAGCAGCACGGCGAAGCGGGCGCCGCTGCGGCCGGCCTGCTTGAGCTGGCCCTTGGGGCTGCGCCCGGCGAGGTCCAGCTCGGCGTGCACGCCGCGGCGGCGCAGCTCCTGCGCCACGGCGAACGCCGCCGGACGGACGTCATCGGCGAAGCTCACCACGAAGACGCCGGGGACGGAGGGGAGCGCCAAGGGCTCGCGCATCGCCAGGGCGATGCGCTCGAGGCCGCTGCCCCAGCCGACGCCCGGCGTGGATTGCCCGCCGACCTGCTCCACGAGGCCGTCGTAGCGGCCCCCGCCGCCGACGCCGCTCTGGGCGCCGAGGCGGTCGGAGTTGAACTCGAAGGTCGTGCGCGTGTAGTAGTCGAGCCCGCGCACGAGCCGGAAGTCGAGCCGCGGCTCCAGCCCGGCCGCCCGGACCAGCGCGAGCACGGCGTCGAAGTGCTCGCGGCACTCCGGGCAGAGGTGGTCGCTGATGCGCGGCGCCTCGTCGAGCACCGCGCGGCAGCTCTCGACCTTGCAGTCGAAGGTGCGCAGCGGGTTGACGTCCACGCGCTCGAGGCAGTCGCCACAGAGCTCGCCCTCGTGGCCGCGCAGGTACTCGCGCAGCTTCTCGACGTAGGCCGGCCGGCAGGCAGGGTCGCCCATGCTGTTCATGCTGAGCGTGACGCCCTCCACCCCGACCTCGGCGAAGATGGCCGCCAGCAGGACGATCACCTCGGCGTCCACGGCGGGATCGGCGGAGCCGATGGCCTCGGCGCCGATCTGGTAGTGCTCGCGATAGCGGCCCGCCTGGGGCTTCTCGTAGCGGAACATCGGGCAGTAGTACCAGAGCTTCACCGGCTGCGGCAGCTTGTGCATGCCGTGCTCCACGTAGGCTCGGCAGATGGGCGCGGTGCCCTCGGGGCGCAAGGTGAGCGAGCGGTCGCCCTTGTCGACGAAGGTGTACATCTCCTTGCGCACGATGTCCGTGGCCTCGCCGACGCCGCGCTCGAAGAGTCCGGTCTCCTCGAACTCGGGAGTGACCACGTGACGGTAGCCGTAGGCGGTGAACACGCGCGCCGCGGCGGCGACCACGGCGTCGCGCTCCGCGGCGTCGTCCGGCAGCAGGTCGTAGGTGCCCTTGGGTGCGCGCGGCGCGCTCACCAGCGGTGCTCGGGGTCGTAGCGGAGCGGCGAGAGGAAGGGGTTGAGCGCCAGCTCGCGGCCGAGCGACGTGTCCGGGCCGTGCCCGCTGTGCACCGTGGCGTCGGGCGGGAAGCGCCGCACGAGCCCGGCCACGGAGTTGAGGAGCTGGTCCATGTCGCCGCCCGGCAGGTCGGTGCGCCCCACGCTGCCCTGGAAGAGCAGGTCGCCGACAAACAGTTGGTCCTCGCCGATGGCGAAGGTGTACGAGCCGCGCGAGTGCCCGGGCGTCGGGATGGCGAGCACGGGGATCGGCAGGTCCAGGGTCTCCTCGCCCTCGATGGTGCGCGCCGACTCGACCGGCTCGATGTCGAAGCCGGCTGCGACGCCGAGGCCGTTGTCGGCCATCTCGGCGGCGTCGGGGGCGCCCACGTACACGGGGATGTCGAAGTGCCGCGCCAGCGGCGCCACGCCCCCGAAGTGGTCGAAGTGGCCGTGCGTCACGAGCACGGCGGCCGGCGCGAAGCCGAACTCGGTGAAGGCCTCGATGACGATCTGGGCCTCGTCGCCGGGATCGATGACGAGCCCCTGCTGCTCCCGGACGACGACGAAGCAGTTGGCCTGCAGCGGGCCCAGCGGCACGGCGAAGACTTCAACGGGATCAGACATTCTTACCTCGAGTGGTCGGGATTGAGCGGTGCCTGGTCTTCGACATCCGAGCCGGTTCCCCAGCTCGTTGGCGCCCCGCTCGTTGATTCCACTGCGTACATCAATCGGCCCCAGAGCGTATCAGACGCCGGCGAGCACGGTCGACCGCGTCTGTGAGGCCGCGCCGCCCGGCGTGCGGGCGGCGGCGCGGCTACCCTCCGACGACGCGGTAGGCGTCGTAGACAGTCTGGATGCTGCGGATGTTGGCGATGATGTTGTCGAGCTGGCGCACGTCGCCGACCTCGAGCGTGAAGCGGTCGCGAACCACTCCGTCCGGCAGGGTCTGCATGCTGCCGCCGATGATGTTGACGCCCGAGTCGGAGAGGGTGCGCGCCAGGTCCTCGAGCAGGTGGTTGCGGTCCAGCGCCTCGACCATGATCTCGACGCGGAAGGCCATGCCGCCGAGCCCCTTCCACCCCACCTTGGTGAAGCGCTCCGGGTTCTTCATGAGCGCGCGGGCGTTCTTGCAGTCGCGGCGGTGGATGGTGATGCCCTTGCCCAGCGAGATGTAGCCCACGATCTCGTCGCCGGGGATGGGTTTGCAGCACTTGGCCATGCGCACCATGATGTCGCTCATGCCCTCGACGGCGATGCCGAAGTCGCCGGAGAGCGCCTGCGGCTCCTCGACCTCCTGGACGGGGCGCGACGGGAGCATCTCGGGAGGCGGCGTGGCCTCCTTCATGGTGCCGGCGCGCTGCATCACCTTGTTGGCGACCGTCTTGACCGGCAGGCGGCCGGAGCCCAGCGCCACGAAGAGGTCGTCCGGCTTGTTGTAGCCGACGTCCTTGCAGATCTGGGCGAAGACTTTGGAGCTCAGGATCTTCTGCGCCGGAAGGCCCTCCCGGCGCAGCGCCTCCTGGAGGAGGTCGCGACCCGAGTGCTCCGAGTCCTCGCGCTGTTCGCGGCGGAAGTGCTGGCGGATCTTCTGCCGCGCTCGCGGCGAGTTGACGATGTCGAGCCAGTCACGCGAGGGGCCGTGGCTCGACTTGCTCGTGATGACCTCGACGATGTCGCCGCTGCTCAGCTTGGTGTGCAGCGGCACGATGCGCCCGTTGACCTTGGCGCCGACCGTGTGATTGCCGACGTCGGTGTGCACCGCGAAGGCGAAGTCGATGGGCGTGCTGCCCGCCGACAGGCTCTTGACGTCGCCCTTGGGCGTGAAGACGAAGACCTCGTCCTCGAACAAGTCGATGCGCAGCGTGTCCATGAACTCGCGCGGGTCGCCGGTCTCGGACTGCCATTCCATCATCTGGCGCAGCCACGCCGGCTTGTCCTGGTCGCGGTCGCCGCGCGCCTTGTAGAGCCAGTGCGCGGCGACGCCGAACTCGGCAGTCTGGTGCATGTCGAAGGTACGGATCTGGATCTCGAGGGGCTTGCCGCCGGGGCCGATGACCGTGGTGTGCAGCGACTGGTACAGGTTGAACTTGGGCATCGCGATGTAGTCCTTGAAGCGGCCCGGGAGCGGCTTCCAGACGGAGTGGATGATGCCCACCGCGCCGTAGCAGTCCTTGATCGACTCGACCAGCACGCGCAGCCCGGTGAGGTCGAAGATCTCGTTGAACTCCTTGCCGCCGCGGCTCATCTTCACGTAGATGGAGTAGAAGTGCTTGGCGCGGCCGGTGATGTCGGCCTCGATGCCGGCCTTCTCCAGCTCCGCGATCAAGAAGCCCGCCGCCTCGTCGACGTAGTCCTCGCGGTCGGCGCGGCGCTGCGCCACCCACTTCTGGATCTCCTGGTACTTGCGCGGGTGCAGCGAGGCGAAGGCGAGGTCCTCGAGCTGCCACTTGAGATTGTGGATGCCGAGCCGGTGCGCGAGCGGCGCGTAGACCTCGAGCGTCTCCTTGGCCTTCTGGATCTGCTTCTGCTTGCTCAGGTAGCAGAGCGTGTGCATGTTGTGCAGCCGGTCGCAGAGCTTGATCAGGATGACCCGGATGTCGGTGGCCATCGCGACGATCATCTTGCGGTAGTTCTCCGCCTGCTCCTCTTCCTGGGAGTGGAAGTGCATCTTGGTCAGCTTGGTGACGCCGTCGACGAGCATGGCGATCTCCTCGCCGAACTGCTCCTCGATCCAGGCCAGCGGCGTCCCGGTGTCCTCGACGACGTCGTGCAGGAGAGCGGCGGCGATGGTGACCGAGTCGAGCTTGAGCTCGGCGGCGTTGAGCGCCGTGCCCACGGGGTGGTGGATGTACGCCTCGCCGCTCTTGCGGCTCTGCTGGCCGTGCAGGAAGGCAGCGGCCACGAACGCCCGCGTGATCAGCTCGCGGTCGGGGTCCGGGTTGTAGCGCTCGATCGCCGCGAACAGGTCGTCCAGCAGCGGCCCGAACTCGTCGGGGACCTGCGTCAGAGCTGCGCTGTCAGGCAGGTCTGCAGGAAGTCTGGTGTCTGATAGCTGTGGCGCCATAGTCGGTACGCATCCGTCCGGGTGACGTCGACCTTACTCTGCGGTCGTTCGAGATGATAGCCGCCCTCCTCGTCGAGGACGAGCAGACCAGCCTCGCGAAGCGCCTGGACGGCTGCAGCCAGCGCGGCCACCGGCGAGAGGACGGCTCCTGCACCCAGAAGTTCCTGCTCGAGGGCTTCGTCAAACCGGCCGGAGCCGGCGGCCAGGGCCTTCCAGACCCGCCGCATGGTGGCGTCGAGGTCGAGCAGGCTCTCGCGGACCCGGCCGGCGAACTCCGCCTCGCCGGGTCCCCAGAGGGCGTGCAGCCAGGCGCCGGGCGCCGCCGCGGCGAGGCCCGACCACATGGCGCCCGTGTACGGCGGGTCGAGCAGGACCACATGCGCGAACGAACCCGCGAATGCCGGATGGCCGAGCGCGAGATCCGGCGTGGTCATGACGACGCCGGCGTCCTGAACGGCATCGAGGCGTGAGGCGCAGGCGGCCTGCACGTAGCCCGCGGAGCGACCGAGGCCGGGCGTCAGCACCTCGCGCGTGAGCAACGGGCGGCGCCGACCCACGTCGGCGACGAGGACCAAGGTCCGCTCCCCGCTCGCAAGCAGGGCGGTCAGCGCCGTGACGGGCGGGCGGCGGCGCCGGTCGACGAGGCGGCCCTCGGCGCGCGCCGCCTTGAGGGCCGCCGCCGCGACGTCGTCCTCGGTGTGTCCGGCGTCCGGGCCGTCTTGCGCCGCGAGAAGCGCCGCCCACAGGTCCCGGCCGCTGAGCCGGTCGCGACAGCGCAGATCGCAGGCGGTGGCGCAGAGATCCTTCTCCGGCGGCTCCAGCAGGTGCAGGCTGCGGACCTGCACCTGCGCGCTCACGGCCCCGTTGTAGTCGTTCTTCGACAGCGCGAGGGCGACGTCGTGGCGCCCGGGAGCGGTGAGCTCGGCGAGGTCGGCGAAGCCGAAGTGGACGGCCTGGCACGAGGCGCCGTCGCAGCGCACGCGGTACTGCGCGTGCCGCTTGTCGCGGGTGAGCCTGGGCGAGACCACCTCCGCGCCGTGCAGCAGCAGCGTCACCTGGCGGTTGCCGAACCCGTGCGGCGCGAGCAGCTCGAGCTCGTCGGCGAGGCCCAGCGTGAGCTCGTCGCCGCCGACGACGGCGTCCACGTGCCGGACGCGCGTGAGGTCGTCGGCGCTCAGCGCGACCGCAGCCTCGGCCACGAAGGCTTCGCGGAACGCGGGGATCGCCGCGCGCCGCAGACGCAGTCCGCAGGCGGCGCGGTGCCCGCCGAACGTGATCAGGTGGCCGGAGGTCCGCTCGACGGCGCCGAGCAGGTCGAAGGCGGGGATGCTGCGCCCGGAGCCCTTGGCCTCCAAGGCGCCCTCGCTGAGCAGGATCGCCGGCCGGTGGAAGCGCTCCGCGACGCGCGAGGCGACGATGCCGACGACGCCTTCGTGCCAGTCGGGCGCCGACAGCACGAGAGCCGGCGGCGGCGGGTCGGGCACCATCGCCACCGCCGCCTCGAGCATCGCCGCCTCGATCACCTGCCGCTCACGGTTCAGCTCGTTGAGCTTGAGCGCCAGCGGCAGCGCCGCGTCGCGGTCGGGGGCTCCGAGGAGCTCGATGGCGATGGAGGCGTCCTCGAGACGCCCGGCCGCGTTGAGCCGGGGACCCAGGCGGAACCCGACCGCTCCGGCATCGGCCGTTCCCGGCCGGCCGCCGGCCACCTCCAGAAGGGCGGCCAGCCCCGGCCGCGGCGCGCTGCGCAGCCTGCCCAGCCCGATCGCCGTCAAGACCCGATTCTCCTCGATCAGAGGCACCACGTCGGCGATCGTCCCGACGGCGACGAGGTCGGTGTAGGGCCTGAGCGCCAGCGGGAGATCGACGAGCTCGTCGCCCGGGTCCTCCAGGAGGGCGTGGGCCAGCTTGAAGGCCACGCCCACGCCGGCGAGATGCCGGCAGGGGTACGAGCCCAGCTTGGGGGTGACCACCACGCAATCGGGGAGCTCGCCCTCCAGCTCGTGGTGGTCGGTGACGATGACGTCCATCCCCAGCGCCTGCGCGCGCGCGACTTCGGCACGCGCATTGATGCCGCAGTCGACGGTGATCAGCAGCTTGACGCCCGCGGCGCCGAGTTCGTCCACGGCCGTCGGTGAGACGCCGTAGCCCTCACTGAAGCGGTTGGGGAGGCGCCAGCGCACGTCGGCGCCGAGCTCCTCGAGGAGGCCGACCAGGAGAAACGTCGCGGTGATGCCGTCGGCGTCGTAGTCGCCGTGTACGGCGATGGGCTCGCTGCGGCGCAGCGCCTGGTCGATGCGCCGCCGCGCCTCGGCCATACCGCTCATGAGGTACGGGTCGTGGACGCGGAAGTCGGGATGCAGAAACGCCTGCGCCGCGGCGGGATCGCCGAGCCCGCGGCGCACGAGCACCTGGGCCAGGATCTCGCTCACCCCGAGCTCACCGGCCAGTCGCCGGACCTCCGGGAACGGCGCCGGCGAGATACGCCAGGAGCCAGGATCGGTCACGAGTGCATCACGCCGCCAGTGTACCGTCCGCGGACGACGGATGCCGCCGCCGGCGGGCGGAACTCAGGTCGCGGACGCCGGGTGATCGTCGCCGGCGTCGTCGGCCTGCGTAGCATCGTCGGCCGCCGGAGACGCCTCCGCGGCGGCGCCCGCCATGGTGACCGCGGTCGCCTCGCCGGCGTCGCCGGTGTCGACGCCTGCCGCGGTCTCAGCCTCGGCCTCGCCGACATCAGCGTCGGCGCCGGCGACTGCCGTGGCCGCCTCACCGGCGACGACCGTCGCGTCCTCGTCGTCAACGTCGGCGCCGCCATCCCCGCCGCTCTCGACCGCGGTCGCCGATTCACCGTTGTCGACGATCGTTGCCGCTTCTTCGCCAGGGGCGACGACGGTGGCCTCGCCGGCGGCGACCTCCTCTGCGGTAGCCGCGACGGCGGGCGTGACGACGGTGTCGGCTTCAGGAGCCGGCGCCGGCCGCGCCGCCAGCGACTCTGCCTCGCGGAGCCGCTCGTACGTGGTCTGGAGCTCGGCCTCGAGTTTGCGCCGCTGACCGAACACGGCCGTCCGCGCCAGATAGGCGGCGATGAGGCCGACGACGAACACGAGGGCGGCGATCACCGCGGCCACCCACAGGAGCGAGACGGAGCGGGCGGTGCCGGCGACGTAGTCGACGTCGAAGACGACCCCGTTGTTCAGCGCTCCGCCGACCAGGATCAGCAGGGCGACGGCCGTGAGAAGAATGAGTGCGTTGCGCACGAGGGACCTCCGGTACTCTCTGTCGCCGACGAGTATAGCAATCCCCGCGTGGCTCTCGGCGGCGAGCCACGATGAGTCCGGCGTCGAGGCCCGGTCTGACGCAGTCAGGCGCCGGGCATGGTGAGGACCCGTGAGTCCCCGACGAGCCCACTACCTCTCAGGGGGCCGTGAGCACCTCTACGCGCGCGAGCTCCTGGTCGATCCAGCGCTCCAGCGCAGTCGCCCGGCGACGTCGTGTCAGCTCCCTGGCGATAGCGTCGCGCGCCTCGGCGAAGGGGACGACGCGCGCCGGGCGCTTGGCGGCAACCCGAAACACCTGCCACTTCCCCGAGGACCACACTGGCTCCGCGACGCCCCCCGGCTCCACGCCCTCGACGATGGCCAGCACCTCCCGGGGCACCGTGAGCGCCGAGACCCAACCGAGCTCCCCACCTTGATAGCGGGTCTGCTGGTCCATGCTGTAGCGTCTGGCCAACGCCCGGAAGCTCGCGCCGCGGCGCAGACGCCGCACGAGTTCCCCGGCCAGTTTCTCGCCGGGCACGGTGATCTTGCCAAGACGGTACGAAGCGACCGTCGTGTACAGGTCGTCACGGTGACGCTCGTAGAACGCGCGCACCTGACCCGGTGAAGCCTCCGTGTCTGCGTGCTTCACGTCGGCCACGGCCTCCGCCAGCAGGCCGTAGCCGGCGGCATGATCCAACTGGTCGCGTGTCATGGAAGCCTGCTCCAGCGCGGTGTCGAGCTCCTCACGTCCACCGGCCCTCTTCTCCAGGTCTGACACGCGCTGCCGCACGGCATCGTCTGCGATCTGGATTCCCAGCCGCTCGGCCTCGATGCCCACGAGAACGCGACGCACCGCCTCGTCACGGGCCGCGTCCGCGCCGTCGTCGCGCCTGGCGAGTCTTGCTTCAGCTCGGATCGCGTCGACCTGACCCTGCGTCACCTTCTGACCGCCCACCCGCGCCACGACGGCGTCTCCCGCCGCCGCCTTCGGGCTCGGAAGCGTGTCGGACTCGCCGCAGCCGCTGAGACCGACCATGCTCAGGACGGCCACGACTGCGGCGATCAGAACGGAGCGAGACGCGCGTCGGAAGCGGTACCCGGGCATCATCACGATCCGCAAGAGTCTGGGACGTCAGGCGGTGTCGCCGTCAAGCGTCCGCGTCGGGCCGAGCGCCCTCGAACGGCTTGTCGGAGAGCGTGCGCACGTCGTCGACGAAGCGCGCCGGGAAGTAGCACGCGACCGCATGCCGCTCGCCTGCGTCCCCGCCGGTGCTGGCCAGCGCGGGCATGGCAGTAGTGCAGATCTCCTGGGCCCGCGGGCAGCGCGGGTGGAAGACACAGCCCTTCGGAGGGTTCGCCGGACTCGGCACGTCGCCCTCGAGGATGATGCGCCGTCGAGCCCGCTCGGCGGTGGGATCGGGGATCGGCACCGCCGAGAGCAGCGCTTCGGTGTACGGGTGTTGTGGTCGACCGTACAGCACGTCGCTGTCCGAGATCTCGACGATCTTCCCGAGGTACATGACGGCCACCCGGTCGGAGGCGTGCTTGACCACCGACAGGTCGTGGGCGATGAAGAGGTAGGTGAGGTCGAACTCGTCCTGGAGGTCCTCCAGGAGGTTGATCACCTGGGCGCGGATCGAGACGTCGAGCGCGCTCACCGGCTCGTCGCAGATGATGAGCTTCGGGTTGAGCGCCAGGGCGCGCGCGATGCCGATGCGCTGCCGCTGGCCGCCCGAGAACTCGTGCGGATAGCGTTCGGCGTGCTCGGTGCTGAGTCCGACCGTCTCGAGCAGTTCGAAGACGCGAGTCTTGCGTTCCGCCTTGGTGCCGATGTCGTGGATCTTGAGCGATTCTCCGACGATGTCACGCACACGCATGCGAGGGTTCAGCGACGCGTAGGGATCTTGGAAGATGACCTGCATGTCGCGGCGCAGCGCCTGCATCTGGCTCCGCGACGCGGCCATGACGTCGACACCCTCGAACATGATCGTGCCCGCGGTCGGCGGGATGAGACGCAGTACCGCGCGACCAGTGGTGGACTTGCCACACCCGCTCTCGCCGACAAGTCCAAGCGTCTCGCCCTTCTCCACCGTGAAGTCGATGCCATCGACCGCGAACACGTGACCGGTGGTCCGCTTGAGGATCCCCGTCTTGATCGGGAAGTGCTTCTTCAGCCCTTTGACCTCGAGAAGGCTCATCGGGCGTACGCCTGGAAGTACGGAAGCGAGGCGCGGAGGTCACGCCGCTCCGCCTCGGGGATCCAGCAGTGGACACCGTGCGCCGGACCGACGATGTCGAGCGCCGGCCACTCGTCGCGGCACTCAGACCGCTCGTACGCGCAACGCCCCGCGAACGGACACCCGGCAGGCAGGGCGATGAGGTCCGGCGGCTGACCCTTGATGGGAGTGAGCCGCGTCTTCTCGGTCTCGTCGAGCCGCGGCAGCGAGCCGAGCAGGCCCCACGAGTACGGGTGATGGGGGTTGTAGAAGATCTCGTCGATGCTGCCGTATTCCACGGTGCGGCCGCCGTACATGACCATCACCTTGTCGGCGATCTCGGCGACGACGCCGAGGTCGTGCGTGATGAGGATGACGCCGCTCTCGTACTGCTGCTGCATCTCCTCCATGACCTCGATGATCTGAGCCTGAATGGTGACGTCGAGCGCCGTGGTCGGCTCGTCGGCGATGAGGATGTCGGGGTTGCAGCTGATGGCCATGGCGATCATGGCGCGCTGTCGCATGCCGCCGGAGAACTCGAAGGGATACTGAGAGACACGCTTGTCGGCGTCCGGAATGCCCACACGCGCGAGCAGCTCGGCGGCCATCAGCCACGCCTCCTTCGCGGTCTTGTCCTGATGCAGCGTGATCGCCTCGGCGATCTGCTTGCCGACCTTGACCACGGGATTGAGGCTGGTCATCGGGTCCTGGAAGATCATGGCGATGTCGTTGCCGCGCACCTGGCGCATCTCGGGGTCGCTGAGCGTGCGCAGGTCCCGCTCGCCGAGCATGAGGGAGCCCTCGACCACCTTGCCGGGTGGGTCGGGGACGAGGCGCATGAGCGAGAGCGCCGCGACCGTCTTGCCCGAACCCGACTCACCGACGATGCCCAGCGTCTCCTTGCGGTCGAGCGTGAAGCTGACGCCATTGACCGCCTTGACCACGCCGGCGTGGGTGAAGAAGTGGGTCGATAGCCCGTCGACCGTGAGAAGTCGTTCGCCCATGCCTACTCCTTGAGCTTCGGGTCGGTGGCGTCACGCAGGCCGTTGCCGAAAGAGATGAACCCGAAGACGGTGACCACGAGGAAGATGCTGGGGAACGCGAGCATCCACCAACTGCCCGCGGCGAGGTAGCTGAGGTTGTCGGAGATCATCTTGCCCCACGAGGCCTCGGGCGCCTGGACGCCGAGCCCGAGGAACGCCAGCGCGGCCTCCGTGCTGATGGCGCCGCCGATGCCCATGGCGATGGCCACGTAGATGGGCGCCATGGTGTTGGGCAGCACGTGACGGAAGATGACGCGCAGGTCGCCGGCCCCCTGTGCGCGCGCCGCCTCTACGTATTCCAGGCTCTTGACGGTGAGCACCGAGCCGCGGTTGAGGCGCGCGTAGGTGGCCCAGCTGAGGACGCCGATGGCGATGAACACGCTGCCGAACCCCGGCGGCAGCACGGTGAGGAGCAGCAGCACGAAGAGGATGAACGGGAACGCGAAGAACACGTCGGCGGTGCGCATGATGACGCTGTCGACCGCACCGCCGTAGTAGCCGGAGATCGGCCCCAGGATCAAGCCGATGGTCAAGGCGATCGCCACGGCGATGACGCCCACGAGCATCGAGATCCGGGTCGCCACCAGCACGCGCGAGAAGACGTCGCGGCCGAGGTAGTCGGTGCCCATGGGGTGCGCCAACGAGGGCGGCGAGCCAAGACCCTCCGGCGACAGCGCGTAGTCGGTCTTGATGGGGTCGTAGGGGGCCACGTATCCGCCGGCCAGGTACGCCACGGTCTCGACGGTGCCGACGAAGACGAACACGATGATGATCCCGAGGCCGACAAGCGCCAGCTTGTTGCGCTTGAGGCGGCGCCAGGTGTCGGCCCACAGGCCGAGCGGCTTGCCGGCGGCCCTCTCCTTCTCTTGAGCGAACTCGTCCTCGATGAGGTCGCGCTCGCTCAGGGTGCTGACGGTGAGATCCTCGACGATCTCGTTGCCGGAGGTGTCTTGGTGATGCTCGGGCACTCAGTCCTCCAGGCGGATACGGGGGTCGACGAACGCGTAGCCGAGGTCGACGAAGAGATTCGCGAAGATGTAGACGATGGTCGCGAAGAGCACCCCGCCGGCGACCACGGGAATGTCGCGGGCGCCGATCGCCTGATAGATCATGAGGCCGATGCCGGGGCGCGAGAACACCGTCTCGGTGATGATGGCGCCGCCCATGAGTGCGCCAAGGTCGATGCCGGCGATGGTCATGACGGGGATCACGGCGTTCTTGAACGCGTGGCTCGTGATCACCTTGCGCTCGGAGAGCCCTTTGGCTCGCGCCGTCCGCACGTAGTCGGTGCGGATGACCTCGAGCATCGAGGCTCGCTGCATGTACGAGATGTAGGCGACCTCGATGAGGCCGAGCGTCACCGCCGGCAGGATCAGCGTGGAGATGCCGCTCCAGGAAGCCGGGATGATACCCAGCACGTTTTCGCCGGCGCCCACCAGCGGCAGAAGGCCAAGCTTGAGGCCGAAGAACCATTGCATGAACAGGCCGAGCACGAAGACCGGAATACCCCAGAGGAGGAGCGCCCCCGTGGTGAGCGCCGTGTCCCAGAACGTGTACTGGCGCAGCGCCGAGTAGATGCCCAGAGGGATTCCGAGCAGTTCGATGAGGACCGCCGCGATCGCCAACTGGATGGTGAAGGGAGCGTTGAGCCTGATGAGCTCAGTGACGGGCTGCTGGAGGTAGTACGACTCGCCGAGATTGCCGCGCACCAGCCTGCCGACGTACTTGAAGTACTGGACGGGCACGGACTCGTCGAGCCCGAGCCTGGTGCGCACCTCGGCGATCTTCTCCGGCGTGGCGTTCTTGCCCGCGACAAGGGATGCAGGGTCGCCCGGGATGAGGAAGAGGATGCCGAAGGTGATGATCGTCACCCCGATGAGGACGATCACCATCTGGAAGAGCCGTCTGACGATGTATGCGATCATGCAGCCACTCTAGCGCAATCCGGGTGCGTCGACATCAACGGGGCGAACGTGACACGGCGGTCCGCCGTTGGAGCGGCGGACCGCCGTGTCGACGATGCATTGCAGTCTGACTGTCCCGACTGCCTGCGTCGCTCGGTTCGTTACTTGACCCAGAGCTTCCACATGTCGATGAAGCCCAGGGGACTGAAGAAGAAGCCGCCGATGCGGTTGTTGGTGACGCGGAACGCCAACGGGTAGTCGAGCACCACCGTCGGGGCATCGGTGAGCATCAGCGTCTCGGCCTGGTGGTACAGGTCGTAGCGCTGGTTGGCGTCGGACGTGCTCCGCGCCTGCTTGAGAAGCGCATCGAACTCCGGATTCTTATAGAAGGAGTTGTTGAGCTCGGGTGGCTGGTTCGAATCGAACAGCGGGTAGAGGAAGTTGTCGAGCGAGGGGTAGTCGGCGATCCAGCCCGAGCGGTAGACCTGGCCCTCGCCCTTGGCGGTCTTGTCGAGGAACGTCGCCCACTCGAAGTTGGCGAGTTCCACGGTGAGGCCGACGTCCTTCCAGCCCGCCTGCAGCACCTCCGCCGTCTTCTGGTTGCCTTCGTCGGTGTTGTACCAGTAGTTGAGCGTCGGGACCGTGAGATCGGCGAGGATCGCCTTGGCGCCCTCCACGTCGTTGGTCTTGTACGGGCTCAGGTTGGGCGCCCAGCCGGGCAGGCCCTGCGGGGTGAAGCTGGTGGCCACCGTCGCCTCTCCCTCGTGGACGATGCTGACGACGCTCTGGGCGTCGGAGGCCATGTACATCGCCTTGCGCAGTTCGAGACCCTGATCGCCGCCCACGACCTTATCGTTCATGTTGAAGACGATGTAGTCGTTGCTGATGTAGGTCCAGCCCTTGGCCGTCCACTCGCCCGACGTGGTCTGAGGCATGGTCTGCGAGGCCTTGACCTGGCCCGGCGGGACGTGCGTGTAGTCGACCTCGCCCTTCTGGAACTGGAGCCACGAGGTCTGGTTCGAGGTGATGATCGGCATGGAGATGTTGTCGACGTACCCGGCGTTGGCCTCATCCCAGTACTCCGGGTTCTTGACCATCTCGACGTTCTGCTTGTGGTTCCACTCGGAGACCATGTACGGACCCGTGCCCACCGGCTTCTCGTAGTAGGCCTTGTAGCCGATCTCCTTGATGTAGTCGACGGGCAGAGCCGCCGTGACGGGTACCATCAACACCGACGTGAATTCGGCGAACGGCTGCTTCAGCTTGACCACGAGCGTGGAGTCGTCCGGGGCGCTCACGCCGGTGAGGCCCACCGCCGGGTCTTCGGCGTAGCCGCTGTCGCTGCAGCCCTCGATCACCGACATGACGTAGGAGAAGTTGGACGCGTTCTTCTCGTCGGTGACGTAGTTCCACGAGTCGACGAAGTCCTGCGCCGTGACCGGCTTGCTCACCGGCGGCGCGAACGTGATGCCCTGCTTGAGCTTGAAGGTCCACGTCACGTTGTCGGTGGTCGACCAGCTCTCGGCCAGGCCCGGCACCGGGACGACGTTGCCCTGGTCGTCGACCGAGGAGTTGACCAAGGTCTCGAACGCCTGGTGGACGACCTGCATGCCCTCCGACTCATACGCCAGGACGGGATCGATCGCCACCGGATCTGAGCCGAGGACGAAGTTGTACGTGCCGCCGGGCTTGGGAGTACCCTCGGAACTCGGGCTCGCGCCGTCAGATGTTTCGTCGCTGCCGCACGCGCCCAGCAGCAGCGCGGCGACGACGAGGACCGCAGCCAGGACGAGCAGGCCGCGCCATCTCCTCACGGGGTTTCTCACGATGACCTCCTTGATGACTGACAAAGCCAGACTCCCCCCGGAGTCCCTTGCAGGGCACTGTGCCGTGCCCGTCGCCCACTTGTCAACTTTACTCCCCTATGCAGGCACGTCCAGTCGTCACGGCAGCCGGATCCAGACGGAGCTCATGTCGGTGAGCCCCATGGGGTCGACGGTGAACCCGCCGATGCGGCTGTCGGAGACCCGGAAGTACCGGTAGAAGTACAGGGGCACGGCCGGCATGTCGGCCAGGATGAGCTTCTCGGCCTGAGCGTACAGGTTCTGGCGCTGCTGGCCGTCCATGGTCGCGCGCGCCTTCTGAAGCAGCTCGTCGACGCCCGCGTTGGCGTAGAACGTGTAGCTGCCGGTGCGCGACTGGTCGGAGTCGAACAGGGGGTAGAGAAAGTCGTCCATGGCCGGGTAGTCGGCGATCCAGGCGACGCGGAAGAGCTGGCTGCCGCTGCCTTCGTTGCCCCGCGAGAGCTTGTCCAGGAACACGCCCCATTCGTACTCGCTGGGCACCACCGTGAGTCCCGCCTGTTCCCAGCCCGCCACCAGCGTCTCCGCGATCCGGCGGTGGTCCTCGTCGAGGTCGTACCAGTAGTCCAGCGTGGGGACCACGCCCAGGCCGGCGACGAGGGTCGTCGCAGCCTCCGGGTCGTAGGGATACGGGTTCTGGCCGGCCTTGTACCCGGGGATGCCCTGCGGCACGTAGCCACCGGCGACCTCCGCGACGCCCTCGCTGACCTCGTCGACCACCGTCTGCGCGTCGGCCGACTGCGAGATCGCCTTGCGCAGCTCCAGATCGGGGCCCAGCGTGGGATCGGTCATGTTCATGCCGACGAAGTAGACGGCCGCCGCCGGCCACGACACCGCCGACCACGTGCCTCCCGTGACCTCAGGGGCGGCCTGGGCGGCCGTGACCTGGCCGGAGGGGACCTGCGAGCAGTCGAGCTCGCCTTGCTCGAAGCTCTCCCACATGGATTCGACGTCGTCGAAGATCGGCAGCTCGATGGAGTCCACCCAGCCGGCGCCCTCAGGGTCCCAGTAGGCGGTGTTCTTGCGGAGCTCGATCGAGCGTCCGTGGCGCCACGAGGCCACCGCGTACCGGCCGGTGCCCACGGGCTTCTTCGCGAACGCCTTCTCCCCCACCTGGTCGATGTACTCGACGGGGACCACGGCCGCGACCGGGTGCCCCAGCGTGGCCGGGAAGTCGGAGAAGGGGTAGCGGAGCGTCACCTGGAGTGTCACGTCGTCGATCGCCGTGACGCCGGTCAAGCCCTGAGCCGGATCCGTCTGGTAGCCGCGATCGTCGCAGCCCTCGAGCGGCGCCAGGATGTACGCGACGTAGGACTGGTTGTCGGGGTCGGTGACCCGTGACCAGGAGTCGACGAAGTCCTGCGCGGTGACGGGCCGGCTCACGGGCGCCTGGAACGTCACCCCCGGCTTGAGGTGAAAGATCCAGGTCTGCGCGTCCGTGGACTCCCACGAGCCGGCGATGTCCGGCTGGGTGGTCAGGGTGCCGTCGTCGAGCACCCACTTCGTGAGTCCCTGGAAGACCTGATGCGCGACCTGCAGCCCGGAGGAGTCCTGCGCGTTGAGCGGCTCGATGGACATGGGGTCCCCCGGCAGGGGAAACGTGAACGTGCCGCCGGGTTTCGGCGTGCCCTCGTCGCTGACCGGGGTGGAACCGTTCCCGGATGAGCCGCCGCCGCACGCCGTGAGCACGGCCGACCCGGCGAAGAGCAGGGCGGCAAGGACGAGCGGGAGGAGGAGTCTGGACGGGCGCAACGTGATCACCGGTCTAGCGCGCGCGCAACTCAGGCCGCCCGGGCGACGAGTGGCGTCGAGGCCCTCTTGGGGCGGTCGTGGAGGGCCCGCGGGCGACGCCGCGGACGGTGCGCGCTGCGCGCGCTCGGCGTCAGCCCAGCCTCCAGATGAGGACGAACGTGTTCACGAAGAACAACACGCCCACGATGATGGTGTAGCGCGTGAGGTTGCGCTCCATGACACTCGCGGACGAGGCGAACGAGAAGCCGGTCACGCTGGCCATGCCGGCGTCTTTGCCGGAGTGCAGCAGGATGAGCACGATCACGAGGACCGCGAGGATGAGCTGGACGGCGACGAGGATGGCGTTGAGCAAGGCTCTTCTCCCCTTGGAGGCGGGCGTGGACGGGTGCGAGCATACCATCTTTGCACTTCGTCCGGCCTGCGCCAAACGTGTCCGCAGCGGTGGCGAGGGCGCCGGCCGGCGCCCGCAGGGTCAGACGGCCGGCTCGAGCAGCGGCCGGCCGGTCATCTCGACGGGCTGCTCCACGCCCAGCAGCGCGAGCGCCGTGGGCGCCAGATCGCAGAGCCGGCCGCCCTCGCGCACGCATGCGCCCGGCACCGTCGCCAGAAAGGGCACGAGGTTGGTGCTGTGCGCCGTGTTGGGGCTGCCGTCCGGCTCGAGCATGTGGTCGGAGTTGCCGTGGTCGGCGGTGATGAGACAGGCGCCGCCGAGACGGTCGACCGCCTCGACCACCCTGCCCAGGCAGGCGTCGACGGTCTCGACCGCCTTGACGGCGGCCGGGATGATGCCCGTGTGGCCGACCATGTCGGCGTTGGCGTAGTTCACGACGACGAAGTCGAAGACGTCCGACCGGAGCCTGGCGACGAGCTCATCGGTGACCCCGACCGCGCTCATCTCCGGCTTGTGGTCGTAGGTGGGCACGTCGCGCGGGCTGGGCACGAGCACCCGCTCCTCCCCCTCGACCGCGCGCTCCACCCCGCCGTTGAAGAAGAAGGTGACGTGGGCGTACTTCTCGGTCTCGGCGATGTGGAGCTGTCGGAGGCCGTTCTCCGCCAGGACGTCGGACAGCACGTGCTCGGGGTGGTCCGGCGGAAAGGCGACCGGCAGCGGGAACTCCTTCTTGTACTGCGTCATGGTGACGAAGTCGACGGCGGGCGGGTGCGCACCGCGGTCGAACGCGGTGAAGCCCGGCTCGGTGAAGGCGCGCGTGAGCTCGCGCGCGCGGTCGGGGCGGAAGTTGAAGAAGAGGCACACGTCGCCGTCACGCACGCGCGAGTCGTGCTCCGGAGCGACGATCGTCGGCCGCACGAACTCGTCGTTCTCGCCGCGCGCATAGGCGGCGTCGACCGCCGCCTGGGCGCCGGCGGCGAAGAAGCCCTCGGCGTAGGCCAGGGCGTCGTAGGCCAGCCTGACCCGGTCCCAGCGCGTGTCGCGGTCCATCGCGTAGTAGCGGCCGCTGATCACGCCGTAGCGGCCGACGCCGAGGCGATCCATGGCCGCCTCGATGGTGGCGAGGTAGCCCTTGGCGCTCCTCGGCGGCGTGTCGCGGCCGTCCAGGAAGGCGTGCACCACCACGTCCCGGACCTTCTCGCGCCGGGCCAGCTCGAGGCACGCCTCGAGGTGGCCCATGTCGCTGTGCACGCCGCCGCCGGAGACAAGACCCATGAGGTGCAGCCGGCTGCCCCTCCCCGCCGCCTTCGCGCACGCCTGGCGCAGAACGGGGTTCTCGTAGAAGCTGCCGTCCTCGACCGCCAGGCTGATGCGCGTGAGGTCCTGATACACGACGCGACCGGCGCCGATGTTGAGGTGCCCGACCTCGGAGTTGCCCATCTGACCCGGCGGCAGTCCCACCGCCGGGCCTGACGCGTCGAGAACGCCGTGAGGGTACTCCGCGGCGAGTCGGTCGAAGACCGGCGTCGCTGCAAGGCTCACGGCGTTCTCGGGGCCCGGCGGGGCGACGCCCCAGCCGTCCAGGACGATCAGGACGACCGGACGGTACGCCGGCCCGCCGGCGCCGGCATGGGTCACGCGGGCTCCACGAAGCGCACGATGCGGGTGAACTCCACAGGATCGAGGCTGGCCCCGCCGACGAGCACGCCGTCGATGTCCGGCTGAGCCATGAGCGTGTCGATGTTGGCGGCCTTGACGCTGCCGCCGTAGAGGATGCGCACGCCGTCGGCGGCGTCGCCGAAGCGCTCGCGCACGCGCCGGCGCACGAAGGCGACGGTCTCCTGCGCCTGCTCCGGCGTCGCCGTGACGCCGGTGCCGATGGCCCAGATGGGCTCGTAGGCGATGGCGACCCCGGCGAGCTCGGCGGCGCTGATCTCGGCGAGGCCGGCGTCGAGCTGGCCGCCGACCTTGCTCTCGGTCCGGCCGCCCTCCCGCTCCTCCAGCGTCTCGCCGCAGCACAGCACGGGCCGCAGGCCCGCGTCGAGCGCGGCCCTGACCTTTCGCGCCAGATCGGCGTCGTTCTCGTTGTAGTACTGCCGGCGCTCGGAGTGCCCGAGGATGACGTAGGGGACGCCGAGCTCGGTGAGCATGCCGGGCGCCGTCTCGCCGGTGAAGGCGCCCTCCCCGGCGTAGTGCATGGTCTGCGCGCCGACCGCCACCTTGCTGCCGGCGGTCGCGGCCAGCGCCGTCTCCAGACACACGTCCGGCGGGCACAGCAGGATGTCGCGGTCGTCGATGCCGGCGACCTGCGGGACGAAGGCGTCGAAGAAGGTCCTGGTCTCGGCGCGGGTCTTGTACATCTTCCAGTTGCCCGCCATGAGCGGGCGGCGACCCGACGTCGTCGGGGCCGTACTGCGTTCCATGAGCGCCTCCACGCCGGGCAGCGCCCGGCCCTCGAGGAATTCCATGGATGCCCCGCCGCCCGTCGAGACGTGGGTGAGGCGGGCCTCCAGGCCGAACCTGCGGACGGCCGACACCGTGTCGCCGCCCCCGGCGACGGTGACGGCGACCCCCGCGGCGATGGCCTCGCCGACGGCGCGCGTGCCGGCGCTGAACTCGTCGATCTCGAACAGGCCCATGGGGCCGTTCCAGTAGATCGTGCCGGCGCCGCGGAGCTGGCGCACGAACTCGGCGATCGTCTGCGGGCCGATGTCGAGCGCCATCTCGTCGGCGGCGATGCCGTCCGCCGGAGCGACCCTCGTGGGCGCGTCGGCCACGGCCTCACGCGCCGCCATGACGTCGACGGGGATGACCAGGTGGCCCCTCGCGTTGCCCGCCTCGGCGAGGATCTCGCCGGCCACCGTGACCTCGTCGCCGGCGCCCTTGGAGGCGCCGACCTCGTACCCCCTGGCCGCCAGGAAGGCATTGGCCATGGCGCCGCCGATGAGCACGGTATCGGCAATGGTGAGCATGTGCCGGATGAGGCTGATCTTGTCGGAGACCTTGAGGCCGCCGAGCACGACCACGAAGGGCCGCGCCGGGTCGCGCAGCAGGCGGCCCAGGATCTCCAGCTCCTTGGTCATGAGCAGTCCCGCGACCGCCGGCAGGTAGTGCGTCACCCCCTCCGTGGAGGCGTGCGCCCGATGAGCGGTGCCGAAGGCGTCGTTGACGTACACGTCGCCGAGCGCGGCGAGCTGACGCGCGAACGCGTCGTCGTTGCCCGTCTCCTCGGCGTGGAAGCGCAGGTTCTCGAGCACGAGCACGTCGCCGGCCCGAAGGGCGGCGGCCGCCTCGGCGACCGCGGGACCGACGCAGTCGTCCGCGGTCGCGACAGGGCGGCCGAGCAGCTCCGAGAGGCGCGCCGCCACCGGCGCCATGCGCAGCTCGTCCACGATCGCCCCTTTGGGGCGGCCGAGATGGGACATGAGCACGACCGAGCACCCCTGATCGAGCAGGTAGGCGATCGTGGGCAGGGCGGCGCGGATGCGCGTGTCGTCGACGACCCGGCCGCCCTCGAGCGGCACGTTGAAGTCGACGCGCACGAGGACGCGTTTGCCCGCGAGCGGATAATCGGTGAGCGAACGCTTCATGGCGACTTCAGCCTCCCGGCGGCGTGTGTGTGTCAGAGGACCATCTGCACGAGGTCGACGAGGCGGCACGAGTAGCCCCACTCGTTGTCGTACCAGGACACGACCTTGACCAGCTTGCCCTTGGCCATGGTGAGCGCCGGGTCGAAGATGGACGAGTGGCCGTTGCCGACGATGTCGATGCTGACGATGGGATCCTCCTGGTACTGCAGGATGCCCTTCATCGGGCCGCTCTCGGCGGCCGCCTTCATGGCCGCGTTGACCTCGTCCGCGGTCACTTCGGTCTTGAGCTCGGCGACGAGGTCGGTGGCCGAGCCGTCCGGCGTGGGCACGCGCAGCGCGAAGCCGTCGAGCTTGCCTTCGAGCTCGGGGATCACCAGGGCGACCGCGCGCGCGGCGCCGGTGGTGGTCGGGATGATCGAGAGCGCCGCGGCGCGGGCCCGGCGCAGGTCCTTGTGCGGGAAGTCGAGCACCTTCTGGTCGCCCGTATAGGCGTGGATGGTGGTCATGAAGCCCTTCTCCACGCCGAAGTTGTCGACGAGCACCTTGGCCATCGGCGCGAGGCAGTTGGTGGTGCAGCTCGCGTTGCTGATGACGTCGTGGGCGGCCTTGTCGTAGGTCTCGTCGTTCACGCCGATGACGATGGTCGCGTCGGCGCCCTTGGCCGGCGCGGAGATGATGACCTTCTGGGCGCCGGCCTCGAGGTGCAGGGCGGCCTTGGCTCGTTCGGTGAAGCGACCGGTCGACTCGATCACGACGTCGGCGCCGAGGTCGCGCCACGGCAGCTTGGCGGGGTCGGCCTCGGCGATGACGCGGACGCGCTTGCCGTCGATGACGAGCGCGTCCTCTTCGACGGCCACGGTGCCGGGGAACACGCCGTGGACGGAGTCGTACTTGAACAGGTGACCCAGGGTCTTGGCGTCCGTCAGGTCGTTGATGCCGACGAACTCGACGTCGGCGCCGTGCCGGATAGCGGCACGGATGACGAGACGGCCGATGCGGCCGAAGCCGTTGATGCCCACTCGCACGCTCATTGCGTCCTCCCGATCGATTTGACCCGGACAGCTTACCAGAGGGAAGCGTCCGATAAAGGGGCTAATTGTTCACTTTTGCGCGACTGCGCGTGGCGGCCTCACCGCCGGCGGGACATGCCGCGCCGGCCGTCAGGTCGCCTGCGGGAGCGCCGGCTCCGTCGTCGTGGGGATGCGTCCCAGGAAGATGTTGCCCGTGCGGCCGTCGATGGACACCCAGTCGCCGACGGCGATCGTCCGGCCGGCCAGGCGAACGACGCCCGTCTTCTCCAGGACCTCGAGGTCGACGCATTCGACGACCGCCGTCTTGCCCAGGCGCTTGGCGGTCACGGCGGCGTGCGACGTGGTGCCGCCGCGGGCGGTGAGGATGCCGCTGACGCGCGTGATCATGCCGATGTCCTCCGGCACCGTGTCGGGGCGCAGAAGCACGATGTTCTCCTCCGGCGCCGCGGCGAGCAGCTGGTCGATCTGCTCGGCGTTCACCGCGGCGCGGCCGGAGTAGGCGCCGCCGGCGACGCCCATGCCGAAGGCGACAGGCGGTCCGTAGTTGAGGGAAGCCGTGTCGAAGTAGGCGGCGTCGCGCGTCTGCTCCTGCACGGCCGATCGCTTCTGGAGGATGTAGAGGTCCGACGCCGCCGGCGACTCGAAGGTGAACTCGATCTCCTGGGGATCGAACTCGCGCTCGCCGACGAGGTCGCGCGCCACCGCCAGGAGCTGACCGTAGATCGAGGGGAAGTCCCGCTCAAGGGAGTGCTCGGTGCCGCGATAGGTGGCGCTGCCCAGGCGCTGCGCCTCCGAGATGGGCCACGGGAAGATGAGGCCGCCGACGAGGTCCTCGCCCTGACTGCGGACGGCGAAGTCGCCGAACAGGCGGACCTGCCCGCTGTGCGGCTCGAGCGGGTTGTTGGTGAAGGTCACGCCCGAACCGGACTCCCGGCTGAGGTTGCCGAAGACCATGCGTTGCACCACCACGGCCGTCCCCCACTCCTCGGCGACGCCGATGTACTGGCGGTAGACGCGGGCCGGCGCCGAGTCCCACGACTCGAGCACCTTGCGCACGCAAGCGATGACCTGGTCGAACGGCTCGTCGACGAAGACGACCCCGTGGTCGTGGGCGCGGGACTTGTAGGCGAACGCGATCTCCCGCATCTGCCCGGCCGTGAAGTCGACCTTCTGCCCCACGCCGTAGCGCGCCTTGTACTCCGTCATGATCGCGTCGAAGAAGTCGCGGTCGATGCCGTAGGACATGGCCCACGACTGCAGGAAGCGGCGGTAGCTGTCCCAGGCCGCCCAGGCCGTCTCCGGTCGCCGCGCGAACGCCTCGACGAGCTCGTCGTTGAGGCCGACGTTGACGAAGGTGGTCATGAGGCCGGGCATGGAGATGGCCGCGCCGGACCGGACCGAGAGGAGCAACAGGCGGTCGGGGTCGCCGAGCCGCAGCCGGATCTGGCGTTCGAGCGCCGCCACCGCCGCCCGCACGCGGTGGATCGTGTCGTCGTAGAGCGGCGGGTACGACAGCGCCGGCATCGCGCCGAAGAGCTCGTTGCTGAGCACGAAGCCCTCCGGCACGCGGTGGCCGTAGGCGGTCATCTGCTTGAGTCCCAGGCCCTTGAAGCCGAGCGTCATCTGGTCGTCGGTGCCGGGCTTGGCCTTGTGGATGGGCGACACCAGCCGTTCGGGGTCGTAGTTCATCATCCGGGTGAGGCCGGTGGAGTCGAGCCGGCCGCTCAGCATGGCGATCTGGCGCAGCGCGGCGGCCACGTAGCGGTCCAGGGCCTGCAGGCCCAGACCCGAGACGAGCACGTCGCGGAGGACCAGTTCGGCGACCGCGTCCACGGAGAGGCCCCGCGCCTCGCACTGGCGGGGGTCGTTGACGAGCACCGAGTGCAGGACCTGCTCGTGGCTGAGGACGGAGGTGGAGGAGAGCTCGGTCACACTGCGCACGAGGAACTGGAACACGTTCTGGTATTGGCCGAAGGTGAAGTTGCGGCTGGCGAAACTGGCCTCGAGCATGGCCAGGTTGGCGCCCAGCGCGCGCGAGTCGACGCCGTCGACGGCCAGGGCGCGCTCGAAGCGCCGCAGGGTCGCCGTCATGCGGCGCAGGGACGCGCGCGTCACGTACGACTCGATGCCCTCGGACACCACGTCGTCGAGCAGCCGGCCGACGAGGTTCTCGACCCGGAACGACAGCCCGAGAGCGTCGAACCGCGGCTCGCTGTAGTTGCCGTAGATCGAGGGGATGCCGGCGGCGATGTGGCGCTTCTGGTAGATGTTCTCCGTCGCGGGCACCGCCGTCGGATCCAGGACGATCGCCTTGAGGCGCTCGAGCACGGTGAGGGAGGCGTCGAGCAGCAGGTCGCGGGTGCGCGGGCCGGGCCGCGCCTGCCAGCGCCCGAGGGCCGCCTCGAAACGCTGCCGCGTGCGGCCGTCGAGCTTGAGGTCGTGCCCGACCGCCGCGCCGACGTCGTCGGCGGCGAGCGAGTACTTGCGTGCGAGCAGCTGGTGGGTGCGGACGAGGAGCGCGACCCGGCGCCGGGCGACGCCCGCCGGGGAGCGCTCCCCGCCCCCCTCGCCACCGTTCGCGGACGGGCCGAGACGCTCTTCGAGCTCGTCGGGCGCCAGCGCCAGGAGCTCGTCGAGCAGGTCGCCGCCGTCCGCCTGCGATTCCTCTTCTAGCCCGGCGAGCACGTCGTGGGGCCCCTGGGCCCACTCCCGCTCGCCGCGCACCGCGGCCAGCGTGTTGGCCGACACGTAGGGATCGAGTCCGGCGGGGTCGAGCGTCCACCAGTACTGCAGTACGGCGCGGCTGAACGCGACCATGCGGTTGGACGACTCCGCGTGCACCTGCTTGCGCAGGAAGTGCATGAGCGTGTCGCGACGCCCGCAGATCTCGTCGATCTGGGTCGAGACGGCGCGCAGCTCTCCCTCCGCTCCGACCTCGTTGAAGTACACGGGCAGCGTGCGCAGAAGCTGTTTGGCGACGAAGTAGATGGGCCGGAGGTCGGCGCCCAGGAAGCGCGTGACGTCGCGCTGGAAGAGGTCGGTGTCGGCGATGAAGACGCCGCCCAGGCGCAGCTGTACGTTGAGCGCCGCCGCCAGCCGCTCGAAGAGAGCCGGATTCGACTCGATGATGTGCATCCAGCAGCGGATCTTGGGCAGGTGATACGGGTTGACCACGGTCTCCCAGTCGTCCGTGGCGCCGCGGATGTCGGGGTACTGGAACTTCCAGTACAGGATGTCTTCGATCAGGTGATCGGCGGCCTTGACGTTGCCCGCCTCTCCGATGGCCACCCCGATCGCCTCGTAGCACTGGAACCGCGTCAGCAGGAACTCGTTGTCGCGGTCGCGGAAGAACTCGGTCAGCCGGGCGAGGATGCGCACCGCATCCGTGTTCCGGTCGGGGCGCATCATCTGCTTGACCACGCCGAGGAGGTCGGCCATGACCTCCTTCTGGCGATAGCCCAGCGTCTCGTCCTTGAGCAGGAAGAGGCAGACGGCGAACCTGTCCTCGAGGTTGGCGACGCGGAAGAGGGCGTCGATCGCCTCGCCGAGGACCGCCGAGAACAGCGGGAAGGCCGGCGTGAGCAGCTTCTCGTCCGGCGCGGCGGCGAGCGCCTGCAGGAGCGTCGAGAGCCGCCGCTCGGCGATGAAGCCGAACTGCCCGGCGACGGCGTCAGGGCCGGTGAGGCGGTCACCCTGCGCACGGGCCCACGCGGGCACGTCGAGCGCGTCGCGGACACGCCGGTAGCCGGCCGCGAGCAGGCTGCGGTAGAGCGCCTCGTACCAGCGGGCGAGCGCCGGTCGCGCGGCCGCCCGCGCGACGAGGTTGCGCACCAGCGTGTCCCGCTCGAGGAACTCGGTCTCGTGCTCCGGCAGCAGGCGCTGCAGCGCCTCTGCCAGAGCGGAGAGGGCCTCGTCGTAGGCATCCCCGTGCGGCCCGGCCAGCGTCTCGGCAGACCACGTGAGCAGCGCCCGCAGGAGGAGCGAGAACTGCTGGGGCGTCAGGGCGGAATCCAGCAGCCCGACGATCAGCTCCGCGAGCAGGCCGAAGAGCTCGGACCGGTCGGGCGAACGCTCGAAGTACGACCAGTTGCGAAGAAGCGTGGTCTGGAAGCCGTCCACCAGCAGGTCCGCGTTGCGAAACGTGTGGAAGTACTCGCCCATCGTCTCCGCGAGCGCCGCGCGCACGCCGTGAAGCCCGTCGACCGCCGCCAGCAGCGGCAGGTAACGGTCCGGGATCACCACCTGCTGCGCCGTGGTGGCGAGGTTGGCGCGCAGGGCGTCCGAGTCGAAGGGTACGGGCGACGTCTTCACGACCGCCATGATATCGCGCGGGCGGCGGACGACCCACGCGCGGGCCTCCAGGGTGCGGCCGCCGGTCGCCGTCGTCCTCGCCGGACGTTCCGTCCGCGGCCGTTTGCGCCTGCGTTAGGATGCTCGCGACCGCACTAATCGGCGGAGAGGTATTGAGCGGGTGCCGGCCCGAAGATCTGGCGGCGCCCGGACACGCGAGCGGCGTCCGGAGAGGCCCGTCCGACGGGGAGGTCCGGCCCGCGTCAGGAGGTACCGCAGGGATGGGAGCACAACGGACCCTCGGCATCAACGGGATCGGCCGCATCGGCAAGCTGACGCTCTGGCACCATCTCGGGCGGGACGACTTCGACCGCTTCGTCGTCAACACGGGCCGTCAGGTGGGCACCTCACTCGAGTCGGTGGTGCAGTACCTCTCCAAGGACTCCACCTATGGTCCGCTCCACCGTTTCCTCTTCGGCCGCTCCGGCGTCCGCGACATGAGCGTCCTCGACGAGGAGCGTGGCCTGATCAGCGCCTACGGCAAGGAGATCGTCATCCTGCGCGAGGCGCGCAACCCCAAGGACATCCCGTGGCGCCACCACGGGGTCGCCCTGGTGGTGGACTGCACCGGGACCTTTCGCGACCCGCACGCCGACCCCGACGCGGCGCGCGGCGCGCTCCGCGGTCACCTGACGGCCGGCGCGGCCGTCGTCGTGCAGAGCTCCCCCTTCAAGAGCAGGCAGAAGGGCGTCCCGCTGCCGCCCGACGCCGCCATCCTGATCCACGGCATCAACGACTACGAGTTCGACCCCGCGCAGCACACGCTGGTCTCGGCCGCATCGTGCACGACGACGGCGCTGGCGCACATGATCCGGCCGCTCCTCGACCGCGACCTCACCAAGGACATGATCACCGCGGGCATGAGCACCATCCACGCGGTGACGAACTCACAGCCGGTCCTCGACTCCGTCCCCAAGGCCGGCGCGACCGACCTGCGCAAGACCCGCGGGGCCCTCGGCAGCGTGGTGCTCACGTCGACCAACGCCGCGGCGGCGCTCGAGCAGGTCATGCCGGAGATCGGCACCATCGGCTTCATGGCCGACTCGGTGCGCGTGCCCACGCAGAGCGTCAGCCTGATCATCCTCAACGTGACGTTCCAGAGCGAGACGCTCGCCGACGGGACGGTCTCGGTGGAACGCGAGGCGATCAACGCCATCTACCGCGAGTCCTCCGAGGGCGCGGCCAAAGGGCTGCTCAAGTACACGGACGAGCAGAACGTCTCCGCCGACATGCTCGGCGAGGACGCCGCGGTCGTCATCGAGGGCGCCGAGACCCACACGCGCACCGGCTTCATGAACCTGCGCGTGCCGCCGTGCACCCCCGGCGGCCCGGAGACGGGGGACTCGGTGCGCGTGCCGCTCACGCACGTGAAGGTCTTCGGCTGGTACGACAACGAGATGGGCAGCTACACGTACCGGCTCGGCGAGCTCACGATCCGCGCCGCGCGCAGCATGTGAGGCGGTGAGCGGTGCGCCTGTCGGCGCCCCTCTCGCCAGCTCAGCTACGCAGGCTGGTCCGTCCACCGCGGAGCCCTTCGGGCCGGCGGTCGCTCAATAGGGCTGCGCCGATCAGTCGGCCGTCTCGCCCGCGAGGGCGACGAGCCGGCGCAGGCGGTGGTTGAGCGCCGACCGGCCCAGCGGTGGGTCGGCGACGGCGGCCAGCTCCTGGAGACTGAGATGCGGGTACTCCACGCGCAGCTCGGCGACCTCTCGCAGTCGCGCCGGCAGGCCGGCCCACTCGGGCGAGCGCATGAGCGCGCGCATGGCGGCGGCCTGGCGCGCGCCCGCCGTCGCCGCCCGACCGGCGTTCGCCGCGTCGCAGTTGGCCAGCCGGTTGGCGCTCTCGCGCACCGTCCCCAGCACCGCGTGCTCCTCCCAGCGCAGGCACGAGGCGTGCGCGCCCAGCACCGCGAGGAGGTCCGCCGCGGTCTGCCCCCGCTTCGCGTAGCAGGCGACGTTGCGCTCCCGCGTCGTCAGCGAGAACGCGAGGTCGAGGCGGGCGAGCAGGCGCTGCACCTGCTCGGCGAAGCCGCCGTCCTCGATGGTGAACTCGGCGTGCACCGGCGCGCCGGGAGCCGACATCGAGCCGCAGCCGAGGAAGAGCCCGCGCAGGAATGCCACGAGGCAGCAGCGGCGCTCGACCAGCCTCCTGGGCACGGTCATCTGCACCTTGAGCTCGTCGGACAGGACCCCCAGGTCGTTGAGCACCTGCAAGTCGCGGCCCTCGTCGCCGAGCAGCACCTCGTAGCGCAGGCCGAGCGGCGCGCTGTCGACCGTGCGCAGCTCGGAGTCGACGTCCAGAGGCTTGAGCAGCGCGAGAAGGTGACGGGCGAGCGCCGGCAGAGCGACGGAAACGCGGACGCCGTAGTGGCCGCCGGGGAATATCTCGAAGACGCCGGCGCCGAACAGCAGCCCCGAGAGCTGCGCCCGGCGGCAGTGCTCCGAGGTCGGGAGGATCGTCCCCAGCTCGAGCTTGACGTCGCGGGTGAAGCCCACGGCGCTACCTCACCAGGCGGAGGAGCGCCTGTGAGAGGCGCTCGGAGTCGTGCCGGACGACGCCGCTCTCGGCGGCGATCGGGGCGCGGACGACCTTGACGCCGAACGCCTTGAGGCGCTCTTCGTCGACGACGACCGGCCGGGCGCCGAAGCGGCCGTAGCTGGCCAGCAGCTGGTCCGAGACCGGGGCCTCGTTGACGAGGACCGCGTCGATGACGCCGGCGAGCCCGTGACGGTGGAGGGCGTCGAGGTGGTCGCCCGCCGTGTAGCCGTCGGTCTCGCCGGGCTCGGTCATGACGTTGCACACGTAGACGACCCAGGCGCGCGTGCCGCTCAGCGCCTCCCGCACCTGCGGCACGAGCGCGTTGGGGATGACGCTCGTGTACAGGCTGCCCGGGCCGAGCACGACCAGGTCCGCCCGGGCGATCGCGGCGACCGCCTGCGGCACGCCGCGCGGCGCGTCCGGCGTCAGCCAGACGCGCCGCGGGAGGCGCTCGGCGGCGGTGATCGTGCTCTCACCGCTCACGTGCCCGCCGTCCTCGAGCTGCGCGTGCAGCACGACGTCGTCGAGCGTGGAGGGCAGCACGCGGCCGCGCACCTTGAGCACGTGCGTCGCCTCACGCACGGCGTGCTCGAAGTCGCCGGTCACCTCGGAGAGCGCCGCCATGAAGAGGTTGCCGAAGCTGTGGCCCTGCAGGCCGCCGTCCTCGGGGAAGCGGTACTTGAACAGCTGGCTCATCATCGACTCGTCGTCGGCGAGCGCGACCAGGCAGTTGCGCAGGTCGCCGGGCGGCGGCATCCCCATGTCCCGGCGCAGCAGCCCGGAGCTGCCGCCGTCGTCGGCCATCGTCACGACGGCGGTGAGGTTGCTGGTGTGCGTCTTGAGGCCGCGCAGGAGGGCGGCGAGCCCGTTGCCGCCGCCGACCGCCACCACGCGCGGCCCCCGTGCGAGGCGGCCGGCCGCGCGGATCTCGCTCGCCGTCTCCGGCGTCGTCTTCTGGAAGAACCACACGCGGCGCGCCCCGTAGACGAGGGCGAACGCACCGACCGCGATCCCGTCGATGGCCAGCAGGAGGGCGGCCCAGTGACGGTTCTCGAGCCACCCCATCCCGAGGCCGCGCATGAGCTGCAGCGACCAGAGCACGCCCACGACGAAGATCACGGAATACACGAGCAGCGCCCCGCCGGCGCAGGCCACCAGGACCCAGCGCTTGATGCCCAGGCCGGGGACGAGCCACTCGAGGGAACGGCGCATCGTCCTAGTCCCGGGTCAGGTCCCGGTGGCGCACGACCGTGTAGTACCCCTGCTTCTCGTAGCGCTGGCCGATCAGCTCCGCGATGGACACCGAACGGTGCCGCCCGCCGGTGCAACCGACACCGATGGTGAGGTGCGCCTTGCCCTCGGCCGCGTAGCGCGGGAACAGGAAGTCGAGCAGCGGGAACAGACGCTCGAGATACTCGCTGGTGCCGGGCGACTCGAGGACGAAGTCACGGACCTCGGCGTCCATCCCGGTGAGCGGGCGCAGCCGCAGGTCGTAGTGCGGGTTGGGCAGGAAGCGGACGTCGAAGAGCAGGTCGGCGTCGATGGGGATCCCGTACTTGTAGCCGAACGACACGACGGCGAAGACGATGTTGGTGCGCCGCGTGTGGTTGATGAGGTCCTCGTTGAGCCGCGCCTTGAGCTGGTGGATGGAGATGTCGCTCGTGTCGACGATCAGGTGGGCGCGCTCGCGCAGTCCGGCAAGGCGCTGGCGCTCCTTGCGGATACCGTCGATGACGCTGCCGCCGGCCGCCAGCGGATGGCGGCGGCGCGTCTCCTTGAAGCGGCGGACCAGCGCCTCGTTGGACGCCTCGAGGAAGACGAGCGTGTACTCGACGCCGCGCTCGTGCAGTTCGTCGAGCAGTTGCTCCAGGGCGCCGAAGTACTCGCCGCCGCGGACGTCGCTGACCACGGCGACGCGGTCGACCTTGCTGCCCTCGCGCCGGAAGAGGTCGACCAGCGTCGGCACCAGCTCCGGCGGCAGGTTGTCGACGCAGAACCACCCGGCGTCCTCGAACGAATCCATGGCCTGTGACTTGCCCGCTCCGGACAGGCCGGTGATGATCACGAACTGCAGCGCCTCGGTCACGCGACCCTCCCCTCCTTGACGCGCACGCCCTCGAGCGCCAGCAGGCGCTCCTTCCAGGCCGGGTCATCGCCGTAGAAACCGAGCCGGCCGTCGTTCTTGATGACCCGGTGACACGGCAGGATCACCGGGAGCTCGTTGCGCGCCATGGCCGAGCCGACGGCGCGATAGGCGTTGGGGCGGCCCGCCTCGCGGGCGAGGTCCCGATAGCTCACGACCTCGCCGTAGGGGACGCGCGCCAGCGCCAGGTACACGTCGCGCTCGAACGCCGTGAAGCCGTGCGCCGCCGCGTGGGCGTCGACGTCCAGCTCGAAGGCGACGGGCTCGCCGGCGAAGTACCGCTCGATCTCGTGCACCCAGTGGCTGCCGGCGCAGTACCCCGGCGGCGCCCACGCCTCGCGGTCCGGCAGGTCGAGCTCGACGGGCAGGTCACCGGCGAGCACCAGCCGTCCGACGCCCAGCGGGCAGACGTAGACCTCCTCGCTGAGGCGGCCGAAGCCGGCGTAGGCGTCAGCCGGTCTTGTGGAGGTGCGCATAGATCTCCCTCGCCACTTTGCGCGGCAGTCCCGGCACGCGCTCGATCTCCTCCCGGCCGGCGCTGAGGAAGCGCTCCGGACTGCCGAAGTGCTCCAGGATGCGCCGCCGGCGCACGGGGCCGACCTGCGGGAGCTCGTCGAAGATAGACGAGCGGCGCAGGTCGGCGTCGCGCCGCTGCCTATGGTACGTCACCGCAAACCGGTGCGCCTCGTCGCGGACGCGCTGCAGGAGCAGCGAGCCCGGGTCGTCGGCCGGCAGCGGCAGCGGGTCGCGGCGGCCGGGCACGAAGACCTCCTCGCGCTGCTTGGCGAGACTGACGACCTCCACCTCCGCCCCGGCGTCGCGCAGCGCTGCGACGGCGGCCGAGAGCTGCCCCTTGCCGCCGTCGACGACGACGAGGTCGGGCAGCGCCGCGAAGCTCTCGTCGTAGTCGCCGGCGTCGCCGGCGCGGCGCTCGAAGCGCCGGCGCAGCACCTGGTTCATCATCGCGAAGTCGTCCTGGCCGGCGGCGTCGCGGACGGAGAACTTGCGGTAGTGCGCCTTCTTGGGGACGCCGCCCTCGAACACCACCATCGAGCCGACGGGGTGCTGCTCGCCGAGGTTCGAGATGTCGTAGCACTCGATGCGCAGAGGAAGCCGGTCGAGGGAAAGACCGTCGCGCAGACTCTCGAGCGCCTCGATGCGCGAGGCCGACCTGCGCGCGAGGCGATCGGACTCCGTCTGCGCCGCCAGCTCGGCGTTGTGCCGCGCGAGCTCGAGCAGCCGGCGCTTGGGTCCGCGCTTCGCGACGCGCACGTCGACCCTGGAGCCGCGCCGCTCCCCGAGCACGGCGCCGAGCACGGCGCCGTCCTCGAGCGGCGCGACCACCTCGGGCGGGATCACGGAGCCCTCCCAGTAGAACTCGAGCAGGAACTCCTCGAGCACGTCGCCCGCCTCGCGCCCGGCCGCGTTCTCGAGGTAGAAGGACTGGCGGTCGACGACGGCTCCGTCGCGGACGCGGAACACCTGGATGTTGGCCCCGGGGTCCTCCTGCGAGAGGCCGACCACGTCGAACGCCTCCCGCTCGTCGACCCGGGCCGACTGGCGCTCGTGCACGTGGCGGACGGCCGCGAGCCTGTCGCGGAGCAGCGCCGCCTTCTCGAACTCCTGGGCGGCGGCGGCGGCCGTCATCTCGGCCTCGATCTCCCTCTCCACGGCGCCGAGGCGACCGCGCAGGAAGTCGATCGCCTGGGTGACCGCGGCCATGTACTCCTCGTGGGTCACACGGCCGTCGCACGGGCCGAGCGAGCGCTTGATGAAGTACTGCAGACACGGCGACCCACTGGGGCGTCCCGGCTGCGGGCCGCGGCACTTGCGGTACGGGAAGATGCGGCCGATCAGCTCGAGCGTGTCGCGCACCTTGCGCGCGCTCGAGAAGGGGCCGAAGTAGAGGTTGCCGGGCACGCGCCTCCCGCGGAAGAAGCGGACCCGGGGCCACTCGTCGGTCAGGGTGATCTCGATGGACGGGTAGCTCTTGTCGTCGCGAAGCCGCAGGTTGTAGGGCGGGCGCTCCTCCTTGATGAAGTTGTCCTCGAGGAGGAGCGCCTCCGACTCGGAGTCCGTGACCACCCAGTCGATGTCCGCCGCCTGGGAGAGCATCTCACCGGTGCGCCCGTGCGGCGTCGCCGCCGGGCGCAGGTAGTTGGCGACCCGCTTGCGCAGGGCCTTGGCCTTGCCCACGTACAGCACGGCGCCCCCGGCGTCGCGGAACCGGTACACGCCCGGCTCGTTGGGGATGCGCTTGAGGGTCGCGCGGAGGTGCTCGAGGTCGCTCTGCTGGCGCGCTTCGCGGGTCATCTTCGAGGCGGTCGCGACGCTGGGGCTGATCGGTCATCAGTCTGATTGTACCGCCCACGGCATCGCCACCCGCCGGCGCCCAAGGACCGCGGCGGGCCCGGGGCCGGTAGCGTCGCCGACCCCGGGCCGCCCAATGCCCCTACTTCGCCAGCCGCCGGAACGCCCAGAGCGTGCCCGTCAGCAGCACAGCGCCGACGATGGCGTCGGCCAGCAGGGCGCTGCCGATGGCGCTCCAATCGAACCCCTGGGTCATCAGGGCGCGGATCGCTTCGATCTGGTACGTGACCGGGTTGTAGTCGTTGAGGCTCTGCATCCACCCCGGCATCAGATCGGCCGGCACGAAGGCCGTCGACATGAAGACCACCGGGAACATCAGCAGCGACAGTGCGCTGACCGCCTGCTCGCTCTTGGTGAGCAGGGCGGCCATGAAGTTCAGCCCCGCGAAAGCAAGGCCGAACACGCCCGAGAGGAAGAGGATGAGCAGCATTCCCCCCAATCCGGTCACGAGCGTGGCGCCGAGCAGCAGACTCACGCCGAGGATCACGCCGGCGATGAATGCCGCTTCGAAGAACAGGGGCACCATCTCGCCGGCAAGGATCGCGCTGCGTGCTATGGGCGTGGCACGCAGCTTGTCGAGGTAGCCGGTGCGGTACTCGACGAGCATCCCGTAGCCCGCCCATCCCACCGCGAGGAACGAGGCGAAGACGACCTGCCCTGGCGCCAAGTAGGCGAGATAGCTGTCGGTCGCGAAGGCCGGCAGCTGGATGATGTCCTTGAAGAGCTGGCTGAAGACCAGCAGCTGGATGAGCGGAAAGAAGATGATGCTGATCAGGTTGGCCGGCACGCGGATGAACCGCCGCGTGGTGCGCAAGCCCAACCAGTAGGTGTCGTAGGTGAATGCTGTGATCTCGTTCATGGTCAGAACCCCATGATGATGGGTTGGTCGGCCGCCTCTTCACGGATGTGGCGGCCCGTGTACTTCAGAAACACGTCGTCGAGGCTCGGCTGGCTCATCTGCAGGCCGGAGACGTCCAGCCCGTTGCCGTCAAGTCGTCGGAGCAGCGCCGGGACGGCGGCGCTCGCGTCGGGCACCGACAGCGTCACGCTCCCGTCGTGTGCGGCCACGGCTTCACAGGGCACCATGCCCTCGAGCAGCCGGCAGAACTCCGCGGTCCGCTCGTCGTTGCCCGCCCCGTCGCCGTCGGGTGCGGCCACCGCCGAGGCAGCGACCCGCCCGCCGGCGGACGAGCTCGCCCCTCGGCCCCCCCGGCCGAGCTGGACGACCACCGTGTCGGCGCCGACTCCCGCCTTGAGCGCCTCCGGCCGGCCCTCGACGACCACGTGGCCGTTGTCGATGATCGCCAGCCGCGTACAGAGGCGGTCTGCCTCCTCCATGTAGTGGGTCGTGAGCAGCATCGTCGTCCCCTCGGCATTGACGCGCTCGAGCTCCTCCCACAGCGCGGTGCGGCTCTGCGGGTCGAGGCCCTCGGTGGGCTCGTCCAGGATGAGGACCTCGGGTCGGTGCATGAGCGCGGCGGCGAGGTCGAGACGGCGCTTCATGCCACCCGAGTACGTTCCGGCGAGCTTCTTCGCAGCGGCCTCGAGGCCCATCAACTCGAGCAGTTCGTCGGTGCGGCTGCGGATCTCGCGCTTGGGAATGCGATGCAGCCGGCCAGCCAGCTCGAGCGTCTCGCGGCCGGTAGAGAAGGAGTCGAGGGTCGGGGTCTGCATGGCGAGGCCCAGGCGCTTCCTCACCTCGCCGGCGTCGCCGACGACGTCGTAGCCGGCGACGCGGGCGGTGCCGGACGTCGGCTTGAGCAACGTGGAGAGGATGCGGATGGTCGTCGTCTTGCCCGCCCCGTTTGGACCCAGGAAGCCGAACAGCTCGCCCCGGTCCACCTCGAAGCTCACGTGGTCCACAGCACGCATTGCGCCACCGTAGACCTTGACGAGGTCGCTGACCTCGATGACTGTCGTTGAGGTGCTGCTCATGTCGTCGAGTCTCCTGTTTCTCGCGATACCCCTCGTGGGTTCCGCGACCCAGCCGTCGCCGGAGCCGGCAGGCTCACCTGTGAGCGCACGCCCCGAGCCACCGCTTGCGCTATTGGTTCCCGGGGCCCGTGGATGGAAACGTGGCCGGGCTCGTGCCGCGGCGGCGCGCAGGTCGATGCCGGCGACACCCTGCCGGCGCTCTCCGGCGAGCCTGTCGAACCGGCTGTGCTGAGGATCGCGCGGAGGTGGTCGAGATCGCTCGTCTGGCGCGCCTGGGGGTCATCCCTGCAATCGTACCCGCCGCACGCCCGGCAGGCGTTCGATGCCCGGCCGGCGGGCGGGTCACGGCCTCGGTCTCCGGCAATAGTTCGCCAGCTGGCGGCGCTATCCGGCGATTCTGTCGAAGCGGCCGTCCAGGCAGACACCGATGTCCGTCGTCACGAACCGACCATCCCGGAGGAGACTGACGATGGTGGCGGGCGTCGGAGCCGCCCGTGCCCCAGTGGGTGACGAGGCCGTTCTTCTCCTTGCACTCTCCGCTCCGGGCCGGATCGCAGAAGGACGCTGAAGTGCACGATGCCTGGAGATCCATCGCGAGGAGGCTGCAGCCGGAAAGGGTGCAGTCGCAGAGCGTGAAGCCTCGCCCCAGCAACCACCCGGTGTCGC
Source organism: uncultured Thermoleophilia bacterium (assembly GCA_963808735.1). Taxonomy (GTDB): domain Bacteria; phylum Actinomycetota; class Thermoleophilia; order UBA2241; family UBA2241; genus CAIXSE01. The sequence continues at coordinate 190,189 of CAWEHE010000013.1, read as the reverse complement.
TATGAAGTGAAGTCTTGCGCTCGTGGCGGCTTCATTCGCCGCCGTCCAGCTCGTCAAGAATGACGCGGGCGTCCGCAACCATGGCCCGCGGCACCAGAACCTGCACCGCGCCGAGGCCGCCACCGGCGCCGGGGAACAGCCACCCCGAGTGGGCGTCGCCGCGCACGTGCGCAGGGATGCCGGCAGACTCGAGCGCTGCGGCGAGAATGGATCCGCTGACGCCGTCAGGCGGCGCGGCGACCACGACGAGATCCCGGCCGCCGCTCACCCGACGCCGGCCGCCTGCGCCTCGGCCGCCTGAGCGGCGAGGGCGCGGGCGAGGAACTCACCGGTGTGCGAGAGCTCCGTGAGGCCGGCGAGTTCCTCCGGCGTGCCGGTGGCGACGACCGCCCCGCCCTCCTCCCCGCCCTCGGGGCCCAGATCGATGACCCAGTCGGCGCTCTTGATGACGTCGAGGTTGTGCTCGATGACGACCACCGTGTTGCCCTGGTCCACGAGCCGCTGCAGCATCTCGAGCAGCTTGTCGATGTCGGCGAAGTGCAGGCCGGTCGTGGGCTCGTCGAGGATGTACAGCGTCTTGCCGGTGGCCACCTTGCTGAGCTCGCTGGCGAGCTTGACGCGCTGGGCCTCGCCGCCGGACAGCGTCGTCGCCGGCTGGCCGAGCTTGATGTAGCCCAGGCCCACCTCGTCCAGCGCCCGCAGACGCCGGGCGATGCGCGGCACGTTGGCGAAGAACTCGACCGAATCCTCGACGCTCATCTCCAGCACCTCGGCGATGTTCTTGCCCTTGTACCAGACCTCGAGCGTGTCGCGGTTGTAGCGCTTGCCGTGGCAGGCCTCGCAGGGCACGTAGACGTCGGGCAGGAAGTGCATCTCGATCTTGATCTGCCCGTCGCCGCGACAGGTCTCGCAGCGGCCGCCCTTGACGTTGAAGCTGAAGCGGCCGGGCTTGTAGCCGCGGAGCTTGCTCTCGGGGGTCTGCGCGAACAGCTGGCGGATGTGGTCGAACACCCCCGTGTAGGTGGCCGGGTTGCTGCGCGGGGTGCGGCCGATGGGAGACTGGTCGATGTCGATGACCTTGTCGAGGAGCTTTGCCCCGTCGATGCCGCCGTGCTCGCCGGCGCGCAGCTTGGTACCGCGGTTGAGGCGCGCCGCCATGCCCTTGTAGAGGATCTCGTTGACGAGCGTGGACTTGCCCGAGCCGGAGACGCCGGTGACGCAGGTGAAGGCGCTGAGCGGGAACGAGACGTCGATGCCGCGCAGGTTGTGCATGCGCGCGTCGCGCACCGTGAACCACTGGAGCGGCATCCGCCGCTGCCCGGGCAGCTCGATGCGGCGGCGTCCGGCGAGGAAGTCGCCTGTGAGCGACCCCGGGTCGGCCATGACCTGCTGCGGCGTGCCCTCGGCCACCACCCTGCCGCCGTGCTCGCCGGCGCCCGGCCCCATGTCGACGATGTGGTCGGCCGAGCGCATGGTCTCCTCGTCGTGCTCGACCACGACGACGGTGTTGCCGAGGTCGCGCAGGCGCATGAGCGTGTCGATGAGGCGGCGGTTGTCGCGCTGGTGGAGGCCGATGCTCGGCTCGTCGAGGATGTAGAGCACGCCGACGAGCGCCGAGCCGATCTGGGTGGCGAGCCGGATGCGCTGCGCCTCACCGCCGGAGAGCGTGGCCGAGGCGCGCTGGAGCGTCAGGTAGCCGACGCCTACGTCGTTCAGAAAGCGAAGGCGCTCGCCGATCTCCTTGATCACGCGGCCGCCGATGAGGCGCTCGGTGTCGGTGAGCGCGAGCTGTTCGAGAAAGCCGAGCGCCTCCCGCACGCTCAGGAGCGTGAAGTCGTGGATGTTGCGCTCGCCGAGCGTGACGGCGAGGCTCGTGGGCTTGAGCCGTGCCCCCTCGCACTCCGGGCACGGCCTGTCGGCCATGTACTCCTCGATCTTCTGGCGCACCTGCTCCGACTCCGTCTCGGCGAAGCGCCGCTCCAGGTGCTTGAGGATGCCGGGGAAGCTCGACGTGTAGTGGCGCATGCGCCCCTGGTAGTTGCGGTAGCTCAGCGGGATGCGTTCCTTGCCGGTACCGGTGAGGAACAGGTCCCGCTGTTCCTCGGGCATGTCGTCCCACGGCACGCTCGTGTCGACGCCCATCGTCTTGGCGATGCTCTCGAACACCTGCTCCAGCCAGCCGAAGGACAGCTGGCCGTAGGGCAGCAGCGCGCCCTGGTCGATGCTGATCGACCCGTCGGGGACGACCAGACCGGGGTCGATCTCCTGGGTGAAGCCGAGGCCGTGGCACGCAGGGCAGGCGCCGTGCGGACTGTTGAAGCTGAAGATGCGCGGCTGGATCTCGGGCAGCGAGATGCCGCAGTGGATGCAGGCGAACTTCTCGCTGAAGGTGAGGGTGCGCGCATCGTCGCCGGCGAGCTCGACGTCGACGAGGCCGTCGGCGAGGGCGGCGGCGGTCTCGACGGAGTCGGTGAGCCGCCGCCTCAGCCCTTCCTTCATCACCAGCCGGTCGACGATGACGGCGATGTCGTGCTTGAACTTCTTGTCGAGGTCGATCTGCTCCTCGAGCTCGCGCACCTCGCCGTCGACCTCGACGCGGGCGAAGCCGTCGGCGCGCAGCTGCTCGAAGAGCTTGCCGTACTCCCCTTTGCGGCCGCGGACGACGGGGGCGACCACGCTGAACTTCGTGCCCTGCTCGAGCTCGCAGATGTGGTCGACGATCTGCTGCACGCTCTGACCCGAGATGGGCCTGCCGCACTGCGGGCAGTGCGGGTGCCCGACGCGGGCGTACAGCAGGCGCAGGTAGTCGTAGATCTCGGTGACCGTCCCCACCGTCGACCGCGGGTTGCGCGACGTCGTCTTCTGGTCGATGGAGATGGCCGGCGAGAGACCTTCGATGGAGTCCACGTCCGGCTTGTCCATCTGGCCGAGGAACTGCCGCGCGTAGGCGGAGAGGCTCTCGACGTAACGGCGCTGGCCCTCGGCGTAGATGGTGTCGAAGGCGAGCGACGACTTGCCCGAGCCGGAGAGGCCGGTGATGACGATGAAGCGGTCGCGCGGCAGCCTCAGGGAGATGTCCTTGAGGTTGTGCTCGCGGGCGCCGTTGATGATGAGGTCGCTGGTCATGCTCTCACTGTTGCTGTCTGTGTGGTCTGTTCTTCAAGCTTGACGGGTCAATGTGCGGTCCACCTCTCGGCGGCCCGCACGTTAGTTCGGCTTCGCCGACTAATCGATCAGCAGCAGGCCCGTCCAGGCCGGGTGGTCCTCGGCCGGCAGCTCGACGCTGAGGCCGGCCGCCTCGGCCGTGGCGACGACGTCGATGCCCACGGCCTCCATGGACGGCCGCGCCTCGAAGGGGTGCCGGCATTTCTCCCCCGAGTCCTGGCCGACGCACTCGTCGCAGAGCACGCACTCGCCGCCGGAGAACGCCGCCGCGTACCGGTAGCCGAGCTTGAAGGCGGCGCGCTCGAGGTCGGTCATGAGGTGGGCGAAGCGGTTCTGGCTCTCCTTGAGTCCCGTGATCTGGTCGGCGTCCGATCTGGACTCCGCATAGGTGCGCCCCTGGAGCTGCTCGTCGACGCAGTCCTGCGTGAGCGGGATGTCGAGCTGGACGACCAGCGCGTCGCCGTACTTGGCCAGCACGTCGCGCGTCTCGTGGGCGGGCATGACCGCCGGCGGGCACATGAGGTTGTGCCCGTAGCCCGAGCACAGCGGCACGCGGCACTTGAGGTTCACGCGCTCGTCGACGACGACGGCCGCGGCCGGCACCGGCGCCGCCCTGTCGGCGCCCAGATCCTCCGCCGCGGCGATGAGCCGCTGCAGGTGCATGGCGTCAGCCAACTGCTTCTCCTCTCCGCGCGAGCTCCTTGCTGAGCTCCTTGATCTCGTCCCGCAGCTTGGCGGCGTACTCGAACTTGAGCTGGTCGGCCGCCTCGAACATCTCGGCCTCGAGGCTGGTGAGGAGCTTCTCGAGGTCGGCGCGCGGCATGGCCATCTTCTTGGCCACGGCCTTGGCGGCGCGGCGGCCCTTGGTGGGCACGGCCGCCGCATCGCTCAGCATCGTCGAGATGTCGCTGACGCCCTTGATGATGCTGAGCGGGGTGATGTCGTGCTCCACGTTGTACGCGGTCTGCCGCTCGCGGCGGCGGTCGGTCTCGCCGATGGCGAACTCCATCGCCGCGGTCACCCGGTCGGCGTACATGATCACGCGGCCGTCGACGTTGCGGGCCGCGCGCCCGATGGTCTGCACGAGGGCCGTCTGGCCGCGCAGGAAGCCCTCCTTGTCGGCGTCGAGGATGGCGACCAGCGTGACTTCGGGCAGATCGAGGCCTTCGCGCAGGAGGTTGATGCCGACGAGAACGTCGAACTCCCCCAGGCGCAGGTCGCGGACGATCTGGATGCGCTCGAGCGTGTCGACCTCGCTGTGGAGGTAGCGGACCTTGAAGCCGTTCTCGAGCAAGTAGTCGGTGAGGTCCTCGGACATGCGCTTGGTGAGGGTGGTCACCAGCACGCGCTGGTCCTTGTCGACACGGCGCCGGATCTCGTTCATGAGGTCGTCGATCTGGCCGTCCGTCGGCCGGATCTCGACCTCCGGGTCGACGAGGCCCGTGGGTCGGATGATCTGCTCGGCGATGTTCACGCTGTTGGCGAGCTCGAACGCGCCCGGGGTGGCGCTCACGAAGATGAGCTGTGGCACCTTGGCGAGGAACTCGTCGAAGCGCAGCGGCCGGTTGTCGAGGGCGCTCGGCAGGCGGAAGCCGTAGTCCACCAGCTGCTGCTTGCGCGACTTGTCGCCCTCGGACATGGCGCGGATCTGCGGCAGCGACATGTGCGACTCGTCGACGAAGCAGAGGAAGTCGTCGGGGAAGTAGTCGAGCAGGCAGTTGGGCGTGGCCCCCGGCTCCTTGCCCAGCAGGATGCGCGAGTAGTTCTCGATGCCGCTGCAGTAACCCATCTCGCGCAGCATCTCCATGTCGTAGCGCGTGCGCTGGCGCAGGCGGTGCGCCTCGAGGATCTTGCCGTTCTCCTCGAACCAGGCGCAGCGCTCGTCCATCTCGCGGCGGATCTCGACGAGGGAGCGCTCGATGGCGGGGTCGTTGGTGACGAAGTGGGTCGCCGGGTAGACGGCGACGTGCGCGGGCTTTTCGAGGACCTCGCCGCTCACCGGGTCGAAGCTGACGATCTGCTCGACCTCGTCACCCCAGAGCTGCACGCGGATGGCGGTGTCCTGCGCGGCCGGCCAGATCTCGACCGAGTCGCCGCGCACGCGGAACTTGCCGCGCGCGGGCTCGAAGTCGTTGCGCGCGTACTGGATGTCGACGAGCTTGCGCAGCATCTCGTCGCGCTCGACCGTCTGGCCGACCTGCAGGAGCACCATCTTCTCGAGGTAGTCTTCGGGCGACCCGAGGCCGTAGATGCAGCTCACGCTGGCGACGATGACGACGTCCCGCCGCAGGAAGAGCGAGGTCGTGGCCGCGTGGCGGAGCCGGTCGATCTCGTCGTTGATGGACGAGTCTTTCTCGATGTAGAGGTCCTGCGCCGCGACGTAGGCCTCCGGCTGGTAGTAGTCGTAGTAGCTGACGAAGTACTCGACCGCGTTGTCGGGCAGGAACTCGCGGAACTCGTTGCACAGCTGGGCGGCCAGCGTCTTGTTGTGGGCGATCACGAGCGTGGGCTTGCGCACCTTCTGGATGACGTTGGCCATGGTGAAGGTCTTGCCGGAGCCCGTGACGCCCAGCAGTGTCTGGAAACGGTCGCCGCGGACCACCCCGTCGCCGAGGGCGGTGACGGCCTCCGGCTGGTCGCCGGTGAGGCCGTAGGCGGCCTGGATCCTGAACTCGCTCATGTGCCCTCGACTCTAGCAATACGAACAGGTGTTCGCAAGGGACGGTGGCCCTGCTGCCTGCCCGGGTCTCGCCCGGCGGCTCAGCCGGGCTCGGCCGGCATGCTCAGGCGGTCGCCGTACATGTCACGGTATACCCGCCGCGCCCGAAGGACCGTCCTGACGTAGGCCCGAGTCTCCGGGTACGGGATGTCGCCGATCCGCAACTCGTGCCCTTCGGCCGCCGCCTCGGCCCGCCACTTCGCCACGGCGCCCATGCCGGCGTTGTACGAGGCGACGGCGGCGACCGCGTCGCCGTCGAACGCGTCGAGGGCGCCCCGCAGGTAGTAGCACCCGTACCGCACGTTCACCGCGGGGTCCTCGAGGTCCGCGGTGGTGAACGCCACCCCTCCGGTCTCCCGGGCGATCTGGTCGGCCGTCTCGGGAAGGACCTGCATGAGTCCGACCGCGCCCTGCGACGACCGCGCCTGCGCGTCGAAGCGGCTCTCCGCGTAGACGATCGCGGCGACCAGCGCCGGATCCAGGCCGTTGCGGCGCGCGGAGGAGCGGATCGCCCCGGCGTGGTCGAGCGGGTACACGGCCTTGGCGTACCACGATGGGGCGCTGGACGCGCCGAACAACGGCGTGGCGAGGCGCGCGACGCCGATCACCGCGCCGAGCGCGGCGACCAGGAGGACGACGATGAGGAGCCGCCTCACGGGGCGCTCTCGCCGGCGCCGCCCCCCGCGGCAGGTCGTTCACCGTCGAGGATCCTCGCCACGGTCTGACTCACGAAGTCCCGCAACTCCTTGCGCTTGCCCGCGTTGTCGAATACGAAGTGGCTGCGGGCGATCTTCTCTCCGTCCGGCAGCTGCTGCGCGAGGCGGCTGCTGAACTCGCTGTCGGTGAGCTTGGCAGTCAGGCGCCTGCGACGTACCTCCTCAGGCGCCGTGAGCAACATGATGAGATCGAACCTGTCGGCGAATCCCGACTCGAACAGGAGAGGGACTTCGACGACCAGGAGCGCGGGCCGCGGCCTGGCCTTGTGCTGGGCGGCGATCCAGTCGTCGACGGCCTGCCGGACGTGGGGATGGAGGAGGTCCTCCAGCCAGCGCAGCTCCGTCTGGTCGGCGAAGACGATGCCGGCCAGCGCCGGCCGACTGACGCCGCCGGCTCCGTCGACGACCGCGTGGCCGAAGTGCTCGCGGAGCCGGTCGATGATCTCGGCGGTGGAGTACAACCCGTGCACAACGACGTCGCTCGAGATCACCGCGGCGCCGAGCTCGTGCAGGTAGGCGAGCGCCGTGGATTTGCCCGAGCCGATGCCGCCGGTGAGCCCCAGCAGCGGGATGTCGGTTCGCTGTGCGTTCATCATCGTCCCGGACGCAGGTCGGGGGCGGCGACGGCGCCTTGCGCCGCCGCCGCCCCCGCCAGACGTGGTCAGGCCTCGGTGGACTCCTCGGCCGGCTCGGCCGCGGCGTCGTCGTCCGCCGCGGCACCTGCCGGGAAGACGTCGTCGCTCAGGCCGAGCTCCGGCTCGTGCTCCTCGGCGACGGCCTCGGCGGCCGCCTCGACGACCTCGGCCTCGGCCTCGACGACCTCGGCGGCCTCGGCGACGGCCTCGACCTCCTCGGGAGTCTCGGCGACCTCGGCGGCGGCCTCGACGATCTCGGCCTCTTCCTCGACCTCGGCTGCGGCCTCGGCGACGGCGACGATCTCCTCCGCCTCCTCGACCTCTTCCGGCTCCGGCTCGATCGGACGCAGCGGCCTCACGTTGTCGCCGTCGACACGCTTGATGCTGAGGCTGAGGCGACGGCGCTCGGAGTCGACCTCGATGATCTTGACCTCGACGGTCTGGCTCACCGAGACGACCTCGTCGGGACGCTCGACGTGGCGATTGGCCAGCTCGCTGATGTGCACGAGACCCTCGATGCCCTCGTAGATCTCGACGAACGCGCCGAAGGCGACGATCTTGGTGACGCGGCCGTCGACCACGTCGCCCACCTTGTGCTGGGCGACGATCTTCTGCCACGGGTCTTCCTGGGTCTGCTTGAGACCGAGGCTGATGCGCTGGCGGTCGCGGTCGATGTCGAGCACCTTGACCTTGACCTTCTGGTTGACCTGCAGCACCTCGGACGGGTGATTGATGTGCGTCCAGCTGAGCTCGCTGATGTGGATGAGGCCGTCGATGCCGTCGAGGTCGACGAACGCGCCGAAGTCGACGATGTTGCTGATCGTGCCCTCGACGACGTCGCCCACGTTGAGCTCGTCGATGATCTGCTGGCGGACCTCCTTGCGCTCCTCCTCGAGGACGGCGCGGCGGCTGAGGACCACGTTGTTGCGGTTGCGGTTCATCTCGATGACGCGGCAGTTGAGCTCCTGGCCGACGTACTCCTGGAGGTCCTGCACGCGGCGGATGTCGACCAGCGAGGCCGGCAGGAAGCCGCGCACGCCGAGGTCGAGGATGAGGCCGCCCTTGACGACCTCGATCACCGTGCCGGTGACCGGCTCGCCGCTCTCGAAGGCGCCTTCGATGCGCTTCCAGGCCTTCTCGAACTTGGCGCGCTTCTTGCTGAGGATGAGGCGCCCGTCGGCGTCTTCCTTGGTCATGACGAGGGCGTCGATCTCCTCGTCGAGACCGACTTCCTCGGAGGTGTTGACGTTCTTGCGGATGCTGAGCTCGTTGACCGGGATGACGCCTTCGGACTTGTAGCCGATGTCGACGAGGACTTCGTCCTTGTCGATGCGGACCACCCTGCCGGTGACGATGTCCCCCTCGCTGAAGTTGGTCAGCGTCAGGTCGTAGTTGGGGATGATCTCCCCGTCTACCTCGATGAGGTAGCCTTCGCTGCCTTCCACGATCCTGGGGTCGTTCGCTGCGGCGAGCTGGGTGTCGATTGGTTTGTCAGCCATGTGGTGTCGTTGCCTCCCGGTCACGTATGCGGTCCGTCGTTTACAGATGGGAAAGGCCCGCGGACCGCAGCGGGCCGAAACCAGCGGAGTATAGCACGGAAACGAGCCTGTACGCGAAGCCGGGCCGCGCCCGAGGGGCGGGCGGCGCGGTCGTCAGGCCTTCGCCGCCACCCAGTCGTCGCCGACGCCGGTCTCGACCTCGAGTCGCGGGTCGAGGTCGAGCGCGCCGCACATCGCGTCGCGCAGCAGCTGCAGGCACTCCTCGACCTCGTCCTCGACGCACTCGAGGACGAGTTCGTCGTGGACCTGCAGCACCAGCCGCGACGCGAGCCCTCGGCGCTCGAGCTCGCGGCTGACGGTGACCATGGCCACCTTGATGATGTCGGCCGCGGTCCCCTGGAGGATGGTGTTGACCGCCAGCCGCTCGCCCAGGGACCGCGTGCGGAAGTTGGACGAGCGCAGCTCGGGGACCGCCCGGCGGCGCCCGAACAGGGTGGTCACGTAGCCGTCCTGCGCGGCCTGCGCGATCACGCGCTCGCGGAAGGCCTGCACGCGCGGGTACTTGGCGAAGTACGCCTCGATGAAGGCGCGCGCCTCGTCGACCGGGATGTCGACCTGCTCCGAGAGGCCGAACGCCGAGAGCCCGTACATGATGCCGAAGTTCGTGGCCTTGGCGTGCTCGCGCTGCTGCTTGCTGACCTCCTCCACGGGGATCCCCGCCACGGCGGCGGCGGTGACGCGGTGCACGTCGTCGCCGCGGTGGTAGGCGTCGAGCAGGGCCGGCTCCTGCGAGAGCGAGGCCATCAGGCGCAGCTCGATCTGCGAGTAGTCGGCGACGACCAGCTTGTGGCCCTCCTCGGCGATGAAACACCCCCGGATCTCGGCGCCGAGCTGCGTGCGCACGGGGATGTTCTGCAGGTTGGGGTTGTTGCTGGAGAGACGCCCCGTCGCGGCGACCAGCTGGTTGAAGGTGCTGTGCACGCGGCCGGTGATCGCGTCGATGTGCTCGGGAAGCGGCTCGAGGTAGGTGTTCAGCAGCTTGGTGAGCTCGCGCCACTCCTCGACCGCGCGGACGATCGGGTGCTGCTCCCGCAGGCCCCTCAGCACCCGGGCATCGGTGGAGAACCCGGTCTTGCCCTTTCTCGCCGGCTCGAGGCCGAGGCGCCCGAAGAGCACCTCGGCCAGCTGCTGCGGCGAGCCGATGGTGAACGGGCCGCCGGCGAGCCGCACGATGTCGTCGCCGAGCTCGTCGACGCGGTCGCGCACCCGGGCGGTGATCTCGCCCAGGCGGTAGGGGTCCATCTTGACGCCGGCGGCTTCCATCTGGGCGAGCACGCGCACGAGCGGCAGCTCGACCTCACGGAAGAGCCGCTCGAGGCCGAGCTCGACGAGGCGCGGCCGCTGGGCCTCGGCCACGCGCCACGTGAGCGTGGCGCGCGTGGCCGCGGCGGCTTCGGCCGCCGGCCCCTCCACGAGCAGGGCGCCGTCGTCGGCGCCGGCGAGGGCGAAGAGGCCGCGTTCCTTCTCCGGGCGCTCCGGCGCCAGGAGGTAAGCGGCGACCGCCGTGTCGAAGGCCGGGCCGACCGGCGCGTGGACGAAGCCGGGCTGGGACTTGGCGTCGTGCACCACGGCGTGCGCGGCCAGCAGCCACAGCGCGCCGACGCGCCCGGCGTCGCCCGGCGCCACGAAGCACGCGTCGCCGCCGGCGTGGCCGGCGACGGCCAGGCCCCCGGTGTCGTCCCTGGGCTCGAAGGCGACCGCCGCCTCGCCCTTCTCGAGCAGTGCCGCCAAAGGCCCGACGTCCGGCTCGGAGACGAGCCGCACGAGAGGGCCGCCGGCGGCGGCCGGCGGCGGCGCCGGCACGGCCGTCGTGGACGCGTCGCCGGCGATCTCGTGCAGGCGCCGCTTGAGGTTGCGGAACTCGAAGCGTTCGAAGGCGGCCTCGACCTGCGCCACCGGCAGCGCGTACCCGCCCCGCGTCACCAGCTCCACGAGGTCGTGCTCGAGGGGCACGTCCAAGACCATCGTCGCAAGCTGGAGCGAGAGCCGCGCCGCACCCTCGTGCTCGCGCAGCACCGCGCGCCGCTTCTCCGACTTGACCTCGTCCAGCCGGGAGTAGAGCGCCTCGATCGAGCCGAACTGCTGCAGCAGCTGGGCGGCTGTCTTCTCGCCGATGCCGGGCACGCCGGGGATGTTGTCGGACGAGTCGCCCTTCAGGCCGATGTAGTCGGGGATCTGCGCCGGCGTCACGCCGAAGCGCTCGACCACGGCCGCCGGCGTGTAGATCTTGACGTCGGTCACGCCGCGGCCGGTGCTCATCACCCAGATGTCGTCGTCGACGAGCTGCATGGCGTCGCGGTCGCCGGTGACCACGACCGACCCCGTGCCCTGCCGCTTGGCTTCCTCCGCCAGGGTGCCGAGGATGTCGTCGGCCTCGTACCCGGGCCGGACCAGGTTGACGATCCCGAAGCCGTCCATGAGCTCCGGCAGCAGCGGCCACTGCGCGGAGAGGCCCTCGGGCATGTGCGGCCGCTGCGCCTTGTACTCCTCGTACAGCTCGTCACGGAAGGTCTTCTCGCGTGCGTCCCAGGCGACGACGATGTTCGCCGGCCGGTACTCGGAGACGATCTTGAGCAGCATCTGACTGAGACCGAAGAGCGCGTTGGTGGGCTGCCCAGCCTGGGTGGCGATGGACTCGGGCAGCGCGAAGAACGCGCGGAACGCCAGGCTGCTGCCGTCGAGCAGGAAGAGCCGGTCGTGGAGGCGGGGATCGGCCATGGGGGGATTCTACGTCACCCGGCGGCTCCCCCGCCGGTCACGAGCGCTGCTTCACCAGCAGCACCCGCGTACCGAGCGGACCGCAGGAGTACTGCACGGCGTCGGCGAGCGCGCGCATGAAGTGGATGCCCCGACCGCTGGTCGCGGCCGGGGAGGGCTCGCAGATAGCCGTCGCCTGTATGCCGTCACCGCCGTCGACGACCTCCACCGCGACCTCGTCGTCATAGCAGAAGAAGCGCACGTGCACGTCGTCGTCGGCGCCGCGCGGCGAGCCGTGCACGACGGCGTTGGCGAGCGCCTCGGAGACCGCGACGCTGAGCTCGAAGACGTCCCCCTCGTCGAGGCCGGCCACCTCGGCGAAGGCGGCGACGCGACGGCGCGCCGCCCGCAGCTGCCCCGTGGTCGCCGGAAAGGTGAACTCGTGCTCCCAGCGGGGGTGGTCGTCACGGCGGGCCGGGACGTCGTCGTCGCCCTTCGGCGGGCCCGGGCGCAGCGGGGACCGCGCGCATGAGGCCGGCCCCGGCCAGGGCCTCGCGGGCCTCAAGCTCTTCCACGGCGACGACGAGCTCGCCGCCGGCCTCCCGGAACGCCTGCGCCGCCGTCTTCAGCGCCCCGAGCCCCCGGTCGTCGATCGGCGCCCAGGGTTCCATGTCGACCACGACCGCGGAGGCGCCGGCGCCCAGACAACGGCCGACCTCGCCGGGAAGGTCCTCGGCGAGGCGCCCGCCGTCGACACCGCCGCAGTGGATCACGCACACCTCGCCGCGCAACTCCGTGCTGACTCGTCGCTCGGCGTGGGTCATGCGCCGGTCATGTGCCCGGTGACGGCCGGGCGTCGCTCTCGTAGGTGATCTGCGGCTCGAAGCGGCAAGCCTCTTGCCCCGGCGAGCCGCCGAACGGGTAGGTGCAGTGCATGCGGTGCACCTGCTCGCCCACGTCGTCGAAGCGCGCGTGGATGCGCTCCACGATCTCGTCCGTCATGGTGAACGACCGCACACCGTCGGTGAACGCCTGCCGGAGCGCGTCCATGCGCAGCTCGAGCTCGTCGAAGTCCGCGCGCCACTGCTGTACGTCACCGGTTCCCGGATGACGGGGGATCTGCGTCTCGCTCATGGTGCCTCCGTGATCGTCTGACGACATCCTCTGCCACGGCCCAAGGGGCTCATACCCCCGGGATTGGCGCGCTACACGGCCGCGCCGCCGGCGCCGGCGTCCGGGTTGTAGACTCGCGCCGGAGAGCCGGCATCCGGCCGGCCGGCGCGATCCGGGAGGTCGTCAGCCATGGGAGCACGAGAATACGGGCGGGGGCGCCGCGTCGTCGCCCGCCTCACGCACGGCGGCGACCTGCTGGAGGAGATCGCCGCCGTCGCGGACGCGCACGGTATGCAGGCGGCCGAGCTGCGCGCCATCGGCGCCCTGCAGCGTGCCCGCCTCGCCTTCTACGACCAGGCGGCGCACGAGTACGGCGAGTTCGCCGTCGACGCACCGGTCGAGCTCGTCGCCCTCCTCGGCAACGTCTCGCGGCGCGACGGGGCCACCGCCGTCCACGCGCACGCCACCCTGGCCGGTCACGACGGGGTCTGCATCGGCGGGCACGTCGCGCCGGGGTGCACCCTCTTCGCGTGCGAGCTGATCCTGCAGGAGCTCGTCGGGGAGCCGCTCGAACGGGAGTTCGACGCGGTCACGGGATTGCCGCTGTGGCGAGGCCTCTGAGCGCAGCAGCCGGGGACGGCGGACGAGACCAAGGAGAGAGTGGTGTCGGAAGGGGGACTTGAACCCCCATGAGGTTAAACCCTCACTAGGCCCTCAACCTAGCGCGTCTACCAATTCCGCCATTCCGACACTGAGGGAGTGCGAGTATAGGCGCTGCCGCCCCGTGTGGTCAACGCGAGCCCGGGCAGCGTGACACGGCTCGTTGCATGACGATGGGCGGGCCCTTGAGATTCTCAAAGCCCGCCCATCGGCGGCGCCCCCTTCATCTGCCTCCAAGAGCCCGAGGCCGTGGTCTGCAGAGACCGTGGCGCCGACTGAGCCGTTGCCGGCAGTATAGGCCGGGGCGCAGGGTGGTACAACGTTGCTGTACCGCGCAAGTACCGCCACCCGGAGGCCCACGATGCCCGCACGCATCCTCGTCGGCAGCTGCTCCTGGACCGACCCGACCCTGATCGCCTGCGGGCGCTTCTACCCGCCGGGCGTGACCAGCGCGGAGGCGCGGCTGCGCCACTACGCCGCGCAGTTCGGCATCGTCGAGGTGGACTCGACGTACTACGCGCCGCCGTCGGCACGCAACAGCGTGCTCTGGGCGGCGCGCACCCCGGACGACTTCGTCTTCAACGTCAAGGCCTATGGCCTGCTCACGCACCACCCGGCGCGGGTCGACCGCCTTCCGGGTCGCCTGCTCGCCGCACTTCCGGATGAAGCCCGACTGAAGAAGAACGTGTACGCCAAAGACGTCCCCGCCGCTGAGCTCGAGCAGCTGTGGGGGCTGCATCGCGCGGCGCTCGAGCCGCTCGCCGCGGCGGGCAAGCTCGGCGCCGTCCTCTTCCAGTTCCCGCCCTGGTTCGTCCGCTCGCCGGAGCACGCCGACTACCTGCGCGCTCTTCCGGAGCGCCTTCCCGGCTGGCCCCTCGCCGTGGAGTTCCGCGGCGGCGGCTGGATGACCGAGGAGTCCGCCGGCGGCACGCTTCGCCTTCTCGAAGACCTGGGGCTCGCGTACGTCAGCGTCGACGAGCCGCAGGGCTTCGCCTCGAGCACGCCGGCGATCGTGGCCGCCACGGCCCCGCTCGCCGTCGTCCGCCTGCACGGGCGCAACGCCGACACCTGGGATGCCAGGACCCGGGTCGCTTCCGACCGCTTCAAGTACCTCTACAGCGACGCCGAGCTCGAAGAGTGGGTCCCACGAGTCGCCGAGCTCGCCCGTCAGGCCACGGCGGTGCACGTCCTCTTCAACAACAACTACGAGGACTGGGGCATGCAGAACGCGCGCCGCATGGCGCACCTGCTCGGCGTGGAGACCAGGCCTCCGCAGACACAGCTCGAGCTCGGCTGAAGAGGCAGCCGGGGCGCCGGCGACGCTCGTCACGCCGGCTCCCGCGGACCGGTGAGCGCTCGCCCGGCGCGGGCTCCGGAGGTTCGCAGGCCGGAGTGCGGACGGCTATCATGGCCGCACGGAAGTCGCTCCAACTCCCTGCGCAAGGATGGTGACCGTGGTCCGCTACGGCCTGGACGAGCACGACTGGCAGGCGCTCGAGGCAGATGTCCTCGGGCTGTTCACCGCACTCCTGCGCGTCGACACGACCAACGGCAACGAGACGGCCGCCGCCCTCGTGGTGCAGGAGTACCTCGCCGGCGCCGGCATCGAGAGCGAGCTGGCCGGCGAGTTGCCGGACCGCCAGAACCTCGTCGCCCGGCTCGACGGCGATCGCCCCGGTCCCACCTTGACGCTGATGGGCCACCTGGACGTGGTGCCGGCCGACGCCGCCGAGTGGAGCGTGCCGCCCTTTGCCGGCGTCGTGAAGGACGGCTACGTGTGGGGCTGCGGCGCCACCGACATGAAGAACCAGGTGGCCGCCGAGGCGGTCGCCCTCGCCCGTCTCAAGCGCTCGGGCGCCGGGTTCGCCGGCACCGTCAAGTTCGCGGCGACTGCCGACGAGGAGGATGGCGAGTTCTGCGGCGTGCAGTGGCTGTGCGCGCACCGGCCCGACGCGCTGCGCGCCGACTACTGTCTCAACGAAGGCTCCGGCGGGCTCTGGCTTCCGGTCGGCGACCGGAAGGTGTTCCTCCTGGCCGTCGGAGAGAAGGCCTTCGCCCAGTTCCGCATCCGCACCCGGGGGCGCGGCGGGCACGCGTCCGTGCCCGAGAAGGAACGCAGCGCCGTCATCGACCTCGCCCGCGCCGTCACGGCGCTGGGCCTCGCCGACCCACCGGCGATCGTCTCCGGCACGACGGCGCGGTTCATCGACGCGATCGTGCCCGACGCGGGACTGCGCGCGCGCCTCAAGGACCCCCGGACGGCGCGCGCCGCCGGCGCCGAGCTGCGCCGGCTCGACCCGGTCGTGGCCAGCCTGGTCGAGCCGCTCCTCGGCGCCACGCTCACGCCGACGATGCTCGCCGCCGGCAAGGCGGTGAACGTCATCCCCACGCGGGCGGAGGCCTGCATCGACTGCCGCATCCTCCCCGAGATGAAGTCGGACGACGTGCGCGACTTCGTCGCGAGCCTGCTCGACCCGCTCGGCATCGACTGGGAGTTCGAGTGGGTGGACGTGACCACGCCGAACGCTTCGCCCGAGCCGACGGCGCTCGGCGAGAGCATCGCGCGCGTGCTGCGGCGCGACGTCCCCGACGCCGTCCTCGCGCCGATGTGCTCCGGCAGCTTCACCGACTCGCGCTGGCTGCGCGAGGCGTTCCCGGACTGCGTTGCCTACGGCTTCGCGCCTTACCTGGCGGAGAGCTTCCACGCCATGGACGGGGGCCGCGACCACGAGCCGGACGAGCGCATCCTCGTCGAGGACGTCACCTACCAGGCGCTCTTCTTCGAGCGCCTCGTGAAAGACCTGCTCTCGTGACGCCGGGGCCGGCCGACATCGCCCTGCGTGACCGCTATCGCGGCGCGCTGCTCGGCCTCGCCGCCGGCGAGGCGCTGGGCGCGCCGGCCGAGTTCCTCACCGCCGAGCAGATCGTCGAGAAGTACGGCGTGATCACGGACATGCTCGGCGGCGGGGTCTACGATGCGGCGCCCGGCGAGGTCACCGACGCGACCGAGATGATGCTGTGCCTCGCCGAGAGCCTCGCCGACCACGGCGGCTTCGAGCCCGAAGACGTCATCGAGCGCTACAGCGTATGGTTCGAGAGTCAGCCCCGGTACGTGAGTCTCACCGTGCGCACCGCCCTCATCTGCTATCGCTCGGGCACGCACTGGGACGTCGCCTCGAGGCGGGCGTTCGAGATCCTGGGGGGTCCGACGGCGAGCAACGGCAGCCTGACCCGCTGCGCTCCTGTCGGACTTCTGTACCGCGGCGATGCGCAGGCACGGCACGAACTGTCGCTGCGCGAGTCGACCCTCACCCATTTCGACAGGCTCGCCGGCTGGTCGTGCGCCGCCTTCAACGACCTGCTGACGGCGGCGCTGCACGGCGACCTCGCCGCGGAGATCCCCGCGATCGCCGGCACGTTCCACGAAGAGGACAAGCGGGTCAGCGCGATGCTGCGCGACACGCCCGACGCCGAGGTCGAGGAGGTCGTGAGCTCCGCGTTCGTGCTCGACACGCTGCAGGCGGCCCTGTGGACGGTGCTGCACGGCGCCGACTTCGAGCACGCGGTGACGCTGGCCGTGAACATGGGTGACGACGCGACGGCAGTGGGAGCGGTCACCGGCGCCCTGGCCGGCGCCTGCTACGGGGAGTCCGGCATCCCGAAGCGCTGGCTCGATCTGCTCTCGGTCCGCGACCGGGCGTGCGCGGTCGCGGACCGCCTCGCAGAGCTCGCCGCCCACGGCTGAGACGGCCGCCGGCGCCGCCGGCGCCGGTCGGGCCGCGGGTCGGATCCGGCTGCGGTTGCGCGGCGAGCGTTCACTCGGTACTTTACGTCGCTGACGTTGTGTACCGAGCGAGAGGGGCGAGCGTGGACGAACGCGAACGGTCGAGGCGGCAACGGTCGCTCGCCGAGGAGTTCGGCCTCCTCTTCGAGGAGATGGGCCGCACGAGGATGGACGGACGCATCGCCGCCTGGCTCCTCGTCGCCGATCCGCCCGTCCAGTCCCTGACCGAGATCGCCCGGACCCTGGGGGTGAGCAAGGCAGCCGCAAGCACCGCCGCCCGCTCCCTGCTGCAGGCGGGAATGGTCGAACGGGTGAGCGAGCCCGGGCGGCGGGGGGACTCCTACCGCTCGCTCCCCGGCAACCTCGAGGGCATCCTGCAGTTCGACCACCTGCAGACACTGGCTCGACTCGTCGACAGCAGCCTCGAGCTGGTCGCCGACAAGGACCAGTCGCAGTCCAACTACGCGCTTCTTCACGAACTGAGCGACTTCCTCGCCTTCCTGCAGGCGGAGATCCCCGGGCTCATGGCCCGCTGGCAAGCCCGGAGGGCGGCGATGCCTTCGCCGCCCGCCCCGGACCCGGACGACGTTTCCAACCACGGAGGTACCCCTTGAGCTGGCTGACGAAGATCTCGTTGCGCAACCGTTCCATCGTCGGCCTGGCCGTCCTCGTCGTGCTGCTGCTGGGAGCGTTCGCGATCCCCGCGCTCAAGCAGGAGCTCATCCCCGACCTCACCTTCCCGTACCTCACGGTGCTGACCGTGGACCAGGGCTCCTCGCCGTCGGACGTGGAGCGCAGCATCACCACACCGCTCGAGCAGGCGATCAAGACCTCGAGCGGCGTCAAGGAGTACGACTCGTTCTCCAACGACGGCATGAGCATCATCACCGTCCAGTACGAGTTCGGCACCGACATGAAAGCCAAGGAGGCCGAGGTCCAGCAGGCCGTCTCGGGCGTGCAGCCGATGCTCCCCGCGACGGCCCTGGCGCCCGAGATCGCGACACTCAACTTCGGCAGCATGCCGGTGGTGCAACTCGCGGTGTCGTCGTCGCTGCCGCCCGAGCAGCTGGCGACGCTCCTCGGCACGCGCGTCGTTCCCCGCCTGCAGTCCATCGAGGGCGTGCAGGCGGTGACGCTCTCCGGCGTGCAGCAGATGCAGCTCGCCATCCGGCTGAAGCCCGAACAGATCGCCGCGCTGGGCGTCACGCCCGCGCAGATCACGACCGCGATCACGCAAGCCAACGTGACCACCGGCGCCGGCACGGTCACGTCGGGCAGCATCGTCTACCCCATCACCGTGAGCGCCAAGGCGGAGACGGAGAAGGCGCTCGAGGACCTGGTGCTCCCGTCCGCGGCGACCGCGGCGGCGGCGACGGATCCGTCCGCCGCGACGGGCGCTTCGGCGGGCGCGACGACCGGTGCGGCCGCCGGGACCTCCGGCGCCGCGGCCGCCACGCCCGTCCGCCTCGGCGACGTCGCCACCGTCAAGATCGCCCCCGCGCCGCTCACCGCGATCACGCGTACGAACGGCGAAGCCACCGTGGGCATCTCCGTCAGCAAGTCCAGCAGCGGCAACACCGTCGACATCGCCGCGGCCGTGGCCGACGAGCTCCCCGCCCTCACGCGTGACCTGCGCGGCCAGGCCACGATCACCACGGTCGTCGACCAGTCGGTCTTCATCAAGGACAGCATCAGCTCCCTCTGGCACGAAGGCCTCCTCGGCGCGTTCTTCGCCGTCGTCGTCATCTGGGCGTTCCTGCGCAGCTGGCGCTCCACGGTCATCGCCGGGCTCTCGATCCCGCTCAGCGTGATCGGGGCGCTGATCATCCTGTGGTCCCGCGGAGAATCCCTCAACATGCTGACCCTGGGCGGCCTCACGATCGCCATCGGCCGCGTCATCGACGACTCGATCGTCGTCATCGAGAACGTCTACCGTCACGTGCAGGAGGGCGACAGCATCCGCCGCGCCGCCTACACCGGGACCCGCGAGGTGGCCGGCGCGATCACGGCGAGCACGCTGACGACCGTCGCCGTCTTCCTCCCCCTGGGCCTGGTGCACGGGCTCGCCTCGGAGTTCTTCCGGCCGTTCGCCCTGACGGTCACGTTCGCGCTGCTCTGCAGCCTGGCCGTCGCCCTGATCGTGGTCCCGGTCGCCTCCACCTGGCTGCTCTCGAAGCGCCACGTCGGCCACCGCGACGAGAAGGAACTGACGCACCTCCAGAACGCCTACCTGCCGGCGCTGCGCCTCGCCCTGGACCACAAGGCGATCACGCTCGTCCTCGCTGGTGCGATCTTCGTCGGCACGATGATGCTGACCCCGCTGCTCAAGACCAATCTCTTCGACAGTTCCGAGCAGCCCACCATGACCATCACCCAGACCCTCGACCCCGGCACGAGCCTGGACGCCACCATGGCGGCCGCCGCCAAGGTCGAGGCCGTCCTGAAGGACACCCCGGGCGTCGAGATCTACCAGGTCACGGCCGGCAGCACCGGCAGCCTCTTCGGCGCCGGCGGCGGCACCAATGCCTCGTCGAGCCAAGCCACCTTCGCGATCGCGACCGATCCCGACGCCGACAAGAACGCGATCATGGACGACGTCCGCGAGGGGGTCGCCGGGCTGTCCAACGCCGGCACCATCAGCGTGACCGGCGACGACTCCTCCTCGTCCATGGGAGGCATGTCGCTCATGGAGGTCCGCGTGACCGCCGCCGACCCCCTGGTGCTCAAGGATGCCAACGACATCGTGCTCGCCGAGGTGGAGACGGTGGAAGGGCTCGCCGACGTCACCTCCAACCTCAGCGAAGGCCGGCCGTCGGCGACCATCGTCGTCGACCAGGAGAAGGCGGCGGCGGCCGGGGTGACCCCGACGACGCTCAGCCAGTACACGACGCTGGTGCTCAACGGCTACCCGATCGGGACCGTGCCGACCACGGCCGGCACGCTGCCGGCCCAGCTCATGATCGGTGAGATCGTCGTGCCGCCGCTGCCCGGGGCCGTCAGCCAGGTGCTCGCCAAGCTCCCCGTGGCCGGCACCGGCGGCATGGTCCCGCTCGGCGACATCGCCAAGGTCGTCGAGGTCAAGGCGCCGGTCCAGGTGACCCACGTCGACGGCCAGCGCACGGCGAGCATCACGGCGACCGCCGTGAACAACAACATCGGCGCGGCGTCCACCGCCGTCGAGAAGGCGCTCGCCGACGTCCAGCTGCCGGCGGGGGCCTCCTGGGAGCTGGCCGGCGCTACCGAGATGACCAACGACGTCTTCCGCACGCTGGGCATCGCGATGCTGGTCGCCATCCTCCTCGTCTACATCATCATGGTGGCGACGTTCCGCAGCCTGCTCAACCCGCTGATCCTGCTGGTGAGCATCCCGTTCGCCGCCGTCGGCGCCATGCTCGCGCTCGTGATCACCGGGACCAGCCTCGGCATGCCGAGCCTCGTCGGGCTGCTCATGCTGATCGGCATCGTCGTGACCAACGCCATCGTGCTCCTCGACCTCGTGGAACAGTTCCGGCGCAAGGGCATGGACGCACGCACCGCCGTCATCGAAGGCGGCCGGCGGCGCTTGCGGCCCATCCTCATGACGGCCGTCGCGACGATCCTTGCGCTCACCCCGATGGCGCTCGGTTTCGGCGGCAAGGGCGGCTTCCTCTCGACCCCGCTCGCGGTGGTCGTGATCGGCGGCCTCTTCACGTCCACGTTCCTCACGCTGATCCTCGTGCCGGTGCTGTATCTCGCGTTCGACAGGCTCCGGCCGGCTGGCGCGTATGTCCAGGACGACGAGGACTACCTCTCGCCGGCGCCTGCCACGGCGGCAGCGGACTGATGGAGGCGCCGCCGGCCGGGCTCCCCTGCCCGGCCGGCGGCGCCGTTGTCCTCGCGGTACCCTTGTCCGGCGGCCGCGCCCGAACGTGGCGCGGCCATACGGACCCACGCGACGAGAGGAGAGCAGAAGTGGCGAAGCCAGCCCCGAAGAAGCCCGTGAAGCGGCCCGCCGTCACCAAGCCTCGCACGGCCGCCGACATCGAGCGTTCCGTCGCCCGCGAGCTCACGCGCGCCCAGCTCATCGACGAGCTCAACAAGGACCTTGCCAAGGAGTTCCAGGCGCTGGTGCAGTACGTCCAGCACGCGGCCGCGATGACGGGCCCGCAGTACGACGCCATCAAGGCAGAGCTCGTGGTGCACTCGAACGAGGAGCACGCGCACGCCATCTCGCTGGCGGACCAGATCGACTTCCTCGGCGGCGTACCCGGAGTCGACGTCGCCCGGGCGCTCGTTTCACCGGACTCGAAGGTGATGCTCGAGCAGGACCTCGACGGCGAGCTGGATGCCATCGTCCGCTATCGCGAGCGCATCGCCCAGGCCGAGATGCTGCAGGAGTACGGCCTGCGCCGCGCGCTCGAGGACATCCTGATCGTCGAGGAGGAGCACGCCCGGGACCTGCAGGACGCGCTCTCGCTCTAGGAGCCGCGGAGGCCCGGGCGCGCCGGCTACGCCGTCGCCCGGGCCCCCGCCGCCCTGGTCCTCCGCCTTCTCCAGCCGGGCGCCAGCGCCAGGAACAGCACGGCGCCGGTCAGCCCCACCACGAGCAGCGCCGCGAAGGCCTGTCGGCCGCCGTACGTGTCCATGGCCCAGCCTCCGAAGGCCGGCCCGAGGGCGGCGCCCCCGTTCCACACCACCGTCCACACGCCCATGTAGCGGCCGCGCAGGGCCTCCGGGGCGAGGTCCGCGACCTCCGCCGACGCCACCGGCGAGAGCAGCATCTCTCCAAAGCTCAGCACGACGATCAGGATCACCAGCGACCACAGGGGGCCGGCGAACGCGGACCCGCCGAGACCGGCGGCGAGCAGGGCGCTCGAGATCGCGAGCAGGACCATGCGGTTGCGAAAGCGGAGCGCGCTGACGAGCGGATACTGGACGACGGCCACGATGCCCGCGTTGAGCGCCAGAAGGTAACCCCACTCCTGGTACGGAACGTCGAGGAAGGTGGTGACGTACACCGAGTAGATCGAGCCGAAGTTGCCGATGCAGAACACCGGGAGCACGGCGACGAGGCAGAAGACGATGAAGACCCTGTCGTGCAGCACGCTCCGATAGCCGCTGCGACCCTTGCGGTCGACATGCTGTGCCGGCAGGAGGGCGCTCGCCGGCCTGCTCTCCCGGATCCAGACGGCCATCATCACGACCATGAGCACGCACCCGGCGGCGGCGGCCAGGAAGAGCTCCCTGAAGGTCGCCCCCAGGCCCAGGGCGACGCCGGCCAGCGCCGGCCCGACGACGACGCCCAGGTTCATCGCCACGCGGGTGAGGCCGAACCCCTGCTGCCGCCGCTCCGCCGGCAGGAGGTCGGCGATCATCGCGTTGCTGGCGGTCTGGAAGAGCGGCCAGCCGAAGGCGCTCTCGACCGCGACGAGCGCGGCGACCTGCCAGAGCTCGGTCACGAAGGCGAAGCCCACGAACCACACGACGCCGACGAGCACGGAGGCCATGATCACGACGCGCCGCCCGAGCCGGTCGGTGAGCTGCCCGCCCCAGAACTGCACGGGCATCACCGCGAGCGGCACCAGGCCGAAGACGACGCCGATCATCGTCATCGACGTCCCCAGGTAACTGCGCAGGTAGATGGCCTCGAAGGGGAAGGCGAGCGCGGCCGCCGCCACGTAGATGAAGATGCCGAGCGTGAGCACCCAGAACTGGCCGGGCATGCCCCGCAGGTCGCGCACGGACTGGCTCAGGCGGCCGGACATGAGCCAATGCTATCTGAGCGGCGCCGGAGGTCGCCGCCCCTCCGGCGGGCCTCGCGCCCCCCGGGCTCAGCCCGGGGGCAGGTCCACGGAGCCGACGGACAGCCCGACGCGGCCCATCTCCGCGAGGAACGCGGCGGGGTCCAGCTGCTCCGGGGCGACCACGCCGCGCAGGGCGATCTCGCCGCGGGCGAACTGCCGCACGGCGCACGCGGCCGACGCGCCGGTCTGCCACGCCGTCCCCTGGACGCCCATCTCGCGCCAGGCGTCGTCGTGCGACGTGATCTGGTAGAGGTAGCGGCGCACCGACCGGCCGGCGATCGTCCCCTCGGCGAGGGCGCCGACGCAGACCTCGCCGTGGATCTTGCCGCCCAGGTCGACGGGCCGGGGAAAGCGAGAAGCGACGAACCGGATCGGCGAGAACGTCGCCCCCTCGAACTCCACCGGGTCGCGCTGGTTGAGCCCCAGCGCCTTGAACGCGCGCAGGGTGTCGACGAACCGCGGATCGAGGGCGATGAAGAAGGTGGCGTCCTGCAGACCTTTGCCGGACAGGAACATCGGCACGAGCTGCGACTCCTCGTGGTCGACGTTGCAGAGCGTGAGCTCTCCGACCGGCTCGGGGAAGGTGAAGTCCATGAACACCGAGAGCGCCTCGTTGCGCCCCTCGCGCCCGTCCCGGAAGACCGTGGGCGGGAGCAGGCACTCCTCGATCATCGTCTCCACCGAGAACGAGCAGGCGAGGTCGTAGCCGTCCACGGTGGCGTTGTCGCCGTCGAGCACCAGCAGCTTCTCGAGCGTGTCGAACTGGTCGTAGAGCGCCCGGGCGAACACGTCGCTCACGCCCGGATCGATGCCGAAGGAGATGAGCGCCGCACGATCGCGCTTCGCGAACTCGTCGTGCAGCGCGAACTGCTCGTCCAGATCCGCCGTGCCGGTGATCTCGCGCGGCCCGCCGGTGCCCATGTCGAGGTAGTGCCGGCCGGCGTCCAGGCACGCCTCCATGACCGGGATGTCCCAGGCCGTGGCGAGCGCGTTGAGCACGAGGTCGGCCTCGCCGGCGGCGGCCACCAGCGCGGCGTGATCGCCGGCGTCGACGACGCGCGTCTCGGCCTTGCCGGCCGGGAGCTTGCCCGCCACCTCGCGGAGGCGGCGCTCGTCCACGTCGGCGAGGATGACCTTCTCCACCGCCGGCTCGGCGGCGACCACCCGTGCCGTGACCTCCCCGACCGCTCCGACGCCGAGCTGCAGCATGCGCATGGTGAGTCCTCCTTGCGGGCGCGCGCCGCGGTCCTTCGCAGCTCGCGCGCCATCGTCCGGCAAACCACCACCACACTGGCACGAGAATCACCGCGTTTCCAGCGAACATTTCACGTCGAACTTGCGCGCCGCATGATCCGTAACTTGCTCGATGTTGACTTGCCCTCAGGCAGCGGCTAGGTTCTGGCCATGCTTCTCAGCGTGCAACAGGCGGCGCGCCGGCTGGGCGTTTCGCCGGTCACCATCCGCCGCTGGACGGCCACCGGCTTCCTGCCGTGCGCGCGCACGGCCGGCGGCCACCGGCGCATCGACGAGCACGACATCGACGACCTCGCCAAGGCCATCGGGGGCAGCAACCACCTCGCCGCTCAGCTGGCCCGCGAGCGAGAGGTCGACGTGCTCATCAACACGTCCGTCGCCCTGGCCGTGAAGCTCGACCTCACCGAACTGCTGCACGAGATCGCCATGCGCATGACGAGCCTGCTCGACTGCCACTTCTGCGCCATCTCCGAGTACGATGCCGCGACCGACGCCACGCGCACGCTGGCCGAGTACGACCACGTGGGCCAGCGCCTGCCCGACGCCAGCCCGTACCGCCTGCGCGAGTTCCCTCTGACGAGACGCGTCCTGGCCGAGCAGACCACCGCCGTGGTCAATGTCGACGATCCCCATGCCGATCCCGCCGAGGTCGCGGAGCTGCGCCGCGAGGGCGACCGCAGCCTGCTCATGGTGCCGCTGATCGTGCAGGGCCGCAGCATCGGGCTTCTCGAGGTCGTCGACCAGAAGCGGTCGCGGCAGTTCTCGCGCCAGGAGCTGCGCCTCGCCGAGGCGATCGCCGGCCAGGCGGCCGTCGCCATCCAGAACGCCAAGCTCTTCGCCGAGCGCCGCCGCAGCGACGAGGACGTCGCCAACCTCCGCACGGCGCTCGCGAGCCTCACCGCGCGCGTGCCCATGCTCGGCGACGGAGCGAGCACCGCGGACGTGCTGACGGCGCTCTCCCAGGCGGTGTGCGAATCCTTTGGAGCCATCTCGTGCGTGGCCAGCATGGGCGGCGAGAGTGCCGGCGCCTTCGGCGCCGGTCAGGTGGCCGCCCGTCAGGCCGCCGGAGGTGAGCGTGGCACCGGCGCCGATCTCGTCGTCGCCCGCGACCCGTCGGGACGCACCGACCTCACGCTCGCCGTCACACTCCCACGCCCGCCGGGCGAGGGCCAGATCGACCTGCTCGACTTCATCGCCGCCACCGCGGCGCTCGTCGCCTCCCGCTGAACGCCGCCGGGTAGCCCGCCGGCACTCCGGCGGTCCTCCACCCGCTCGCGGATTGACGCGGCGGGAACCGTCGTTGAATCAGCCCCGCTTCGCGACGCCGACCAGGTCGTTTTGCAGGTACTTCACTGCCGCGACGGACTTCTGGAACTTCGCACGACGCGCGCGCCCGAAGTTCGCGCGAGTTGACGGTGCCACCAGCGGCCGATACGGTCTGCGCATGTATCTCAGCGTGCAATACGCGGCCCGGCGGCTCGGCGTCTCGCCGCACACCATCCGTCGCTGGACCTCCTCCGGGTTCCTGCCCTGTACGCGCACGGCGGGCGGGCACCGGCGCATCAAGCAGGAGGACATCGACGAGCTCGCCCACCTGATAGGCGGCCGCAATCACCTGGCGGCACGGCTCGCGCGTGAACGCGAGCTGGAGACCCTCGTCGCCACGGCGATCGCCGTCTCCAGCCAACTTGACGTCACGGCGCTGCTGCGCGAGATCGCCAAGCAGATGACGACCCTTCTCGACGCGCATCTCTGCGTCATCTCGGACTTCGACCCCGTGACGCGGACGGTCTCGGTCCAGGCCGAGTACGACGACCTCGGCAACCGCCGTCAGGACACCATGAAGTACACGCTCGGTCAGTTCCCCATGGCCCGCCGGGCGATCGAGGATCACGAGAGCGTCACCGTGAACGCGAGCGATCCGCACGCGGATCCCGCCGAGGTCGCGATCATGCGCCGCGACGGCGACAAGTGCCTCCTCATCCTGCCGATGGTGCACCGCGGGCAGAGCATCGGACTCATCGAAGTGCTCGACCACCAGCGCGAGCGCAAGTTCAGCCGCCAGGAGATGCGGCTGGCCAACGCCGTGGCGGCTCAGGCCGCCGTGGCGCTTCACAACGCGAAGGTCTTCGCCCAGCTCAAGCGCAGCGACCAGGACGCGCTCGCGCTGCGCCACGCGATCGAGACCATCTCGGCCGGTTACGGGACGCTGCACCGCCAGACCGACGCGGCCGCCGTGCTGCAGGCGGCGGCGGAAGTCGCCGCCAGCGCGCTCGGGGCGATCTCCTGCGTGGCGAGCTGCCGCGGGGAGAGCGCGGGCGCGTCGGGACTGCGGCCGGCCGACCAGGCCGCGGCTCAGTCCGGAGCGGCGCACGTGCTCGTCGCGTCGGCGCCCTGCGGTGACGGCGAGGTGACGCTGACGGTGACGTTGGCCGGCGACTCCGGCGACGGCCAGGCCGAGCTCCTCGGCCTCGTCGCGACCATGGCCGCCGGCGCCGTGGAGGGCAGCGCGCCCGGCTGAGCCTGGCGGGCGGGCGCGAGGGCGCCACCCTGCCTCTGCTATCCTCGGCGCATGCCCCGCGCCCGCCCCCGCTTCGTCGTGATCGACACCGAGACCACCGGCCTCGATCCCCTGCACGACCGCGTCATCGACATCGGGGCCGTGCGACTCGACGAAGCTCTCGACGTGACCGAGCGCTTCACGACGCTGGTCGACGCCGGGGTACCCATCCCGCTCTTCGTGACGCGTCTCACCGGCATCGAGGACGCCGACGTCGCCGGCGCGCCGGGCATCGCCGAGGCCCTCGCCGGGCTGCGGGCCTTCGCCGGCGACGCCATCCTCGTCGGCCACAACGCCGCCTTCGACCGCGACCACCTCGCGGCGGCGGCGCGGCGGGCCGGCGCGACGCCGTTGGACAACGAGTGGTTCGACACGCTCGAGGCGGCACTCCTGCTCTATCCCGAGCTCGACCGCCACGCGCTGCCGGTGCTGGCCGAGGAGCTCAAGCTCGAGACCCGTGCCCACCGGGCCCTGCCCGACGCCGAGGCGACGGCGGAGGTGCTCGCCCACCTCGCACGGCGGGCCGCCGGCCTGGCCGACGTCGAGCGGCGGCTGCTGGAGGCGGTCTCGTGGCCGCCGCTCCGGCTGCTCGACGCGTGCGCGGCGGCGCCCGACGTGGCCCCCCCAGGCCTGGTGGCCGATGAGCCGCCGGAGACCCCCGGTCCCCTGGCTCTCCTCCCCACCGAGCCGGGCGGCTGGAGACGGGAGCTGGACGGCGACCGAGGCGACGGAGACGGCGCCGACGCGACCCCCGGACTTGCGGGCCGCCTTCCGGGATTCCGCCGGCGGCCCGGCCAGGTGGACTACGCGGAGGCCGCCGCCGAGATGCTTCCGCGGGCGGCGGCATCGGCGTCTTCGAGGCGGGCACCGGCATGGGCAAGAGCCTCGGCTACCTGTTGCCGGCGGCCTTCGCCGGCGCCGCCGCCGGCCGCCGCGTCGTCGTGAGCACCAAGACCAAGGCGCTGCAGCGTCAGCTGGCGAGGACCGAGCTCCCGCTCGTCGCAGAAGCGTTGCCTCCGGGCTGGCGATGGGCGCTGCTCATGGGGCGCGAGAACTATCTGTGCCGCAGGCGCATCGACGAGGCGGTGGCCGCCGAATCGGCGACGCTCCCCGACCACGACCGCACGCTGGCGCTGGCCTATCTCGTAGGGCGAGCGCGGCGAGGGGAGGTCGACCTCTCCGCCCTGCCCTACCGGGCGACGCTGGTGCTGCCGGCGCTCGCCGACCTGGCGCGCGAGGCGCGCTCGTCCCGGGCGACGTGCCTCGGACGCTTCTGCCCCGCGCGCAAGGGCTGCCACTGGCGGCTGGCGCGCAGCCGGGCCGAGGCCGCCCACCTGGTCTGCGTCAACCACGCCCTCCTGCTCACCGGACGCGAGACGCTCCCCGCCTTCGAGGACGTCGTGATCGACGAGGCGCACCTCCTGTACCACGAAGCCACGGAGGCCTTCAGCGACCGCGTGGACGCGCGCACGCTCGACCAGCTGCTCGGCGACCTCGGCGGCAGGCACCGGCAGCGGCCTCTCGCCCAGCGTCTCCGCGCCGCGGCGCGGCGGCTGGGTCCCGACGAAGCGCGCGCGGTGGTGGCCGCCGCGGACGCCTGCGACGTCGCGGCTGAGGAGGCGCCGGCGTTGAGCCGCGCCCTGGGCGACGCTGTGGCCGGTCTCGCCGCCGCTGGCGCCCGTGCCGGCGACGACGGCGCGCCCGCGAGCGGAGGAGGCAAGCCGGGGGACGAGTACAACGCCACCGTGTGGCTCACGGCCGGCCTGCGCGACCTCCCGGAGCACGATCTCTTCGAGGTCCGCGCCGGTCTGCTGGCGGAGACGCTCGCGAAGCTCGCGACCGCCGCGGCCACCGGCGCGGAGGCGCTGCCGGACGACCACCGCGAGCGGGCCGCCCTCGCGGCGCTGGCGGAGGACGCCGCCGCGGCCGCGGAGCTGCTCGGCGACCTGCCCGAGGGCGGCGGCCCGGACACCGTCGCGTGGGCCGAGCTCGAGAGCGCCCAGCGCGCCTCCCAAGGGGCGCCGCGCTGGGCGCTCACGCGCTCGCCGGTCACGCCGGCGGCCGGCATCAGGGAGATCCTCTGGGACAGGCTGCGCAGCGGCATCCTCACCAGCGCGACGCTGACCGTCGCCGGCTCCTTCTCGTACTTCCGCGACATGACCGGCCTTGCCCGCGACGTCGACGTGCGCGAGCAGGTGTTCGCGTCGCCGTTCGACTACCGCCGCCAGGCCGTGCTCGTCCTCGAGCACGACCCCGGGGGCGCCTGGCGACCCGACACGCTGGCGGAGCGGCAGGGCGAACGCCTCAAGCGCATCGCCGCCGTGACCGGCGGCCGCACGCTCGCCCTGTTCACCAACAAGCGCGACATGCACCGGGTCGCCGCCGCCGTGGGCGAGCACGTGGAGGACGACGGCGTCCTCGTGCTCGCCCAGGGATTGCACGGGAGCGCCGCCAGCCTCGCCGAGGAGTTCCGCACCCACCCCGACACCATCCTCCTCGGGGTGGACACGCTGTGGACGGGCCAGGACTTCCCCGGAGACGCGCTCACCTGTCTGGTCATCGCCAAGCTGCCGTTCCCGCGCCTCGATCCCCTGTTCCGGGCGCGTAGACGCGCCTGTGAGGAGGCCGGAGAGCGGTGGTTCGAGCGCTTCTACCTGCCGGAGGCCGTGCTCAAGTTCCGGCAGGGATTCGGCCGGCTCATCCGTACCGAGAGCGACGCCGGCGTGATCGTGGTTCTGGACCACCGGCTGACGCAGAAGACGTACCGCAAGGACTTCCTCGGCAGCCTGCCGGACATGGACGTGGTCGAGGCGGCGCCCGCCGAGGTCGCCGCCGTGGTGCAATACCACCTGCGCCGCCTCACGGCCGGCGCCTGAATCCGCAGCCGCGGCGCGGCGAGAAACGCGCCGCGATCCGCCGCGGCGCCGCGACCGGCGTCAGCGGCTCGCGTCCGGCCGCCGACATCCACCCAGCACTCCCCTGACACCGGAGGCGCGCACGCAGCCGGCGCGAGCGGCGGCGGCGTGTCGGGCGACGGCCTGGGCGGCCCGCGCCGCGCGGTCGTCCTGGTGACGCATCATCTGGATGGCGGTGAAATCGTGCATGGTCCCTCCTCTTGCCGGTAGTCAAATCAACGGTGTTTGATATGAACTATACCGCGGCACGGCGGCGTGTCAACCCCACATCAACATTTCTTGAACTGATGCGCCGCACGGCGTAGAGTCGAGGCGGAAACGACGGGTGAGGTGACTGATGACCGCTCGATCCGCGACTCGCCGGCCAGCCGAGTCGGCGCCGGCAGCCTGCTGCCCGCTCCCCGAGAACGTCGAGCCTCTGCCGCTGGTGGCCGGTGAGGACCCGGGCGCCGACGCGCTCGCCGCACGGGCCAAGGCGCTGGCCGACCCGGTGCGCCTGCGCATGCTCGCGGTGATCGCCGCGGCGGAGAAGTGCTGCCGGCCGGCGGCCGGCGACGGGCCCGGTCAGGCGCCCGCCGGCGTGTGCGTGTGCGAACTGCAGACGCTGCAGGGCCTCGCGCAGTCCAAGGTCTCGTATCACCTGAGGGTGCTCCGCGAGGCCGGACTCGTGCTCGAGGAGCGCCACGGCAAGTGGAGCTTCTACACGCTGGACGTGGTGTCGGCGCGCGGCCTGCTCGCGGAGCTCGCTGCGCGCCTCGGCGCCTGATCCTCTACTTGAGCATCCGGCCGCTGCCCTTGGCGGTCGCAGCGCCGACGCGCTTGACCAGCCGCGCTTTGCTCTGCTGCCCGCAAGACGGGCACGTGAGGTTCTTGTAGCTGTAGTACGTGCCGTCCGGGTTCTTGCCGACGGCCGACGTGGTGAAGAAGTTGACCGTCGTCGGCACCTGGAAGGCCTTGCCGCACTTCGCGCACACGTAGCCCGACTTGCGCGAGACGAGGCTGATGTACATCCACAGCCCGGCGGCGATGAGGATGAACGTGGGCAGGAAGCCCTTCCACGGGTAGATCACGAAGATGGCGAAGAGCACGATGGCGACGAACACGCCGAGCTTCCACAGCGTGCTGAACCAGTCGTGCCGGGTCCTTTCGATGAAGCGGGCCACTCCGATTCCCTTTCCTTTCCACTCCCGGCGCGCGAGACGCCGGGCGACGAACACGGATCCGCCGGTGAGCTACGCCACCGACAGGAGTCTGGCGAAGGGCCGGGTCCGCGTCAGATGACGTCCGTCAAGGCCCGGATCGCGCCGGCGCCGCGTCGCCGCGGCCCGCGTCACCCTCCGACCGGCCCGGCCAGGTAGCTGACCAGGGTGAAGATGCCGAAGAGCGCGACCAGGACGACGGCGACGAACCCCAGCGTCGAGAAGAACCCCGCGAAGAACCCTCTGGTCATGTGAGCTCCCGCCCCCGTGTCTGCCGGCCGGACTCCCGCCGCGGCGAAAGCGGCGGGCGTCACGCCAGAGTATGCCACTCCGGCGGCCGGGGAGAAAGCGCCGCGCAGGCGCGCCGAGACCCTCGGGGCTTGCCTCGGTCACCGCCGGCGCCGGGGCAGACGACTGGCGCTCGAGCCCCCCGGGTACCGTGGCTCAGGACCCAGAGAGGCGGCCCCGGCCGCAGGCCCGGCGCCCGAAGCGGCCCCGGCAAAGATACGAGGAGGAGACACATGGACGTCGAGTTCCAGAACGGCCCCGCCTTCACCGTGGCCGTCGTGAGGATGGCTGGCGGCGAGCAGCTGCGCAGCGAGGGCGGCGCGATGCTCAGCATGACCACCGGCACGCAGATCGAGACGACGACGCAGGGCGGCGTGCTCAAAGGCCTCAAGCGGTCGCTCTCGGGCGAATCGTTCTTCATGAACACCTTCACGGCGCCGGCCGCGGGCGGCGAGATCGTCCTCGCCCACTCCCTGCCCGGAGACATGTCGTACATCGACCAGCAGGGCGATACGTGGCTCTACCACCGTGACGGCTTCGTCGCCTCCGAGATGGGCATCGACCTCGACACCAAGTGGGGCGGCCTCAAGGGCGCGTTCGGCTCCTCCTCGTTCTTCGTCGTCAAGTGCGCCGGGCGGGGCAAGGTCGTCTTTGCCACTTACGGCGCGCTGCGGCGCACCGACCTGCAGGCTGGGGAGCAGTACACGGTCGACAGCGGTCACCTCGTGGCGTGGCCCGAGACCATGCCGATCGAGGTCCACAAGGTGGGCGGCCTCAAGTCCCTGTTCTTCTCCGGCGAGGGCTTCGTGGTCACGCTGACCGGGCCGGGCACCTTCTTCACGCAGACGCGCAGCGAAGGCGCCTTCATCAACTGGCTCGTGCCGTACCTGCCCAAGAGCGGCAGCTGAGGCCGGCGGCGCGGGGGTCAACTGTTATCGTGCCGCGCGACCGGGTAGGACCGAAGGTGAAGCCCGCGTCACAGGAGGTCGCCACATGAGGCCCGGCGTCAGTCAGCACAAAGACCCGGCGAAGAAGACCCGCCACGGGCGCGAGACGTGGACACATGCCGATAGGGCGAGCTCACCCCCCCGCTCCTGGACGAACAAGACGATGCACCACCCCGCGACCCGGATCGGCGAGATCAAGCACGGGAAGTCGTGATAGTGGGAGCACACCGGCTATCGCGGCAGTCGCTCGCCGCCGAGGGACGCGTGCAAAGGGCCCGGAGGTCACTCGACCGCCGGGCTCTTGTACGTCCCACCCGGCGAGCGACCGGCGCCGCGGGGTCAGGCAGTGAGCTTCTTGAGCGCCCAGGCCATGTTGCGACCGAGGTTCGTCATCGTCGTCATGCCTTCGTCGTCCTGCTCGACGTCGCCGGCCGCGAGGCCGATCCCGAGGTTCCAGTAGCTCGAGCCGACGACGATCATCTCGTTGATCTGGAACCAGTGGTTGATGCTGTCGAAGGCGTGGATGGCGCCGCCGCGCCTGACGGCGACCACGGCGGCGCCCACCTTGCGCGCCAGCGGGTTGCCGCTCTTGCGCGTCGCGTACCCGGCGCGCTCCATGAGCGCCTGCGTCGTCGCGGTGCAGTTCGCGTAGTACGTCGGGGAGCCGATGAGGATGCCGTCGGCGGCGATCATCTTCTCGATGCACTCGTTGACGCCGTCGTCCTTGAGCCCGGAGCAGCGGTTGTCCTGCGTCTCGGCGCACTTGAGGCACGCGGAACACCCGCGGAACCCCTTGTTGTGCAGCTGCACCAGCTCGGTCTCGATCCCCTCCGCCTCGAGCTCGCGCAGCACTCTGCGCAGCAGGATGGCCGTGTTGCCGTCCTTGCGTGAAC
The DNA here is from genome assembly GCA_963808735.1 of uncultured Thermoleophilia bacterium. Taxonomy (GTDB): domain Bacteria; phylum Actinomycetota; class Thermoleophilia; order UBA2241; family UBA2241; genus CAIXSE01. The sequence goes on along the minus strand of CAWEHE010000013.1, from coordinate 157,302 downwards.
TGCCGCTGAACGCGACCACTCTCATCTCATCGCCTCCCTACTCGACCTCGAGCGACCGCGCGAGGTCGGACATGTGCCGCCGCGCCTCACGCGCCGTGCACGACACGCCGGGAAGCGGGACGGCGAACACCCGGCGCCCGAACGTGCGCATGAGGTCGTCGTTGAACCCGTACTCGCTCTTGTGCTCCCACCCGAACGAGTAGCGGAGCACCTTGTCCAGCGACCCCTTGTAGACGAACACGAGGATCCGGGGGCGCAGCCGCTGCGCGATCTCGGCGACGCGCTCCCAGCCGGCCTCGTACTCATCGCGCACCGGCTCGTCGCCGAAAGGCCGCGGCACCTTGCACAGGTCAGTGACGCCGAAGCCGGCTTCGAGCAGCCCGTCGTCGGCGAACTCGCCCGGCGCGGCGCTGAAGATCTCCGCCTCGTCGAGCCGTTTCCACAGGCCCTTGCCCATGCGGCCCTCGAAGTAGTGGCCCGCCTCCACGCTCGCCGGCGAGGGCGTCTTGCCCACGAAGAGCGCGCGCAGCGTGCCCCGGTCCGGGAGGATGTCGGAGAGCGTCGGCACGCCCACCCCGTCGACCTCGATCTCCGTCAGGTGGCTCACGGCGTGACCGCCTCGGCGGCGAACCGGTGCGCCAGACGGACGAGCGCGAGCGTGTCCAGGGCGCAGTACTCGAGAAGCGAGCGCCGAAGCGCCTCCCGGCGCTCGTCGGGCGTCTGCGGGTCGATCGCCTCGTGGTAGGCGGCCTGCGCCGAGAGGCCGTCCTGGACCTCTTCGAGCAGCGCGTGGTCGAGCTCCGCGTCCACCGTCGGCAGCACGGCCTTGAGGGAGAACGAGCCGTTAAGCGCGGGGTGCTCGTAGTGGTCGCGCGTGAGCCGCAGCAGGTCCACCAGCCGCCCCGCCACCGCGTCGAAGGCCGGGGCGAGGTCGGGGAACATGCGCGCCATCTCCATGATCCGCCACTTCTCGAAGTCGTGGTACACGAAGATGGGGCCCTTGCCGCCGAGCGCCTCGAGCAGGGCCTCGGCTGCCCCGCGCATCGGAGCCTCGGAGCTCGTGTCCAGGTACTCGCGATGCTCCAGCTCGCCCGGCCGCGCCTCCAAGTGACACGACCACTGGAAGACGATCTGCTGGAAGGGGCTCGTGCCGGGCCAGACCGGGACCGCGAACTGCACGGTCTCGAAGTCGAGGTAGTACCGCGGGTACGGCAGCGTCGCGAGAAACGCCGTGGCCGCCGGGTCGAGCCGGCCGAGCGAAGGGTCGGGCGGTGTGGCGCAGGCGCCGTCGGCGTCGCGCTCCTCGCCGGGCGCGCAGCGCGTCCTGCCCTCCTGGCCCTCGCAGAACGCGATGAACGGGCACTCGAAAGGGCGCCGGCACTGCGGGCCGGTGCGGATGGCCGGCAGCGGCCCCGCGAGCAGCTGGTTGAAGCCGCGCACCCAGCCAGGGATGTGCGACATGAGCGGCCGCGCCTGGTCGGCGACCGGGATCTCGCGCAGCAGGCCACGGTAGTCGCCGTCGCCGGTGTAGACGTAGTCGGTGTCGATCACCGCCACGCTGAGCCCGTCCAGCGGCACGCCGGCGCCCTCCGCGACCCACCCCTGGATGGCGATGTCCTGGAGGTGGTACTCCTTGAGGCGCGTGGCCGACTTGACCTCGACCATGCGGTAGTGCCCCCCGCGGCGCTCCAGCACGTCCGCCCGGATGAGCACCCCACGGTGCCTGAAGGTGGCCTCGTAGAGCGTGACGTCGCCGGGCTGCGCGAGGGCGTGGTCGGTCTCGCGCAGCGCCTGGCTCAGCGAGGCGCCGTCGCCGATCAGCACGCCGTCGCCGTAGAGCTCGCGAGCGACTTCGCCGACGCCGTGCCCCGCGGCGAAGCGGCGCCGGGTGTCGGCGCTGTAGACCTCGAGCTCCGGGCGGTGCACGGCCAGCCAGAGGCGCTTGCCGCACTGCAGACCGGCGGTGATCCGGGACTTGGAGAGACGGAAGGTACGCACTGGCTCCATTGTATCCTTCCGAGGGACTTTCCGTGCCCCCGGCTCCGTGCGGACCCTGTGGTAGTGTCGCCGGCATGAAGCTGATCCACACGGCCGACTGGCACCTCGGCCGGCTCTTCCACAACGTCCACCTCACGCGCGACCAGGCGCACGTGCTCGAGCAGCTGGTCGCGCTCGCCGCCGAGGTGCGTCCTGCGGCCGTCATCGTCGCCGGCGACCTCTACGACAGGGCGGTCCCCCCCACCGAGGCGGTGGATCTGCTCGACCGCGTGTTCACGGAGATCGTCGACGGCCTCGGCATCCCCGTCGTCGCCATCGCCGGCAACCACGACAGCGCGGTACGGGTCGGCTTCGCCTCCGCCCTGCTCCGGCAGCGCGGCCTGCACCTCGTCGGGGAGCTCGGGCAGGCGACCTCGCCGATCGTCCTCAGCGACGAGCACGGACCGGTCCACGTGTGCGCGCTCCCCTTCGCCGACCCGGCGGAGGCCCGGCACGCCTACGGCGACGCCGAGATCCACGACCAGCAGGCGGTCGCCGCGGCCGGCGTCGCGCGGGCGCTCGCCTCCATACCGACCGGCGAGCGCCGCGTGCTCGTCGCCCACGCCTTCGTCGCCGGCGGACTCGAGAGCGAGAGCGAGCGGCCGCTGAGCGTCGGCGGCGCCCAGCAGGTGTCCGCGGCCGTCCTGGGCGGCTTCGACTACGTCGCCCTCGGGCACCTGCACCGCCCGCAGCCGTGCGGCTCCGAGACGGTCCGCTATTCAGGTTCGCTGCTCAAATACTCGTTCGCCGAGCACGCGCACGACAAGTCGGTGAGCGTCGTCGACATCGGGGCGCCGGGCAGCGCCGGCGGCGATCGCGGAGCGGCAGGCCGCGCCCGCGTCACCGTCGAGACGGTCAGCCTCTCCCCTCGCCGCGACGTGCGCCGACTCGAGGGTACTCTCTCGACGTTGCTCGCAGACGGACCCGCGGACCCGCACCGTGACGACTACGTCCTGGCTTCGCTGCTCGACGACGGGGCGCTCTTCGACCCTATCGGCCGCCTGCGCGCCGCGTACCCGAACACCCTCGCCATCGAGCGGCCCCCCTACGAGCGCGCGGGCACGGAGGGCCCCGGCCGGCCGCGCCCCGGCTCCGTGGGCGACGTCGAGCTCTTCGAGGCGTTCTTCCGCTACGCCACGGACGATGACCTCGGCGAGGAGCGTCGCGCGGCGCTCGCCGATGTCGTGGACCGGCTCGAGCGCCGGCGCCGCGAGGCCTCGTCGTGAGGCCGCTTCGCGTCGCCATGCAGGCCTTCGGCCCGTACGCCGGGGAGCAGACGCTCGACTTCGCCGATCTGCGCGGGGCCGGCTTCTTCCTCATCACCGGCCCCACGGGCTCCGGCAAGACCACCGTCCTCGACGCGATGGCCTTCGCCCTCTACGGCGTCACCAGCGGGGGGCCGGAGAACGAAGGCGGCCGCTCCGGCGCGGCCATGCGCAGCGACCACGCCGACCCCGAACTGCTCACCCGCGTGATCCTCGACTTCGCGCTCGGCGACGACCTGTACCGCATCGCCCGCGAACCCGAGCAGGAGCGCCCCAAGCTCAAGGGCGAGGGGACGACCAGACATGCCCAGTCGGCGACCATCTGGCGCCTGCGCGACGGCCGCGACGCCGAGCCGCCTTGCGAAGACGGCGCACCGCTCGCCTCCGGCTGGACCAAGGTGAGCGCGAAGGCGGAGGAGCTGCTGGGCTTTCGCTCCGAGCAGTTCCGCCAGGTGGTCATGCTCCCCCAGGGGCGCTTCCAGAAGCTGCTCGAGGCCGACTCCAAGGAGCGTGAGCAGATCCTGCGTGCGCTCTTCGACACCGGTCACTACACGGCGATCGAGCTGGCGCTCAAGGACGCCGCCAAAGGGCTTCGCGATGAGGCCGCACGCGTGGCGGCGCAGCACGCCGAGGCGCTGCGCCAGGCCGAGGCCGGCAGCGCCGACGACCTCGGTGAGCGCTGCGCCAAGCTCGCCGTCGCCGCCGAGGAGGCCGTTGCGCACGCCGATGCGACGGAGGCCGCACGCGACGAGGTGCAGCGGCGCCTGCAGGGCGGCCGCGACGCGGCCGCGCGCCTGGAAGAGCTCTCCCGCGCCGATGAGGCCGCGAACGTCCTGACCGAGCGGCAAGACGAGATCACGTCCGCGAAACGGGAGCTCGACGGGGCCACGCGAGCCGCGGCGCTGGCCGACGTCGCCGACCGGGCGCAGGCGGCGGAGAAGGAGGTCGCCGGTCGCCGCGCGGCGGCGGCAGAGACGGAGGCCGAGCGGCTCCGCCTCTCAGAGAGCCTGGCCCAGGCGTCCGCGGCCCTTCGCGACCAGGAGGACCGAGCGGCCGTGCGCGAGGCCGCGGCCGCGGAAGTGCTCCGCCTCCGCGGCCTCGCGGGCGCCACCGGCGACCTCGCGGCAGCCCGCCAGGGAGCCGCGCACACCGCGGCGACGGCGGACGCGGCGCGTCGAGTCGCGGACGGAGCGGAGACGGCCTGGCGGACGGTCGGCGACGAACTGGCCTCTGCGGAGACCGCCGAGCGGGAGGCGCAGGCGGGCCTGCTCGCCCGCGACCTGCGCGACGGAGAGCCTTGCCCGGTCTGCGGCTCTCCGGAGCATCCCCGGCCCGCCGCCGTCGCCGAGGGAGCTCCGCCCGCCGGCCGGGTCGACGAGCTGCGCCTCGAGGCCGGCCGGGCATCCGTGGCGCGCGACACGGCCACCCGGGCGCTGCGCGTCGCCGAGAGCGCGGAGGCCGCCGCGGCCGCCTTGCTGGCGGAGCGCGAGAAGGCCGCACCCGAGTTCGCCGACCCGGATGAACTCGCGGCGGCGGTCGGCGCCGCGGAAGCGCGTTCCACGGCGCTCGTCGTCGCCCACCGGGAGGCCACGACCGCCGCCCAGAAGGCCGAGACCGCCGCCGCGGCCGCGGCGACCGCCGCCGCGGCTGCCGCCGGGGAGCTCGTCAAGGCCGACGCCGAGGCGGTCCGCGCGCGTGACGAGCTCGGCGAGCGCTTGATCCAGGCCGAGTTCGCGAGCGAGGAGGAGTGGATCGCCGCGCGCCGCGAGTCCGGTGACATCGAGGATCTACGCGACCTGGTGGGCGAGTACGAGCAGGCGTCGCTGCGGGCGGCCGAGCGCCTTCGCCTCGCCCGGGAGGCGGCGCGAGACGCCGAACCGCCGGACGTGGAGACGCTGGAGGCCGAGGCCGCCACGGCGGCGACCACGGCGCGCGAGGCGCGCACCTCCGCCGCGGAGCTCTCGGCGGCCGCCGAGGCCGCCGTCCGGCAACTCGACCGGCTCGGGCAGCTCGAGCGTGAAGCCGAGGCCATCGACGCGCGCTATCGCGTCCTCGGCCGCCTGTCGGACGTTGCCAACGGTGACAACGCACGGCACCTCTCCTTTCAGCGCTACGTCCTCGGCGCGTTCCTCGACGACGTGCTGATCGCCGCCTCCCAGCGGCTGCATCTCATGAGCAAGAGCCGCTACCGGCTGGAACGCACGGAGCGGCGCTTCGGGGGCAAGGTCGCCGCCGGCCTCAACCTCGAGGTCTACGACGCCTGGACCGGTGTCGCGCGGCCGGTCGCCACGCTCTCGGGCGGAGAGACCTTCATGGCCGCGCTGTCGCTGGCGCTCGGACTGGCGGAGGTCGTGCAGGCGCACGCCGGCGGCATCCGCCTCGACACGGTGTTCGTCGACGAGGGCTTCGGCTCGCTCGACGACGAGTCGCTCGACCTCGCGCTCGCCGCGCTCATGGGCCTCGGAGAAGACGGCCGGCTGGTCGGGATCATCTCGCACGTGAGCGAACTGCGGGAGCGCATCGACGCCCGCCTCGAGGTCACGACCGGCAAGACCGGCAGCCGGGCGCGGTTCGTCGTCTCGTAGACGGGCACACTCACCCCATGTACGCCTATCGCCGGCACGCGGCCGTGATCCTCTTCGTGGTGGCGCTCGCCGCCGTCACGGCGTTCGCCCTCGGGATCACGCTGTGCATCGACTGGGGCGGTGCGAGCGCGCCGCCGCGCGACTTCGGGCAGCCGGCGGCGATCGTCCTCCAGCTCCTCTGACGCGGGCGTACAATCGCCGCAGCCCGTCCCCCGCTTCGCCTGGAGGTCCGATGCACGCCGACGCCGTCTCCCCGCCCGACCCTTCGCGGCTACTGCGTGAGCTGGACCTCCGCACGCCGCTCATCGGCCTGTACGATGCCCCCGATCCGGAGGCGTTCGCGCCGCTGGTCGTACCGGCGTCGGGAGCGGGCCGGGGACCGTGCCTGTTCCAGTTCTACCGCCGCTGGGAGAGGGGCGAGACGCTCCATCTCACGGCGGACGCCTTCGGCTGCGGCGGCTGTGGCCGCTCACTCTTCGGCGTGCAGATGCGAGAGCGGGACGACTTCATCGACTTCCTGTGGAAGGACGAGGGCCTGCGCGCGAGCCGCGACCTCATGGCCGGCTGGGTCGACAACGCGCCCACGTACCGGCCCGACCATCCCAACGTCATGGTCGGGCCGCTCAAGCCGGCGCTGGCGGCGTACCTCAAGACGGTGACCTTCTGGGCGAACGCGGACCAGCTCAGCGTGCTTCAGCACGGCGCCTACCAGCACCACGCGTGGGGCGAGCCCGACCCGGTGACGGTGCCGTTCGGGTCGGGCTGCTCGGAACTCGTGGTCCCGTTCCGCGACCTCGGCCGGCCCCAGGCCGTGATCGGCGGCACCGACATCGCCATGCGCGACGGGCTGCCACCGGGCGTGCTGGCCTTCACGGTCACGGTGCCGCTGTTCGAGCAGCTCTGCGCGCTGGGCGACGAGAGCTTCCTCGGCAAGGGCTTCCTGGCTCGTCTGCGCAAGGCGCGCGGCGGATCGCTCGCCTGAGCGCAGGCGCCGGGTACGATACGCCCATGACCTCCCGTGAGGCGCTCCGCCGCCTGAACCGCAACCGCGAGAAGCTGCGCACGCACCACGTGCGCCACATCGCCGTGTTCGGATCCACGGCGCGCGACCAGGCCACGCCGCACAGCGACGTCGACCTCCTCGTGGAGTTCGACCCCGAGGCGCGCGTCGGGCTCTTCGCCTTCGTGCGCCTGCTCGACTTCCTCTCGGACGTCATGGACACGCGCATCGACCTGGCGACGCCCGGTGCCCTGCGACCCGAGATGCGCGACGAGATCGTGAACGAGGCGATCCGTGCCTTCTGAGTCGCGACCACGGGAGCCGGGATACGTCGAGCGCCAGGCCAAGCTTCGCTTTCGCGACTGGCGCTTCCGCGTGCGCGACATCCTCGCGGCCCTGGACGCGATCGCCGCCTACACCGACGGCGTGGCCTACGACGCCTTCGTCGCCGACGCCCGCACCCGCGACGCGGTGGTCCGCAACCTCATGACCATGGGCGAGTCGGTGCGCTGGATCCCGGACGTGATCCTCGACGCGCACCCCGAGGTGCCGTGGCGCCTCATGCGCGGCGTGCGCAACGTTGTCGTCCACGAGTACTTCGGCATCGATGACGCCATCCTCTGGGAGACGGTGCGCGGCGACCTGCCGCCGCTCCGAGAAGCGCTGGAGGCCGTCCTCCGCTCCTGACGCGGGGCGCCACGGGCGCCAGCGCCCCGCGGGGTCACCGAGGTCGCGCCGCGACGCGCCGACGAGGAGGGCGTGTACAATCGGCGCGGCCATGCAGCAGATCACCACACAGGAACAGGTCGAGTACGCCAGTCTCGGCTATCGCTTCGCCGCCGTGCTCGTCGACACGGTCGTGCTCGTCGGACTGCTGATCATCGCCGTCATGGCGTACGTCTTCGTCCTCGTCGCCCAGGGCAAGATCGACCCCAACGACCCGACGGCGGTCGAGACGCTCAACGCGCAGTTCCAGCTCCCCAACTGGGTCGCCAACCTCATCGTCTTCGGCGGGCTCTTCGTCTATTACATGGTGCTGGAGGGGATCTTCCACGCCAGTGTGGGCAAGCTCGTGTTCCGCATGCGCGTCACGATGGCGGACGGGTCGCGGCCGACCGGCACGGCGGTGCTCGTGCGCAACCTCGTGCGCCTCCCGGAGGCCTGGCTGCTCTACCTGCCGGCGGGCATCTCGTGCCTCGCCGGCCCCCGGCGCCAGCGCCTCGGCGACCACGCCGCGCGCACCGTGGTCGTGCGGCGACGGCCGGCGCCGGGCGCCGTCACGGTCCCTGGGTCGTCGCCGCAGCCCGGCCCACCCGGCCTCGCCCCGCCGCCGGCGCCTCCGGCGCCCGGCGCCGCGCCGGCTGCGGCACCGGCCTGGCAGGCCGTGCCCGAGGCGTCTCCCTCGGCAGCGCCCACCACCCTCGACGAAGCGATCGCTCGCCTCAAGACGGCGGCCCTCGCGGCGCGCGGCGCCCACCTCAGCTACCTGCGCTTCTCGGAGCGCGAGCTGGCCTCCGGGCCCGCGGACGGCGGCGGCGCCTACTCCGAGGAGTACGTGAGCGCCTGGTTCACCCTCACCGAGGCCGTCGCCGAGCTCGGCGAGGCGCGCGAGGCGGCGGAGCGGGCGGCGACCGCCGCCGGCAGGACGCTCGACGAGGCGTGCGCCGGACAGGCGGACCTCGCGCACCTCCTGCGCGAGCTGGCACCCTACTTCGGGGTGCGCGCCGACGAGGACATCCACGAGGCGTTCCTCGTCGTCGCCCGCTCCGAGGGGGCGGCCCCCTCCTGACGTCGCCGCGGCGGGGCCGGCCGAGGCCTTCGCCGCCGACCCTCCGCCGCGCCCCTGCGTGGCTCGCCGTTGCGGAATGGGGGTACGATGTCCGCAGGGATGGTCGACGCAGAGGGGGCGGTCATGGCCGGAGGTACGTCACGCACGTCGTCGGGGGCACGCTCGACGCTTGCCCTTCTGGTGGTCGTCGCGGCGGTCACCGCGGCGCTGCTGGCGCCGGCCGCGGCCGCGGCGGCTCCCACGCCGTTCCCCGTCTGCATCACGATGGGCGGCCAGGCGGGCCCCGAGATCGGGGGCTCCATGGTCGTCTGGACGGACAACCGCAACGGCAACCTCGACATCTACGGGCGCGACCTGAGCACGCGTCAGGACTACACCGTGTGCAGCAACGCGGCTCAGCAGGACAACCCGTCGGTGACGCGCTACGTCACGGCGGGCAAGGTCCACTACGTGGCAGTCTGGGTGGACAAGCGCAATCACGCGACCGGCGCCGCGACCGACATCTACGCACGCGACATCACCGCGAAGCGCTCCTTCGTCGTCGCGCGCAACGCCACGATCAAGTGGTTCCCGGAGATCGTCGACCGCTGGGTGATCTGGATCGAGGCCGACGACGCCGCCGGCCCGTACCGCGTCAAGGTCCGTGACCTCGAGGCGGCAAAGACCTACCTGATCGCGACGAGCAGCGTCCTCAGCCCCGCCGCCATCAGCCGCCGCGTCGTCGGTACGAGGACCGTGTACACGGCCGTGTACACCTCGGGCAAGGGCAACATCAGCGGGCGCAACGTCCCGGGCGGGACGCCCTTCACCGTCTCGCAGCGCAGCACCTTCGAGTGGATGCCGGACATCAGCGGCAACCGCGTGGTGTGGTGGGAATCGGGCGGGCGGGTGATGCTGTTCAACCTCAAGTCGCACCAGCGGACGTTCGTCCATCTGGGCTCGCGCCCGCGCGTGGACGGCGAGCTGGTGGTGTGGGACGGCGGCGGGCACGGCGGCAGCTTCGTCATCGACTACGCGGCGGGCGCCGACGTCTTCGTGCGCAACGTGGCGCGCGGCAGCAGCGTCGTCGCCATAGGTCAGAAAGACCTCACCTGCCTCTTCCCCGCCGTCAGCGGCCAACGCGTGGTGTGGGAGTCCGGTCCCGCGAGGCGCGTGCTCAGCCACATCCACGTCTACGGGGCGCGCCTGCCGTAGCCGCGCGCGCCGCGGCCGTCAGCAGGTGGCGAGGAACGCCTGGGCCTTCTCCATCCAGGCGGGGATGGCGATGCCCTGCGGGCACTTCTCCACGCACTCGCCGCAGGCGGTGCACGCGTCGGCCCGCTCTTCGTCCGAGAAGAACACCCGGTACGCCATCTGCTGGCGCGGGAGGTTGTCGTACATGTGGGCGTCGTTGTACAGCTCCAGGATGTCCGGGATGGCGACGCCCTGCGGACAGGGCATGCAGTAGCGGCACGAGGTGCACGGGATCGGACTGAGCTCGCGATACAGGTCGCGCACGCGAGCGACCAGCGCGAGCTCCTCGGCGCCGAGGAGTCCCGGGCGTGACTCGTCGGCGAACGCCAGATTCTCCTCGACCTGCTCCATCGTGGTCATGCCGCTGAGGAGGAAGGAGACCTCGGGCGCGTTCCAGACCCACTGCAACGCCCACTCCGCCGGCGATCGACGGACGGACGCCTCGTCCCACACGGCCTCGATCTGCGGCGGCAGGTTGCGCGCGAGCGCGCCGCCGCGCACCGGCTCCATGACGATGACCCCGAGGCCCTTGCCGGCCGCGAGCTCCAATCCGGCGCGGCCCGCCTGGTAGTCCTCGTCCATGTAGTTGAACTGGATCTGGCAGAACTCCCAGAGGTCGGTGGCGGCGAGGATCTGCTCGAAATCGTCGTAGGTGCCGTGGAAGCTGAAGCCGAGGTGGCCGATGCGCCCGTCCGCGAGCGCGCGCTCGGCGGAGGCCAGCTGGCCCTGCTCGACGACGCAGCGCCAGTGGTCGGCGTCCAGCGAGTGGAACAGGTAGAAGTCGATCTGATCGGCCTGGAGGCGCTCGAGCTGCACGCCGAGGATGCGGTCGAAGTCGTCCGGCTTCTCGACGTTCCACACCGGCATCTTGGTGGCCAGCTTGACGCGCTCGCGGTAGCCGCCCTTGAGGGCCTCCCCGAGCCACGTCTCGCAGGTGTCCTCGTGGTACATCCAGGCGGTGTCGACGTAGTTGACCCCGCCGTCGATGGCGCGGTGCAGCATCTGCGTGGCCAGCGGGTAGTCGATCTGCTTGAAGTCGGGCTTGCCGTCGGCGCCGGCGAGGACCGGCAGGCGCATGGCTCCGAAGCCGAGAGCCGACGGCCGGAAGTCCAGCTTGCCGAAGTCGCGATACTGCATGCCGCCATGCTAGCGCCGGCAGGCGGTCGCCGCGACCGCGGATGCCCGCATCGGTCCGGCCGCGATAGACTCGGCGCCAGTCGTCCGAGGAGCACCCATGCCCAAGATCGTCCAGCACCCCGAGATCCTCGTCCAGGCCCGTCGCGGCGGCACCGTCGAGAGCCTGCACAGGGCGTGCGCGGCGCTCGCCGCTCCCGATGGAGAGATCGTCGAGCGCTGGGGCGACCCGAGCATGGTCACCTTCTGGCGCTCCTCGGCCAAGCCGCTGCAGGCGCAGGCCTGGCTCGCCGACGGTACGGTCGACCACTACGGCTGGGGCGCCGAGGAGCTCGCGATCATGAGCGCCTCGCACGAGGGCCTCGACTTCCAGGCGGACCTCGTGCGGCGGATGCTCGCCGACTGCGACCTGACGGAGGCCGACCTGCGCTGCGACGCCGGGCTGAAGGCGCGGCACAACTGTTCCGGTAACCACACGGGCTTCCTCGCGGCCAGCGTCCACCACGGCTGGGACGTCGCCAGCTACCAGCAGCCCGGACACCCGGCCCAGGTCGCGGCGCTCGAGGCGTTCGCGGCGATCACGGGGCTGGAGCCCGGGGCGATCCCGACCGGCGTCGACGGGTGCGGCATCGTCTGCTACGCGACGCCGGTGACCATCGCCGCGAGCACCTTCGCCCTGCTCCCCGAGCTCCTGCCCGAGATCAGCGCCGCGATGCGCCAGCATCCCGAGCTGGTCGAGGCGCCCGGCTTCATCGACACGGAGGTCATGCGCGCGCTCCCCGGCGCCACCAGCAAGTGCGGCGCGGAAGGACTGAGCTGCTTCTCGCTCCCTGACGGGCGCGGCCTGGCCGTCAAGGTGGTGGACGGCGCCGATCGCGCCCACGAGCCGGCGGGCCTCGCCGTCCTCGAGGCGGTACTCGGCGCAGAGGCCTTGAGCGACGCCCTGCGCAGGATCGCCCGGCCGCCGATCAAGAACGACGCCGGCGACGTCGTCGGCGAGCTGCTGGCGGTCGTCCCCGGCTGACCCTCGAGGCCGGGCCTCGGGCTACCCGTACGTGCGGCGGGGCGGGGCGCCGGCGGCGCCCCGCCCCGCCGCGTTCACGGCCGAGCACCGCCGAAGCGGCCCCCCGCTCAGCCCTCTTCGGCCTTCGGCTTGCGCCGGAGGACGATCAGCACGATGACCACGACCACGGCGACCGCGACCACGACGCCGATGATGACCGTGAGGTTCGACCCGCCGTCACTGCTCGCCGTCGTGTCGGCGGCCTTGGGCGCGACCTTGTAGTAGTTGCTGACGTTGTCGCTGATGAAGGCGATGGCCCCGTCGGGTGCCGGGATGCGCAGCCAGCCCTCCCACTTCTCCGTGTTCCACGCCTCGAGCAGCTTGGGGTAGGTCAGGATGACGTACGGGGACTCCTCGTACAGCATCTCCTGCATCTGGTAGGTGATCTCCTTGCGCTTCTGCGAGTCGAGCTCTACGGATTGCTGCTCCCACAAGCTGTCGTACTCCTTGCTGGACCAGCAGGCGTCGTTCTGGTTCTCGATCTGTGCGGTGCGGAAGTAACCGAGACGGCGGCCGGGGTCCGACCCGCTCGGCTGCCACGCCCAGATGTACATGTCGTAGTCCGGCTTGTACGTGTCGCCGTCGTAGTTGTAGCCGCCGTCGAGCAGCACGCCGTTGTCCTCGACCGAGTACTGGATGTCGAGGCCCAGATCCTCCCACCAGCCGGTGATGAGCTTGCCCATCACCTGGCTCTGGGCGGACTCGTTGCGCGACCACAGGCGGAGCTTGATGTCCTTGTCGCCGTTGTTGGGATCGTTGAGGATGCCGTCGCCGTCGGTGTCCGTGTAGCCGGCGTCGGCGAGCAACTGCTGGGCCTTGGCGAGATCGAAGGTGTACTCGAGGTCGGCAGGCGGCTGCCAGTGCCAGTCAAGCTCGGGGTCGTAGAAGTCGACCTCGAAGATCGACGTGGCCGGGTCGGCGTAGGTCTGATAGGCGAGAGCCGTGAGCTTCTCCTTGTCGACCGCCCAGTTGAGCGCCTGGCGGAACTTCACGTCGCGCAGCACCGGGTTGCCGAGCGACGGTCCTTCGTAGCAGTTGAACGACAGGTAGTCGAAGGCCTTCTGCGAACACGCCTCGGCGGTGACTGCGGTCTCGTTCTGCAGGGGCTGGACCTGCGCCGGCGGGATGTTGATGGCGAGGTCGATGGTGCCGAGCTTGAGGTCCTGCGCGAGCGTGTCCTGGTTCTTGTAGACCTGGAAGATGATCTCGTCGACCTTGGGCTTGCCGCCCCAGTAGTTCTCGTTGGCGACGGCGCGGATGAACTTGCCCTTCTCCCACTCCACGACCTGGAACGGCCCGGAGCCGACGATCGGCGGCTTGTTGAGGTACTTGGTGGCCTCGTCGTAGGTCTTGAACTGGCTCCACACGTGCTCGGGGATGATCGGCACCCACATGGCGAGGATGTCGGCCTTGGGCCGCTCGCACTCGATCACGACGGTGGTGTCGTCGGGTGCGGTGACGGTCTTGATGCCGTCGAGCGCGGCGAGGAAGGCGGTGAGGTCCAGTTCCTTCTGGTAGTTGAAGCTGAAGGCGATGTCCTTGGCGGTGAGCGGCTGACCGTCGCTCCACATGACGCCCTGGCGGATCTTGAAGGTCCAGGTGAGGCCGTCCTCGCTGGTGGTCCAGCTCTCGGCGAGGCCGGGCTGGGTCTCGAGGTACTGGTCGCCGTAGTTGGTGAGAAAGTCGTAGCTCACGTGGTACAGCTCGTAGGACGACTGCTCGACGCCGACGAAGGGATTGAGGTTGTCGGGGTCGGTCGTCCAGCCCACCTTGAGCGTGACCGTGCTGGTGGACGGCGGCGAGCTGGAGTCGGCGAAGGCGCCGGCGATGCCCCAGATGAGGCCGGCGCCGAGCAGCACTACGACGAGAAGCAGGAACAACCTGGACGAGAACCGCGAACGCGCAGTCATGAGGCCTCCGTTTCCGTGCCGACGCGCTGAGGCGACCGCCCCCCCGGGTGAGTCGCACGGCGCCTCGGGGCGCCGTGCCAGAAGGGTACGCGTTCAGGAGCTCGTGACGCAAGGGTCGCGCGAACTGCGCGCGCGCTCGCGCCCCCGGGCCTCCGAGCTGCGATAGACTCGCGCTCACGCCACGAGAGGCCTGGGCACCGGTCCGGGCCGCGCCACGACGAGAACGCGAGGAGCCACGCATGACACTCAAGCTTGGCCTGCCGAAAGGTAGCCTCGAGCACGCGACGATCGACCTCTTTCGCCGCGCGGGCTTCCTCATCACCGTCGCGGAACGCTCCTACTTCCCGGCCATCGACGATCCGGAGATCGAGTGCATGATGGTGCGCGCCCAGGAGATGGCGCGCTACGTCGAGGACGGCGCGCTCGACTGCGGCCTCACCGGCCACGACTGGGTCGTGGAGGGTGAGGCGGACGTGCACGAGGTGAGCGACCTGGTCTACGCCAAGCAGAGCTTCGGCAGGGTGCGCTGGGTGCTGGCGGTGCCGGACGGATCACCCGTGCGCACGGCCGCCGACCTGGAGGGCAGGATCGTCGCGACCGAGCTGGTCGGCGTGACCAAGCGCTGGCTGGCGGAGCGCGGCGTGACCGCCAAGGTCGAGTTCAGCTGGGGCGCCACCGAGGCCAAGCTGCCGGAGCTCGCCGACGCCATCGTCGAGGTCACCGAGACCGGCAGCTCGCTGCGCGCCAACAAGCTGCGGGTGATCGAGACGGTGCTCGAGAGCACGACGCAGCTCATCGCCAACCGCGAGAGCTGGGCCGATCCCGAGAAGCGCCGCAAGATCGAGGACGTGACCATGCTGCTCCAGGGAGCCATCGCCGCCCTCGACAAGGTCGGTCTCATGCTCAACGTACAGGAACGTGACCTCGAGGCCGTCCTCGCGGTCCTCCCCGCGCTGCGCAACCCGACCGTCTCGCACCTCAGCGACCCCGGCTGGCTCGCGGTCAACACGATCCTCCAGGAGAGCGTGGTGCGCGAGATCATCCCGCGTCTCAAGGAGGCGGGCGCCGAGGGCATCGTCGAGTTCCCGCTGAACAAGATCGTGATGTAGGCAGGGGCCGGGGAGCGGCCGCGCGAGGCGGCCGAGAGAGCGCGCGCGCCGCTCCCGTCAGGCGCCGGCGAGGCGGCGGGCGGCCGTCATCGCCTCCCGCTCCGTCAGCCGGGCGTACGACGGCAGCACCTCATGCGCGGTGACCGGCAGCCAGATGAACCCGTCGCGCTCGTCGCCGACCGGCGTGGCGCGGCCCTGTACGAAGCGCCACGCCGTGAGCGCCGCGGCGAGCGCGTCCAGCGAGTCGTGGTCGAAGTACTCGTCCCACACCAGGCCGGCGGCCCGCAGCGCCGCGACCCGGACGTGCAGCCCGGCGCGCCCGCTCTTGGGCGGCGGCGTGCCGCCGAGCAAGGTCGTGAACGCGGCGTGCGGGTAGACCTCGAGCGCCGCGGCCTGCTGGCCGAGCGCCGCCGGGAGAGCTCCGGGGGCCGGCGGCTCGAAGCCGCGCCGGCCCAGCTCGCGGAAGTACTCCCAGCCCGTCTCCATCCAGGCGTAGAGCCCGTCGGCTTCCTGGGCGACGGCGCGGGTGGGCACCTGGTAGATGGAGATGCGCCGGTGGGCGAGGTCCGCGTCGCAGGCCCGCGGCCGGGAGGCGGCCGCGCCCCGCGCCCGCCGCGGCCGCTGCGGCGCGTCGACGCCGACGGCGACGGCTCCCAGGCTCTCCAGCCACTCGATGAGGCGCGCGCGGTCGCCGGCGATGCGCTCGTCGGCTTCGTGCCACGACTCGACCTCGAGCGTGCGCCCGCAGCGCAGCGCGACCGCCACGCACGGCCTGCTCGCAGCGATGTCGATGCCGACGACCACCGGGCCCGGGTCCATGGGCGCAGCCTAGCAGACCCCGGCCGCGCCGCGAAGGCGCGGCGCGCGGCGCACGAGGCGCCTGAAGGTTGCGGGCCGACCCGCGTGAGGCGCCTCGAGCCGGCGCTCCGCCCCTGACGACGCGCGTCTCGGCGCGGCGAACGTCACGCCGCGCCCACCTCCATGGAGGCCGTCGGTGCGCGGGCCTGCAGGGCCGTGGTACGGTGCACCGGACACCGGCGCGGAGGAGGACCAGTGAGCATCGAGTACGTGCAGAAGCAGCTCGGCGCGAGCGAGAAGATCCTGTACACCGAGCGCCACCACTGGATCTTCTTCGTCGCCGAGATGATCAAGTGGATCCTCTTCGCCGTCGCCGTCCTGGCGCTGGTCATCGTGCTCAAGGTGTGGTGGCTGCCCGACGCGGGCTGGGTGTGGTGGCTGCTGCTCGTCTTCATCGTCCCCGCGGTGCGGATCGTCTGGGGCTTCTTCTCGTGGCTGATGAACGTCTACGTGCTCACCAACCGCAGGGTCATCGAGGCCACCGGGGTGCTCAGCAAGCGCGTCGCCGACTCGTCGCTCGAGAAGCTCACCGACATCGTGCTCAAGCAGTCGATCCTCGGCCGTGCGCTGAACTACGGGGACATCGTCGTGCTCACGGCGTCCTCCGGCGCCGGGATCAACGACCTGAAACAGATACGGCGGCCCATGGAGTTCAAGATGCAGATGGCGAACGCCAAGGAAGCGCTCGAACGCGAGATGGGCGCCAGCAACTGACCGGGGCCGTCGGCGCGACCCTTCGCAGCCGCGCGGCTCACGCGCAGCGGATCACGCCCCTCGCCCACAGGCAGTCGCCGCACGTCGGGTGCGGGTTGCCGAGGCAGTCCTCTTCGTTGGCCTCGGCCAGATCGCAGCCGCAGTCGGTACACGGCGGGAAGTCGAAGCGCCGGACCCGGTCGCGGAAGGCGACGTAGTCCGGCGCCGCCCAGATCGTCTGCAGCGGTTCGTCAGGGACCCTCCCCACCTCCCACCGCACCATGCGCTTCTCGCGGCCGTGCACGAAGCAGGTGTAGGTGTGCAGGAGCGGCGGACAGGGGCTCACGCCGCCGTGCCAGGCGACGGCGCAGGCCTCGGCGTGCACGAAGGGACAGCGGCTGCGCGTCGTCTCCTGGTCGGCGCCGAAGAACGAGATCGGACCCGACCTGGTGAGCGCCTCGCCCAGGGCGGCGCCGATCTGCTCGTCCCAGTCGAAGGCCGGCAGCTGCCAGCGCGGGGCCGCCGTCGTCTCGGCTCCGCTCAGCGAGCTGGCACGATGGTCGTACAGCGTCTCGCCGAGCAGCTCCGGCGTGTAGGCGAGCACGTTGCTGACGATGATGAACGTCGCGCCGAGACGAGCGGCGAGCCGGTCGAGGCCGGGGAGCTCGCCGACATTGGAGCGCATCGCCACGAACTCGACGCCGATGCGCGTGCCGGGTCCGTAGTTGGCGCCGCGCCCGTCGTGCAGGCGGCGCACGTTCTCGACGACGCGCTCGAGCGAGGCGCCGGAGCGCACCCGGCCGAAGGCCTCCGCGGAGGCGCCGTCGATGCTGACGACGAGCTGGTCGAGGCCGGCCTCGAGGAGGCCGGCCGCCATGGCCTCGTCGAGCAGCAGCGCGTTGGTCGTGACCTCCGCGCGCAGGCCGCGCTCCTTGACGAGCCGCACCATGTCGAGGAAGCGGGGATGCAGCAGCGGCTCGCCGAGGCCCATGAAGGACCGGACGGGCGCGCTCGCGGCGGCCGCCTGCGGCAGCGCCGCGGCCGCCGTCGCGGCGAGCAGGACGAGCACGGCGAGCGGCAGCACGACGGCCTTGACGCGGCGTAGCGCGGCCGGGCGCCGGCCGAGACGGACGAGGCGGGAAGGAAGGACGGTCAAGCGCAAACCCCCACGGTGGCTGTCGGTGCGCGGGCCAGTATAGCCGTGGTACGGTGCACCGGACACCGGCGCGGAGGAGGACCAGTGAGCATCGAGTACGTGCAGAAGCAGCTCGGCGCGAGCGAGAAGATCCTGTACACCGAGCGCCACCACTGGATCTTCTTCGTCGCCGAGATGATCAAGTGGATCCTCTTCGCCGTCGCCGTCCTGGCGCTGGTCATCGTGCTCAAGGTGTGGTGGCTGCCCGACGCGGGCTGGGTGTGGTGGCTGCTGCTCGTCTTCATCGTCCCCGCGGTGCGGATCGTCTGGGGCTTCTTCTCGTGGCTGATGAACGTCTACGTGCTCACCAACCGCAGGGTCATCGAGGCAACCGGGGTGCTCAGCAAGCGCGTCGCCGACTCGTCGCTCGAGAAGCTCACCGACATCGTGCTCAAGCAGTCGATCCTCGGCCGTGCGCTGAACTACGGGGACATCGTCGTGCTCACGGCGTCCTCCGGCGCCGGGATCAACGACCTGAAACAGATACGGCGGCCCATGGAGTTCAAGATGCAGATGGCGAACGCCAAGGAAGCGCTCGAACGCGAGATGGGCGCCAGCAACTGACCGGGGCCGTCGGCGCGACCCTTCGCAGCCGCGCGGCTCACGCGCAGCGGATCACGCCCCTCGCCCACAGGCAGTCGCCGCACGTCGGGTGCGGGTTGCCGAGGCAGTCCTCTTCGTTGGCCTCGGCCAGATCGCAGCCGCAGTCGGTACACGGCGGGAAGTCGAAGCGCCGGACCCGGTCGCGGAAGGCGACGTAGTCCGGCGCCGCCCAGATCGACTGCAGCGGTTCGTCAGGGACCCTCCCCACCTCCCACCGCACCATGCGCTTCTCGCGGCCGTGCACGAAGCAGGTGTAGGTGTGCAGGAGCGGCGGACAGGGGCTCACGCCGCCGTGCCAGGCGACGGCGCAGGCCTCGGCGTGCACAAAGGGACAGCGGCTGCGCGTGGTCTCCTGGTCGGCGCCGAAGAACGAGATCGGACCCGACCTGGTGAGCGCCTCGCCCAGGGCGGCGCCGATCTGCTCGTCCCAGTCGAAGGCCGGCAGCTGCCAGCGCGGGGCCGCCGTCGTCTCGGCTCCGCTCAGCGAGCTGGCACGATGGTCGTACAGCGTCTCGCCGAGCAGCTCCGGCGTGTAGGCGAGCACGTTGCTGACGATGATGAAGGTCGCGCCGAGCTGGGCGGCGAGACGGCCGAGGCCGGGCAGCTCGGCGACGTTGGAGCGCATCGCCACGAACTCGACGCCGATGCGCGTGGCGGGTCCGTAGTTGGGGCCTCGCCCGTCGTGCAGGCGGCGCACGTTCTCGACGACGCGCTCGAGCGAGGCGCCGGAGCGCACCCGGCCGAAGGCCTCCGCGGAGGCGCCGTCGATGCTGACGACGAGCTGGTCGAGGCCGGCCTCGAGGAGTCCCGCCGCCATCGCCTCGTCGAGCAGCAGCGCGTTGGTCGTGACCTCCGCGCGCAGGCCGCGCTCCTTGACGTGCCGCACCATGTCGAGGAAGCGGGGATGCAGCAGCGGCTCGCCGAGGCCCATGAAGGCGACGGCGCCGCCGGCACGAGCGGCCTCGCCCGCACCGTCCTCTTCTGCAGAAGCGGCGAGCCCGTCGACGACGGCCTCGAAGGCCCTCCACTCCATGAACCCCTCTGGCTCATCCCAGGCATGGCGCACGCACGTGGCGCAGGCGAGATTGCAGGCGTTGGTGGGCTCGACGTAGACCTTGCGGGGCGCGACGGGCTCTGCGTCGTGCACCGGCTCAGCCTCCGCGGCGGGCGCGCTTGATGTCCTCGAGCGTCGGGAACGAGATCGCCTCGGCCTCGCACAGCGTGGCGCAGTGCGAGCAGCCGACCACGCAGTGCGTCTTGAACGCCACGACCACCCGGCTCTCGTCGTCCGACCAGCGGTACACGTCGTTGTGGCAGAAGTCGATGCAGACGCCGCAGCCGGTACACGCCGCTGCATCGATCGTCGGCCCCCACTCGATGTCGATGTGGCGGACCGGGTCGGTCGTGTCGCTCATGTCGCTCCTTACTGCCGCGCCCAGAGGCGCGGACTCTCAGTCACGTGCCGGACCGCAGCCCACCTCGTCGCAGCCCTCCGAGACGGCAGCAGGCACGGGATCGTCGGTGACGCCCCAGTACTTGCGCCCCAGCCAGATGGCTACGCTCACGAGACCGATGAGCACGGGCACCTCGACGAGAGGGCCGATGACGGTTGCGAAGGCCTCGCCCGAGTTCAAGCCGAACACCGCGATGGACACGGCGATGGCGAGCTCGAAGTTGTTGCTCGCCGCCGTGAAGGACAGCGTCGCCGTCTTGGAGTAGTCGGCGCCGATCTTGCGCCCCATGTAGAAGCTGACGAAGAACATGATCACGAAGTAGAGCAGCAGCGGGATGGCGATGCGCACGACGTCGAGCGGCAGCTTGACGATGAGCTCGCCCTTGAGGCTGAACATCACGAAGATGGTGAACAGCAGGGCGATCAGCGTGAGCGGGCTGATGCGCGGGATGAACTTCGTCTCGTACCACTCGCGCCCTTTGTACTTGAGCCCGAGGAAGCGCGTGAGCATGCCTGCCAGGAACGGGATGCCGAGGTAGATGAAGACGCTCTTCGCGATCTGCCCGATGGAGATGTCGACCGCCGCGCCCTCGAGCCCGAACAGCGGCGGCAGCTTGGTCACGAACACCCAGGCGAAGACGCTGTAGAAGAGCACCTGGAAGACGGCGTTGAAGGCGACGAGGCCGGCGGCGTACTCGGTGTCGCCCCTCGCCAGCTGGTTCCAGACGATGACCATGGCGATGCAGCGCGCGAGTCCCGATCATGATCAGCCCGACCATGAACTCCGGATAGTCGTGCAGGAAGATGATGGCCAGGAAGAACATGACGATCGGCCCGATGACCCAGTTCTGCACGAGCGAGAGGCCGAGGATCTTGTAGTCACGGAAGACGTCGCCTAGCTCCTCGTACTTCACCTTGGCCAGCGGCGGATACATCATCACGATGAGGCCGATGGCGATGGGGACGCTGGTCGTGCCCACGGACCACTTCTGGATGAACGCCGGGACGCCCTCGTACAGCCAGCCGAGACCGACGCCGGCGAACATGGCGAGGAAGATCCAGAGCGTGAGGTAGCGGTCGAGGAAGGAGAGACGTCGCCGGGTGCCGCTGGTCACCGGGGATCCTCGGGTGGGCCGGCGAAGCGCGTGATGAGGGACGTTTCGGCGAGCGCCTTGGTGAGGCGCTCGAAGTCGTAGGGCACGCGTACGAACTCCACCGCCGGCGGGCCTCCGGCGGCCGGCGGGTCGACGATCGCGTAGCACGCGCGCCAGTCGCCGTCCTTGGGCCGGCCGGCGCTGCCGACATTGATGAAGACGGTCGAGCCGCCGCCGGGGCGCTCGACCTCGCGGGCGTAGGGCAGGTGCGTGTGCCCGAAGAGGATGGCGCGGTAGGGGTTCTCCCCGGCCATCCTCGCCATCGCGTGCTCGGGCCGATCCTCGAAGAGGTACTCGTTGATGCGGCGCGGGCTGCCGTGCACGGCGAGCAGCGCGCCGCCGGGCGCCTCGAGCACGAAGTGATCCTCGAGCGTGCGCAGATAGGCGCGCACGTCGTCGGCCGCCGTCTCGTCCGTCCACCCCAACGACGCCGCCCCCTCGATGCGCTGCTCGTCGGTCTTGTAGACGCAGCCGCAGTCGCCGGTGGAGAAGCCGATCCCCTGGTCGTAGTTGCCCATGAGGCACGGGATGCCGCGGTCGCGCACGAGACGGGCCACCTCGTTTGAGAAGGGGCCGTAGCCGACGAGGTCGCCGAGACAGATTGCGGCCGGCACGCCGCGGCGCTCGACGTCCTCGAGGACGGCCTCGAGCGCCGGCAGGTTGCCGTGCACGTCGGAGAAGACGGCGAAAGGAGTATCGGGTCGGAGGACTTTCATCGGCGCGCGTTTATATAAGCACGCGTTGACCATAAAGACAAGTGCGTGTATCATCCGCCGATGAGCCGCACCGCGTCAGATCATCTCAGCCAGGGCGAGCCGCCTGCCGGCACGTCGCGCGACGCGACCGCGCCGGCTCCGTCGATCGACGACTTCGTCCCCTTCTTCAAGGCGTTCTGCAACGGGACGCGGGCGGGACTCGTCGAGCAACTGCTCGGCGGGGAGCGCTGCGTGTGCGAGCTCACCGCCGACGGCGACGCCAGTCAGCCGCTGGTCTCCCACCATCTCGCGATCCTACGCGACGCGGGCTTCGTGACCACGCGCAACGAGGGCACGCGCACCTACTACGCCATCGACTGGGAGCGCTTCGACGCCTCTCTGGGCGCGTTCCGCGATTTCGTCGCCGAACGCCGCGCCCACCCTCACCCCGGCCCCGGCTGCTGAGCCTGACGCCGGGTCTCAGCCCTTCGGCTGGAACTCCTTGCCCACGCTCCAGCACTTGGCGACCGGCTCGCCCAGCGACCAGTACTTCTTGCTCGCCATGTCGAACAGCAGCGGCTTGAGCTTGGCGATGTCCACGATGCCGTTGGTGAGCACGTCCATATCGGCGTAGGTGCCGACGACCTCGCCGACGAACAGGTCGTGGGTCGGCATCGCGATGTGCTCGATGAGCTTGACACTCCATCGTCACTTTGCACTGCTCGATCATCGGCGCCGTGTCGAGCTCGCCGTAGAAGAGGTCGAACAACCCGCTCTTGTCTTCCTGCTTGCCGCTCACCATGCCGATGTGGTCGGTGACCACGACCATGTCCTCGGACGGCAGGTTCACGCTGAAGGTCTTGTTCTCCAGGATGCCCTTGTTGGTCAGGTGGATGTTGCCCATCCCCAGCGTGATGCCCTTGAGGTGGGCGATGCCGACGTGCGCTATCGTCGCGAAGTCTGGCGTGCCGTCCACGGTCGCGCCGACGATGGCGGTGACGAGCGGGTAGAGTGCGTTCGTTGCGCCGAGCTTCTCCTTCACGGGTGACCTCACTCCTCGCGGTGGTCCGGTCTGTGGCCGGTGCATACCCGCTGAGGGGCGCCGCGTAATCGGCGGGCCACCCCGCAGCGGTC
Organism: uncultured Thermoleophilia bacterium; assembly: GCA_963808735.1. Taxonomy (GTDB): domain Bacteria; phylum Actinomycetota; class Thermoleophilia; order UBA2241; family UBA2241; genus CAIXSE01. The sequence continues at coordinate 134,392 of CAWEHE010000013.1, read as the reverse complement.
GCGCGCCGCCCTGCGTCGCCCCGCGGAAGCCTCGCGCCGCCGCGGTTTCGCCGCCGCCGGGCCAGCCGTCATCATGGGGGCATGCCCGCGGCCGACGACAGCCCCGAACTCCGCCGCCGCCGACCGCGCCGGCGGCGCCTCCCGGCCCTGGTCGTCATCGTCGTCGCCGGTCTGCTGGCGGTGGCCGTCGCCTTCGCGCTCGCGAGCGCGCTCGACGACGACAGACCGCACGGTCCCTACCTGATCGGCGCCTGGACCTTCGGCGACAGGGCCTCGCTCGAGACGGCGGTGGAGGCCGGCGCCATCGACGAGGTCAGCGTCGACTGGCTGCAGTCGCGGGCGGACGGCAGCGTCACCGCGCCCCGCCTCGACGAGGGCTTCATCGCCGAAGCCAAGCGCCGCGACTGCCGCGTCTTCGTGACGCTCACCGACTACGACGAGACCCAGCACACCTTCGACCCGGCGATCTCGGCAGCGATCCTCAGGACGCCGGAGACCCGCGGCCGCCACGCCAAGATGGTCGCCGAGTGGTGCCGGCGGTACGACGTCGCCGGCGTGGACGTCGACTGGGAGGCGGTCAAGGGCTCGCGGCGCGACGCGTTCTCCGCGTTCGTCGAGGAGCTCGCCGACCGGGTGCACGCCGACGACCGCCTGCTCGCCGTCGACGTCTACCCCAAGCTGAAGGAGCCCGGAGCCTGGGACGGCCCACGCGGTCAGGATTGGGAGCGCCTCGGCCGCGCCGTCGACCAGTTCCGCGTCATGACCTACAACTACTCGGGCTCGTGGTCCGGCCCCGGGCCGCTGTCGCCGCCGGACTGGATGGACCGGGTGCTGGACTTCGCGGAGACCCAGGTGGCGCCGCGAAGGATCGTCATGGGGCTGGGGTTCTACGGGCGGGACTGGCAGGGGTCGACGACGACCGACCTGACCTGGGACGGGGTCCGGGCCATCAGGGCGGCGCACGATCCGAAGGAGTTCCGCACCGCGTCGCGCGAGCTGCTCCTCGAGTACCGCAGCGACGGTGCCCGGCACCAGGCCTTCTTCCCCGACGCCGTGGCGATCCGGGCCAAGGCGCGCATGCTGATCTCCCGGCATCCGCACCTCCGCGGCGTGTACGCCTGGCAGATGGGCCAGGAGGACCCGCGCGCCTGGCGAGAGCTCGCGCGCCTGCTGCACACGCGGACGCCGTCGCGCGACTGAGTCGCGTACGCGAGGACGGGCGGCCCCGGCGCTGATGCGCCGGCCGGGGCCGCCCGCCCGAATGGTGTCGTCTACTTCACGTCACATGCTCGGCGGGACCAGCACCGTGTCGATCACGTGGATCACGCCGTTCGCGGTCTCGATGTCCGCGGTCACGACGGTGGCGTCGCCGATCATGACGGTTCCGTCGTCATTGATGGTGACCTCGAGGGACTCGCCGTTGACGGTCTCGATCATCATGCCGTCACTCAGGTCGGTCGACATGACCTTGCCGGAGGCGACATGGTAGGTGAGGACGTCAGTGAGAGCGCCCTTGGGGTCTGCCAGCAGGGCGTCCAGGGTCTCCTGGGGGACGGCGGCGAATGCGTCGTCGGTCGGCGCGAAGACGGTGTAGGGACCTTCGCCGCGCAGCGTCTCTTCCAGACCGGCGGCCTGGACAGCGGAGACGAGCGTCGTGAAGCTACCTGCCTCGACGGCGGTGTCGACGATGTCCTTCAGAGGCATTGTCGGCGACGGAGACGGCGACGCCGCCTCTTCGGTGTCGCTGCCGCACGCGGCGATCACGACTGGCAGCGCCATCAGTGCTACCACCATGAGGATGATGTACCGCTTCTTCATCGTTCTGCCTCCATACTGTGGGTGTCCGCCCGGCCTGCTGCCGGAGCGTCCTGCGAGCCGGGGATTGAATCACCCTGACTGCGCCTTGACCCCTTGATACCCATCTCCAGTATCAAGTAATCATCTTTGTAAAGTTACTTTGCCATCGTTTGGTATCCGCGACGTTGCGCGCGAGCGGCGGCTGCTTGAGCGCAAGGCCGGTGGGCCTCCTCCGCCTGCTGCCGACCAGCAGCCGCTCGCTTGCTGGCGGCGAGGTAGCCCCGCCGACGTCAGGTACGTGCGGAGGTACACGCAAACGTGCAACGATACGTTCCGATGTACCTCCGGCCGTACGTGCCCGAATCAGACTAGCCCGGGCCCGGCGGTCGATCGCGGCGAGGGCGCGGGAGTCGTCCTCCAGGGCCGGGTCCCGGCGCTTCGGGTCAGGCGGAGGCCGGCGGCTCCGGCGGCGCAGGCGGCTCCGGCGCTTTGGGCGCCTGGGCAGGCGGTGACTGCGTGACCGCCGTGGACGAGTCGTCGACGGCCGGCGCCACGCTGTCTGCAGCCTCTCCCGCGCCGGCCTGGGCGGCTCCCGCAGGTGCGGGCGGCGGGGCGGCAGGTGGCCGTCCCGCGGCGCCCTCGGCGACCGGCGGAGCGACAGGCGGTGGCGGCGGAGCAGTCGCCAGCGGGTCCGCCGCAGCCTTCCAGGCGTCGTCGCCGGCGGGCGGCCGTGCGGGTGGCCCCGGCGGTACGCCCGGCGCGGTGACGGCGGTCGCAGCTCCGGCCGCCGGTGCGGCCATGGCCGGCGACGCGGGCGTCCCGTAGGCGGCCGGCGCGGGCGGGGCCGGTGGCGCGGGCGGGATGCCCGGCAGTCCGCCGCCGTGCACCGGCTCGGCGGCGTCGGCGGAGCCGAGGTACATGACGCTCACGTAGCAGATCGTGTAGGGCGGCACCAGGATCGCGAAGACGAGGAACAGCAGGAGGCCGACGGCGACGCCGGCCCACTCCTCCACCTGGCCGATACCCACCGCGACGAGCAGGATGACCAGCATCGCGGCCCCGATCGCCAAGCCGAGGACGACCACCATCCCGAAGGTCCGCCACCAGCCCACGCCCTTGACCATGGCGTTGCTGCGCCCGGCGGCTTCACCGAAGCCGAGTCCCCGGTCGGCGATCAGCGGGAGCACGTACAGCCAGATCACGTAGACCCAGGTGGAGATCGCCATCCCGGCGAGCCAGCCGACGAGGGGGATGACGTTGAGGATGCCGACGCCGATGGAGACGCCGAACAGCACGAGCGCGAAAAGGGCGTAGGCGCCGAGCCTGCGGAACCCGCCGAAGAGGTCGCCGAAGCGGACACCGCGGTTCTCTCGCGCCGCGCCGATGACCATCTCGAACATACCGCCGTAGAAGGTCATCGAGACCACCTGGATCACGAAGACCGCCACCATGTACACGAAGAAGGCCAGCACGATGAGCCCAACGCCGAGCCCGCTCAGAGACGTGGTGGTGTCGTTGGCGAGATCGGCGCCGAGAGTGACCCCTGCGCCGGCGAAGATCGCCAGGAAGATCGCGAAGGCGATCCCGAAGACCACCATCATGATCAGGCCCACCACGAGACCGGCAAGGATCAGCCAGCCCACGTCCCGCTTCCACAGCTCCCACGCCTTGGCGAACACGTCGCCGATCCCCATGTGATCCTCCCGGTCCCTCCGGCCCCCGCACGCTAGGGGCCCGTTGCCGCACAGGTTGCCCCAGGCGACGCTCCTTGTCACGCGTTTCCCGTCGCCGCCGCAGTGGACGGAGGCGACTGCAGGTGTGTTCGCGGGTCCCGGCTGCTACCCTTGTGAACTGCATGCGCGACTGTACCCGCAAGGAGTTCCTCAGACTTGCCGGCATGACGGCCGCCGGCGCGGCGCTGGTCGCCGCGGGCTGCGGCTCGCAGCCGGCGGCCGACCCGCCGCAGGGCGGCCGCCTCTCCTCCCCGCTCCCCTCCACCGCGGGCGCGCGCCGCGAGCAGCCACCGCTGGCGGTGGCGCGCGGCGCGAGTCCCGCCGACATCACGGCGGCGGCGGTCGCGGCCCTCGGCGGCATGAAGGCCTTCGTCAGGCCGGGCGCCGACGTGATCGTCAAGCCGAACATCTGCACCGGCTACCACGGGCCGGAGTACGCGGCGACGACCAATCCCGAGGTCGTCGCCACCCTGGTCTCCCTATGCCGCCACGCGGGCGCGAGCCGCGTGCGCGTCATGGACACCCCATTCGGCAGTCCCGCGGAGGAGGCGTACCGTGTGAGCGGCATCCAGGACGCGGTCGAGAGGGCCGGCGGAGAGATGGAGATCATGTCGTCCATCGGCTTTCGTCCCTACCGCATCCCGGACGGGCGCGACCTCACGTCCTGGCCGATCTACTCCGACGTGCTCTCCTGCGACGTGCTCATCGACGTGCCCATCGCCAAGGATCACGGCGCCACGCGGCTCACCCTCGGGGGCAAGAACCTGCTGGGCGTGATCCTCGACCCCGGCGACATCCACACCAACATCGGGCAGCGCACGGCCGACCTCATCAGCGTCTGCCGCCCGAGCCTCACCGTGGTCGACGCGGTCCGCGTGCTCACCGCCAACGGACCGACCGGGGGCGACCTCAACGACGTCGAGCGACTGGACACCGTGATCGCGAGCGCCGACATCGTCGCCGCCGACTCCTACGCCGCCACGCTCTTCGACCTGACCGGCGCCGACGTCCCCTACGTGCAGGCCGCCCACGACATGGGTCTCGGCGAGATGGACCTCGAGAAGGTCACGGTCCGGTCCGTGAGCGTCTGACGCCGACGTCGACCAGCCCGGTGCTGGTCGACGCCGGCCTCACGAAGCACCGTCCTGTTCTTCGACGATCTGGTACCAGGCCCGGCGGGTACCGACGCGGGCTCGCAGGCGCCACGCGAGGGTCTTGGGCGCCGCATCGACGGCTCCGGTGAGGCGCACCAGCAGGTCGGCCGCCCGTCCCCGCTCGGCGGGGCTCAGGCCGACCCTGTCCAGCGCCTCCGTGCACCGCTGCACGGTGAGCGACACGTCGTAGAAGAGTCCCCAGTCGTTCGCGCAGAGGCGGGCGAGGTAGTCCGCATCGACCTCCTCGGGGCCGGTCCCCGGCCCGTGCGACGCTGCCAGCAGCATGAGCGCGTCGCGCACGTCGCGCGGCTCGGGTGCGTGCATCTGCAGTTTGGTGGCCAGCACGTCCGTCAGCGGGATCGCGTAGGGGTGCAGCTCGAGTCGCGAGCGCAGGTCGATGGTGTGGTCCAGCTTGAAGCTGTCGAAGAACACGTCCACGTGGTCGTCGCGGTGAGCAGGCGCGCCGCCGGCGTCCACGTGGACGCACTCCCGCACGAACTGGGCCTGGGCGAGCGACGTCGCCTGCCGCACGTGCACCCGCTCGCGGAAGCCGAGTCGTCCGAAGACCTCGATCATTGGCCCCGTCTGGCGTCTCAGCCCCACGAGGTCCACGTCGGCGTGGTCCCGCATGCAGGCGGCGAGCCCGGCACAGTGCTCGTGGACGGCGAGCCCACCGATCAGCCTCAAGACGACGCCTCGCTCGCGGCCGGCGTCGACGAACGACCGCGCCTCCTCCGTCATGACGCGGCGCGTCTCGATCAGTGTCGGCGAGAGCAGTTGGCCGTCCATGCCCCGTGGTTGCCCTCCCGACCGCTCTCCGAAGCCACCTCTCGCGGTCAGGAATCCGGCCAGGGCGGCGGCGGCGGTATGACCCTCCACCCTACGCTGTCCTCGAGCTCGCGCACGGCCGACCAGTCTCCTGCCGAGAAGTGACGCTGGGCGAGGGGCTCGAGGAGCCGCTCGTCCTGGGCCAGCAGATCCTCGAGGGAGTCGAGCAGGCGCGTGCCCGCCGTGGTCACCGACGGAGCGTCGTCGCGGGCCACGGCGAGCCGGAGCCGCCGCAGCGTCTCGAGGGTCTCTGACTGATGCTGCACCAGGAGGGACTGCGGCCCTTCCACCCCGTGCACGCCCAGCGCCGGGAACCAGGCCTGCTGCTCGCGGCGAAAGCGCAGCTCGACGCCGGAGAGCCGGTCGACGAGGCGCGACACGAACGGCTTCTGCTGCTGCCACCGGCGCCTCGTCGGCGAGCCCCCGAGCCGCTCGAGCTCGGACCTCAGGCCGGCGTTCAGCTGCCGGATCCGGACGGCCTCGCGGCGCAGCGTCTCGAGGGGATGCCCGACGGGAGGGGAGCCGAGCAGTCCGCCGTCGCGCGAAGCCGCCGCCCCCACCTCCCGGTCGGCCCTCTCCCGTTCTGCCGTCATGGTCTCGGACAGCGCCGCATCGAGTGCCTCCGACTCCGCCGGCTCGAGGTCGGCCGTCGCCTCGCGCCAGCGCGCGGCCGTCTCCCGGAGGGGCGCGCCGGCCTCGAGGGCGTCGACGATGTCGCGGAGCTCGCCGAGCCACCGCTCGTCGTCGATGATGCGCCCGGGCGCGCCGGCGACCCGGGCCCTGCGACCGGTGCCGCGCTCGACCTCCGCGGCGATCTCGCGCACCAGCTGACGCCGCGGCACGTCGAGCCTGGCGGCGACGTCGTCCAGTGTCATGATGCGCGCCCATCGGGAGAGGGCGCGAACGTCGACCAGCGCCTCGAACCCGCGGTCGCGCGCCAGCAGGAACGGCTCCAGGAACGGGTAGGCGGCGAGCAGCGCGAACACGGTCGTGCGCGGTCCGATCAGGATGTCCCTCGGGTGCGGCGCGGTCACCGGCGCGGCTCCTCCCTCGCTCGCCAAGCCCGGCAAGGGTAGCAGGGGCCCGGCGGCGCGTACACGCTGGCGACCTCGCGCCGCCGGTGGTATCCTGCCGCTCCCGCCCCGCTCCGGCATCCACCGGCGGGCCACGCCATGAGCATCGTCACCTTCAACAACGTCGAGAAAGCGTTCGCCGGCCAGAGGCTGTTCACGACCGTCTCCTTCTCCGTCGACGGGCACGACCACGCCGTCCTGGTGGGGCGCAACGGGACCGGCAAGACGACGCTGCTGCGACTCGTCTCCGGCGACGAGCACGCCGATTCGGGCACCATCGCCCGCGCGCGCGGCCGGCGTATCTGGCTTCACGAGCAGACGCCGGAGCTGGAGCGCGACCGCCCCGTGCGCGAGTACCTCATCGAGGCGTTCGGAGAAGCCGTGGAGCTCGAGGCGGCGCTGCGCGCGACCGAGGAGCGTCTCTCCGGCCTCGCCGAGCACAGCCCGGAGCTTCGCGACACCATGAAGTCGTACCAGCAGCTCCAGCGGCGCTTCGAAGCCGCGGGCGGGTACGGCTACCGCGACCGCCTCGGCGGGGTCGTCGAGGGCCTCGGCCTCCCCGACGAGATGCTGGAGCGGCGCCTGCTCTCGCTGTCCGGCGGCGAGCTCACGCGCGTCACCCTGGCGCGGGCCCTGCTCGCCGACGCCGACCTGCTCCTGCTCGACGAACCGACGAACCACCTCGACATCGACTCGGTGGAGTGGCTCGAGGGCTTCCTCTCGGATTACGAGCGCGCTTTCGTCCTCGTCACGCACGATCGCCGCCTGCTCGAGCGGGTCGGGCGGCGCGTGCTCGCGGTGGAGCACGAACACGTCGAGGCCCAGGGCGGGGACTTCTCCACCTACCTGCGCGAGAGCGAGGCGCGCCTCGACCTCATGCGCCGTGAGTACGAGCAGGACATCGAGAAGATCGAGCAGCTGCAGCGCTTCTACGATCGCTTCCACGCCAAGAAGGACAAGGCCAAGCAGGCGAAGGCCAAGCTGACGCAGATCGAGCGCATCAAGGCGGGGCTGCGGGAGCCGCCCCGGCAGAAGCGCAGCTTCAAGCTGGGGCTCCCGCAGCCCAAGCCCTCGGCGCGCGTGGTGCTCGAGCTGAAAGCGCCGGCCGTGAGCGTCGGCTCCGCCGACGACGAAGCCGGCGCCCACACGCTCGTGCGCGACGTCGACGTCGTGCTCGAGCGCGGCGAGAAGGTCGCCCTCCTCGGCCCCAACGGGTCCGGCAAGACGACCCTCATCGAGACGGTCGCCGGCCTGCGCAGCCTGCCGGCCGGCGCGTCGCACCTCGGCCACAACGTGCGCCCCGCCTACTACTCGCAGCAGGGCCGCGAGCTCCGCGAGGAGGACACGGTCCTGCAGACGGTCCTGCCCCTGGTCGGCCACGACGAGCAGGCCGCCCGGAGTCTGCTCGGTCGTTTCCAGTTCGGCCCGGACGAGGTCGAGAAGCGCGTCGAGATGCTCTCCGGCGGCGAGCGCAGCCGCCTCCGCCTCCTCACGCTGCTGGTCGGCGACGCCAACTTCCTGCTCCTGGACGAGCCCACCAACCACCTCGACATGGGTTCCGTCGAGGCGCTTGCCGACGCGCTCGAGGACTACACCGGCACGATCCTGCTGGTCACGCACGACCGGCACCTCATCGAGCGGGTCGCGACGCGCGTGCTCGAGATCCACGACGGCCGCCTGCTGAACCACCTCTCGGCGGCGCGCTACTGGGAGGCCAGGAGCGAGCGCGCCGGCGGCGTGCCCGTTGGCCTCGAGGAGCCTGCCGCGCGCAAGGGCAAAGGCGCCGGACGCGCCGCTCCCGCCGGCGCCGCCGTCGCGCGCGGAAAGGAGAGCGCCGAGGAGGCGCGCCGCCGGCGCGCCCGCCTGCGCGGCGCCGAGGCGGCCATCCTCCGCGCGGAGAAGCGGCTCGGCGAGATCGACGCGGAGCTCGCCGAACCCGGGACCTACGCGGACAGGGACGTCCTCAACCGGCTTCTGGACGAGCGCGGCATCGTCGAGGGCCAGCTGCAGCGCGAGTACGCGCTCTGGGAGAAGCTCGTCGACGAACAGACCTGAGCGCCGGGCCCGTCGTGCTAGGCTCTCGCCGATGTTCTTCCCGGCGCGCGACACATGAATCCCGGCCCACACGCCTTCGCCCTTCCCGGCCCGCGCCGCGTCCGCGCCCTGCAGTCGCGGCTGCTGGCGTGGTACGCGCAGAACCGCCGCGACCTGCCGTGGCGGCGCACGACCGACCCTTACGCGATCCTGGTGAGCGAGGTCATGCTCCAGCAGACGCAGGTACCGCGCGTGGTCCCGCGCTTCGCGGAGTGGCTGGACGTCTGGCCGGACCTGGAGAGCCTCGCCGGAGCGCCGCTCTCAGCCGTGTTGCAGCGCTGGCAGGGCCTCGGCTACAACACCCGGGCGCGCCGCCTGCAGGAGTGCGCCGCGGCCGCCGTCTCCGCGGCGCCGGCCGGGCGCCGCGCGGAGCTGCCGACGTCGATCGACGAGCTGCGCGCGCTCCCCGGCATCGGACCGTACACGGCCCGCGCCGTCCTCGTCTTCGCGCACAACGCGGACCTGGCCGCGGTGGACGCCAACGTGCGGCGCGTCCTCACCCACGAGCTCGAGCTGCCGCCGGACCTCCACGACCGCGATCTGCAGGCGGTGGCCGAGGCCGCGCTGCCGCCCGGCCACAGCCGCGACTGGCACAACGCGCTCATGGACTACGGGTCACTGGTGCTCACGGCGCGCGCCACCGGCCTCGCGCCGCGCAGCCGTCAAGGGACCTTCGAGGGTTCGCGGCGCCAGAAGCGGGCCCGGCTCCTGCGCCGCCTGCTCGACCACGGACCACAGACTCCCCGGCAGCTGGAGACCGCGCTCGGCCTGTCGTCGGGCGAGATCGAGGACCTCGTCGCCCGCCTCGGCCGTGACGGACTGGTCACCGAGGCGGACGGGCTCGTCGCCGTGGCGTGAAGGCGACGGCGAAGACGGGCTGGAGCGGAGAGGCTCCTCAGGTGCGGAACATGGTGAGCAGGAAGACGAGGTCGCCCTCCGCCACCACCGCGTGCTTGAGCTCGGCCGGCATGTAGTAGAGCATCCCCGGCCGAGCCTCGTGCACGTCCCCGCCCAGGGAGACGGAGCCCTTGCCCCGCAGGACGTGGATCACGGCCGGCACGCTGGCCGTGTGCTCGCTGAGCTCCTGTCCGGCGGCCAGCGTGAACTGGATGATCTTGTGGTGCTCGTTCTCGACGATCGCCTTGCTGACGATGCCTTGTTCCGCGACCTCGACCATGCTCTCGAGATCGGCGACGACGGGTGTGGCGGTGTCCATGCGGGCCTCCGGGATCGGCTGATGCTTCCTGCAGTGAGCGTACCCGGCCGCGCCACATCCGGCCCTTGACCTTGGTCACCCGCCGCGGGCGGCGGGGACGTCACTCAGGTTTGACAGAACGCCCTTCGGGACATATAGTTTGTGTCGCGTTACACAAAACTGCTGTATTTATTTAGAAGGAGGGTCGCCATGTCCGACCAGTTCGAAGGCATCAAGCATCTCGTGAAGGCCGCGTTCAGTTCGGGGGCGACCCAGTCCCCATCGGGCGACCGTCGCGGGAGCGGCAAGGACTTCATGAGGGACGACCTGACCTACGGCGCCGACAGCGCCGGGTAATGATCGAGGAGGGGTGAGCAGCATGCAGAATCGTTTCTTCAATTCCATCGGCCGTTTCTTCGCAGGGACCGGTCACGTGATCGGCACTCCTTCCGGCGACGCCCGCGGCCACGTGCGCGTGCCCAACGGCACCATGTTCGACGCCGGCGCCGCTGAGCGCTTCATGGGGCGCTGAGACACAGCACACCGACCACATCTTCATCCCCGAGAGCGACGTTCCCCCACGTCGCCTCCGGTGAGACAAAGGGCTCCTCGCCCCCTGGTTCCGGCCCCGAGCACCAGGGATCAAGGCGAGGGGCCCTTCCCCTTTTCTGGATGCAGGGAAGGACGTTGCCCGCGTCGGAGGCTCGCCGAGGCGTGATGAGGAGCGGGGGCCCGGCCGGACCCCACCGACCGGCGCTTACGCGCCGAAGTACGCGGGGTAGCGCCGGACCTTCTGCTTGCGGCGCCGATACGTGTGCGCGAGCTCGATGAAGATCCCGATGTCGCGCTCCAGGTCGCCCTGGGTCCCGTCGAAGTAGAACGTCCGGATCGGCATGTTGTCGAGGTCTTTGGCCAGACTCGGGTAGACCGCCTCGGTCACGATGCCGTTCATGCACGTGAACGGGCTGATGTCGATGATGCCGTCGGCGCCCTTCTCGTACAGGTAGATCGCCTTGCCGCTGCTCAGGACCATCTCGCCGAGGGTGCCCGTGTAGGGCAGGTACGGGAAGCTCATCTTCAGGATGTCGCGCACGTCCTCCGGCTCCTCGTAGCCCACGAAGTCGTCGTGGAAGGGGCCGTACATGGCGTGCTCGTCGCGGCGCATGACCTTGTTCTTGATGGCGCGCACGGCGCTGTCCTTGCTGAACCGCCGGCCCTGGTCGATGAAGCGCCGGCGCTGCTCGTCGTCGGTGTACCACACCCACTCGCCGATGTCCGACAGCCAGCACTCCCCACCCTGCTCCTCGACCACGCGGATGAGGTCGAAGTTGGAGAAGGTGTTCTGGCGGCAGAAGATCTCGCCCACCACGCCGACCAGCGGACGCGACGCGTCGTAGTCGGCGGGCACGGCCCGGAACCGGTCGCGTGCCCGCACCATGGCCGGCACGATGGCCGCCAGCCGTTCCTTGTGCGAGACGCCCTGGAGGCTGACGGCCTCACCGACCTCTTCCAGGCTCTGGTGATACACCGCGTCGGTGCCGCCCTTCTCACGCTCGTAGGGACGCGTCTTGAGCAGGAGCTTCATGAGGATGTCCTGGGCCAGCACCGCCCGCCAGGCCGTCCGCACGAGGTCCTGGGAGTAGTCACCGATGGACGAGTAGCCGTCGCCGGAGGTGATGCTGATCACGGGCACGTCGGAGTAGCCCAGCTCGTCGAACTTGCTGCGGATCAGGTGCAGGTACTGGCCGAAGCGGCAAGGGCCGTTGGACGACGGCATGAGGAACGCCACGTTGTCGCGGCCCTCGTCCTCGATGATGCGCAGGAAGTCGCCCATGGTGATCTTCTGCGGGTAGCACTCGTCGCCCGACGTGACCTTGGAGCCGAGTTCAAGCGTGCGTTCGTCGGAGTCGGTCGTCGGCCAGGAGTCGAAGCCGATCGAGCGGATCGCCGCCGCCAGCAGGTAGGTGCCGCCGTAGGGCATCTGCGGCAGGTACAGGCGGCGGCCGCCCAGACCGAACTCCGTGATGGCCTCTTCGATGCGCTCGTCACGCACGGGCTCGATGCTACTCGACGACACCGGCCACCTCCTCGCGGCACTCGAGAGCCTCGTCGGCGGCGTCCTTGGACCACCAGCGGAGGAACCCCTTGCTGTCCAGATAGGCCTCGCAGCGGGTCATGGCGCCGGCGTCGTTCTGGTGCTCGTCGAACTGCAGGGTGAGGAACGGCTTGCCCGAGGCCTCACGCACGTAGTGCTTGATGTACGAGTCCGGGCCGCACTTGAAGTTGGTCAGGTAGATGAGGTGCAGGTTCTCCCGGTCGCGCACCCAGGTGGCCGTCTGCAGGATCTTGCGGCCGTAGTTCCAGAACATGTTGGGCACCAGGGGATCGATGTCGATGCCCTTGATGGGCAGGAAGTCCAGCGGGATCACGTTGACGCCGTAGAACTTGCGCAGCTTGCGCGGGATGTCCATGTTGATGCCCTTGTCGTACATGTTGTAGGGCCGGCCGAGCAGGACGACGCCGAGCTCGCCGGCTTCGTCGAGCCGGCGCACCGCCTCCGCGCCGGCCGCCAACAGGGCGGCGCGGAACTCCTCCTGCGCCACGTAGGCGCGGTCGAGCGCCGCGCGCAGCTGTGCCTTGCTGACTCCGAGGCGCGCGCCCATCTCGGCCATGTCGCGGACCAGGCCGTCGCGACCGTCGCGGAACTGCACCCGCGGGTCGAGCATCTTGTCCTTCACGGCCTCCTGCAGACCCGGCGCGGCCTTGACCACGAACGGCAGCGTCTGGCCCCACGGGCAGGCGTGCGAGTTGTACTGCATGAACTCGGTCTCTTCGTTCACCTGGTTGGGCACGAAGATCCAGTCGACGTCCTGCTCGACCAGCCACTTGATGTGACCGTGGGCGGCGCGGATCGGGAAGCAGGGTTCCGCTACGGTGAGCGCCACGCCGTCCTCGCGGATGCGCTTATCGCTCTCCGGAGAGAGAACGGGACGCAGTCCGAGCTCGGCGAAGAACGTGGACCAGAACGGAAGTCGGTCGTAGGTGTACATGGCGCGAGCGAAGCCGACCGTGGGCGCCGTCTCCGGCACGCGGGCGCGCGCCGCTTCGTAGGGCGCCAGGACCGTCTCCTCGCGGAAGGCGACGAGGTCGGCGATCACCGGCTCCTTCTCGACCTTGGCCGGCTTGCGATAGCGGTCGGAGCACTTGTCGCCCCAGTAGGTCTTCTCGCCCTCGATGGTGAACTGGCGCACGTCGCACTCGTTGGAGCACGCCTTGCACACGAAGTCGACCACGGTGTAGTCGACCTGCTCGAGGTCCCAGCCGCGGAACGACGAGGGCTCACCCGTGCGGAGCACGCGCTCCCGGGCGAGCAGCGCCATGCCGAGGGCGCCCATGACGCCGTTGTGCGGCGGCACGATGACTTCCTTCTCGAGGATCTGGCTGAACGCCGCGGCGACCGCGTCGTTGTAGGCGGTGCCGCCCTGGAAGAAGATCACGTCGCCGACGTGGCGCTCGCGCACGAGGCGGTTGAGGTAGTTGGTGGCGATGCTGAAGGCGAGGCCCGCGACGAGGTCGTCGCGGCGGGCGCCGCGCTGCTGGTAGGCCATGACGTCGCGCTCCATGAAGACCGTGCAGCGCTCGCCGAGGCGCACCGGCGCCGGCGAGCCGAGCGCCAGCTCGGCGAACTCGTCGACGATGTTGATGCCGAGCTTCTCCGCCTGCTCCTCGAGGAACGAGCCGGTGCCGGCGGCGCACGCCTCGTTCATGGCGAAGTCGACGACGATGCCGTCCTGGAGGCTGATGAACTTGCTGTCCTGGCCGCCGATCTCGAAGATCGTGTCGCACTGCTTGCCGATCTTGCGGCCGATGAAGTCGGCGCCCGTCTTGTGGGCGGTGATCTCGTCGGTGATGATGTCGGCCCCGGTGAGCTCGCCGATGAGCTCACGTCCGGACCCCGTCGTGCCCACGCCGAGGAGGTTGATGCGGGCGCCGATCTCGTTCTGGATGTCGGCGAGGCCCTTGCTCACGACCTCGACGGGGCGCGCGTCGGTCTTGGTGTAGATCTCCTTGATGACGTCGCCGTCGTCGTTGATGACGACGAGGTTCGTGGAGACGGAGCCGATGTCGATGCCCATGTAGGCGTCGACCACCGATCCGTTGCCGTCGAACGCGAAGGGCTTCGCCATGTCGCGCAGCAGCAGGACGCGGTCCATGGAGAGGCGGTCGGTGACCGGGAACTCGGCCGCCGGCAGGCGGTCGACGTCGAGCCCGGCGATGGCGGCTTCACGAGCCGCCTCGACGTCGGCCTCGATGAGGGCGGCGCCGATGGCGCCGATGCTGGCATGGTACTCGGGGATGAAGATCTCGCCGTCGTTCAGGTCGAAGGCCTCGCGCAGCGAGCGCACGGCCCCCTCGTTGGCGGCCACGCCGCCGATGAAGGCGACCGGCGGCTCGACGACCTTGCCTTTGGCGATGGTGCCCTTGAAGTTGCGCATCACCGCGTCGCAGAGGCCGCGCAGCACCTCGGGCGGCTGGTAGCCCTTCTGCTGGGCGTGGATCATGTCGCTCTTGGCGAACACGCTGCAGCGGCCGGCGATGCTGGCGGCCTTGCCCGCCTCCAGCACGATGTCGCCGACGTCCTCGATGTCGTAGAGCAGCCGGCTCGCCTGCTGGTCCATGAACGAGCCGGTGCCCGCCGCACAGTCGCCGTTGGTCTGGTAGTCGGCGATGCCGGCGCACCCGAGATCGCTCGCTTCGAGGCGGATGAACTTGGAGGTCTCGCCGCCCATCTCGAAGATGGTGTGCGTCTCGGGGTGCAGGGCCGAGATGCCGCGCGTGATGGCCTTGAACTCGTTCTCGAACGAGGCGTCGAGCGCCGAGCCGACGAGGCGTCCGCCGGACCCGGTGACGCGAGCCCCACGCACGGACCCCTCGGGGAGCGCGCCGAGCAGATCGCCGAGGAGCGATTCCGCGGCCTCCGCCGGGCTGCCTTTGATGCGCCGGTAGAGCGTCACGAGCACCGGCGCCCCGTCGACCACGGTCGGCCCGTCGCGCGGCGCCTGGAAGAGGTCCGGGTTGCGCGAGAGAAGGTCTCTGAAGAGGTCCTGGTCGCCAGCCTGGCCGACGAGTGCGGCTTTGAGGCTGATGCAGCCGATATCGATACCGAGTGTCGTCATGGGTGTGAAGCGTGGTCCTCCTGGGGGGCGCATGCCGCCCCGCCGACTGCAAAGGTTACCGTCCGCCGATGCCCGTCGCAAGCTGGGCAGAAAGCAGACTATATCAGTCCGCTTTCGCCCCCGTCAACGCGGCGTCATCGGCGTCGGGCCCGGCGCCGGCGAAGCCGGGCGCATCGTGACCCCCGGGCTGGCGGAAGCGTCACCCTGCCGGCGGCTTCGTGAGCCTGTGCGGCCGGCCGGCGCGCCTCTAGCATGCTCCTGCGGCGCGCCGGCCGGCCGCCCTCGCCACATCACACCACCCGTGGGGGCACCAGTGAACGAATCGACCACACTCACCAACCGCGAACGCCGGGAGAACGTGGCGTTCCTCGGGCAGGCGTTCCTCGCCGCCCAGAAACTGCCGGCCGAGATCCTCGACGCCGAGCAGCGCGACCGGTTCTCGTCCGACGAGTCGGAGCAGAGCCGCCTCTTCTACACGCTCCTGTGCTACGGGGCGCTCGCCGCCCAGCCGGCGCCGGAGTCCGTCGTCGACGCCGACTGGCGCCGGCTGGGCGACGCCGGCGTCGTCGACGCGCTGTTCGCCGGCGAGTTCGACCTCAAGCGCTACGCCCTCGACCCGCCGGTCTCGCGCAACGACAGCAAGGGCAAGGTCATCGACTTCGTCCGCCTGGCGGAGACGCGGGACACGTGGGGCCGGCTGCTGCCGCAGCCGCCCGATCCCGACGTCGCCGTCGACGTGCTGCACGCCTCGTCCGGCGGCGCGCTCAAGTCCCGCGCCTTCTGGGCGGTCCGGGAGATGCGCCGCTACGGCCTCTGGGACGACGAGGCGCTGGACCGGTTCGCCTGCGTCCCGGACGGCCGCGTGCGCAAGCGCGCCGTGCGCATGGGCCTCGTCGACCTGCCGGAGAAGGCCGACACCTTCGCCGACATGAAGGCCGTCTCCCGGGCGCTGCACGCGGTGCTGCGCCTGGGCGAGTCGCCGGACGGCTGTTTCGACCTCCCCGTCAGCATGGCGGACCAGCGCTGCGAGGTCTGCGACGCCGCGCGCATGGCCGCCTGCCCCATGCCGCACTGCCGCTGGCGGCGGGAGCACGCCGACGCCTGACGGCTGGTGGAATGCGGGGTGGGCGGGCGCCTGAGCGCCCGCCCACCCCGCTTCTACTCGCCACTTCCCACTCCCATCTAGGTGGTAATCCCGATGGGGCTGCGCACCCACGCAGGGAATAGTAGTAGTGGAGGCCGCATGCAGCGGTCTGCGCGAACGGAAGGGGCACGATGTCCTGGGATATTCTCGCTTGGACGGCCGTGGCTTTGCTCGTGGTGTTCCGTCTCGCGCTGGTGGTCGGGGTCGTCGCCCTGGTCGTCGCGATCGTGCGTAGGATTCGCGCACCTCAGGGGCCCGTGACCCACGCGGGCGCTCCTGCGCGCAAGTAGCGCGCGTCGACCGCGGGACGGGAGCCCTCTCCCCCGGCGGGGAGCCGGGCTTCAGCGTACTCTGAGAACCGTCTCCGCCTCGGCGGACTGCCGGTTGCCGCCCAGATCCATCGCCCGGAACGTCACCGTGTAGGCGCCGCGTGCCCGGGGCTTCCAGGAGCACACGTGGCTCACGCCCTGCGTGACCCACCCACAGGCGATGGTGGTCACGGTCTTCCCTGTCGCGCTGGTCACCTCGGCGCTCACCTTGACGCGCGGGCTGAAGGCATCGCGCACGGTGTACGTGAGCTTCGCGGTCGCGCCGTAGCGGGCCGTGGCGGTCGCGGACACGGTCAGTCTGGGATGCGCGAGGTCGACCATGACCGTCCGGCCCACCGTCGTCACGCCGACCGAGCCGTCCGCCGTCACCTTGATCGAGTACCCACCGCTCGCCGCGGGGGCGCCTCCACTGAGCAGGCCGTCCCAGGTCACCATGCGTGCGCCCGCGGCCAGCCGGCCGAGGCGCATGGTGCGCACCGTGGAGCCTGCACGCACCACGGTGGCGGTCACATCGGCCCCACGCGTCAGGCTGAACGACAGCGTCACGGCATCGTGGATCCCGTCGCCGTTGGGCGAGAACGTCGCGCGCGACACGGACGCCAACTTCAGGGTGCGGTCGACGACGACCGTGCGCCGCACGACGGCCGTGTTGCCGGCGCCGTCGCGGAGCTCGAGCAGCAGCGTCGCGGAGCCCTCAGGAGCTGGCTTCAGGCTTGACTCCGAGCCCACACGCCCGTCCCATCGCACTCGCCGGACGGCCGCGGTCACGGTCCTCCAGCCGGTGAGCCGGCGCAGAACGGCGCCGTTGGCGGCAATCACGGAGACGCGTGCGGTGGCACTCTCTGTGGGCACGAAGGCGAGCGTGGCGAAATCGCTCCTACCGTCACCGTTGGGGCTGAACGGGTCCGGGGTGACAGCGGCGCTACGGACGCTCGGCGCCTCGGTGTCCAGGCGCACGGTCGCCGTCGCAGGGCGCGCCACGCCGGCGCGAGTTCGTGGCGTCGGCCCGGATGGCGTACACGCCGTCGGGCAGCACCTGGCCGTCGTCGTCCTTGCCCGCCCACGTGGTCTCCACGACCGTGCCCTCGCCGGCGAGGTGACGCACGAGCACGCCCGCCTCGTTGCGGATCTCGAGGCGCCAGCCGGCCGTCTGCGACAGCGTGAAGCCGATGGTCGCCCGGTCAAGCACGCCGTCTCCGTTCGGACTGATCGCTGGCGGCCCGATGATGGTCCCGTAGATCTTGGGTTGCCCCAAGAGAGCCACCACCCTGCGGACGTTCGGCAGTTGCGCGTAGAGCCGTCCGCCGGGGCAGTCCGTGTAGTTGGCGTTGCGATGACCGGCGATGGCGGGGAACGTGACGTACTGCCCCGTCCGGAACTTCTGCCCGTAGCCGCAGACCAGCGTGCCGGTGCCAAGTGGGTCGACGTGGTGGACGTCGAGCTTCCACGCCAGCAACCGCTCCACCGACGTGATCACCGCGGCCGGAGGGGTTGCGCTGGAGAAGGTCCCGACGACGGACACCCCCGTGCTACCGGTGTTGAAGCCGAGCACCTGCGCGCCGATCACCCCCTGCGTCACGCCCCCGTAGCGTCCTTCGTAGATGACCCCGTAGCGGTCGACGAGGAAGTTGTAGCCGAGGTCGCTCCAGTGCAGCGCCTTGGTGTGATAGGCGTAGGCGCCGCGGACGATCGCCGGCGCCTGGCCAGCGCTGTAGCTGTTCCCGCTCGCGGTGTGATGCACGAACGCCATCTTGACGGGGGCGTAGTCGGGCGAGCCCGAGCGCAACGATTCGTCAGCGCCCCACTGCGCACGGGTGACGATCGTGGGCTTGGTGGTCATCGCGCCGACGGGCGGGGCCATCTCGAGGTCCGCCACGGCGGCCGCGGCGCGCCTCAGGACGCCGACGACCGCGGAAGCGCGGTCGGCGTCCTCGGTGCTGTTGATGGCTACCACGCGCACGTCGCGCAGGAGCGCCGGCGTCGGCTCATCGTCGCCGGCGCCACGGGCGGCCACCTGCAGGTAACGGCCGCCGCCCGTCCAGATCGGCTCGGAGAAGGCTTGCTCGGAGCCACCCTCCTCCGCGGCGCGCTCGAGTGGGACCACATACCAGCGGCTCCACGTGTCTCCGTCCTCGCTGGTGCGGATGAGCGCCTGCACCTCACCCTGCTGCGCCGGCGGCGCGCAGATCACGCCGGCCATGGTGAAGCGCATGCCGGCATCGATGACCGGTGAAGCCGTCCCGGCGTCCGCCGGAGCATCGCCGGCGAACGCGCTGCGAAGCGCGCCACCGCCGGCCGGCGCCGCGCCCACCGGCAGAGGTACCGGCAGGCTCGTGGTGCGAAGCTCCACCGGCGGCGTGCTCATCCACGCCGCGACCGCCTCGCTGGCGCGCGGCGCCGACCAGACGGCCGCGAGCGCGCCGATCAGCAGGAGGATGGAGATGGCCGCGAGACGCGCGGCATGCTTGTGGGTGTGAGCTCTCGCCATAACACTCTCGGGCTGCCTTCAAGTTTCGACAGGGTAGCAGGAATACCTTAGGCCGCCGGCCCGGGCGGCGCGGGACGGACGCGGCGGCCCGAAGACGGACGCGGGCGGCGGGGCCGAGGCCCCGCCGCCCGCCGCATACGCGGACCGCGCCCGAGCTCAGCGCACGGGCGCGGGCTCGTCGCTGGTCTGCTCCTCCTCCGCGGTCAGGCAGCTCCAGATGGGGCTGTAGAGCCGGTCGATCTTGCTCGCGTAGACGTCGAGCTCGTCCTGCAGGTCGGTGAGCATGACGTCGCCGCCGGGATGCGTGGGCTGCGCCCCGGAGGCCGCCATGATCTCGCGCGCCTGGGTGGGATTGTCGATCCACATGCACGGCATGAGCAGGTTGTGGTTGAACGGCTGCCGGCGCCGGATCTCCTGGAAGAAGTCCGAGTTGAACGCGTCGAGGAGACTCGTGTCGCGGATGTTGTCGGTGGCGAAGTGCGTGAAGATGCACGGCTCCACCCAGCCGGCGCTGTTGATGTGCATGTAGTGCCTGCCGGCGATGCAGCCGTTGACGTAGGGGGCATCGCCCCAGAAATCGACCGGGAAGAGCGGCTTGGAGGCGCGGATCCGCTGGATCTCGACGCGGAAGTCGTTCCGCTCCTCGGCCGTCAACATCATGCTCACGTCGGGATCGCGACCGACCGGCATGTAGAGGAAGTGCCACGCCAGCATGGCGCCCTTGGCGACCAGCGGGTCGACGAACTCGTCGCTGACGATGGCCTTCCAGGTGTCGCGCGTGACGGTGCACGAGTAGCCGAACAGCACCCCGGCCTCGCCGAGGTGGTCCATGATGTCCATGACCTGGTCGTGCACGCCCTTGCCGCGCCGGTGGTCGGTGAGCTCGGGCGAACCCTCGAGGCTCAGCATGGGGGCGATGTTGCCGATCCTGGCGAGCTCGTCGATGGTGTCGTGATCGAGGAGCGTGCCGTTGGTGAAGATCTGGAAGTAGGCGTCCTTGTTCTCACGCGCGAAGTCGAGCAGCTCGTCCCACATGAACGGCTCCCCGCCGAGCAGGGTGAACAGGTAGACGCCCATGTCGTTGCCCTCGTCCACGATCTTCTGCATCAGACGGCGGTCGAGGTCCTTGTCTGGCGAGTACTCCGCTGCGTAGCACCCCTCGCAGGAGAGATTGCAGCGCATGGTGGGGCTCATGAGGATCGTCGTCGGCGCGCGCATGCCGGTCGAGTCCACGAGCTTCCGCCGCTTGGCGACGCCGCGAAGAAGATTGTTCACAATAAGACATTCGATGAAGCGTTCGCGGCAGTGCGGGCTGAGTCTCGTGGACACGTGCTTGGCGATGGTGAGCGCCGGGTGGTCGTCCTTGACCTTCTCGGTGACGAAACGCACTGAGCCTCTGTACTGGTCCGGCGTGATCCTCTCGGCCAGCCGGAACGCCTTGACGATCTTCTTCTTGTCGTCGCTGGCGGCCAGCTTGAGCATCTGGTTGATCACCTGCCTCTGCACCGCGGTGTAGAGGCCGTCCGTACGGCTCATTCATCTCCTCCCTTCTCTCGTGGCGCGCCCTGCGTCCGACGGGCGCGCGGACCTGTCGTCGTGCCGGAGAGGTGGCGCCGGCGGCCTCGGCACCGAGAGACGGCCGCGTGGACGCGTCGGCTCCCCCCCGACGGCCTCCTGGATGGTGTGTCCACAGTCTACCACCCGGTCCGCAGGCTCGAACGAGAGCGGGCGACGAGCCGCTCGCAACCCGAGAAACGGGCGCGCGTCGCCTGCGTGGCGACACTTGCTGTGCCAATCCGTCTAGAGAGTGCTTAACTTTCGCGCGCGAGCCGCCGATACCCAGCGTGAACGACAAAGGCAAACCTGTCGTGAGGCAGGGACGCAAAGCCAGAGGTCTTGGATGATCAAGATAGCTCGGTTGCCGAACCCGACGTTCGCAGTCGCGGATCTCGACCTCAGCGACGAGCACCTCTCGCCAGTCCCTCCTCGAGACACCGAGCCAAGCAAGCGTCCACCGGCTTCGAGCAAGTCGGCGGGCTCAAGGAGCACGGGTGTGGAGGCGATGAAGATGCGAGCCAGGTACCTTGTTCTCGCGGTCGCGCTGCTCGCTCTTCTGGCCTTGCCCTCGACGGCACTGGCCGGAGACGACGGCGACGGCGGCAAGATCGATACGAGCGTCACCACGGTCCTCGATGCCACCGGCAACGATCAGGCCGTTCCCGTCATCGTGTATACGGAGCCCGGCGCGGAGTCCGTCGTCGAGGGCGTCGTCCCGCAGGGCGTCGAGACGACCACTCTCGCCGGCTTCGACGCCTTCGCCGCGTATCTGACCGCCGCTGAGATCGCGTCAGTCTCCGCGAACGGCGCCGTCCAGATGATCGTCGCCGACAACCCCGTGTTCGGATTCGATTATGAGAGTTCCCTCGACATCACCAACCTGGCGATCGGTCTCGACAGGGTCACTGCGCCTGCCGACGGCGGCCCCACGGGTGCCGGCATCGGAGTGGCGGTCCTCGACAGCGGGATCGCCACGACGTCGGACCTCGAGAGCAGCCGCATCATCGGCTGGAAGGACTTCGTCAAGAAGGCGAAGCGACCGTACGACGACGCCGGTCACGGCACCTTCGTAGCCGGCCTGATCGCCGGCGACGGCACGGCGTCTCTGCCGCTCGACCAGGGCGGCTACGCCGACGTGCAGTTCCGCGGGGTCGCGCCGCAGGCCAACATCGTCGGCGTCAAGGTGCTGGACAGCACCGGCCAGGGGCGCGCGTCCTCGGTCATGGCCGGGATCCTGTGGTCCATCGCGCACAAGCGCGACTACAACATCCGCGTGCTCAACCTCTCGATCGGGAGCAACCCGGCCGCACCCGCCGACTTCGACCCGATCGCCAAGGCCGTCGAGTTCGCCTGGAAGAACGGCATCACCGTCGTCTGCGCCGCCGGCAACGAGGGCGAGTTCGGACCCGGCGGCATCCTCTCTCCGGGCAACAGCCCGTATGTGATCACCGTCGGCGCGACCGACACGCGTCAGACGAAGAAGGTCAGTGACGACATCAGTGACCTACTACAGCTCCTCGGGCCCGACGCTCTGGGACGAGTACGCGAAGCCCGACCTGGTGGCTCCCGGCAACCGGCTGGTCTCGGTGCGCGTGCCGGGCTCCTACATCGACACGACGTTCCCGCAGAACCTCATCGCCGTCGACACCTATGCGCCGACGGCGCCGGCCGGCACCGAACCGAGCTACCTGATGCTCTCCGGCACCAGCACGTCCGCCCCTGTCGGCTCCGGGGTGGCGGCCCTCATGATCGGCGCCGACCCCAGCCTGAGCCCCGACGACGTCAAGGTGCGCATGATGGAGACGGCCGATCCGCTGAAGGGAGCCACACGCTTGCAGCAGGGCGCCGGCCTGCTTGACGCCGCCGGCGCGCTGGCGAGCGACGCGCGCTCCCAGGGGTTTGCGCTCTCCGAGGATATCGGCGACGGAACGACGATCCTTACTGAGGACGACTACGCCGCCTGGGAACAGATCGCATGGACGAAGTACGGATGGACGAAGTTCCGGTGGACCAAGTTCCGGTGGACCAAGTTCCGGTGGACCGGGGTCTCGTGGACCAAGTTCCGGTGGACCAAGTTCCGGTGGACCGACGTGGCGTGGGCCAAGTTCCGGTGGACGAAGTTCCGGTGGACCAACGTGGCGTGGACCAAGTTCCGGTGGACGGACTACGAGGCGACGAAGTTCCGGTGGACGGACTACGAGTGGGCGAAGTTCCGGTGGACCATCCTCATCGAAGGACAGTGAGCGCGGGCTCGCCTGGGAGGACCATCGGCCACGACGAGACGGCCGTGCGCAAGCGCACGGCCGTCTCTCTCTACGTAGCGCTCGTCTGCGCCGCTGCCGCCGCCGTCTCGGTGGCGGCGGCCGTGCGCGAGCCGGCGCCGCTCACCATCAACATCGTGGCGTTCATGATCCTCGCCACCCTGACCGACCTGCGGGAGATCAAGCTGCCGTGGGTCGGGGACGTCACGCTCTCCTTCGTGCCCGTCCTCGCCTGCCTCATCGCCCTCGGCCTGTGGCCCGCGATGGCGGTGGCGGCCGTGAGCGGCATCACCGCCGCGTGGGTGACGCGGGACCCGGTCAAGATCGCCTTCAACGTCGGCAACTACGTGGTCTCGACCTATCTCGCCGGTCTTCTGTATCTCGCGCTCACGCCGCCGGACGGCGCCTTCATGACCAAGGTGCTGCCGACGTTCGGCGCGACCGTGGTCGACTTCATCGTGCACACCGCGCTCCTGGCCGGCGTGATCGCGCTCTCGACGCAGGACGGCGCGATCAAGGTCTGGCGGCAGAACTACCAGTGGGCGCTGCCCGGCTACCTGGCCGGCTCGACGCTCGCGCTGCTGGTCGCCGCGCTCTACCTTTGGCTCGGCGTGCCCGGCATGCTGCTCGGCATCCCGCCTCTGTACCTCATCTACTACTCCTACGACATCTACGTGAAGCGGGCGCGCGAGAAGGTGTCCTTCGACGCCGAGCGCGACAGCTTCCACACGGAGCTCGCCGCGTCGGTCGAGCTGCACGACGAGCTGCGCGCGGCGCAGCTCAAGGTGGCGGCCGAGATCGAGCGCGCCCGGCGCATCCAGACCGACCTCCTCCCCACGTCCACGCCGTCCGTCGAGGGGCTCGAGCTCGAGCAGCGGATGGAATTCCTCGGCGACATGGGCGGCGACTACTACGACTACATCCCCTTCGGCGACGGCCGCCTCGGCATCGTCTGCGGCGACGTCATGGGCAAGGGGCTCCCGGCCTCGCTCATCATGGCGATGGCGCGGTCGCTGCTGCACAACGCCATCGCTCCCGGCAAGAGCCCCGGCGACGTGATGGCGGAGGTGAACGACGGCCTGGCCCGCGACCTCGAGGGCCAACGCCTGCCGTACTTCCTCACGCTGGCCCTCGCCGTGTACGACCCCGCGGACCGCAGCCTGGTGATCGCCGGCGGCGGGCACAACCCCGTGCTCGTGAGTGACGCGCAGGGCGTGAGCGAGGTCCCCTCACGCGGCGCCGCTCTGGGGGTGCGCACCGGCCTCCAGTTCCCTGAAGACCGCCTCGCCCTCGGTCCGGGCGCGACGGTGGCGCTCTACACCGACGGTCTCACCGAAGCCCGCGATCCGGGCGGCGCGCTCTACGGCCTCGAGAGGCTCGAGCGCTCGCTGGAGGGGTGTCGGGACGACCCCGTTCGTGACACACTCCGGGGTGTGTGGGACGACGTCGTCGCCTTCCGCGGCGACAGCCCGCCCACCGATGACGCGACGCTCCTGCTGGTCCGCCTCATCTGAGTCGGCGGCAGGACGTTGAACCGCGAGGAACGGGGCTCAGGGAGCATGACCGATCAGACGGGCGACTCGCCGGCCTCACTCCAGGTGTACAGGTACAGGCCGGGCGCGGACCGCGTCGAGGCCGTGATCGGGGCGATGGAACCGGACCTGCCGCACGAGGACCTCGTCGCCCACGCCCGGGAGTCGCTGCGCCGCGACACCTTCATGTGCTACGCGGTGCCACAGCCCGACGACTTCGTCGCCGACGAGGTCTGCTTCGTGCCGCAGGGCGACCGCTGCGACATCCTCACCATCAAGACCAACGGCTGGCAGCGGCACCACGGCGACCACCGGCGCAGCCTCGTCGAGATCCTCAACAACATCGCCGCGGCGGTCGCCTGCGGCAAGCTCCGCATCCTGGACACCCGGGAGCTCGCCGCGGAGACCCGCGAGGGGCGCTCCGTCGTCGACTTCGCGATCAGCGATACGGCCGCGCTGCAGAGCGCGAGGGAGGCGGTCGACATGGTCCTGCAGCAGGCGGGACTGGATGACATCAACCGCCAGCGCACGATCCTCTGCATCTCCGAGGCGGTCACCAACATGCTGCTGCACGGCGGCGGGCAAGGCAGCATGACCGTCCGCCGCCTCGACGACCGGCTGCGGTTCGTGGTCGCCGACCAGGGGACCGGCCTCAGCTTCCTCAACTGGATCGAGCCGCCGGCCAAGGGCGGTCAGGCGTCCATGGGCTACGGCTACAAGATCATCCTCGACTACCTCGACTCCATCGCCCTGCATACCGGCCCAACCGGTACTACGCTACTATTGGACCGCATGACCAACTGAGCCAGGAGATCACATGCTGCGGACATCCATCGCCCAGGGCCCGGCGCCCACCGTGTTCCTCGCCGGCGAGATGGACCTCGACTGCGCCGACTCCCTGCGCGAGGCAGTGACCGAGGCGGCGCGCGGAGCCCAGACGGTCGTGCTCGATTTCGCCGGCGTGGAGTTCATCGACTCCTCGGGCACGGGGATCTTCGTGCGGCTCTGCCTGGACCTCAAGAGCCAGGGCACTCCCCTGGTCGCGCGCAACCTCTCCCCCGCCGTGCGCGGCGTGTTCGACATGCTCCGCGTGCGCGAGCTCGTCGGCGACGAGGTGTTCCCGGGCTGAGCCGCGTCGCGCGGGCCTCGCCGCGCCGCAGCGCCTCAGGCGCGGCGCAGCGGGCCGGCCCCCGCGAGGACGACCACCGTCGCCGCGTCCGTCCCATCGCTGATGTTCGAGACGTAGGCCTCGCCGCGCAGGTGCACGCCGTCGCGCGTGACCATGCCGAGCGCCATCGACGAGCCGTCCGAGAGGTGGTCGCGGAAGTCATCGGCGCTCGCCGGCGCCTCCACGCGCAGGTGCCAGAACGGCTCCCTGCCGGCCTCCTCCTCGTCGATGCGCGCGCTGAGAAAGCCGATCTCCGCCCGGTCGTGCCTGAGCTTGAGCAGCCGCCTGGCCGGCATGGTCTGACCTCGCCTCTCCGATCCGCCCGTGGTCGATGTGCCGACGCCCGCGAGCCCGGCGTGGGCCGGCGCGCGACGGCACTAGTTCTATCGGCCGGCGACCGGGGGAGTTGAGCGCTGCTCGCCGGGCTCCGCCGTCGAGTCCGACCTCAGGGCAGCGAGTCCAGAGCGGCTCCCGCATGCAGTTGAAGTCCCAATGCGTCGACCACGCGCAGAATCGTGTCGAAGTCCGGACTGCGCGCGCCGGAGAGCGCCTTGTAGAGGCTCTCGCGAGAGAGGCCGGCGTCACGCGCCACCTGCGTCATCCCCTTGGCGCGGGCGATGTCGCCCAGAGCTTTGGCGATGAACGCCGCGTCACCATGCGCCTCGTCGAGGCTGGCCTCAAGATAGGCGGCCATCTCCTCCTGCGTGCGGATGTGTTCGGCGACGTCGTATGTGGTGGTGCCGGTCGCGATCATCGACGATCCTCCCTCAAGCCGACTGCCAGACGCTGCGCGGTCCCGATATCAGCTGCCTGGGTGCTCTTGACGCCGCCCGCCAGGAGAATGATCACGGATCGCCCTGGTCTGGTGAAGTACACCCTGTACCCAGGGCCGTAGTCGATACGCAATTCGGAGACTCCCTTGCCCACGGCCTTGACGTCGCCGGGATTCCCGGCCGCCAGGCGCTCGATCCTGACCTGCACGCGAGCCCTTGCCCGGAGATCGCGCAGGTCGTCGAGCCAGCGCGCGAACACCTCGGTCTTGCGAAGCTCAGTCAACAGCTACTGTAGCCACTAGGCTACAGTTCGTCAAGGCGGCGCCGGTCGACTTTGAGGCCGGTGATCGACTATCGAAGGTCATGCCCGCGAGCGTAGCCAAGAGGTAGCTGAGCCACGAGGGTCGCAACCCGCCGGCACGGTCGACGTTTCCCGGCGCGGATGGGTGACACTCTCGCGCCGGCGTGGCGCGCACCCGAAGTCCTGAGCGATCTTCGGTGGCTCCCTGACGGACACGACTATGTGCCGACTCTTGGGACTTCGGTCAGGCTCCCAGGATCTCGTTCAGGCCCTCGATCGCCTGCGCGACCTCATCCGGTGAGACGGTCCCGAGCTTGCGGCCGATACGATGCACCGAGAGCGTGCGGACCTGGCTGATCTTGATCCAGGCCGGCTCGGGGAGTTGCCCGGGGCCTACCTCCAGGGTCAGGGGGAAGCCGGCTCGTGGAGGCTGCGTCGTGAGCGCGACCGGACCTGTTGCGCCCGGCGAGGTCCACTCTCCCGCCGCCGAGACCTTCACTTCGGCATCGACCTCACTCCGCCGGCCTTCTGAGGCCTCCTTCGACGCGTGCAGTCTTCCGTCCGACCCCTCCCCTATGCTTATGTGTCCCGCTGAGGCCGGCTCGCGGCGGAGGGGCGCGCAGTGGAGGAGCGCGCGGCGCGAGTCGGCTATCCGGCGTCCTGTCGTCTACCATCGGAGGAGCCTTTGGCAGTACAGCTGTTCCCTGCAGACGGGGTGACGTGGGTGGTCTCCCTGCCGACCGGTCTGGCCGGCGACACCATCTGGCCGGACATGGAGTGGATCGAGGCGCTGGCCCCGGTCCCCGAAGAGGCGGAGGCGAGCGAGTCGCCGGAGACGCTCGAGGAGGTGTGCGCGGCATGACGTTCGAGGTGAGGCCCTATCCGGAGTTCGCCTGGTCGATCAGCCGGCAGCGCAAGCTCGACCAGTGCCCGCGCGCGTACTTCTACACCTACTACCTCGGCTGGAACGGCTGGCTGGACGACGCCCCCACGGAGGCGCGCGTGGCCTACCGCCTGGGCAAGCTCACCTCGCTGGACGCGCTGCTCGGGCAGCAGATCGACGTGCGCGCGCGGGAGCTCGAGGCGGCCGCGCGCGGCGGCGCGGCGCTGCCCGCGGCGGACGAGCTGGAGACCAGGACGCGCGAGGCCCTGCGGCAGCTGTGGACGCGGTCCAAGAACGGCCGGGCCGCCTTCGAGGCCCGGCCGAACAAGGTCACCATGCTGCGCTCGCTCTACATGGACCAGGACACGCAGCCCGAGACGGACCGGCTGAACCGGAAGGCCGGCCCGAGCATGCAGGGCCTGCTGGCGACGTCGCACTGGGAGCGCCTGCGCGCGTGCGGCGACGCCGGGCACGTCGAGGTCCCCGACTTCGCGAGCTTCCAGCACGACGGCGTGAAGGTCTTCGCGGCGCCCGACCTCGCCTACGTCCACGAGGGCGTGCTGCACGTCATCGACTGGAAGACCGGCCGCGAGGACGACTCCAACCCCACTGCAGGTCCTGCTGCAGATGTGGTGGGCCCTCGAGACCTACCCCGAGCTGGCGCAGGCGGCCGCGGACGGCAGCCTCGAGATCCGCGGCTACCTGGAGTACGTCACCGCCGGCCGCACCCAGCCGGTCGAGGCGCCCGCCCGCCCGCCGACTTCCGCGAGCAGGCCGCCGAGACCGTGCACGCCGGCGTCGCCCAGATGCGCGCCCTGCTGGCAGACCCGGAGCGGAACATCCCGCTCGAGATGGCGGCCTTCGAGCGCCGCGAGAGCGGGCTCTGCCGCAGCTGCAACTTCTTCCCCATCTGTGCCTGACTCCTCGCACCCCACCGGAGCACGCGTGCCGAACGTCACCGACTTCACCCTCGCATCAGGGAGGACGATCCGTCTCCTTGCGCTCGACCAGTACTACACCTACGAAGGCCTGCTGCTCGGCGTGCCCACGCGGGAGATGAACCAGGAGATGATCGATCAGCTGATCGCCTCGAACGTGCACCCCGCCGAGTACGGCGTTCCGCTGCTTCTGGAGCCCGAGCAGCAGCCGCTCGAGGTGCCGGACCACCGGCAGAGCCACGGCACACCCGCGACCCTCCCCTCGGTGACGTGTATCGCCAGGTTCAACTCCGACGGCCAGCTCGGCACGGACGACATCTGGTCAGTCCTCCGGGTGATCTGGTTCCAGGAGGACTTCGCGTTCCCCATTGCGGACCGGGCGCTGGGGCAGATCGCCGAGATCGACTGGGAGACGCACGCGACGGGCTGGGAGCCCTGACGCGACCGGCTGACGCGGCCCCGGCTCAGTTGCTCCAGACGGCGAAGCCGCGGCGGCGCAGCTTCTCCGCGAGCTTGGTCTCGGCCCGTTCGGATTCGGCTCGCGTCTCGAACGGGCCGACGTTGGCGTACAGCCTCGGCCGCAGCCGCACGCCGTACTCCCTGACGATGCGGCTGGACCTGACGCCGTCCAGGTGCTGGGCGAAGCGCTCTTCCGGCGTCTTCGCCGTCTGCCCGACGTACAGGCACGGCTTGTCCTCACGCCGGTCGGCGTTCTTGCCGGCGAAGGCCTTCTTCTCGAGCACGTCGGGACGCAGCTCGATCACGTACACGCTGTAGGCCAATGCACCCTCCCGGCGGTCAGACGAAGACACGGCCTTCGTCACCACCGTATCTCGGCATCCGGACGGCCTGACGTGACTTCCCCAACGCCCCGTCGCGGCCCCACAAGGGAAGTTGCCGCACGTAAGCCGAACGTCAACTCCCGGGACCGTCCATGACCCTCGCATCGCAGTCGCGGTGCGCGTAGCCTCGATCCGTGGCTCGGAACCCGCTCGACAACTACCCGCGAAGTGCTACCCGACTCCTTCTGGCCATGAGCCGGAGCACCGCCGGGTGGTCCGCCCGGCATGTCGACACGCTCCTGATCGGCTTCGGGTTCCAGAAACGTGACAGCGGCGGGCACACGTTCTATCGTCATCCTGCGTATCCAGAACTCGCCTTGGCGGTGCCGAGGTCGCGGAAGCTGCGCCCCTACCTGGTAGCCGACGCGGTACGCCTCGCCGGGCGAGTGCTCGCATCAAGAGCCGAGGAGTCGGAGTGAACCGAGACCCAGACTACTACCTGGAGCTCCCCTACGGCCGGGTGTGGGAGTGGCGAGAGGATGACTCCGAGCCGTACTGGGTCGTGCGCCTCGTTGAGATCCCCGAGGTCGTCGGTGATGGTGCGACCCACGATGAGGCGGAGGCTGCACTGCGCGAGTGTCTCGCCGACTACGTCAGGTACCGTCAGTCGGAGGGGCTCCTGATCCCCGAGCCGGCGCCGCACGCGGCGCACGCCGGCCAGCGCCGCGCTGGCTCGAAGCGCGGCCATCGCCGCGCTCCAGCGCGGCGCTACCAGAGGGCGTCGACTTGCAGGGAGAGAGTGGTGGCGAGGGTCAGAATTGAACTGACGACACCACGATTTTCAGTCGTGTGCTCTACCAACTGAGCTACCTCGCCGCCGGACGAACCGAGCGCCCGGAAGGGCCTCGACATGCTACCTACGAGGCTGCGGACGGTCAACCGGAGCGGACGCGGCCGGAGCGCCGGGCGCAGGACGACGCGGCCCGGTCCGCCGCGCGGCGGACCGGGCCCGTCGGGCCCTGCGCCTCAGCCCTCGGACGTGTCCAGCTCCGACTGCAGCAGCACGCGGTCCGGCTCCTCGTCCGGCAAGAAGACCTTGATGAGGTCGAGCTCCTTGCCCGGCGGCAGCAGGCAGAGCACGTAGTCGCCCGGAAGGATCTCCGTGGACCCGCGGGCCACCAGCGCCCTGCCGGCGCGCACGATGGCGGCGAGCAGCGCGCCCTCCGGGAGGTCGATGTCCTGCACGTAGGTGTTGGCGAAGGGCGACGCGTCGCCCACCTCCAGCTCCACCAGCTCGAGGTTCTGCTTGCGCAGCGAGAGCAGATGCACGAACTTGTGCACCGGCAGCTCGTGCATGATCAGGTTGAGGAGCGCCGTGGTGGCGCAGATCGTGGCTTCGACGCCGAGCAGGTCGAAGGTCGGCTGGTTGAACGGGTTGTTCACGCGAGCGACGACCTTGGGCACGCCGAACTTCAGCTTGGCCACCTGCGAGATGATGATGTTGTCCTCGTCGTCTCCGGTGACCGCCACGACCATGTCGCAGCGGCCGATGCCCGCCTTCTCGAGGACCCAGACCTCGGTACCGTCGCCGAAGACCAGCGCTTCGTCGCCGAGCTCCTCGGCGATGATGCTGAAGCGCGACGACCGCTGCTCCACGAGCACGATCTCGTGACCGAGCCGCGTGAGCTGCCGCGCGGTGTTGAGCCCGACCTTGCCGCCGCCGATGATGAGCACGAACATGGCTCAGCCCTCCGCGACGGGGAGTTGACAGGCACGGACGGCGTCGAAGAGCGCGATGCGCACGTCACGCGTGGGGCACACGGTGCGGATGCCGGCCTGGGCGAACAGCTCGGCGCGCAGGGGATCGTAGACGCGAGCGACCACGCAGCGGATGCCGTACTTCTTCTGCGCCACCTGCGCGATGACGATGTTGGTGTTGTCGCCGTCGGTGCAGGCGACGAACGCGGTCGCCTGCTCGATACCGGCCTCGCGCAGGACGTCCCAGTCCAGGGCCCTCCCGACGACGAACTCGCCCGGGAAGTCGTCGCCCAGCAGGTGGAACGCGTCGGGGCTCTCGTCGATGACGGAGACGTCGAACCCCTGCGTCACCAGGTCTCGGGCGAGGCCGGACCCTACACGGCCGCACCCGGCGATCACGACATGCATCGCGCTCTCCTCAGTCCTTCATGCTTGGGCCGACCGGCCCGCCGCCGGCGGCGGCGGGAGGCGTCGGCCCCCGCTGGACACGCGCGTCAATGACGCTCGAGCCCCCAGTAGGATAGTCCTTCGGGACCAGATTGAGGAGGACCTCGCACGGCGCGTGGTCGAGCACGTAGTCCGTCGTCACCCCGAAGGTGAGATTCCCGACGCGCCGCTTGCGCGTGGTACCGAGCAGGACGACCTCGCTCCGTCTGGTGGTGGCCTCCTCGACGATCGCCCGCCCGGCCCGCCGCGCCGTCACCGTGTGCGGCGTGAACTTGACCTTGAACTGCGAGGCGATCGTCGCCGCCGCCTTGAGCGCCTGCGCCGCCTTCGCCCGCTCGTTGGCCAGGCTCGCGTCGAGCGGCAGGTTCAGCGGCACCTCGATCACGTACAGCCCGTCGATGGCGGACTTCTTCTCGGTCGCGAGCTGGCACGCGAGCACCATCATCTCGTCGCTGATGCGCGTGCCGGTGATGGGCACGAGGATCTGGTCGTAGTCGACGTCGGCCTGCATCGACTCGGGTACCACGACCTTCTCCACGGTCTTGGTCAGCGAATAGCCCTTCGCCTTGCGGTAGACGACGTACATGAGCAGGCCGACACCCATCCAGATGAAGCCGATGGTCCGGCCGAAGGGGTGCGTGGCGACGACCACGCACCACACGGTGAAGGTGCCGAGGCCGCCGATGACGGCGAGGACGGGCACCGACATCTTGCCGATCTGGATGTTGATCGGCGTGCGGAAGGGACGCGGGTAGTCCGGCTCCTTGTGGCGCAGCCAGACCACCGAGACGTGCGCGACGGTGAACGAGATCATGGCGCCGAACGCGTACAGGTCGGCGAGCAGGTTGATCGTGTTGCCCGGCAATAGCAGCAGGACGCACGCCACGGCGCCGAAGGCGATGATGGCCACGTACGGGGTGAGCCGCTTCGGGTGGACGCGCCCCAGGATCGGCGGCACTTGCCGGTGCTGGCCCAGCGAGTACGCCAGGCGCGACACGCCGATGAGGCCGGCGTTGGTAGCGATGAGCAGGATGGTCGCGGCCAGGATGCCGACCCACGGCAGGAGGATGGTCTTGAGCCAGCCGAGATCCGTCGGCAGGAAGCGGACGATGCCGACGACCGGGTCCTCCTTGTAGACGCTCCCGAGCAGGGAGCCGTAGACCTTCGTGTACCGCTGCCCGTCCTGCACGAAGACCGCCGTGGTGGGCACCTCCGGAGTCGTTACCCAGCGGTCCCCCCGCAACTCGGCCGGGACATAGACATCAGGGCCCTCGTTGCCCGGCGGCGGATCGCCCTTGAACACGAAGGGGCCGTTGGGCTCTTCGGCGCTCTTGACGACGACCTCGACCGGCGCTGTCTTGCCCGTCTTGGCGTCGACCGGCAGCACGTTCGGCTTGACCGGCATCGCCGAGAGCGCCGTCAGGGAGATGCCCAGGTAGACGATGAGGACGGCGATGAGCACGAAGTTGATGGCCCTCGGCACGTCCCGGTCCGGGTTGGCCGCCTCCTCCGACATGTTGGAGACGGTCTCGATGCCGGTGTAGGCGATGGTGCCGATGGAGATGCCGTAGATGAGATGAGACCACGTCGGCGCGACGCCCAGCTGGATCTGGTCGATGAGCAGCTTGGGCTGGAGCAGCAGGACCACGCCCATGACCATGAGCAGTATCTGCGTGCCGAGATCGAGCAGCGCGAGGACGATGTTGAGCCGCGCCGCCTCCTTGATGCCCACGACGTTGAGCGCCACCAGGAAGACGATGGTGACGATGCCGCCGATGGAGTTGTATGGGAAGGTCTTGAGGGCCGGCCAGAAGACGGACAGGTAGTTGGGCACGAAGTAGGCGCTGATGGCCACGGTGACGATGTAGTCGAGCATCAGCGCCCAGCCGGCGCCGAAGCTGACGAACTCGTTGAAGGCGCGGCGCCCGAAGCTCGACGAGCCGCCGGCCTCCGGCACCATCGCCGTGGCCTCTGCGTACGACCAGGCGGTGGTGCAGAAGAGCAGGCCGGTCAGCAGGAAGACGACCGGCGTGACGCCCAGGGCCCACAACGCCACGAGGCCCAGGGCGTAGTAGATCGAGGAGCCGACGTTGCCGTAGGCCGTGCTGAACAGCGCCGGCACGCCGAGGACCTTCTGCAGGCCCTGTCCTTCGCGATGTTTTCTGCGCGCCATAGCCGGCTAGCTCTCCCGCGTCATCGCAGCGTCCACCAGCGCAGCCCGGCGAAGACGAGCAACAGGATGCCGGCGAAGAGCTGGACGGATGGCGGCCACACGCCGCCCCAGGCGCCGCGTACGACGAGCAGCACGCCCAGCACCCCGGTGATGATGACGATGATCTGTCGTGTTTTCAACATAGCAGCAAGGTGGCCGGCCCGCCGTAGGCGAGCCGGCCACTGGAAGCTGAATCTACCACCGTGCACCTTGCCCCACAAGCGCCTTTATGCGTTCTTCACGCCGGCTGAGCACGACGGATGCAGAGACCCGGCGGGCGGCCAAAGGGCCGCCCGCCGGGTCTTCTCGAGGACTCGGCCAAAGCCGCGCCGCGTCGTCGTGGCGCTACTTGATGAGGAACGGGATGACGAGCAGGGCCACGATGTTGATGACCTTGATCATCGGGTTGATGGCCGGGCCGGCGGTGTCCTTGTAGGGGTCGCCGACCGTGTCGCCGGTGACGGCGGCCGCGTGGGCGTCGGAGCCCTTGCCGCCGTACTCGCCGTCCTCGATGAGCTTCTTGGCGTTGTCCCAGGCGCCGCCGCCCGAGGTCATGCTGATCGCCATGAAGATGCCGGTGATGATGGTGCCCATGAGCACGCCCGCCAGGACTTCGTAGCCGTGCTGGCGGAAGACCAGGGCGATGATGACCGGCGTGAGCACCGGGATCGCGGCCGGGAGCAGCATCTCGCGGAGCGCCGACTTGGTGACGATGTCGACGGCCTTGGCGTAGTCGGGCTTGCCGGTGCCCTCCATGATGCCCTTGATCTCACGGAACTGGCGGCGGACCTCCTCGACGACCTGGCCGCCGGCCTTGCCCACGGCCTTCATGCACAGGGAGGCGAACAGGTACGGCAGCAGGCCGCCGATGAACAGGCCGGCGAGCACCCACGGGTTGTCGACGGCGAACGAGAGGGCGTCGCCGAAGTCGTACTTCTCGAGGAAGTGCTGCTGCAGGTCGAGCGTGTACGAGACGAACAGGATCAGGGCGGCGAAGCCGGCGGAGCCGATCGCGTAGCCCTTGGTGATCGCCTTGGTGGTGTTGCCGACCGCGTCGAGCGGGTCGGTGGTCTGACGCACCTCTTCGGGCATGTCGGCCATCTCGGCGATGCCGCCGGCGTTGTCGGTGATCGGGCCGTAGGCGTCGATGGCGACGATGATGCCGGTCATCGAGAGCATGGCCATGACGGCCACGGCGATGCCGTAGAGGCCGGCGAGCTGATAGGTGACCAGGATGCCGCCGGCGATGCAGAGCACCGGCAGGGCGGTGGACTGCATGGAGACCGCGAGTCCCTGGATGATGTTGGTCGCGTGGCCGGTGACGCTGGCCTTGGCGATGCTCTTGACCGGGTTGTAGCGGCTCGCGGTGTAGTACTCCGTGATCACCACGATGAGGGCGGTGACGACGATGCCGGTGACCGCGGCCCAGAAGAGGCTGCCGACCGACGGCAGCTGCGCGCTCTCGGGCACGAGGGCGTTCCACTTCTTGGCCGACTCGCCGCCCATCATCCACTGCGTGACCGGGTAGAACAGCACGATCGAGATGCCGGCGGCGACCGCGAGACCCTTGTAGAGGGCGTTCATGATGTTGTTGGTCTTGCCCAGGCGCACGAAGAACGTGCCGATGATGCTGGCGATGATCGAGACGCCGCCGAGGACGAGCGGATAGAGGACGGCCGGCTCGTAGACGCCCTGGCCCTTGACGACCATCACCGCGGACTGACCGATGCCCACGACGCCCCCCTTGACGACGAACGTCAGGGAGGCGAGCAGCATCGCCGCGACGGCGGTCACGGCGTAGGTCTCGAAGAGGTCGGCCGCCATGCCGGCGCAGTCGCCGACGTTGTCGCCGACGTTGTCGGCGATCACGGCCGGGTTGCGGGGATCGTCTTCGGGGATCCCCGCCTCGACCTTGCCGACCAGGTCGGCGCCGACGTCGGCGGCCTTGGTGAAGATGCCGCCGCCGACGCGCGCGAAGACGCTGATCAGCGAGCCGCCGAAGCCGAGGCCCACGAGCGCGGCGATGTCGCCGGTGATCCAGTAGTAGCCGGAGACGCCGAGCAGCGCCAGGCCGACGACGAAGAGGCCGGTGACGGCGCCGCCGCGGAAGGCGACCTTGAGCGCGGGAGAGAGGCCGCCGCGGGCCGCTTCGGCGGTGCGCACGTTGACGCGCACGCTGACCATCATGCCGATGTAGCCGGCAGCCGCGGACAGGCAGGCGCCGACGAGGAAGCCTACGGCGGCGTGCCAGCCGTAGGTCCAGTCTCTGCCGAGGCCGAGGGCCACGAACAGCACTCCGAACACCACGACGCCGACGATGGCGATGGTGCGGTACTGGCGGTTGAGGTACGCCTTGGCGCCCTCCTGCACGGCGCCGGCGACCTCCTGCATCCTGGCGTTCCCCGCCGGCAGCTTGAGCAGCCAGCGGATGAGCAGGACGCCGTAGATCACGGCGATCAGCCCGCAGATGACCGCCAGGAAGATGGCGTTGTCCGATACGAACGAAGACACGGCCTTGCTCCTTTCTGAACCCCTCCTGTGCGGGCGCGGAGGCGCGCCCGTCATTCTTGCCCTACTTCAGATACTTGCCGATGAGCAGGTCGAGCTTCTGCTTCGTCGCGGCCGGGATGAGCTCGGCCGGTGTGTTGATGGCGAACTCGACCGCGTGCCGGCAGCTGCAGTCGCGCCCGTGGTCGAGGGCGCCGACCGCGCTCCGGACGATCGCCTGCGCGGTCGCCACGTTGCGCCGGACGTTGCTCAGCACCTGATCGAGCGTCACGTCCTCTTCCCCTTCGTACCACACGTCGTAGTCGGTGACCATCGCCATGGTGGCGTAACAGAGCTCCGCCTCACGCGCCAGCTTGGCCTCCTGCAGGTTCGTCATGCCGATGATGTCGAAGCCCAACTGGCGGTACGAATTGCTCTCCGCGCGCGTGCTGAACTGCGGTCCTTCGATGCACACGTAGGTGCCGCCCTCGTGCACCGTGGCGCCGACCTCCCGCCCCGCCTCGACGATGAGCTTGCTCGTGTAGGGGCAGAACGGGTCGGCGAACCCCATGTGCACGACGACGCCCTCGCCGAAGAAGGTGCTCGGGCGCGCCTTGGTGCGGTCGAAGAGCTGATCCGGGACCACGACGTCCAGCGGAGCGAGCTCTTCACGGAGGCTGCCGACGGCGCTGGCGGAGAGCACGTAGTGCACCCCCAGCGCCTTCATGCCCCAGATGTTGGCGCGGTAGTTGACCTCGCCTGGCAGGATCCGGTGCCCACGCGCGTGGCGCGGTAGAAAGGCGACGCTGACGCCGTCGATCTCTCCCAGGAAGTAGGAGTCCGAGGGAGTCCCGAACGGGGTGTCGATGACGACCTCGCGAGCGTTCTCGAGCAGCTCGTAGAACCCGGACCCGCCGATGACGCCGACGCTTGCCGATTCGGTGACCGCGACCACGACTGCCTCCCATCCGAGGATACGCCGCGGGAAGTATACAGGGCTGGGCGATCCATACAAGCGTGCTCGCCCGGCCGCCCCACGCTCGCTTCGACGGTTGGGCGAAACGGCAGGAAACGCGCGCCGCGGTGTCCGGAAGGTCCGGCCGGGCGCTCCGGGCGGCTCGCGCGCAGGTGATAGGCTTGCATGCACGCATCTGCCCGGTCGGCGCGCCCGCCTCAGACGGGCGTCGTGCCGCCGGCCTCGTCCGTGCAAAGGAGCGAACGGTGCCCAAGAACAAGGTCGTGCCCATCGAGGAGGCGATGTCCCACGTCGAGAGCGGCATGAGCATCGCCGTCGGCGGGTTCATCGGGCAGGGAGACCCCCTCACCCTCATCGACTACCTCAAGACCATGGACGTCGCCGACCTCACCATCTACGAGAACGACGGCGGCTACCGCGATCGCGGCACCGTCGAGCTGGCGCTCCAGGGCAAGATCAAGAAGATCGTCGCCAGCCACGTCGGCACCACGCCCGACTACGCCCGGCTCATGAACGAGGGCAAGATCGAGGTCGAGGCGACGCCGCAGGGCACGCTCGCCGAGATGCTCCGCTGCGGCGGCGCCGGCCTGGGTGGCTTCCTCACCCCCACCGGCGTCGGCACCATCGCGGAGGAGGGCAAGCAGATCGTCGAGCTGGACGGCCGCACGTACATCCTGGTGCCCGCCGTCAAGTGCGACATCGCCATCGTGCGCGCCCACGCCGGCGACACCTGGGGCAACCTCATCTTCCGCGGCACGTCGCGCAACTTCAACGTGCCGGCGGCGATGAACGCGCACTTCACCATCGCCGAGGTCGAGAACCTCTACACGCTCGGCGAGCTCGACCCGAACGCCATCCACACCTCGGGCATCTTCGTGGACGCGGTGGTGCGCTCGAACGTGGAGTACTGCACGCTGCGCGAGGAGAAGCTCGATGCCTAGCCCCAAGCAGACGATCGCCGCCCGTGCCGGCCGGGAGCTCCGCGACGGCCAGATCATCAACCTCGGCATCGGGCTGCCGACCCTCATCGCCAACTACGTCCCCGAGGGCGTCGACGTCGTCATCCAGACCGAGAACGGCGCCATCGGCGTCGGCCCCGCCCCGGACCCCGGCTGCGAGGACCGCGACCGCGCCAACGCCGGCAACCAGCCGATCACGCTCATCCCCGGCGGCAGTTACTTCGACTCCGCCACCTCGTTCGCCATGATCCGCGGCGGACACCTGGACGCCACCTTCCTCGGCACGCTCCAGGTGGACGAAGAAGGCAACATCGCCAACTGGACGGTGCCGGGCAAGATGCTCGCCGGCATGGGGGGCGCCATGGACCTCATCACCGGCGCCAAGATCGTCTACATCGTCAGCGAGCACTGCTCCAAAGACGGTGCCTCCAAGCTGATGAAGAAGTGCACCTTCCCCCTGACGGGCGCCAGGGAGTGTGACGTCATCATCACCGAGCGGGCCCTGTTCCGCCGCTACCCCGACAAGGGTTTCGTGCTCGAAGAGGTGGCCTGCGGCTACACACTGGACGACATCGCCGCGTGCACGGACATGGCGTACATCGTCGCTGACGACGTCAAGCTGGACGCGTTCGGAGAGGCCTGACGCCGCAGGCGCTCAGGCCACTCCGCACGACGGACGGCCGGCGGCTCCTCGCGGAGCCGCCGGCCGTCCGCGTTTTCTCCCTCCGCTCACGCGGTATGTGTGCAGCATCACGCACCGCGAAGGGAGCTCCCCGTGACCAAGCTGAAGAGCGAGTTCGGCCGCAAGCAGTGGAAGGACTGCTGCGGCAAAGGCTGCAAGAAGTGCGAGATCGCCCAGGCCTACACCGCCGAGTACGGGCGCAAGGAAGGTCTGGACAAGCTGAACGCGGACCGCAAGGCCGTGAAGAAGGGCGGCAAGACGAAGGGCGGCAAGACGAAGAAGAAGCAGAAGGCCTGAGCCGGAGGCCACTGGAGACGCCCGTGCCGAGCCTGCCCGCAGCGAGCGTGCCGATCGCCGCGGAGACCGTCGCCTTCATCGACATCGGCACCAACTCGGTGCGTCTGATGGTCGTCCGTCTGGAGCCGGACCACTCCTGGACCGTGCTCACCATGCAGAAGGAGACGGTGCGGCTCGGAGAAGGCGAGTTCGGCGAGGTCCGCCGGCTGCAGCCCGCGGCGATGCAGCGCGCCGCGACCGTGTGCGCGCGCTTCGCCCTGCTCGCGGACGCGCACGGGGCCGGCCGCTTCGTGGCCGTCGCCACGGCCGCCACGAGAGAGGCGCGCAACGCCGGGGAGTTCGTGCGCCTGCTGCGCGAGACGGCCGGTCTGGAGGTGCACGTGGTCTCGGGCAAGGAGGAGGCCAGGCTCATCTACCTCGGCCTCCTGAGCCGCGTGCACGTCGACGGCCGCGCCCTCGTGATCGACATCGGCGGCGGCAGCACCGAGGTCGCCGTGGGCGACGCGTCCGGCGCCGAGATCGTCGAGTCGATCTCCCTCGGCGCCATCCGTCTCGCCGCGGAGGCGCCGCCGCCGGGCAAGGACGGGCGCGTCAAGGCGGCCGACTACGAGACCCTGCGGCACCGCGTGCGGCTCACGTCACAGCACACGCTGCGTGACGTCGGGCGCCCGGACGCGGTCGCCTACGGCACCTCGGGGACGATCGTGAACCTGGCGGCGGTCGCGGCGAGGATGCTGCACGCGCGCACCCCCGGCAGCGACGAGCCGCTCACGCGCAAGGACCTGCGCGCGGTGGCGAAGCGCCTCCGCGCGATGACCGCCGACGAGCGCCGGTCAGTGCCGGGGCTCTCGCCGGCGAGGGCCGACATCATCGTCGCCGGCGCCGCCATCCTCGACACGCTGATGGAGGACCTCGGCATCGAGACGATCGTGGCGCTCGACGACTGCGGCCTGCGCGAGGGCCTGCTGCTGGACGACCTCGCGCGCGCCGGCCAGCACGAGGTCTCGCGGGGCGCGGGCGTGCGCGAGAGGAGCGTGCTGCAGCTCGCGCGCGCCACCTCCTTCGACG
Source organism: uncultured Thermoleophilia bacterium (assembly GCA_963808735.1). GTDB lineage: Bacteria > Actinomycetota > Thermoleophilia > UBA2241 > UBA2241 > CAIXSE01. Next base: position 94,299 of record CAWEHE010000013.1, on the reverse strand, counting down.
AGGCCCACGCGCGTCAGGTGACGCGCCTCGCCCTGGAGCTCTTCGATTCCGCCAGCGTCGCCCGGCTCCACCGCCTCGGGCCGGAAGAGCGGGAGTTGCTCCAGTACGCCGCCATGCTGCACGACATCGGCACCTTCCTGAGCTACACGCGCCACCACCAGCACACGTACTACCTCATCCGCCACGCCGACCTCGTCGGCTTCGACCAGGAGGAGGTGGCGGTGATGGCGGCCACGGCCTACTTCCACCGCAAGGCCCTGCCCGCGCCGCGGTTCGAGGCGTTCTCCGGACTCGACCGGCGTTCGCGCAAGGTGGTGCGGCGCCTCGGCGCACTCCTGCGGCTCGCGGAGTACCTGGACCGCGGACACACCGCCGCCATCGCCCACGCCCGGTTGGCGCGCTCCGGCGACGGCGGCCTGCGCCTCGAGCTCGAAGCGGCCGGCGACTGGCGCCTCGAGGAGTGGGCCGTCGAACGGCGACGGGACAGCCTCGAGAAGGCCCTCGGCCGCCCGTTCGAGATCGTCGCGGCGCCCGCCTCCGGCTGAGGATCGTCGCGGCGCCAGCCGCCGGCTGAGTCTCGCCCAGCCGCCTCGTCGCCTCAGATCTCGGCGATCACCGACGCCAGGTCGCGGCTGAACTCGTTGCCGGCCACCTCGGGCCAGGCCTCAGGGAAGGTGAGCACGAGGCGTTCCATCTCCTCCTCGCGCGCCGCGAAGTACCGCGCCGCCCCCGGCGCGACGATCACCTCGAGCGGTCCGGGAAGGTCGTGCCCCTCGTGTCGCCAGGTGCCCCAGGTGAGGTAGTCGCGCAGGACGCCGCTGGTCACCACCGCGTCCTGGAGGTCGCCGAGGTGGTCCTGGAGACCCTTGACGCGCTTGATGAGCGGGCGGGCGCCGGTCCCGAGCACGTCCTCGAAGAACTCGAGCGTGTAGCGCAGCCCCTTGCACGCCTTGCGCAGCGCGTGGAAGCGTGGAAGCGGCGTCTCGAGCCCGCCGAGCTGACCCTCGAAGGCCCAGACCACGGCCATGTCCTTGTAGAGCACGCCGGGAAGCACCTGGGCCACGCGCTGCGGCCGCGGCGCCATGACCATCTGCGGCGCCAGCGCCTCGACCGGCCCCTCGAGCAGCTCGGTGGTCCTCTCGACGAAGCGCCGGTAACGGCGCCCGTCCAGGTACGTGACGAGGTGCTCGCGCTGCCGGTCGCGCTCCGCCTTCCACGCCTCGAGCAGGCCGTCGAGGTCGCCGGCGTACTCGTCGGGCAGGCCGTCGAGGTACACCTGCGTCTTCTCGTTGAACACGTCGAGGTCGCGCACGGCGCCGAGCGTCCTGCCGGTGCGGCGCAGTCCCTTGAGCACCGGCCGCATCACGTCCGGGTCGAGGTAGTCGGCGAACACCCGGAGCGCCATGCGCATGCGCCGCGTGGAGACGCGCATGTCGTGCAGCTCTTCGGGGTCCTCGCCCAGTCGCGTGCCCTCTTCGTGCTCGAGCATCTTGGCGAGGTGGAAGCGCAGCGTCGCGGCCGCCGCCTCGGTCATCGTCTCGGTACGGGAGATGTCCGGCCGCTTCTTGCGCTCGGGACCGGCCGCAGACTGTGCGCCGCCCGGATCGACCGCTTCGTCGTCGTAGATGCCCGTGCCCTCGACGCGGTACCGCGCCAGCCAGTAGCGCACGCGCCGGTCGGACAGGCCGGCGACACGGCCGGCCTCGACCTGCGAGAGCCCGCGGTCGAGCGCGAGCAGCGCCTGGGCGCGGCGCGCGCGGGCGCCCTCGCCCGAGGCGTAGCCCTCGTGCGTGGCGCGCTCGGCGGCGGCGAAGAGCACGCCGTCGTCGTCCTCGCCGGCGAGCTCCAGAGCGCGCGTGAACTTGGCGCGGCCCTCCGGGGTCAGGCCCCACTCGTCGCGGAGCGCCGTCGCGAGGGCGGCGACGTCGGCGTCGCCGCCCTGGCCGCGCGCCTCGACCTCGGCCTCGAGCCAGCCGCGGTCGCCGTCGGGCGCGCTGGCGGTGACGCGGTCGAGGCTGAGCTCGGCGATCTCACGTCGGCCGCGCCGGACGACCCTGGCGACCCGCGTCTGCGTGAGTGTGAGCAGCGGTTCCAATGGCTCGCCGCCGGTCAGCTCCTCCACGCGCTCGCGCAGCGGCCCCGCCGGCCACTCCGTGACCGGGACGTCCGCGGCCACGAGCGACTCGATCTCCTCCCGGCGCAGCACGCCCTCGGCGGGGGCGACGAGCTTCTTGAGGGTGAGCCGCACGCCATCGCTCGTCTCTCGGCGGCGGAAGTAGAAGCCTGCGGTGAGCAGGCGCCGGCCGACCGTGTCGAGAAAGGTGTCGGCGTCGTGGCGAGCCTCGCCCGGCGCGATGCTGCACCCGGCCAGCGACTCCAGCTCGATGAGGCGCGCGAGCGTCTCCTCGTCCGGCACCAGGAACTTGGCTTCGACCTCCATCGTCATCTGCTCCCCAGAAGAGGCGGCGTCAGCAGCCACACGAGCTGCCCGCCACCGGCCGCGGGCGCGGTCACGTCGACTCTCGCGAGCCCGCCCTTCTTGAACACGATATCGCCGCCGCCGATGAGCTCGGCGACGGTGGCGCTGAAGTCGGGCTCGTGCCCGACGACCATGATCGCCCCCGCCGGTTCGTGCGCCGCCACCAGCTGCGCGAGGCGGCGCGCGTCGAACCCGCCCGCCAGGCGGTCGTCCTCGACGAGGCGCCCGGTCATGCCGAGCTCGTCGGCGACGATCTCTGCAGTCCGGCGGGCGCGCACGAGCGGGCTTGTGACGATGACGTCGAGCGCGAGGTCCATGGCGCGCAGCGCCTTCGCCTCGCGCCACATCGCCGCCTCGCCGGCAGCCGTCAGCGGCCGCGAGGCGTCGTCGCCGGGCCACTCGGTCCGGTCCTCCGCCTTGCCGTGCCGCAGGAAGTAGATCCGCATCAAGCGTTCTCGCTCTCGTCGATCGCCGTCTCCCGCGCCCGTGCGACGAACCACTCCTGCGAGTTCAGCTCCTCTTCCTCATCCTTGACCCCGCGCTGCGTCCACGAGCCGTCGGCCGCCAGCACCCAGGTCTTCATGTTGTCGGCGAGGTACGTGGGCAGGATCTCGTCACGGATGCGGCGCCGGATCCCGGTGTCGAGCACCGGGAACAGGATCTCGACGCGGCGGTTGAGGTTGCGCGGCATGAGGTCGGCGCTGCCGAGGATGACCTCGTCGTCGCCGTCGTTGCGGAACCAGTACACGCGGCTGTGCTCGAGGAAGCGGCCGACAACGCTCTGCTCCGTGATGTTCTCGCTCACGCCGGGGATGCCGGGACGCAGGCAGCACATGCCGCGCACGTTGAGCTCCACCTTGACCCCCGCCTGCGACGCCCGATACAGCTTGCGGATCATCGGCTTGTCGACCAGCGAGTTCATCTTGAAGATCAGGTGGGCCTCACGCCCAGCCTCCGCATGCTCGATCTCGCGCTCGATGCGGGAGGCGATGCCCTGGCGCAGGTTGACCGGCGCGACCAGCAGCTTGCGGTACTCGGTGGCCTGTCCGCCGCCGGTGAGGTGGTTGAAGACCAGGTTCGCGTCGGCGCCGATGTCGTCGTCGGCGGTGAAGTAGCCGAGGTCGGTGTACTGCTTGGTGGTCACGCTGTTGTAGTTGCCGGTGCCCAGATGGGTGTACCGGCGGATGCGGTCGCCCTCGCGGCGCACGACCATCAGCGCCTTGCAGTGCGTCTTGAGGCCGAGCAGGCCGTAGACCACGTGCGCGCCCTCGTGCTCCAGCGCCTTGGCCCAGCCGATGTTGCTCTCCTCGTCGAAGCGCGCCTTGAGCTCGACCAGCGTCGCGACCTGCTTGCCGTTGGCGGCCGCCTCCATGAGCTGCTCCACGGCCGGCGCGTTGCGCCCGCAGCGGTAGAGCGTCTGCTTGATCGCCAGCACGTCGGGGTCGTTGGCGGCCGCGCGGAGGAACTCCACCACGGGGTCGAAGGAGTCGTAGGGATGGTGGAGCAGCACGTCGCGCTGGCGGATGGCGGCGAAGATCTCGCTGCCCTCGAGGCCCTGGAGCGCCGGCGGCACCGACTGGACCAGCGGCGCGTACTTGAGGTCGGGCCGGTCGATGGAACCCGCTCCCCAGAGGCTGCTGAGCCCGAGCGGCGACTTGACCGTGTAGAGGTCGGTCTCGCCCAGTTCGAGGTTCTCGGAGAGGATGCCGCGCACACGCTCGGGCATCTTCTCGTCGATGGTGACGCGGATCACGGAGCCGAAGCGGCGGCGGCGCACGAACTGCTCGATGGTCTCCAGAAGGTCGTCCGCCTCGAGCTCCTGGATGGCGAGCTCGGCGTCGCGCGTCACGCGGAACGCGTGCGACTCGACGACCTCCATGTTCGGGAAGAGCGTCGCGAGATTGGCGGCGATGAGCTGCTCCAGCCACGTGAACCACTGCTGCTGGTGGCCGTCCTCATCCGCGGCAAGAGCGCCTGCGGCAGCCGGCACCGGGACGAGCCGCGGCAGCGCGTCGGGCACCTTGACGCGCGCGAAGTGCTGGTCGCCGTTCCCGTCGCGCACGAGCACGCCGAGGTTGTGGCTCATGTTGGAGATGTGCGGGAAGGGGCGGCCGGGATCGAACGCGAGCGGCGTGAGGACCGGGAACACCTTGTCTTCGTAGTAGCGGCCGAGGGCGGCACGCTGGTCGGCGTCGAGGTCGCCGTAGTCGGCGATGTGGATGCCTGCTTCCTCCAGCTCCGGCCGGAGCTCGGAGAAGCACTGGCGCGCCGCCTTCATGATGCCCCAGGCGCGCTCCTGCGCCAGGGGCAGCAGCTTCTGCGGCGTGTAGCCGTCGGCCGCGGCCTCCGTCACGCCGGCCTCCACCTGCTGGCGCAGGCCGGCGATGCGCACCATGAAGAACTCGCCCAGGATGGACCCGACGATGCCGACGAACTTGACGCGCTCGAGCAGCGGGTTGTGCGGGTCGCGGGCCTCGTCGAGCACGCGCTCGAAGAAGTCGAGCATGCTGAGTTCGCGGTTGATGTAGAGCGCCGGGTCGCGCAGGTCGGCGTCCACCGGCTCGGCCGACAGGACGGGCTCTGGGGAGAACTCCTCCAGGGACGCCTTGGTGGTCTGCTTGACGGCCTCCCGGCCGTGATACTCGTCGGCGCGCGTCCGGTCCTGTGGCCCCCTCACGGCGTACCTCCTCACCTCCGGGGCCGCGGCACGCCGCGCCCCGGTCCTTCTCGTCCGGACCTGAAAGTATATGCCCTGAGCGGCGCATACGCTCCGGAGCGCCGCAAGGCAGAACGGCGGCGGCCGCCGCCGTTACCCTATGGTAACGGCGGCGGCCGCCGCACACACGCCTCTTGAGGCGTACTAGCCTACGTTCTCGATGCGCTCCACGCCGGGCACCACGTTCTTGAGGTGGCGCTCCACGCCGTTGGTCAGCGTCAGCTGGGACATCGGGCACCCCGCGCAGGCGCCCTGGAGACGAACCTGGACGACGCCGTCGTCCAGCACGTCGACCAGTTCGATGTCGCCACCGTCGGCCTGCAGAGCCGGGCGGATGTCGCCCAGGGCCTTCTCGACCTGCTCCTTGAACTCTGCCATATGAATTGTCACCTCCCCGTTGTCTCCAGGCGGACGCCTGAAGCGGATGCACGTCTCCGTGGATCGGCCAGGGCCGCGAACGTCACCGTCTCGAGCTCCCCCGTGAGGAGCGTCTCGACACCGTGCCAGAACTCGTGGGTGTCGCACACGTCGCCGCCGCAGGGTTCTACCCGCTGACGACACCGGCATAGCAGGATGGGGCCCTCCACCGCTTCGTACGCATCGCGCACGGTGATCTGCGCCGGAGGCCGCGCCAGCATGACGCCGCCCTGCTGCCCGCGCTGCGTGCGCACCAGGCCGGCGCGCGCCAGATCGTGGATCACCTTGGCCAGCCGCGGCACCGGTATGCGCTGCGCGGCGGCGATGTCGCCCGTGTGCAGCACCGTCCCGGGCTCGTGCAACGAGAGCTCGTAGACGGCGCGCACGGCGTAGTCGGCCTGGGTGGAGAGCTTCATGGACCCTTTCTACCCTATTCGGAAGAAAATGTCCACTTTGTCGTCCTGGGTTCGGGCGGATTCGTCGGCGCGCCGCCCCGAGAGCGCACCGCGGCCCGGCGGCCTACACCTCGTCCCAGGCCCAGAGCAGGTTCTCGCGGTGGACGGTGGCGTACACGTCGTCCACGGCGACGCCGTCCGCCAGGAAGTCCGCGGCGGGCAGGTCCAGGTCGCTACGGCCGACCCCGGCCGCCTTGGCGGCGGCGACGGCCGCGAAGACGCCGGCGATGTAGCCCTCGTTGGCGTCGATGATCCGCTTGTCCATGGCCGGCCCGTGACTGGGCACGATGACGTCGGCCGGCAGCTGCTTGAGCTGCCGCAGCGTGCGGATCCACTCCTCGGCGCCGTCGCGCTGGGCGAAGTTGGGCAGCGGCCACTCGACGGTGTCGCCGCCGAGCAGAAGATGAGCCTCCGTAAGGAAGACCACGAGCGAGTCCTCGCTGTGTCCGGGCGTGTGGATGAGGTGGACCGACTCCTCGTCGTCGGAATACGTGAGCCGGTCGCCGAAGGTCACCGTCGGCATCGGCACGCCCTCCGACGGCGGCAGGCGGAAGGACTCGTCGCCGCCCTGCAGTTCCGCCTGCATGAGGCGCGGGCAGGCGCGCTGCGCGACGATGTCCCGGCCGGCGAAGGCGGCGTTGCCGAAGACGTGGTCCCAGTGGTGGTGCGTGTTGACCACGAGCACGCGGCGGTCGCCGGCCTCGGCGGCCAGGAAGTCGAGCACCGGGTCCATGTCGCGCGGGCCCGTGAGCGTGTCGACGACGATGGCGCGGGCCGGCGTCATGATCACTGCGCACAGCGTCGGGAACCCCTCGGCGTCGATGTCGTGCGTCCACACGGTAGGCGCCAGCTGCCTCATGGCGTCTCCTCCTTCGCGAGCCGACGGCCTTGTACGCTCACTCTTCCCCGCGCTCCGCGTTTCACCCGACGATCCCGATCGCCTCGTCCGCCAGCGTGAGCTGCTCGACCCAGTCGCCGGTCACCACCCAGGTGTTCTCGACGCCGATCGCGCCGGCGCCGGGCAGGACGAACTTGGGCTCGAGGGCGAAGACCATCCCCGGTTCGAGCTCGAGGTCGCTGCCGGTGAGCACCGGCAGCTCGTCGAGCTCGATGCCGATGCCGTGGCCCACGTAGGGCACCTGGCCGGCGCGGTGCCCCATGAAGTTCTCCGCCAGCCCGGCGTCCGCCGCGGCCTGCCGCGCGGCGTCCCAGACGGCGCTGCACGCGGCGCCCGGCCGGGCCGCGGCGGTCGCCGCTTCCTGGACGCGGAGCGCGGCGTCGTAGGCGTGCAGGAGGTCCGCGCTCAGGGGCCCGACGGAGTACATGCGCGTGAAGTCGGCCAGGTAGCCGTCGCGCACGGGCACGAAGTCGAAGACGACCGGCTCGCCGCGCCCGATGCGCCGGAAGCTCGCGCCCTGCGCGATGGAGGGGCTGAGCCCGGTCCCGGCGAGCGGCGTGTCGAGGTAACTCGGCACGCAGCCGCTCGGACCGATGAGCAGCTGCCCGTAGAACATCTCCTGGTTGAAGCCACGCATGCGGATGTAGCCCTCGTGCCCGAGGCGACGGGCCTCGGCCTCCACGCGGCCGGCGAACTCCACCTCCGTCAGCCCCTCCTCGAGCAGCTCAGGGATGAGCCGGCTGACCGCGTCGGCGACGGCCGCCGCGGCGCGGATGCGCTCGACCTCCCAGGCCGACTTGACCGCCCGCTGGCGGACGATGTCGCGGCCGACGTCCTCGAAGCGCGTGCCCGGAAAGAGATCCTCAAGACGCCGGAACCGGGTGACCGGCAGCACATCGAGCTCGAGGCCGACGCGCCCGGGGACCGCGCCGTAACGCTCGGCGATGAGCTCCGGAAGCTCCTTGGGCGACGGCAGATCGACGATCGCGCCGAGCGCCGACTCGAGGCGGGCGCGCTCGGCGACCTTGCGCACGAAGAGGGTCGCCTCGCCCTCCGCCGGGACGTACAGATACGACTGCTGGACGGTCCCGGCGTAGTAGAAGAGGTCGGCGTTCTGCAGCAGGAGGGCGGCGTCGAGGCCGCGGGCCGCGAGGCCGGCCTGCAGGCCGGCGATACGGCCCGCGAGCTCGTCCGCAGGCGCGAGCGCCGCGCCGGGCTGCACCAGCGGGGCTGCCTGCGCGGCGGTCACCTCGACCCCGTCACAGCGTGAAGCTCACGACGCTCCACCAGGTGAGCGCCACGAGGACGAAGACGATGCCCAGCACGGCGAGGCCGTCCGGCAGCTCGAAGGGGCGGCGCGGGTCCTTGCGGCCGGCGAGCATCATCGCCGCCATCGTGGCCGCGCCGGCGATCAGGCCGCCGATGTGCGCTTGCCACGAGATGCCGCCCCGGAACGAGAACATGAGGTTGATGACGAGCAGGAACAGGACGTTGCCGAGGAGCGCCCGGGACTGGAAGTCGCGGCCGCGGTTGAGAAACGCGTGCACGGCGAGCGCGCCGAAGAGGCCGAAGATGGCTCCGGAGGCGCCCACGACGGTCACGTTCGCCGGCGCGGCCAGCAGGACCATCACCGAGCCGGCGAACCCCGAGACGAAGTAGATGATCACGAACTTGAGCCGGCCGACGGCCGCCTCGATGAATCCGCCTATCGCCCACAGGGCCCACATGTTGAAAGCGAGGTGGATGAGGCCGCCGTGCAGGAACATGCTCGTGAACATGCGCCAGTAGTCGTTCCCCAGGAAGACCTGGATGGGAGCCAGCCCGCCCAGGTCCACGGTGCCGGAGCCTCCGCCGAGCAGGCCGGAGTACCCGGTCACCACCTCGAGCACGAACACGATCACGTTGAGCGCGATGAGCACCTTGGTCGCCGAGAGACCGGCGGGCGCGCCGATCGTGGCCCCGCTCCACCGCGAGCGTACCTGAGCGCGCGTGACGACCTTGGCGCGCGAGCCCCCCGCATTCTGTTCCTTGACGCACTCCGGACAGCGGAAGCCCACCGGCGCCGGGATCATGCACTCGTGGCAGATGGGGCGCTCGCAGTTGGAGCAGGAGACGCCGGTCTCGCGGTCGTGGTGCCGGTAGCAGTGCTTGACCTCGAGGTCGTCCGGCATCTTCGTCTCGAAGTCCGGCGGCAGGTCGCCGCCGGGGAAGCGGTACACGTTGCTCATGCGTCGTCCCGTCCGGCGTGCGGGACGCGCCCGAACAGGTCGCGCAGCCAGGACGGCATCGGCATGGAGCGGCCCGTCTCGCGGTCGCAGACGGCGAGGCGGGTCGAGCCGGTGACGAGCAGGAGCCCGTCCTCGCGCGAGACCTCGTAGTCGAAGGAGAACGATGCCGGGCCGACCGAGTCGGCGACGATGGCGACGGTGAGCAGGTCGTCGAGGCGCGCGGGACGCAGGTACTTGAGGCGCGCCTCGACCACCGGGAGGATGACGCCGCGCGCCTCGACCTCGGAGATCGGATACCCGAGGGCGCGCAGCAGTTCCACGCGCGCGACTTCGAAGTAGGTGAGGTACTCGCCGTAGTAGACGACGCCGGCGGCGTCGGTCTCGGCGTAGCGCACGCGCACGCGCGTCTCGAAACGGGGCTGTGACGGCTGCGGCGTGCTCACGCAGGCGAGTGTAGCACGGGGCCGGGCCGGGCACGTCCCGCCGGCTCGGGAGCTCCTCCGGACGCGGCGAGGGCGGGGCGCCGGGGCGCCCCGCCCTCGCGGACGGACGGGTGTGAGGCGCCGATCAGGCGAAGACGACCTTGGCGGCCTCCGCGAAGACGCCGATGGCGTAGTCCATGTCGGCGTCGCTGATGTTGAGCGGCGGGAGGAAGCGGACGCCGTTGCCCTGGGAGCACGCGCCCATGAGGATGACCTTGTGCTTCTGGCACTCGGCGATGAACGCCTTGGCCACGGCCGCGTTCGGCTCCTTGGTGCCCGGCTGCACGCACTCGATGGCGAGCATGAGGCCCTTGCCGCGCGCCTCGCCGATGGCCGGATACAGTTCCTGCTGGCTCTTCCAGAACGCGAGCAGCTTCTCGCCCTGCTTCGCAGCGTTGGCGAGCATGCCGTCCTCCACCATGGCGTCCATGGTGGCGACGCCGGCGGCGCAGGCCACGGCGTTGCCGCCGTAGGTGCCGCCCATCGAGCCGGGCAGGCACTTGTCCCAGAGCGCCTTGGGGGCCGCGATGGCGCCGAGCGGGTAGCCGGAGGCGATGCCCTTGGCGACCGTGACGATGTCGGCCTTGACGCCGTAGTGCTCCTGGCACAGCCACTTGCCGGTGCGGCCGAAACCGGCCTGGATCTCGTCGATGATGAGGCAGGCGCCGATCTCGTCGGCGATGACGCGGAGCTCCTGCATGAACTCCGCGGTCGGCACGATGAAGCCGCCTTCACCCTGGATGGGCTCGACGATGATCGCGGCGACGTCGTCGCCGTAGATCTCGGCGCGCAGCACGCGGCGGACGTCCTCGATGGCGTAGGCCGTCGGGTCCTCGCTGGCGGGCGTGCGGTACGGATAGCAGTAGCGCGCGTGGTAGATGCTGCCGACGAGCGGCTCGTGGTGGCCGCGGTAGTGCACGGCCGAGTCGGTGAGCGCCATCGTGAGGTGGGTGCGGCCGTGGAAGGCGCCCTGGAAGGCGATCACGCCCGGCCGGCGGGTGACCTGTTTGGCCAGCTTGATCGCGTTCTCGACCGCCTCGGCGCCCGAGTTGGCGAACATGACCTCGTCGATGCCGTCGGGCATGATGCCGGTCAGCTTCTCGGCCAGCTCGAGCATCGGGCTGTGGCGGTAGATGTTCATCTGCGCGTGCGGGACCTTGGCGGCCTGCTCCTGCACTGCCTTGACGACCTTGGGGTGGCAGTGGCCGGTGTTGACCACGGCGATGCCGACCACGAAGTCGAGCCACTTGCCGCCGTCGGTGTCGTAGACCCAGCTGCCCTCGGCATGGTCGATGGTGATGGGCGCCACCGGCCCGAGGAAGTGGGGCATGTGGTTCATGTACGTGGGCTTGTCCGACATGTAGTGACCTCCAGCTCCGACCGTGCTACCTGAGCGAACCCCATGGCTCGATGGCGTCACTGTACCAGAGCCAAATCGTCGAGAACGCTCCAGGTCAACGTACGCGCGACACGACCAACGGGCTCCTCTTGGCCAAGTTGGACAATGCGCGACTCTGTGGTTTTCTGCGCGACCGTGTTGACAGGCGAACTCCTGGGGTGGAGAATCGTGACAGATTTCACAGCGTTCGTTTTGTAACGAACTCAGGGGAACGAGACCACAACCCACCGCCCGGGAGCCACCTGTGGTATCGAGGAAGACCGTGTCACGCATGAGCCGCTACCGGCGGCTGCTGCAGTCACTCCGCGACGGCGGAGTCGAGAGCATCTACTCCCACCAGCTCGCGCGCCACGCCGTGGTCAGCGCCCCCCAGGTGCGCCGCGACCTCATGGTGATCGGCTACTCGGGCAGCCCCAACAAGGGCTACGACGTCTCCGCCTGCATCGACAGCATCTCCTGCTTCCTCGACGGCACCGCCCGACAGGAGGTCGCGCTGGTCGGAGTGGGCAATCTCGGCCACGCCGTCCTCGCGCACTTCGCCGGCAAGAGCCCGGCCGTGGCGATCGTCGCCGCCTTCGACGTCGACCCCGCGCTCACCGACACGCTGATCCACGGGGTGCGCTGCGTCGACGTCGCGCGCATGGAGGCGCTCGTGCGCGACCTGGGGATCGAGATCGCCGTGCTCACGGTGCCAGGTGATGCCGCTCAGGAAGCGGCTGACGCGCTCGTGCGCGCCGGCGTCAAGAGCATCATCAGCTTCGCACCCACACCGCTGCACCTGCCCAACGAGGTCTTCGTCGAGTACATGGACATCACGGCGGCGCTCGAGTCGGCCGCCTACTTCGCGCGCCTCGGCGGCCGCGAGGAGCCGCCGTCGAACGGCGACGGCGACATCGAGCCGATGGTCAAGAAACTGGAATCCCTGCTCGCGAGGTCGAACATGAAGCTCGAGGATCTGGCCACCAACATCGGCGCCCGCGTCGTGACCCCCGGCAAGCCGGGCGGCACCAAGGTCGCCAAGGTCTACGCCGGCGACCGCGTCAGCGACCTGCTCAACGAAGCGTCCGACAGGACCCTGCTGGTCAGCAACCTGGCCAGCGTCCAGATGCTGCGCGTCGCGGAGCTCATGGACGTGCCCGGCATCTGCTTCGTCAACGGCATCGAGCCCGACGCCGAGATGATCCAGCTGGCGCGCGACAACGACACCCTGCTCATGGTCTCGCCGCAGGGCGTGTTCGAGACCTGCGGCCTCATCTACCAGGTGCTGGACGGCGAGCAGGCCTGAGCCATGGAGCACCTGGCCTATGACATCCGTTGCGGGGACTTCTCGAGCGCCGGCGCGGCGTCGCGCGACCTCAAGCAGCACCTCAAGCGGATCGGCGCCGAGAGCGACGCCGTGCGCCGGGCCATGATCGCCGCCTACGAAGCCGAGATGAACGTCGTGATCCACGCCGATGACGGCGGCCGCCTCGAGGCCGCAGTGAGCGACGGCCAGCTCGACGTCGACGTCATCGACGGCGGCCCCGGCATCCCGGACGTGGATTCCGCGATGAAGGAGGGCTGGTCGACGGCGTCGTCCGAAGCCCGCGCCCTGGGCTTCGGCGCCGGCATGGGCCTCCCGAACATCCTGCGCAACAGCGACCGGCTCAGCGTCACGTCCAACGCCGGCGAGGGTACGCGCGTGAGCTTCTCGGTCGCGCTGCGCCCGCAGGCGACCGACCAGGGCGCCCGGCCCTCGTCGCTCGGCGTGATCGCCGGGCTCTGCAAGGAGTGCCGCCACTGCCTGGTCGCCTGCCCGACGGCGGCGATCCGCGTCCGCGAGGCGCGCCCGGACGTGCTCGACCACCTGTGCATCGACTGCACGGCGTGCATCGGCGCCTGCGCACCTCGCGCGCTCACCATGATCGACGCCCCCGGCGCCCTCCGCGGCGGAGACGTGCTGGTCGTCCCGCCGGCGCTGCTCGCCGGCTTCGGCGAGCACTCCGTCGAGGCCGTCGCCGAGGAGCTTCGCGGCCTCGGCTACGACGAGGTCGTCTCCGTCCACGGGTACGAGGACGACCTGCGGCGCGCCGTCATCGGGCTCGCGGCGACCGGCGACGCCCCCGCGCCGCTCATCTCACCGGTCTGCCCCGCCGTCATGAATCTCGTCGAGGTCAAGTTCCCGTCGCTGCTCGACCACCTTGCGCCGCTCGCGTCTCCCTGGGAGGCCGCGCAGCGCGACCTCTCCGGGCGCGAGGCGACGTTCGCCGTCTCGTGCCCGAGCCAGCGCAGCGTCCTGCTGGCGCAGCAGCCGACGGCGCAGCGCGACGCGGTCACGGCCGCGGCGGTGCGTGACGCCGTCCTGCCACGCCTCGCGGCGAGAGCCTCCCGCGCGGCCGGCGCGCCGGCGTCCTCGCCGCAGGCCGGCGGCGCCGACGACCTGCTGGTCGTGACCGGCGTCTCGCACGTGCTCGCCGTGCTCGAGGCAGTCGAGGACGATCGCCTGCCGGGAGTCGCGGCCATCGAGCCGTACATCTGCGACGGCGGCTGCTTCGGCTCTCCGCTGCTCGGCGAGGACGCCTGCGTCGCCTCGTGGCGCTGGTCAGGGGTCGGCGGCGGCGCGCCCGGAGGCGGCGGCAGCCTCGAGCGATCTCGTCCGTTCCGCGCCCGGCCCGGCATCCGCCTCGACGCCGACATGGCGGTGGCGATCCACAAGCTCGCGCAGCTGGACACCGAGACCCGGGCGCTGCCCGGCAAGGACTGTGGCGTGTGCGGCGCGCCGACCTGCGCAGCGCTCGCCGAAGACATCGTCATGGAGCGTGCCGGGCGGGCGCTGTGCCCGTACGTCGCCCCCGAGGAGGAGAGCCGGACATGAAGCTCGACGACATCGCCAGCAAGCTCGGGTTCACCGAGCTCACGCCGGACGTGTCCGGCAGCCGCGAGGCCGAGGTCGACCGCGGCTACGCGTCGGACCTGCTCAGCGACGTGCTCGCGCACGCGCCCGAGGGCGGCCTGCTCGTCACCCTGCAGGTGCACCTCAACGTGATCGCCGTCGCCAGCCACGCGGAGCTCGCCGCCGTGGTCTTCGCCGGCAACCGCATGCCCGAGGACGACGTGCTCGCCAAGGCCGCCGCCGAAGGGCTCTCACTCTACTCATCCCCGGCGGACACCTTCGACATCGTCGGCCGCCTGTACGCCCTCGGGGTGAAGGGGAGCCATGCGTGAACGTCTGCTTCGCAGACCTGCACGTCCACACGGCGCTGTCGCCTTGCGCGGACGCCGAGATGACGCCGCCGGCGATCGTCGACGCGGCGCTCGCTGAGGGCCTCGACATGATCGCCGTCTGCGACCACAACACCGCGCGCAACGCCGCCGCCGTCCAGGCGGCCGCCGGCGCGCGCCTCGCCGTGATCGCCGGCATGGAGATCACCACGGCAGAGGAGTGCCACGTGGTCGGCCTCTTCCCCGCCGCTCACGCCGCCGAAGCGGCGGCCGCGGAGATCGGGGAGACCCTGGGGCGCATCGACGACGAGTACGAGGCCTTCTTCGGCGAGCAGGTCGTCTGCGACGCCGGCGGCGCGGAGACCGGCCGCGAGACGCTCGCGCTGGCCACTGCGACGCCGCTCGGTGTCGACGCCGTCGTCGCGCTCGTCCACCGCTACGACGGCATCGCCGTGGCCGCGCACATCGACCGCTCGAGCTTCGGCGTGATCGGCCAGCTCGGCTTCTTCCCGGACGAGGCCGGCTTCGACGCCGTCGAGCTCTCGCGCCACGTGCCGCCCGGGTCCGAGCGAGAGGCCGAGTTCGCCGTGCACGGCCTCCCGGTTCTCCACTCGTCGGACGCGCACTACCTCGGCGACGTCGGCGCCGTGCGCACCGCCGTCCGCTGCGTGCGGCCCGGCTTCGGCGAGCTGCTCCTGGCCGTCCACGGCCTCGACGGGCGAGGCATCGGCGATGCATGACCTCTCGCTCTACCTGCTCGACATCCTCGAGAACTCCGTGCGCGCCGGCGCGACCGTGATCGCCACGGCGATCGACGCCGACCGCGGGCGCGACGAGCTCTCTCTCAGGGTCGAGGACGACGGTCCCGGCCTGCCGGTGACGCCGGAGCAGGTCCTCGACCCGTTCTTCACGACCAAGTCGAACAAGAAGACCGGCCTCGGCCTGAGCCTGTTCCGCCAGGCGGCCGAGGCCGCCGGCGGCGGCCTCAGCCTGGGCCGGTCCGGCGAGCTCGGCGGCGTCGCCGTGCACGCCTGGATGCGCCTCGACGACGTCGACCGCCCGCCCCTGGGCGACGTCGCCGCCTCCGTCGCCACCATGGTGGTGACCAACCCGGAGATCGAGTTCCGGGTCGACCTGACAGACGACGGGTCGCGCGTCTCGCTGCGTGGCTCGGACATTCCAGAGCGTTTTGGAGAACTCACCGCATTCCAGGAGGCACACCAGTGAGCCAAGGACATCATCTGCGAAGCGATCGCAGCGGACTCAAGCGAAGGAGAGGGGAATGAGTGAAGAAGTGAAGTCGTGCGCCTGCTGCGCCGAGGAGCCGACCGAGGAGGAACTCCTCGAACGCCTCGACGCGGTCATCGCCGAGTACAAGGGCAAGCCGGGCGCCCTGATCCCGGTGCTTCAGCTGGCGCAGGGCATCTTCGGCTACCTGCCTGAGGTCGCCCTCAAGCACATCGCGCGCGAACTGCGCAAGCCGTACAGCGAGGTCGCCGGCGTGGTCGGCTTCTACTCGTTCTTCACGACCGTCCCGCGCGGCAAGCACCTCATCCGCATCTGCCTCGGCACCGCCTGCTACGTACGCGGCGGCGTCGCGGTGATGGACGCGTTCAAGAAGGAGCTCGGGATCGACCTGGGCGGCACCACCGAGGACCGCCTCTTCTCGCTTGAGATCGGCCGCTGCTTCGGCGCCTGCGGCCTGGCTCCCGTCATCATGATCGACGACGACGTCCACCACCGCGTGAAGCCGAAGCGCGTCAACGAGATCCTCGCCCAGTACGCCGAGGAGCCAGTCCTGGCCGAAACGAGCGAACGCAGTGAACGGCGTTCGGCTGACCAGCCTGCGGAGCAATTCGCGGGCAGCCCGAGGAGTGCCTGACATGGCCGACAGGATCACCAGTCCTGACCAGCTCAAGAACCTCGCCGCCAAGGCGAAGGCCGACATCGACCTCCGCGACGGCCGCAAGGACACGCAGGTGACCGTGCACATGGGCACCTGCGGCATCGCCGCCGGCGCGCGCGAGATCGTCGCCGCCTTCATGACCGAGCTGTCCGCCAACGGCGTGACCTCGGCCAGCCTGCACCAGTCCGGCTGCGCCGGCCTGTGCGAAGAGGAGCCGATGGCGACCCTCACCATGCCCGACGGCACGCTGTACCGCTACGGCCTCCTCGACAAGGCCAAGGTGCACACGATCGTCACCAATCACCTCGTCGGCGGCACACCCGTCGAGGCCTACCTCATCAAGACCTGAGAGCGAGTGATCCGACTATGGCTGATGTGAGAAGTCACTTCCTGATCTGCACCGGCGGCGGATGCATCGCCTCCGGCGCGCTCGACGTGAGCGAGGCCGTGCGTGCCGAGCTCAAGGAGCGCGAGCTCGCCGGCGAGATCGACGTCGTCGAGACGGGCTGCCTCGGCCCCTGTGTGCAGGGCCCCGTGGCGCTCGTCTACCCCGATGGCGTCTTCTACCAGAACATCAAGGTCGACGACGTGCCCGAGATCGTCGAGGAGCACCTCCTCAAGGGTCGCGTGGTCGAGCGTCTCGTGAGCCACGCACCCGGCACCGAGAAGTCCCAGGCGGAGATGAACGACATCCCGTTCTTCAACCGCCAGGTCAAGATCGTGTTGCGCAACTCCGGCATCATCGACCCGCTCAACATCGACGAGTACATCGCCCGCGAGGGCTACCAGGCGCTCGCCAAGGTGCTCACCGAGATGACCCCCGAGCAGGTCGTCGACGAGGTGCTTGCTTCCGGCCTGCGCGGCCGCGGCGGCGCCGGCTTCCCCACCGGGATGAAGTGGCGCTTCGCCCAGCAGCAGGACAACGACACCAAGTACATCCTCTGCAACGCGGACGAGGGCGACCCCGGCGCGTTCATGGACCGCTCGGTGCTCGAGGGCGACCCGCACTCGCTCATCGAGGGCATGGTCATCGGCGCGTTCGCGATCGGCGCGCACGAGGGCTTCGTGTACGTGCGCGCCGAGTACCCGCTCGCCGTCGAGCGCCTCGAGCACGCACTCGGGCAGGCGCGCGAGTACGGCCTGCTCGGCAAGGACATCATGGGCTCGGGCTACGACTTCGACCTCGAGATCCGCATGGGCTCCGGCGCCTTCGTCTGCGGCGAGGAGACCGCGCTCATGACCTCGATCGAGGGTCACCGCGGCGAGCCGCGCCCGCGCCCGCCGTTCCCGGCGGTCTCGGGCCTCTGGGGCAAGCCCAGCGTGCTCAACAACGTCGAGACCTTCGCCAACATCGCGCCGATCATCCTCAAGGGGTCGGCGTGGTACGCGAGCACCGGCACCGAGAGCAGCAAGGGCACCAAGGTGTTCGCGCTCGGCGGCAACGTGCAGCACACCGGCCTCGTCGAGGTGCCGATCGGCATGCAGCTCGGCGAGCTCATCTACGAAGTCGGCGGCGGCATCCCGGGCGACAAGGCCTACAAGGCCGCGCAGCTCGGCGGCCCGTCCGGCGGCTGCATCCCCAAGGAGCACCTCAACGTGCCCGTGGACTACGCCACCCTGCAGGAGCTCGGCGCGATCATGGGCTCCGGCGGCGTCATCGTCATGGACGAGGATACGTGCATGGTCGACATCGCGCGCTTCTTCCTCGAGTTCACGCAGGAAGAGAGCTGCGGCAAGTGCCCGCCCTGCCGCGTCGGCACCAAGCGGATGCTCGAGATCGTGGAGCGCATCTGCCACGGTGAAGGCGAAGAGGGCGACATCGAGCGCCTCGTGGCCCTCGGCGAGTCGATCAGCCAGACCGCGCTCTGCGGCCTCGGCCAGACGGCCGCCAACCCCGTGCTCTCGACGATCCGTCACTTCCGTCACGAGTACGAGGCCCACATCAAGGACAAGTACTGCGAGGCCGGCGTCTGCTCGACGATGTTCAAGGCGCGCTGCTCCAACGCGTGCCCGGCCAGCGTCAACATCCCCGGCTTCGTGAGCCTCGTGGGCGAGGAACGCTACGACGACGCCCTCAAGCTGCACCGCGAGCGCAACCCGCTGGCCAGCATCTGCGCCCGCGTCTGCTTCCACCCCTGCGAGAGCAAGTGCATGCGCTCGAGCCTGGACGGCGCGCTCGCGATCCGTCACGTCAAGCGCTTCATGGTGGAGCAGGAGAAGGACGCGCAGCTGCCGGAGATCCTGGAGAACGCCGAGAACGCGGCCCGCAAGGTGGCCGTCGTCGGCTCCGGTCCCGCCGGCCTCTCCGCCGCCTACTTCCTCGCCCGGCTGGGCTACAAGCCGGTCGTCTTCGAGGCCGAGCCCAAGGCCGGCGGCATGCTCGTCCAGGCCATCCCGGCCTACCGCCTGCCGCGTCCCGAGCTCGAGCGCGAGATCGAGATGATCGAGGCCATGGGCGCCCGCTTCGAGTACGGCAAGGCGCTCGGCCGCGACTTCACCCTCAAGAGCCTCAAGGACGAGGGCTACGAGGCCGTGTTCGTCGGCGTCGGCGCCCCCGCCGGCATGGGCATCGGCATCCCCGGTGAAGAAGGCCCCGGCGTGTACGACGGCCTGTCGTTCCTCAAGCAGTACAACGTGCAGGGTACCGGCGAAGTCGGCAAGAACGTCGCCGTGATCGGCGGCGGCAACGCGGCCATCGACGCCGCCCGCACCGCCCTGCGCCTCGGCGCCGAGAGCGTCAAGATCCTCTACCGCCGCACCCGGGCGCAGATGCCGGCGTGGGGCGAGGAGATCGACGCCGCCGACCTCGAGGGCATCGACATCATGACGCTCGTGGCCCCGGAGGAGATCCTCCGCGACGCGAGCGGCAACGTCACCGGCGTGCGCTGCAAGGAGATGGCGCTGGGCGACTACGACCGCAGCGGCCGTCGCCGTCCGGTGGCCGGCCACAACCCCGACTTCGTGGTCGAGGCAGACACGGTCATCGCCGCGATCGGGCAGAAGCTCGACGCGCCGGCCGTCCTCGACGGCACCCCCGTCGAGCTCAACCGCTGGGGGTACCTCGCCGCCGACCCGAACACCGGCCAGACCTCGGTCGACTGGGTGTTCACCGGCGGCGACGCCGCCACCGGCCCGTCGTCCGTGGTCGAGGCCATCGGCGCCGGCGAGAAGGCCGCCGCCGGCATGGACGAGCTCCTCACCGGCGCCAATCACGCGTTCTGGCGCCGCGACATCGAGCCGCCCACCTTCTTCGATCCCGACGCCGACCCCGAACTGGTCGATCGTCACCAGGTCGAGGAGCTGGCCGTGGGTGCCCGCGTCACCAACTTCGACGAGGTCGAGCTGGGCTGGGCCGCAAAGGTAGCTCTCGCTGAGGCGAGACGCTGCCTGCGTTGCGACTACGGCAAGTACGGCTCGTGAGCAAGGAGAGCAAGAAGATGCCAACCCTGACCATTGACGAGATCAAGGTCGAGGTGCCGGAGGGCACCACGGTCCTTCAGGCGGCCAACCAGGCCGGCGTGAAGATCCCCACCCTCTGCTTCCTCGCCGACGTCCAGTCCATCGGCGCCTGCCGCGTGTGCCTCGTAGAAGTCGAAGGCGCCCGCACGCTGGTCGCCTCGTGCAGCCAGCCGGCGACCGACGGAATGGTCGTCAAGACCAACAGCGGCAAGGTCCGTGACGGCCGCCAGATGGTCCTCGAACTGCTTCTCTCGGAGCACGACGGCGACTGCAAGGTGTGCGGCCGCTCGTCGGACTGCGAGCTGCGCACGCTCGCCGACGAGATGGGCATCGGCGACCTGCGGTACGAGGGCGAGAAGACCTACAAGATGATCGATGAGAGCACCCCGGCACTGATCCGCGACACCGGCAAGTGCATCTCCTGCCGACGCTGCGTGACGGTGTGCAACGAGGTCCAGGAAGTGGGCGGCCTCTTCGCCCAGGGCCGCGGCTTCGCGACCCTCATCGGGCCGGCCTTCTCGCAGGACCTCAGCGACGTCGTCTGCGTGCAGTGCGGCCAGTGCGCCGCCGTGTGCCCCGTGGGCGCCATCCAGGAGCGCAACCAGATCGATCAGGTCTGGGACGCGCTCGAGGATCCCACCAAGACCGTCATCGTGCAGACCGCGCCGGCGATCCGCGCCGCCCTGGGCGAGTGCTTCGACTACCCGGCCGGCACCCTGGTGACGGGCAAGATGGTCGCCGCTCTGCGCCGGCTCGGCTTCGACGCCGTGTTCGACACCGACTTCACCGCCGACCTCACGATCATGGAGGAAGGCACGGAGCTGCTGGTGCGCCTCAAGAAGGCGCTCGTCGACGGCGAGCAGGTCGCTCTGCCGCAGTTCTCCAGCTGCTCGCCGGGCTGGATCAACTACATGGAGCACTTCAACCCCGACATGCTCGCCAACCTGAGCACCTGCAAGAGTCCGCAGCAGATGTTCGGGGCGATCGCCAAGACGTACTACGCCGAGAAGATCGGCGTGAAGCCGGAAGACATGGTCGTCGTCTCCGTCATGCCGTGCACCGCCAAGAAGTACGAGGCCGCACGCCCGGAGATGAACGACAGCGGCGTGCAGGACGTGGACATCGTCCTCACCACGCGTGAGCTCGGCGCGTTCATCAAGCAGGCCGGCATCGACTTCCGCAGCCTGCCCGACGAGGAGATGGACGCGCCGCTGGGCATCAGCACCGGCGCCGCCGACATCTTCGCCAACACCGGCGGCGTCATGGAGGCGGCCCTGCGCACGGCGTGGGAGATCGTCACCGAGACGCCGTTCCCCTTCCCCAACCTCCACGTCGAGCCCATCGAGGGCCTCGAAGGCGTGAAGGTCGCGACCGTCAAGGTCGCGGGGGCCAAGGGTGACTGGGCGTTCCTCGAGGGCGCCGACCTCAAGGTCGCCGTGGCCCACGGCCTCGGCAACGCGCAGAAGGTCATCGACCAGGTCAAGGCCGGCGAGGCCGAGTACCACTTCGTCGAGGTCATGACCTGCCCGGGCGGCTGCATCGGCGGCGGCGGGCAGCCGCGCTTCACCACCAACGAGGTGCGCAAGAAGCGCATCGAGGCCATCTACCGCGAGGACGAGGGCCGCGAGCTGCGCAAGTCGCACGAGAACCCTGCCGTCTGTGCGCTCTACGAGGAGTATCTCGGGGCGCCGTGCGGCGAGATCTCGCACCACCTCCTGCACACCCACTACGTCGAGCACGACCGCGTCTGAGACGCGGCGCACGGAAGACGACGGCCGGGCGCGTGGGCGGCGCGCCCGCGAGGCGGCCCCGGGAGACCGGGGCCGCCTCCGGGGCCGTCGCCGGAGCCCGGCAGAGCAGCCGGCTATTGAGCTGCGAAGCGGGTTCAACTGGCGGTGCCCCGAAGGCACACCGGCTATACTGAAGGCGGAACATGAGCGCGGATCAAGCCCTGATACTCATCGTCGACGACGACTTCGACTTCCTCGAGATCAACCGCATCATCCTCGAGGGAGCCGGCCACCGCGTGGTCACCGCCACCAACCCCGCCGAGGCGCTCACGCGCATCGACGCCGAGACCCCCGACCTCGTCATCACCGACCTGATGATGACGAGCATCGACGCCGGCTTCGCCTTCTCCGCCCAGCTCAAGGGCGACCCTCGCACCGCGAACGTGCCGATCATCATCAGCACCTCCGTGAGCAGCGCTCTGGGGCTGAACTTCCGCCCCGACTCGCCCGAGGACCTCGCCAAGATGAACGTCGACGCCTACTTCGACAAGCCGATCGACGCGCAGGCGCTGGTCGCCAAGGTCGCCGAGCTCCTCGGCGCCGCGTGACCGCCGCCGGGACGGCCGCGACATGAACGAAGACAGAGTCCCGTACCTCCAGCTCGTCACGACCATCCGCGAGAAGTGCCGGCGGTGCTACACGTGCGTGCGCGAGTGTCCCGCCAAGGCCATCCAGATCGAAGACGGCCAGGCAAGCGTCATCCAGACGCGCTGCATCGGGTGCGGCAACTGCGTCACCGTCTGCAGCCAGAACGCCAAGCAGGTGCTCAGCGGCATCGAGGCCACCGAGGACCTGCTTGCCGGCGACGCGCCCGTCGCGGCGATCGTGGCGCCGAGCTACCCGGCCGAGTTCACGGAGTGCAGCACGGCCGGGCTGGTCGGCGCCCTCCGCGAGCTCGGGTTCGCGAGCGTGCACGAGGTCAGCTTCGGCGCCGACCTCGTGGCCGCGGAGTACGCGCGCCTCCTCGAGCAGGACGACGCGCGCCACATCGCCACCACCTGCCCGGCGGTGGTCAGCTACGTGCGCAAGTACCACCCCGACATCCTCGACCGCCTGGCGCCCATCGTCTCTCCCATGCTGGCGACCGCGCGCGTGCTGCACCAGAAGTTCGGGCCCGACCTCAAGGTCGTCTTCGTCGGACCCTGCATCGCCAAGAAGGGCGAGGCGCGCTACGAGCAGTTCGAGGGAGAGGTGCACGCGGCGCTCACCTTCGTCGAGGTCCGCGCCCTGCTCGCGGCTCGCGGCGTCAGCCTGACCTCCCGTGACCGCGCGGGCGACGACTTCGACCCGCCGCACGGCAGCCTCGGCGCCCTCTTCCCCATCACGCGCGGGATGCTGCAGGCGGCCAACCTGGACGAGGACCTCCTGAGCGGCGACATCGTGAGCGCGGACGGGCGCGCCAACCTGGTCGAGGCCATCACCGACTTCGAGCACGGCGACACCGAGGCGCGTCTGCTGGACATCCTCTGCTGCGAGGGCTGCATCATGGGCGCCGGCTTCAGCTCCGAGGAGCCGGTCTTCAAGCGCCGCTCGGACGTCAGCGCCGAGACGCGCGCGCGCCAGGCCGGCTTCGACGCCGACGCCTGGGAGGCCGCCGTCGCGGAGTTCGCCGACGTGGACCTCTCGCGCACCTTCGCCCCCTTCGACCAGCGCTTCGACGACATGCCGTCGCACGACGAGCTCAAGGAGATCCTCGCGCGCATGAACAAGTACGGCGACGAGGACGAGCTCGACTGCGGCGCCTGCGGCTACGACTCCTGCCGCGAGCACGCCGTCGCCATCTGGCAGGGCCTCGCCGAAGTCGAGATGTGCCTTCCCTACTCGGTCGAGGAGCTGCGCAAGACCGTCGACGAGCTGCAGGACTCCAACCGCTCGCTCGAGACGACCAAGGAGGCGCTGGTCAAGAGCGAGAAGCTGGCGAGCATGGGCCAGCTGGCCGCCGGCATCGCCCACGAGGTCAACAACCCGCTCGGCATCCTCCTCCTGCACGCCAACCTTCTGCTCGAGGATTGCGAGAACGACCCGGAGGTGTCCGCCGACGTCAAGCTCATCGTCGACCAGGCCAACCGCTGCAAGAAGATCATCTCCGGCCTGCTCAACTTCGCCCGCCAGAGCCGCGTCGTGCGCCAGCCGACGGACCTCACCGACCTGGTGGCCGAGGTGCTGCGCACGATCCCCGTCGCCGAGGGCGTCTCCCTGGAGGTCGTCGACCACCTGGACGACCCCGTCGCCGAGCTCGACGGCGACCAGATGATCCAGGTGCTCACCAACCTGCTCACCAACGCCCAGCACGCGATGCCGGACGGCGGCGTGATCACGGTCACGCTCGACGGCACCGAGGAGAACGTCATCGTCACGGTCCACGACGAGGGCACGGGGATCCCCGAGGAGAACCTCGGCAAGCTGTTCAGCCCGTTCTTCACGACCAAGCAGGTCGGCAAGGGAACGGGGCTCGGCCTGGCCGTCACCCACGGCATCGTCAAGATGCACCGCGGGCAGATCACCGTGGAGTCGAACGCCGATCCCACCACCGGCCCGACGGGGACCACCTTCACCATCTCCCTGCCGCGGCTCGAGGTCCCCACGGACGTCCCGGCAAGCCTGCAGGAGATCACCGGGAGCTGAGCGATGAACGCCGAACCGACAGCCCGCGAGAGCCTCATGGACCCGCAGAAGGTCACGCTCAAGGTCGTGATGGTCGACGACGAGGAGGCGCTCTGCCTCGGTGTGCGGCGCATCATCCAGAAGTACCGCGTGCACGTCGCCGACGTCCTCGTCGACGCCGACTACGAGTTCCGCTACTTCACCAGCGGTGAGGACTACCTCGCCTGGCTGGGCGAGGGCGGCGAGGTCGACCTCCTGCTGCTCGACCTCAAGCTGCCGGGCGTCGGCGGCATGGACGTCCTCGACGCCATGAGCGCCCAGGGGCGCGCGGTGCTGACCATCATGATCACCGCCTACGCGACCTTCGAGACCGCCGTCAAGGCGACCAAGCTCGGCGCCTACGACTTCCTCGCCAAGCCCTTCACCCCGGAGGAGCTCCGCTACGCGCTGCGCAAGGCGACCAGCCAGCTGATCCTCAGCAAGCAGGCGCTCAAGCTCGCCGAGGAGAAGCGCGAGATCCGCTTCAACTTCATCTCGGTGCTGGCGCACGAGCTCAAGGCGCCGCTCAACGCCGTCGAGGGCTACCTCAACATCCTGCGCACCACCGAGGCCGACCAGAACCTGCAGATGGTCGAGCGCAGCATCGTGCGCGTGGACGGCATGAAGAAGCTGATCATGGACCTGCTCGACCTCACCCGGATCGAGTCCGGCCAGCGCGAGCGGGTGATCAGGCGGCTCGACCTGCGCGAGCTGGCCAAGGCGTCGATGGAGCTGTTCGCCGTCGACGCCGAGCGCCGCGGCATCACGGTGACGCTCGAGGAGGGCGACGACATCGAGCTCCTGGCCGACCCCGGCGAGGCCGAGATCGTCTTCAACAACCTCATCTCGAACGCCGTCAAGTACAACCGCGACGACGGCGACGTGACCGTGCGGCTGAGCCGCAAGGGCGACGCCGCGACCATCGCCGTCACCGACACCGGCATCGGCCTCACGCCCGAGGAGGCCGGCAAGCTCTTCAACGAGTTCCAGCGCATCAAGAACGAGCAGACGGTCAAGATCCTCGGCAGCGGCCTCGGCCTGAGCACCGTGCGCAAGATCGCCAACATGTACGACGGCGAGGCGAGCGTGAACAGCGAGCCCGGCACGGGCAGCACGTTCACCGTCACCCTGCACGACGCGCCTCCGGCCGGCTCCGCGCCCGAGCCTCGGCCGGCCGCGGACGCCGCGGTCACTGCGGCCCCGCAGCTCTGAGGCGGCGCCCTCCGGGCGTCCGTGCGAACGCCTGCGGGCCCCCACACAAGATGGTTTCGCGCCTGTGCGAAGATGTGCGATACTAACGCCTGATGCTCGTGACCCCTTGCACAAGCGGTCGCGATGCGTTAGAAAAGCCACCGCAGCTGAGGCCAAGTCGAACGTGGATTCTGTGGAGTGAGCGGCCAGCACCAAGCGTCTTCTCTCTCGCCCGTCCCTGCCGTCCCCGCGCCTGTCGTGGAGACGTGGGCCGGCGGCGGGGAGCGGCGCGCGGCGGTCGCGATGGCGGGCCACCCGGTCGCGCCAGGGGGAACGGAAACGAGCGAAGGAGTGCGTGGTGCCCAAGATTCTCATCGTTGACGACGACCCGGACATCGTCGATGCCGGCCGCCTGGTCCTCGAGCGTGAGGGCTACGAGGTCGTCGGCGCGCCCAATCGCGCCGACGGGATGAAGAAGCTCGAGGAGATCAAGCCCGACCTCCTCATCCTCGACGTGATGATGGAGGAGCCGGACGACGGTCTCCGCATGGCGCGCGAGATCCGCAAGAACGGCAACACCGTGCCGATCATCATGCTCACCAGCGTCAACGCGGCGATGGGCCTCAACATCGACAAGGACGGCGAGATCGTCCCCGTCGACGAGTTCCAGCCCAAGCCCGTCGAGCCGCAGACGCTGGTCGCCAAGGTCAAGAAGCTCCTCGAGCAGTGAGAGAGGACTCCAGATGCCAGTGACCCAACAAGATCAGCTCCGCGCCGACGTCACCGCCCTGGTCGAGAAGCTCGGCCCCGGCAGAAGCTCTCTCATCCCGATCCTCGCGGATGTCAAGAGGCGCTTCCACGAGGTCGACTCCGAGTCCATGCAGACGATCGCCGACGTGCTCGACATCCACCCCGTGGAGGTCTACAGCGTCGCCTCCTTCTACGCCTTCCTGCACGGCGCCCCCGAGGGCCAGTTCGTGATCCGCCTCTGCGGCACGCTCTCGTGCGACTTCGCCGGCAAGGACGCCGTCGCCGACGCGCTCACCGATGAGCTCGGCGTCGGCTTCGACGAGACCACGAGCGACGGGCTCTTCACTCTCGAGTGGGCGAGCTGCGTCGGCATGTGCGACCAGGGCCCGGCCCTGCTCGTCAACGACCAGGTCCACACGCGGGTCACCCCGGAGGCGGCGCGCGAGATCGTCGCCGCCTGCCGGTCCGCCGCTGCGACCCAGGAGGGCTGAGCGGTGCCCGCGATGATCGAGACCCAGGGCAACGCCCTCACCTACGAGACCATCGAGGCCGACGCCGGCCTCAAGGCCGCGCTGGCCATGAGCCGCGCCGACCTCGTCGACTTCGTGCGCGACAGCGACATCAGAGGCCGCGGCGGCGCGGGCTTCCCCACCGGCATGAAGTGGGGTTTCTGCGCGGCGGAGAAGGCCGACCAGAAGTACATCATCTGCAACGCCGACGAGGGCGAGCCCGGTACCTTCAAGGACCGCGTCATCCTCACCCGGTTCGCCGACCTCGTGATCGAGGGCATGACCATCGGCGGTCGGGCGATCGGCGCGACCCTCGGCATCATCTACCTGCGCGCCGAGTACACCTACCTGCGCCCGCACCTCAACGAGGTCATCCAGAGGCGGCGCGGCCAGGGCCTGCTCGGCCACGACATCCAGGGCGTCGAGGGATTCGACTTCGACGTCCTCACCGCCATGGGCGCCGGCGCGTACGTGTGCGGCGAGGAGACCGCCCTCATCGAGAGCCTCGAGGGCTTCCGCGGCGAGCCGCGCAACCGGCCGCCGTTCCCGGTGGTCGCCGGCCTCCTGAACAACCCGACCGTCGTCAACAACGTCGAGACGCTCGCCTCCGTGGCGGCCATCTTCGCCAAGGGCGCCGAGTGGTTCAAGGAGTTCGGCACCGACAAGTCGACCGGCTACAAGCTGTTCAGCATCAGCGGCGACTGCGAGAAGCCCGGCGTGTACGAGTTCCCGTGGGGCATCACGGTCGCCGATCTGCTCAAGGAGGTAGGCGGCGAGGGCGCCAAAGCCGTCCAGATCGGCGGCGCCAGCGGCATCTGCGTGCCCGCCGGCGACTTCAGCCGCGCGCTCGCCTTCGAAGACATCCCCACCGGCGGCTCGATCATGGTGATCGGCCCGCAGCGGGACATCCTCGACGTCGCCGAGAACTTCCTTGAGTTCTTCGTCGAGGAGAGTTGCGGTCAGTGCACGCCGTGCCGTCTCGGCAACCCACAGATGCTCAGGGCCGTCGAGCTGCTCAAGGAGGGCGCCTGCCCGCCGGAGTTCCTCGCCAACGTCAAGGCTCTGGGCGAGACCATGAAGGTCGCCTCGAAGTGTGGCCTCGGGCAGACGAGCCCGAGTGCCTTCCTCTCGATCCTCGAGGGCTTCGGCGACGAGATCAGCAACCGCGCCCCGCGCGCCTGACGAGAGCGAGGGAGTGAACATGAGCAATCCCACGACCCCGATCCACCGCGCGCCGCTCTCGCAGCAGCACCGGCGCGTCATCACCACCACCAGCCCGGACGCCATCGGCGCCCAGGTCAGCGTCTCCATCGACGGCGTCGAAGCCAAGGTACCGTTCGGCACGACGATCCTCGAGGCCGCCAAGAACGCCGGCGTCTCGATCCCGACGCTGTGCGACCACCCCGACCTCGACGTGGCCGGCGTCTGCCGCATGTGCGTCGTCGAGGTCGAAGGCCAGCGCACGCTGCAGCCGGCCTGCACCTTCCCGGTCGTCAATCAGATGAAGATCAAGACCCACACGCGCAAGATCCGCATGGCCCGCAAGCACGTGCTCGAGCTGCTCCTCAGCGAGCACTGCGGCGAGTGCTACAGCTGCATCCGCAACGGCAACTGCGAGCTGCAGTCCCTGGCGGAGGAGTACGGCATCACCGAGTTCTCCTTCGGGCACCCGGAAGAGCCGGCGTTCGAGCCGGACACGTCCAGCTACTCCGTGATGCGCGACATGAACAAGTGCATCCGCTGCCGCCGCTGCATCCGCACCTGCATCGACATCCAGGAAGTCGGCGTGCTCGAGGCCGTCGGCCGCAGCAACAAGGTCACCATCGAGACGTTCGAAGACATGCCTCTCGGCTCCGTGGTCTGCATCAACTGCGGCCAGTGCGTCAACCGCTGCCCGGTCGGCGCCCTGTACGCCAAGGACGAGACCGACGCGGTGTGGGCGGCGATCGACGACCCCGACAAGCACGTCGTCATCCAGACCGCCCCGGCGCCGCGCTCGGCCATGGGCGAGCTGTTCGGCCTCGAGCCGGGCACGCCGGTCACGTTCGAGATGAACACGGCGCTGCGCCGCGCCGGCTTCGACATGGTGTTCGACACCAACTTCACCGCCGACCTCACGATCATCGAGGAGGGCACCGAGCTCATCCTGCGCCTGTACAAGGCGCTGGTGCAGGGCGACAAGGACGTCGCGCTGCCGCAGTTCACCAGCTGCTCGCCGGGCTGGGTCAAGTACCTCGAGCACTTCTATCCCGAGTACCTGCCCAACGCCTCGAGCGCCAAGAGCCCGCAGCAGATGTTCGGCGCGCTCATCAAGACCTACTACGCCGAGAAGCTGGGCCTCGACCCGGCGAACATCGTGAGCTGCGCGCTCATGCCCTGCTCGGCCAAGAAGTACGAGTGCAACCGGCCCGAGATGCACGACTCCGGCTTCAAGGACGTCGACTTCGGCATCACCACGCGCGAGCTCGGCAAGATGTTCAAGGAGGCCGGTCTCCACGTGCCGACCCTGCCCAAGAGCGACTTCGACGACCCGTTCGGCACCGCCACCGGCTCCGGCGTCATCTTCGGCGCCACCGGCGGCGTGATGGAGAGCGCCCTGCGCACCGTCATCGAGCTGGTCACCGGGACTCAAGGTCGAGAGCATCTACGACCACGGCGACATCATCCCGGTGCGCGGCTTCGAGGGCGTCAAGTACGCCGAGCTCACCATCCCGCAGGTCGGCCCGGTGCCCGAGATCCTCGCGCACCTCGTCCCGGACTGGGACTGGCTCAACGGCGCGACCCTCAAGGTCGCCGTCGCCCACGGGACCGCCAACGCCAAGAAGGTCATGGACGACATCAAGGCCGGCGGCAAGTTCAGCGAGTGCCACTTCATCGAGTTCATGGCCTGCCCGGGCGGCTGCCTGGGCGGCGGTGGCCAGCCGATCCCGACCAGCCCCGAGATCCGCGCCGCCCGCGCCAGGGCGATCTACAGCGAGGATCACGCCTACGACGTGCGCAAGTCCTACGAGAACCCGGCGGTCGCCGCGACCTACGCCGAGTTCCTCACCGACGGGCCGTGCGGCCACAAGAGCCACAAGCTCCTGCACACCGACTACGTGGACAGAGGCAAGCACATCCCGCAGGACTGAGCGTCGTCGGAGAGACGGTGTGCGGGCCGCCGAAGGTGGACCGCACACCGAGCATCAGAGCGGGCGGCCGGGCCGACCAGAGTCAAGGCAGCCCGGCCGCCCGTTGCGAGTACACTTGAGGCGGGACCGGGCCGGCAGCGCGCGCCCCGGCCGGTGCCAGGACAGTCACGCGCCGCGAGGCGCCGGCCAAACGAGGCCAATGGCCAACGACAAGCACAAGGCACCACCCGCCGTCACCTACGTCGACCCGTTCCGCGACGCCGGCGCCGTCAAGCCGATGAGCTCGGAGGCGCGCACCCTGCTGCGCACGGTCAACCAGAAGATCGCCGCCCGCCCCTCCCTGCGCGCGATCGTCGACTACCTCTTCGACAACACGCAGGAGCTCATCCCCTGCGACCGCATGGGCCTCGCCTTCGTCGACGAGCAATCCGTCTACGTCACCAGCTACTACAACCGCGCCTCCTACGACCGCCTGCGCATCGATCAGGGGTATCGTGAGGGGCTTCGCGGCAGCACGCTGACCGAAGTGATGCGCAGCGGGCTGCCGCGCATCATCAACGATCTCGAGGCCTACGTGCGCGACCACCCGCGCAGCCGCTCGTCCAAGCTGCTGATCAAGGAGGGGGTGCGCTCCAGCCTCACCTGCCCGCTCATCGTCGAGGGCCGCGTCGTCGGCTTCATCTTCCGCAGCTCGCGCACGCCGTACACCTACGGGCCCAACCACATCGAGCTGCAGATGGCGGTCACCGAGCGCCTCAGCCAGGCCGTCGAGAAGGCCTGGCGCATCGAGCAGCTCGAGGAAGCCAACTACGCCTACACGCAGATGCTCGGATTCGTGAGCCACGAGCTGCAGAGCCCGGTCGCCTCGATGGTCACCGACGCCCAGATCCTCTCCCAGGGCTACCTGGGCGACCTGACGCCCGAGCAGCGCGCCAAGGTCCTGAGCATGGAGCGCAAGGGACAGTACCTGCTCAGCCTCGTGCGCGAGTACCTCGACCTCGCGCGGGTGGAGGGCGGCGAGCTCAGGCTCGCCCCCCGCTCCCGCGTGAACGTCATGGAAGAGGTGGTCGCCGAGGCGGTCGACCTCGTCCACCCGCAGGCCGACGCCCACGGCATCCACCTCATGACCTGCGTGCCCGTCGCCGGCCCTGCCGCCCGTCTGCTGCGACCCCACGCTGCTGCGCATCGTCACCGTCAACCTGCTCGACAACGCGATCAAGTACGGCAACGAGGGCGGCGACATCCGCGTGAAGGCCGAGGTCGGGGTGGACGAGAAGGGCGGCGAGCGCCTGCGCATCAGCGTGTGGAACGCCGGGCCGGGCTTCAGCCAGGCGCAGCAGAACAAGCTCTTCCGCAGGTTCTCGCGCCTGGACGACCCGGCCCTCAAGAGCCGCCGCGGCACGGGCGTCGGCCTCTACAACTCGTGGCGCATCGTCCAGCTGCACAAGGGCCGCATCACCGCCGAGTCCGAGCAGGGCGAGTGGGCCGAGTTCAGTTTCGAGATCCCGGCTACGGCGGACTGCGCCGAGCCTCTGCCAGTCGATCGAGGGAGCAGCGCATGACAGCCGTTGTGGAGACAGGAGCGTTCATCGACGAGGCCGCCATCGACGAGGCGATGCACTCGGCGTCCACCAAGGACGCCGTCCGCGTCCGCGAGATCCTCGCCAAGGCGCGGGAGCTCAAGGGCCTCGAGATGGACGAGGTCGCGGTCCTCACGTCCGTGAGCGACCCCGAGCTGCTGGCCGAGCTCTTCGAGACGGCGCGCGACGCCAAGGAGGCCATCTACGGCGCGCGCCTCGTGCTCTTCGCCCCGCTCTACATCAGCAACCTCTGCAACAACGACTGCCTGTACTGCGCCTTCCGCGTGCGCAACAAGGAGCTCCAGCGGCGCGCCCTCACGCAGGAGGAGATCCGCCACGAGGTGGAGGCGCTGGTCGACCAGGGGCACAAGCGCGTCCTGCTGGTGGCCGGCGAGTCGTATCCCAAGGACGGCGGCTTCCAGTACGTGCTCGACAGCATCGCGACCATCTACGACGTCAAGCGCGGCAACGGCGAGATCCGCCGGATCAACGTCAACGTGGCGCCGCTCAAGGTCGACGACTTCCGTGCCCTCAAGGCCAGCGGCATCGGCACCTTCCAGCTCTTCCAGGAGACCTACCACCGCGAGACCTACGCGGCCGTGCACGTGGGCGGCAAGAAGAAGGACTTCGACTGGCGCGTCACCGGCATGCACCGCGCCATGGAGGCCGGCATCGACGACGTCGGCATCGGCGTGCTCTTCGGCCTCGCCGACTGGCGCTTCGAGATCCTCGCCATGCTGCAGCACATCCGCGAGCTGGAGCGCGCCTACGGCGTCGGACCGCACACGGTCAGCATGCCCCGGCTCGAGCCGGCCAGCGGCTCGGACATGGCGAGCGAACCGCCGCTGCCGGTGAGCGACGTCGACTTCCGCAAGATCGTCGCCATCCTGCGCCTGGCGGTGCCCTACACGGGCATGATCATGAGCACGCGCGAGACGGCCAACATCCGCCGCGAGACGTTCGCCCTCGGCGTCAGCCAGATCAGCGCCGGCAGCCGCACCAATCCGGGCGGCTACGAGGAGGACGAGCAGTTCGACGCGGCGCAGTTCCAGCTCGGCGACCACCGCTCGCTCGACGAGGTCATCCGCGACGTCGCCGAGCTCGGCTACGTGCCCAGCTTCTGCACCGCCTGCTACCGCCTCGGGCGCACCGGCATGGACTTCATGGACCTCGCCAAGCCGGGCGACATCAAGCACCACTGCGACCCCAACGCGCTCAGTACCTTCGAGGAGTACCTGCTCGACTACGGCAGCGCCGAGACACGGGCCATCGGCGAGGCGCTGATCGAGCAGAAGGTCGCGGAGATGGACCCTGTGCGCCGCGCCCACACCGAGAAGATGCTCGCCCAGGTGCGCGCCGGCAAGCGCGACATCCTCTGCTGAAGCGGCCCGCGGCGAGACCGACCAGACCGACCACCATCCTCCGAAAGGGACTACCGTGAGCGACACCCACATCATCCTCGGCATCCACGTCTCCGACCGCCTCAAGAATGCGGTCGAGTCCAGAAGGTCTTCTCCGAGTACGGCTGCAACATCAAGACGCGCATCGGGCTGCACGACGCCGACGAGAACGTGTGCTCGCCGAGCGGCGTCGTCCTCATCGAGTTCTTCGGCTCCGGCGACGAGGCGGCGGCGATGATGGCCAAGCTGAACGCCGTCGAAGGCGTCCAGGTCCAGAAGATGGTGTTCGGCGGCTGACCCGGCCGCCGCGGACGGAGCCATGAGCGACGAGGTACGCATCGAGCGCGACATGCTCGGCGAGGTCGCCGTGCCGGCGGGCAGCCTGCACGGCGCGCACACCGAGCGGGCGCTCGAGAACTTCCCGCTCGCCGGCCGGCCGGTGCACGTGGAGCTGGCGCGCGCCTACGGCATGGTCAAGCTGGCCTGCGCGCGCACCAACCGCACGCTCGGCGCGTGGGCGGGCCCGGAGGGCGAGGCCAAGGCCGACGCCATCGAGCGCGCCTGCCGCGAGCTCGCCGACGGCCTCCTCGACGAGCACATCGTCGTCGACCGCCTGCAGGGCGGCGCCGGGACGAGCACCAACATGAACGTCAACGAGGTGCTCGCCAACCGCGCCCTGCAGATCCTCGGCGCCGAGCCGGGCGACTACGCCCGCGTCTCGCCGCTCGACGACCTCAACCTCCACCAGAGCACCAACGACACCTACCCCACCGCCCTTCGCCTCGCGGCGATCGAGCTGCTCCACCGTCTCGAGGAGCACGTGGTCTCGCTGCAGGAGGCCTTCCAGGCCAAGGAGCAGGAGTTCGCGCACGTGGTCAAGGTCGGGCGCACGCAGTACCAGGACGCCGTCCTCACCACGCTGGGCCGGGAGATGGGCGCCTACGCCGAGGCGCTCAACCGCGACCGCTGGCGCATCTTCAAGTGCGAGGAGCGCCTGCGCGTCGTCAACCTGGGCGGCACCGCCATCGGCACCGGCTTCGCGGCGCCGCGGCAGTACATCTTCCGCGTGGTCGACACGCTGCGCGAGCTCACGAGCATCGGCTTCGCGCGCGCCGAGAACCTGACGGAGGCCACCCAGAACACCGACGTCTTCGTCGAGGTCTCGGGCATCCTCAAGGCGCACGCGGCGTCGCTGCTCAAGATCTGCGGCGACCTGCGCCTGCTGAGCTCCGGCCCCGAGGCCGGGCTCGGTGAGATCCGGCTCCCGCGGCGGCAGGCCGGCTCCAGCATCATGCCCGGCAAGGTCAACCCGGTGATCCCCGAGGCCGTGAGCCAGGCGGCGCTGCTGGTGTTCGGCTACGACGCCACGATCGCCGCCGCCGCCGGCCTCGGCAGCCTCGAGCTCAACGCCTTCCTGCCGCTGATCGCCGCGTGCCTGCTGCAGAGCCTCAGCCTGCTCGCGCACTGCGACGAGGTGCTGCGCCGGTACTGCGTCGAGGGCATCGAGGCCGACGAGGAGCGCTGCGCGGCGCACGTGCGCGCCTCCA
The DNA here is from genome assembly GCA_963808735.1 of uncultured Thermoleophilia bacterium. Taxonomy (GTDB): domain Bacteria; phylum Actinomycetota; class Thermoleophilia; order UBA2241; family UBA2241; genus CAIXSE01. Next base: position 60,118 of record CAWEHE010000013.1, on the reverse strand, counting down.
GCGCGGCCGCCACCGCCCTGGTGCCCGAGATCGGCTACGACGCGGCCTGCGACGTCGTGCGCCGCGCCGCCGAGCGGGAGGCGACGATCCGCGACGTCGTCGTCGCCGACGGCCTGCTCACGGCCGGCCAGTACGACGAACTGCTCACGGCCGAGGCCGTCTGCCGTCTGGGGACTCCCCAGACGCGCGGCGCCGGCGTGGAGGACTAGCGTGGAGGGGAGCTCATGAGCCTGATGGACGCGCCGCGCGGGCATGAGGCTTCACATCGGCATCTTCGGCCGCCGCAACGTCGGCAAGAGCAGCCTGCTGAACGCGATCACGCGCCAGGACGTCAGCATCGTCAGCGACTTCGCCGGGACGACGACCGACCCGGTCGAGAAGCCCATGGAGCTGCTGCCGCTCGGCCCCGTCCTCTTCATCGACACCGCCGGCATCGACGACGTCGGCGTGCTCGGCGAGCTGCGCGCCAAGAAGACCACGCAGGTGTTCGACCGCACCGACCTCGGCGTGCTCGTCACCGAGGCCGGCAGCTGGGGCGAGTACGAGGACGGCATCCTCGACGAGTTCCAGGAGCGCGAGACGCCGGTCGTCGTCGTGTTCAACAAGAGCGACCTGGTGAGCAAGCCGGCGCCGGTCAAGCGCCTGCAGGACCTCAAGGTCACGCCCGTGATGACCGCCGCCAGCGAAGGCCGCGGCGTGCTCGACTTCCGTCAGGCGCTGCTCGACGCGGCGCCGCCGGACTTCATCGACAACCCGTCGATCCTCGGCGACCTCGTCAACTCCGGCGACCTCGCCGTCCTCGTGGTGCCGATCGACAAGGAGGCGCCGCGCGGCCGCCTGATCCTGCCCCAGGTGCAGAGCATCCGCGACCTCATGGACAGCGACGCGATGGCGCTCGTGGTGAAGGAGCGCGAGCTCCGCAACGCCATCGAGCGCCTCAACCGGCCGCCGAAGCTCGTGGTCACCGACTCGCAGGCGTTTCTCAAGGTCGCCGCCGACACGCCGCCCGAGGTGCCGATGACGAGCTTCAGCATCCTCTTCAGCCGCTTCAAGGGCGACCTGGTCAGCCAGGTGGAGGGCACGCTGGCGGTCGACGACCTCAAGAGCGGCGCCCGCATCCTCATCGCCGAGGCCTGCAGCCACCACCCCATCGCCGAGGACATCGGCCGCGTCAAGATCCCGCGCTGGCTCACGCAGTACGTGGGCGGCAAGCTCAACATCGAGCACATGCAGGGCCACGACTTCCCCGACGACCTCGTCGGGCTGGGACCTCGTGATCCACTGCGGCGCCTGCACGTTCAACCGGCGGGCCATGCTGGGGCGCATCCTGCGCTGCCGGCAGCAGGGCGTGCCGATCACCAACTACGGCCTCGTCATCGCCTTCAGCCTCGGCATCTTCGAGCGCGCCCTGCAGCCGTTCCCGGCCGCGCTCGACGCGATGCGGGCGGCGCAGGCGCGGCGGGCCGGGCACGCACCGGCGGAGCCGGTGACCGCCGGCCTGCCCGAGGGCGCCGCCGTCGACGACCTCTGCTGATGGCCGCGCCGCACGCACCCATGACCCCGCCCCCGACGCCCCGTTCGCGATGACCACGTCTCCCCCGCCCCTCGGCGTGGCCGACGCGCTCACGCACGAGGCCATCGAGTACTGGCTGCGCGAGACCGATGAGGCGCGGCTGGAGGCGCTGTGGGCCGCGGCGGACGAGGCGCGGCGCCGCTCCGTCGGCGACGCGGTCCACCTCCGCGGCCTCGTCGAGGTGAGCAACTACTGCGTGCGCGGCTGCACCTACTGCGGCATCCGCGCCGGCAACCGCGGCGTCGAGCGTTACCGGGTCACCGCGGACGTGATCCTCGACTGCGCGCACAAGGCGGTCGACTTCGGCTACGGCACGCTGGTCATGCAGGCGGGCGAGGACTACGGCATCGAGACGGAGTGGATGGCCGGCGTGCTGCGCCGCATCCGCTCCGAGACCGCCGTCTCGGCGATCACGCTGAGCCTCGGCGAGCGTCCCGACGAGGACCTCGCCGTCTGGCGCGAGGCCGGCGCCGACCGCTACCTGCTGCGCTTCGAGACCTCGGACGACGAGCTGTACCGGCACATCCACCCGGACCTGCCCGGCAAGGTGAGCGACCGGATGGCGATCCTGCGGCGGCTCCAGGAGCTCGGCTACGAGGCCGGCACGGGGATCATGGTCGGCATCCCCGGCCAGACGCACGCGAGCATCGCCGCCGACATCGAGCTCTTCCGCGGCATGGACATGGACATGATCGGCATCGGCCCGTACCTGCCCCACCCGGCGACGCCCCTGGGGCAGGAGTTCGAGCGCCGGCTGGCCGACGGCGACTGGCCCGAGGACCAGGCGCCCAACAGCGAGCTCATGACCTGCAAGGTGCTCGCCCTGACGCGCCTGGCGCGCCCGGACGCCAACCTGCCGGCCACCACCGCGCTCTCGCTGGTCGACAAGGCGGCCGGGCGGGCCCACGGCCTGCAGCGCGGCGCCAACGTGGTCATGCCCAACCTGACCCCGCTCGAGGCGCGCGAGAAGTACGAGATCTACCCGGAGAAGGCCGCCGTGCACGAGACGGCCGAGGCCATCAACGAGAGCATCATGAAGCTGCTCTCGTCGCTCGGCCGCACCGTCGGCACGGGCGCCGGCGGCCGCGGCGCCTGACGCCGACCGGCAGCCGCAGCGCCGTGCAGCGCAAAGGGGCGGGGGCGCTGCCGCGCCCCCGCCCCTTCCAGCTCCTGTGGCGACCGCTTGTAGCCGCGTCAGCTGTGGTTCACGGCACCAGCGGCAGCTTGTACGCCCTGCCGTCCATCGGCGCCGTCAGCGGGATGCCCATCGTCCTGAGCACGGTCGGCATCAGGTCGACCAGCGGGCGGCCGAGCCGTTCACAGACCGAGCGGATGCCCGTTGGACATGACCATCGGGATACGCTGCACGTCCTGCTGGGCGCCGCCGTGGTCGCCGTAGACGCCGTAGCCCACGCGGTCCTTGCGAGCAGACCGACCACGTCGGCCGAGCCCGCGAACGCCATGGTGTCGACGAGTTCCTGGCCGTGCGCGGTCCACCAGCTGCTCTCGGCGCTGGTCATCTGGTCTGGTGCGAGCCGCTCTGCAGCACGTAGTGGTCGCCGTCCTCGCTCTTCGCTGTAGGTGGCGATGACGCCGGGCAGGGTCCCATCTTCGTCGGCCGTCGCGACCTTCTTGGCCCACGCTGAGTCGCTTGAGCCAGGTCTCGATCGCGGTGGACTGGTAGCTGTAGTCGAGGTTGCCGTCGAGGGTTGAGCGGCGCAGCAGGACCCGGCGTTGGTCGGACGTTGCCATAGGTGCCGTGGGTGCCACGGTTGCTCGGGTCGTAGTACCAGCTCAGGTTGCCGCCGCTCGGCGACGTTGTCGCCGAAGTAGCCGTTGGTGCGCAGCCTCGGACCGTGGTCGGCGAGTGAGCGACGATGAGGGTGTCGTCGAGTTGGCCCTTCTCCCTCGAGCTTGGCGATGATGTGGCCGAGCTGGTCGTCGGCGTTCTTGGCGATGAACGGCATGTGGACCTAGTTGAACATGGACTGCGGATCCCAGGTGTAGTTCCCTTGGTTGTCGACCGCGCCGCCGCCCCACATGTGGCCGATCTTGTCGATGGCGCTGAAGTTGAGATGGATGGCCGACCAGTTGGGCATCTCGGCCATGAAGCGCATGCCGGCGTCGGCGACCCAGGCGTCGCCGCTCAGGTGGTCATCCCAAGGGCCGGGCGCATACCGGCCGTCCTCGGGGTAGAGATACGCGGGCGGGGTGACGTCCGTGCCGTAGGTGTCCGCACGGCGTTGCCCGGAGCTGATCTTGAAGCGGTTGTCGGTCACCAGCGTGGAGTCCGGCCAGTTGAAGACGCCGCTGGGGCCACGATACGTCGCCGTGTCCACGGGCAGCGACGGCTCACGGGAGCACGCTCGGTCGGCAGTCGACACGTTACGGGAGCTGCCCATCCTCGCGTAGTAGTCCGAGCTCGACGCGGCCGTGGTGTCGACCTGGTAGCCCTTCTGGCCGAAGTTGCCCACCACCGATGCCGGGGAAGGCCTCGATGCATGTAGTCGCCCAGCTTGGGATAGCCGAGCTGCTCGACCAGCTGCATGAACTGGTCGTAGCCCAGATCACCCGTAGTCACGATCGAGCCCGCCGGATAGAGCACGCAGTACGCGTCGGCCTTCAGGATGTCCTGCTGCAGACGGGTGACCTCGTCGGCCTAGCCGGCATGCTTGGGGAACAGACCGCTCACGATGGTGGCGTGGCTGACGACGGTCTCCGACGCCATCTGTCCGACGTAGGCCTTGTTGAAGTGCACGCCCTTCTTCTGCAGATCCAGGACGTTCGTCATGCCGAACTGCTGAGCGTACCCGGGCTGCATCTGGTCGAACGTGATGATGAGCACCCTTGTCGGCTTGCCCGCAAGCGCGGCGCCGGCGGCGACGAGCAGGATGAGCAAGACGATGAAGACGAGCAGCAATCCCTTACGCACGGTAACCATAGAGTCCCCCTTCGTGCTCTGGTACCCCCCGCCGGGCTCCAGCCCGTGAGGCAGCGATACTCTGCAGGCTACGGATTCCATGGCAGGTGTCAAGGTTGACCGGGGCTTGTCGCCAGACCAGACAACGGAGATGCGATACGCGGCGGCGTCGGCGCCGGCCCAGAGGGTCTCGGGGCGGCCGGCGGGCGGCACTGAGTGGTGCGCCTTCGGCGCCCCCCTCGCCGGCCCCGCTGCGCCGGCTAGCGCCACCGGCCGCGTTCGGATAGAATCCGTCCCCGCGTCGGGGTGTGGCTCAGCTTGGTAGAGCGCTCGGTTCGGGACCGAGAGGTCGGCGGTTCAAATCCGCCCACCCCGACCAGCTTCAGCCCTCTTCCCCGCCCCCCTTGGCCTCCGGCGCTGCATCCTGCGGCATCCCCAGCAGGCGCGCGTACGCGTCGGGGTTGTAGCCGATGATGAAGTCGGCGTCGCCGAACTTCACGAAGGGGAACGCGGAAGCGCCCTGGGCCAGCATCTCTTCCTGGATGTGCGCCTGCAGGCCGGCGTCGGCGAGGTCGTAGTCGACGTAGTCGTAGGGGATGCGCTTGTCGTCCAGCCACGCCTTGGCGTTCCTGCTCCAGGGGCAGGTGCTCAGCGTGTACAGCTCGACCTTGATCTGCTCGGTCACTCTCGCCACTCCTCGGTCCGCTCGTCTCATCGTCTGTCGGCCTCAGCGAAGAAGCCTGTCGTAGGTGGCCGGGTCGTAGCCCTTGACCACCCGGCCGCCGATGCGCACGAACGGGAACCCGTCGGCGCCCTCCTTGCGCATCTCGGCGGAGATCTTCTGCTGCAGCTCGGGTCCCGCGGTGTCGTATTCGATGACGAACGCCTTGATGCCTCGCTGCTTGAAGTACTCCTTGGCCTTGCGGCTCCAGCCGCAGGTGGTGAGGGAGTAGACCGTCACCGGTGGTGTCCTGCCCATGCTCGTCCTCCGCGCGCGGGCCGGGCCGCGCGGTCGCTCGGGATCTCGTCTTCCGCGGGAGGGTTATACCCGCCGCTACACGCCCAGCGGACCGGCGAGGCGCTCGAGGGTGCCCCAGAGGCGCTCCTGCGCGTCCACGTCGAGCGCCGCCGCGAGCGGCGTGACGGCGGCGCCGTCCTCGAAGTACGCGCCGGAGACGCCCTCGGCGTCCGGCGCCGACGCCAGATAGACGCTGGTCACGGCGCCGCTCTCCACCGGGATGCCCGGGAGGGCCGGCCACCCGCTCGCCAGCATGCGTGGTGGCCACGTCCCCGGGATCGAGGCAGACGGCCGTGACGCCGGTACCTTCGAGGCGCCGGGCGAGCGCGAGCGTCAGCATGAGCACGGCCAGCTTGGACTGGTCGTAGGCGCGGATGCCGTCGTAGGCGCCCGGCGCGGCGAGCTGCAGGTCGTCCCAGTGGAGCTCGCCGGTCCAGTGAGACGCCGAGCTGAGGACGACGATGCGCGACGGCGCCGCGGCGCGCAGCGCCGGCAGGAGCGCACCGGCGAGCACGAGCGGCGCGACGACGTTGACCGCGAAGGTCAGCTCGAGGCCGTCGGCGGTCTCGCACCGCTCGGGCTGAGAAGACGCCCGCGTTGTCCACCAGGACGTCCAGACGCGGGCGAGCGGCGCGGACCGCCGCGGCGAGGCCGCGCACGCCGGCGGCCGAGCTCAGGTCAGCCAGGAAGAGCGCCGGCGAGGCGCCCGGGGCGGACGCGGCGCTGCACGGCCGCGAAGGCGGCCGCTCCGCGGCCGGGATCGCGGCCGTGCACCAGCACGTCCGCCCCCAGCTCCGCCAGCCGGACCGCGGTCTCGAGCCCGATCCCGCGCGTCGCGCCGGTGACGAGCACGGCCTTGCCGTCCATCCGGCCCCAGCCGCCTCGCAGTCGCTCCAGCGCGCGGCGATGCTGCAGGGTCATCGTATCCGTCGTCGACCCGCGTCCATCGTCCATCGATCACCCGCACGCCCGGCGCGCCCACACGCCCGCCCGATCAGGCATGCCTCTCCTCCCGCTTCCTCGCTCGCCGAAGCACCGTCGCCTCGACCATGGCCGGGTCGAGCAGAGGGCCAAGTTCGATCACCGCTTGCGTCAACGTGCGCCACTCGCCGTCGTCCAGCGCTCCGTCGCGGGACTCGAGCGACCACCAAAGGCGACAGTAGTCGAGACTCGCCAGCGTGACGGCGTGACGAAGCGCATCCAGCAGGACGGACGCCCTGCGCATCACCTGGTCATCGTCCGACCACACTGCGTCTGCGAGGCCGCCGAAGCGTGGCCGCGTTGCCACGAGCTTCTCTGCCTCCACGGCCTCCGCGGTGAGGGCAAGGACGGCATCGACCCGAAGGAGAAAGGCAGCGAGTTGCTGCGCTGCCTCCGGGACGTCGGCGGTGGCGACATCAAAGGGATCCAACGCCGCCAGTTGCGCGCCTTCACGCTGGACCTGAGCGATCGTCTCCTGCAGGCGGATCGCCTGCGGGATGTCTCCTGTCCGGAGATTCGCACCGCACTCAGGGCAGCCGACGGCCTGATCGTTCACCCTCGCGCCGCAGTTGGCGCACTTCACCACACCCATCGCGTCGCCTCCCTCGTCCAGCCGGCCACCCGAGCCGACTGCCCCGCCGGGATGTCATGGTCAGCAGGTTGGTGGCATCGCCGGCGCTGTCAGCACCACCTGCAACGGGGCGATTGGCGGTGCATGTACACGGTCATACTGCATCATGACGCGGCCGCGCGCGAGGCGTGGCCGACGGCCGGGGGCCGCCGAAGGCCCGACGAACCGAGGAGCCGCGACGAACGACAAGCCGCCGACGAACGCATCGCCGACGATCCTCTGGCTGCGCCGTGACCTGCGGCTCGGCGACAACCCGGCCTGCTGGCCGCGGCCGATGAAGCGCGCGAGCGCGGCGGCGGCCTCCTCCCCGTCTTCGTGTGGGAGCCGCGCGAGCGCCGCACGTGGGCGCCGGGAGGCGCGGCGCGCTGGTGGCTCTGGCATTCACTGCGATCGCTCGATGCTGGCCTGCGAGGCCTCGGGTCCCGACTGCTCCTCGAGCGCGGCGACCCCGTCGACGCCGTCGCCGCGCTCGCGCGCCGCACGCGCGCCGGCGCCGTGATCTGGGCCGAAGGCCTCGAGCCCGACGAGCTCGCCGACGACCGCGCCCTCGAGAGCGCTCTTGAACGCTCGCGGCGTCGATGCGCGGATCGTCCAGCAGGCCAACCTGCTCGCCGACCCGCTGGCCGTCCGGACTCGTGACGGACGCCCGTACACGGTCTTCACGCCGTTCTGGCGCGCACGCCTCGCGGGGCCGGCGCCGGAAGAGCCGCTGCCGGCGCCGAAGGCGCTTCCGGCGGCGCCGCACCATCCGGCCGGCCTCGCGCTCGCGGAGCTCGAGGCCGAGGCCGTCCGGCCCTGGTCGGCCGGGTTCGGCGCAGTCTGGAGGCCGGGCGAGCGCGGCGCGCACGCGCGTCTCGACGCGTTTCTCGAAGGTCCGCTCGGCGACTACGCCGTGGACCGCGACCGGCCCGACCTCGAGGGCAGCTCGCGCCTCTCGCCGCACCTGCGCTGGGGCGAGCTGACGGCGCGCCAGGTCTGGCACGCCGTCGCCGGCGCCCTCGAAGAGGCCGGTCTCGACCTCGAGGCGGCGGTGGGTCCGCCCAGCTGGGACGAGGAGCAGGCGCCGGGCCTGCGGCGCTCCGCCGGCGCCTTTCTCCGCCAGCTCGGCTGGCGCGAGTTCGGCCACCACCTGCTGGCCGCGTTCCCGCAGACGGTGGAGCACCCCTTGCACGAGCGCTTCGCCGTCTTCCCCTGGCGCGACGACCCCGCCGCGCTCGAGGCCTGGAAGCGCGGCCGCACCGGCTATCCGATCGTCGACGCGGCGCTGCGGGAGCTCTGGGCGACGGGGTGGATGCACAACCGCACGCGGATGCTGGCCGGCTCGTTTCTCGTCAAGGACCTGCTGCTCCCCTGGCGGACGGGCGCCGCCTGGTTCTGGGACACGCTCGTGGACGCCGACCTCGCCAACAACACCCTGGGCTGGCAGTGGGTCGCGGGCTGCGGCGCGGACGCGGCGCCGTACTTCCGCGTGTTCAACCCAGTGACGCAGGGACGGCGCTTCGACCCGGACGGCGCCTACGTGCGCCGGTGGGCGCCGGAGATCGGCGGCCTGCCGGCGGAGCACCTGCAGGCCCCGTGGCTGGCGCCGGCCGGCGCCCTCGCTGCCGCCGGCATGACCCTCGGCGAGACCTGGCCGGCGCCGATCGTGGATCACGGCGAGGCCCGCCTGCGCGCGCTCGCCGCCTACGAGATGGTGCGGGCGCGCTGAGGCGCGCTCGCGGGACGCCCTCTGACGGCGCCGCGCCCCGGCCTCGGCGCGCCCCGGCCCGCCTCAGCCCAGCGCGACGATCTGCGGCGCCGGCCGGCCCCCGGCGCCGACCGTGACGAGCGCGCACGTGCGCGGCAGCCCGAACCGGGCCTTCCCGGCCGCGCCCGGGTTGAGGAACAGCGTATCGCCGCGCCACTCCACGGCGGCCTTGTGGCTGTGGCCGCTGACGACGAGATCGAAGCCCTCCGCGACCGGGTCGTGCCGCCCCATGAGGCTCGTGCCGACGTGGCACACCAGGATGCGCAGCCCCAGGGCCTCCGCCTCCGCCTCCCAGGGTAGCTCTCCCTCCCAGAACGGAAGGTCGGTGTTGCCCAGCACGGCGGTGACGGGCGCGAGCGCGCGCAGCCGCGAGAGGATATCGAGCGTGCCGATGTCGCCGGCGTGGACGATGCGCTCCGCACCCGCGAGCACGAGGTCGAGCCGGTCGTCGTAATAGCCGTGCGTGTCGCTGACGACGCCGATGAAGGGCGTGCGGTCCGGTGTGGTCCCCATGTAGGTAGGATACAGGCAGCGACGGACGGCTGAGGAGGGTCACGATGAACGGTCTGGCCGGCAAGCGTGTGGTCATCACCGGCGGCACCAGCGGGATCGGGGCCGCTGCCGCGCAGCGGTTCCGCGACGAAGGCTGCGAGGTCGTCATCCTCGCTCGCAGCCCCGGCCCGGGAGTCATCCCGTGCGACGTCGGCGACCGGGAGCAGGTCGACCGCGCCTTCGAGCAGATCGGCTCGCTGGACGTGCTCGTCAACAACGCCGGCGTCAGCATGCGCAGCCCGGCGGTCGACATCGACGAAGACCAGTGGGAGCAGGTCATCGCCACCAACCTGACGGGCGCCTTCTGGGTGGCGCAGGCGGCCGCCCGAAGGATGCTGCTCGGCAGCGGTGGGGTCATCCTCTTCACCGCCTCGACCAACGCCCTGGTCGGGTATCGCTACTACGCCGACTACAACGCGACCAAGGCCGGCCTCGTCGCGCTCGCCAAGTCGCTGGCGCTCGAGTGGGCGCCGACGATCCGCGTGAACGCGGTCTGTCCAGGCTACGTGCTCACCCCGATGCAGGAGGCCGAGTACACGCCGGAGATGCTGGCCGAGGTGAACCGGCGCATCCCGCTCGGGCGTCACGCGACGCCCGAGGAGCTCGCCGGCCTCTTCGCCTACCTCGCCTCCGACGAGGCCGCCTACTTCACCGGCTCCGTGCTCGTCATGGACGGCGGTGAGACCGCCGGGAGCGTCGTGAGAGTAAGACGATGAAGACGAGCAGCAATCCCTTACGCATGGTAACCATAGAGTCCCCCTTCACACTGGTACCCCCCGCCGGGCTCGATGCCCGCAGAGGCATCGATACTTGCAGGCTACGGATTCCATGGCAGGAGTCAAGGTTGACGGGCGCTTGTCGCCAGCCCAGACAACGGAGATGCGATACGGGGCGGCGTCGGAGCCGGCCCCAGACGGGGTCTCGGGGCGGCCGGCGGGCGGCACTGAGTGGTGCGCCTTCGGCGCCCCCCTCGCCGGCCCCGCTGCGCCGGCTAGCGCCACCGGCCGCGTTCGGATAGAATCCGTCCCCGCGTCGGGGTGTGGCTCAGCTTGGTAGAGCGCTCGGTTCGGGACCGAGAGGTCGGCGGTTCAAATCCGCCCACCCCGACCAGCTTCAGCCCTCTTCCCCGCCCTCCTTGGCCTCCGGCGCTGCATCCTTCGGCATCCCCAGCAGGCGCGCGTACGCGTCGGGGTTGTAGCCGATGATGAAGTCGGCGTCGCCGAACTTCACGAAGGGGAACGCGGAAGCGCCCTGGGCCAGCATCTCTTCCTGGATGTGCGCCTGCAAGCCGGCGTCGGCGAGGTCGTAGTCGACGTAGTCATAGGGGATGCGCTTGTCGTCCAGCCACGCCTTGGCGTTCCTGCTCCAGGGGCAGGTGCTCAGCGTGTACAGCTCGACCTTGATCTGCTCGGTCACTCTCGCCACTCCTCGGTCCGCTCGTCTCATCGTCTGTCAGCCTCCACGAAGAAGCCGGTCGTAGGTGGCCGGGTCGTAGCCCTTGACCACCCGGCCGCCGATGCGCACGAACGGGAACCCGTCGGCGCCCTCCTTGCGCATCTCGGCGGAGATCTTCTGCTGCAGCTCCGGCCCCGCGGTGTCGTATTCGATGACGAACGCCTTGATGCCTCGCTGCTTGAAGTACTCCTTCGCCTTGCGGCTCCAGCCGCAGGTGGTGAGGGAGTAGACCGTCACCGGTGGTGTCCTGCCCATGCTCGTCCTCCGCGCGCGGGCCGGGCCGCGCGGTCGCTCGGGGTCGTCGTCTTCCGCGGGAGGGTTATACCCGCCGCTACACGCCCAGCGGTCCGGCGAGGCGCTCGACGATGCCCCAGAGGCGCTCCTGCGCGTCCACGTCGAGCGCCGCCGCGAGCGGCGTGACGGCGGCGCCGTCCTCGAAGTACGCGCCGGAGACGCCCTCGGCGTCCGGCGCCGACGCCAGATAGACGCTGGTCACGGCGCCGCTCTCCACCGGGATGCCCGGGAGGGCCGGCCACCCGCTCGCCAGCATCGTGGTGGCCACGTCCCCGGGGTCGAGGCACACGGCCGTCACGCCGGTCCCTTCGAGGCGCCGGGCGAGCGCGAGCGTCAGCATGAGCACGGCCAGCTTGGACTGGTCGTAGGCGCGGATGCCGTCGTAGGCGCCCGGCGCGGCGAACTGCAGGTCGTCCCAGTGGAGTCTCACCGGTCCAGTGCGACGCCGAGCTCACGACGACGATGCGCGACGGCGCCGCGGCGCGCAGCGCCGGCAGGAGCGCGCCGGCGAGCACGAGCGGCGCGACGACGTTGACCGCGAAGGTGAGCTCGAGGCCGTCGGCGGTCTCGCGCCGCTCAGGCGAGAAGACCCCGGCATTGTCCACCAGGACGTCCAGACGCGGGCGAGCGGCGCGGACCGCCGCGGCGAGGCCGCGCACGCCGGCGAGCGAGCTCAGGTCCGCCAGGAAGAGCGCCGGCGCGGCGCCCGGGGCGGACGCGGCCCGCACGGCCGCGAGGGCGGCCGCTCCGCGACCGGGGTCGCGGCCGTGCACCAGCACGTCCGCCCCCAGCCCCGCCAGCCGGACCGCGGTCTCGAGCCCGATCCCGCGCGTCGCGCCGGTGACCAGGACGGTGCGGCCGTCCATCCGGCCCCAGCCGCCTCGCAGTCGCTCCAGCGCGCGGCGATGTGCGGGGTTCATGTGATCCCCATCCGCCGGGTCTTGCACCGTCCCTCCCATCGGCACGATTCTGCCGCCGGCGCCGCGATTGGCGGTGCACGGCACACGGTCATACTGCATCATGATGCGGCCGCGCGCGAGGCGTGGCTGACGGCCGGGCGCCTCTGAACGCCCGACGAACCGAGGAGCCACGACGAACGACAAGCCGCCGACGCACGCATCGCCGACGATCCTCTGGCTTCGCCGTGACCTGCGGCTCGGCGACAACCCGGCCGTGCTGGCCGCCGCCGATCACGCTCGAGAGCGCGGCGGCGACCTCCTCCCTGTCTACGTGTGGGAGCCGCGCGAACGCCGCACGTGGGCGCCGGGAGGCGCGGCGCGCTGGTGGCTCTCGCACTCACTGCAGGTCGCTGGATGCCGGACCTCGAGGCCTCGGATCCCGTCTGCTCGCTCGAGCGCGGCGACCCCGTGGACGTCGTCGCAGCGCTCGCGCGCAGCACGTCGCGCCGGCGCCGTGATCTGGGCCGAAGGCCTCGAGCCCGACGAGCTCGCCGACGACCGCGCCCTCGAGGCGACTCTGCGCACGGCCGGCGCCGAGCGCGGTCGTCGTCCGCAGGCCAACCTGCTCGCCGACCCGCTGGCCGTCGCGGACCCGCGACGGACGCCCGTACACGGTCTTCACGCCGTTCTGGCGCGCACGCCTCGCGGGGCCGGCGCCGGAGGCGCCGCTGCCGGCGCCGAAGGCGCTTCCGGCGGCGCCGAGGCATCCGGCCGGCCTCGCGCTCGCGGAGCTCGAGGCCGAGGCCGTCCGGCCCTGGTCGGCCGGGTTCGACGCAGCCTGGAGGCCGGGCGAGCGCGGCGCGCACGCACGTCTCGGCGCCTTCCTCGAAGGTCCGCTCGGCGACTACGCCGTGGACCGCGACCGGCCCGACCTCGAAGGCAGCTCGCGCCTCTCGCCGCACCTGCGCTGGGGCGAGCTGACGGCGCGCCAGGTCTGGCACGCCGTCGCCGGCGCCCTCGAAGAGGCCGGCCTCGACCTCGAGGCGGCGGTGGGTCCGCCCAGCTGGGACGAGGAGCAGGCGCCGGGCCTGCGGCGCTCCGCCGGCGCCTTTCTCCGCCAGCTCGGCTGGCGCGAGTTCGGCCACCACCTGCTGGCCGCGTTCCCTGCAGACGGTGGAGCACCCCTTGCACGAGCGCTTCGCCGTCTTCCCCTGGCGCGACGACCCCGCCGCGCTCGAGGCCTGGAAGCGCGGCCGCACGGGCTATCCGATCGTCGACGCGGCGATGCGGGAGCTCTGGGCGACCGGGTGGATGCACAACCGCACGCGGATGCTGGCCGGCTCGTTCCTCGTCAAGGACCTCCTGCTCCCCTGGCAGACGGGCGCCGCCTGGTTCTGGGACACGCTCGTGGACGCCGACCTCGCGAACAACACCCTCGGCTGGCAGTGGGTCGCGGGCTGCGGTGCGGACGCGGCGCCGTACTTCCGCGTGTTCAACCCGGTGACGCAGGGACGGCGCTTCGACCCGGACGGCGCCTACGTGCGCCGCTGGGCGCCGGAGCTCGGCGGCCTGCCCGCGGAGCACGTACAGGCGCCGTGGCTGGCGCCGGCCGGCGCCCTCGACGCCGCCGGCGTGACGCTCGGCGAGACCTGGCCGGCGCCGATCGTGGATCACGGCGAGGCCCGCCTGCGCGCGCTCGCCGCCTACGAGATGGTGCGGGCGCGCTGAGGCGCTCGCCCGCGGGTCGTCCACGGACGACGCCCCGGCCCGGCGCCCCGGCTCGCGCCGGCGCGCCTCAGTCCAGCGTGACGATCTGCGGCGCCGGCCGGCCGCCGGCGCCGATCGTGACGAGCGCGCACGTGCGCGGCAGCCCGAACCGGGCCTTCCCCGCCGCGCCCGGATTGAGGAACAGCGTGTCACCGCGCCACTCCACGGCGGCCTTGTGGCTGTGGCCGCTGACGACGAGGTCGAAGCCCTCCGCGACCGGATCGTGCCGGCCCATGAGGCTCTTGCCGATGTGGCAGACCAGGACGCGCAGCCCCAGGGCCTCGACCTCCGCCTCCCAGGGTAGCTCGCCATCCCAGAACGGAAGGTCGGTGTTGCCCAGCACGGCGGTGACGGGCGCGAGCGCGCGCAGCCGCGAGAGGACGTCGAGCGTGCCGATGTCGCCGGCGTGGACGATGCGCTCCGCGCCCGCGAGCACGAGGTCGAGCCGGTCGTCGTAATAGCCGTGCGTGTCGCTGACGACGCCGATGAAGGGCGTGCGGTCCGATGTGGTCCCCATGTAGGTAGGATACAGGCAGCGACGGACGGCTGAGGAGGGTCACGATGAACGGTCTGGCCGGCAAGCGTGTGGTCATCACCGGCGGCACCAGCGGGATCGGGGCCGCTGCCGCGCAGCGGTTCCGCGACGAAGGCTGCGAGGTCGTCATCCTCGCTCGCAGCCCCGGCCCGGGAGTCATCCCGTGCGACGTCGGCGACCGGGAGCAGGTCGACCGCGCCTTCGAGCAGATCGGCTCGCTGGACGTGCTCGTCAACAACGCCGGCGTCAGCATGCGCAGCCCGGCGGTCGACATCGACGAAGACCAGTGGGAGCAGGTCATCGCCACCAACCTGACGGGCGCCTTCTGGGTGGCGCAGGCCGCCGCCCGGAGGATGCTACTCGGCAGCGGCGGGGTCATCCTCTTCACCGCCTCGACCAACGCCCTGGTCGGGTATCGCTACTACGCCGACTACAACGCGACCAAGGCAGGCCTCGTCGCGCTCGCCAAGTCGCTGGCGCTCGAGTGGGCGCCGACGATCCGCGTCAACGCCGTCTGCCCCGGCTACGTGCTCACCCCGATGCAGGAGGCCGAGTACACGCCGGAGATGCTCGCAGAGGTGAACCGGCGCATCCCGCTCGGGCGTCACGCGACGCCCGAGGAGCTCGCCGGCCTCTTCGCCTACCTCGCCTCCGACGAGGCCGCCTACTTCACCGGCTCCGTGCTCGTCATGGACGGCGGAGAGACCGCGGGGAGCGTCGTCAGCGGGCCCGGCGGCCCCGGCGCGTGACGTGCCGCAACCTGTGGGCCGGTGAGGGACGAAGAAGCTGGTAGCGGCGGTAGGACTCGAACCTACGACACGCGGATTATGATTCCGCTGCTCTAACCAGCTGAGCTACGCCGCCACGGCGGATGCTTACGGTACCACAGGCTCTGGGAGCGCTCAATCCGCGCCCGAAGGAGCCTGATCTGGCCGCTCGCGCGCTGTTCGAGAGGCCGAAAAGCCTGGTCGCGCTGGAGCGCTCGCGACCCGCCCTCTCTGCGCCACTGGACAAGCGGTACAAACGCAGGCGGGCCGATTCCTCTGCACAGGGGTTGCCCGTCACGGTATTTCCGGTAGAATGCGCATGTCATCACAAGCGCCGCGGCCCGGGATCCCCCTCCCACCGCCGGCCGCGAGGATGGCAGCGAGTCCCATGTGCCCGCCCGCTTCCCCTGGCAGGGCGGCACGGGTTTTTCGGCCGGGGTCGTCATCCCCCTGACGACCCCGGCCGCACTCCTTTCGGCGTACTCCGCCACCGACCGCCACGCAGCCTCGACCGCGGTTGAAAGCGGCTCTTCTATGGGCTAGGATTCCACGGCTCCCGGGGGAGTGCCCGAGTGGTTAAAGGGGGCGGACTGTAAATCCGTTGGCGCAGCCTACCCAGGTTCAAATCCTGGCTCCCCCACCAGGCCCGGTTAGCTCAGCAGGCAGAGCACCTCCATGGTAAGGAGGGGGTCCGCGGTTCGAATCCGCGACCGGGCTCCAAGGACCCTCCCTCCCGCGTGTCCAACCGCTCTTCGAGCCCGTGGCGTCGCCTACTCAGGGCAGCGGAACTGGTAGTCGTCCTTGTAGTGGAGCTCCCCGCACTCCGGGCAGCGGAGCTCATACCAGAAGCCGACGGCCACGTGATGCCGCTCGCAAGAGCGGATCCGCGCGGCCATGACCTCGAGCTCAGACCCGCCGCAGGACATGCACGTGAGCAGCACGTCGTCGCCGAGGTCGTAGGCCTGCTCGAGGCGCCGCATGGCGCCCGTGGCGCCCTCGTGCGGCGGCAGCTCCGCCTCGTGGATGCAGGCGTCGAAGCCGCGCGGCACCTCGACGAGATCGAGCGCGGTCGCCAGGCCGGGCAGGAAGGCCAGGCGGCGACCCTCGTCGCGCAAGGAGTCCTGGAGGCGGCAGCCGTCTGACTGACCGTTCGTCGACTCGCACGCGTGGTGCTCCAGCAGCTCGCGACGTATCACGAAGCTGCGCATGTCGAGACGGTCGACCTCGATCGGTTCGATGTGGACCGTGCGCGGACGGCCACGGCCGCGGTGGTAGTCGGCGGGCGGCACGAGCGAGAGGCAGCCCAGCGACGGATCGGCCTCCAGCGCGGTGATGGCACGTTCGAGCCAGCCGAGCTGGAAGGCCTGCGTGTCGTCGACGCGCGCCAGGTAGTCGCCCCGGACCATACGACTCGCCTGGTCGAGGCCGCAATGTCCGGCGCTGCGTTGCGTGCCGGTGAACTCGAGGGCGTCGATGCGTCCGCGCAGATACTGACGCAGGAGGTAGGTGGCGTCCTGGTCCTGCGCCTCGGCCGCGACGACGGCGAACTCCGCTTCCTTGGGAATGGTCTCACGGATGCCTCGCAACGCGGCGCGCAGCTCGGGCAGGCCGTGCGTGACGAAGACGACGACGCCGGCGCGGCTCATGCGGCGTCCGGCTTCCCGCGGGCCACGCCGAGCGTCCCGGCGACTTCAGCGCTGATGACGACCACGTTGACCTCCCTGGCACGTCCGAGCCCACCTCGTGCCCGGGCTCGAGCGCCGCGTCGGCGACACTCGAGCACACCGATAATGATAACGCAGGTGAATCCGCGCACAAGTCCGCGCGAGCGGAGTGCAGCGCGGATCGCCGGGAGGTCAGTCGAGACCGACCAGACCCTCGCGGATGGCGTACTTCACGAGGTCCGTGACCTTGTGCAGGTTCAGCTTGTCCATGATGTTGCTGCGGTGCGTCTCGACCGTCTTGCGGCTCAAGCACAGCAGATCGGCGATGTCCTGATTGGTGTTGCCTTCGGCGATCAGCTTGAGCACTTCGCGCTCGCGCGCGGTGAGCTCGACGGCGTACCGCCGCGCCGTCGGCTCGTGGACCCGTTGCAGGTAGTCGTCGAGCACGGCCTCCAGAGCCTTGGGCTGCAGCACCCGGCCGCCGGAGACGATAGCGCGGACGGCGGCCACCAGGTCGGTGCTCTCGACGGTCTTGAGCAGGTAGCCGCCGGCGCCGGCCTGCACCAGGCGCAGCACGCAGTCCTCCCGCTCGTTGCGCGTGAGCACGAGCACCTTGAGGTCCGGGTAGCGGCGGAGGATCTGGCCGGTGAGCTCGAGACCGTTCATGCGCGGCATGATCGTCTCGGTGATGACGACGTCAGGATGACACGACCCCACGAGGGGGAGCGCCTCGAGGCCGTCGCCGGCCTCGCCGACGACGCAGAGGTCGGGCTGCGCATCGAGCAGGGAACGCACGCCCTGACGCTCGATGGCGTGATCGTCGACGAGCAGGACGCGGATCGCGTTTGCCGGGCCCTCCACAGGTCACACCTCTCGGCCAGACAGCAGGCGCGGGATCCACCCGCCCCCCGTCTGGTACTTCATACGTCTGGATTCTACGGTCCCCACCTGAGCCGAACAATAGTGATAGCGGGCACAAGCGACGCTCCGATGAGGACATGCGGGCCAACTCCGAAGGGAACCGGGCACACAAAGGGCCGGCGGCGCTCCTCTGCGGAGCCCCGCCGGCCCTTCATGTTTCCTGCCCGGCCGGTCAAAGCCGGCCGCGGACTTGCGCTCTACTTGACGGTCACCGTCCTGACCGCGGAGGTGTTCGACGCGCCGGAGTGGGTCACGCGGACGCGGATCTTGTACTTGCCCTTCTTGGCGGGAGCCTTCCACTTGAGCGAGTAGGCGCCGGACGACAGGTTCTGCGACGCCCCATTGCTCCACTTGGTGACCGTGGACTTGCGGTACTGCAGCGTCGCCTTCACCGTGTGGCCGGGAGTCTTGGCCTCAGCGCCGGTCACCGTGATGCTCTTCCCCGCCTTCACGCTCGTCGGCGCCTTGATGGAGAGCGTGGTGCTGTGACACAGCGACGTGGTCGCGCTCGTCTTGGGCGCCGTGACGCCGGCGAACGCCATCGCCGCCACTGCGAGCGCCAGAATGCCGATCGTGAGTGCCTTCCTCATGTTCCTCCTTCGTCGACCTGCGAGTCCCGCGGCCTCGTCACGACGGCCGCGGTGCCACGGGCAATCGCCGCGGCCCCCGCCGGTGTGGCGGAGTTCGAAGCAGTTTAGCGCACGACCACAGTCCAAACGTTGCGTGCGTGTTGCGCTGGCGTGAAGAAAGCCGAGACCCGGCGGCGGCGGACTCGGCACGGCTGGTCCTCTTGCTGCCGCGAAACGTGCCCGCTACAGTCGAACGAGTGACTTCCCCCTACTGTGGAGGACTGCCGTGAACCCCCTGATCCGCTCGCTCGACTTCGTCGCCGTGCCGTCCACCGACGCAGCCCGCTCACGGGCCTTCTACGTGGACACGCTCGGTCTGCGCCCCGACGACCGCGCCCAGTTCGAGTTCTGGGTGGGCGAGACCTGCTTCGGCATCTGGGAGCCGGCGGCGATGGGCATGCCGTTCGCACCGCTCACCGCCGGCCACATCGCCTTCCATGTCGAGGACGTTGCCGCGGCGAGAGCCGCCCTCGAGGACCAGGGCATCGAGTTCGCGGGCGACACCTTCGACACGGGCGTCTGCCACATGGCCCTGTTCGCGGACCCAGACGGCAACGGTCTCATGCTGCACAACCGGTACGCACCGCGCGTCTGAGCCCCGGGCGCCGCGGGCTTCCCGTGCACTCGCGGCGCACCCGGCGGCGGGCGGCGGCGTGGCAGGCTGCAGCGCGCTTTGCGCCCGCGCCCGTCGTGCCCTAGAATGCCTAGGCTTCACCCGAGCCGACGTAGCTCAGCTGGCAGAGCACTTCACTCGTAATGAAGGGGTCCCCGGTTCGATTCCGGGCGTCGGCTCCACTCCTTCACCCGCATCGCCGCCTCCCGCACCTTGACGTCGGCGGCACACTGTCATCGCACCTTCTCAACGGTCGCTCGCCGACTTGCCTCGGCGGCCCACTCCGGATCGCGGCGCGTGGTACGGTTGCAGACATGGCTACCACGCGCAAGATCCCGAAGCCGGCGGCGTCCCCCATCAGGGAGCGTGTCCGCGACCGTGCTCAGACCGAGGAACTCATGCTCGCGGCCGCCCAGCGCCTCTTCGCCGAACGCGGCTTCCTCGCCGTGAGCGTGCGCGACATCGCCGCGGAGGCCGGAGTGAGTCACGCCCTCGTCCACCGCTACCTGGGCAGCAAGGAAGACGTTCTCGTCGCCGTGATGAAGCGCAATACGGCGCCCGCTCTTCGCGCAGCAGGTGCGGCGGGCGACGTGCGCGAGATGGTTCCGCGCATGTTCGCCGGGCTGCTCGCGTCGCAGCCGGACTACCTGAGGCTGCTGGCGCGCATCGTCATGGACCACCTGTCCTTCGACGCCGTCAAGCCTGACTTCCCGGCCTACGCGTTCCTCATCGAAGCGCTGACGGAAGACGCGGCACGGCGGGGCCGCGACCTGCCGGACCCCCGCGTGCTGGCCGCGTCTCTCACCGCGCTCGCGATCGGATGGAGCGCCACCGAGGACTGGCTCGTCAGGGCCTCAGGACTGGACGACGTCGACCCGCAGGTCATCACGGCCTCCCTCGAGCTCATCGTGTTGAGCATGGTCGAAGTCTCAGCGTCACCGACTGCCTCCGTTGACGCGTCTGTGGAGCTGCCGGCAGGCGCGTAGGCGCCGCGCGGGTGGCCCCGATGGTGCTTGCCGCCGAGGCCGATTCAGACGAGAATCCTTGGCAGCGAATCCACAACCCCCTGAAGGAGACCCGCCATGGCGTACGCAGAGGATTTCGAGAGAGCCCTCCAGGTGGGCCGCCCACCCAACATCCAGGCCCTCTTCCCCAACTCCAAGGCGCTCATCGTCAGCGGCAAGGTAGTGGACCGGGCGATGCGCGCCAAGGGCAAGGCCATCGCCATGGCCGCCAACGGGCGCAACTCCTTCGTCATCCGCGGCGCGCTGCGGGCAGCACAGAAGGCCAACGCCGCGCTCATCATCGAGATCGCCAAGTCCGAAGGCGGGCAGAAGGCTTACTGCGCGGTGAACTACTGGAACATGGCGCGCATCGTCGATGCCCTCTGCAACGAGATGGGCATCACGATCCCGGTGGCCATCCACGCCGACCACTACGGCATGAAGAACGAGAAGGATCTCGCGCAGGCCATGGTCGAGATCCCCACCATGTTCGAGGCGGGCATCACGTCCATCGCCATCGACGCGTCCCACCAGCCCAACGACCAGAACCTGCTCGCCAACCTCGCCGTGAATCCGAAGATCCCGGCCTGGGCCGGCCTGGAGACCGAGATCGGAGAGATCAAGGGCTCCACGGGGCTGTCCACGCCAGACGAGGCGCTGTTCCTCATCCAGGGGCTCAACGCACACGGCATCTTCGCCGACTGGATCGCGCTGAACAACGGGACCACCCACGGGATCGAGGCGTCCGACGCCGGCATCCAGGTCGCGCTGACCGCCGAGGTCCACGAGGCCCTCGCGCCCTACAACGTCAGCGGCGCCCAGCACGGGACCTCGGGCAACAGCTCGGACCGGCTCCGCGAGATCGCGGCCAAGACGCACACGACCAAGGCCAACGTGGCCACCGCCCTCCAGATGATCTCCTGGGGGCTCGAGGTCAACGACTACGGCAACGCGCAGCTGGACGCCGACGGCGGCTTCATCAAGGTGAAGGGCGAGGGCGTGACCGAGGAGATGTGGGCCGAGGTGGTCGCCTACGCCGACGACAAGGGCTGGAAGAAGGGCGACTACAAGAACCTCAACCTGCCGTTCGAGAGCAAGTTCCTCGCCCAGCCCGCCGAGATCCGTGAGCGGATGGCGCAGCGAGTCGAGGACTTCGTCTACAAGATGCTGACCGAGGTCCTGGGTACGGGAGACACAGCGCCCCTCGCCGTCGAGGCCATCCTCGCCGCCGGGTCCTACGACCTCGGGCCGAAGGTCGGACGGATCGAGGATCCCGCCGACTGGACGGACGCGAAGATCGTCGAGAAGGCGAAGTCGCTGGACAGCGACAAGGGCGCCGCGGGCAACTTCGACGATTGACCGGCGTAGCCACGTCAACGTGAGGGGCGCCGTCAGGTGCACCTCACACTAGGCACCGTAGGCGGCCTAACGTGCGGGTGCGCCGCAGGTGCACCCCACACTGAGGCGCGGCGCACCCGCGCCGACTGACGCGCGGCGCCTTCAGGCGCCGCCGAGAGACGAGTAGCACGCGGCGGCCGGCCTGCGCCGGCCGCCGCGTTTCTTGCCGCATTGCCAGCCGCACGCCTCCGCGACACGGACGATGTCGGAGGACTCAGGAGACGCGATACGTGGTACGGTGACGATGGTCGGACTCTGTCAGTGGTTCTTCCGTTGCGCGTGGGGGCGATCGTGAGGGAAACCGGTTCAACGGCGCCGCAGCAGTACCCGCCCGAGCCGTCTCGCGCGGAGGGCGATGCAGCGATCGCCCTGCGCCGTCTGGATCTGGCCCATGGGACGACCGAGCTCCTGGCGATCGTCGCCTACATCAACGCCGACGACGGGCCCTTGCAGACCCCGCCCGGCTCGACGGGCCGCCTCTCGCCATGGCACGAGCGCCTGCTCCTCAAGGCCGGCGAGCGGCTGGAGGTCATCGACACCTTCCTGAGGAGCCGCGTCGCCTTCTTCGTGGCCGGCAAGAACCGCGGCTACTACGCGCCCGAGCGCGAGCTGGAGCTGGCCGGGGCGGCGCTCGACACCTGTCGCGCCACGGCCTCGGTCGTCGACGCCCTCCTCGCGGGGCGCGCGCCGAGCGAGCGCGAGTTCGAGTCGATGAGCGCCACGGCGCTGAAGGTCTATCCGGCGCTGGAGGCGTTGGAGGAGTCGGCGCCGCCGACCAGGGCTCCGTAGGTCTCCGGGCGGCGGCACTGGTCTCCCCATACCTCCCGCCGCCGCCATTCGCGCAGCGCCTCAAGATCGAGGCGGACGACGCAGACGTCCTCCGCCTCCCCCGCTTCGAAGACGCGCGTGTCGCGACTGCGACCCTCGGCGTCGAAGGCGATCGGGTCGACCAGCGTCGAGTGGCCGTTCTCCTGCGGCGCCGCGTAGTTGGCCACAGCCACGGCGACCATGTTCTCGAAGGCGCGCGCCCGCACCTGGCCGAGCCGGTTCGCCTCGAGCTCGCAGGCGTTGGGCACGAGCAGCAGCTCGGCCCCGCCCAGCGCGAGCACGCGCGCGGCTTCCGGGAACTCGCGATCGAAGCAGATCATCGCCCCGACCGCGATCGCGCCCGCGCGCGTGTCCAGGTGCGCGACCCGGAACTCGTCGCCCGCCACGAGCGCCTGCTCCGGCAGGTCGAAGCTGCAGGTGTGCACCTTGGCATAGGTGAGCGCCTCGCGACCGAAGCGGTCAAACAGCGTGACGCTGTTGCGTGGCCCGTCGGTCGAACGCTCGAGATAGGTGACGGCGACGGCCATGCCCAGCTCCGCGGCGAGATCGGCGTGCGCGACGACCCACGGGTCGTGGCGTGCCATCGCCTGCTCCTTCCAGTGACCGAGGTCGCCGTCGGGGAACGCGTAGCCGGTGCTCCACAGCTCCGGGAACAGCGCGAGGTCGGCGCCGGCCGCGGCGGCGCGCCGGCAGGCGGCCAGACCGCGCGTGAGACTCGCCTCGCGGTCGTAACCCGAGCCGGCGAGCTGCAGGAGCGCGATGCGCAGGTCAGCCGCGCTCACGCGTCGCCTCCCCACCGCCCTCCGCCGGCGCGAACACCGTCGACTCCCCCGGCTGCAGAACGCGTACGTCGACCTCCGGCGTGAGGTGCGCCGCATAGCGCGCGAACGCGTGCGGCCACTCCGCCCACTTGGCGTTGAACTCCGGCGGCAGCCACGGCGGGTAGATGGTGCCCCAGTGCACCGGCACGCAGGCCGCCGGGCGCAGCAGCTCGAGCGCCTTGGCCGCCGACAGCGGGTTGAGGTGGTCGCCGGGCAGCCGCGGCCCCCAGCCGCCCACGGGCAGCACGGCGACGTCGATCGGCGCCAGGTCGCGCATGCCGTCGTACAGGCCGGTGTCGCCGGCGAAGTAGGCGCTGAGGCCGCCGGTGACGACGTAGCCCAGGGCGGGCGCCTCCGCGGCCAGTGGATGACGGGTGCCGGCGTGGTCCGCGGGGACGGCTTTCACGCGCACGCGCCCTGGGCCGGACGAGCCGGCCGCCTTCGCCGGCCCGACCTCCACTTCGTCCCCCACGTCCATCTCCAGCGGCACGAACCCGAGCCGCCGCAGCAAAGGCCCTACGCCGCGCGGCGCCACGACCGGCGTGCGCCGGTCGATGAGCCGCAGCGACGGCACGTCCAGGTGATCGAGGTGGGCATGCGAGATGAGCACGGCGTCGAGGTCGCGACGCACCGCCGGCGGAGGCACGGGACTGCGCCGGATGAGGACGCCGATCCGCTTGCGCAGCAGCGGGTCGGTGAGCAGCCGGACGCCGTCCAGCTCGAGGAGCACCGTCGCGTGCCCCGCGAAGGTCACCGAGAGAGTCGAGGTCACCGCCCGCGCGCCCATGCGCTCACTCTACCTGAGACGGCGCCGATAGTCGGCGCGTACCCGGAGGGTCAGCCGAGTGTGTCCGCCGTCTCGACGCTCTCGACGAAGGCCTCCACGAGCCCGGGATCGAACTGCGTCCCCGCCCCGCCGCGCAGCTCGGCGATGGCCGCGCTCCGGGTGAGCGCCGGACGGTACGGCCTCTCGCGGGTCATCGCCTGCCACGCGTCGCAGATGGCGATCACGCGCGCGGCGAAGGGGATCGCCTCGCCGGCCAGACCGGCCGGATAGCCGGTGCCGTCCCAGCGCTCGTGGTGGTGCAGGACCACCGGGAGCAGCGCGTGGAGGCGCATCGTGCTCTCCAGCAGCCGCTTGCCGATCTCGGGGTGGCGACGGATCGTCGCCTGGTCCTCGTCGCTGAGGACCCCGCGGCGGTTGAGCACCTCGACGGGGATCCCGACCTTGCCGATGTCGTAGACGAGCGCCGACATGCGCAGCACGTCGGTCTGCTGGTCGTCGAGCCCGAGCGTCGCCGCGAGCCGGCCGGCGGCGGCGGCCACGTCCTGCGTATGCTCCCCGGCGAAGACGTCGCGCCGGTCGATGGCGGTGGCGAGCGACTCGAGCGTCTCCATGTCGGCCTTCTCCAGGCGGAAGGCGAGGCCCTCGAGCGCGGACGGGTCCAGCTCGACGAGCGAGACCTGCGAGAAGTCGGCGATCATGTCGCGCCCCGAACGCTTGGCGAACAGCAGGGCGGCGTCGGCGGCCGCGATCAGGCTCTCGCGGTCGCGGCCGCAGGCCGGGAAGTCGGCGATGCCGACGCTGATGGAGAGGCGCGGCGGCTCCGGCACGCCCAGCTCGATCTCGCGCACGCCCTGGGCCACCCGCTCGGCGACGGCGGCGGCCTGCTTCATCGACGTGCCCGGAAGGATCATCACGAACTCCTCGCCGCCGTAGCGGGCGACGAAGTCGGTCGTTCGGGCGTGGGCGCGGAGCACGTCGGCGACCGCGCACAGCGCCTCATCCCCGCGCGGGTGGCCGAGACGGTCGTTCACCTGCTTGAAGAAGTCGAGGTCCATCATCAGCAGCGAGAAGACCAGGTCGTAGCGGAGCGCCCGCTCGACCTCGGCCGGCCAGCGTCTCCTGCAGGTGCCGGTGATTGAAGAGCCCGGTCAGCCCATCGGTGACGGCGAGCAGCTCCAGATCCGCTCCGTAGGCGGCGTTCTCGAGGGCGCTGGCGGTGACGTTGGCGAAGACCTCCAGCATCTGCAGCGTCTCCTCGTTCGGCACCTCGCCGTCGGCCGGCTCGTAGAGGTCGAACATGCCGATGAGCCTGCCGGAGTGGTCGTACAGCGGGGCGAAGAGGGCGTCGTCCGCGTGGAAGGCGCCCGGCCCGCCGTCGGGGATCGGTCCGGGCGGGAAGTAGAAGAGCTCCTCCTCCGTCCAGGCGTACTCGGTGTGGTCGATGAAGTAGACGTTGCCCCTGCGCGACTCCTCACGCAGGACCCCGCGGAGGACGCGGGGAGGGATGCGCCGGTCGCGCACCACGGCGTCGTACTCGGGATGGGAGCCGATGGCGACGGCCGTGCGGAAGACGTCCTCCGACGCGTCGTACAGGTACAGCGCCGTCTCGCGGAAGGCGAGCGTCCGCTCGACGGCGCTCGCCGCGACGCTCGCGACCTCGTCGATCCCGCGGACGGTGCGGAGCTCGTCGCCGAGCGCGACGATCGCCTCGAGCCGGCGCGAGCGCCGGCTGTGCGTCTCCGCCGCGCGGTGCAGGTCTCCGACGATCCGGCGTTCGCGGCCGTAGAGGAAGTAGCAGCCGGCGAGCAGCGAGAGGACCAGGGCGGAGGCGATGAGCGTCTGCGCCCAGAGCAGCGCGGTGGGCGCCTCCCCGTCGTTCGATGAAGAGACCGACGGCGAGCAGCGCGGCCAGCAGCGCCGTCGCGCAGACGAGCAGCGCCCACGAGCGGCCGCGAGCCTGCGCCTCGCGGCCGTCCAGGGCGACGACGCGGATGGAGAGGAAGAACGCCGCGAAGGCGCCGATGAGGTTCAGATAGCCGACGATCTCGATGGATCCGTCTCCCTCTTCCGGAGTGGCAGCCTGGGGCTCACCCTGTCGTGAACGTCTATCGGCACACTTCGACGCGCGCGTGAGCCGCCCTGTGCGGCCCGCGCGGCCACTTACCTTAGAGCCCGAGCAACTCCCGGATGTTCGCCTTGGCCTCCTGCGGGCTCGGGTCGTGCGGATACGTGGTCTCCAGCTCGAAGACCCGCCCCAGGCGCAGCTCGCCGCGGACCTCGTTCATGACCAGCGGGTCGACGAGGTCCGCCCGGCTCACGCCCAGAGCCTTCGCAACGGTATCCTTGGCTTCGGCAAGTCGCGTGCCCTTCGCCATCTCGAGGCGCGCCACCAGATCTCCGGCGGCGCGCAACCCGTTCATTCCCGAGGCGACGGCGTGCGCGACCGGCATGCCGAAGGTATCGCCGGAGCCCACCTACAAGCCGTCGACCTTCAGGATGTCGACGCAGGCGCGCGAACAGCGCGAGACGGCGTCGACCGGACTGAAGGCGTACATCGGCACCCCGCCGACGCCCATGCCGACGTTGGCGTGCACCGGGATCCGCGCGACGTCCATGCACGGCTTCATGAACGTGAGCGCCCTCGCGACGTTCCAGGCCACGGTGCGGCTCGTGTTGACGTTGACGGCCGGTCCGAACACCGTGGCCCCGGCCTCCTGTACCACGCGACACTGACCCTCCGGCTTGAGCCCGGCGAGGCGCGTACCGTGGAAGGTGAGCTCGCCGTGCGTGCCGAGCACGATCTCGCCGGCCATGCCCACCATGATGCCCATGGCCGGGTACCGGGCGCGCAGGCGCTCGACGGCGAGCAGGGTGGCGAGCAGGTCGCCGTCGCCGCCGGCGGCGGCGGTGTCGAAGTTGATGCCGTCGGCGCCGGCCTCCCAGAGGGCGCCGGCCACGTGGACCATGTCCTCCACGGCGAGCTCCACGGCCTCCTCCTGGGCGGCGCGCGCCTCGTCGATGCGCATCGCCGGGAGCAGCTCGGACCAGTTGCCGCACGGCCCGTCGGGCCGCGAATAGCGGCCGAGGTCTGGCTGGGCGCCGTAGTGCACGGGGATGGTGACGCGCTCCTGCGCCTCCTTCATCGCCTGCTGCTCGCTGCCGACGATGGTCTTGACCGCCTTGTACGAGTAGTCGATGTGGAAGAGCTCGCAGGTGTCCGCCGCGAGGCACTGCTCGTACTGCAGCAGCGCGTCGACGCGGCTGCCCTGCTGCGGCGTCCCGCTGCCGTCGAAGCTGAGGACGACCTCGTCCCCGATGTCGACGGCCGAGAAGCGTGCGCGGCTGGCGAAGATCTCCAGGAGATGGTCGAGCTCGTCCGCCGTGAGCTCGGGGGCGCGCGCCCTGGCGGCGGCCGCGCGCGTGCCCTCCTCGAGCTCGCTCCTGATCTCACTGCGCGTCAGTTCCACGGCGGAGCCGTCCCCCTGACGCGTGACGATGCGTGGCTCCATGCGCTCCTCCCCGGCGGCACCGGCAGCGAGTCGCCCCAGTGTCCCCGCATCCGCTTCGCCCGAATGCTACGAGGCGCAGCTCGGTGATACAACGGCGGATACTTGGGCAAACGTCGCAGCCACGCGTGCGAAGTGGTGGCCCACTCGCTGTCTTGACACCCCCGCGACCCGCTCGGTACAGTCCGGGACAGTGTTGTTAGTTATATGAGTAACTAACGCGACCGTCCTGCGGCCGCGAACGACCGGAGGGGCCATGGCACAGCGCATCCCGACACGGCTCGGCGACGGCTCGCTCGTCGAGATGACCAGGGCCGAGGTCGAGGCCGACCTGCACGCCGGCTCGGAGGCCGCGGTGAAGCGGGCCAAGGTCGAGCCCCTCGCGCAGGACGAGCTCGACCACCTGCTCGACATCTTCACCTCCCCGGCGAAGTTCACCGCGGTGGACTACGGCGATGAGGTGATCCTCGGGTTCGACGGGGCGGGCAACGCCGACCTCGCGGCGCCGGTGATCGAGCAGATCGTGTACCAGAACCACCACGGCGCCGACATGATCGAGCTGTGGCACCACGACTACTCGTACAAGGCCGTGCGCACCGTCCTCTCGTTTCAGACGCAGCTGCTGAAGGACGCCCAGCTGCAGACCGTGGTGCCGCTCAACTACGGCGCCATGCCCGACCTGGGCCGGTATTCGCAGCCGGACGGCCCGGCGCCGAACTGGTCCGAGCTGATGCCGCTGGGCAGGATCTCCGAGGCGCGCGCGGCGCAGGAAGAGGCGGCCGTGCAGGCCGAGCGCGACATGTGGTGCGTCGCCGAGGCCATGGTCGCCGCCGGCGTGGACGGTCTCGACTTCGACACCGCCGGCGCCTCGGGCGACGCCGACCTGCTGGCCACGCTCAACGTCGCCCGCAGGATCCGCGAGACGTGGCCCGACATCGGCGTCGAGATCGGCCAGGCCGCCGAGCTCGTGCTCGGCATGCACGGCGAGCTCGAGTTCGACGGCGCCCGGCTGGCCGGCCAGTGGCCGCTCGGCCAGCTCCGCGCCGTCACCGCCGCCGGCGCCACGATCTTCGGGCCGGCGGTGAACGTGAACACGACGAAGTCGCTGGCCTGGAACACCGCGCGTGCCTGCGCGCTGGTGAAGCCGGTGACCGCCGAAGCCACCATCCCCGTCCACATGAACGCCGGGATGGGCGTCGGGGGCGTGCCCATGACCCCGTATCCCCCGAGCGACGCCACCTCGCGCGCGTCCAAAGCGCTCGTCGACATCCTCAAGCTCGACGGATTGTAGGTCGGCATCGGAGACCCCCTCGGGATGGCCTCCACTCACGCGCTCGCCTCGGGCATGGGCGGGATGCGGACTGCCGGAGATCTGGTGGCCCGCATGCAGATGACCCGGGGCATGCGCCTTCCGCAGGCAAAGCAGTACGTCGCCGACAAGCTCGGCTGCTCGGTACTGGACCTCAGCGACACCGTCGCCATGCACGACCTCCGCCGCGACCTCGGCCTCGGACGCATCCAGGTGCAGGACCTCACGTACGCGGAGTGGCCGGGGGCGATGGAGGCCAAGTTCCACATCGCCGAGGTGCTGGACATCCCCATCAACTCCGTGGAGTGCTTCAAGAGGAACGCCGGCCTGGCGTGACCGCTCAGACGATGGGCGCGACGAGGAGTCGCGCCCATCGCGACCAGAGGAGAGACATGGCTTCGCAGCTCGACCTGACGCATCGCCAGCCGCTGCTTCCGCTCGGCTCGGACTTCGCCGTGCGCTTCTACGACGAGGCGAAGCTCGATCGCTACCGGGACGCCGTGTTCGCGGTGCTCGAGCGCACCGGCGTCAAGTTCGGGTCGCCCAAGGCCCTCGACCTCCTGGCCGAGCACGGCGCCGAGGTGGACCGCGCGTCGGGCGTCGTGCGCTTCTCGCCCGACCTGGTCACGCGCGCGCTCGCCGCGGCGCCGCGCACGTTCTGGCTCGGCTCCCGCGACGGCGCGCTCGACCTCGACCTCTCGAGCGGCGACACCTACAACACCACCAACGGCTGCGGCACCGAGGTGATCGACTGGCGCACCGGGATCCGGCGACCGCCGACCAAGGACGATCTCGCCGCGATCACGCGCATGGTCGACTACCTCGGCTCACTCCAGTTCTGGTGGCCCAACGTGGCCGCCGCCGACTGCGGCGACACCCACACGCTGCACGAGCTCGATGCGGCCTGGAACAACACCGCCAAGCACCTCCAGGGCATGGTGCAGGGCGAGCGCGAGGCGCGCTACGCGGTCGAGATGGCGACGGTCGTCGCGGGAGGGGCGGAGCAGCTGCGCCGCCGCCCCCCGATGAGCAACCTCATCGGGACCGTCCAGCCGCTCGTCAACGACAAGGACGGCATCGAGGCGGCGCTCGTGTTCGCCGAGGCCGGCATCCCCGTGACCTTCGTCACCATGCCGACCTACGGCACCACGGCGCCGGCCACCAAGGCGGGCGCCTATGTGATGGGCTTCGCCGAGCTGATCAGCGCCGCCGTGTGCGTGCAGCTCGCGCACCCCGGCGCGCCCGTGATCCTCTTCCCCCTGCCGGTGCACGCCGACCCGCGCACGGCGGCACTGACGACCGCCCCGCTCAACCACCGCGGCCTGTTCCTGCCGGGCGAGCTCGTGCACCACTTCGGGCTGCCGGCGATGACGGGCTACGCCGGCACCGACGACGACCTGCCCGGCACCTGGCTGGCCGCCGCCGAGACGGCGCACACGGTGATGCTCGCCGGCATCGTCGGCTCGGAGCTGATGACGACGATCGGGCTGACCAACCGCTACCAGCTGTTCACGCCCGAGCACATGATGCTCGACGACGACCTCTACCGGCGGGCGGCGAGCGCCTTCCGCGACCTCGAGCTCGACGAGGAGACGCTGGCGCTCGACGTCATCGACGCCGTAGGCCCCGGCGGGCACTACCTGGGACAGCCGCACACGCGCCGGCACATGAAGGAGACGGTCGAGCGCTCGATAGGGCAGGAGATCGGGCCGGACGGCACGCACCTGCGCGACGCCGTGGAGGTCGCGCGCGAACGCGGCCTCGACATCCTGGAGCACTACGCGCCGGAGCCGCTCGACGAGGCGAAGGCGGCGGAGCTGGCGAAGATCTGCGCCGCCGCCGACGCCGAGCTCCGCGGCTGATCGGCGACCGTCTGAGCGCCGCGGCCCCGCCGCTACGCCCGGGGCCCGCTCCTTCGGCGGCCGGCCGGCCTCAGTCCGGCTCGCCGCCCGACTCGACGTAGCCGAGCACGAGGCGGCGCCACAGATCGAACGCCGGGCCGACGTCGAGATCCGGGTCGGCCAGCTTCTGCAGCGCGACGCCGTCGGCGATGGCCACCGTGAGCAGGGCCACCGGGGCGATGTGCGCGGCGGGCTCCTTGTCCACCGACCCCTTCAGCGCCCAGGCGTCGAGCCTGCGGTACCACTCGAAGAGGTCGCGCAGGTGCGGCTGCAGCTCCTCGTCCCGCAGGATGTGCGGGACGAGCTCGAAGAACATGCGATAGGCGTCGCGGTCTTCGGGGAGCCTCTCGTGGAGCCACAGGAGCTGGGCGCGTCGCTCGTCGCCGGCCGGCACCGCGGTGAGTTGCTCGATGAGCTCGACGCTCTCCTGGTACATGACGGCGTCGACGAGCGCGGTGAGCAGGCCGGCCTTGCTGCCGAAGTGATAGCGGATGAGCGCCGGGTTCTCGCCCGCCTCGCGGGCGATCGTCTCGAAGGTCAGCGCCTTGAACCCGTCGCGGAAGAGGACGCGCTTGGCCGCGGCGAGGAGGCGCGCCGCGGTCGGCGAGAGGTCCGGCGTCGGATCGCTGATCGGCAGCTCGTATCTCGCCATCTTCCCCTCTCCGTTCGCTTCGCTGTGAGGCGCGGCGGCGGCTTCGTGCCCGCGCCCCGACCGTCTTGACACGCCCACCTCGTCTGCTACTCTACCGCAATTGTTAGTTATATGACTAACTAATCCTGCATGCGACAGGGGGGTGCCCGGTTGGAGAGGCCTGTGCGCACACGACTCGGCGACGGGTCGCTGGTGGAGATGACCGCCGCCGAGATCCGCGAGGATCTGCTCGCCGGCACGGAGCTCGGCGCCCGGCGCGCCAAGGCGCCGCCGCTCTCCGAGGCGGAGATCGACCACCTCCTCGACATCTTCGCCAGCGAGGCCAGGTTCAGCGCCGTCGACATGGGCGACGAGGTCTGCCTCAGCTTCGACGGCTCCGGCAACCTCGACGTCGGCGACCGCATCACGGAGCTCTACAGCTACCAGAGCCACCGCGGCGCCGACATGCTCGAGCTGTTCGGCATCGACTACTCGTACAAGGCGATCAAGACGATCCTGAGCTACGAGGCGCAGCTCATGAAGTCCGCCCAGCTCAACCTGATCGCGCCGACGCAGTACGGCGCGATGCCGGACCTGGGCCGTTACTCCATGCCCGACGGACCCATCCCCAACTGGTCCGAGCTCATGCCGCTCGGCCGCATCGACGAGGCGCGCGACGCGCAGGTGGCGGCGATCGAGCACGCCGTCGCCGACATGGTGTTCGTCGCCGAGGGCATGTGGGAGGCCGGCGCCGACGGCATGGACTTCGACACCGCCGGCGCCGCCGGCGACGGCGACCTGCTCGCCGCCCTGACGGCGATCGAGAAGATCAAGGACGAGTTCCCGGACATCGGCATCGAGCTGGGCATGGCGAGCGAGTACGTGCTCGGGATGCACGGCGAGCTCGCCTACAAGGGCAAGCGGCTCGCCGGCATGTGGCCCAAGGACCAGGTCAAGGTCGCCCAGGAGGCCGGCGCCACCATGTTCGGCCCGGCCGTCAACGTCAACACCACCAAGAGCGTGGCCTGGAACGTCGCCCGCGCCTGCACGATCATCAAGCCGTGCATGGACGTCGCCGAGATCCCCGTGCACCCCAACGTCGGCATGGGCGTCGGCGGCGTGCCGATGAGCCCCTATCCCCCGGTCGACGCGGTCTCGCGCGTCTCGCGCGCGCTGGTCGACATCCTGAAGTGCGACGGGTTGTAGGTGGGCGTCGGCGACCCTCTGGGCATGGCGTGCTCTCACGCGCTGGCTTCGGGCATGGGCGGAATGCGGACCGCCGGAGATCTGGTGGGCCGCATGCAGATGACCCGGGGCATGCGCCTCAAAGAAGCGAAGGCCCACGTGGCGGACAAGCTCGGCTGCGCCGTCGCCGACCTCGCCGACCCTATCGCCATGCACGACGTGCGCCGCGACCTCGGCTTCGGCCGGATCCCGGTGCAGGAGCTCACGTACCCGACGCACGCCGGAGCCATGGAAGCGAAGTTCCGTATCGCCGAGGTCCTGGACGTGCCGATCAACAGCGTGGCGCGCTTCCAGGAGTGCGCCGGCCTGCGCGCCCCGGCATGACGACGGGCGCGCCGGCGATTCGTCAATCCACGCAAGGAGGAGCGGTGTGAAGCGGAATCTCCATGCCGGCGGCATGCGCAGCCGCGGGCTGAGCGTCAACGTGTTCACGGAGTCTGAGCTCGACGACATCCATCTGGCCTCGCTCGAAGTGCTCGAGCGCACGGGCGTGTTCGTGGAGGCCGACGACGCGCGCGACATCTTCAAGGACGGCGGCTGCACCGTCGACAGCGAGACGCGCATGGTGCGCATCCCGCCACATGTCGTCGAGGACGCCATCGCCTCGTCGCCCAGCAAGTACGTCCTGTGCGGCCGCGACCCCAAGAACGACTTCCTCATGGAGCCGGGCCGGGTCGCCTTCACCAACTTCAGCGAGGGCATCGCCGTCGTCGACACCGACACCGGCGAGGTCCGCGAGTGCACGCTGCAGGACGTCGGCGACATCGCCCGGCTCAACGACTACCTCAGCGAGATGGACACGCACGAGATCTCCGTGGGAGCCAGGGAGGTCCCACCGGAGACCGCCGCCGTCCACAACACCGAGGCGCAGCTGCTCAACACGACCAAGCCCATCGGCATCGGCCCGCTCTCGGGCCTGGAGTGCAACGCTATCCTCCGCATGTGCGCCGAGGTCGTCGGTGGGGCCGACGAGCTGCGCGCGCGGCCCATCGTGTACGGCGGCGTCTGCCCCGTCAGCCCGCTCAAGCTCCCGCGCGACGCCACCGAGGTGATCATCGAGTGCTCGCGCTGGGGCATCCCGGACAACATCCTCAGCATGGCGATGGCCGGGGGCTCCAGCCCGGTCACGCTCGCCGGCACCCTGGTCACGCACAACGCCGAAGTGCTCGCCGGCATCACGCTCGCGCAGCTGGTAGAGCGCGGCACTCCGGTCATGTACGGCTCGTCCACGACGGCGATGGACCTCAAGCTCGCGGCGGCCTCCGTCGGCTCGCCGGAGATCTCGCTCATCAGCGCCGCGGTGGCGCAGATGGCGCGGCGCTACATGATCCCGAGCTTCGTCGCCGGGTTGTAGGCGGACTCCAAGCTCGGTGACGCGCAGACCGGTCACGAGAAGACCCTCACCGGCCTTACGGCAGCGTTGGCAGGCGCCAACCTGATCTATGGTGCGGGGATGATCGAATCGGGCGTCACCTTCGACAGCGCGCAGTTCGTCATGGACAACGAGATCGCGCGCATGATCAAGAACGTCGTCGGCGGCATCCGCGTCGACGACGAGTCCCTCGCGGTGGACGACATCGCCGCGGTCGGGGCGTTCGGCGATTTCCTCAGCCTCGACGCGACCATGCGTCACATGCGCGAGCTCAGCCAGCCGGAGGTCCTCGACCGGCGCGTGCGCGAGGACTGGGAGGCGCGCGGGTCCACCGACCTCTACGCGCGCTGTCGCGCCAAGGCGCGCGACGTCCTCAACGAGTACCACCCCGAGCCCCTGCCGGACGACGTCGCGGCGCGCATCCGCGCGATCGTCGAAGAGACCGACCGCGCCGCCGGCGTCTGAAGGAGACCCAGATGAAAGACCAACTCAAGCAAGCCATCATCGACGGCAACGCCGACACCGCGCTCGCCCTCACCCAGGCGCTGCTCGCCACCGGCGCCTCGCGCGCGGGAGATCCTCGACGAGGCGCTGCTCCCCGGCATGGAGGTGGTCGGGGTGCGCATGCGCGACGGCGACTGCTTCATCCCCGAGGTGCTGCTCAGCGCCCGCGTCATGCAGAGCTGCCTCGACCTCTTGCGTCCGCACATGGCCGCCGGCGAGGAGGCCGGCGGCGGCGTGGTCGTGATCGGCACCGTCGAGGGCGACCTGCACGACATCGGCAAGAACCTCGTCGGCATGCTCCTGCAGGGCGCCGGCTTCGAGGTCGTCAACCTCGGCACCGGGGTGACGGCGCCGACTTCGTCGCCGCGGTCCGCGAGCACGAGGCGAAGATCATCGGCATGAGCGCCCTGCTCACGACCACCCTGCCGCACATGGCCGAGACGATCGCGGCGCTGAAAGAGGCCGGCCTGCGCGAGCAGGTCAAGGTGATGGTCGGCGGCGCCCCGGTGACCGAGGCCTACGCCGCCGAGATCGGCGCCGACGGCTACGGCGCCAACGCCGGGATGGCAGTGGAGCGGGCGAAGGAGCTGGTGAACTGATGGCGACCGACGTGTCCGTGCCGGTCACCGGCCACGCGATCGACGAGGAGCGCAAGAAGCTCAAGAAGGTGCTGCACCGCTTCGACCTCGTGTTCTTCACCATCGCCGCGTTCATCAGCCTCGACACGATCGCGCTGACCGCGGCCTACGGCGCCGGCCAGACGTTCGTCTGGCTCGCCTTCCTCATCATCGTCTATCTCATCCCCTACGGCATGATCGTCGCCGAGATGGGATCGGCCTTCCCGGTCGAAGGCGGGCCCTACGCCTGGGTGCGCATGGCCTTCGGCCGGCTGGCCGGCTCCTACACCGCCGTCATCTACTGGGGCTCCAACCCGGTGTGGATCGGGGGCACGCTCGCTGCGACCTGCGTCGCCGCCATCAACAGCCTGATCCTGCCGGCGGACCGAGCCGATGAGCACCGGCTGGTCCATCGTGGTCGGCCTCGTGGTCGTCTGGGTGACGGTCATGCTGTCCATGATCGAGATGAAGTACGGCAAGTGGACCGGCATCATCGGCACCGTCGTCCGCCTGCTGACGCTCTTCATCTTCCTGGCGCTGGTCGCCGTCTTCCTCGTGCAGAACGGCAAGCCCGAGGGGACGATCGTCGCGAGCGACCTCAAGCCGACGCTCCTGGGATTCCTGGCCGTCATCGGCCTGCTGCAGTTCATGTTCGTCGGTTTCGAGCTCTCCAGCGGCGCGGCCGAGGAGATGACGGACCCGCAGAAGGACGTCCCCAAGATGATCCTCCGCTCGGGCCTGATCGCCGCCGCCATCACCGGCTCGATGATCCTCGGCGTGCTGCTGGTCATGAACGGCGATGCGCTCTCCAGCGTCGCCGGCTTCACCGAGGCCTACAACTCGGTCGCCAGCGTGCTCGGCGGCGCGCAGACGGCGTTCAACTGGTTCATCTGCGCGCTCATCATCCTCACGATCATCAGCGCCGGCGGCGTGTGGCAGCAGGGCGGCGTGCGCATCCAGGCCATGGCCGGCCTGGACGGCGCGGCGCCCCTCTGGTTCGGCAAGTTCAGCAAGCAGGGCACGCCGCTCACCATGAACATCCTCTCGGCGATCATCGGCTCGATCTTCGTGGTGCTCGTCTTCCTCATCGCAGAGGGCAGCCTCGCGACCTTCTTCGGCATCATGGTCTCGGTGATCATCTCGCTCACGGCGATGATGTACATCTTCCAGATCCCGGCCGTGATCGTGCTGCGCAAGAAGTACCCGGATCACCACCGCCCGTTCCGCGTTCCCGGCGGCCGGTTCTTCCTGTGGCTGTGCGTCATCGGCGCCGAGACGATCGTGATCATCACGATCATCACGCTGCTGTGGCCCGGGCTGCTCGACAACGCTCTGGGCCAGCCGTACGACATCAACTACTGGTGGGGTGTGTCCCGGGCCTACTTCGAGACCGTGACGCTCGGCATCGTCGGGCTCTTCCTGGTGATGGCGGTCGTGTTCTGGGCCATCGGCAAGCGCAACATCAAGAAGGGCCTCGTCGGCGAGAACGACTTGCTGGCGATCGACCCTGAGATCGCCAAGGCCGACGGCAGCTCGGCCTCGGCTCAGGCGTCTCCGGCCGTCGCCGGGCCCGAGGAGGCCTAGGCATGGCGACTGCTCCTGCGACGGGCGGTCCGGCCGGGACGGCGGCCGGACCGCAGCGCCAGGCGCTGGCGCCTCTGCGGTCCGACTTCCGCGTCCGCTTCCACGACGAGGCCGGGCTGGAGCCGCTGCACGACGCGACCCTGCGGCTCCTCGAGACCACGGGCATGCGCTTCGAGTCGCCCAAGGCGCTCGCGATCCTCAAGAAGGCCGGCGCGCGGGTGGACGAGGGCTCCGACCTCGTCCGCCTGCCCCGCCGGCTGGTCGAGGAGACGCTCGCCCTGGCGCCGCGTGCGTTCACGCTCGGCGCCAGGGACCCGTCGTGCGACCTGCAGGTGGGCTCCGGCTTCACCTACGGCACCACCGACGGCTGCGGCGTCGAGGTGATCGACTGGACGACGGGCGAACGACGCTCGTCCACCAAGGCCGACCTCGAGGCGATCACGCGCATGCAGGACTGCCTCGGCTCGATCAGCTTCTGGTGGCCGACGGTCAGCGCCGGCGACTGCGGCGAGACCGCCCAGCTGCACGAGATCGAGGCGGGCTGGAACAACACGAGCAAGCACCTGATGGGCATGGTGCAGGGCGAGACGCTCGCCAGGGCGGCCGTCGAGATGGCGACCGCGGTGGCCGGCGGAGCCGAAGAGCTTCGCCGCCGGCCCGTCATGAGCGACCTCATCGGCACCGTCTCGCCGCTGTTGCACGACAGGGACGGGATCGAGGCCGGCCTGGTCTTCGCCGAGGCCGGCGTCCCCGTCTGCTACGTGACCATGCCGAACCTCGGCACGACCGCTCCGGCCACCAAGGCCGGCGCCTTCGTCCTCGGCGCCGCCGAGATCGTCGCCGCGGCGGTGCTCCACGAGCTCGCCGCGCCGGGCAGTCCCGGTGCTCGGCTCGATCATGCAGATCTACGCCGACCCCCGCACCGCGCTCACCATGACCTCACCCCTCGACGATCGCTGCCGATTCCTGGCCACGGAGCTGCTCCACAGCTTCGGCATCCCGGCGCTCGGGCCGTTCGGCGGCACCGACGCGCAGGCACCCGGGGACGTGGCTCGCCGGCGTCGAGACCATGCTGCAGCTGCTGCAGGTGCCGCTCGACGGCTGCGAGCTCTTCACCGGCATCGGGCTCACCGACACGTACCAGCTGTTCACGCCCGAGAACCTGATCCTCGACGACGACCTCTACCACCGCGCGAGGCACGCCTTCCTCGACATCCCCATGGATGAGGAGTCACTCGCGCTGGACGTCATCGACGCCGTCGGCCCGGGCGGGCACTTCCTCGCTCAGCCGCACACGCGCCGCCACATGCGAGACGCCGTCGTGCGCGCGGTGAGCCAGGAGATCGGCCCCGATGGGCAGCACTACCGCGACCCGATGGAGGTGGCGCGGGAGCGCGCCCTCGACATCCTGGAGCACTACCGCCCCGAGCCGCTCCCCAGCGACGTTCGCGACGAGCTGCGCCGCATCGTCGCCGCGGTGGACGCCGCCGTCAAAGGCTGACGTCCCGGTCCGCGGTGGGGCGGGCGGGCGCGTGGGTCAGGCGTCGAGCAGCATGCGGTCGACGGCGAACGCCTCGCCGGCGACCTCGTGGAACTTCTCGATGAGGTCGGAGACCTGGAGAGTCTGCTTCTGCTCCTGCGCGAGGTCGAGCACGATGCGACCGGCGTGCATCATGATCAGCCGGTCGCCGTAGCGGAGGGCGAGTTCCATGTTGTGCGTCACCATCAGCGTCGTCAGGTGACGCTCGGTGACGATCTCGCCGGTGATCGCCATGATCGTCGCCGCGACCTTCGGGTCCAGCGCCGCCGTGTGCTCGTCGAGGAGCAGCAGGCTGGGCTCGGCGATGGTGGCCATGAGCAGGGACATCGCCTGCCGCTGGCCGCCCGAGAGCTTGTTGACGCCGGCCTTGAGCCGGTCCTCGAGCCCCATGCCGAGGCGCGAGAGCTGGACGCGCATCACCTCGCGCCGCTTGTTGGTCACGCCGAAGCGCAGGCCGCTGCGCTTGGAGCGCAGCAGCGACATGGCGAGGTTCTCCTCGATGGTCATCGAGGGCGCCGTGCCGGCGCGCGGATCCTGGAAGACCCGGCCGATGGAGCGGCTGCGCACGTGCTCGGCCTGCCTGGTCACGTCGCGGCCACCGAGCACGACCTTGCCGGCGGTCGCCGGGAACGTGCCGGCCACGGCGTTGAGCAGTGTCGACTTGCCGGAGCCGTTGGAGCCGATCATCGTCACGAACTGCCCGGCGGGGACGTCGAGGTCGATGCCGTTGAGCGCCACGACCTCGTTGGCCGTCCCCGGGAAGAAGACCTTGCGCAGGCCGGTCACGCGCAGATCGGCGGGGGCGCTCACAGCCGCACCACCTTCTTGCGCACGGTCGGGACCGACAGCGCCACGACGACGAGGACCGCGGTCAGGAGCTTGAGATCGGTCGGGGCGATGCCGAAGCGCAGACTCACCGCGATCAGCAGCCGGTAGACGATCGAGCCGCCGATCACGCTGAACAACACCCAGCTGATGCTGCGCGCGCCGAAGAGCACCTCACCCATGATGAGGCTGGCGAGACCGGCGACGATGGTACCGATGCCCATGCCGACGTCGGCGAAGCCCTGCTGCTGGGCGACGAGCGAGCCGCTCAGCGCGACGAGACCGTTGGCGGTGGCCAGCCCGACGATGCGCGTGAGGTTCGTGTTGGTGCCGAGCGCGCGGATCATCTGCTCGTTGTCGCCGGTGGCCTGCAAGGTGAGTCCGAACTCGGTGTGCAGGAACCAGTCGAGCAGGTACTTGACCACGAGCGCGAGGGCTGCAAGCGCCAGGATGACGTTCCAGGACACCATGGCGACCGAGAGGAGGTCGCCGAGCTTCTCGAACACGCCGTCCACGCCCAGAAGCGGAATGTTGCTGCGCCCCATGATCCGCAGGTTGACGGTGTAGAGCGCCGTCATCGTGAGGATGCCGGCGAGCAGCTTGGGGCCGTAGTTGGTGGAATCGCTCTCCCCGGACTTGAGGAGGATGTGCAGGCAGCCGGTGACGACACCGGCGCAGAGGCCTGCGGCCACGCCGGCCGCGGTCGCGAGCAACGGCGAGTGGCCGCCCACGATGAGCGCGCCGGTCACCGCGGCGCCGAGCGGCAGGCTGCCGTCGACCGTGAGGTCGGGAAAGTCGAGTACCCGGAAGGTGATGAAGACGCCCAGCACCATGAAGCAGTAGACGAGTCCCTGCTCGAGCGCGCTCTGAACGATCACATTCACTTGACCGGATCCTCCACAGTCGGGGCCGGGGCCGCACGAGCGGCCCCGGCCCCGGGAAGTCTATCGCGCCCGGCGTGGGCGCTGCCAACCGTGACTCAGTACTTGTTGACGGCCTGGTCGATCAGGTCCTGCGGGATGGTCACGTCCTGAGCGGCGGCAGCCGTCTCGTTGACGGAGAGCTGCAGGTTCTCGGCGAACTGCACCGGGATGTCGGCGATGGGCGTGCCGCTGAGGATCTTGGCGGCCATGGCGCCGGTCTGCTTGCCGAGGTCGTAGTAGTCGAAGCCGTAGCAGGCGACGGCGCCGCGCTTGACGCTGTCCGGGTCGCCGGCCACCAGCGGGATCTTGTTCTCTTCACACACTTTGACGATGGATTCGAGCGCCGAGACGGCGGTGTTGTCGCCGATGACGGCGATGGCGTCCACGCGGCCGATCAGCGACTTGGCCGCAGCCTGCACCTCGGCTGATGTGCTGGCCGGCGCCTTGACGATGGTGAGTCCCATGGTCGCGGCGTCCTTCTCGGCCTGCTGGACGAGGAAGACGGAGTTGGACTCGCCGGCGTTGTACACCATGCCGACGTTCTTGGCGTCGGGCCGGAAGGTCTGTGCGAGCTCGAGGATGGGCTTGACCGGCTGCATGTCGCTCACGCCGGTGACGTTGGCGGCGGGCGCATTCGGGTCGACGACGAGGCCGGCGCCGACGGGGTCGGTGACGGCGGTGAAGAGGACCGGACCATCGGTGATCTGCTTCGCCAGAGCCTGTGCGGTGGGCGTGGCGACGCCGAGCACGAGGTCGAGGTCGTCGCCGGCGAACTTCTGGGCGATCTGGGCCGTGGTCGCCATGTCACCCTCGGCGTTCTGCAGGTCGTAGGTGATGTTGGTGTAGCCTGCCTCCTCGAGCGCGTCCTGGAAGCCCTGGACGGTCGCGTCGAGCGCGGGGTGCGTGACGATCTGGCTGATGCCGATCGTGTAGGCCTGGCTGGTGTCGGCACTGGGGCTCGCACTGGTGGCCGTCTCGTCCGAGCTGCTGCCGCACCCGGCGACCACGCCGGCGACAACGAGCACGAGGATGAGCG
Organism: uncultured Thermoleophilia bacterium; assembly: GCA_963808735.1. Taxonomy (GTDB): domain Bacteria; phylum Actinomycetota; class Thermoleophilia; order UBA2241; family UBA2241; genus CAIXSE01. The sequence goes on along the minus strand of CAWEHE010000013.1, from coordinate 19,321 downwards.
CCAGCGGGAGGACCAGCTTGAGGGCGCGGGACATTGTTCTCCTTTCGAGTGTCAAAACGAGTGCTGCATTGTAGTGTGAGTGACGCCGTCCTGACAAGTCCGGTTCAATGAATATTCAGCTTCTACGCGATTCGGGAGAGCCGGGCGAGGCGGCGGAAGCCCGGCAGACCAGCTTCGACACCCCCCGCGTGTAAATCCTCTCAGGCATCCGCCGTCCAGGTCCCACGCCGCAGGGGGCGGCGCGCCGCGCGGCGCGCCGCCCCCTGCGGCAGTGCTCCGGACGATCGGCTCCGACCGGCCGGCACGCCGGAGGCGGGCCTCCCGCCCCTCCCCGCGCCGGCTCAGCCCGTCAGCGGTTCGTCCGCTCCTTGAAGCGCTCGACGCAGTTGATCGGGATGTCGAGCAGTTTGCTGATGTTGAACTTGGCCTCCATCATGCCCGGCTCGCCGGGCTGCGTGGACGAGGTCATCGCCAGCAGGCCCAGACCGTGCTCCTTGCGCAGGAGCTCCATGGCCACGGGGTCGCTGAGGTCGCGCGTCGTGCAGCCGAGCTTGCCGGCCACGTACTCCTTGGCTTCTTTGAGGCGCATGCGTCTGGTCATCTGCATCCGAGCCACGAGATCTCCCGCTGCCCGCATACCGCCCATGCCGGACGCCTGCGTGTGGGCCGACTCCATACCGAGAGCGTCGCCCGTGCCCACCTAGTACCCGTCGATCTTGAGGATCTCGACGAAGGACTTGCTCGCCCGCGAGGTCGCGTCGGCGGGCGGGTAGAGGCACGTCGGGACGCCGCCGACGCCCATGCCCACGTTGACGTGGACGGGGATGGTGGCGACCTCGGCGGCCGGCTTGATGAAGGTGATCGCCCGGGCGATGTTCCAGGCGGTCGACTTGCCGGTGTTGATGTTGACGGCCGGCCCGTAGATGCTGGCGCCGGCCGCCGTGACCATGCGAGCTGCTCCTTGGGCCACATGCCGGCGAGCCGCTGCCGTCGAACTCGAGCTGGCCGTGCATGCCCAGCACGAACTCGCTGGCCATGCCGATCTCGATGCCGAGATGCGGGTACTTCTCGCGCAGCTTGCGGCAGGCGGTGAGGGCGGCGAGGAAGTCGGCGTCGCCCGCCGCCCCCGTCGTGTCCATGTCGATGCCGTCGGCGCCGGCCTCGATCATCGCGTCGGCGACGAAGTCGATGTCCTCGACCAGCATCCCGCAGGCCTCGACCTGGGCGTCGCGGGCCTCGTCGATCTTGCCCAGAGGCAGCAGCTCGGACCAGTTCGGGATGGGGCCGTCCGGCTTCGAGTACCGGCCCAGGTCGGGCATGGCGCCGTACTGCACGGGATTCGTGAGCAGCGCCTGGGCGATCTTCATGCTCTGGCCCTCGTGCGCCACGTTGGTCTTGACGGCCTTGTACGAGTAGTCGGCCTGCCACAGCTCGACCATGTCGATGCCGACGACCGTCTCGTAGCTCTGCAGGTCCTGCACGCGGTTGCCGATGTGCTTGGTCCCGGTGCCGTCGTTGCTCATGACGACCTCGTCACCGATGTCGACCGCGGTGAAGCGCGCCGGCGATGCGTAGATGTCGAGCAGGTGATCGAGCTCGTCCTGCGTGAGTTCGGGGACCTTGGCCTTCTTGGCCGCGATCTGGGTGCCTTCTTCGAGATCTGCCTTGATCTCGGAGCGGGTCAGCTCGACGAGCGACCCGTCACCCATGCGAGTGGGGATCTTGGGTTCCAACAGCATCACCTCCGTGCTTCGTCCGGATCGACCGCTCTCGACGTGGCGACCGGCGAGGCCCGCGCGGAACCACGTTGTGTACGAAGCGGAGCGACCTCTGGATGGCGGGCCTCCGCGCGCCACTCTACCGTAGGGCCTCGAGGCCGCGCCACCGGTCCGGGACGGCCCCGGGGCCGGTCGTTCGGGCGGCCGCCCAAGCGCAAGGGAGCGGCCGCCAGGGTCCGCTTATGGGAGAGCGGCAGCGATCTTGGCGAACTCCTCGGGCGTGAACCCCTTGAGGGTCGTCGTCGTCACCCGGCCCGTCCCGGCGAGCGAGAGCGCGAACGCCGCCGCCGCCTCATCGCTGGGGCCGTCGCCCACCGCGACGTAGTCGTAGTCTCCGAAGGTGACGTGGAAGCTCTGCATCGTGCCGCCGACCGCCTCCCATCCCTTGATCCCCTCCGCGATCCGTTGCGGTATGGCTTTCGGATCCTTGGCGCCCTCCGGCGTGAGCCTCATGAGCAGGATGTAGTGCATGGTGGACCCCCTTCAGGTTCCGTGGTCCATGCGGGTGGTGGAAACTGGCGGAAATGCCCGGGGCCGTCTCATGAGTAGTACCCCGAGGCCCGCCGGGGACACCGTTTGGAGCCGGCGGGCGGAATCGAACCGCCGACCTGCCGCTTACAAGGCGGCTGCTCTGCCAGCTGAGCTACGCCGGCCCGCGGCCAGTGTACCGCAGGCGCGGAGTCGGCATCGCCGCAGGCAGCTATACTTGTCCCATGGACGAACGGCGGATCTTGCGGAGCCACCCGGCCCTTCTCATCGTAGTGGTCGCATTCGGCGCTGCCCTTCTGTCTGGCGTCGTGCTCGCGGCCACCTCGAGCCGCGTCCCGGCAGCTGCCGGCGCCGAGCCGGCGGCGGCATCCGCCCCGCGCGTCAGCGCCGCGAGCGGCATCCTGATCGACCGGCGCACCGGCCGGGTGCTGTGGTCCAAGGGCGCGGACCTCAGGCTTGCTCCAGCGTCGTGCACCAAGATCATGACGGCGCTGCTCGTCCTCGAGCGCTATCGCGACCTCGACCGCATGGTGCGGGCGCCGGCCGTCGTGACCGACCAGCAGAAGGTCGCCATCGGGCTGCGCCCCGGCGACCGCATCAGCGTCAGGCAGGCGCTGCGCGCGGTCATGATCAAGAGCGCCAACGATGCCTGCGTCACGCTGGCCACGGCTGTCGCCGGCAGCGAGACAGGCTTCGTCAAGCTCATGAACCGGCGCGCCGCACAGCTCGGCCTCACCCGCACGCGCTTCGTGAACTCGCGCGGCACAGCCGAGCCCGGCCACCATTCCAGCGCGCGAGATCTGGCCCGGCTCGGCCGCCATGCGATGCGTGACGCACGGTTCCGCGACCTCGTGGGCACCAGGGCACGCGTGATCACCTGGCCCCCGTCGCACACCGTCAGGGTCACCTCGCACAACCGGCTGCTGGACTATCCCTGGGGCGACGGCATCAAGACCGGCTCCACGAAGCAATCGCAGAGAGTGCTCGTGGGATCGGGCAAGCCGGGGCTCGTCCCCCTGATCGTCGTCACCATGCGCGAGCCGACGCGCGACCAGGAGGAACGGGACGCGATCGCGCTGTTCACGTGGGGATCGGCGCAGTACGAACAGCGCCAGATCGTCGCCGCCGGCGACGTCGTCGCCGAGCTGACGGTCAGCGGCGAGTCGCCGGTCGGCGTCGCCGCCACCGCCGGCCTCACGGCGGTCGTGCGCAGGGCGGCGACGGTGAACCTGGTCTTCGACCTGCCGCCCGAGCCGCTGGCCCCGCGGCCGGCGGACGGCGACCTGCTCGGCACGGTGACATACAGGTCCGACGGCTTGATCCTCGGCCGCGTCGATCTCGTCGCCGCCACGATCCCGGCGGCCTCCCCCAGTCCGTGAGGCCGCGCCCTCCGCTGCGCACCGCAGCTTGTCTCCTGCTCGTGCTACTCGCCGCGGCGTCATCCCTCATCGCCGGGTGCGCTGGGAGCGCGTCTCCCGATACCCGCGCCGCGCAGAGCAAGGAGCCGCCCAAGGTCAGGGCCCGGTCCGGCATCGTGATCGTGCGCGGCAGTGGCGAGGTACTGTGGGCCAAGGCGCCGGACCGGGAGCTCGCTCCGGCCTCGTGCACGAAGATCATGACGGCGTTGCTCGTGCTCGAGCACGTGCCCGATCTGGACGCCTACGCCACGGTCCCCGACATCCCGCTGCCGCAGACGGTCGGGGTCGACCTGCGCCCCGGCGACCGCATCACGGTACGCGAGGCGCTCTACGCGCTCATGGTCAAGAGCGCCAACGACGCCGCCCTCACCCTCGCCTCTCACGTAGCCGGAAGCGAGGACGCCTTCGCCGCGCTGATGAACGCGCGCGCCGCTGAGCTGGGACTCACGCACACGCAGTTCGTCAACAGCCGGGGCACCCCCGCGCCGGGACACTACTCCAGCGCTCGTGACCTGGCGACTCTCGGACGCTTCGCCATGCGCGATCCGGTGTTCCGGGAGCTCGTGAGCACCAAGACGGCGGTGATCCGCTACCCGCCCGACGCGGCGGTGCCCATCGAGAACCACAGCCGGCTGCTGGACTTCCCCTGGGGCGATGGCATCAAGACGGGCGCCACCGACGCTTCCGGCAAGGTACTGGTCGGGTCGGGCAATCCCGGTCCCGTCGCCCTCATCGTCGTGACCATGGACGAGCCGACGCGTGACCAGGAGGTCAAGGACGCGGTCGCCCTGTTCGAGTGGGGCACCGCGGAGTACCTGCACCGCGCCGCTGCCTCCCGCTCGCCCTCCGCTTCTCCCTGAGCTCCTGTCGCGGCGCCGGGTCAGCCGCCGGCCGTCAGCGCCCTGAAGCGCTCGACCGAGCGCACCGGCACGTCCAGCACGCGGGAGATGTTGACCTTCGCCTCGATCGCCAGCGCGTCCGCGACGGTGGCCGTGTCCTCCGTCGGGATCGTCCCGAGCCCTCGCTCGCGGCGCACGTCCGACATCACGACGGGGTCGCTGAGGTCCCCCGGCGTCACGCCGAGCTTGTCCGCCACGTAGGCCTTCGCCTCGGGGAGCCTCATCCTTCGCGTCAGTTGCATGCGGGCCACCAGATCTCCGGCGGTCCGCAGTCCGCCCATCCCCGACGCGACACCGTGGCCGATCCCCTGGCTGTGGTTGTCGCCGGCGCCGATCTACAAGCCGTCGAGCTTGAGGAGGTCGACGCACGCGCGCGAGGCGCGCGAGACGGCGTCGACCGGAGGCAGCGCGTGCATGGGCACGCCGCCGACGCCCATCCCGCCGTTGAGGTGGATGGGGATCTCGGCGGCGTCGGTGCACGGCTTCACGATCGTGCACGTGCGCGCGACGTTCCAGGCCACGGTCTTGCCGGTGTTGACGTTGATCGCCGGGCCGAAGACGGATGCGCCGGCCTTGGCCGCCAGGCGCATCTGGCCGGCCGGCCACAGCCCGGCGAGGCGCACGCCGTCGTACTCGAGCTCGCCGTGCATGCCGAGCACGAACTCGCTCGCCATGCCGATCTGGATGCCCCAATGAGGGAACTTCGCGCGGATGCGCTCGATCGCCCGCAGAGAGGCGAGGAAGTCGGCGTCGCCGGCGGCGCCGGCGGTGTCGAGATTGATGCCGTCGGCGCCGGCCTCGTACATGCCCTCGGCGACGTACACGATGTCGTCCGCGGCGAGCTCCACGGCTTCTTCCTGGGCGGAGCGCGCTTCGTCGATGCGGCCCATGGGGAGCAGCTGTGACCAGTTGGGCACCGGGCCGTCCGGGACGGTGTAGCGTCCCAGGTCGGGCATGGCGCCGTAGTGCACCGGGATCGTGAGCAGGAGCTGCGTCTGGCGCATGATCTCCTGCTCGAACGGCAGCACCGGCTTGATGGGCTTGAACGAGTAGTCGTGGTGATACAGCTCGACCGTGTCGGTGCACACCGTCTGCTCGTAGTTCTGCAGGTCGGTGATGCGCGAGCCGGCGTCCTGGCTGCCGACGCCGTCCGAGGTCAGGATCACCTCGTCGCCGATGTCCACGGCGCTGAAGCGCGCGGGACTCGAGAAGATGTCGACCAGGTGCCCGAGCTCGTCCTCGCCCAGCGGCGCGACCTTGGCGCGCTTCGCCCCGGCCTCAGTGCCGGCCACGATGTCCGCCTCGATCTCCGCCCGGGTCATGCGCACCAGCGTCCCGTCGCCCATGCGCGTCGGGATGGGACCGTCCATCGTCTCCCCCAGTCAGTCACGTTTGTTGCCGGCCGCGCGGGGCGGTGACACAGGCGGCCACCGAAGCCCGGACGACGCACCCGAGGCTACCGGTCCGCCGCCCATCTGTCAGCGGCGGATACTTCGGCAAAGTTGGCGGCCGGCCGGGGCAAAGGTGAGGGAACCCTCAAAAGGGGCGAGGCCCCGTGGGGGGGACGGGGCCTCGTACAAGGGCTTTGGGGCAAACCCTCGTGGTGGGGGGGTCTTCGCTTGCCAGCGAAAGGAGCCACTCACATAGTGCCCCCGGATTGTTGCGCGCGCGTGAAGCAGCGCGAACGCGCGCGAAGAGAACGTTGGTCGCGCGTTATCACTGCACGTGGGGTCTCGCAGGCCGGCCGAGTCCGGAAGCAGGCAGGCGCGGACCCGGGGGTGGGGTTGGGTCCGCGCCCTGAAAGTGGCCGAAGGCCGGCGGGCCGGGCCGCTTTGGGGGCGGCCGCCCCGCCGGCCCTCAGGCCGTGGTTCGCCCGGGGCCGGGGCGAACCAAGAAGATAGGAGGTACCAGCACTTGGCGCTGGCAGCGGGCTTCTCGGAGACGGGAAGCGGCGCAGGGGGGACACTAGGCGCGCCGTGCGAAGAAACCGTTAACCGATTATTAATGGAAATGAAGCAGGCAGCCACTAGTGACTGCAGTCGTGGTCACGATTTAGTGAGGTTCACGACCGGTTTGAGCTCGTGCGCGCCCGCGGCGGCAATCACGACAGACTGAGCTGGTCCTCGGCGCCCGCTTCACCGGCGGCGACCATGTCCAGAAGCGCCCCCTCGTCGATGACGGTGACGCCGAGCGCCGCCGCCTTCGCGAGCTTGGAGCCGGCGTCTTCACCGGCCACCACGTAGTCGGTGGCGTGGCTCACCGACCCGCTCACCCGCCCGCCCGCGGCCTCGATGAGCTCCTGCGCACGGCCACGGGTAAGCGTCGGCAGCTTGCCCGTCAGGACGAAACTCGATCCGGCGAGGGGGCCACCAGCTCTCGCCGGACTCTCCTCCAGCAGCCGCACACCGGCGGCGCGCAGCTTCTCGATGGTCTCGCGGTTGTGTGCGTCGCCGAGATACTGCTCCACGGCCTCGGCGACCACAGGGCCGATGCCGGGCACGTCTGCGAGATCCGTCGCGCCGGCGGCGAGCAGCTCGTCAATGCTCGGGTACCGTCCCACCAGCGCCTGTGCGGTCACCGCTCCGACGTGGCGGATGCCGAGCGCGAAGAGCACGCGCGCGAACGGCCGCTGCTTGGACTCCTCGATGGCGGCGAGCACCTTGTCGGCGCGCTTCGCCTCGACGATCACGGGCTCGCCGTCTTCTCCCTTGCGCGTCTTGGCGCCGAACAGCGGCAGGGCGACGACCTTGCCGGCCTCGAGCCGCACGAAGTGGCTACGCTCGAGGCCGTACAGATCGGCGACGTTCTCGATGAGACCCTGGGCGTGCAGCAGCACGACCGTCTCCTCGCCGATGCCGTCGATGTCCATGGCGCCTTTGCTGACGAAGTGCTTGATGCTCTCGACGAGCTGCGCCGGGCAGGAGCGATTGGGGCAGCGCACGGCGACCTCGCCGGTCTCGCGCACGGTCTCCGCGCCGCATGCCGGGCACGTGCCCGGCATGGTCCACTCCGGCAAGTCGGCGTGGCGATCCGCACGGCCGGCGCGCCGTCCGTCCGCCTCCTCCGTCTCCCCCGTCGTGACCGGCCCGACGACCTGCGGGATCACGTCGCCCGCACGCTGCAGGATCACGTCGTCGCCGGGGCGGATGTCCTTGCGGCGGATGTCGTCCTCGTTGTGCAGCGTGGCGCGCTCCACCGTGACGCCCCCGACGAAGACCGGCGCGAGCACGGCGAACGGCGTGAGCACGCCGGTCCTCCCCACGTTGACCTCGATGCTGCGCAGGCGCGTCGTCACCGTGGTGGGCGCGAACTTGAAGGCGATGGCCCAGCGCGGGTCGTGGGCGACGCTGCCGAGCGCCCGCTGCACGGCGTGGGCGTCGATCTTGACCACGGCGCCGTCGATGTCGTAGTCGAGCTCGCCGCGCCGTTCCTCCCACGCACGGCACGCGGAGGCGACCGCCTCGATGCCGTCGACCATGACGATGCCGGGATTGACCTTGAAGCCGGCCGAGCGGAGCCAGTCGAGCACGCTGTGGTGGTCGGGCAGGTCGAGGCCCTCCGCGTAGCCGACGGCGTAGCACCAGACGTCGAGCGGCCGCTCCGCGGCGAGCCTTGGGTCCAGCTGGCGGATGGACCCGGCGGCGGCATTGCGCGGGTTCACGAACGCGCTGAGCCCGGCCGCGAGCCGCTGGTCGTTGAGGCGCGCGAACGCGGCGAGCCGCAGGTAGACCTCGCCGCGGACCTCCACCACCGGCGGCGGATCGGCGACGCGCAGCCGCAGCGGCAGCGAGCCGATGGTCCGCAGGTTGGCGGTCACGTCCTCCCCCACCTCGCCGTCGCCGCGCGTGGCGCCCACGGCGAAGACGCCCTCGCGGTACGTGAGCGAGATCGCGAGGCCGTCGATCTTGGGCTCGACAACGTAGCGCAGCGGCACGTCCCCGAGCTCCCGGGCCTCGAGGAGCCGCCGGTTACGAAGGTCCCAGGCGAGCAGCTCCTCCTCGTTGCGTGCGTTGGCCAGCGACAGGAGCGGCTCGAGGTGCCGCACCTGCGCGAACGCCTCGAGCGGCGCCCCGCCGACGCGCTGCGTCGGCGAGTCGGGCGAGATCAGGTCCGGATGCTCCTGCTCGAGCGTCTGGAGCTCTCGGAGGAGCGCGTCGTACTCGGCGTCGTCGATCTCCGGCCGGTCGAGCACGTAGTAGAGGTACGCGTGCCGGTTGATGGTCTCGCGCAGTCCGGCCGCCCTGGCGGCCGCCTCAGCATCGCTCACCGCTTCCCCCTTTCGCCGCCGCGGCGCGGCGGCGATGTCCTACGCGCTGGTGGTACCCCGCCCCGGCGAGTCGCTCACCCGCAGGCCTTCACCGCGAAGACACAGGGCGAGCAGCTCCCGAGGCTCGCCCAGCCAGTAGTCCGGTCCGGCCGCCAGCAGCGCCTCGCGGCCGAACACGCCCCAGGCGACGGCCGCGGTGGCCATGCCGGCGGCGCGGCCGGCGGTGATGTCCGCGGGAGCGTCGCCGACGTACAGGGACCCTTCCGCCTGCGCCCCGAGCCTCTCGAGACACAGGCGGAGCGGCACCGGCGACGGCTTGTGCTCGGTCGTGTCGCTCGCCGTGACGACCACGTCGAAGTGCTCGCGCAGGCCTACGGCCCGGAACGCCATCGCGGTCGTGTCGCTGCTCTTGCTGGTCACGATGCCGAGGCGGCGACCGGCGTCCTTGAGGGCGCCGAGCACCTCGGAGACTCCCTCGTAGCCGCGGATGAGCTCGTCGTGCCGGCGGTGGTTGTACTCGCGGTACACGTCGTAGAGCTCCCGCGCGTGGACGGCCGAGAGGCGCTCCATCTGCGCCATCAGCGGTTGCCCCACACCGGCGAGGATCACCTCGTCCGGCAGCACCTCGTCGAGAACGGACCGCGTGGCGAACCGGAACGACTCGACGATCAGCTCGACGGTGTCGACCACGGTGCCGTCGAGGTCGAAGACCACGGGGTCGAAGCCTGCGGATTCAGGCACGGAGACGCTCCAGGTCGAGCTCCCAGTCGGCGAGGTCGTCCAGCAGCTGCGGGTCGAGCAGGTCGTAGCGCAGCGGCGTGACGGCCACGGCGCCCGCGGCGACCACGTCGAAGTCGGTGTCGACCCACTCGCCGGACGCTGGATGCTCGCAGGGCAGGAAGTGCTCCCGCGGTCCGCCGCCGTCGGCGCCCGCCAGGATGACGTGGTCGTGGCAGCTGGCCCCGCCCAGCCTGGCGGGGCGGATGCCTGTGAACGCCGCGAGCGGCCTGTCCGGAAGATTGACGTTGAGGATGCTGTGGCGGGGCAGGCCGCGCTCGATCACGTGCTCGACCATCGACCGGAGCACCGGCTCGGCCTCGTCCAGCCAGCCCGGCTCGCGCGCTTCCACGGAGAAGGCGACCGCAGGGTGACCGCGGAGCGCCGCCTCGAAAGCGGCGCCGACGGTGCCGGAGTACGTGACGTCGGCGCCCATGTTGCCCCCGGCGTTGACGCCGGAGATGACGAGGTCGGGCACGGGGCGCTCGAGGCCGAGAAGCGCGATGCGCACGCAGTCCGACGGGGTGCCGTCGCAGGCGAGCCCATTCCAACCGTCGCCGAAGGGGTGCGCGGCGAGCGTGAGCGCGCGGTGGATGGTGATTCCCCGCGCCACCGCGCTGGTGTTGCGGTCGGGGGCGATGGTCGTGACGTCGCCCAGACCCTCGACGGCGCGTCGCAGCACGGCGATGCCGGGGGCGTCGATGCCGTCGTCGTTGGTGAGGAGGATCTGCAGGGCCACGACCGCGATTCTAGCGGAAGGACGCGTGGGCGTTGCGGGTCACGCTCGGGCCGGCGGACGAATGCCGGGCGCCGGCCCCCTTCCCCGGGCACGCCCGCTGTTGCCCGCAGCGGCAACGGGGGGCGGCCGCGTGGACGGCAGGAATGGTTCCCCGCTCGTCGTAGGAGTGCGCGGCACGGCTGTGAAGGAGACAGGTGACCCCAGCGACGCACGTCTCGAGCGAGAACGACGGCCGGCACCTCGCGGTCCGGCGCGGCGGCGCCCTCCTCGCCTCGCTGGCGGCGGTCTCCGCTCTGGTCACGGTGGCCGGACCCGCCTACCTCTGGCCCCTGTTCGTCTTCCCACTCCTTCTCGCGGCGGTGTTCTTCTTCGAGCTCGGCAGCCTCGCGGTGACGGTCTGGCTGGGCAACTTCTTCGTCCTCTACTACAGCTTCTTGGAGCCAGTCACGCCCGAGCTCGTGCGCCAGGCACTGCTCGGGACCGCGCTCTTCTTCCTCGCCGGACTCCTGCTCGGGCGGGTCCAGCGCCGGCATCGCGACGCCCAGCAAGAGCTCGCCACTGCGACCCTCACGGACCGGCTGACCGGTCTGTACAACTACGGCACCTTCGTCGACTACCTCCACAACGAGGTGACCAAGGTCGACCGGTATGGGGGCGATCTGTCGCTGCTCATGCTCGACCTCGACCACTTCAAGCAGTTCAACGACCGGCACGGCCATGAGGCGGGCAACGAGCTGCTGCGGCGCATCGGGGGCGCCGTCGGATCGCTCGTGCGCGACGCCGACGTCGCCGCCCGCTACGGCGGCGAGGAGTTCGCCGTGCTCATCCGCGGCGACGAGTCGCACGGCTACGAGCTGGCGGAACGGCTGCGCCGCGCCGTCGAGACGGTCACCGTCTCCGTGCGCGGCGGCGAGCCGGCGAGCTCCACGATCTCTGCAGGCATCGCGGCGTATCCCGCGGGGGCGCGCGACGAGGCCGAGCTCATCGAGGCCGCGGACGCCGCGCTCTACGAGTCCAAGCGGCGCGGCCGGAACCGTGTGACCATCTTCACCGGCGCGGCCGGCGAGCGGGAGCTTCCCGCGAGTCTCAGCGCCTGAGAGCGTCCGCGCGCCGCGCCGGCGGAGCGGCGCGCGGACGCTCTACTCCGGGAACGTCACCGCGGGCAGCCGCGTGTCGGCGCGCGCGAAGGCCTCGCCGCAGAACAGCTCCACGCCGTTCCGCGCCAGCAGGTGCTGCTGCTCCGCGTCGCCCACGCCGGTCGCGATGAGCTGGGCGCCGGCGCGGTCGCTGAAGCGCACCAGCAGCTGGACGACCTCGAGCGGCGTGAGCTCGCCGCCGATGCCCGCCACGAGCATGGGGTCGAGACAGAGGAAGTCGGGCCGCGCCTCGCCGATCAGCTCGAGGGCGGTGAACTGGGCGCCGAGGCCGGAAACGCAGAGCCGGAAGCCGAGGTCGCGCACGTCGGCCAGGGTCCGCAGCGTCGAGGCAGGGTTCGCCGCGAGGTCGTCGGCGTCGATCTCGAAGACGACGTGCTGAGGCACCAGCGCCTGGTTGAGCGAGTAGAACTCGCTGACGGCGACGACCGCCGCATTGGGAAACTCACCGGCGGCGCAGCCGAGGAACAGCAGGTCGTCCGGCAGAAGGCCGGCGGCGGCCGAGACCGTGGCCTCCCGCGCGGCGATGCCGTACGCCGCCAGCACCTGCGAGCGGCGGGCCACGTCGAGCAACACGTCGGGCAGCCGGAGCGGCGAGTAGAACGGCCCGCGCACGCTGCTGCGGTAGCCGATCACGGCGCGAGCGGCCGGATCGACGATCGGTTCGAAGAGAGGCTCGAGCTCGCCGCGCGAGACGCAGTCGGTGAGGGTCGTCTCGAGGTCGAGGTCGTACAGAGACGCCTGCTCGTCCGCCGCCTGCATCGCGAGCGCCAGCCCGCACTGCAGGTTCTGCTCGAAGGTGAGGGTCTCGTCCACCGCGAGGACGGCCGAACCGACCGAGGGGTGCACGCGGTCGTACACGCCGGGCGCGAGGTCGTTGAGCAGGAGCGACTGCAGCCGCTCGTACACGCGCCGCGTCACCGCCGCCAGGTCGTCGTCGGCGATCACGGCGGCCGACCGAGGTGGGGAGAGCAGGACGATGAAGGCGTTGTCGGTCAGGGTGAAGTCGCTCACCACGTCGAGCCGGCGCAACGCGTTCCCCACCATCCCCTCGAGGTTGGCGGCGACGGCGTCGAGGATCTGCCCGACGATGCGCCAGCCGAACACGGGCTCGAGGCGGCCGTAGCGCTCGAGGCTCACGTAGAGGATGGCGACCTGCCCGGACTTCTCGAGCTCGAGCCGGATGGAGTCGGCGACGAGGTTGAGCGACGGAAGCTGGGACGGGCCGTCGCTGACGAGCCCGCGCAGGGTGGTCTGCGCCTTACGCAGGGCCTCGTCGGTCGGTCGCTCCACGCGGATCACCCCCAACGCGTCAGGTCGCCTTCTGCGTCTCCTTGGCCTTGCCGTCCGAAGAGGGCTTCTCCGGCTTGGAGGACTTGCCGTCTCCCCCGGTGGCCTTGTCGGTGGCTTTCGGGGTGCTTGACGATTCCTCGCCGGCACCGGCGTCACGACCGCCCCCACGCTTGCCGGACCCCTTGCCGTAGTCGGTCGTGTAGAAGCCCGACCCCTTGAAGTGGATGGCCACTGGATGCAGCACCTTGCGCAGCGGGCCGCCGCACTTGTCGCACTCGACGTGCGGATCGTCGCTCATCTTCTGGAACGCCTCGAACGAGGCTCCGCAGTCATCGCACTGGTATTCGTAGATAGGCACGCGAGGTTCTCCCAGCCACGTTCACAGGGGCACGAGTGTAGCACAGCGCAGTCGCGAGACGCCCGGGCTCAAGGGGCGAACGGCGGCAGATGCCCGGCCACGATCAGCACCGGGTCCCAGGCGCGGATACGTGCCCAGGAGGCGAGCGTCGTCGCTGCCGCGGGGCCGCTCGGCGCCATGGCGTCGAACTCCTCCCTGCCGGGACCGATCGTGTCCCCGCAGAGCACTGCCGTGCCCGCCGTCGTCGCGACGGCCAGGCTGATGTGCCCGGCGCAGTGTCCCGGCGTGAGCGCCCAGGCCACGCCGGGGGCCAGCTCGCCGCCGGCGCCGGTGAGGCGCTCGAGCGGAAGGCGCCCGAGCAGGCCGCCGGCGAGCGCCCAGTACGGGGCCGTCGTCTCCAGCTCGTGCACGACGACGGGCGCCATGACGTCGGCGCAGCCGCCGGCGTGGTCGAGGTGGGCGTGCGTGAGCACGACCAGGTCCACGTCGGCGGCGGACAGCCCGCGCGCCTCGAGTGCGCGCAGCACCGGCTCGTTCTGCAGCGGCAGACCGGGGTCCACGAGGATCGTGCGCGGCCCGCGGAGCAGGACGGTGTTGGGGAAGGTCGTCATACCGACCACAGCCCGCTGCCCGCGCAGCTCGCGGTACGCGACGAACGCCTCCGGCGACCGGTGCTCCGGGAGGACGTCCACGGCGCCCCCGTCGACGCTGAACACGAAGCGCGCGGTCGGGATGAGGATGTCGAGCTCGTACGTCATGGCGATCGAGGGATGGCCTCAGCCGGCCGGGGCTGCGTCGGCGTCGTCTCGAGCGTAGAGGAAGTCGACCTTGTCCAGGTTGAGGATGATGAACGCCGCCGTCTCCAGAAGATCCTGGCTTCCCTTGCCGTAGATGCGCACCTTGGAGAGCGTGAGCCGGCTGTCGCTGAAGGCGCGGATGTAGTCGGAGGGCCGCCGGGAGCTCGAGCGCTGGCCCACGCCGAAGTGGGCGATGCCGATGATCTTGAACTCACCGATGTAGGCCACGACCTCGAGCTCCTTGAACCCGCCCTCGGAGCGCGCCGCGTCGAATCCGGCTCGAGCGTCATCCATCGTGTTCCCCTTTTCGCGTAGCGGCCGGAGCCGCACCCGCGGCGCGCGTGGCGCCGCCCTGAACGTTGGCGGAGGCGCGCCGCTCCGACGCGCACGGCGTGCCCTCGAAGGCCTGAAGCGCGCCCCGGCCGGGCCGGACGGCCAGGCGCAGGCGGTCGAGCGCCTGCTGCCGCGACTCGCCGAGTCGCGGCGCGAGCACGACGCCGACGGCGGCGCCGAGCACACCTCCGAGAGCAGCACTCCGAGCCTTCCTCATGCCACCACTATATCCGCGGCGCTACCGCTCGAACACAAGGGCGCCGCGGGCCACGCCGACGCGGATCGTGTCGCCCTCGGCAAACGACCCGCCGAGCAGCTCCCGCGAGAGCGGGTTCTCGATCAGGCGCTGGATGGCGCGCTTGAGCGGCCGCGCGCCGAACTGCGGGTCGTACCCGGCGGCGGCCACGAAGCGGCGCGCCTCCTCTGAAACTTCGAGGCGCATGCCCTGAGCCTCGACCAGACGACGCACGTGCGTGAGCAGCAGGTCGACGATCTGCTCGAGCTCGGCTCGGCCGAGTCCGTGGAACACGATCGTCTCGTCGATGCGGTTGAGGAACTCCGGCCGGAACGTCCGCCGCAGCTCGCCCATCAGCCGCTTCTCCACCGCGTCGTAGTCTCTCTCCATGGTCTCGGCGTCGGGGATGAGCTCGGCGCCGACGTTGCTCGTCATGATGACGACGGTGTTCTTGAAGTCGACGGTGCGGCCCTTGTTGTCGGTGAGGCGTCCGTCGTCGAGCACCTGGAGCAGCATGTTGAACACGTCCGGGTGCGCCTTCTCGATCTCGTCGAAGAGCACGACGCTGTACGGATGCCGGCGGACGGCCTCGGTGAGCTGGCCGCCCTCCTCGTAGCCCACGTAGCCGGGCGGCGAGCCGACGAGACGGGACGCGGAGAACTTCTCCATGTACTCGCTCATGTCCAGCCGCACCATCGCGGCCTCGTCGTCGAAGAGGAACTCGGCGAGAGCCCGGGCGAGCTCGGTCTTGCCCACGCCCGTGGGGCCGAGGAACAAGAACGACCCGATCGGCCGCTTGGGATCCTTGAGACCGGCCCTGGCACGGCGCACGGCCTCGGACACGGCGACGACCGCCTTCTCCTGGCCGATCACGCGCCCGTGGAGGCGCTCCTCCATCCTGAGGAGCTTCTCCGCCTCCTCCTCCTTCATGCGCCGCACCGGGATGCCGGTCCAGGCGCTGACGATGCCGGCGATGTCGTCGCCGTCGATCGTCGCCTCGGCGATGCCCTTGTCGGCCAGCCAGGCCTCCTTGGCGGTGACGAACGTCTGCTGGATCTTGTCGGTCTGCTCCTTGAGCTGGGCGGCGCGCTCGTAGTCCTGCGCCTGCACGGCGGCGGCGCCCTCGCGCGTCAGTTCCTGGAGGCGCCGCTCCATCTCGCGCAGATCGGGCGGCAGCATGGTCGCCTCGATACGCATCTTGCTGGCGGCTTCGTCGAGGAGGTCGATCGCCTTGTCGGGCAAGAACCGCTCGCCGATGTAGCGATCGCTGAGCACGGCCGCGTCACGGATGGCCTCGTCGGTGATCTTGACCTTGTGGTGCGCCTCGTACTTGTCGCGCAGGCCCGTGAGGATGGCGACGGTCTCCTCGACGGTGGGCTCGCCGACGAGGATCGGCTGGAAGCGCCGCTCGAGCGCGGCGTCCTTCTCGATGTTCGTGCGGTACTCGTCGAGCGTCGTCGCGCCGACGCACTGCAGCTCGCCGCGCGCGAGCAGCGGTTTCATCATGTTGGACGCGTCCATGGCGCCCTCGGCCGCGCCGGCTCCCACCACGGTGTGCAGCTCGTCGATGAAGAGGATGACGTCCTTGGACCGCTGTATCTCGTCCAGCGCGCCCTTGAGCCGCTCTTCGAACTCGCCGCGGTACTTGGCCCCGGCGATCATGCCGCCGAGGTCGAGCGCGAGGACGCGCTTCTCGCGCAGCGGCTCGGGGACGTCCCCGTCCACGACCTTCTGCGCCAGCCCCTCGGCGATGGCCGTCTTGCCCACGCCGGGCTCGCCGATGACGACGGGGTTGTTCTTGGTCCGCCGGCTGAGCACCTGGATCACGCGCTTGATCTCCTCGTCGCGGCCGATGACCGGGTCGAGCTTGTCGTCGCGGGCCAGCGCGGTCAGGTCGCGCGTGTACTTGCCCAGCATGCTCTCGCCGGTGGCCTGGCCCTCGTAGTCCACGCCGCTGGAGCGCGTCTGCTGGAGCGCCTTCATGACGCCCTCTTCGGTCAGACCGAGATCGCGGAGCGTCGCGCCGCCGGGGCCGTCGCCCTCGAGCATGATGCCCAGCAGCAGGTGCTCGGTGCCGACGAACGCGTCGCCCATCGCCTGCGCCTTCTGGCCGGCGATGTCGAGCGCGGCCTTCGCGCGCGGCGTCAGGTAGAGCTGGTCGGCGTCGCCGCCGGGGCCGCCGACGCGGCCCGCCCCGGCGGTCTGGAGGTAGTGATTGGCGCGCGCCATCGCCGTGCCCTTGTCGACGCCGAGCAGGTTGAAGACCTGCTCGACGACGCCGCCCGGCAGGCTGAGTACGCCGATCAGCAGGTGCTCGGTGCCGAGCTGGTTGCCGGGGCTGCGGCGCACGATGCCCTGCGCGGTCTCGAGCGCCTCGCGCGCGCGCTCGGAGAACCTGTTCATGTCCATGGGGTCCCTCGCTCCTCGTGCGTTTGTCTGCTCTCCCCGGGAGAGCCAGGCTCAGGCCCGCGGCCGGGCGTCAGGCGTGCCGGCGGCGACGGCCGATGTGGACGACCTGGGTGCGGCTCACCGGCACCAGGTCCATGCGGTGCGAGCGCTCCACGCGCGCCACCTCGCGCCGCATGGCCTCGGCGGCCTCCGCCAGCTGAGCCTGGAGCGCCAGCATCTGGCGGCTCATCGCGTTCAACTGCTCCTCCATCGCGAGCACACGCTCCACGCCCGCAAGGTTGAGCCCGATCTCCGTGAGCTCCTGGATGCGCTGCAGCCGCTCCACGTCGCGCTCCGAGTAGCGGCGCGTGTTCTTGGCCGTGCGCTGCGGGCGCACCAGCCCGCGCCGCTCGTACAGGCGCAGCGTCTGCGGGTGCATGCCCGCGAGCTCCGCCGCAACGGAGATCATGAAGAGCGGCCTGTCGCTGTCGTGTTCCTGTCTCATGCCCGGGTCTCCGCCGTGGGTCGTCCTTCTACTCACTCAGCCGTCGAGCGCGGGTCCGGGAACGTCGCCCCGAGCTTCTCGAAGAGCTGCTTCTGCTCTTTGGTCAGCTTGCCCGGGATCTGCACCCGGAGCTTGACCAGGAGGTCGCCCTGGCCACCCTTGAGCTTGGGCATACCCTTGCCGCGCACGCGCATCTTGCGTCCGTCCTGGCTGCCGGCCGGCACCTTGAGCGACACTCTGCCACCTCCCGGCGTCGGGATCTTGACCGTGGCGCCCAACGCCGCCTCCGCCACCGTGACCGGCAGCTCGACGACGAGGTTGTCGCCCTGCCGTTCGAAGAGGTCGTCGGTCTCGACGTGCACGCGCACGTAGAGATCGCCGGCCGGGCCGCCGCGGAGGCCGGCCTCGCCCTTGCCCTTGATGCGGATCTTGCTGCCGTCCTTGACGCCCGCCGGGACCTTGACGTTGTACCGGCGGGTCTTGTGCTGCACCCCCGTGCCGCGACACGTGGGGCACGGACTCTCGATGATGGTGCCCTGCCCGTGACAGCGGGGGCACTGCTCGCTCAGCGCGAACGGTCCCTGGTTGCGCGCGATCATGCCGCGGCCCTGACACTCCGGGCAGACCTTGGGCGTCGTACCCGGCTTGGCGCCGCTGCCGCGACAGGTCTCGCAGGTGTCGGCCTTGTCGACCGGGACGCGGACGGTCACACCGTTCAGCGCGTCGTCGAACGACACGGTGACGTCGGCCTGGAGGTCGGCGCCCCGCTCGGCCGCCCTGCGCCGGCCGCGGCCGGCGCCGCCCGCCGCGCCCCCGAACAGGTTGCCGAGGATGTCGCCCAGGTCTCCCATCTCGAACTGCTGCGCGCCGCCCTGATTGAACATGCGCGGGTCGAAGCCCTGGAAGCCGCCGGCGCCCGGACGGAACCCTCCGCCGCCCGGCCCCGCGCCGAAGGCGCCGAGCCGGCTGTACTCGTCGTACTGCTTGCGCTTCTCCGGATCGGAGAGGGTCTCGTAGGCCGTGCTGACCTCTTTGAACTTCTCCTCCGAGGCCTTGTTGCCCGGGTTCTTGTCAGGATGATGCTCGCGCGCGAGCTTGCGGAAGGCCTTCTTGATCTCGTCCTGTGTGGCGTTCTTGGAGACGCCCAGTGTCTGATAGTGGTCCGCCATCTCCGCCCGCTAACTGGCCACGATGACCTTGGCCGGCCGCAGCAGCTTGCCGTGCAGCAGGTAGCCGCGCTCCAGGACCTGCGTCACGGTGCCTTCCGGGTAGACCTCGGAGGCCTGGGCGACGATCGCCTCCTGGTACTCGGGGTCGAACGTGGTGCCCGGTTCGACCCCGATCTCCTCGAGGCCGTGCCCGGCCAGCGTGCCGCGCAGCTGGTCGGCGACGAGCGTGAGGCCGGCCACGAGCTGACCCTCCTCGTGCTTGTCGCCGGCCTCGAGCGCGCGGCCCATGTTGTCCAGGACCGGCAGCAAGGACTCGACGACCGTTTCGGCGGCGCGCAGGCGGAGCTCCTCGTTGTCGCGCTGCACGCGCTTGCGGTAGTTGTCCCACTCCGCCTTGAGGCGGCGGAGATGATCGAGGTACTCGTCCCGCTCGCGCGTGACCTCTGCGAGCTCGTCGGCGATGGCCTGCGCGGCCGCCTCGGTGACCTGCGCCTCGGCCGCCTCCGCCTCGTGGCCTCGGCGTCGCCGGCCACGGGAGCGGCGTCTGCCGCCGGCGCCTCGGCGGCCTTCGCCGCCTTCGTGGCCCTCGCGCGCTTCTGGTCGTTCGTCGTCTGTTTCCTGTCCGTCATGTCCGTTCTCTGCTCCGTCTCGCCGCTCAGGTAGCGGCGGGCGGGACCCTGTCCCGGATCCCGCCCGCCGGTCTCGTCAGGCGTGTCTCAGCT
>CAWEHE010000012.1:0-265357 GCA_963808735.1 uncultured Thermoleophilia bacterium | reverse complement strand
GTAGAACGGCCGGCGCCTCTGATGCGCGACCGCGAGGATGCGGACCTCGTCCGCGCGCAGCGAGTAGAGCAGCGAGTAGGGGAACTGTGCAGGAGGCGCCGGCGCACCCCGTCGCGGAGCGGCTCTGCCGCCTCGGGAACGTCTCGACCTGCGTGAGCGCGCGCTCGACCTCGGCGAGGAAGACGTCACCGAGGCCGGGGCTCTCGAGGTTGTAGAAGTCGACCGCCTCGTTCAGTTCACGCTCCGCGGCGGCGTCGAAGCGCAGTGCGCGGCTCATCTGCGACGGGCACGCGCCCTGGCGAGGACCTCGTCGGCGGGATAGGTGGCCGCGCCGGCGTCATCTCGGCGTCGCGGCGCGCCGCCTCAGCGAGCCAGAGCTGCTCGACCTCCGCTTCGGAGAGCTCGTCGAGGCTGTCGAGCAGCCGGTGGGCGAGATGGGCCCGGCCCTGGGGGTCGAGGGTGAGCGCCTCGCGCATGAGTTCGTCGATGGTCATGCCTGCCACCTCGCTTTCGCACTGCGCCGACACCTGCATTGTACCGCCGCGCCCAGGCGGCTGACAGGTGACAATGGGGGTGTTGCAGTTAACGCACCGCGCGTAACTTGCGAGTGCGCCGATTGCTGATGAAGACATCGGCGCTGCGACGAGTCAAGTTGACGCGCTTGTTAGGCAGCGGCGGCTGCGCTTCCGAGGCCTCATCAACGATCCAAAAACGATTCCCAAGGAACGTAGAAGGCCCACACGCCATTGGAGATCTCACCGGCAGCGAAGGTGACGCTGCGGTCGCCGACAACCAGGTCGTAGACGGAGATGGAGTAGACCGGGAACTGTCGCGGCTCACCCGAGGGATCAGAGACGTTGGCGACCTCCAGCGGCCTTCGGTGCCAGTGATGGCGCCAAACGTCCACGCCGCTGACACTGTACGACTCCTCCCCGCTTGTTCCGATGAACCGCCAACCATCCATTGCCGATGCCTAACGCACCGCGCATAACCTGCGCGGGCTGCGCCTCCACCCGAGTGTACCGGCTGGGCGCGTCAGGTTGATGCGCTTGTTGGGTGGCCTCACTCCTCAGACGCCTCGGGTGAGGGCGGCTGTGTGTCCCCGCTGACCCTCTCGAACAAACCGAACCATCGAGTGCCGTTCACATCGAGTTCGCCGGTCTCGGAGTCGAGCGCAGCCGTGTACCTGCGCCTGTACCCGGGACGTATGAGCTTGTCGCCCTCCCGCTGCGCCTCCCAACCCTCGATGAACTCGCCTGAGGGCCGGATGCGGCGAGGCGGTAGCCGCCATGCGCCTCGGATATGACGACTTGACCGAGTAGAGGCTGGTCACCGAGCGTCTCCCACGTGCCGGCGAAAGGATCCTCGGGCGGAGACTGGCCGCAACCAGATAGAGCAACGACGGCAACGAGCATGGTCATTACGTACAGGAGTGCTGATCTCACGATGCGTCGCGACAATGGTCCACCCAACGCACCGCGGATAGGCTGCGAGCGCGCCGGCCTCCCGTGAGGCCGCCGGCGCTGCGGCGAGCCAGCTTGATCCGCTTGTTGGGCACGAGAACGCTCACTGACCGGCGACCTTCGTCGCGCTGATCACCGACCAGATGACGAGCAGCAGGCCGACTACGACGAGGATGATGCCGAATATGAGCGGCGTGTAACCGACGTATTGCCAGCCACCGCTGATGCGTCGGCCGTTCCACTCCGAGACGGCGGGCACGGCGGCGGCGGCCCCGAGCCAGTTGATGCCGCAGAGCAGGACGCCGGCGAGGAAGAACACGAGTCCGGCTACGAGTTGCTTCATCCTCCACCTCTCTGTGCCCAACGCACCGCGGATAAGCTGCGAGCGCTTCCGTCTAGGCATACTACGGAAGCCGATTGGCGAGTCAGCTTGATCCGCTTGTTCGGTGTTCCGCGGGTGACTCCACGTGTCACCGTGCGCTCCTCCGCATGGATCGCGCATGTGCAGATGCGCGGGCGAAGCTACTGCATCGTGAACGGCGTGGGACTCGCAGTGCTGTCCGACACCTTCTTGACGACCCCGTGGGCAGGCTTCGTCATCCCCTCTTCCATGGCAACGAGCCGCAACCGCGCCGGGTCTTTGGTCAAGGTGAAGCGGTAGCTGTCCCCGATCGTGTCTCCGCTCACGACCCGGAAGCGAATCGAGTCGGCCTGCTGCCGGACGACCGCGAGCTCGTTGACGCCATCGAGTCCGGGACTGGCGGCGAGGGCTCTGTACTGCCCGTCGTCGTTGATGATGACGAACGTCGCGTCGGCCCAGTCCAGTCGCCATGTCCCAGCGAAGGGATCGGCAGACGGACTCGGAGAGGGCGATGCCGTCGGCTGGACAGGGCTCGAACACCCAGTCAGCACGAGGAGCACCGCAACGAGACCAAGGGTGAGCAGCAGCGTGCCGCGGGCTCGAACGTCAGGGTGTTCTGTCGCCACTTCGCCCTCCATCAGCATTGGCCTGTCATCTCGAGAATGATTCGCTCGGGCTGTGCAGCCCCATTCTGCCTCCCGCCTCGCCTGCCGACTCCTGATACGCCGAACGCACCGCGCGTAACCTGTGAGCGGTGTGGCTCAAAGCATCAGAGCGAGACCTGCTGCGAATCAGGTTGACGCGCTTGTTGGGCAGCACGCCCCAGGAGACATCCACGGCCTACGGCACGGGGGTCGGCGTGGCGGTACTGCTCGATAGTCTAGTCAGGGTCGTGCGGAAGGGCCTTTTGAGGTTCCGATTCGTCTCGGTGAAGAGGAGCTGATCTGCGTCCCTGCCGAGCGCGAAGACCAAGTGGTTCAAGCCAGTCCTGCCGGAGAAATACATCTCGCTCTTGAGCCGATTGCCGGTGCGCGTGAAAGGCGTCCCCGCGAGCGGGAGGTAGCGCGACCTGCCAGGCTTGCCGGTGAGGATACTGTACCTTGCACCGTGAGCGCTGATGACGAGGGTCACCGGGCGACCCGAGTCCATCCGCCACGTGCCTACGAAGGGATCGGCCGCGACCGACGCCGAGGGTGTAGCCAGAGAGGTGAGGCCGCCGCAGGCCACGAGCAGCGTGCCTACCGCGAAAACCGCGGCTATCGCGCTAGCAGACCACGCCAGCCTTGCCACTCCTCCACCCTTCTGCCTGCCCAACGCACCGCGCGTAACCTGCGCGGGCTGCGGCCTGAGGTTACTACAAAAGCCGTTGACCGCGTCAGGTTGACGCGCTTGTTGGGCGGACTCACTGACCGTCCCCTTCCGGTTCAGGTGGCTTCGTGCTGTCATCGGCCTTCTCGAACGCTCCGATCCAGTGATACCCGGTGACTTCGAGCTCGCCCGCGCCGGGGTCAAGCACGGCGGAAAGATCGACGTCAAGGTCAGGATGGTCGGGATTGCTCTCGGAGCCAGTGAGCCGCTTGTCTTGCCGCGACATGGACCAACGCTCCCCCGGTCTGCCGGACGGGTCGTAGAAAGCGAGCGCGTAGCCATCGTCGGCCTTCGTCACGACGAGCGTACCGATGAAGGGCTGGGGAGCCAGCGGTTTCCAGGTGCCGATGAAGGGATCCTTCGAGCCCGAATCGCCGCAGGCCGAGACCGACGCTGCGGAGGCGAGCAGGACCGCAACGAGTGCCACTGTGCGGCCAAGCCGAAGACGATGGACTTTCATGCACCTTCCGGGTCGCGTTCCGCCCAACGCACCGCGGATAAGCTGCGAGCGTGCCGGCCTCCCGTGAGGCCACCGGCGCTGCTGCGAGTCAGCTTGATCCGCTTGTTAGCCGGGTGCTGCATCGCGCCCACAGCTACTGGATCACCCCCGCCGCGGCCAGCGCAAGGTCGGCGGCCACGACCACGGCGAGAACGAGCGCGACCACAAGGGCGGCGATCGCCCAGCCGTGCTGGCGGCGGCGGAACTGCGCGGCGCTCTGCCAGCGGCGGCCGCGGACCGCCCAGCGCTCGCCCATGAGCCCGCAGACGACCGACCAGGCGGTGTAGAGCAGGGTGCCGGTGGAGACCCAGACGCTGCCGCCACCGGGGAGCGCATGGCGCCAGAGCTCGACCGAGGGGACGAGGGTGAGGAGCAGGCCGGCGAGCGTCCACCAGGCGCCGTTGAAGACGCCCCAGAGCCAGGTGAAGACGAAGGCGCCCCAGCTCCAGCGGCGCACGGGGAGCTGGTCGGGGAGAGTCACCGCCGCGGCCGCGACGACCGCCTGATGTTCTTCAGTGGACACCTGCCGCCTCCCGTCCGACTCCGGCTA
The DNA here is from genome assembly GCA_963808735.1 of uncultured Thermoleophilia bacterium. Taxonomy (GTDB): domain Bacteria; phylum Actinomycetota; class Thermoleophilia; order UBA2241; family UBA2241; genus CAIXSE01. Next base: position 261,116 of record CAWEHE010000012.1, on the reverse strand, counting down.
ACGCACCGCGGATAAGCTGCGAGCGCGCCGGCTTCCCTTGAGGCCGCCGGCGAATCGGCGAGTCAGCCTAATCCGCTTGTTGGACACGAAGTCGCCGACCTATTCCGGAGAGGCTTTCGAGGCCTCGTCGCCGATGGGATAGTAGCCCCAGATCATCAGGGCCAAGCCAGCCACGATGAAGATGATTCCGATCACCTCGGGCCCATGCCCGACCACCGCATAGGCGGCGCTGACCCGTCCCTTCTGCGTATCCCACTCGGTTACCTGCGACACGGCGGCTGCTGCGCCCAGCCAATTCACGGCCCAGAGAAGTACGCCGACCACGCAACAGCAGAGGCCCATCGCGAATCGCCTCATATCTCCCCCTTCTGTGTCCAACGCACTGCGGATAAGCTGCGAGCGCTTCCGTCTGAGGATACTACGGAAGCCGTTTGTCGAGTCAGCTTGATCCGCTTGTTAGGCGGGTCGGGGACCGCCGGCGAGGGGCTACTCAGCACGGCGCGCAGACCATGCTGTAGTAGGGCACGGCCTCGCCGGAGGGCAGCGACTTGACGCCGCTGCCGGTGACCGTGAATCCGACCCGGCGGTAACAGGCGATGGCGCGCTCGTTCGTGCGCCGCACCCGCAGGGCGACGGGCAGACCGGGATGGGAGGCGCGGAACTCCGCGAGAGCGAGCTCGACGGCAGCGGTACCGATGCCGCGGCCGGTGTGCGCAGCATCGCAGAGGAACACGCCGAGAACCGCCTCGCCGTCGCCGGGAGGCAGCTCGACCCAGACGGTGCCGACGTCGCGGCCGTCCGAAGTGATGACGTACCAGAAGAGCCCGCGGAGGGAGCGTGGCGGACAGCGGCTGCATCGAGAGGATGCGTGCGCGACATGTGGCCGGCGGCGAAGCCCGCCCAGCGTCCGATGTTCGCCTGGTCGTCCTCCGCTACGGGTCGCAGTGAAGTGACCACGTCTACCCCGCCTAACGCACCGCGGATAAGCTGCGAGCGCCGCGGCCCCGTCTTGCCGCGACGCTTTGGCGAGCCAGCTTGATCCGCTTGTTAGGCTCCCCCCGACCGCCGGCTGGGCTCATTGGACGCCGCCGTCGATGCTGTCGCTGACGTTGCGCAGTTCGGTGATCTCGTCCTGCGCCGCGAAGAAGAGGTCGGTCGTCGGGTCTGAACCCTGTTCGATGGCGTCCAGGTCGCCGCTCAGACGACGCACTCCCGAGTAGGTGAGCAGGTAGTAGTACGCAGTGCCCTCGGGCGGGTACGGATACGAGTCGACCGGCTCGGCGACCTTCGCGCAGTGCTCGGCGCTGCGCACAAGGCGCAAGGCCGCCTCGCGGACCTCTGCGTGATCCACGCCGCCGATCATGCCGAAGGTCGAGGTGGTGTAGAGGCTGGCCGTGCCGTCACGCATGGCGAGGACGGTCACGGTCTGGTCGCCGAGGGGCCAGTCGACGAGCACCCCGTACACGGTCGGGTAGTCGGCGTCGGAGGTGAAACCGAGCTTGGCCGGCGGCGTGGTGAGCGCCATGTCGCGCAACTCGGGCCCCATCGACTCCGGGGAACCGGAAGGACCGACCGCTGGTGTCACCTGCGTCACCGCCTCTCCACGGCCGCAGCCTGCCATCACGAAGAGCGCGAGGACTGCTGCTGTCAGGATTCGTGTCGCCGAGGGTGAGCCTAACGCACTGCGCATAACCTGCGCGGGCTGCGGCTCAAAGTCACTGCAGAAGCCGCTGACCGTGTCAGATTGACGCGCTTGTTAGGCGAACCGCCTGCGGGGACCTTGGTCATCGCGGCCACTCTGGCAACTGCGCGAGGTAGTCGGGATGCACGCCTGCGAGCCAGACGTAGCCGTGCTCGATGCGCGTTGGCCACACGAGGCGAGCGCGGAGCAGGAAGACGGGAATCGCCGCAACCATGAGCGCAAGGCCGGGAGCCCAAAGGAGGGGCACGCCATAGGCGGCTGCGACGCAGAGCGCGATTCCGAGGAGTACGAGGGCCCAGGTGAGACGCCAGCCGCGGCGGGCAGCAGACAGCGCGCGGTCGGTGATGCCCACGCGCACGACGACCGAGGTGCTCGCGAAGTAGGCGACGATGAAGTAGAGGATGATGCCGGCGAGCAGCACGAGGTAGAGGGCGGGATGGTGCCAACGCAGGCGAGTCTCGACCCACCCGCCCTCCGCTGGGAGACCGGTCTTCACACAGCGGTCGGGCAGCTCAGCGTCCTCGGCCAGGACCAGCAGGTTGCCGGCCCGCCAGACGCCGTGCACCACACCGGAATCGATACCGACTGTCGCCACCTACGCCGCCCCTGTTTCGCCTAACGCACTGCGGATAAGCTGCGAGTGCGCCGGCCTCTCGTGAGGCCGCCGGCGCCGCGGCGAGCCAGCTTGATCCGCTTGTTGGCCAGCACTTGCCCCACGGTCAGAACGACTGGTCCGGCGAGGACTGCGGCGAGGCCACCGGCGGATGCGACGTGCTGCGACTGACGAGCTTGAAGTCGAGGCCCGTCGCCTCGGGTGTGGTCTTGAGCGTCAGGTGTCCGCTGTCGGGGTCATACGTAAGCGTCTGCTCGACGACCCCGAGGTCCGGAATCGCGAGCTCGTATCCGCTGCGCTGAGCTGCGAAGGGTCCCATGGTCACCTTAGGCTTCTCGCTGACGAAGAAGGCTCGATAGCCATCAGATGGCTTCTCGATGACGAGGCTGACTGATTCCATGGACGGGTCTGAGGTGCGCCAGGTGCCCACGAACGGGTCCTCGCCGCAGCCCACAGCAAGAGCGAGCAAGGCGGCAACGACTCCTGCGGCGAGCACGCGCCTCATCAGACCTCCGTGTCTGGCCAACGCACCGCGCATGAGCAGACGCGGCCGGCCTGGCCGCGCGGCAGACCTCCTGGCGTTCTGCTCGATGCGCTTGTTCGGCGAGCCCGTCATCGCATACTCCCGATGCTCACGGCGTATACAGACCGTCGACATGCCAAGCCTCGCCCGTCGACGGCCTCGACAGCCGCATGAGGTGGGTGTTGAACCCGGGTGCGATGCTGCCCGCGGACCATCTCGTCGCCGTCAGCCGAGAAGAAGACGTCGTACGTACTGTCGCCTCGGTGTGGTGCGGTGCCCTGTGACTCGGACCGCAGAGAAGGCCCAAACGAAGGCGACACGGCTCGCTCCGTTGAACTCGACTGCGATCGACGGTGTCGAAGTAGTCCTCGAGGGCGGAGATCGTTGCGGGCTACGCGGCGCGGACCGGCCCTCTGTAGAGGGTGCCCGGTGATCGCGGGCGAACACGCTCTTCAGCTGCGCCCGCAGCTCGGCGACGGAAGTGGCCGACGCCAAGAGTCGGGGCACCATTGGCCATGACGTTGTAGACGGGGGCCGGGCTTGGGGAAACGCTTGCAGCAGTGAGCGACGGCGCCGGGCTTTGAACGGAGGGACCAGGGTCGCCGCGTCCGCAGGCTGACAACAGCGCCAGGCAGCCGATGACGAGAAGCACGCAGGCTCCGGCTGCCGTGGGCGCTGACCGCAAGCGCATGACTACACCTCCCGGCCAGGGTCCGCCGAACGCACCGCGCATGAGCAGACGCTGCGGACCTGCCGGTTCACGGCAGACCTGCTGGCGTTCTGCTCGATGCGCTTGTTGGGCGCTCCAAGGGCCTGCCGATACCGAAGTAGCGATGCCGCCAAAGGAGATAGGCCAGCATGAACAGAGGCCAGACGACGTTGGCGAAGACCGAGATGCCGTTCGGCCCCACGATGAGTCGCGGGATGATGAGCAGGTACACCATGTACCCGAGGACGAGCCAGAAGGCCCAGGGCCGCGGTCTGCAGAACGCGACCACGACCATGGCGCCCGCCGCGATCGTGAGCAGCATGCTGACGGGGCCGGCAAGCACAGTGAGACCGTGCACGGCAGCGAGTTGAGCACCGACCTCATCCCGGTTGGTGAAGAGCGTGAACGTCACCGCAGTCACGCCCAGCGTGTAGAAGGCGGCGATCAGCAGGAAGCCCACCGGCACGTGTTCACGATTCATGGCGTCCCGACCTCCGCGATAGGGTGTGGATGCGCCCAACGCACCGCGCATGAGCAGACGCGGCCGGCCTGCCGGTTCACCGCAGACCTTTTGGCGTTCTGCTCGATGCGCTTGTTAGCCCTCGCCCTGCGCGGACGCGCTCCCGCTATCAGTAGCCCTCCCAAACCATCGCAGTGATCTCGCCGTCGTCCACGACCAGCCAGTAGGTGGTGCGACTGAGCGGGACCGTGTCGGGCACGTCCGGCCAGTGGCCGACCACGGCAGTGTTCGCCCAGGCGTAGACAATGGGGCAGTCGTCGGCGAGCGGCAGCGACTGGCGATGCGCGTGAGCGTTGCGCGTGTAGGTGGCTCCCTGGATGGACTTGCCGTCGCGGGCGGCCTCACGCTCCGCCGGAGCGCCGACGTAGAGCTGCTCGGCGTCGAAGGTCGCGACCGGGGTGCCGTCGCGCTCGCGGATCGCGTAGAGGTGGGCGAAGACGAGGTTGGCGCTCACGCCCTCGCCGACTGCGGGCACGTCGCCCGCGGGCTCGGACGTCCACGCCTTTTGCGCGAGCAACATGCGCGCCAGGGCGAGGGCAGCCGGCTGGTCTTCAACACGCGAAGAGACCTGCGAAGTAGACGGCGACGGGCTCGCCGCGCCGACGCTGCTGGTGGAGGCCGCGCCGCACCCCCCGAGAGCCGCAGCCGCGCCAAGCACGAGCAACGTAAGCCCGAACGCGAACCACTTGCCGTTCATCTCTGCCCCCTCACAGACGTTGGACCGGCACAGGGCTAACGCACCGCGCGTAACCTGCGCGGGCTGCGGCCTGAGGTTACTACAAAAGCCGTTGACCGCGTCAGGTTGACGCGCTTGTTGGGCGGACTCACTGACCGTCCCCTTCCGGTTCAGGTGGCTTCGTGCTGTCATCGGCCTTCTCGAACGCTCCGATCCAGTGATACCCGGTGACTTCGAGCTCGCCCGCGCCGGGGTCAAGCACGGCGGAAAGATCGACGTCAAGGTCAGGATGGTCGGGATTGCTCTCGGAGCCAGTGAGCCGCTTGTCTTGCCGCGACATGGACCAACGCTCCCCCGGTCTGCCGGACGGGTCGTAGAAAGCGAGCGCGTAGCCATCGTCGGCCTTCGTCACGACGAGCGTACCGATGAAGGGCTGGGGAGCCAGCGGTTTCCAGGTGCCGATGAAGGGATCCTTCGAGCCCGAATCGCCGCAGGCCGAGACCGACGCTGCGGAGGCGAGCAGGACCGCAACGAGTGCCACTGTGCGGCCAAGCCGAAGACGATGGACTTTCATGCACCTTCCGGGTCGCGTTCCGCCCAACGCACCGCGGATAACCTGCGCGGGCTACGGTCCCAAGTTACTACAGAGACCGTTGGTCGCGTCAGGTTGATGCGCTTGTTGGGCATCGGCACCAAGCTCTTGTCTAGTCGTCGCCGGGCCCGGCCGTCCGGCTGCGATCGTCTCGCCCGGTGGAGGATCGACGACCGCGCGTGCGAACGAAGCGATAGACGTACCACGATTCGATTGAGAGTCCGAAGATCACCATGGCGACGATGTAGGGCACGTCGCGTGCCCAGATGAGGCCCGCAGCGCATGCGGCGCCGATGACGCAGAAGGCGACGATGTCGACCGCCTTGTCGATAGGCCGGCTCATGCTGCGGCTCCCCCCCTTCGCGCACGTCGGACCCTCGTATGCCCAACGCACCGCGCATAAGCTGTGCGCGCAGCGCTCCCAGAGTGATGAAGACCTGCGGCGCATCAGCTTGATGCGCTTGTTAGGCAGCGGCGGCTGCGCTTCCGAGACCTCATCAACGATCCCAAAACGACTCCCACGGAACGTAGAAGGCCCACACGCCGTTGGAGATCTCACCGGCAGCGAAGGTGACGCTGCGGTCGCCGACCGCCACGTCGTAGACGGAGATGGAGTAGACCGGGAACTGTCGCGGCTCTCCCGAGGGACCGGAGACGTTGGCGACCTCCAGCGGCCTGCGGTGCCAGTGATGGCGCCAAACGTCCACGCCGCTGACACTGAACGACTCCTCCCCGCTTGTTCCGATGAACCGCCAACCGTCCATTGCCGCTGCCTAACGCACCGCGGATAAGCTGCGAGCGCCGCGGCTTCGTCTTGCCGCGACGCTTTGGCGAGCCAGCTTGATCCGCTTGTTCGGCGTTCCGCGTGGTGACTCCAAGTGTCGCCGTGCGCTCCTCTGCATGGATCGACCGTGTGTGGCCGCGCGGGCGACGCTACGGCTCTGGGAAAGGTGTGGGACTCGCAGTGCTGTCCGACACCTTCTTGACGACCCCGTGAGCCGGCTTCGTCATCCCCTCTTCCATGGCAACGAGCCTCAAACGCGCCGGGTCTTGGGTCAAGGTGAAACGGTAGGTGTCCCCGATCGTGTCTCCGCTCTCGACCCGGAAGCGAATCGAGTCGGCCTGCTGCCGGACGACCGCGAGCTCGTTGACTCCATCGAGCCCGGGACTGGCGGCGAGGGCTCTGTACTGCCCGTCGTCGTTGATGATGACGAACACCGCGTCGGCCCAGTCCAATCGCCATGTCCCCGCGAATCGATCGGCAGGCGGACTCGGGGAGGGCGACGCGGTCGGCTGAACAGTGCTCGAACATCCGGTCAGCACGAGGAGCGCTGCAACGAGACCAAGGGTGAGCAGCAGCAGCCTGCCGCGGGCTCGAGCGTCAGGGTGTTCTGTCGCCACTTCCTCGCCCTCCATCAGCGTTGGCCTGACATCTCGAGAATGGCTCGCCGGGCTGTGCAGCCCCATCTTGCCTCCCGCCTGGCCTACTGACTCCTGATACGCCTAACGCACCGCGCGTAACCTGCGCGGGCTGCGGGTCTGAACTTACTACAGAAGACCGTTGATCGCGTCAGGTTGACGCGCTTGTTAGCTGCGCACGCGGCGGCTCCCGGGAGCGCGCCCCTCACGGCCCCGTACCACGCTCGGTCGACGACCCAAGGCAGCAGAGGATGAGCACGGTCGAGCGTGACGTAGACGGATCTGCCGTAGCCCGCTGTGCGCGCCATGCCGGGCCGAGGGGTCGGAGTACGTCGGACCAGCACCGCGGCCCGCTGCGTCGGTGGCAGCCAGGGCCGCCGTGAGGCTGTACGAACTCGACAGCCTGGTCCGAGCGCCATGGTCGCCAAGTGCGCTGCCGTAGAGCAGCTGCCTCGGGACCGAACGTAGCCGCAGCCAGAGCGGGGCAACAGGACGGCCGCGGCGGTGAGCGCGACCGCAGCCGTGCTGAGGCGTACGGCGGCACTCCAGACCTGCGCGCCAGGTAGGGAGGCGTGCAGCGCTCAGCTCCGCGCCCGAGCAGGTCGGCCCGGGCCACGCTCGCCGAGGTGAGCGTCACGTCGAGCGCCGCACTCGGGGCAGTGCGGCACGCGGGCTTCACCGCGGAGACCGCAGACCGGACAGGCGATCCTGCCATGACCCTCGCCTGTGTGCAGCTAACGCACCGCGGATAAGCTGCGAGCGCTACCGGACCCCTGAGGCTGCGCGACGCTGCGACGAGCCAGCTTGATCCGCTTGTTGGGCCAGTGCGCAGCGGACTCGCCGCGCGGGCGTCGACGCGTCCTGGATCGCTCGAACGCGGTGCAGTTCGACCCCATGCCGCGAGCATGGCGCATCGCCGAGGACTGCCGACGGCAGCAGCCGCAGCCCGATGCGGCTCTCGCCAGGCCGCTTGCAGCGCCGCGCGTACCAGCCGACGCAGATCGTCGCCGAGGACTGGCGGCCGACCTACGCCACGGCCTGTCGACCGGTCACGCCGCTGACCTCGACCGGCGCGAGCGCTCGCCTTCTCACCATGGCCGCTGCCTCCGAGCTCACGGCGGGCCCGCTGAGGCGGACGAGACACAGGTAGTCACGGCGATGCGCAGCCGCCCAGCCGGCGAGCCGAGGAACATGGCGACTCGCCTCACGGCGTGAGCGCGAGGAGCCGCATGCTCCCACCCGTCCGGCTAACTGCATTTCTGCAGTAGAGAGAAGACATCTGCTGCAGCCTCCGACTTCTGCATACTACGCCCGGCCTCCGCCCGGGTCACGAGTATCTGCGGTCTGTGTAAGCCGGCCTGGCGGCTGTTGTCGAAGTGCGCAGGGGGCGGCGCGATCGGGCGCTCGCGGTGAGCCATGGGGCGCCAGTGGCGGTCCCGCCGCTTCCGCGCGCCGCCTCGGGCGCCGCACCTAGGAACGGCGGGATCATGTGCGGCTGGCCATGCTGTACTCGACGGTTGACGTCGGGCTACTGCGGTTGATAGGTTTTCTCAACACCGTTGAGAAGGGTTCTCAACCTGAGCCTGGGAAGCACCTGAGTTGACCGATCCGCAGCCGACCCACGACATCGAAGCCGTCTTTCGCGAGAAGGGTATCCCCTTCACGCGGCAGCGCCGGCTCATCTGGGGGTACTTCGCCGGCGCGGACCGTGCCGCGACCATCGGCGAGGCCGCCGACGCGCTGCGCGGCGACGGCGTCGGCCAGGCCACCGTCTACCGCACCGTCACCTTGCTCGGCGACCTTGGGCTCCTCGCGCGCGTGCAGGACGGGCACGGGGACATCTGCTTCATCGCGCCGCCCATCGGCCACAGCCACCCGCTGATCTGCGGCGCCTGCCGCCGGGTCGTCCGCTTCGACGGCGACGGCGACGTCAGCGAGCTCGAGGCGCGGCTCGCCGAGGCCACCGGCTTCAGCATCTACGGACACCACCTCGAGGTGTATGGGATCTGCCCTGCTTGCAGGGCAGCCAGGGAGGGCGACCATGGCGAGTGACGCGTCGCGAGCCGACGTACCGTCCGCCAACGGCCGGCTCGACGGCGCGTCGCTCGCCGCCCGACCTGGTGAAGAGGCCGGCGCCAGCGCCGTGCCGGCCGGCGTCGCCGCCGCCGGCGGAGACGGCCTCGCCGGCCGCCGCTTCTTCTGCTCGTGGAGCGGCGGCAAGGACGCGTACCTCGCGCTGCAGCGCGCGACGCTGCGCCGCGGCGTCCCGGCCGCCCTCGTGTGCATGCTGCACGAGGACGGCCGCGTGAGCCGCGGCCACGGCCTGCCGCTCGCGCTGCTCGAGGAGCAGGCCGCGGCGCTCGGCATCCCGCTCGTCACCCGCGCGACCACGTGGGACGGCTACGAGGCCACCTTCGTCTCCGCTCCTCCACGAGCTGCGCGCGCAGGGCGTCGAGGCCGGCGTGTTCGGCGACATCGACCTGCAGGCCCATCGGGACTGGGTCGAGGGGGTCTGCGAGGTCGCCGGCCTCAGCTGTCACCTGCCGCTGTGGCAGGAGCCGCGCCGCCGGCTGCTGGACGAGTTCCTCGCCGGCGGCTCCCGCGCCACCATCGTCGCCGTCGACTCGTCCAAGCTCGGCGCCGAGTTCCTCGGACTCGAGCTCGACGACGCCGTCATCACCCGCCTCGAGGCCGCCGGCGCCGACGCCTGCGGCGAAGAAGGCGAGTACCACACCATGGTCACGTCCGCCCCGCTGTTCTCGCGGCCAGTCCCGCTCGTCTGGGACGGCATCGAGGAGCGCGACGGCCACCACGTCCTGCACTACGTCCGGTAGTCACGTCTCGAAGGGAGTCACCACCGTCATGTCCACCATCCGCATCGGCCGCCTCACCGCGGCGCTCCTCCTGATCGCAGTCCTCGCCCTGGGCGCCGTCGCCCTGAGCGCCTGCGGCTCGGGCGACGACACCGCCGCCTCGAGTTCGCCGTCCGCCGCGGCCGCCGGGCCCATCACCGTCACCGACGACTCCGGCGCCGAGGTCACGCTCGACCAGCCGGCGACCCGCATCGTCAGCCTGGCGCCGGCCAACACCGAGATCGCCTACGCCATCGGCGCCGGCGACAAGATGGTCGCCGGCACCAGCTACGACGACTACCCCGAAGAGGCCACGAGCCTGCCCAAGGTCGGCGACTTCGCCAACCCCAACGTCGAGAAGATCGCCTCGTATGACCCGGAGCTCGTGCTGGCCGCCGGCGGCATCCAGAACAAGCTGCGCAGCAAGCTCGAGGACCTCGGCATGACGGTCTACGTGGTCGACCCGACCACCTACGACGGCACCATCGCCACCATCCAGAACGTAGGCAAGCTCGCCGGCGCCGACGAGGGCACTGCCGCGGTCGTCGATGAGATGACCGCCGCCAAGGAGGAGGTCCAGGCCAAGGTCTCCGGGCTCGCCGCCGCGACGACCTTCCTCGAGATCTACAGCAAGCCGCTCATGACGGCCGGCGCCGGCACCTTCATCGACGACATGATCACCATCGCCGGCGGCGAGAACATCGGCGCCCAGGCCGGCAGCGGGTTCCCGAGCTTCAGCACCGAGGTGCTGGCGAAGGACGACCCGCAGGTCTACATCGCCGACTCCGGCTCGATGAGTGAGCCCGGCGAGATCAACAAGCGCGCCGGCTTCGGTGATCTCACGGCCGTCAAGGACGGCAAGGTCTACGTCATCGAGGACAGCATCATCGCCCGGCCTGGCCCGCGCCTCGCCGAAGGGCTCAGGCAGCTCGTCACGATGATCCACCCGGAGGCGTCCACCAGCGAATGACCCGGCGGGCCCGCACACGGACGTGGCCGGGGATCCTCCTGGCCGGCGGCATCCTCGCCGTCTGTCTCGCGCTGGGCCTCGCCCTCGGACCGGTCTCGCTGTCGCTGAGCCAGCTCTGGCATCTGGTAGCGGCGGGGCCGGTCCAGGGCGACCTCGAGAGTGCCATCTTCTGGGAGATCCGCATGCCGCGCGTGCTGGTCGCCGCCCTCGTCGGCGCGGCGCTGGCGGTCGCCGGCGTGATCCTCCAGGACCTCTTCCTCAACCCGCTGACCGACCCTTACGTGACCGGCGTCTCGTCGGGCGCCGCGCTCGGCGCCACCATCGGCATCGTGCTCCACTTCGCCAACCTCTCGGTGACGACGGTGCTCGCCATCGTCGGCGGGCTCGGCACGCTCGTCATCGTGTGGATGGCGGCGCGCCGGCGCGGCCGCATCGACATCTTCGTGCTCCTGCTCGCCGGCGTCACCATCTCGTACCTCGCCAGCGCCCTCGTGACCGTCCTGATGATCAAGGCCAACGAGGACATGACCGCCATCATCTACTGGCTCATGGGCAGCTTCTCCGGACGCGGCTGGCCGGACGTCCGCATCGCCCTCATCACCGTCCCGTTCATGATCGCGCCGCTGTTCTTCACGCGCGAGATGGACATCCTGCTGCAGGGCGAGAAGCGCGCGCTCGAGCTCGGCGTCGAGGTCGAGCGCACCAAACGGCTCCTGCTCGTCACCGCCGGCGTGCTGACCGCCCTGGCCGTCTCGGTGAGCGGCATCATCGCCTTCGTCGGCCTCGTCGTGCCGCACGTCGTGCGCCTGCTGATCGGCCCCGGGCACCGTGGGCTGCTGCCGATCTCGATGCTCGCCGGCGCCTCGCTCATGGTGCTGGCCGACCTGCTCTCGCGCACGGTCATCTCGCCGAACGAGATCCCGGTCGGCGTGGTCACCACGTTCATCGGCGCGCCGCTGTTCGTCTATCTGTTGCGGCGCGGGAGGCGCGCCTGATGGCCGGCCCCCTCGTCGCGCTCAAGGATGTTGACTTCGCCTACGACGAGCGCCCGGTGCTGCGCCGCATCTCCTTCGCGCTGCAGGCCGGCGAGTTCGTCGGCATCGTCGGCCCCAATGGGAGCGGCAAGTCGACGCTGGTCGACCTGATCGACGGCATCCACCAGCCGGTCGCCGGCGAGGTGCTCGTCAAGGACGTGCCGACACGCCGCTACCGGCGCAAGGACATGGCGCGCGAGGTCGCGCTGGTGCCGCAGCACTTCGACCTCGACTTCGACCTCGACGTGCGCGAGGTCGTCGAGATGGGCGCCTACTGCCGCGGCAAGGATGCGGCGGCGCACGGCGACCCCGAGGAGACGCTGGCGCGTCTCGGGGTCGCCGACCTCGCGAACCGCCGCTTCTCGGAGCTCTCCGGCGGCGAGAAGCAGCTGGTGGTGCTGGCGCAGGCGCTCATGCAGCAGGCGCCGCTCCTGCTGCTCGACGAGCCGGCCTCGGCGCTCGACGTCTCCCACCAGTTGCGGCTCTTCGACCTGCTCAAGGAGCTGAACGCGGATGGGCTCACCGTTCTCTGCATCCTGCACGACCTCAATCTCGCCCTGCACTACTTCGACAAGCTGCTCGTGCTGAGCGACGGCGAGGTGGCGGCGTTCGGGCCGCCGGACGAGGTGCTGCGGCCGGAGGTCGTCGAGGCGGTGTACGGCGTGCGCGCCTACCTGCACCGGCACGCCGGCCGCACGTACCTTACGTTCTCTCCGCGGCTGCGCGGCGAGCGCCGGGGCCGCGTGCACCTGGTCTGCGGAGGCGGCACCGGGGCCGGCATGATGCGCGAGCTGGTGGACGCCGGGTACGAAGTGTCCGCCGGCGTCCTCAACGCCCTCGATACCGACGAGGAGACCGGGCGCGACCTCGGCCTCTCCATGGCGGTCGAGGCGCCGTTCTCGCCGGTCGGCGACGAGGCGCACGCCGAGAACCTGGAGCTGATGCGCGCCGCCGACCTCGTGGTCGTCAGCGCCGTGCCGGTCAGCCACGGCAACGCGCGCAACGTGGAGGCCGCGCGCGAGGCGCTCGGGGCGGGCACGCCGGTCTGGGTCGACGAGGGCGTGCGCGCCGGCGACTTCGCCGGCGTCGTCGACGGTCTGGCGGACGACGGCGCGCAGTTCTTCGCCGGCGAGGAGGCGCTCCTGGCCGCCGTGCTCGCGCGCGGCGCGCCGGGAGACGCCACGTAGGGAGACGGGGCGGGCGAGGCGCTTCGCGGCGCCCGCCCCGCCTCCCTGCACCACCCGGGGCGCCCCCCAAGTACGCGCCCCGGCAGCCGGACGGCGGCCTCCCCGGCCGCGCCGTCCGGCACCAGGCGGGAGCGTCCGCAAGCGCTCTCGCCGCAAGGCCGCGTGAGGGCGTCCGCAAGCGTCCTCACCGGCAGGACGAGTGGGCGCGACGGCAATCGCGCCCGCTGAAAGGCCGGGGCGGGTGATCCTTCCGACCACCCGCCCCGGCCCTCCGTTCGTTCGCGAGGGAGCGGAGTCGCGCTCCTTCCCCCGACAACGCCCTAGCCGAGCATCCCCTTGATCTCTGCCGCGGCCGCGCGGTCCTGCTGCGCGCTCTTGGCGAAGAGCGGGGCCTTCTGCTCGAGGGCGGCCGCGTACTGCGTGGCGAACTCCTCGTGATACCGCGCCGCGTCTTCCTCCGCCTGGGCGAGCTGCACCGCGGCGGCCGGCCAGCTGCTGGCCGGCTCGGCATCGAGCGTGCCGAGGTAGGGGCCGCCTTGCAGCGACCCGGCCGGCCGGGTCGCGAGGTCGCCGGCCCCCTGGTGCTGCGCCATCAGCTTCTGCACGCGGTCGTCGTGGGTGCAGACGATCTCTTCGAGCTTGTCCTGCCACTCCTGCGTCGGCGCCAGCACGCCGGCTGCGGCGGCGAAGTCGGCGCACGCCTGCTCCGCCTCGAGGGCGAAGCGCAGGGCGGAGCCGTAGGACGTGATCTCCGGGAACTCGTGAGCCACCTGATCTCCTTTGGTCGGGTCTCGCGGACCTTCCTACCCGGTCGCCGCGTTCAAAAACGAGGAAGGGGGCGGAGGGCAGGCTCGCCTGCCCTCCGCCCCCGACGCCGGCGCCGAGAACGCGGAAGGGCGGGGAGTCGACAGACTCCCCGCCCTTCGAAGCGTACTTCACCCGCCGCGGATCACCGCGGTCTGGTGGAGTGAGATCGACCCGTCACCACTGCTTGTTGACGGTGCCCTCCCAGGTGCCGACCTTCTTCTCCTTCTTCTCGGCCTCGGTGAACCAGCGCGAGGTGACGCACTTGCTCTCGGTGAAGAAGCGGATGCCGTCGAGGCCGAAGACGTGGCTCTCGCCGAAGAACGACTCCTTGTGGCCGGCGAACGGGAAGAAGCTGACCGGCACCGGGATGCCGACGTTGATGCCGACCATGCCGGCGTGCGTGCGCTTGGCGAACTCACGCGCGTAGTAGCCGCTCTCGGTGAAGATGCAGGAGCCGTTGGCGAAGCGGCTGTTGTTCATGATCGTGATGCCCTCTTCGAAGTCCTCGACGCGCTTGATGCCGAGTACCGGGCCGAAGATCTCCTCGCGGCCGAGCTCCATGTCCTCGGTCACGTTGTCGAAGATCGTCGGGCCGACGAAGAAGCCGTTCTCGAAGCCCGGCACGACGAGGTCGCGGCCGTCGAGCAGGAGGTCGGCGCCTTCCTCGACGCCCTTGTCGATCCAGCCCTTGACGAAGGCCTGGTGGTCGGCCGAGACGACCGGGCCGAGCTCGGTCTTGGGGTCGTAGGAGCAGCCGACGACGCGCTGCTTGGCGAAGTCCATCATGTAGCCGATGAACTCGTCGGCGATCGAGTTCTCGACCACGATCACGGGCAGCGCCATGCAGCGCATGCCGGCGCAGCCGAAGGTCGAGTTGATGATGCCGGCGGCGGCGCGCTCGAGCGAGGCGTCGGCCAGGACGAGGCCGTGGTTCTTGGCCTCGGTCTGGGCCTGGACGCGCTTGCCGTGGGCGGCGGCCAGCGAGTAGACGTGTTTGCCGACCGAGGTGGAGCCGACGAAGCTGACGCCGCGCACCAGCGGGTGCGTCATCATGATCTCGGCCTCGTTGCGCGAGCAGGTGACGACGTTGACGACGCCCTTGGGCAGGCCGGCCTCGTAGAGCAGTTCGAGCAGGCGCATGCCGGTGGTCGGCACCATGCTGGCCAGCTTGAGGACCAGGGTATTGCCGGTGACGATGCACAGGGGCAGCATCCAGCCGAAGGGGATCATGCCGGGGAAGTTGAACGGCGCGATGCCGGCGAAGACGCCGATCGGCTCGCGGTAGCTCACGGTGTCGTGCCCGGTGGACACGTTCATGAGCGACTCGCCCTTCATGGTCATCGGGGCGGAGACGCCGACCTCGCAGCCCTCGATGATCTTGATGACCTCGCCGCGCGCCTCGTCGAGGTTCTTGCCGAGCTCGCGCGCGCAGAGCTTCGTGACCTCTTCCGCGTTCTGCTCGAGCAGGGCCTTCCAGCGGTAGAGCACCTGGGTGCGCTTCTGGATCGGCGTCGTCGACCAGGTCTGGAACGCCAGGTGGGCGCTCTCGATGGCGCCTTCGACCTCGGCGGCCGTGCAGCACGGCGCCTCGGCGAACACCTCGCCGGTGCTCGAGTCGGTGACCGGCATGTACTTGTCGGTCGTTGACTCGCGCCACTCGCCGTCGACGCAGTACTTGAGCCTCTTGACTTCCGCCATCTCGTTTCCTCTCGTCGCTCTCTCGCGGTTGCTTGGTGCGGCGCAATGGAGTCTAATCAATCGAATGATTAATCTCAACTCCCCAGCAGCTGGATCTGCCGGCGCGGACCGCGCGGCCGTTACCGCCCCGCTCAGCCGCGACCCCAGGCAGGACATGCCGGCTCCCGCCCTGAAGATCCTCGCGGCCGCGCAGCGGGTGCTCGTCGCCAAGGGCTTCTCCGGACTGACGCTGCGTGCGATCGCCACGGAGTCCGGCGAGAACTCGGCGATGGTGCAGTACTACTTCGGGAACAAAGAGGGCCTGGTCAAGGCGATGATCGACTCGGTGTTCCGCGACGACCAGGAGGACGCCGCCTCCGCCATGAGCGCGGTCGCGAGCGAGGAGCGCCTGCCGAGGTTCGTGGATGGTCTGCGGACGATCAGCTCGTCCCGCTCGTTCCGCGTCTTCTTCGACGTCCTGCCCTACGCCCTGCGGAACAAGGGGCTGAGGGGCCGCATGGCGCGCGCCTACGACTGGTACCGGCGCATCAAGCTCGACTGGCTGAGGGCCGAGGACCAGACGTCGCCGTCCCAGCAGCAGGCCTTGCTCGGTCTGGCCGAGCTCATGACCGCCGTGGTCGATGGGCTGGCCATCCAGGAGGCCATCGACGACGACTTCGACATGCGGCGGGCCTACGCCGTGCTGGAGTTCATGCTCCAGCGGTCGCTGCCCGACCTGCTCGAATCGGGGTTGCGCGGAGGCTCTCGCCCGATGTGACGCCGGCGGCGGCGCCGGGACGGCGGTCAGTCGTCTGCCGGGGAGACCGCCGTGCCGGTCAGCAGCAGGAGGGTCACATCGTCGTCGAGGATGGCCTCCTGCCCTCCCTGGACCGAATCGACCAGGGCCTCCAGGTCCGTCGCCGTCGTGGCGCGTCGCGCCCACAGATGCCCGATTGCGGCGCGCAGCCCGGCGATGCCGAGCCGCGAGTGAGAACCCGGGCTCGTGCGGGCGTCGACGATGCCGTCGCTGTACAGCAGCAGCCCCCATTCCTCGGGCAGGCTCACCTCGTGCGACGCCCAGTCGCCGTGCTCCTCCACCCCCAGCATCATCCCCGGCGTGTGCTCCATCTGGACGACCCGCGGACCCAGCAGCAACGGCTGCGGGTGGCCGGCGTTGACGAAGCGGGCGCGCCGGCCGGCCGCGTCGATCTCGACCGCGCAGACCGTGGCCAGGAGGCCGAGGCCCAGCTCGCCCTGCTCGGCCCGGTCGCTCTCGTCGAGCGTCAGGCTGTTCAGCGTCTTCATGCTCGCCTGCAGGGAGGCGCCCCGGAGCGCGAGCGCTCGCCACGCGGCGCGCAGGCTCGCGCCCAGGGCGGCGGCATCCGGACCGTGGCCGGTGACGTCGCCGATCACGGCGGCCACGGCGCCGTTGGGGCGCGTCACCGCGTCGATGAAGTCCCCGCCGAGCAGCATACGGCGCTCGCCGGGCCGGTAGAGCGTGGCCACGCTGATGCCCGGCGCGTCCACGGTCACCGCCGGCGCGAGGCTCGCCTGGAACCGGCGGTACAGCGCTTCCACCTCCTGCTGGGCCTGCGCGCGCTGCGCCTGAGCCAGCGCCACGGCGGCGTGCTCGGCGAAGCGCTGCACGACGCCGAGCTGGCCGCGCTCGGGCTCGGGGACACGGCGCGACCAGCTCATCGCCAGCAGCGCCACGGGTTTGTCGTCGAGCACCACCGGGGCGCGCACCGCCGACACCTGGCCGGCCTCGGCGGTCACCGCGCGCGGCATGCGCGGTCCACCGGGCTCGCGGATGTCCGCGATGAAGCTCGGCAGCAGGTTGTCGGCGAGCTCCTGCTGCAGCTCCCGCGAGGGCTCCATCAGCAGGCGGTCGCCGGTGTCGGCGAGGTACGGCGAGCGGGCCAGCAGCCGCAGCCGCTCGCCTTCGATCGCGAAGAGGGCGACGAGGTCGCACTCGAAGGTCGCCAGCGCGCCGTCGCAGATGGCCCGGGCCACGGCCGCGGCGTTGCCGCGTGGCGTGGAAGAGCGGGGTCGCGCCGACCACCCTGTCGAGGGCGTCGCGCGAGCGATTCGCCTGGTCGAGGGCTCGCGCGACCTGGGCGCGGTAGCGGTCGCCGAGCAGGCCCACGCCCAGCCCGGCGGCCAGCCAGAGGAGGACGACGGCGGCCGACGTGGCGCCCTGGACCAGCCAGCGGTCGGAGATCGCCAGCAGGTCGTAGGCGACCCCGCCGACGACCGCCAGCGCGATGCCGACGCGGGGCCCGCCGGAGACGGCGCCGGCGACGATGATCAGCGAGACGAGCGCCGCCGGAAGCCCGATGAAGTGCTCCTGCCAGGCGACGTAGTGGAAGGGCAGGAGCACGAGCACGATCAGCACGGCGCCGGCGGCGACGAGCTGCAGCGGCCGGGCACGGAGGAAGGCCGCCACTGCCAGCAGCCGCGAGCGCGTGGGGCCGAAGGCGTCTGCCGGTCTGGCGCGCGGCATGGTCAGGCGGTCCCCGGGCGCGCGCCCGGCATCAGCTGTACTTGACGCGCGGGTCGAGCCACGTGTAGGCGAGGTCGACCACGAAGTTGCTGAGCGTGACGAGCAGGGCGGCGAACAGGACCGTGCCCATGATGAGCGGCAGGTCCTGCGTCTGGATCGCCATGTACGCCTGCCCGCCGATGCCGGGGATGCCGAAGACGATCTCGATGATGAGCACGCCGCCGAGGAACCAGCCAATGTCCATGCCGAGCAGGGTGACGATGGGGCTCCAGGCGTTGCGCATGATGTGGCGCCAGACGACGGTGCGCTCCGGGAGGCCCTTGGCCCGGGCGGCCTTCACGTAGTCGGCGCCGAGGATGTCGAGCATGCTGCTGCGCAGCAGCCGCGAGTACCAGGCGGCGCCGGTGAGGCCGATCGTGAGCCCGGGCAGGACGGCATAGAGCGGGTACGCCCAGCCCTCGTAGCCGCCGAGCGGGAAGATCGGCCACTTGAAGGCGAAGAGGTACATCAGGATCATCCCGAGGAAGAACGCCGGCATGCTCAGGAACAGGAGGCTGAGCACCGTGAAGGAGCGGTCGCGGATGCCGTACTGCCGCAGGGCGCTGATCATGCCCACCGGGATGCCGATGAGGAGCTCGAAGAAGATGCCGAACATGACGATCAGCAGCGTCGCCGGGAAGCGCTGCAGGATGACCGTGGCCACCGGGAGCTGGGTCTCGTAGCTGTAGCCCATGTTCCCGTGCAGAAGGTGCCACAGGTAGAGGCCGTACTGCCTCCAGATGGGCAGGTCGAGGCCCAGCTCCCGGCGGATCCGCTCCAGCACCTCCGGCGTGGCGTGCGTGCCGGCGATGCTCTTGGCGGGGTCGCCGGGCACGGCGAAGAAGAGCAGGAAGGTGATGAGGCTCACGCAGAAGAGCACCACCAGCATCCACAGCAGCCTGCGGACGACGTACTTACCCATCGTCCCTCCTGCTCCTCTTGCGCCGTGCCACGGTCATCGCCTCACTTGCCGTCGAGCTTCCACATCTCCTGGAACTGGAGGCTCCAGACGGGGTGGTAGTAGAAACCGCCGACGTTCTTGCCGTACATCCCGTTGAACACGGGCTGGTACAGGATGGCGGACGGCGCGTCAGCCATGATGAGGTCCTGCATCTGCACGAACATCTCGATCCGCTTGGCCGGGTCGAGTTCGCGTGTTCGACGCCTTGTAGAGAGCCTCGACCTCGGGGTTCGTGTAGAAGCTCACATCGGATCCGCCCTCGCTCGGGTGCGTGTAGAGGGGGCCGACGAAGTCACTCGGGTCGGGGAAGTCCTGGTACCAGTCGGTCAGGCCGATGGCCATGTGCGACTGCGACAGAGCGATGTAGTCCCAGTAGGTGGCCTTGTCCATGATCTTCAGGCTGGCGTCGATGCCGACGGCCTTCAGGTCGTTCTGCACCGCCTGGGCCAGCCTGGGGAACGGATCGACGTTGTGGGCGCCAAAGGTCACCTTGAACCCGTTGGGGAAGCCGGCCTCGGCGAGCAGCTGCTTCGCCTTGGCCGGATCGTAGGTGTAGAACTGCGCGTCGGCCTGGTAGCCCGGCATGCCGGCGGGGTAGACCTGGTTGAGCGCCTTCGCTTGCCCGGCAAGCAGCTTCTGGATGCGCGCCGTGTTGATGGCGTAGTTGACGGCCTGCCGCACCTTGACGTCGGTGAACGGCTTCTCGTTCACGTTCATGAACACGTAGTACGTGGCGATCTCGGACGCGTCGTAGGTGTACTTTCCCCATGTCGGGTCCTGCTTCGTGCGCACGTAGTCGGCCGACGGGACGCCGTCGCCGAGCACGTCCACCTCGCCGCGTTCGAGCTGCAGCAGCGCGGTGCTCGGGTTGGCGGTGAAGTCGAACTCCATGTTGTCCACCCACTGGCCGGTCTCGCCCGTCCAGTTTGGGTTCCTCTCGGCGGAAATCGACTGACCTGGCGTCCAGTCGGTGATGACGTAGGGACCGGTACCGAGGGGCTTGCGCTTGATGTCCTTGCCGACCTCTTTGACCCACTCCTTGGGCAGCACCGAGGTGAACGGCATGGTCATGGCCATGAGGAAGGAGCCCTCGGGCTTCTGGAGCGTGATCTCGACGGTGTAGTCGTCGACGGCCTTGAAGCCGCTGATCTCCTTGGCTTTGCCGTCCAGGAACTCCGTCGCCCCGACGATGCCCTCGTAGAAGAAGGTCGCCGGTGCGAGTGGTTCCACCATCATGCGCTCGAAGCTGTACTTGAAGTCGGCGGCTGTGACCTCGCGGTCCACCGGCGGCGCGAACTTGACGCCCTGTTTGAGGTGGAAGGTGTAGGTCCTGCCGTCGGCGGAGATGCCGCCGTTCTCCGCGCTTGGCACCTCGGTCGCGAGGTCGGGCACGAGCTCGGCACCGGCCTCACCTGGCTTGCTGGCGTAGGTCAGGAACGTCTGATAGGTAAGCCGCTCGATGCCCCAGGAGGTCACCTCCCAGGCGATCGCCGGGTCGAGCTCGGTCGGCTCGCCCTGGTAGGTGACCGTGAGCGTCCCGCCCTTGACCGGCGTGCCGCTCGCCGGCGACGCGCTGCCGTCGCCCCCGCCCTCGTCGGGCGTCGCGCCGCACGCGGCGAGCCCCAGCGAGAGAGCGAGCGCCAGCAGCGCCACCACCACCCACGTCGTCCTGTGCGTCCTCATCTGCCCAGCTCCTTTCCTGCCCCACCCTCAGGTCGGATGGAGCGGCGGGCGGTCCTTCGCTCACCCGCCGCTCGGCTGACTACTTCTTCCAGTACTGCGTCGGGTCGATCTGGTACACCGGGTGCAGGTAGAAGCCGCCCGTGGTCTCCGTGCACATCGTCGTCTGGATGGGCTGGTAGCAGGGCACGTACGGCGCCTGCTCGGAGATGTACGCCTGCATGTCGGTGAACTTGTCCGATGCGCGCCGCCGGGTCGGTCATCGCCTGCGCCTCGGCGAACATCGCCTCGAGCTGAGGGCTCCACCAGAAGCTGGAGTTCATGCCGCCTGCGACCGCGCTCGACTTGCTGAACAGCGGCGCGATCCAGTCGCTCGGGTCGGGGAAGTCCATCCACCAGCCGAAGCTGCCCGCCGTGAGCGTGTTGGGCGTGCCCTGCTGCGTGTAGTAGGTGTTGTTGCTCATCGTCTTGAGGCCGGCGTCGACGCCGACGGCGGCGAGGTCCGCCTGCACGGACTGCCAGAGCTTGGGGTTCGGGTCGACGTTGTCGGTGTAGAGCATCGTCTTGAACCCGTCGGGATAGCCGGCGTCGGCGAGGAGCTGCTTGGCCTTCGCCGGGTCGTAGCCGTAGTAGACCTTGCCCTCCTCGTAGCCCGGCATGCCCTTGGGGTAGAACTGCCAGAGGCTCATCGCCTGGCCGGCCTGGAGCTTGACCAGCTTGTCGCGGTTGATCGCCCAGCTCAGCGCCTGGCGGACCTTGACGTCGTCG
The DNA here is from genome assembly GCA_963808735.1 of uncultured Thermoleophilia bacterium. Lineage (GTDB taxonomy): Bacteria > Actinomycetota > Thermoleophilia > UBA2241 > UBA2241 > CAIXSE01. Next base: position 239,884 of record CAWEHE010000012.1, on the reverse strand, counting down.
AACGGCTTCATCTCCACGTTCATGAACATGTAGCTGATGGCTACCAGCGGCTGGGAGAACACCTGCTTCTTCAACGTCGGATCTGACTGCACGCGCGGGATGTCGGCGACCGGGATGCCGTCGCCGAGGATGTCCACCTCGCCGCGCTCGAGCTTGAGCAGCGCGGTCTGCGGATTGAACGAGAGCTGGTAGTCGATCGTGTCGAGGTACGGCTTGCCCGGCTCCCAGTAGTCGGGGTTGCGGGTGAGCACGATCTCGCGCCCCGGAGTCCACTCCTGGAAGACGAAGGGGCCGGTGCCGAGCGGGTTGCGGTTGAACTGCTTGCCCCACTTGTCGACCCACTCCTTGGGGACCACGTCGCAGAAGTCCATGGTCACCGCGTTCAGGAACGAGAGGTCCGGGCTCTTCAGCGTGATCTCGACGGTGGAGTCGTCGACCGCCTTGAAGCCGCTGATCTCGTCGGCCTTGCCCTTCATGAACTCGTCGGCGCCGACGACGCCCATGTAGAAGGACGTGGCCGGAGCGCGGGGCTCCTTCATCATGCGCTCGAAGCTGTACTTGAAGTCCGCGGCCGTCACCTCGCGACTCACCGGCGGCTGGAAGTTGACGCCCTCGCGAAGCCTGAAGGTGTAGACCGTGCCGTCGGCCGAGATGCCGCCGTTCTCCGTGCTCGGGACCTCGGTGGCGAGGCAGGGGATGAGCTCCGTGCCGGCCGCGCCGGGCTCGTGCGCGTACTGCAGGAAGCCCTGGTAGATGTCGTGCTCGATCTGCCAGTCGATCACGTTCCAGGCCACCGCGGGGTCGAGGCTCGACGGCTCGGTGAGGTAGGAGAGCGTGAGCGTCCCGCCCTGCGTCGGCGAGTCGGACGTGGATGGGCTGCCCGACTCATCGGCGGGTGTGGCGCCACAGGCGGCGAGACCCAGTGAGAGGAGGAGGGCGAGCCCGAGGACGACGGCTGCGGTGACCGCTGCCGGCTTGTGTGAACGACGCGTCATGCGTGCCTCCTGCTGGTGATCGGTTACCGCCGACGCTGCTGCGGGTCGAACGCATCGCGCAGCCCGTCGCCGACGAGGTTGAATGCAAGGACCGTGATCATGATGGCGAGGCCGGGATAGATCACGAGGTGAGGCGCCGAGAGGTAGTAGGGCTGACCCTCACTGATCATCTGGCCCCAGGACGGCGTCGGCGGCTGGACGCCGAGGCCGATGTAGCTGAGCGTCGCTTCGAAGATGATGACGGTGGCGAGGCCGAGACTGGTGTACACGAGGATCACGGCCACGAGGTGCGGCAGGATGTGACGGGAGAGGATGCGTCCGTTCTTGCAGCCGGTGAGCCGCGCCGCGTCGACGAACTCCTTCTCGCGGATGGATAGCACCTCGCCGTGGATCACGCGCGTCATCGGCGTCCAGTAGACGATGCCGATGACGAGGATGAGGATCCAGATGCTCGGCTTGAGCACGCTGACCAGCGCCACCGCCAGCAGGATGATGGGGAACGCCATCATCACGTCGGTCGCGCGCATGAGTAGGGTCTCGGTCCCGCCGCGGAAGTAGCCGGCGGCGAGGCCGAAGATGACGCCGAGGACGAGGGCGAAGCCGTTGGCGCACACGCCGACCACGAGGCTGACGCGGGCGCCGTACATGAGGCGGCTGAGCAGGTCGCGTCCGAGCGTGTCGGTGCCCAGCGGGAACTGGGCGGACGAGCCCACCGGCATGCCCTGCATGGTGAGCCCCTCGTCGTACTGCTTGGTAGGGTCGTGCGGGGCGATCCAGGGCGCCAGCACCGCGACGAGGACGAGCAGGACGATGATGACGACGCCGCCCATGGCGAACTTGTCGCGGCGGAAGCGCCGCCAGATCTCGCCCCAGAGCGAGCGGTGCTCGATGAGCAGCGCGTCGGGACTCCACATGCCGGCGGCGCCGACGGCCGTACCGATCTCGGAGGCGCCGGAGGCGCTCGAGCCGAGCCCGAGGTCGATCTCCGTCTCGGGCTCGAGACCTTGGACGACCCGGTCGCGGCCGGGTCCCTGAGGCGGCACGTAGCTCACGGCGCCTCACCGCCTGCGGCCACGACGGCGAGGTCGTCCTCGCCGGCGCGGATGTGCGGGAAGTCGCTGCCGGTGATGAGGTGGCACGCGGCGTAGTGGCCGGGGCGCACCTCGAGGAGCGGCGGGTCCTCGACGTCGCAGAGCCCCTCCTGCGCCGCCGGGCAGCGCGTGTGGAAGTGGCAGCCGCTCGGGGGCTCCACCGGACTGGGCACGTCGCCGCTGAGCACCACCGGGCGGCGCAGCTCTTCGGCCGCCGGGTCGGGGATCGGTACGGCGGAGAGCAGCGCCTGCGTGTACGGGTGCATGGGGGCCTCGTAGAGCGTCGCGTTCTCGGCCAGCTCCACGACGCGCCCGAGGTACATGACGGCCACCCGGTCGCTGATGTGCCGCACCACGCTGAGGTCGTGGGCGATGAACAGGTAGGTGAGCCCGAACTCCCGCTGCAGCTGCTGCAGCAGGTTGATGATCTGCGCCCTGATCGACACGTCCAGGGCGCTGATCGGCTCGTCGCAGACGATGAAGTTGGGCTCCACGGCCAGCGCCCGGGCGATGCCGATGCGCTGGCGCTGGCCGCCGCTGAACTCGTGCGGGTAGCGGTTCAGCGTGTTCGGGTTGATGCCCACCGTCTCGAGCAGCTCGCGCACCTTGGCCTTGCGCTCCTTCTTGGACCCCATCTTGTGGACCAGCAGGGGCTCGCCGATGATGTCGCCGATCGTCATGCGGCTGTTCAGGCTCGCGTAGGGGTCCTGGAAGATCATCTGCATGCGCTTGCGTTGCCGGCGCAGGCTGTCGCCCTTCAGGTGGGCGAGGTCACCGCCCTCGTAGAGCACGCGGCCGGTGGTCGGGCGGATGAGCTGCAGGATGGCGCGGCCGGTCGTGCTCTTGCCGCAGCCGCTCTCGCCGACGAGGCCGAGCGTCTCGCCGCGGAGGACGTCGAAGGTGAGGCCGTCCACGGCGTACACGGCGCCCACCTTGCGCTGGAAGACGATGCCGCTGGTGATGGGGAAGTGGACGCGCAGGTCTTCCACCCGCACCAGGGTGTCGCCGCCGAGGGCGGTAGGGATGGTGGCGCCAGCGGCCGCGGCCGCGCTCATGCGCCCACTCCCGCCGCCGCGCTCACGCTCAGCTGGCCCGCGTGGAAGCAGGCGGACAGGCGGCCTTGGTCGGTGGGTTCCAGTTCGGGCCCGGCCGCCCAGCACTCGTCACTGGCGAGGAAGCAGCGCGGCGCGAAGGCGCAGCCCGGGGGCAGGTGGGCGAGGTCCGGTGGCAGACCCGCGATGGTCTGCAGGGTGTCGCGGCGCGGTTCGTTGAGGCGCGGCACGCTCTTGAGCAGCCCGACCGTGTACGGGTGGTGGGGCTCCGCGAAGAGCGGCTTGGCCGGCCCGCTCTCCACGATGCGCCCGGCGTACATGACGAGGATGCTCCGGCACATGCCGGCGACCACGCCGAGGTCGTGGGTGATCACGATGACCGCGGCCTCGTGCTCGCGCGAGAGCGTCTTGAGCAGGCGCAGGATCTGCGCCTGGATGGTGACGTCGAGCGCGGTGGTCGGCTCGTCGGCCAGCAGCAGCTTGGGATTGCACGAGAGAGCTATGGCGATCATGACGCGCTGGCGCATGCCGCCGCTGAACTGGTGCGGGTAGTCCTTGATGCGGTTCGCCGCCTTGGGGATGCCGACCTCACCGAGGAGCTCGATCGCGCGCTTCACTGCGTCGCCGTGGCTGAGGCCGAGGTGCAGCTCGAGGCCCTCGGTCATGAGCCGCTCGATGGACAGCACGGGGTTCAGGCTGGTGACCGGGTCCTGGAAGATCATCGCGATGTCGCGGCCGCGGATGGCGCGCAGCTCGGGCTCGGGCAGCGTGACCAGGTCCTTGCCGAGGAAGTCGATGGCGCCGCTCACGGTGGCGTTGGGGACCATGCCGGTGAGGCCGATGATGGCGCTCGCCGTCACGCTCTTGCCGCAGCCGCTCTCCCCGACGAGCCCGACGAGCTCCCCGGGCGCGACCTCGAAGCTGACGCGGTTCACGGCGTGGACGGTGCCTTCTTGAGAGGCGAAGTCGACGGTGAGATCGGTCAGCCGGAGCAGCGTGTTTGCGTCAACGCTCATACGCGCGCAGTCTATCGCCACTCCCAGCAACAAGCGAGGCTGAGGCGGGCTGGTTCTTTGACGCGCGTGCGCCGGGCTGGTAAGCATCGGGCATGCGCAGGGACCCCCTCTCATCCGCCGCCGTTGTCCGCGCCCTCGAACTGTTCGGCCCTCAGGCAAGGCCCTACAACTTCGACGACTGCTTCGACTGCTGGGGACTGGTGCGGCGGGTCTTCGACCATCTGGACGACGGCGACGAGATCGACGAAGAGCTCGGGCCGCCGGGCGACCCGCGCGCAGCCGGCTGGGTCGCCTTCGCCGGGCCGGACGAGCTGGTGCCCGGCGATCTGCTGACGTCGCACGCGCACGTCGCCGACGCGTTCCACACCGCCTTCTACTGCGGCCGGGTCGACGGCCTCGACCTGGTCTACGACGCTTCGCCCAGGGCGCGCGTCCCGCTGTTCGAGCGGCAGGACGGCGTGTGGCGCCACGTCGCCGAGCGCGGGTTGCACACCCGCTACGCTCGCGCGACCGAGACCACCGACCGCCTGCGCAATGACGGCGGCGCCTATCTGCGCCTGTGGGACGATCGCATGCGGTTCTTCAATCGAGCCGTTCACGAACGCCTCGTGGAGGGCGGGGCGGGTGCGGCCGGGCGCGATCTGGTCGAGCTGCGCCGCTCCGCCGGCCTCTCCGGACTGCCGTTCTACTGCCGCGGCCGGCTGCCGCTCGACCCCGCCGGCCGCGAGGTCTACGACAACCTGCTCACGCGCCACCTCGACTACTACGTGCCGGACGGCGCGCCGGTCGCGGACGACGAGTACGACGCGGTCACGGAAGCGCGAGCTACCGGGAGAAGCGTCGCGGCGCCGGGCGCGGCACGCCCGCCGGCGCCGCGCCTCACGCGGGCCCCCCTGTGGGTCGTGCGCGATGGGCCTGTGTCGGTCTCCTGGGAGTACGCCGGCGACGTCCCGGGCTGCCGGGTCGAGATCTGGGAAGAGACCTGGGACCTCTGGAAGCGCCGGCTGCTGCGGCGGGACGTCGAGCCGGCCGTCACCTCGATCGTCGTTCCGGACGACCTGCTGCACGACGACAGCCGCTTCGCCGTCGTCGTGTGGGCGCGCGGGCCGGGCGGCTTCTCGGGAACGGCGCTCGCGCCGTTCCTCTACCGCCCGGCTCCCGGCAACCCGCTCCTCGAGTACGACCCCGTCCGGCCCGAAGGCCTGCATCCGGACGGCGGAGCGGTCGTCCCCGCCGGCCGGCCCGCCGAGCTCACCTGGCGCATCCGCGAGCCGGCCCGCTCGCAGGCGCGCGCCACCGTCACGGTCTTCGAGGACGGCTGCCTGCCCGACGGCGACGAGTCCGTCTATTCCGCCGAGCTGTCGGAGGTCGCGGCTGCCGCCTGCCGCATGGTCGTGCCGGGCGAACTCATCCGCGCCGGCCACACGTACACCTGGTATGTCTTCGTCCAGGCCGCCGACGGGCGCACGGCGTTCGCGCCCGCGGAGGGCGTCTTCCGTGTCTCCGGGGAAGGATGAGCGGTATGGCACACGTCTCCACGCGGCCCCTCGATCTGCGCACGGCGGCGCCGTTCGGCATCTCGCGCTGGACCCACAGCCGGTTCGAGCGGTTCGTCGTCGAGTTGCGTGAGGGTGACGTCGTCGGCTTCGGGGAAGCGGCCCCCAACGCGCGCTACGGCGAGGAGCGCGCGCGGGACGTGGAGCTGCTCGCCGACCTCGCGCCGGAGATCGCCGACCTGCAGGGTCCGGCCGGCGTCGAAGCTCTGTGCGAGACGCTGGCGGCGGCGGGCGTGCCGGCCCTGCGCGCCGGCCTCAGCGCCGCCGCCTGGGACCTCGCCGGCAAGCAGGCCGGCGAGCCGGTCTGGCGGATGCTCGGCCTGGCTCGTCCGTCGGTGCGGACCTCGTACACCATCGCCATCGGCGCGCCGGACGAGATGATCGCACAGGCGCGCGCCGCCTCCGCGTTCGGCACGCTCAAGATCAAGCTCGGGTTCGACGGCGACCTCGATCTGGCTCGCCGTCTCAAGCTCGAGCTGCCGGAGACGACCTTCCGCTACGACGCCAACGAGGGCTGGGACCGCGAGCGGGCGGCGGCGGCGCTCGCGGTCCTCGAGGACCTGGACGCCGAGCTCGTTGAGCAGCCGCTGCCGGCGGCCGACCTCGAGGGCACGCTCTGGCTCCGGGAACGCACGCGCATCCCGCTGCTCGCCGACGAGGCCGTGCTCGCGCTTGACGACCTCGACGCCGTGGGTGACGCCTACGACGGGGTGGTGGTCAAGCTGGCGAAGGCGGGGGGCATCGCCGCCGCCTTCGCCCTCGTCTCCGCGTGCACCGGCCGCGGCCTGCAGGTACTGCTGGGCTGCATGGTGGAGTCGAGCCTCGGGATCGCCGCGGCGCTGCAGGTCGCCGGCCTCGCCGATTACGTGGACCTGGACGGGGCGCTGCTGCTGGCCGAGGACCCATTCTGGGGGATCGACGTGGACGGCGACCGGCTGACGGCCTCCGAGCTGCCGGGGCTGGGGGTGCGGCCGGCCGGTTGAGCTCCGGCCGCCGGCCGGCGGAACGTCCGCGTCAGTCCCGCGGCGCTCAGCCTCCGCCCAGCGCCGCGTACAGCGCGGCGCCGGTGCGCGCGACCGTCTCGAACCCGCCGGAGTCGCGCGTCATCACCACCAGGACGACGTGGCGGTCGCCCTCGCGGATGAGCGCGCAGTCGTGCGCGAACCTCCCGATGGGCGCGTCGTCGCCGCACTTGCCCGCGTACACCGCGTCCGCCGGCAGGTAGCGGGGGATGCCGTCGAGGTGCTCCTGCAGCTCGAGTGAAGCGAGGACTCGCCCGCCGACGAACGGCTCGAGCGTCCCCTTGCCGGCGACCTCCTCGACCAGCCTGGAGAGGTCGCCGGCGGAGGTGAAGTTCTCGCGGCCGGCCGCCGCCGCCTCCCAGTCCACCATCAGGCGCTGCATCCGTGTCTGTCGCAGTCCCAGCTCGGCGGCGAGGGCGTTCACGCGCTCGAAGCCGACGAAGGAGGCGACGATGTTGGTCGCGTCGTTGTCGCTCACCACGAGTGAGAGGTGCACGAGGTCGGCGAGGCTGAGCGTGGCGTCGTGGCGCAGACCGCGGAGGATGCCGGCTCCGCCGACGCACGAACCCGGCGTGAACGCATAGGGCTGGGCGTCGTCGAGCTCGCCGCGCGCGACCATGCGCCAGAAGGCCGCCGCCAGGAGGACCTTGATGGTGGAGTAGGAGGGCAGCTGCACGTCGTCGTGGGCGCTGAGCCTCCTGCCGCTCCCGAGGTCGTTGGCGACGTAGGCGATCACGGCCGGCTCAGATGGTCGCGTGCGCGCCGGCGTCGACGTGCACGACTTCGCCGGTGATCGCCCGGCTGAGGTCGCTGAGCAGGAAGACCGTGGCGTCGGCGACCTCGTCGGTGGTGACGTTGCGGCGCAGGGGCGTGTGGCTCTCGAGCAGGTCGAGCATGCCGCTGAAGTCCTTGATCGTGCGCGCTGCTACCGTGGCGATGGGGCCGGCGGACACCGCGTTCACGCGGATCCCCTCCGGCCCCAGGTCGGCCGCGAGGTAGCGCACGGCGCTCTCGAGCGAGGCCTTGGCGGGTCCCATCACGTTGTAGTTGGGCACCACCCGCCACGAGCCCGCGTACGTCATGGTGACGATCGCGCCGCCCCTCGTCATGAGGCGGCGCGCCTCGCGGGCGGTGGCGATCAGCGAGTACGAGCTGATGTCGTTGGCCTGGGCGAACCCGTCGCGCGTGGTCTCGACGAAGTTGCCTTGCAGATCCTCCGCCGGCGCCCAGGCGATGCTGTGCACCAGACCGTCGAGCACCGGCATCTGCTCGGCCAGCTCGTCGACGGCGCGACGGACGGCCGTGTCGCTGCTGACGTCGAGCTCGATCATCGGCGCGCCGCCCAGCTCGTCGGCCAGTTGCCGCACGCGTCGCCTGAGGCGGTCCGCCTGGTACGTGAGCGCGACGGCGCCGCCGTGGCGCGCGACGGCCTGGGCCACCGCCCAGGCGATCGAGCGCGGGTTGGCGGCGCCCGTCACGACGAAGTTCTTGCCCTCGAGGAGGAGGGGCTGCGCCTTCGGCGCCCCCTCAGTCGGCCCGGCTTCGCTGGTCAGTCCGGTCATGGGCCCTCCCCGGGTCGGTCCGGCTTGACGGCGAGCAGCAGGAACTGCCTCGCCCAGTAGTCGCGGAACACGTACAGAGACGCGACCAGTGAGGCGAACCTGATCGTCCGGTAGCGGGTGAAGTACGGCTCGACGCGGAGGACCGAGAGGCCGGCCCCCTCGAGCAGCCGGACCATGTCGCGCTTGGCGAAGAAGCGCACGTGGGTGCGGTCGAAGATCCCGGAGCTGCGCCGCGGCCACGTCTTGGCGAGCAGGTTCGCGATGACGTAGACGTTGGAGATGTTGGGCAGCGAGACGACGACGGCTCCCCCCGGGCGCAGGCGCGTGAGCGCTCTCGCGAGCACGCCTTCGGCGTCGAGCAGGTGCTCGAGCACGTCGCTGGCAAGGATGGCGTCGAATGGTTCGTCGCCGAGCAGCGCCGGGTCCAGCCGGGAGAGATCGCACTCGACGACGGCGTCGAGCCGCTTGCGCGCCTCCTGGGCCGCCCCGGCGTCGCGCTCGACGCCCACGACCTCGCGGGCGCCGGCCTTCTTGAGGAGGGCGCCGTTGTGGCCGCCGCCGCAGCCGAGGTCGAGCACGCGCAGGCCGCGCGGGTCGATCAGCTGGAGAAAGGCGGGCTTGGCGTCGCTGAAGTAGCGTTTGGGGACGTCCATCGCCGCATCATACCAGCGGCTCCGCCGCGCCGGTCAGGGGATGGGGAGGCTGACCATGTCCGGGTCGGTGCCGGCGTCGAACTCGCGGACCATGGTCGGCTCGCCGTTGTACGTGTACGTGACGTCGAGGGCCTGGCCAAGAGCGCCGTACCCGCTCTTGCTGGTCGACTGGCTCGCGGACGGTTGCGGCTCCGCGAGCTCCTCGACGCCTGCGGCGTCGGGGTCGAGCATCAGCAGGTGGAGCCGCCCCTGGTCGGCGGGCTCCCCGCCGATGGCCAGTTCCACGACCTTGGGCGCCTCTCCCTTGAAGATGCGGACGACCGCGAAGCGCTGCAGGGCGCCGCTCGCGGCGCGCGCCCTCGCGAGCACGACGACGGCGAAGTGGTCGAGCTGGTCGGCGAACTGCTGCGTAGCGCTGGTGAAGCCGGAGGCGCGGTCCGCCGAAGGCTCGGCGGCGTCCGACGAACCCGACTCGGCCATCGTAGCAGCCTGGTCGCCGGCCACCTGGGACTGCGAGCCACGGTCCACGGCCACGATCCCTGCGACGAGGGCCAGCACGAGGACGGCGGCGACAGGCGCCACGACGCGCCACCAGCGGCCGGCGCGGCGCGGCTTCGTGGCGCTCGCCGGCTGCTCGAAGAACTCCGAGAGGCCGCTCCAGCGGTCGCCGGAGACGTCGGTGTAGGCGGCGTCCGGCGCCGGCACGGCGGCCCCGATCTGCGTCCCGACGGCGGCGACGTCGGCGCGCATCGCCGTGAGGCGGGCGGCCAGCCCCGGGTCGGTCCCCGCCGCCGCCAGCAGATCCGGGTCGTCGTCGAGCCCGAGCGCGTACGCCAGCAGGCGATCGTCGTCGAAGACGCCCGGCTGCATCTGGTCCTCTGTCGGTTCGTCGGTCATCGTCTCTCGCTGCTCATCGTCCGTCTTCACTCACCGTGCTCGTAGCCGCCGGCGTTCAGGGCGGCGCGGAGCTTCTTGGCCGCGCCGTGCAGACGCGACTTGACCGTGCCCACGGGGATGTCCTGGGCGCGGGCGATCTCTTCCAGCGGCAGGTCGGCGAAGAACCGCAGCGCGACGCACTCACGCAGTTCGTCGGGCAGCGTCGCCAAGGCCGCGCGGAGCGCGGGGTCGGCCGGCTCCGAGGGCGGGTCCACCGAGGCTTCGGGCGCTATCTGCTGCAGCTTGTCCATGAGCCCGTAGCGGGTCTTGCGCCGGCGACCGTGGTCGCGGCCGGTGTTGAGGATGACCCGGTAGAACCAGGCCAGGAACGCTTCCTCGCGGGGGATCTCACGGGCCCGGTAGACCTTGATGAACACTTCCTGCACGGCGTCGTCGACCTCCTCACAGAATCCCTGGAGGTAGAGGATGCGCCGCACCTGAGGCGCGTACCGCCGAAAGAGCTCGGCGCGCGCTTCGGGCTGCCCCCTGCGCAAGCGGTCGACCAGACCGTGCGGCAGTTCCTCTATTGCCTTCCTCCTGGGGGAGAGACGCCGGTACAGCCGGGCGGGTTCGCCGCGCCGGACGCCAGAAGTATAGCGCGGCCGGGCGCCCCGGCCGGGAGGATCGGCGCGCCGGAGCCGGACGGGCGCCGCCCGCATCCGGCCACGCCGCCGTCAGGCGAAGCCGAGGCGGCGGACCTCTTCGCTCAGCTCGTAGCCGCTCTGCTCGTGCACGCGGCGGACGACCTCGGCCGCCAGCGTCGTGATGTCGTCCGCCGTCGCCCCCGGCTCGGCGACCAGGAAGTTGGCGTGCTTCTCGCTGACGTGCGCCTTGCCGACGCGGAGGCCCTTGAGGCCGGCATCCTCGATGAGGCGTGCCGCCGGCAGCTCGCGCGAGGGGTTCTTGAAGTAGCTGCCGCAGCTGGCGTACTCGAGCGGATGCTTGCTCTTGCGCAGCGTCGCGTCCTCGGCGATGCGCCGGCGCAGCTCGTCGCGCTTGCCGTGGTGCAGCTGGAAGGATGCCGAGAGCACGACGATGTCGCGCCGTGACTTGAGCAGGGAGGTGCGATAGCCGAAGCCGAGACGGTCGGGCTGCACGACGTGCTCCTTGCCCTCCTCGAGGAGATGCACGTCGAGGAGGACGTCGCTGACCGACTCGCCGTAGGCGCCGGCGTTGCCGACGACGGCGCCGCCCACGGAGCCGGGGATGTTGGCGGCGAAGACGAGACCGGCGAGGCCCTGACCGGCGAGGTCGGCGACCAGGCCGGGCAGCTCGACGCCGGCCTCGGCCCGAAGGACGTGACCGTGCAGGGTGGTGCCCTCGTTGCGGGCGAGCACCGTGAGGCCGGCCACGCCGGCGTCGCCGACGAGCACGTTGGTGCAGCGGCCGAGGACGGTGACCGGCAGGCCGAGCTCGCGCGCCGTGAGCACGGCGTGCACCAGCACGCCGGTCGTCCCGGCGCGCACCAGGAACTCCGCCGAGCCGCCGACGCCGTACGCGGTCAGCGGCGCGAGAGGGACGGCCTCTTCGAGGCCGGGCAGCTCGCGCCGCAGCGCCTCGCGCACGAGAGGATCGGCGGGGGTCGTCATGGGGTAATCGTAACAGGCGCGCCGGCGCCGTCTTGACACTCCTCCGGCGCCGTCCTAAACTCCCAAATCCTAGTGATAAGTAGGAATTAGACGCGGCACGCAGAGGAGCGACGTGATCCACCTCTCGACCAGGAGCGACTACGCGATCAAGGCGCTGGTGCGTCTCGCGCTCGCCGAGGGCACGGCGCCGGTGACGGCTCGCGACATCGTCGCCTTCACCGGCGTGCCGCCCAAGTTCCTCGAGCAGGTGATGCACGACCTGCGCCAGGCCGGGCTGGTCGAGAGCCAGCGCGGCAAGCGCGGCGGCTACGTCATCGCCCGAGACCCGGCGAGCGTCAGCTTCGCCGACGTCATCGACGCGATCGACGGCCGGCGCGCCGGGCCCGCAGGCGGGAGCGCCGGCCCCGCCGGCTCCAACGGCGGCAAAGGGCGAATGCAGGGCGGCGGCCGGGCCGACGCCCTGGTCGCCCCCGTGTGGCGCGAGGTGCGGGAGTGCACGCGCGCCATCCTCGGCTCGGCCACCATCGCCGACGCCGCCGCCCGGGCCGCCCAGGCCCCCATGTACTACATCTGACAGGAGACGAGATGAGCGAGCCAGACACGCAGCGTGCGCAGGGATTCGAGACCCTCGCCCTGCACGGCGGTCAGGAGACCGACCCCACCACCAAGGCCCGCGCCGTGCCGATCTATCAGACCACGGCGTACACGTTCGACAGCGCCGACCACGCCGCCGACCTCTTCGGGCTGCGCGAGTTCGGCAACATCTACACGCGCATCATGAACCCGACCACCGACGTGTTCGAGAAGCGCGTGGCCGCCCTCGAGGGCGGCGCCGGCGCGCTCGCCTTCGCTTCGGGCTCCTCCGCCGTGACCTTCAGCATCCTCAACATCGCCGGCGCCGGCGACCACATCGTGAGCGCCAACAGCCTCTACGGCGGCACCCACAACCTCTTCGTGCACACGCTGCCGCGCTTCGGCCTCGACATCGACCTGGTCGACCCCGTGGACCCGGACAACTTCCGCCGCGCCATCAAGCCCACCACGAAGCTGCTCTACGCCGAGACCGTGGGCAACCCCAAACTCGACACGCTGGACATCGCCGCGGTCGCGGCGATCGCCCACGAGGCCGGCATCCCGCTCATCGTCGACAACACGATGGCGACGCCGTACCTGATCCGGCCGATCGACCACGGCGCCGACATCGTCGTCCACTCGGCGACCAAGTTCATGGGCGGCCACGGCACCTCCATCGGCGGCGTGGTCGTCGACGCGGGCAACTTCGACTGGGCGCAGAACGACAAGTTCCCCGGCCTGGTCGAGCCCGACGCGAGCTACCACGGGCTCAAGTTCTACGAGGCGCTCGGGCCGATCACCTACATCATCAAGCTGCGCGTGAGCCTGCTGCGCGATATCGGCGCCGCGCTCTCTCCGTTCAACGCCTTCCTCTTCCTGCAGGGCCTGGAGACGCTGCACCTGCGCATGGAGCGGCACAGCACCAACGCCTTCGCCGTGGCCACGTTCCTCCAGGAGCACCCCAAGGTCACCTGGGTCAGCTACCCGGGCCTGGAGTGCCACCGCACCCACGGGGTAGCGTGCACGTACCACTACCGGGGCCTGTTCGGGGCGATGATCGGGTTCGGCATCGCCGGCGGCCGCGAGGCGGGCCGGCGCTTCGTCGAGAGCACGCAGCTTCTCTCGCACGTGGCCAACATCGGCGACGCCAAATCGCTGTGCATCCACCCGGCGACGACGACGCACTCGCAGCTGACCGCAGAGGAGCAGCTCGAGACGGGCGTCACCGACGACTTCGTGCGGCTCAGCATCGGCATCGAGTCGCTCGAGGACATCGTCGCCGACATCGGCCAGGCGCTGGCCAAGGCCTGAGCCGGGACGGTGCACAGATGACGGAGAAGAAGCCCACAGAACGCAAGGAGATCGGCGACGTCGCCATGGGCCTCGGCGAGGACGCCGGGTCCGCCGGCATCGTGCGCACGAAGCGCGTGACCTTCGACCAGCCCGGCCAGGAGCTCGCGCTCGAGGGCGGCGGCACGCTGGCGCCGTTCACGCTCGCCTACGAGACCTACGGCACGCTGAGCGAGCGCAGGGACAACGCCATCCTCGTCACGCACGCGCTCTCCGGCGACGCCCACGTGGCCGGCCGCCACAGCGCCAACGACAGGCGTCCCGGCTGGTGGGACATGATGATCGGCCCGGGCAAGGGCCTGGACACCGACAAGTACTTCGTCATCTGCGCCAACGTCATCGGCGGCTGCAGCGGCAGCACCGGCCCGGCGTCGGAGAACCCCGCCACCCGCAAGCCCTACGGCACCGACTTCCCGATGATCACGATCCGGGACATGGTCAACGCGCAGATGATGCTGCTCGACCACCTCGGGATCGGCAAGCTGCTCGCCGCCGTCGGCGGTTCCATGGGCGGCATGCAGGTGCTGGAGCTCGCGATCACCCATCCCGACCGCGCCCACCTCTGCGTGCCGCTGGCGACGGCGGCGCGCCAGCCCACCATGGCGATCGCCTTCAACGAGGTCGGCCGCCAGGCGATCATGGCCGACCCCAACTGGCGCGGCGGCCACTACTACGGGCACAAGTCGCCGTCCAAGGGCCTCAGCGTCGCGCGCATGGTCGGCCACATCACGTACCTCAGCGACGAGGCGATGGAGGAGAAGTTCGGCCGCCGGCTGCAGGACATCCACGACTACACGTTCACGTTCTCGGCCGACTTCGAGGTGGAGAGCTACCTGCGCCACCAAGGCCTCAGCTTCACCAACCGCTTCGACGCCAACACGTACCTCTACATCACGCGCGCGCTCGACTACTTCGACCTGGGCAGACAGCACGGGACGCTGGTCCAGGCGTTCGCGGACGTCGAGTCGCGATTCCTGGTCATGGGCTTCAGCAGCGACTGGCTGCACCCGCCGTACCAGCTGAAGGAGATCGTCTCCGCCCTCCGCGCGACCCACAAGCACGTGAGCTACTACGAGGTCGAGAGCCACTACGGCCACGACGCCTTCCTGCTCGAGCGCGAGAAGATGGAGGGCATCATGACCGCCTTCCTCTCGAGCGGGGCGCGGACGTACACGCCGCTCGAGCCCGATGAAGCCTGAGGCGCGCCGCGAGCGGGCGCCGCACGACGTAGGATAGGCATCGTGCGGCGTATCGACTACAAGCTGATCGAGGACCTGGTGCCCGAGGGCGCCACCGTCCTCGACCTCGCCTGCGGCGACGGTGAGCTCCTCAGCGAGCTCATCGCCGAGAAGCACGTGCGCGGCAGCGGCGTCGAGATCGACCAGGCCGCCGTCGAGAAGTGCATCGGCCGCGGCCTCTCGGTCTTCCACGGCGACCTCGACGCCGGCCTCGCCGACTTCTCCGACCAGTCGCACGACGTGGTCATCCTCAGCATGAGTCTCCAGCAGCTGCGCCGGCCGCGGATGATCGTCCGCGAGATGGTGCGGGTCGGCCGGCTCGCCATCGTCAGCTTTCCGAACTTCGCCCACTGGGTCCCGAGGACGCAGCTCCTGCTCCGCGGGCGCATGCCGGTCTCCCGCGACCTCCCGTATCAGTGGTGGGACACGCCCAACATCCACCTCTGCACCATCCGGGATTTCCGCGGGCTGTGCCGCGCGGAGGGCCTGTGCATCGAGAACGAGCTGTACCTGCGCTCGGTGGAGAAGCCTGCGCCGGAGCGGGCGATGGGCCCGAACCTGCTGGCCCGGGTCGCCATCTTCGCGGTCACGCGCTGCTAGCAGAAGCCGGCGGCGCCTGCGCTGCCGTTGCGCCCGGCCCACGGCGTCCGGTTTTGGGGGGCGCCGATTCGCGGGTACACTACCTGCACGTTCTGCGTCTCAGAGACCGGCGCGAACGGCACAAGGAGCGCATCACGTCCGCACCGAGCATCGGCGGCGACGCGCTTCAAGATCAAAGGAGAAAGAAAGTGCCTCAGGGTAAAGTCAAGTGGTTCTCCACGGAGAAGGCGTTCGGCTTCATCGAGCAGGACAACGACAATGACATCTTCGTGCACGTCACCGGCCTGGCCGACGGCGTGACCGCGATCGACAAGGACATGCTCGTCGAGTACGAGGTCGAGCAGGGCCGCAAAGGCCCGCAGGCGACCAACGTGAGGCCCGCGAGCGCCGCGGCGCCGGCGGCCGCGGTCGTCGACGCGACGGAGACCGTCGAGGTCACCGAGACCGTCGCGACCGTCGAGGACGAGGCGGGCGACGTCATGGAGATCGACGATGTGGTAGTCGTGACCACCGACGAGGTGGTCGTCGCGGCCGAGGACGAGAACGGCGACGTCGCGCTGGTCGACGAGGTCGTCGTGACCCGCGAGGAGATCGTCGCGGTCGAGGACGAGAACGGCGACGTCACGGTGCTCGCCGACGAGGTCGACGTGACCACCGACGAGACCATCCTCGAAGTCGAGGAAGAGGACGAGGCCTGAAAAGGCCCTGAGCTCTTGACGGGCCGGCCGCCGGAGGATCGCTCGGGATCCGGCGGCCGGCCCGTCGTCTTTAACGCCTCCCATGGGTACAACGTGAGACAGGCGACGCCACGGGAGGCGACGATGCTCGAGAACATCCACTGGCTCGGTCACGATTCGTTCCGCCTCGACGGCAGCGTCACCGTGTACATCGACCCCTGGAAGCTGCCGGCGGGCCAGCCGGCGGCCGGCGTCATCCTCATCACCCACGACCACTTCGACCACCTCAGCCCTGCGGACATCGAGCAGGTCGCCGGACCGGACACGGTGGTCGTGGGTCCCGCCTCGGTGACCGCGGAGATCGATCGCCTGGCGACGGTGACCCTGGCGCCGGGGGAGAGCGCCGACGTGAACGGCGTCTCTGTCCTCGCGGTGCCCGCGTACAACCTCGACAAGTTCCGCGAGCCCGGTCATCCCTACCACACGCGTGACGCCGGCGGCCTCGGCTACGTCGTCACGCTCGACGGGCTGCGGTACTACCACGCCGGCGATACCGACGCCGTGCCCGAGATGGCCGGCGTCCACTGCGACGTCGCGCTGCTGCCCGTGGGCGGCACGTTCACCATGACGGCGGAGGAGGCGGCCGAGGCGTGCAACCTCATTGATGCCGCCGCCGCCGTGCCCATGCACTACGGCGAGATCGTCGGGGACATCGGCGACGCCGAGCGGTTCCGCGATCTGTGCCCGGTCCCCGTCACCATCCTCCCGCTCGAAAGAGCGTGAGCGAGGCTTCAGGCGCGGTGGGATGCCGTGTGCGCCACCTGCGCTCCGAGACGGGCGTGTGGCGCCCAGCCTTCGCCGTCACCCCGCCGTCGCCGGACGACGACACCGGGGCCGCCGGCTGATCGCAGCCGTTTCGCGCGCCGCCGCGCGGGGCAAGCACGATGCCGAAGGGACTCGCGGCGCCCGCCTGGGCGCCGAGCGACGACTCAAGGGGAGGGGCATCATGCTCAAGGAGGGCGACAAGGCGCCGGACGTCACCGGCGCCTCCTACGACGGAGCCACCTTCGACCTCGGCGCCCCCGGGCGGCGCACCGTCCTCTTCTTCTACCCCAAGGCCAACACCGGGGGCTGAACGACCGAAGCCGTTGAGTTCAACGGCCTGCTGGACGAGTTCGCCGCCCTCGACGTGCAGGTGGTCGGCGCGAGCGTCGACAAGCCCGCCGCCAACGAGCGCTGGGCGCAGAAGTACGACCTCCGGATGCCGCTGATCAGCGACGACGGGGACCACACGGCCGCCGCCGCGTTCGGCGTCGCCAGGCCGATGGTCGGGGTGGCCAAGAGGACCACCTGGCTCATCGACCCCGACGGCACGCTGCGCAAGATCTATCCCAAGGTGACGCCCAAGGGGCACGCCGCGCAGGTGCTCGCGGACTGCAAGGCGATCTGGGGCTGAACGACGACGGGGGCGGGCAGGGCGCAGCCGCCTTGCCCGCCCCCGTCTTCGCGTCTACTCGGCCGGCTCTTCAGCCGCGTCGTCGCGTGGCCCGAGATACGCCGGCGCGTCGATCATGAAGATGCGGCTCGACCAGCTCTCGCCGGCGGGCGTGGCCCTCTCGGCGTCGTCGATGGCGCCGATGCGGGCGGTCATGTCGTCGCAGTAGTGGACGATGACCGCCTCCCGTGTCTGCGGCACCACGGGGCTGCCCTTCTCGCGCATGCCGTGGTGGGACACGATGATGTGCCTGAGCCGCAGCGCGAGCTCGGGCGGGAACTCCGGGTCCTCGTCGATGAGGTCGCGCACCATGTCGTGGCCCATGACGATCTCGCCGTGCAGGCGCCCCGCGTCGGTCATCTGCGGGGCCATGCCGCCGCTGGTGTAGGCCAGGGTCTTGCCGATGTCGTGGAGGAGGCCGCCGGCGACGACCAGGTCGCGGTCGACGGAGTCGAACCGCGACGCCACCCCGGACGCCGCCTCGGTGACGATGAGCGAGTGCTCCAGGAGGCCGTGCCGGTACGCGTGATGGTTGCGCACGGCCGCGGGAGCCACGGAGAACGTGGCGCCGGGATCGCGCGAGCCGTCGAAGGCCCGCTCGAGCAGCGCCCGCACGTGCGGCTCCTCGACCGAGTCGATGAGCGCGTGCAGGCGCTCGGCGAGCTCGGCCGTGCCGACCGGCGAGACGGGCACCAGGTCGCCGGCGTCGTACTCCGCCGGCTCCGCGAGACGCAGGCGGCGGACCTGGATCTGCGAGCCGTACTGCGGGTGCACGCTGAAGGCGCCGCCGACCACGACGACGTCGCCGGCCGTGACGCCGAGGGCTTCTTCGGACGGGTCGAAGTGGATGGCGGCGACCTCGCCGCTGGCGTCGCGCAGCTTGAGTCGCAGGTAGGCCTTGCCGTTACGGTCGGTGGCGGCCGTCTTCTCGGAGCAGGCGTAGACGCCGTCCACGGTCTGACCGCTCTTGAGCTCGGCGACGGGCACACGAGCGCCGGCGGCGCCCGGGAAGCTTGCTTGATCGTTCATGGGGGTCTCCTTGGTCCGGGCAAGGGTACCAGACGGCCCGGACGCGGGACGACGGAGGCGCGGTTCACGTTGCCGGCGCGCTGGACCGGCCGGCCCATCGCGTTAGGTTCGTGGAGCCGGCCTCGCACCGCCGGCAGCGCCGGCGCCCGGGGTCAGCTGCCGGCCGGCTTCTTCTTGCCCGCCGGCCGCGGACCCGACGACGACGGCTTGCCCGACTTCTTCGGCGTGGCGCCGGCCTTGGACGCCTCGCGGGGCGGCGGCGCCGGGACTGCGGGCGCCGCCGAAGCGCCCTTCGCCGGCGCCTTGCTGCCGGCCGGCTTCTTGGCCGGCGCCTTCTTGGCCGTGGTCTTCTTGACCGGGGCTTTCTTGGCGGCCGGCTTGCGCGCCGGGGCCTTCTTCGCCGGCGCCTCCTCAGCGACCAGCGTCTCTACGGGTGCCGTCGCAGGCTCTTTCTCAGCGGCCTCCGGCTCGGCGGGCTCCGCCCCCACCGGCTCCTCCGGCGTCGCCACCGGCTGCGCCGGCGCGACGGGCACGGGGATCGCCACCGCGGGCGCCGCGGACGCGGCCTCAGCGCCGCCGCGCAGCGCCTCGATCTCGGCCTCCTTGGCGCGGACCTCGGCCTCCGTGTCGCGCAGTCGCGCGATCGCGGCGGCCAGCTCGGGATGGTCGAGCTCACCGCGATCGATGAGGGCGAAGGCCTGGTGGCCGAGCTCCCGCTCGGCCTTGCGAAGGTCGTTCTGCAGGACGACCAGACGAGCCTGCGCCGCGGTCACCTTGCCGGCGCGCTCGGCGTCGGCGGCGAGGGCGCCGGCCTTGTCTCTGACCGCGTCGAAGAATCCCATCTCCGCCTCCTTGCCCGTGCCGGCGGGGCGCCGGCGCCGTCATCCCTGTCGTCTCTCCCCCAGTCTGTCGTCTGGACGAGCTCGCGTCCAGACCCCGGGCGCCGTGCCGGTCTTCCTGCGGGGCCTGGCGTCCGTCTGGGCTCCGCCCTGGATCGACCCGCTTGAGAACCGCGACCGCTTGCGCCACTCTTGGGGAAGACTCGTGGTGGCGTGAGGCCCGGCCCGCGTCCCATGACCCACTCGGCGAGGAGACGATGACGATGCAGCTCGGCGGCATGGCCCTCAGGGACGGAGTCCTTCTGCAGAGCGACGGCTACTGGGCCGCCGCGGTGCGCCAGACGGACGGCGGCGTCAAGGTCGTCTCCGGCTCCAAGATCCAGCTGCCGGCCGGCGAGGCCCTCCGGCGCGTGCCGGTGGTCCGCGGCCTGGTGCGGCTCGGCGAGGCGCTGGCCGTGCTGCCGGCGGTGCGCAAGGCCACCGGGGCGCCGGTGCTTCCTCAGGAGGACCCGCGGCTCCTCGCGGCGACGGCGGCGAGCGCGGCCGCGACGCTGGCGCTGCGCGCCACGGGACGGGGTTCGCCGGTGCTGCGCGAGGTCGCGGCGGCCGGCGTGAGCCTCGCCCCGGTGCTCTTCGCGCTGCGTGACTCCCGCATCTCCCGGTATCACGGCGCCGAGCACAAGAGCGTCGCCGCCTACGAGACCGGCGGCGACCCGGCGGCCGCGGAGAAGGAGCACGCTCGCTGCGGCTCCAACCTCATTGCTCCGATGGTCGTCACCAGTCTCGCCACGAACCTGCTCCTGCGCGCCGCGGGCCGAGAGCGGCAGCCGCTGGCGACGTTCGTCGCCGGGCTCGTCAGCATCGGCTCGGCGATGGAACTGTTCGCCTGGATGTCACGCCACCAGGATCACCCGCTGGCGCGCACGCTGGGCAGGCCCGGGATCGAGATGCAGCGCCTCTTCACGACCAGTGAGCCCAGCGAGGAGCAACTGGACGTGGCCGACACCGCGTTGCGTGAGCTGATGCGCCTGGAGGGCGAGGCGCCGGCCGCCTGAGCTCTCGGCCGGGCCGGCGAGCTCCCGGTCGGGCGGACGCAGCGACCGGCGCGTCACTGGCCTTCTCGTCAGTCGTCGGCGGGTTCGCGCTCCGCGAGCCGTTTGCGCCGCCGCTCCTTCGCCTCCGCGAACCATTCCTTCTGCCGGTCGGTCTGAGGGACCAGGTGCGGCACCGGGATGGGCTTGCCGTGCTCGCCGAGCGCGACGAAGACGAGGTACGCCGAGTTGGTGTGCGTGCGCACCCCCGTCGTGAGGTCCTCGGCCTCAACGCGTACGCCGACCTCCACGGACCTGGTGCCCGCGTAGTTGACGTTGGCCAGGAAGCGCACGAGATCGCCGATCCGCACGGGGTGGTGGAAGTCGATGCGGTCGATCGCCGCCGTGACGACGCTGGTGCGGCAGAAGCGGAAGGCGCAGGCGGCGGCGGCCTCGTCGATGAACTTCATGATGACTCCGCCGTGGATGTTGCCCATGTAGTTGGCGTCGGCCGGCTGCATGAGGTGCGTGAGGACGAGGCTCGTCTCGCTGCCGCGCGGCAAGGGTTCGTTCATGGGATCACCGGGGAGCGGAAGGACTCAGACGTCGTAGTTGCCGGGAGCGAGCCGCCGCCGGCCGTCGCGGTCTTTGCGCGCGCCGCCGCCCGAACTGTCGCCGCGGCGCTCGCCGTGGCGGCGGTCCAGGATCACCTTGACGTTCGGGTTGTCCCGGTAGTGCTCGACGAGGCGCCGGAAGGCGTCCTCCCCGAGCTCCGGAGGTACCACGCAGTAGATCAAGGCGGCCTCCCGTTGCTCGCGGCAACGGTAGCACATGCACCTGTGCCGGGACCACTGTCCGCCGCGGATGATGCGGATCGGCGGGATCGGCGGGACGAGGCGGCCGCCGGAAGACGAAAGGCCGGACCGGCGCCTCGCGCCGGTCCGGCCTTCTGAAGGGGGTACCACAGTTCAGAGTATCGGCGGTCGCGCCGATACCTTGAGCGACCGCCGTTCCGGCCGCCGGGACGTCTGGTAGGCTACGGCGGCGGGGTTCGGCAGAGGCTGGGGGGTCAGCGTGTTCCTGTGCTTGGACGACATCGTCGCCGGCGTGCTCGAGGACGGCGGCTCTGTTCGGCTCCCACAGCTTGATGCGCCGGCTGGCCTGCTCGCCGCGCGCGGGCGCGACCATCTAGCGCGGCCGCGTCCTTCCGCACCGTGGGCAAAGGCGTGAAGTCACCGGCCGAGAGTGAGCGCTATCGCCTCGCGGTCGAGGCCGGCGCGGAGATCACGCAGGCGCTCGCCATGGAGGACGCGCCCGCCGTCATCGCCAGGCGCGTCGCCGAGACCCTCGGAGTCTGGGAGTGCGACCTCTACGAGTACGACGCCGACAACGGGCGGCTCGTGGCGACCGCCGCCTGGGCGAGGGAGCTGCATGAGGCCGACCTGGCCTGGATCGGTGAGAGCTTCACGCTGGACGAACGGCCCAGCTATCGTCCCGTCGTCCTCGGCGGCGAACACCTCGCGTCGAGTCTCGACGACCCAGGGCTCGACCCCGTCGACCGCGAGCTCATGGAGGAGTGGGGAGAGCTCTCCACGCTCACGGTGCCCCTGCGCTTCCGCGACCGCGGCGTCGTCGGCTGCCTCACGCTCATCGAGAAGCGCGAACCGCGCGTCTTCACCGCCGAGGACCGCGAGCTTCTGACGCTGCTCGCCGGTCCGGCCGCGGTCGCCGTCCGCAACGCCCAGCTCTTCCGCCTCCAGCAGGAGCAGAACCGGCACCTCGCCTCGTTGCTCGAGACGGGCCGGGCCATGACCTCCACGGTCACGCTCGAGGACTCCCTGTCTCACATCTGCCGGACTGCCGCGGAAGCTCTTTCGACCACCGAGTGCATCGCCTACGAGTACGACCCGGGCCGCGACGCGATCGTCTGTCGCGCCTTCTATGCGTCCGGGGGTCGTCCGGAGGGGTTCGAGGAGGGTGGCGTGTACCCGCTGGACGACTACCCGAGCGATCGCGAGATCCTGCGCAACGGAGAGGTCGTGCAGGAGTCGATCTCCGACGACCGCCTCCCTGCCGACGTGCGCGCCTCCATGGAGGATTGGGGCGAAAAGGCCTGCCTCAACGTGCCGCTCGTGATCGAGGGCGAGCCGCTCGGCATCCTGGTGCTCACGGAGACCCGGCGAGAGCGGATCTTCGGCCGGGAAGAAGTGGAGCTCGCCCGGGCGCTCGCCGAGCAGGCCGCCACGGCCATCCGGCACGCGCGGCTGTACCGGCGCGGCCAGACTCAGAACCGGCGTCTCGCGGCGCTGGTCGAGACGAGCCGCGTGCTCGTCTCGTCGCTCGACGTCGCCGCCGTGCTCGGCGAGGTGCGGCGCGAGGTCGCGGGTCTCTTCGGCGTCCCCGGCGAGTCGGTCGCCATGCTGGTCCGCCGAGGGGAGGCGTTCGTCTCCTTCGATCCCGGCGACGGCGCCGCCGGGCCCGGCGAGGATGCTGCGGCGGTCGAGCTGGACGAGTTGCGCAGCCGGGCCGCCATCGCTCTCGCGCCGGCCGTCTCGGACGCGGGCGCGGACCAGCGGCTGGTGGTCCCCTTCGTGCTCGGGGGCGCGGCTGAGGGCCTGCTCGACGTGCGCGCCGGCGAAGGGCGTGCGTTCAGCGATGACGAGCTGGACCTCCTGCAGATCCTGGCCAGCCAGGCCGCGGCCGCGCTGGCCAACGCGGCGCTCTACCGCACGCTGGAGCGGCTGGCCATCACGGACGGTCTGACGGGGCTCTACAACCACCGCTACTTCTACGAGCGGCTGAACGAGGAGGTCGCCCGCGCCCGGCGCTACGCGCTTCCCCTGTCGCTGCTGATGATCGACCTCGACGACTTCAAGCACTTCAACGACCGCTATGGGCACCCGGCCGGGGACCTCGTTCTGGCGGAGGTCGGGCGGATCCTCGGCACGCACATCCGCGTGGGGATCGACTTTGCCGCGCGCTACGGGGGCGAGGAGTTCTCCATCGTGCTGCCCAACACCGCGCGCGAGGGCGCGCAGGTGGTCGGCACGCGCCTGGCGCGCGTGCTCGGCGCCGTCCCCGGCGGCGCCGACGTGCCGCCGCCTCACGAAGACGGCGCCGTCGAAGTGGGCGAGCGCATCCGCGTGTCCGTCGAGGAGTCGACCGTGCCCGGCGTGGATCCGGGCACGCAGATCACCGTCAGCATCGGCGTGGCCTGCTTCCCGGGGGCGGCGGGCGGCCCGGACGAGCTGGTGCGCAACGCCGACAAGGCTCTGTACCTGGCCAAGCGCCTGGGCAAGAACCGCGTGGAGGTGTTCGATGACTGACGCCCGCGCGCCGCGGGGAGCCGCAAGCAGGGACCCGTACCGGACGGTCCTCGAAGTGGGCACGACGTTGTCGGCGTCGCTCGACCTCGACGAGGTGACCCGGGTCATCGCCCGGCAGGTCGGCGAGGCGCTGGATGTACAGCTCTGCGACATCAACGAGTACGACGCCGAGGCGCGCACGATGACCTACGTCGCGGTGTGGTCGGAGGAACTGCGCCAGGTCGACCTCGACTACATCGGGACGGTCGTCGACCTGCGCGAACGGCCCGAGCGCGACGCGGTGATCCGCAAGGGCGACCTCCTGGAGCAGTACATCGACGACGACGACCTGGACCCCATCGAGCGACAGCTCATGGTCGAGTACGACGAGAAGGCCGTCATGGAGGTACCGCTGGAGTTCGGCGGGGTGACCCTGGGGGTCATCGGGGTGACGGAGTCGCGTCGCCCGCGTCGCTTCACCGACGACGAGAAGCAGCTCCTGCGGCTGCTCGCCCGTCCCGCCGCGACGGCGATCGGCAACGCCCGGCTGTATCGACAGCAGCGTGAGCAGGCCCGCCGCATGGCGGCGCTGCTCGACGCCAGCCGGGCGCTGACGGCGTCGGTCGCCATCGACGAGGTGCTCGGCGTCATGGCGCGCGTGGCCGCGGAGGCCGTCGGCGCGGCCTACGCCACGGTCTACGAGTACCGGCCGCATCACGACGCGATCGTCTACAGGGCGTCGCACGAGGCGGCGCCAGGTCCGATCGACGCCCACCCGGACGCGGTGGGGACGGAGTATCCCCTCGCCGATCTGCCCGGTGAGCGGGCGATCCTCGAGGCGAAGAGCCTGGTGCAGGAGCACTGCTCGGACTCCGGCCTGCCTCCCGACCGGCGTCGCGCGATGGAACGGTGGCAGCAGCAGACGTGCCTGAGCCTGCCGCTCCGGTCGGCCGGCAGGCCGCAGGGCATTCTGCGGCTCACGGTCGTCGGCGCCGAGCGCCGGTTCACGGCAGAGGAGATCGAGCTCGTGGAGGCGCTGGGCGAGTCCGCCAGCGCGGCGATCAACAACGCCCGCCTGTTCCGCGAGCAGCAGGAGGAGAGCGCGCGGCTGCTCGAGCTGTTCGAGGCCAGCCGCCGCTTCACGGCGTCCTTCGAGAAGGACGCCGTGACGGCGGCGGTCGAGGAGGGCGCGAGCAGGCTGCTCGCCGGCGGTCCGCGCGCGCGTGTCTGGCGGCGTTCGGAAGACGGCGCGCTGGCGCCCGCGACGGGAGACGCCGAGGAACCGGGCTCCGTCGCCGGCGAGCTCGCCAGGAAGGCCTTCGAGGGCGCCCGGACCGCCGAGTTCGTCTCCGACTCGAGCTCGGGCCTGGCCGTCCCGCTCGGCATCGGGGACAGGGTCGACGGCGTGGTCGTCGTGGAGACCGAGGGTCACCGGCGCTTCTCGTCGGCCGAGCGAGAGGCGCTCCAGGTGCTCGCCAACCAGGCTGCCGCTGCGCTCGAGAACGAACGGCTCTACCTGCGGGCCGAGCAGCAGGCCATCCACGACGGGCTCACCGGCCTCTACAACCACCGGCACTTCCAGGAGAGGCTGCGCCAGGAGGTGCGTCGCGCGCGCCGCTACGGCACACCGCTCTCTCTGCTCATGCTCGACCTCGACGACTTCAAGGCGTTCAACGACGAGTTCGGGCACCAGATCGGAGACGCGGCCTTGCGAGAGGTCGGCGAGATCCTCTTCTCGGCCACCCGGCGCGGCATCGATCTCTCGGCGCGCTACGGCGGCGAGGAGTTCTGCGTCATCCTGCCGCACACGCGCGCCGGGCAGCAGCCGTCGAAGAGTGCTGCCGGTGGTGACGCCGGTCTCGAGTCACGGCCGCCCGCGGGCGCCGGTGCGCTGGTCGTCGCGGAGCGCCTCCGCGCGGCGATCGCCGGCCACGCCTTCTCCGGGCACGGCGGGCGCCGCTACGCGCGCCTCACCGTGACCGTCGGGGTGGCCCAGCTCGGCGAGGACGAGGAGGCCGTGGACCTCGTCGCGGCCGCCGACGCGGCCCTCTACGAGGGCAAGCGCGCCGGCCGTGACCGGGTGGTGACACGTCATGGGGGATGAGCCGGCGGTGACGCCTCCCGCCCGGGACCAGGGCGCCCCGGCCGTCGCTGGTCTCGGCGCCCTGCGGCCCGGCGCGGCCGAAGGGCGCGGCATCGACGAGCTGCTGCGCGGCGTCGTCGCCGACGTCGGCGAGTCGCTCGGGTTCTGGTCGGTCGATCTGTGGGCGTTCAGCGACGACGCCGATACGCTCGCCTGCCGGGCGTACTGGTGCCGTGACCCCGTCGCCGCGGAGGAGGGCGATTGCGCCGGCACCGTGGTCGGGCTCGACCAGAGCCACGACCTGCGGCGCCTGGTGCTCACCGGGGAGGTGGTGGAGCGGCACGCCGACGAAGAGCTCTCTCCGGCCGACGCGGCGGCGCTGACGCAGGCCGGATTCACCACCCGGATCGACGTGCCGCTGCTGGCCGGCGCCGAGGTCCTCGGCGTGCTCAGTCTCGCGGAGACCCGCGAGGTGCGGCGGCTCTCGCCAGACGAGCGCGAGCAGCTCGGCGCGCTGGCAAGGCTGGCCGCGGTGATCCTGCGCGCGACGGGCCTCTACGAGGCGGAGCGCGAGCGGTCCGCGCGGCTGGTGGCGCTGCTCGGCGCCGGCCGCGGCATGACGGCCTCGGCCGGCGTCCAGGACACCGTCGCCGCCGCGCGTGACGAGGCCGGCCGGCTTTTCGCCGGCATCCGGTGCGAGGCGGAGGTCGTCCTGCGGCAGGACGACGGGAGTTATGCGCCGGTGAGGGAGCAGGGGGCCGCGCCGGCTGCGTGGCGGGCCGACGCCATCGCGCGGCAGGCCGCTGAGCGCGGGCGGCCCGAGCAGGCGCGCACCGCCGCTGGTCGTGCGCGCCTGATCCTGCCGCTCAGCGTTCCCGGCGGATCGCTCGGGTACCTTGAGCTGACCGCCGCGCTGCGGAGGCAGTTCCGCGAGTCCGAGGTCGAGCTGGCGATGCTGCTGGCCGACCAGACGGCGACCGCCCTCGACCGTGCTCGCACCGTGCGCGCGCTCGAGGGCCGCTCGGCGACCGACACGGTGACAGGGCTGTACAGCCGCTGGTACTTCTACGAGCGGCTGTACGCCGAAGTGGCACGAGCGCGGCGCTACCGCGAGCCCCTCGCGCTGGTCATGGTGGAGCTCGACGGCGAGGAGCAGGTGGCGCACTCGCGCGGACCGGCGTTTCGCGATGCCGTGCTCGCGGCGATGGCGGGGCTTCTCCAGCGCAGCCTGCGCGACAAGGTCGATGTCGCCTGCCGCCTGGGCGGCGGCCGGTTCGCCCTCCTGCTTCCCAACACGTCGTCGGCGCCAGGAGCCGCGGGGCTCGTCGCGGAGCGCGTGCGCGAGCGAGTGGCCGGGACGCGGCTCTCCGACGACGAGCTCGGCGCGCTGGGCCGCTTCACCATGAGTCTGGGCGTCGCCGGCTATCCCATCGATGCGGAAGACGCGGACGAGCTCGCCACGGCCGCGGAGGCGCTGCTCTCGAAGGCGCGTGCGGGCGGCGGCGACCGGGTCGAGCCGCCGCTGCCCGAGCCGGACGAGGACGAGGGGTCGGACGAGGACGAGGGATCGGCGCCGGGAGACGGGCCGGCGGGCGGGCCGGACTGACGTCCGCCGCCGACCGGACTGCAGGCATCGGCCGCGCCGGCGCTCGACTTCAGCGGTCGCAGCGCCCCGGCCGTCAGCCGGCGGCCAGCGTCGTGAGCGCGTCGAGCGTGGCCGGGTCGCTGCCCAGCACCTGGGCGGCGGCGCCCTCGACGCGCGCCACCATGGCGGCCACGAAGTACTCGGCCGCCAGCAGCCGGCGCGCGTCGGTCTGCGCCGCCCTTACGAGCAGGTAGCCGCAGCTCACGTCGATGCTCATCTCCGTGAGCCGGCGGGCGTGGAAGTCGCGGAAGCGCACGTCGCCCAGCTCGCGGACGCGGGCGATCGCCTCGGCCAGGCGCCCACGGGCGGCGCGCACGCGCGCCAGCAGCTCGGGCGTGGCCGAGAAGTCCTCGGCATCGTATTCGTCCAGGCGACCGGCGAGCGTGCCGCCGAGGATGCCGCCGATGGCTGCGACGACCTGGAGCTGCGTCGTCCCCTCGTAGATGTTGGTGATGCGCGCGTCGCGGGCGTGGCGCTCCACGGCGAAGTCGCGCATGTAGCCCGAGCCGCCGTGCACCTGCAGCGAGTCGTAGGCGACCTTGTTGGCCATCTCGGTGCAGCAGGCCTTGGCCAGCGGCGTGTACAGCGCGGCCAGCCTCGTGTACTGCTTGAGCTCGGCGCGCAGCGTCTTGAGGTCGCCGTCGGGGCCGGCCGGCGAAGCCTCGCCGGCCTTCTCCGCCGCCTGCAGCTGCGCGATGCGGTGCTCGAGCACTTCTTTGGTGTCGACGATGAGCGCGGTCTCGTAGAGCAGGGCCCGCGCCGCCTCGATGTCCACCTTCATGTCGGCGAGCAGCGCCTTGACGGCGGTCAGCTCGCCGATCGGCGCGCCGAACTGGATACGCTCCGCGGCGTACTTCGCCGCCGCCCGGAAGGCCGCCTCGGCGATGCCCTGCGCCTGCGCCGCGATGGCCAGACGGGCGCCGTTCATCAGACTCATGACGTAGGTCGTGAGGCCGCGCCGGCGCTCGCCGACGAGCAGCGCCGGGGCGTTGTCGAACTGCAGCTCGCAGGTCGGCGAGCCGTGGATGCCGAGCTTGTCCTCGAGGCGGCGGATGCGCATGTGCTCGTCGCGCTCGTAGAGGAACATGCTCAGCCCGCGGGCGTCGGTGGTGCCCTCCTCCGAGCGCGCGAGGACGAGGCTGATGCGCCCGTTGCCGTTGGTGATGAACCGCTTGACGCCGTTGAGGAGCCAGGTGCCGTCCGGCTGCTCGGTCGCCTTGAGCTGCACGTTCTGCAGGTCGGAACCGGCCTCAGGCTCCGTGAGGGCCATGGATCCGGTGACCTCGCCGCTGGCGAAGCGCGGCAGGTAGGCGGCCTTCATCTCGTCGTCGGCGAACTTGCTCACGGTCTCGCTGATGTCCTGGAGCCCGAAGATGTTCATCAGCGCCGGGTCGGCGCGGCTGACCATCTCGACGATCATCACGCTCACGGAGACGGGGAAGTTGAGGCCGCCGTACTTGCGCGGCAGCGTGATGCCCATGAGGTCGGCCTGCGTGAGGCGTTCGAGGCTCTCGACGATGCCGGGGGCGTACACGACCTCGCCGTCGACCAGTTCGGCGCCGGCGCGGTCCACGTCTTCCGCGCGCGGCTCGACGAACTCGCCGGCGATGTCGCCGACGATCTCGAGCGTGCGCGCGTACGAGTCGAGGGCATCCTCGAAGTCCCCGGGCGCATAGGCGAAGTCGCGCGCCTGCGCGTAGCCGTCCTCCCGGAGGCGGACGACGCGCGCGAGATCGAGGCTGCGCAGGGTCTGCTGGAGGTCGGCGTTGTCGCTGAAGAAGTTGCTCACGACGCACTCCCCTTCGTCTTGTACGCCTGGATCAGCAGCGGGATGACCTTGTGCAGGTCGCCGACGACGCCGTAGTGGGCCACGCTGAAGATGGGCGCCAGGGGATCGTCGTTGATGGCGAGGATGCGCGCGCTCTGGTCCATGCCGGCGCGGTGCTGCACGGAGCCGCTGATGCCGCAGGCGATGTAGAGCTTGGGCCGCACGGTGGTGCCCGTCTGACCGACCTGGTGGTCGTGGGCGATCCAGCCCGCATCCACGGCGGCGCGGCTGGCGCCGACGACGCCGCCGACCGTGCGCGCCAGCTCCTCGACGAGCGCGAAGCCCTCGCGCGAGCCGACGCCGACGCCGCCGGACACGACGATGCGCGCGCCCTTGAGGTCGACGCGCTTCTCCTCCTGGACGCGCTTGACCAGCGTGACCACGAAGTCGGCGTCGCTGAGCACGACCCCGTTGCGGACCGCGACGCGCTCGTGGGCGCGGGTGACGGGCACGACGACGATCCGGCCGTCACGGCGCGGGTCCTCCTCGGGCATGACCATGACGCCCTCGCGCACGGTGGCCATCTGCGGCCGGTGCAGCGGGCTGATGATGGTGGCGATGATGTTGCCGCCGAACGCCGGGCGGATCTGGTACAGCAGGTCCTTGTACTCCTCGCCCTTCAGCGAGTGGTCGCCGATGCGCAGGTCGGTGCAGTCGGCGGTGAGGCCGGTGCGCAGGGCGCTGGCCACGCGCGGCGCGAGGTCGCGGCCGGTGGTGGTGGCGCCGTAGAGGACGATCTGCGGCTCGTGCTCGCGGATGAGGCCGGTGACGACCTCGGTGTAGGGCTGCGCCAGGTAGTGGGCCAGGTCGGCGTGGGCGACGAAGTAGACGGTGTCGGCGCCGCGGGCGACGAGGTCTGTGGCGATGTCCTTGAGCGCGTCGCCGGCGCCGACGAGCACGGCGCCGACCTGTACGTGCAGCTGGTCGGCGAGCTCGCGGGCGCGGCCGAGCAGCTCGAGGCTGACCTCGGCCGTCACGCCGTCGTGCTGCTCGACGACGACCCAGACGTCATTGGTGGAGGCCATGTCACCCAAGGATGTGCTCCTCGATCAGCTCGTGCACGAGCTCGGCGATGCCGGCCTCGTCCGGAGCGACCATGCGCGCCTCGCTCTGGGCGAGGACGACGCTCTCGATCTCCTTGACGCGCGTCGGCGAGCCGCGCAGGCCGAGGGCCTCGCGGTCGGCGGACAGCGCCTCGTGGTCCCACTGCACGACCTTGGCGCGACAGACGGGCTTGCCGTCGCGGCCGAGCATGCACACCTCGGCCTCGTCGCTCTCGGGGTTCAGATAGCTGTCGTCGTACTCGGGCATGGCCTCCGCGTCGATGCCCTTGTACGTCATGACCAGCTTCACGCTCGGCGGGCGCGGGTCATTGGCCTCGCCGGTGACCGTGAGCAGGCACGGCAGCGGGCTGGCGAGCGTCTCGAAGCCGCCCTCGATGCTGCGCGTGGCGGTGACGGAGCCCGCGGAGGCGTCCGCGCCGGAGCCGGCTTCGCCGCCTGTCGCCGGCGCGACCAGCTCGTCGATCCGGCTCACGCAGGTGATCTGCGGGTAGCCGAGCTTCTCTGCCGTCTGCGGGCCGACCTGCGCCGTGTCGCCGTCGATCGCCTGACGGCCGCAGAGCACGAGGTCGGCGCCGCCGAGCTTCTGCACGGCGAGCGAGAGCGCGTAGCTGGTGGCGAGCGTGTCGGCGCCGGCGAAGGCCTTGTCGGTGAGCAGGATGACCTCGTCGGCGCCGCGGTACAGCGACTCGCGCAGCACCTGCGTGGCGGCCGGCGGGCCCATCGTCACGACGGTGACGCGCGCGCCGTGCCCGGCCTTGAGCTTGAGCGCCTCTTCGAGCGCGTTCAGGTCTTCGGGGTTGAACACGGCCGGCAGCGCCGCCCGGTTGATGGTGCCGTCCTCCTTCATGGCCTCGCCGGTCACGTTGGCCGTGTCCGGGACCTGCTTGACGAGGACGACGATGCGCAGCTGGGGCATGTCAGGTGTCCAGGGTCGGAGGGTCGGGAGTCTGGAGAAGCACGTTCACGAAGCCGGAAGGTTACCAGATGGCCTGCGTGCGCGCACGTTGCGCGGGCGTACGCGGCTGCGGGAAGCGCAGGACCGTCGCCCGTCCGGACGACGACCTCGAGCCGGCCCGAGTCGACCCGGTGTGGGCCCCGTGCGACAATCGGTCGCATGGCACGGGGCCGTCATCACTTCCTTTCGACGCTCGTCGCTCTCGCTGCGCTCGCGTGCGCGCTCTTCGGGGCGAACGCCTGGCTGCCGGCGGCCGCGAGTGCGGCCGGCAGCTCCGCCACGGTCGCCCAGCCTGCCGCCGGCCCGGTACGTCCGGCGCCGCCGCTACTCGACGACCTCATGGGGCGCGGCGCCGGCGAGTCCTCCGTCGAGCTGCCCATCGGCCTGGGCGCGCTGCCCGGCGCGCGCGAGACCGCCGCGTATGCCGCCGGCCGCGTCGCCGTCGGCGTGGTCTTCCTCGAGAGCGACGGCACTCGCATGAGGAGCACCGAGGACTGGTCGCGTGAGGATCCCGACCATCCGGGTGACCGCCGGCAGCTCGTGCTGGCCAAGATCCAGAACGCGCTCGACTGGTGGAACGCGCAGTCCCCCGACGGCTCGCTCGAGCTCTTCCTGCCCGCGGCGGGCGCCTACGGCGCGCCGCAGACGCTGAAGACCGGCTACGAGCCCATCACCATGTCCATCGCCTACGGCTGGGGCGGCCGCCGCAACGTGCTCTCCGACGCCGCCTGGCGGTGGCAGGCCATGGGCCGGCTCGGCTTCGGCCACGACGCGAGCGACGACAAGCCCTACCCCGAGACGCTGCATGCCGACAGGCTTCGCCGCCGCAACGACGCGGACTGGGCCTTCGTCGTCTACGTGGTCGACAGCCTCAAGGACGCCGACGGCATGTTCCGCAACGGCGCGGTCGCGTACACGGCCGACCTGTTCGGCCCGTACACCATGCTCACCTACGACAACGACGGCTATGGCTTCGACAACTTCGACGCCGTGCTCGCGCACGAGATGGGTCACGTGTTCGGGGCGCTCGACGAGTACAAGCCCCCGAGCCTCGGCTATCCCAGCACCGGCGACCTGACCTCCGGCTACCTGGGGGTGCGCAACCGCAACGCCGTCCGGGGTGGTACGACCGACCTCCCCTGCATCATGCGCGGCTCCGACGAGATGCTGAATGCGTTTGCCCTTGGCGACCTGTGTCCGTCCACGGTCGGGCAGACCGGCCTGCGCGATACCGATGCCGACACCCGCCCGGACGTGGTCGATACCCGGCCCGCGTTCGCGACGCAGCTGGAGACGACGGCCGCGAGCGGCTCGGTGACCCTGCGGGGCACCGTGACCGAGCGGCCGCGCCACCGTGGGCGCATCAGCATGGGCGTCTACTTCCGCCGCGATCTGAGCATCAGGGTGCCGCACGCGCTGCAGTACCGGATCGACGGCGGCGTCTGGCAGCCGCTGACGGCGACCGACGGCGCGTTCGGCGAGCCGTCCGAGGGCTGGACGCTGACCACCGAGGCGCTGACCGCGGGCCACCACGTGCTCGATCTCGAGGGGACGACGGGTGAGGCGGCCGGCCGGACCAGGGACCTCTGGGCCGGCCCTACCCCGGTCACTCTGGAGTTCGCGACGGACGCTGCCTTCACCAGGACCACCAAGGCGGTCGCGGCCGGCACAGCCGCGCGCCTCTACGTGCGCAGCACCGGCACGGACACCGGCACCGGGACCGCCTGGCCGGTGCCGCGGCTCACGCCGCTCACGCTCGTACGCCGGGCCGACAACAGGGTGGTAGCCCGGCTCGCGACCGATGAGAACGGCGTGTGGACCGGGACGATCAAGCCGGCGCGGAGCCGTGTCTACGAGCTGCGCTTCGCCGGCGCCGGCCAGTTCCTCGCGCCGGTCGGGCCGGCCCCTCGCGTCACCATCACCGTCAAGTAGGGCAGTCCGTACAATCGTCCGCTTCTGCGGCGTCGCCGGCGTGGTCTGGTACGCGCGGGCGGACTGACGCGCCCGCCGCGCCGGTCAGGCAGGCTCGACGGAGCTGCTCGGCACCCAGCCCGACATGCCGGTCTGCGTGCGGCAGAGATACCAGCCCCCGACCTCGTCGAGCACCTCGAGCAGCTCCTTGCGACCGACGGAGAGCTCGGTGGCGTCGTAGTCGCGCAGGGCGACGGCCTGGTGCTCGCCGGTCATCTCGAGGTACGCGTCGGGCACCCAGCCGGAGCGTCCGGCCTGGTCGGTGGCCCAGATGTACGCCGTCCAGACCTGGTCGTGGTGGCCCACGCCCAAGGTGTCACCGGCGCGAAAGCGGACGGGATTCGGGTCGCTGGTCACGTGCGGTTCGATCACGCGCAGGCGCTCGGGCAAGTCACTCATCGCTCCTCCGCGATCTCCTCGGCGCAGGCCGCCTGCACCCAGCCCTGGACTCCGGCGGCGCTGCGGCAGAAGAGGTAGTCGCCCACCTGGTCCAGCACCTTCAGAGTCTCGCCGGCGCCGACCGTGAGGTGCGTCGAGTCGTAGTCGCGGCGCGCGACGGCGTCGTGCGCGGTCCCAGCCTCGATGTACTCCTCCGGCACCCAGCCTTGATGTCCGTCCGCGGTGGCGCACCACACGAAGGCGGGGTGCTGCTGGTTGCGATGGCCGACCGTGAGGCTGTCACCCTCACGGAAGCGGATCTCCTGGACCTGCTCGCTCGTGCACGAGGTGAGGATCCGGACGCTCCGGGCATCGGGGCTCAACGACTGCTCGCGACGGGCTGGAGCCGGCGCGACGGCGTCCTCGAGGATCGCCGTGGGCACCCAGCCTTGAGAGCCGGCGGAGTTGCGGCAGAGCGTCCAGACACCCTGCCGCTCGATGACGTCGAGCACTTCGTCCTTGATGACGGTCAGCTGCTTGCCGCTGTACTCGCGCACCGCGACGGCTTCCTTCTCGCCGGTCATCTCGAGGTAGGCCTCGGCGACCCAGCCGTGATTGCCGTCTTCCGCGGCGCACCACACGAACTCGGGGAACTGCTGGTTGCGGTGCCCGACGCCGACGACGTCGCCCGGGCGTATATGAACGGTCACCGCATGTTCGCCCGGCCGGGATGCGGTGACGCGTACTCTGTTCGGGTTTGTGTCCATCTGGCCATTGTAGTCCGCTTTGTCGGGAGCGAAACCCGGCGTCCGGGAGGGCGGGGGCACCATGCGCTATCATGGGCAACCGATGACTGAGACCTCGCCCCCCCGCGTCCGCTTCGCCCCTTCGCCCACCGGCTATCTGCACCTGGGCAGCGCCCGCACCGGCCTCTACAACTACATCTTCGCCCGGCGGCATGAGGGCACGTTCGTCCTGCGCATCGAGGACACCGACGTCGGCCGGAGCACGGACGAGGCGATCGTGCAGATCATCGCCTCGATGAAGGAGATGGGCCTGCACTGGGACGAGGGTCCCGGCGTGCCGGGGCCGCACGGGCCGTACCGGCAGACGGAGCGCGAAGCCATCTACCACGAGTACGTCGAACGGCTGCTCGGGACCGGCCACCTGTACCCGTGCTTCTGCACGCCGGAGGAGCTCGAGACCGAGCGCACCGCGGCGCAGAAGGAGGGCCGCGGCTGGGTGTACTCGGGCAGGTGCCGGGCGCTGGAGCCGGAAGAGGTCCAGCGCCGCCAGGCGGCCGGAGAGCCGTACACGCTGCGCGTGCGCGTGCCGGCCGGCCGCACCGTCTTCCACGACATCCTGCGCGGCGAGGTCGGCTTCGAGAACGACACCATCGGCGACTTCATCGTGCAGCGCTCCGACGGCACCGTGACGTACAACCTCGCCGTGGTCGTCGACGACGTGGCCATGGAGATCACCCACGTCATCCGCGGCGACGACCACATCAGCAACACGCCCAAGCAGGTCGTCATCTACGAGGCCCTGGGCGTCCCGGTGCCCGAGTTCCTGCACATGCCGCTGCTGTTCGGCACCGACAAGAAGAAGCTCAGCAAGCGCCACGGCGCCACCAAGCTCGAGCAGCTGACCGCCGAGGGGTTCCTCACCGAAGTCGTGCGCAACTACCTGTGCTTCCTCAGCGCCGAGTTCGACGAGACCATGATCACCTGGTCGATGGACGACCTGGTCGCGCATTTCGACGTGACCAAGCTGGGCACCAGCCCGAGCATCTTCGACCCCGAGAAGCTCCGCTGGATGAACGGCCGCTACGTGCGCGCGATGACCGACGAGTGGCTGGGCGGACGCCTCGTCGAGTACCTCACGCGGGTCGGGTTCTACGGCGACCCGGCCGGCGTCGGCGAGCTGGCGGCCCAGGGGCCGCAGGCGCTCGCCGCCGCCGTCGAGGGCGCCGAGGCCCAGCTGCTGCCGCCCGTCGTCCCCGACGAGGAGCAGGAGGCGCTCACCCGCGAGGTCGCGCCGCTCGTGCACGAGAAGATCGAGGTGCTCGCCGACTTCATCCCCATGGCCGGGTGGTTCTTCCGGCCGCTCGCGTTCGCGCCGGAGGCGCTCGAGCGGCTCCAGGGCACGGCGGGAGCGGCGGAGACCCTCACGGCCGCCGCCGCCGGCCTCCGCGCCCTCGAGCAGTGGGACGTGCCGGCCATCGAGACGCTGGTGCGCGAGCTGCCGCCGGCGCTCGAGCTCAAGCCCAAAGCCGTCTTCGCCGCTCTCCGCCTCGGCATGAGCGGCCAGAGCGTCACGCCCGGCCTCTTCGAGAGCCTCTGGGTGCTCGGCCGCGACAACGCCGTCGCGCGGCTCGAGCAGGCGGCCGCGCTGCTCTAGCCCGGCGCCGCTCTCGTCAGCGCCGCTTCGCTCAAGAAGGACGCCGCGCTCCTTCAGGATCCGCCGATCCGCCGATCCGCAGGTTCCGCTGTTCGCGCAACGCCCCACGATGTTCCCCCGTGGGAACAACGGAGGTGCAAGAGCGATCTCACGCGAGCACCGGAACGGGGCGAGCGTCATGACCACCGACAACGGCACCATCTACGTCGTCGGCGCGGCCGGGCATCAGGGCGGCGCGGCGCTGGAACATCTTCGGGCGCGCGGCCTCGAGGCGCACGCGCTCTTCGACGAGCGCGACGCGCGCCAGATGCGCGACCCGCGCTGGGCCGACCCTGCGACGCGTATCGCGCGCCTGGACGACCCGGCCTCTGTGGGCCGCGCCCTGCGCGGCGCCGGCGCGCTCTTCCTCGTCCTCGAGCAGCCGGAGACCGGGCCGGCGGAGCGACTCCGTCAGGGAAAGGCCGTCGCCGAGGCGGCGGCGCGCGCCGGCGTCGGCCACATCGTCTTCGCCGCCGCGAGCGGGCCCGACCATCATCAGCTCTCGTGCGATGTCGGCTCGGAGATCGAGCGGCGCCTGCACAAGCTTGAGGTGCCGACGACGGTGCTGCGCCCGGCCACCTTCATGGAAGAGATCCCCTGGTACTGGCTCAGCCGGCTCGGGCGCGAGCTGACGCTGTCGACGCCGTTCGGGGCCGGTAACCACCTTCCCCTTGTCGCGCTCGACGACGTCGGTGCGCTGGCGGCCGTGGCGCTCGACCGCCCGGGTGAGTTCACCGGCAGGACGATCGCGGTCGCCGGCGACACCAAGACGCCGCTGCAGATCGCCGCGCGGCTCACGACCGGGTTGGGCGAGCCTGTGCGCTACGAAGAGGTCCAGGTCGAGGGCGTGTTCGTCAATCAGGAGGCCTCGACCCCGGTCCACGACATCGGGTGGCTACGCAGCGTCTACCCGCAGCTGCACAGCTTCGCCGGCTGGCTCGAGGAGGGCGGCGGGCTGGAGCTCAGCCGCCGCGCCGCCGAAGGGTCGGCGGCACACCCCGCGGGGGCGGTCGTCTAGCGTCAGTCGACGAGGACGAGAGCGAAGTAGCGGTACTCGTCGTCCTCGTCGCGCACGACGTCGATGGTGCGGCCGGCGTTGCGCACGGTCGCGAAGACGTCGACGCCGCAGCCTTCCATGGACGGCCGGGCTCTCTCGGGCGTGGGGCACTCCCTGCCCTTGACGCACGCATCGCAGAGGTCGCACGGGCCGGCGCCCATCGTCCATGCCTTGTGGTGGCCGGCGAGGAAGAGCTCGCGCTCGAGGGCCAGGGCGGCGTCGTTGAGGCGCCGGGATTCGGGGTCGCTGGCCTCCGTGCCGACGATGGGGCCCACCTCGAGGAGGACCGCGAGCCGGTACTCCGAGAGCAGCCGTTGCGTGACCGCGACCGGCTGCAGGTTGGGTGGGCACGTCTTGTGTACGCCCGGCTCGTCACAGCCGAAGAGGCACTTCATGCGCACCCACTCCGCGGCGACCACAGCGTCCGCGTCGACCAGCGTCGCCGCGTCGGCGCCCAGCTGGATGGCGCGTCGGCGCCATTGATCGGGCTGAGACAGGTCCATGGCTACCTCCCGGTGGCGGGTGTCGCGGGCGGGTCGGGCGGCTCAGCCGGCGGAGCAGCCGATGCGGCCGGCCTGCTCGGGATCGCCGCGGCGGCGGATGCCGCCGCGTCCTCCTCGGCCGTCGCGGCGCGCAGGGCCGCGGCTGCCGCAGCCGCAGCTTCGGCGACCGCGGCGTCGGCCGCGGCTGCGTCGGCCTTGCGCCGCTTGCGCGAGCGCTTCTCGGGGGTGACTCCGGCGAGGCGGTCCACGGCGGCGGGCAAGTCGGCGAGACTGCGGATGACGGCATCCGGTGGCTGCGGCCCCTCCGGGAACCGGCGCTTGGTCGGGTTGTACCAGATGGTGCGCATCCCGGCGCGCTGCGCGCCGGCGATGTCGTTGGTCGTCCCGTCGCCGATCATGACGGCCCGGCGTGGGTCGAGCGGCACGCCACGGTCGCCCTCACGCAGGAGCGCCGCGCGGAAGAAGGCGTAGTTGGGCTTGTGGTCGCCGACGTCCGCCGACGAGACGACGTCGTCGACCAGCTCGTCGAGGCCGACGCGGGCCAGGGCCAGGCGGACGTGGATCGCCGGGGAATCCTCGGCGTTGGTGGCCACGACCAGGCGGTAGCGGGCGCGCAGGCGGGTCAGCGCCTCCTGCGCGCCGGCCTCCGCCTCGACCTTCTCCCAATCCTTCATCGGTCCCTCGCGCATGCCGGTGTCGACCATCAGCGTGTTGCCCCAGTCGAGGAAGACCACGTCGATCCCGGGGCCCGCGTCGGCGACGGGAACCGCAGCATCGCCGCGCCCGCCTGCGGCCGGCGCGGCCCCCGGCTCGGCTACCTGCGCATCTCCCTGCGCCGCGGCCGCTTCCTCCGGGGAGGGCCACGGCATCAGCAGGCGGACGAAGAGGGCGATGGACAGTCCGAGGGCGAGGCCGGCAACGACGTCCGAGGGCCAGTGCACCCCGAGGTAGACCCGGGACCAGGCCATGGTCAGCGAGAACAGGGCGGCCGCCGCGATGACCGGCCAGCGCCAGCGCGTGGGCCAGGCGATGATCGCGAGGGCGGTGGCGACGGCCGTCGCCGTCGTCGTGTGGCCACTGGGGAAGGCGTAGTGGGACAGCTCGATCACGGGGTCCGCGTCGGGGCGGTCGCGCTCGAACAGGAGCTTGAGGGTCGGGTTGAGCACGACCGCTACGACGGCGGTGGCCGCGAGGTAGACCGCCTGCACCATCCTTCCCGTCCGCCAGAGGACGCCGACGAGGACGGCCAGGCCGATGCCGAAGACCCACCAGGTGCCGAGCCAGCCGAAGGCGGTGGCGATCGTGGTGAGCGGCTGCCACCGGTGCTCCGCGACCCACGTGAGGATCCTGTCGTCGACGCTGCCGTCGCCGCCGCGCACCAGCAGCGCCACCATGACGAAGACGACTGCGGCGGCGATCGCCGCGATCAGGAACAGCCGACGCTGCCGGCCGCGGGCGCTTGTCTCGTCAGCAGCCGGCACAGATGAGGCTGCCGAGCGCCTGCGGCAGCTCGTCGAAGTGACGGACCACGACGTCCGCGGTCGAACGGCCGGCGTCGGCGTTGTTGGCGCCGATGAAGTGCACGGCCGCCATGCCGGCCGCCTGAGCTCCGGCGACGTCGGTGCGCTGGATGTCGCCGACGTGTGCCGCCTCGCTGGGCCGCACCCCGAGCTCCTCGAGCGTGTGCACGAAGACGCGCGTGTCCGGCTTGCACATGCCGTGCTCGTTGGAGAAGA
Source organism: uncultured Thermoleophilia bacterium (assembly GCA_963808735.1). Taxonomy (GTDB): domain Bacteria; phylum Actinomycetota; class Thermoleophilia; order UBA2241; family UBA2241; genus CAIXSE01. The sequence continues at coordinate 200,616 of CAWEHE010000012.1, read as the reverse complement.
ACGTGTACTCGAAGTAGGCGAGCAGTCCGTGGTCCTCGAGCAGCTCCCTGAGCACGGCTCCGGGTGAATAGCCGGTGTCGCAGACGATCGCCAGCCGGTAGCGCTCGGCGAGCTGCGGCATGGTGTAGACGGCGCCCGGCATGGGCTCCGGCGGCAGCTCGAGGACGAGGCGCTCGAAGCGGCCGACGAGCTCGTCGAGCGCCGGCTGTGGGAGGGTCGCCCCGAGAAAGGCGAGGATCGCGCCGACGAGCTCCTCACACGAGGGCGTGCGCTGCTCGTGCAGCCAGACGGCGTCGAAGTGGTCCCAGCCGGCGCGCAGCGACTCGCCGAGCAGGTGGTCCGTGGCGACGAGGCCGGCGCCGCGCAGGGCGTCTCCGAGGACGCCGGCGCGCAGCCGCTCCCGTTCGCGACCGTGGGCGTCGACGAACAGGGTACTCCAGAAGTCGAAGGTGACGGCCCTCAGCATGAGCCTAGCGTACCAGACCGCGCGCGGCGGCCATCTCCCTCGCCCGAGTCAGGCGAGGGCTCTCCCGAGCGTCGTCACGAGAAGCTGGTCTCGTGCGGCGACCGCCAGTCGCCGGCGGGCGCGCCCTGCGGCGCGCGCATGACGGCGGACGGCGGTCGAACGACGTCCGTGCGGTAGAGGTCCATGCTGCCGCACGCGGGGCACATGAGCGACCGCGTGTCGTGCGGCGCGTCCTCCGGTGCGCGGAAGTGGTGCCGGCACTCGCCACATTGATACTCGTCGCCAGGCATCGTGGGCACTCCCTTCAAGTCACTACACCATGAGTATTACCCATTCCCGCCCAAAGGTCAGTCGGGTGAAGACCCGGTGAGCGCGACGCGGTGAAGTAGACTGCACGCATGGCAGCCGAATCCAAGAAAGCCGTCGTCGCCGCGATCATCGGCAACCTGGCGATCGCGGTCATCAAGTTCGTCGCCGGAGGCATCACCGGCAGCTCCGCGATGATCAGCGAGGGCATCCACTCCGTGGTCGACACCGGCAACGGCGCGCTGCTCTACTACGGCCTCAACCGGGGCGCCAGACCGGCCGACGAGCACCACCCGTTCGGCCACGGCATGGAGGTGTACTTCTGGAGCCTGATCGTCGCCGTGAGCATCTTCGGCATCGGCGGCGGCATGTCGATCTACGAGGGCATCACCCACATCCAGAACCCGGTGGAGCTGGAGGACCCGACCATCAACTACGTCGTTCTGGCGCTGGCGATGGTCTTCGAGAGTCTCTCGTTCAGCGTCGCCTGGCGCGTGTTTCGCAAGTCCCGTGGCTCCCGGCGCACCCTCGCGGCCATCCACCACGGCAAGGATCCCAGCCTGTTCACGGTGCTCTTCGAGGACACCGCCGCCCTGCTGGGGCTCGTGGTCGCCTTCTTCGGCGTGTTCCTCAGCCACCAGTTGAACGCGCCGGTCCTGGACGGGACCGCCTCGGTCGTCATCGGCTGCATCCTGATCGTCGCGGCTCTCTGGCTCGCGTACGAGAGCCGCAGCCTTCTGGTCGGCGAGGCGGCGGACCCGGAGATGGTCGCCGCCATCCGCGAGATCGCCCTCGCCGACCCGGCGGTGACGGGCCTCGGCGTTGTGCTCACCATGCACCTCGGCCCCGACGACGTGCTCCTCAACATCGAAGTCCAGTTCACGCCGGGTCTGCCGGCTGAGGACATCCATACGGTCGTCCATCGCATCGAGGAGCGCATCACGGATTCGTACCCCGAGGTCAGCCGCATCTTCATCGAGGTGGAGAGCCTGCGCGCCACCGCTGAGGTGTAGCGCTCCGGCGGCGGGGGAACAACCCGGCCATAGACGCCGGAGGATGATCACCAACGAGGGACGCCCCGGTTTCTGAGGACCAGAACGGAATCACGTGAGGGCCGGCGCCGAGGCGCCGGCCCTCACTGCGTACGGGTGACGCCGAGCGCCGGGTCTCGCGACCCGGCGCCGCAGGGCCGCGGCGACCGTCCTCTTTCCGCTGGCCTTCGTGCTGAGCCAGCTCTCCATCTCGGTGGCGCTGGGCTACTCTTACCGGGTCACCGGGCTGGACGACGTGCAGCTCGACTTCGCCGGAGTGCTGCTCGGCTACGCGGTGTTCGCCGCGTTGCGCGCCCGAAGCATGATGGCACTCGTGGACGGGGGTCCGCGACGGGCTCCGTCGCCACGCCTGCGCAGGAGGAGACCATGAGGAGAGCGTTGCTGCCTCTGGTCATAGGTAGTGGGCTCGTCGCCATCATCTCCGTCGTCCTTCTCCTCAGGGGCTGGGACTGGACGTGGTTCGCGGTCGCCAACGGAGCGCTCACCGTACTGCTGCTTGCGCTCTTCAGAGGTTCCATGAGCGGCGAAGACGAGCGGCGGCCGTCCGGCGTGGCTCGCGTCTCAGCCGCGCGCGTGGCCGGGCCGTTCGACCCTGAGGAGCTCGCCGCCCGGGAAGCCGCGCTCGAGCCGGACCACGACGTCGCCGCCGACGCCCGCGCGGAGGACGTCGCGACCGGCTTCTCGTTCCTGTGGACCGCCGTGCCCCCGGCCGTCGCGACGGCCGTCGCGATCATCTTCTACCTCTAGCGCTGCAGGCCGCGGTCCGCGACGCCCGGCGGCCGCGGACGGCCGCGGCCCGGCGGATCGGCGTGCCCGACGAAGGAGATGCACGGGTCCAGCGCCGTCGTCGCACTGGCCGTCGTGGATGTCGGAGCCCTCGTCGCCGTGCCGCTCGATCGGGGGAGGCTCGTCCTCTGCCTTATCTGCCGGGCGAAGCGAGACGCTCGCTCGTGGTGCGCCGCTTGCAGACGTCGCAGAGACCCTCGTCCTTCTCCGGCAGCCGCCAGGCCGCAGCCATCGCGGCAGCATGCTCCCTGGTCGTGATCGGTCTGCCGCAGCGCATGCAGGCCTGGAGCTCGAAGGTGCGGCCCCAGATCGTGCGCGTCGTGGCGGTGTCCACCATCGGGATGCAGTCGGTCGGGCACTCCTCCACGCAGGAGCCGCAGCCCACGCAGTCGACGGCTTCCGCCTGGCCGAAGGGTGGCCCCACGTGCTTGTGCGCGCCGCGACCGATCGCCGCGAGTGCGTTGTAGCCCAGGGCCGAGCAGACGCGCACGCAGAGTTCGCAGAGGATGCAGCCTGGGAGCGGCGCGTCGGCGAGGGGAGCGAACCGTGGCTCCGACACGTCGAGCTGCGACGCGAGCTGCCGGAGGACTGGCGCATCGGGGGCGCGCCGCAGCAGCAGCTCCAGGTTCATGGCCCGGTGCTTGCGGATGCTCGGTGAGTCCGTCACCACGACGAGGCCGGCCGACACAGGGTAGTCGCACGAGGTCGTCAACTGCACCCAGTCGCGACCCGGCCGGCGCACCTCCATCAGGCAGAGGCGGCAGGAGGCGATGGCCGGCAAGGCCTCGTGATGACAGAGAGCCGGGATGTCCCATCCGGCCTGCCCGGCGGCGTCGAGGATGCTCGCGCCGGCCTCCGCGGTGACCCGCACGTCGTCGATGATCAGTTCAACGTCCACGGCTGCCTCCTAGCGAACCAGCACGGCGTCGCGGTTGCAGACGTCCCTGCAGATGCCGCACTTGATGCAGAGCTCCTGCGCGATCGTGTGCGGCTGCTTCTTCTCGCCGGCGACGGCGTCCTGCGGGCAGCGGACGGCGCAGAGCGTGCAGCCGTTACAGAGCTCCGCGTCGATGGTGAAGCTGATGAGCGCCTTGCACACCCCCGCCGGGCAGCGCTTGTCGTCCACGTGCGTCAGGTACTCCTCGCGGAAGTAGCGCAGGGTGGACAGCACCGGATTGACCGCGCTCGTGCCCAGGGCGCAGAGGGAGGTTGCCTCGACGGTGTCGGCGATCTCCTCGACGAGGGCGATGGTCTCGCGCGTGCCGCGGCCCTCGGTGATGTCGCCGAGCAGGTCGTGCAGGATGGTGAGCCCGTCGCGGCACGAGGTGCAGTTGCCGCACGACTCGGAGGCGAGGAAGCGCAGGAAGTACTGGGCGACGTCGACCATGCAGGTGTCCTCGTCCATCACGATCATGCCGCCGGAGCCCATCATGGAGCCCTCGGCGACGAGCGTGTCGAAGTCCACCGCTACGTCCAGCCTTTGCGCCGGCAGGCAGCCTCCCGACGGGCCGCCGGTCTGCACCGCCTTGAACGCCTTGCCGCCGGGGACGCCCCCGCCGGCGCCGAAGACGATCTCGCGCAGGGTCGTGCCCATCGGGACCTCGACGAGGCCGGTGTTGTTGACCTTGCCGACGAGCGAGAAGATCTTGGTGCCCGTGGAGCCCTCGGTGCCGATGGAGCGGTACCAGTCGGCGCCGCGGAGCACGATGTGCGGCACGTTGGCCCACGTCTCGACGTTGTTGAGGTTGGTGGGCCGGCCCCAGAGGCCGCGCTCCGAGAGGTGGATGAGGCGCCGGCGCGGCACGCCCCGCCGGCCCTCGAGCGAGGCCATCATGGCGCTCGCCTCGCCGCACACGAAGGCGCCGCCGCCGCGGCTGACCTGCAGGTCGAACGAGAGGTCGCTGCCGAGGATGCCGTCGCCGAGCAGACCGCGTTCGCGCGCCTGCGTGAGCGCGATTCCCAGGTGCTCCACCGCAAGCGGGTACTCCTGGCGGACGTAGATGAACCCCTCGCGCGCGCCCATGGCCAGGGCGCCGATGATCATGCCCTCGATCACGGCGTGGGGGTTCCCCTCGAGGATCGAGCGGTCCATGAACGCGCCCGGGTCGCCCTCATCGGCGTTGCAGACCACGTACTTGAGGTCACCCGACGCGGCACGGCACGCCTCCCACTTGAGGCCGGTCGGGAAGCCGGCGCCGCCCCGGCCGCGCAGGCCGGAGCGCTTGACCTCCTCGAGCACGGACTCCGGCCCCATCTCCAGCGCGCTGACCAGCGCCGAGTAGCCGCCGAGCGCGATGTAGTCGTCGATCGACGTGGGGTCCCGCTCCCCGGTGTCCGCCAGGACGATGCGCTGCTGGTGCGCGTAGAACGGGACGTCAACCTCTCGTGCGTGGCGCAGGCCGGTCGCCGGGTCGTCGCAGAGCAGGCGCTCCAGGACCTCGCCGCCGACCAGTGCCTTCTCCACCATCTCGGCGGTATCCGCGACCCTGACGTGCTGGTACAGCGTGCCCTCGGGCAGGAGAAGGACCAGCGGGCCGCGCTCGCAGAACCCGTGACAGCCGGTGGCGCGCATGTTGACCACGGCGTCCACGCCGCGGGCCTGGATCTCGGCTCGCAGGGAGGCCAGTACTTCCATCGCGCCTTGCGCCCGGCAGCCTGTGCCGCCGCAGACGGCGACCACCCTTTGCTGCGCTGCCCTGGCGGCGATCGCGCTGCCGCGGTGGTGCGCCAGTGCGGCTGGGTCGGACAACCGCACGCTCATGTCGGCTCCTCCGCGTCGATGAGCCTGCCCACCAGCCGGGAGAGGCGCTCGCCGGTCATGTGGCCGTGGTACTCACCGTCGATGAGGACCAGGGGCCCGAGGGCGCAGGCGCCCACGCAGCCGACCTCTTCGACGGTGAGCGAGAGGTCCGGCGTGGTGCCGCCGGCGCCGATGCCGGTGTCGCGCTCGACTTGCTCGAGCAGCCGTGGCGCACCGCGCACGTGACAGGCGGTGCCCGTGCACACGGTACAGGTGTGGGCGCCGCGGGGCTCGGTGTGGAAGCCGTGGTAGAAGGTGGCGACCCCGTAGACCTGTGTGCGCGAGAGGCCAAGGTGGGACGCCGTCTCCTCCATCGCCTGCTCGGTGAGGTAGCGGAACTCGGCCTGCAGGTCGTGCAGGATGTTGACGAGCTCGCCCGGATCGCGACGCGGGTAGCGAGCCAGAATAGCCAGCGTAGCCGAGCTATCGAGCGGTGCGCCGGAGGGGCACCGCTCCATGGCCCCCGCACGGCCGTTCTCCGAGGTCTGCGTCTCGCTCAAGATCGGATCCTCCCTGCTGTCTCCGTGCTCATCCGCCGGCCACCATCGGGAAGATGGAGACCTCGTCGTCCGCGGCCAGTGGCGTGTCCAGACGCCCGGAGTACACGACGTTGCGCCCGTTCACGAGGATGATGATCTCGGGACTGAGCTCGTCGCCGGCGTACACGGCGCGCCTGAAGGCTCTGCCGTAGCGCGCCGTCAGCGTATCGAGCAGCGGCCCGAGCGTCGCCGGCGGTTCGTCGACGCGTCGTTCGGTCTCACCCGTGTAGGTGCGGACAGTCGCGAAGTACTTGACGATCATCGTGCGTGCTCCACTGAGGGTCGGCGCCGGGCGGCTCGTCAGAGCTGCTGCGCAGCTCGCCTGCCGCCGCCCGGCGCCTGCTCCCTTCAGTGCAGCGTCAGTTCCTTCAGCTTCGCCTTGCCGGGCACGCCCTTCTCGTCCCAGCCGCGCAGCGAGTAATACTCGGGCAGCATCTGGTCAAGGTGGCTGACCTCGCCCTTGGCCGGGCCAGTCTTGATGGGGTCGTTCAGCAGACGATCCGGCAGCGTGTCGTCCGCCGTGGTGTAACCCTGCTTGAGGTTCCAGAGGCGCTCCTGGTTCCAGATGCGCTCGCCGATCTTGAGGAACTCGTCGAGCGAGTACTCCACGCCGGTGAGCGCCGAGAGCATCTCCGCGAGTTCGCCGCCGCCGATCCCGAACGTCGAGAACAGGCAGGCGCCGCTGGAGTCGAGGGCCGCGGTGAGGTTCTGGAAGAGGATGTCCAGGCCCGCCTTGCCCTCGGTGACGCGCGGGTCCATCACGGCGCCGTTCTGCAGCACCTCGATGGCGATGGTGTAGCCGCGCACGTGGCAGCCGCCGCGGTTGCCGGTGGCGTAGTTGAGGCCGATGCCCTGCACGCCGCGCGGGTCGTAGGCCGGCATCTCCTGCTTCTTGCAGGTCATGGAGAGCTCGGGGTGACCGTAGCTCTCGGCGAGGCGGTACGAGCCCTGTGCGAGCTTGGCGCCGAAGCCCTCGCCCTCACCGGCCTTGCGCACCATCTCGACCATGGCCGCGGCGTTGCCGAACGTGAGCTGGATGCCGTCGGTGTCCTTGGTCGTGATGGCGCCCATCTCGAAGAGCTCCATGGCGCAGGCCACGGTCGACCCCAGAGAGATGGTGTCCATCCCATACTCGTTGCAGAGGAAGTTGGCCTTGGTGATGGCGTCGAGGTCGTCGATGCCGCAATCGGCGCCGAACGACCACGCGGTCTCGTACTCGGGCCCTTCGCCGAAGCCCTTGTAGTCGGGGTTGTCGACCTTGGAGACCCGGCCGCAGCTGATGATGCAGCTGAAGCAGCCCTTGGCACGCTGGAGCTGCTTCGCCGCCAGCGACTCGCCGCCGGTCTTGTCGGCGGTGGGGAAGTAGCCGTCCTGGAAGTTGCGCGTCGGCAGCGCGCCCGTCTGGTTGAGGATGTTGACGAGCACGTTGGTGCCGTAGGCCTTGAGGCCGGCGCCGCCGACGGGGTGCTCCTGGATGAGCTTCCGCGACGCCATGACGGCCGCCTTGAAGCGGTCGGGGTCGGCGACCTGGACGGAGCCGGTGCCGTAGACCGCGACCGCCTTGAGGTTCTTGGAGCCCATCACGGCGCCGACGCCGGTGCGGCCGGCGGCGCGGTGCATCTCGTTCATGATGTTGGAGATGAGCGAAAGGTGCTCGCCGGCCGGCCCGATGCAGGCGACCTTGGCGTCTTCGTCGGTCTCGGCGCGCACCAGGTCGGTGGTGTCCTGCGTGTCGTGGCCCCAGATCGCCGCGGCGTCGCGGATCTCCACCTTGTCGTTGCTGATCCACAGGTACGACGGCTTGGCCGCCTTGCCCTCGACGATGACGGCGTCGTAGCCGGCGTACTTGAGCTCCGGTCCGAACGCACCGCCCGAGTTGGAGCAGGCGATCACGTTGTTGAGCGGGCCCTTGGTGATCACTTCGTAGCGGCCCGCCGACGGTGCGAAGGTGCCCGTGAGGGGGCCGGGAGCGAAGATGAGCTTGTTGTCCGGGCTCAGTGCGTCGGTCTTGGGATCGAGCTCGTCGGTGATGATCTTGCCGCCCAGGCCGCGGGCGCCGATGTAGTCGTGAGCCGTCTTGACGTCGGTCGCCTCGCGGGTCACCTTGCCCTTGGTGAGGTCGACGCGGAGGATGGTCCCCGTCCAGCCGAACATCTCAGCTCACCTCCTGGAAGGCGTCCTTGAACTTGGCCGCGTAGGCCTTCTTGCGCGAGCGCACGTGCTGCTCGTCGTCGACGAACTCGAGCGCCCCGCTGGGACAGAAGGTCACGCACTCCGGCGCGCCCTGGCAGGTGTCGCACTTGAAGATGCTGCTCGAGGCAGCGTCGTAGCGCGCGTTGCCGAACGGGCAGGCGATGGTGCACATCTTGCAGCGGATGCAGGTGGCCGCATCCCAGTCCACCAGGTTGGCCATCGCGGTGCTGCGGTGCATGGCTCCGGTGGGGCAGACGGTGACGCAGGCGGCGTCGTCGCACTGCTGGCACATCATGGGGACCGACATGCCCTCGCGTTCCCACGTGTACGCCTGCACGCGCGCGGCGCCGGGACGGAACTGGCCCTCGTGCTCGAACGAGCACGCCAGTTCGCAGTTCCGGCACCCGGTGCACTTGTCGGGATGGATCATCAAGACCTTGGCCATGGCATCTCCTTTGGCGACGGGTGCACGGGACGGGACGGCGCGGCGCGGAGGCGGCGACCGTCGATGGCTGCCGGTGGAGGAAGCGAGAAGCGGACGCGCTCGACCTTGACCGTCACCGGAGCGACGGCCAGACCTCGCACGAGGGTGCGGTCCGGCGTGGCCGGGTACCCGCGCCCATTCAGACGGGTGTCCACGGCGTCCTCTCGTCGTCGGCACGTCACTGCCACGCACCACGGAGCGTCCCCTACACCTTACTCGCCGGCGGCGGCTTGGCAAGGGCCTGGCGCCGGGACGCGCGGGCGACGTCGTGGCCCCGCGCGTGTACACTAGGGAGGTCCGCCCGGCCGGCGCAGCCCTGCCGGGCGTTCGGGCGTCAGACCGCAGCCGCGGGCCCCGCTTTCATCACCAGCCACCCCGACAGAGAGAACCCACCGTGCACGCCGCCTCCACCATCCGCAATCTCGCCATCATCGCCCACATCGATCACGGCAAGACGACCCTGATCGACAGCATCTTCCGCGCCGCTCACGTCTTCCGTGAGAACGCGCACGTCGACGAGCGCGTGATGGACAGCAACGACCTCGAGCGCGAGCGCGGCATCACCATCCGCTCCAAGCACTGCACGGTGGAGTGGAAGGACTACCTGATCAACATCATCGACACTCCCGGCCACGCCGACTTCAGTGGCGAGGTCGAGCGGGTGCTCAGCATGGTCGATTCGGTACTGCTCCTGGTGGACGCCAACGAGGGTCCGATGCCCCAGACGCGCTACGTGCTCATGCGGGCGCTCGGGTTCGGGCTGCGGCCGATCGTCATCGTCAACAAGGCCGATCGCCCCAACGCCGACCCCTCCGGCGCCCTCGACAAGACCTTCGACCTCTTCGTCGAGCTCGGGGCGAACAACGAGCAGCTCGACTTCCCCGTGCTCTACGGCTCCGGCCTCGAGGGCTGGATCGTCAATGACATCGAGGAGTACAAGAAGGAGGAGCACGAGCGCGAGGAGCACCTCCACGACGGCGGCGGTCTCTCGCCGGCGCTGCTCCGCGAGCTGGCCGACGCCGGCATGAACGACCTCTTCGAGACGATCATCGCCAAGGTGCCGGCGCCGCAGGTCGACCCCGACGCGCCCTTCCTGATGCAGATCAGCACGCTCGCCTGGAGCGACTACATCGGCCGCATCGGCTGCGGCCGCGTGCTCGCCGGCGGCCTCAAGGTCGGCGACGAACTGCAGCGCGTCACCACGCGCCACCTCGAGATCGGCGACCCCGACGCCGGCTGGGAGTTCACCGGTGCGCAGGCCGCGCGCGTGACGCACCTGTGGGTCACGCGCGGCCTCGAGAACCGCGAGGTCGACGAGGCCGCCGCCGGCGACATCGTCTGGCTCGCCGGCCCCGACGACATCACGCTCGGCGACACGCTGGCCTCGCCTGAGCTGGAGGCGGCCGGCGCAGCCCTGCCGCCGCTCGAGATCGAGGAGCCGACGGTCAGCATGTTCTTCCTCGTCAACAACGGCCCGTTCGCCGGTCAGGACGGCCGCGCCGCGACCCTGCGGCAGATCAAGGACCGGCTGGAGCGCGAGCTGCGCGTCAACGTCGCGCTCCGCGTCGAGGACCTCGGCCGCCCCGACGGCGTCAAGGTGAGCGGCCGCGGCGAGCTGCACCTCGCCATCCTCATCGAGGAGATGCGCCGCGAGGGCCTCGAGCTGTGCGTCAGCCGCCCCGAGGTCATCACGCACCGCGACTCGAAGGGCAAGCTCCTCGAGCCTATGGAACAGCTGATCATCGACGTGCCCGAGGAGTACCAGGGCGCGATCATCCAGGAGCTCAGCCTGCGCAAGGGCGAGCTGGTCGCGGTCGAAGCGACCGGGACCGGCCTCGTCCGCCTCGAGTTCACGATCTCGACGCGCGGCCTGATCGGCTACCGCAACGACTTTCTCACCGAGACGCGCGGCCTGGGCGTGATGAGCTCGCGCTTCACGGGCTACGGCCCGTGGAAGGGCGATCTGCCGGGGCGCGAGCGCGGCTCGCTGGTCAGCCAGACCGGCGGCGAGGCGGCCGGCTACTCGCTCGAGAACCTGCAGAACCGCGCCGTGCTGTTCGTCGGCAACATGACGCCGGTCTACGAGGGGATGATCGTCGGCGAGAACTCGCGCGCCGACGACATGCTCTGCAACCCGACGAAGCGCAAGCAGCTCGGCAACTATCGGTCGTCCACCAAGGACATCGACGCCGGCCTCAAGGTGCCTCGCCCGATCACCCTCGAGGGCGCGCTCGAGTGGATCGCCGACGACGAGCTGGTCGAGGTGACGCCCAAGACCGTGCGCGTGCGCAAGCACATCCTCAGCACCGAGCAGCGCAAGAAGTTCGAGAAGCGCGGGGCTGCGGACGCCTGACGCGCCCGGCGGAGTGGCCTGCTCCGCCGCGCCGGGGAACAACCCATCGACATGGCCACCGGCGCCGCAATCCTCCTCGTCTTCCTCGCCGCGTTCGTTGGCGTGTGCCTCGTCGCCTGGCTGCTGTTCAGCCTCGTCTGGTACCTCGGCGCACGCTTGGCCGGGCGACCGGCGCCAGCGCGCGGGTCGATCGGCTCCTCGACGCCAACGGTCTCGTGCTGCCCGACGAAGTCCGCATCATGGACGACGGCGGGTTCCGCGAAGGGATCGGCGGACTGTGACTCCCGCGCCGTCAGCCGGGTGCTAGGCTCCGGCCATGGTCGCCGCCGAGTTCACCACCGATGTGCTTCCCTTCGTCCTCTTCGGCGGCATCGGGCTCGTCATCGCGGTGTGGCTGGTGCTCACGCGCGTCTTCTCGAGCTCGCGCGCCGGGCGGCACGCCGCACACTTCCTCGACGTCGGCGATGCCGAGATGCCGCCGGAGGACCGGGTGAAGCACAACCACCCGGGCGCCGGCGGCTACGGCTGACGATCCGGAACCGCGCCCTCGGGGACGAGCCTTTGGCGACCCGACCCAAGCGCCACGCAGCGAGGCCCGACGTCCGCCGCCCGCTTCTGGATCGGTCTCGCGCCGCAGGTAGACCCCACAAGGTGACCATCAAGTCGCACATCGTGCGACGCGCCTCCTCAGCGCGCGGGTAGAGTACGTCCGCAGAGGAGCCGCACCGAGGAGAGGGAGAGGTCGACGTGGCCAGGGAGTCGCAGTTCTACATCGACGGGCGCTGGGTCGATCCGGCCGAGCCGGGCGAGACCATCGTGGTCATCGATCCGGCGACCGAAGAAGAGGTCGCGCGGGTGGCGGCCGCCACCGCCGCCGACGTCGAGTCGGCGGTGAAAGCGGCCCATCGGGCCTTCGAGAGCTACGGACGCAGCAGCCGCGAGGAGCGCCTGGAGCTCCTGACGCGCCTGCTCGAGGCGTACCGCCGTCGCATGCCCGAGATCGCGGCCGCGATGACGACCGAGGTCGGCATCCCTCGCGGCCTCGCCGAGGGCGGCCAGGTGATGGCCGGCGCGGGACACCTGCAGACGGCCATCCGGGTGCTCGCCGAGTACCCGCTGGAGCAGGACTGGGGATCGACCAGGATCGTCCGCGAGCCCGTCGGCGTGTGCGCGCTGTTCGCGCCGTGGAACTGGCCCATGAACCAGGTGACCGCCAAAGTCGCCCCGGCGCTGGCCGCCGGCTGCACCATGATCTTGAAGCCGAGCGAAGTCGCGCCGCTCTCGGCGATCCTCTTCGCCGAGGCGGTGGACGAGGCCGGCGTGCCGCCCGGGGTCTTCAACCTGGTGAACGGTACGGGGCCCTCACTCGGCGAAGCGCTCGCCGGCCACCCGCTCGTCGACATGGTGTCGTTCACGGGCTCCACCAAGGTGGGAGGACTGGTGGCGCGCACCGCGGCCGAGTCCATCAAGCGGGTCTCACAGGAGCTCGGCGGCAAGTCGGCCAACATCGTCTTCGACGACGTGGACGTGGACAGGGTCGTCGCCCAGGGCGTGCTGGGGTGCATGCACAACTCCGGCCAATCCTGCAACGCTCCGACGCGGATGCTGGTCGCCGAGCCCGTCTACGAGCGGGCGGTGGCCGTCGCGGCCCGCGCCGCCGCCGGCGTCGTCGTCGGCGACCCGCGCAGCCCTGGGACCTTCATGGGCCCTGTGGCCGGCCGGAAGAGGTACGACGCAGTGCAGAGCTTCATCGCGGCCGGGCTGGCGGCGGGCGCCCGGCTGGTCGCCGGGGGGCCGGACCGCCCCGCCGGCCTCGAGAAGGGCTTCTTCGTCCGGCCGACGGTGTTCGCCGACGTCACGCCGGACATGCGCATCTTCCGCGAGGAGATCTTCGGCCCGGTGCTCTGCCTCACGCCGTTCCGGGACGAGGAGCACGCCGTCGAGCTGGCCAACGCGACGGACTTCGGCCTCTCCGGCTACGTGCAGTCGGCCGACGTGGAGCGGGCGCGGCGGGTGGCCGGCCGCCTGCGCACCGGCATGGTGCACCTGAACGGCGCGCCCACCGACGGCCGCGCGCCCTTCGGCGGCTACAAGAAGTCGGGCAACGGCCGCGAGTGGGGCAGGTTCGGTCTGGAGGACTTCCTCGAGGTCAAGGCGGTCATGGGCTGGGGGCCGCGGATGCGCTGAGCCGGCCGGCGGCTGCGCCGGACCGGAGGGCGGTCGCGGCGCGCCCGTCTCAGCCGAGGTCGGCCAGCACCAGGTCGACGTCCTCGCGGGTCGTCAGCGGATTGACGAAGCAGAAGCGCAGGACGGTCTCGCCCTGGTGCCTCGTCGGCATCACCATGGCGAGGCCGCGGGCGAGCGCGTCGGCGCACCACTCGGCGTACTCCTCCGCGGACCATCCGAGCCGGCGTACCAGCACTACCGTGAACGCCGGCTCGATCACGAGCTCGAGCGCCGCCGCCTCGGCGGCGCGCGCGGCGGCGTACGCGGCCATGTCCACGCAGTGGTCGACGGCCGCGGCGTAGGCGTCGGTGCCGTAGGCCAGGACCGACGCCCACAGCGGCAGGCCGCGCGCCCGGCGCGTCAGGTGGATGGCGAGGTCCGAAGGGTTGCCGTGGCCGCTGATGGAGTCGAGGTACTCCGCCTCCTGGGTGAGGGCGCGCCGCACCGCTGCCGCGTCCCGGTAGAGGACGGCGGCACAGTCGAACGGCGCGTACAGCATCTTGTGCGGATTGACGATGAACGAGTCGGCGCGCTCGATCCCGTCGAGCAGCGGCCGCGTCCGCTCTGAGAGCAGGGCGGCGCCTCCGTAGGCGCCGTCGACGTGCATCCAGAATCCGTGCGCCGCGCAGACCGCGGCCACGCCGGAGAGGTCGTCGAAGGCGCCGGTGTTGGTCGCTCCGGCCGTGGCCACGACGGCGACGACGTCCTCCGGGTCGCGGCCGGCGAGCGCGGCCTCGAGGACGCGGCCGGTGAGGCGCCCGTGCTCGTCCGCGGCGGGCGCCATCAGGAGGTCGCAGCCCATGATGCGCGCCGCCGCCGCCATCGACGCGTGCGCCGAGGCGCCGGCGACGATGGCCTGGCGGCGCGGCGCGGCGAAGCGCTCGCCGCGCGCCGCCACGAGGGCGCTCAGGTTGGCGATGGAGCCGCCGCTGACGAAGGTGCCGCCGGCGGACGCCGGGAATCCGGCGCGGTCGGCGAGCCAGCGGACCACGGCGTCCTCCGCCTCCACGGCAGCGCCGGCTTCGAGGAGGCTGCCGCCGAACACCATGGCCGCCGGCAGCGCCATGTCGGCGATCGCGGCGGCGACCGTCGGCGTCCCCGGCACGAAGGCGAGGTAGCGGGGGTGGTCCGGGGGGATCGCCGTCGGGAACACGGCCTCACGCAGCGTGCGCAGAGCTGCCTCCGTCCCGATCCCGCCGGGCGTGAGGGCGGGCAGCGGCCCGCCCTGCGGGGCGGGCGGCAGTACGTCCCGGCGGCCGGCGAGCCGCGCCATCGCCCAGTCGAGCGTGTCCTGCGCGGCGGCGGCGTCCGCCGGGGTCGGCTCGTGCATGCTCATCGGTGCATCCTCGCCGTCACAGCTCGCCGTCGTAGTAATCGACCTCGCTCTCGCGGCGTACGAGGAATCCCTTTGCGCCGTCGCCCGGCCACACGCCGAACTTCTCGCTGTCCGGGTAGTAGCTGACGTCGACCTCTGGCATCGTCGACAGCATCAGGATGCGGACCGGCGCCTCGCTCCCGTTGGTCACCTTGTGGGCGCCGGAGGGGCCGGGCGGAAAGCAGACGGTGTCGCCCGGCTCCAGCATCTCTTCGCGTTCGCCGTCGCCGTCCGCCCGGCGCAGCACCGGCCGCCCCTCGAGCACGAGCAGCCACTCCTCCGAGCCGAACTCGAAGTGGTACGGGCACACGGACTCCCCGGGATCGAGGACGTACACGCTCCCGCCGATCATCGCCGCTCCGATCATCGGGCCGAGCTTCACGCCCTCGGCGCGGTAGCCCGCAGGGTCGTCCGGATCGGTCTCGGTCTTGACCGTGAACACGTTGACGGGCTTCATCGCTCCTCCAGGAGTGAGGGCTTGGGCTCCTCGGGCATGTTCAGTCTATGACTCTCGATGAGCAGAAGCGCGCCGCCGCCGCTGCGGCCATCACCTACGTGACGCCGGGGACGACGATCGGCGTCGGGACCGGCAGCACGGCCGCGTGGTTCATCGAGGAGCTGGCGGCGCGGCCGGGGCTGGTCGCCGCCACGGTGGCGAGCTCGGAGGCCTCCGCCGCCGCGCTGCGCGCGGCCGGCATCGCGGTCTTCGGCCTCGACGAGGCCCGGTCCTTGCCCCTGTACGTCGACGGCGCCGACGAGGTGGATCCGCAGCTGCGGCTGATCAAGGGCGCCGGGGGGGCGCTCGCCCGTGAGAAGGTGGTGGCGAGCGCCGCCGCGCTGTTCGTGTGCATCGTCGACGAGACCAAACTGGTGGAGCGCCTGGGCGGCGCCCCCGTACCCCTCGCCGTGCTGCCGATGGCGACGACCCTCGTCGCCCGGCGTGTGCACGCTCTCGGCGGCAGTCCCGTCACCCGTCCCGGCTACCGCACCGACGACGGCGCCGCGATCCTCGACGTCACCGGCCTGGACCTCAGCGATCCCGAACGCCTGGAGGCCGAACTCGACGCGATCCCCGGCGTCGTGGAGTGCGGGATCTTCGCGCGCCGGCGGGCGGACGTCGTCGTCGCCGGCACGAGCGCCGGCGTGCGCGCCCTCGGTCGCCCGGGCGTCACACCTGCTTGAACACCATGATGCTGCCGGTGTAGCAGCAGAGCCACACGCTCCTGGTGGGCGCGTCGTAGGTGATCCCGATCGGCAGGGAGTTGGTGTTCACCGTGTCGATGACCTTCATGTCGCTGGTGCGCACCTGGCTCATCGTGCTCGAGTTGTAGTTGACGACGAACAGCGACTTGCCGTCCGGGGCGATCGCCATGCTCCGCGGCTCGGTCCCCGTAGAGACCTTGTCGACGACCTTGCCCGATGCGGGGTCGATCTTGGCGACGTTGCCCTCACCGTTGAGCGTCGCGTACAGGTACTTGCCGTTGCCGGCCATGCAGAGGTGCCGCGGACCGCTGCCGACGCCGCGGATCCACGAGACCGAGAAGTCCTCGAGGTCGACCTCGGCGATGTCGTAGGTGCCCATCACCGCGACGTAGGCCGTCCTGGAGTCCGGAGAGACGGCGATGCCGCGCGGGTACGGTCCCAGGTAGACGCTCTTGACCACCTTGCTGGTGTGGATGTCGATCACGCTCAGATTGTACGAGCACCAGTTGCTCACCAGGAGGTACTTCTGGTCGGGCGTCACGGCCAGGTACTTGGGCACCTCGCCGACCTTGATGACCTTGTCGATCTTGAGGTCGGCGAGCGCGACCCGGTAGACGTAGCTCTTGGACGAGCCGCCCGGCGAGCAGACGTCGTGCCCTTCCACGAAGCCCTCGCCGTACATGGAGTAGTTGGAGATGAAGGCGAAACGCCCGTCCGGCGTGAACGCGCACTCGACGGGCGATCCCTTGATCGTCTCGCCGTGGCCCTTGATGCGGAACTCGGCCGCCGTGATCTCGTCGGAGATGGTCTCGACGAGCTTGGTCGTCTTGGAGTCGTACACGGTGATCGTGTGCTTGTACATCATGTTCTGGGCGAAGACGTAGCCGGTGCCGGAGCTGACCACGGACTTCGGCGAGATGTCCGCGCTCACGATGGTCTTGCGCTCCTTGAGTTCGAGCGAGGAGGACGGCGGGCCCGTCCAGGCGGTCGGGCTCGGCGAGGGGGTGAGCTTGTCGTCCTTCGGCTTGGCGCCCTGGTCGCCGGAGCCGGCAGTAGCGGCCACGCCCCTGTCTTCCACATCGGAGCCGCAGCTGCCGACAGCCGTCCACAGCACCCCGACGAGGACGGCGAGGAGCACCACGGCGGCGATCAGCGCGAACAGGCGCCGGCGCCGGTACACGCGCGCCTTGCTGGCGCGGCGGACGCGCCGGCGCTGGGATGGACGGGGGGTGTGGCCGGGGCTGCTCATGCGGCGCGAGTGTAGCAAACGGCCGGGCGGGCTGACTCCCAGCCGCCGGGCGGAGAGGCCCGGCCGGCGTCAGCCGAGGACCGCGCGCAGGCGGTCCAGCGCCTCGTCCAGCAGCCGGCGGCGACAGCCGAAGTTGAGGCGCAGGTACGCCGGGTCGCCGAAGGCGGCCCCGGCCGAAAGCGCAACCCCGGCGGCCCGGCACGCCGCCGCCGGGTCGTCGAGCCCCAGGGCGCGCACGTCGAGCCAGGCGAGGTACGTGGCCTCGACGTGCGTCATGCGCACGTGCGGGAACTCCGCCGCGACGAACGCCTCGAGCGCGTCGCGGTTGCCGCGCAGGTAGTCGAGCAGCCCGGCGTGCCAGGCGCCGCCCAC
The DNA here is from genome assembly GCA_963808735.1 of uncultured Thermoleophilia bacterium. Lineage (GTDB taxonomy): Bacteria > Actinomycetota > Thermoleophilia > UBA2241 > UBA2241 > CAIXSE01. The sequence continues at coordinate 183,212 of CAWEHE010000012.1, read as the reverse complement.
GAGGTACGCCGCCTCCGCCGCGGCGATCGCGAAGCAGCCCGGCCAGGGGAGCAGCCCCTCGCCCGGCGCCTGGAAGCGCCGACGCAGCTCGTCGTCGGCGACGATCGCGAAGGCGAAGTTGAGGCCCGGCAAGTTGAAGGTCTTGCTCGGTGACATCAGTGTGACGATCCGGTCCGCGTCACCGGGGCAGGCGAGCGCCGCAGGCACGTGCGCCTGGTCGTCGAGGATCAGGTCGCAGTGGATCTCGTCGCTGACGAGCACGAGGTCGTGGCGGCGGCAGAAGTCCACGACCCGCTCGACCTCGTCGCGGCGCCAGACGCGGCCGAGGGGGTTGTGCGGATGGCAGAACAGGAGCACGCCGGCGTCGGGCGTCGCGGCGGCCTCGAGGCCGTCGAGCGGGAGCTCCCAGCGGCCGTCTCGGAGCTCGGCCGGCACGGTGACCAGCCGCCGGCCGCGTCCGCCGGGCGCCTCCAGGAAGGGCGGGTAGACCGGCGTGACGGTGAGCACGCCCCCGCCGGGCGCGGTGAACGCGTCGCAGGCGAGGTTCAGTCCCGGCACGACGCTCGGCAGCCACACGATCCACTCGCCGTCGATGCGCCAGCCGTAGCGGCTCTCGAGGTAGGCGACGATCGCCTCGACGAGGGCGTCGGGAACCAGCGAGTACCCGTAGACACCGTGAGCCGCGCGAGCCGCGAGCGCCTCGACCACCTGCGGCGGCGAGGCGAAGTCCATGTCCGCGACCCACAGCGGCAGCGGGTCGCCGGGGTAAAGGTCCCACTTGAAGCTGGCGGTGCCCCGTCGCTCGACGGGGGCGTCGAAGTCGAAGTCCACGAGCACAGGCTAGCAGAAGCGTGCCCGCGCGGGAGACAGGACTGCTTTTGTCCTGTATCCTGCGGAGGTTGCACTCATCCGCAAAAGGTCGAAGACTGACCAGTACCCTGACGGACCCACCCCGCACGAGGACGCCCCCAACCATGAAGATCCGCCTGATAGAGCCCATCTCACCGAGCCGCCATCTCTGGTCGAAGTCGTACTTCGTCCGGCTCGGCCTGCCCATGATCGGCGCCGCGCTCGTCCAGGCGGGCCACGACGTGCGCATCTTCAACCCGCAGCTGGCGCCCATCGACTGGGCCGACGTGTTCAGCTCCGACCTCGTCGGCCTCTCGAGCACCACCTCGACCATCCCCGAGTCGTACCGCATCGCCGACGAGCTGCGCCGGCGAGGCATCCCGGTCGTCATCGGCGGCTCGCACGTCACCTTCATGGCCGCCGAGGCGCTCCAACACGTCGACTACGTCGCCCGCGGCGAGGGCGGCGAGGTGATCATGCTCGAGATCGCCGAGGCGCTCGCCGGCGACCGTGAGATCGGCTCCATCGCCGGCATCTCCTACATCGGCAGAGGACGGCAAGCAGGTGGACGCCCCGCTACGTGAGGCCTGCACCGACCTCGACCTGCTCCCCTTCCCCGACATCACGCTCATCGACGGCCACGAACGCATCACCAACACGCCGATCATGACCAGCTGGGGCTGCCCCTTCGACTGCACCTTCTGCTCCGTGACCGCCATGTTCGGCAAGAAGTACCGCTTTCGCAGCGCCGAGAGCGTGGTCGCCGAGATCAAGGAGAAGCAGCCCGAGAGGATCTTCTTCTACGACGACAACTTCGCCGCCAACCGGAAGCGCCTCAAGCGGCTCCTGCAGCTGATGATCGACGAGGGCATCACGGTGCCGTGGGGCGCACAGGTACGCGCCGACGTCGTGCGCGACCCCGAGCTGCTCGAGCTCATGCGGGCCTCGGGGGCCGACTTCGTCGCCCTCGGCCTCGAGTCCGTGAACCAGGACACGCTCGACAGCTTCGACAAGGCGCAGACGGTCGGCGACATCGAGCAGGCCATCAGGATCCTTCACGACTACGGCATCCGCAGTCACGGCATGTTCGTGCTCGGAGCCGACCACGACACCGACAAGTCGGTCCGCGACACCGTGCGCTTCGCGCTCAAGAACAAGATCGACACCGTGATGCTGAACATCCTCACGCCCCTGCCCGGCACGCAGCAGTTCAACGAACTGGAAGCCGAGGGCCGGATCATCGAGCGCGACTGGTCGTTCTACGACGCCCAGCACGTCGTCTTCCGCCCGCGCCAGATGACCCCACTGCACCTGCTGCAGCAGACCATCCGCGCCAACAAGAGGTTCTACGCCACGTGGCGCCCGGTGCTGAAGTTCAACCACTGGTTCTGGCACCGCGACCAGTACAGCTGGGACCGGATGCTCGAGTACGGCTGGCTCTGGTACTACTCGCGCACGTGGTGGACTGCCGCCAAGAACCGCGCCCAGCGAAGGCGGCTTCGCGAGCTGAGTCGCACGCAGCCGCCGGCGTCGGCGCCGATGCGGCCGCCGGAAGCGGAGCAGGCGTCCGCCCGCCCGGCCGGCGCACCCGGCAAGGCCCCGGCCGGCCGCATGCCCGCCGCCGAGAAGGCGCCGGTCGCGTAGTCTCTCCGGCGCCGGGCGTGCCGGCGGCTCTCGCGGGGAACAGTCGTCTTGCACGGCGCGCCGCCGAGGCGGCGCGCGCCACACCGGACGACAGGACGGGACCATGGCCACCGCCACCTTCGCCGCCGGCTGCTTCTGGGGCGTCGAGCAGCGCTTCGCCGCGCTGCCGGGCGTCATCAGCACCGAGGTCGGCTACACCGGCGGCTCGACGCCGCAGCCCAGCTACGAGCAGGTCTGCTCGCACACCACCGGCCACGCGGAGGCCGTGCGCCTCGAGTACGATCCGCAGCGCATCAGCTACGAGGAGCTCCTGGCGGCCTTCTTCGGCATGCACGATCCGACGCAGCTCAACCGCCAGGGGCCGGACGTCGGCGACCAGTACCGCTCGGCGGTCTTCTTCCACACCCCCGAGCAGGAGAAGGCGGCGCGGTCGGCCGTCGAGCAACTCACCGAGAGCGGTGTCTTCAGGCGTCCGATCGTGACGCAGATCGCCGCCGCGCCCGAGTGGTGGCGCGCCGAGGAGTACCACCAGAAGTACTTCGAGAAGCACGCGCACTTCAGCTGCCGGATCTGACCGTGGGCGGCGGCGCGGGCCGACGCCGGCCGCCGCCGCGCCCATCGGCTCAGCCGAAGAGGTGCTCGACGAGGATCTTGACGCCGATCCCGATGAGGATGACGCCGCCGACGATCTCCATGCGGCGGCCGAGAAGAGCCCCGAAGCGGGTCCCGAGCTCCAGGCCGACCACCGTCAGCGCCCCGGCGACGATGCCGATCACCAGCGCCGGGTACCAGATGTCGACGCCGAGCAGCGCCAGGGAAAGGCCGACGGCCAGGGCGTCGATGCTCGTGGCGATCGAGAGCATGACGAGCGACCAGCCCTTCGTCGGGTCGCACCGCTCGACCTCTTCTTCCTCGGGCTTGAGCGCTTCGTAGATCATCTTGGCGCCGATGAACGTGAGCAGGCAGAAGGCGATCCAGTGATCGATGGGCGCGATGTAGTCGACGAGCGTGAGGCCGGCCAGCCAGCCGAGGACGGGCATGAACGCCTGGAACAGGCCGAAGTGCCAGGCGAGGCGGAAGGTCTGACGCGGCGTGACCTCCCGCAGCTGGAGACCCGCGCCGATGGCCACGGCGAACGCGTCCATGGCGAGGCCGATGGCGATGCCGATGAGCGTGAGCGTGGACATGCGCGTGCGGCCGTCAGCGGGACGGCGCCGCGGAAGCGGATGCCAAAGGCGATATCGAGGGCGAGGGCGAGGCCGACGGCGTCGGTGAGGGAGTGGGCGTCGGCGACGGCGCGGGCATGCGGTACTTCGTTAGCAGCCCGATGGTCTTGTCCGACTGGATGCTCCGGAACTTCACGCGGCCGGGCTCGACGAGGTGGAAGATGTCGAAGAAGTCGCGGTCGCGGAAGCCTGCCGCGGCGACGAAGTGCAGCCGCAGGGTGCTGCCCTGGAGCACGGCGTTACGAGCCGCCGCCATCGTAGCCGTACTGCTTGAGCAGGGCCGCCGTCTTGGCGCTCAGGAGGTTCTGCCACACCTTGCGACCCGGCTCGACGAGATGCCACAGGTCGTAGAAGCTCGAGTTGGGCAGCCTGGCCGCGGCCACGAAGCTCACGTAGGGCACGCCGTACTTCTTGGCCAGAGCCTTGGACCTATCGCGGTACCTGGCCGTCGGCGTGTTCAGCTTGCTGCCGATGATGGCCGTGTTGCGCGGCAGCTCGAAGAGTACGGGCTTCAGGCCGCGAGCCTGGCAGACCTTGATGAGCGTCTCGAGCACTGCGGCGCTGGTCGCGAAGTTGCGCTTGAAGACCGGGTAGCGGTCGGCGCGCCATGCCTCGACCAGCATCCTCTTGTTGGCCGTCGTGAGGATGCGACTGCGGCTGTAGCGGTGCTGGCGGTAAGGCGGCAGCGTCGCGACCGGTTCGGGGAGCGAGATGGCCGCCGTCTTCTGCGCCGAGGTGAAGGCGCCGAGGTTGACGCCGATGTAGACGATCGTCGGCACCTCGGGCAGAGCCTTCACGAGGGCGACGTTCTGGGCGAGCGTACGGTTGCTGGAGCCGAGGTTGTAGGCCGCGGTCGCCGGGCCGCCCTTGGCCTCGATCTGGGCGCGCCAGCTGCCGTCGCCGATCGTGGACTCACGCGCAGCGGAGCCGCCGAGCAGCACGACGACCGGCTTGGCCGGCGGGGCCGCTTGCAGGTTGGCGACCACCTGGAGCGTGTGCGCCCAGTCGGCGCCGGCGGTGGCCTTGGCGTCCGCGCCGACGGTCAAGGCGCCCGAGGAGCCGCCGTCAGGGGTGCCGCTCGCTACGGGGCTGACGGAGCCGTTCGCGCCCGCCGTGGCCTGCGCCGAGCAGGCTGCCGCGAGCGAGGCGCCGAGCACGAGCACGACGAGGAACGCCGTCGGCACGCGGGAGCTCACCCGCGCTCCCACGCGCGGGCCCCGGTGCTCACTGCGGCTGATGATGCGGCGCTGGTCGGCGGCCATGGACTCCTCCCGGACGTTGACCGCGACTGTAGCACGGGAGACGCCGCCGGTGCTCCCGCGGTGCGCGCCGGCCGCCGGCCCCGGTGCGCGCCCGCGTCGGCAGATGTAGGGTTGCCGGGCAATCCCGCGAGCCGCCAGGAGGTCGCTGCCGTGAAGTACCGCCGCATGCCGATCGAGGAGGAGTCTCCCGAGGAGTTCGGCTACGACCGCATCCGCTACAACCTCACCGAGAGCTCCGTGCGCGACCGCTCGCTGGCGGACCTCGGGGTCGAGCTCGGCGACATGCTCCTGTTCTACGGCGACCACGTGGGCAACGAGACACTCCGAGACCTCGTCGCCGCGCAGAGCGGTGGTGAGGCGGGCGGCGTGAGCCGTGACGACGTGCTCGTCACGGCCGGCGCCGCCCAGGCGCTCTTCATCATCGCCACGTCGCTGCTCGACAAGGGCGACCACCTCGTCGTCATCCGTCCCAACTACGCGACCAACATCGAGACCCCCCGTGCCATCGAGGCGGACATCAGCTATCTGGAGCTCGCCTTCGAGGACGGCTACCGCATCGACCCGGAGAAGCTCATGGCGCTGCTCACGCCGCGCACGAAGTACGTGAGCATCACCCTGCCGCACAACCCGACCGGGGTGATGATGAGCGACGCCGACCTGCGCAGCCTGGTCGGCCGGGTCGAGAGCGCCGGCTGTCGCCTGCTGGTCGACGAGACCTATCGGGAGATGACGTTCGGCGAGCCCCTCCCCGTGGCTGCGACGCTGAGCGAGCGGGCTATCAGCGTCAGCTCTCTCTCCAAGACCTACGGCATCCCCGGCATCCGCACCGGCTGGCTGGTGTGCCGCGACGGCGAGCTGATGAGGACCTTCCTCGCCGCCAAGGAGCAGATCGGGATCTGCGGCAGCGTGGTGGACGAGGCGATCGCCGCCCGTGCGTTCGCGCAGCGCGATGAGTGGCTCCCGGAGCTGCACGCTCTCATCGCCCGGCAGCTCCAGGTCGTCAAGGACTGGATGGCCGGCGAGGAGATGATGGAGTGGGTCGAGCCCTCCGGTGGCGTGGTCTGCTTCCCGCGCATCAGGCCCAAGGCGCCGGTGGACGTGGACGAGTTCTACCGCGTGCTCGGCGAGGTGCACGGCGCCTACGTCGGCCCCGGGCACTGGTTCGAGCAGGACAGGCGCCACATGCGCATCGGCTACGCGTGGCCGCTCCCGGAGGAGCTGGAGGGCGGCCTGGCCGCCATCTCCGCATCGATACGTGCCGCGCTCACCGACTGACGTCATGAGCGCCTCTCCCGTCATCCCCCGTCACACGTCGGACCAGTTCATGGGGGCCGGCGAACGCCTGCACCTGCAGGCGTGGCTCCCGGCCGGCCCGGACCTCGAGCACGGTCCGGAGCCGGTGGCCGTGATCGCTCTCGTCCACGGGTACGGCGACCACGGGGGCCGCCACACCTGGTTCGGGGAGGACATGGCGGCGCGCGGTTACGCCGTGTACGCCTACGACCTGCGCGGGCACGGCCAGTCGACCGGTACGCGCGGCCAGATCAAGCGGTTCGACGACTACCTCGACGACACCGCCATCTTTCTGGACGAGGTGCGCCGCCGCCAGCCGGGCAAGCCGTTGGTGCTGCTCGGGCACAGCCTGGGGGGGCTGATCTGCACCCGGTTCGCGGAGGAGCGCCCCTGCGACGTGCGGGCGCTCATCCTCTCCTCACCCTTCTTCGCGCTGACCGTCCAGCCGGAGCCGACCAAGCTTGTCGGGGCGAAGGTCGTCTCGGTCGTCTGGCCCGGCCGCGACATCGGCAACACCGTGGTCGCGGCCGCCCTCTCGCACGACCAGGCGGTGGTGGACGCCTACGTGACCGACCCGCTCGTGCACCACGTGGCCACGGCGCGCTGGGTGGCGGAGACGCTGAGGGCCCAGGACGCGGCCATGGCCGGCGCGCCGGGCGTCGCGCTGCCGCTGCTGGTGCTGTACGGCAAGGACGACCAGGTCGCCGATCCCGCGTTCATGGAGGCCTTCTTCGCCACGGCCGGGTCGGCCGACAAGAAGCTCGTGCACTACGAGGGTCTGTACCACGAGCTGTTCAACGAGGTGGACCGCGCGCAGGTCTTCGCCGACGTCGCGGCCTGGCTCGCCGAGCGGCTGCCGGCCGGCTCGGGGCAGCCCTAGCAGCGACGCGCGCCGGCGGGCCCGGTCCGCCCGCACTCGTCCGGCGGCTCAGCCTTCGGCCGGCCGCCCCACCGTGCTCATGTACACGACCGGCTCGAGGCCGGGGTCGACGCCGAGCAGATCCGCCGCCTCGTCGTCGAAGAAGGCGGCGATCTGGCAGCTGCCCAGGCCGAGGGCGGTCGCCGCCAGGGCGACGTTGCCGGCGATGTGGCCGGCGTCGAGCAGCACGTAGCGGGCGAAGCGCTCGCCGTACTTCCAGCGCGAGCGCTCCAGCACCGCCGTCCACACGAACACGGCCTGGGCGTCGGCGGCGATGCGCTGGTCGAGCGCGGCGCGCGCGATCGGGAGTCGCAGGTCCCCGGTGGTCAGCTGCTCGAGGGCGCGGCCGAGCACGTCGTAGTGGTAGAGGCCGGGCTCGAGCCCCGCGACGCTGTTGGCGACCACGTAGTGCTCGATGGGGTAGAGGCCGCCGGCCGACGGCGCGGTGCGGAAGGCGAAGCCATCCTGCCGCGCCGTGACGCCGGCGGCCGCCCACAGCAGCGCCCCGAGCTCGCCGAGCTCGAGCGGCTCGGGCGAGTACGCGCGCAGGCTTCGGCGCCGCGCAAGCGCGTCGAAGAGCCCGCTGTCGTCGAGCGCCAGGTCGGGCAGCTTGACGCGGGCGGCGTCCCGATACGTCTTGAACCAGTCCGGCTGGTGCGCCCAGTCCATGCGGCCGCCGACGAGGCGCGTCCGGCTGTGCCGCGTCGCGCGGAGATACGCCTGACCGAGATCGTCGTCCACGCCGCCTCCAGGAGAGCCCGGCGGGCGGCGCCCTCTGCGCCGCCCTGTCTGGGGTCAACTATCTCCCCCAGCCGCGGGCTCGAACCCACCGGGCTCGCGAAGGGTCGGCGCCGCGCCCGGGGTTGCTTGCCGGTGGTGGCCCAGGGGTACATCCCGGGAAGACGACGGACGTCACCGATCCCGGTGACCGGACTGGAGACTCATCGTGAGGCTCTCAGGCAGACACGCGAACGAGCCCGACCCCGCCGAGGTCGCGGCTCTCTATCTGGCCGCCGACGAGGCGCGCTGGCTGGCCGAGGATCACGGCCTCTCGTCCTATTGGGAGGTCACGCGCCTCCTCAGCGAGGCGCTGCCCCCGGAGATCGCCGCGACCCTGGAGGCCTGCTGGGCCGACGCCGGCGTGCTGCCGCAGCGGACTGAGAGCGACGCCGGCTACTATCGCCGGCTCCAGTGTCACACGGCCTACCTCCGCGAAGAGCACGCCGAAGTGTACGAGGAGATCGTGGGCCTGGTGGCGCGTACGCGCGAGGCGCGCGCGTGCGCAGCGAGCGGCGCCGGCTGAGCGGACGCGCGCCTCTCCCGGCCGCTAGAGCAGTCGGCTGAAGTCGCCGGTGCCCCAGGGTGAGGCGCCGACCGCCGCGGCGACCGCGGTGGAGTCGTTGCCGCGGCGCAGCGCGTCGAGGATGCCGCCGTAGTACCCGTTCTTGAGCGTGATCATCGTCGCCTCGAGGCCCTGCTTCCAGCTCGTGTACGCCTTGACGCCGACGGAGTTGAACACGGTGGCGCCCGGCATGCCCTGCGTCGTGTTGAGCGGGTTGTAGTAGGCGGTGTTGTACCAGTGCCCGCCTTCGGCCATCTCCCAGGCGGTGATCGCGGCGACGTTGTCGGCGGTCACCGGGAAGCGCATGGCGACGAGCAGCGCCCTCGCCCACGTGAGCTGGTTGAACTGCCCGTTCTTCGCCATCGCGAGCGCCGCGCCCAGGCCGCCGCTGGCGAGGATCTTCTTGATGCGCTTGGTGACGTCCTGCAGGATCGCCGAGCGCGCCGCCAGCGTCTGGTCCAGCTCGATCTTCTGGTTCTGGACCTCCTGCTCCGCGAGGATGGCCTCCTCGTGCTCGTCCTCGACGCGGCGCTCGAGGCGGCGGGACTCGCGCGCCAGTCGCTGGGCCTCGTTCTCGGCGACGCGGTCCTGATCGGCGATGGCCCGCTGCAGCGAGTGGATGGTGTCGATGTCGGCGAAGCTCTGGATGGTCGAAAGCAGGTCGAGCCAGTCGAGGTCACCCGTCTTGTAGAGGCTCGCCGCACGCTTCCCCAGCACCTCCCGCTGCAGGTCAAGGGCGGCCTCGGCGCGCGCCAGCTCGCGACGCGTGAGCTGCAGGCGCTGGTTGACCGCGTCGAGCTCCGCTTGCGCTTCGAAGAGGCGCCGGCCCACGGTCTGCAGCTCGGCTTGGAGGTTCTCCATCTCGGCGCGCGTGCGCTTGGCCTCCTTCTGCAGGTCGTAGAGCGACGGAGCGGCCGCCGCCGGGACCGCCGTCGCGGCGGCCAGAGCGAGCGCTGCGATGACGACGGCGAGCAGCGCCGCGCCCGCCGCGAGGATGCGGCGCGGCTTCGTCGTGCGATCGCCTCTGGGGGGGATGGGCCTGTCTCCGGTCATGTCGCTGCTCAGGTGGTCTCTGCTTGGGGGTATCGGCCCGATCGGGCGCTTCTTGACCGCTGGACAGGCCGGCGCGGAGCGCCGGCCTGTGGTACGGACGTTCGATCCATGCGCGTGAATCCCTCTCCAGAGGGTAGCGGCGCGACCGGCCGGGGACCACCCCGCCTGCCACCGGACAGCCACCTGAGATGCGCGCGTCAGACGACGGCGGCCGCCTGCCGCAACGCCGCCCAGGCGCCCTCGACGTGCTCGCGCTCGGTCGGCTCGGCGCCGACCGAGACGCGCAGGAGCTGGACGCCTTTGACCACCGACGGCGTCAGGTAGAAGCGGCCGGTGTCGTTGACGGCGGCGGCGATGGCGAGGTTGTGGACGGCCAGGGCCCCCTCGTCGCCGGCGAGCGCCGGCGGCGCGTGCCGCAGGCAGACGGTCTGCAGCGGCGCCGGCGCGAGGCGTTCCCACTCCGGCGCCGCGTCCACCTCGGCGGCCAGCCAGGCCGCGTTGGCGACGTCCCGGCGGATCCGCGCCTGCAGTCCCTCCACGCCGCTGTCGCGGAGCAGGAACCAGAGCTTGAGCGCGCGAAAGCGGCGGCCCAGTGGGATGCCCCAGTCGCGCAGGTTGCGCACGCGGCCGTCCTGCGCCGTGCGCAGGTAGCTGGGGTCGGTGCTCATGACGCGCACCAGGTGCTCGGGGTCGCGCACGTAGGAGGCCGAGAGATCGAAGCCCGTCCCGAGCCACTTGTGCGGATTGAAGACGAGCGAGTCGGCGCGCTCGACCCCCTCCCACATCCAGCGGTACTCGGGGCAGATCATCGCCGAGCCGGCGAGCGCCGCGTCGACGTGCAGCCACATGCTGTGGCGCTCGCAGAGCCCGGCGATGCCGGCCACCGGGTCGAGCGCCGTGGTGGCGGTCGTCCCGACCGCGGCGACCACGGCGCAGGGCCGGCGGCCGGCGGCCAGGTCCGCTTCGATCGCTCCCTCGAGCAGGTCCAGCCGCAGGGCGTACTCGTCGTCGGTCTCGATGAGGCGCAGGTGGTCGGCGCCGAAGCCGGCGAGGAGCGCCGCCTTGGGCACCGAGCTGTGCGCCTGGTCGCTGGCGTACACGACGAGCGGCGCGTCCTCGGCCTGCAGGCCGCCGTGGTTCTGGCTGAATCCCGAGGCGCGCTCCCGCGCGCAGAGCAAGGCGCACAAGGTCGACGTGCTGGCCGTGTCGGCGATCGCGCCGGTGAAGGTGTCCGGCAGTCCGACCATCCGTCGCAGCCATTCCATGACCACGTCCTCCACCTCGGTACACGCGGGGCTGGTCTGCCAGCTCATGCCCTGGGGGCCGAGCCCGGAGGAGACGAGGTCGGCGAGCACCGAGGCCAGGTCGGAGTTGCTGGGGAAGTAGGCCAGGAAGCCGGGATGGTTCCAGTGCGTGATGCCCGGCATCACGATCCGGTCGAGATCCGCGGCGATGTCGCCGAGGCCGGCGCCGTGCAGGGGCGGCTCGGCGGGCAGCTGCGCCGCCACCTCGCCCGGCTCCACCTGGCTCATCACCGGATAGTCGCCGATGCGCTCGCGGTAGTCGGCGACCCAGTCGACCAGCTCGTGGCCGAGCTTGCGGAACTCCTGCGGGTCCATGGCTGCGCTCCCTCGTCGGTCGCGGGCAAGCCTACACGCGCTCAGCGCCGCTGTGCGACCAGGACCTCGGAGCTCAGGAACCAGTCGGTGACGGTGAAGTCGGAGCGGAGGCTCCACTCCTCCGGATCCAGCAGGCTGCGGAGCGTCAGGGGGCGGCAGCCGCCGAGAAGCGCGGGGTTCAGGCGCCAGAGCGCCTGCCACAGTGCGGTGACGAGGCGCGCCGGCGCCGTGCGGCCCGGGGCGAGGCTCGCCAGGGCGAGCAGTCCCCCGGGCCGCAGCACGCGGCGCGCCTCGCGCACGAAGGCCGCCGCGTCCGCCGGGCTGAGCAGATCGAGCACGTAGGTGCTCACCACGCGGTCGCAGGAGGCGTCCGCGACGGGGAGGTGGATCGCGCCGTCCGTCAACTCGATGCGGGCGCGGCCGGCCCAAGGCGCCACGGCCGCGCGAGCCAGCTCGACCATGTGCGGACTCACGTCCAGACCGAGGTACGTGGCGGCCGCGGGCAGCTCGCCGCGCAGCAGCCGCGCGGCGAAGCGCCCGGTGCCGCAGCCGAACTCGACCACGGACGCGGCGCTGCCGAAGTCGCCGTGCGCCACGAGGGCGTCGAGCGCGCGGCGCTCGCTGAGGGGCCGCGCGTCCTGTCCGCGGCCGATGCGGTCGTAGAAGCGCCGCGCCTGCATGTGGGTGACGAATCGTTCTGCCATCGCGGAGCCATCCTACTCGCGCCGCGCCGCCGAGGCGTGTCCTCAAGGTTGCCGCTCGCCGCCGCGGCCCGGTTGCCGCCTCCCGCCGACCGGTGCAGGATGCAGGCACCGCGGCGGCCGGGCCGGCCGTCCGCACCCGAGTTCCGGGAGGCCCGCGTGCACATCGAACCGTTCTTCGTCGAGCAGTGGATGAACGCCCACGAGACGACCGCCACCTGGAACATCGCCGAGACCTGCGTGCACTCGCTCAGGCTGGAGGAGCTGCTCGAGATGAGCGGCGACGCCGACGGCGTGCTGCGTCGCCTCCGCGACACCTGGCTCGGGTACGGGGACATCACCGGCTCGCCGCGGCTGCGCGCCGCGATCGCGGCGCTGTACGGCGAGCGCATCACCGCCGACCACGTGCTCACCGCCAACGGCGCGATCGGCGCCAACTTCCTCGCCCTGTACGCGCTGGTCGAGCCGGGCACCACGGTGGTCAGCGTCCAGCCCACGTACCAGCAGCTGTTCTCCGTGCCCGAGTCGCTCGGCGCGGAGGTTCGGCCCCTGCGGCTCCGCGCTGAGGACGGCTACCTGCCGGATCCGGAGGAGCTGCGATCCCTCACCGACGAGCGCACCCGGCTCATCATCCTGAACAACCCGAACAACCCGACCGGCGCGCTCATCGACGAGCCACTGCTGCGCGAGATCGTCTCGGTTGCGCGCGAGCGCGACGCCTGGCTGTTCTGCGACGAGGTCTACCGGCGGCTCGAGCACGAGCCGGGCACGACGGCTCCGTCCGTCGCGGACCTCTACGAGAAGGGCGTGAGCAGCGGCAGCATGAGCAAGAGCTACTCACTCGCCGGACTGCGCACGGGCTGGGTCGCCGGCCCGCCGGAGGTCATCCAGCGCTGTCTCGACGTGCGCGACTACACGACGATCAGCGCCGGCGTGCTCGACGACGCCCTGGCGGCCGAAGCGCTCGAGCACGTCGACGCGGTCCTCGAGCGCAGCCTCGCGATCGTGCGTGGCAACCTCGCTCTCGTCGACGCGTGGATCGAGAGCGAGTCGCGGCTGCACTACGTGCGGCCGCGCGCCGGCACCATCGCGCTCATCCGCTACGACTACGACGTGTCGTCCGTCGACTTCTGCCAGAGCCTGTTCGACTTCAACGGCGCGTTCGTCATGCCCGGCGCGGCGTTCGGAGAGGAGCGCTCCTTCCGCATGGGCTACGCGTGCGCCCGCGACGTGCTCGAGGGCGGGCTCGCGGCCGTGTCGACGCTACCTGCGCACGCTGGAAGGCTGAGCGCGGACACACGTGAGGCCGGGTGCGCTCGCGAGCGCACCCGGCCTCAGGCGTCTGGCTGCGGCGGCCGGCCGGCCCCGCCGGCGCCGCGCCGTCTCAGGCTCAGCTCCCCGCCGTGTCCCGCATCAGAGCAGCGGCAGGGGCGTGGCCACCGCGGAGAGCCCGGTCGGGAAAGCCGCCGCGGACCGGAGCGCGCGTCCCCATGTGCACGACGATGAAGCCGTCGCCCGCGCCCTCGGAGCGGCCGACGGCGAAGCCGCCGCGCGCCGGGCTGCGGGTGCTCGCGATGTGCCCGATCACGGCCGGCTCCGTCGCGGTGACGGCGGCGGCCGCGGCCACGGCGGCGTGCTGCGCCTGCGTGACCGTGGCCATGGCGTGCCCGCCGGCCCGGTGCAGCGCCGCTGGCTCCGTGCCGGAGAGCACCACGCTGAAGAGGATCCCGACCAGCACCCCCACCACGACGGCGGCGGCCAGCGCCGCGACCGTCGACATCGCCGGATGCTGCAAGGTCCAGTCGGTCGCGCCGGGGTGGTGGCGCTCGTGCGGGTGGACGGTGTAGGTGCTCATCGGTGCCCCTCCTGCTCGCCTCGGTCGACTCGCGGTCCACTCTGGACCGTTGTTCGATAGACCGGAGACTACGGGCTCGGGGTCCGTCTTCGCCTCACCCCAAGAGGGTGATTCGCCGCGCACCGCGGCCGCCCGAGTGCACTAGAATGCCGAAGAGATGGACGAGCGCTCCACACCGGATGAAGGACTGACCGATTCCGCTCCGCGGCGCACGTGGCTGGCCGCGGAGCGCACCTACCTCGCCTGGCTGCGTACCGGCCTCGGGGCGCTCGGCATCGCGCTCGCGGTCGGCCGGCTGCTGCCGGCGCTGATCGAGACCGAGCACATCGGCTTCGGCCTGCTCGGCATCGGCTACGGCGCGCTCGGTGTCTTCCTGCTCGTCATGTCCGCTTACCGGACGCATCGCGTGCGTGCCGCGCTGGTCGCCCAGCGGCCACTGCCGGCGGACGCGTGGACCATCTGGGTGCTCACCGCGGCGGGCCTCGTCCTGGCTGCCGGCACCATCGCGCTGGTCGTCGTCGCCATCTGACCCGGAGGACCGCATGAGCCACTACGCCGCGCCGCGCGAGCTGGTCGTCGCCGTCTGCCGTACGCTGCTGGACCGCGGCTACCTCAAGGCCACGGAGGGCAACGTCTCGGTGCGCGTGCCCGGCGAGGACGCCTTCGCGATCACGCCGTCGAGCTACGACTACGCGAAGATGGAGGCCGCCGACATCTGCGTGCTCAGCCTCGAAGGCCGGCAGGTCCTCGGCGTCAAGAAGGCGTCCATCGAGTCGTCGATGCACGCGGCCGTGTACGAGCGGCGCCCGGACGTGAGCGTGATCATCCACACGCACCAGCCGTACGCGAGCGCGCTGGCGCTGATGGAGCGGCCGATCCCCGCCCTGTTCGACGAACAGGTGCGCTACCTCGGCCGCTCGGTCGAGCTCGTCCCGTACGCCCCGTCGGGGACGAGCTTCCTCAAGAAGGGCGTGGCGAAGAAGGTCACGAGCGGCGCCAACGCCTTCATCCTCGAGAACCACGGCGTCCTGGTGCTCGGCGGCGACGCCGAGCAGGCCGTGCACAACATGGCCCTCCTCGAGAAGGTCGCGCTCGACTACCTGTTGGCGCTGCTCGTCGACGGCCGCGCCGAGAAGGTGCCGCTGCCGATCCGCGAGATCGCCTTCGCCAAGCTGCGCAAGGACGAGAAGAAGCTGGCGCAGCAGGTCGAGGAGGCGCGCGCCGCGCGCGAGGCGGCAGAGGCGCGCGCGGCGGAGAAGGCGGCTGCGGAGGTCGAGCGCGCGGCCGCTGGCGAGCTCGCGCCGACGGAGGCTACATCCCCGGCGCCCGGGGCTTCCCCGCCCTCCGGCCCCTCCGGCGCCCAGCTCGCCGGCTACGCCATCAGCCGCTACCCGGACGTCCCCGACGTCTACCGGCGGCTGAACGACCTCCTCGCCCGGCCCATCCGTCCGGTCCGTCGCGACGTCATGGACGGCTACCTCGCCTGGTTCGACGCGAACTGCCGCCGCAGCCGCGAGCTCACCGACGAGGCGATGGAAGTCATCCCCGGGGGCGTGCAGCACAACCTCGCCTTCAACTACCCGTTCCCGCTGGCCATCGAGAAGGCCGAGGGCGCGCGCATCTGGGATGTCGACGGCAACCAGTACATCGACTTCCTCCAAGCCGGCGGCCCGACCGTGCTCGGCAGCAACTACGCGCCGCTGCGCGAGATGGTGGCGGAGGTCGTCGAGCAGTCTGGCCCGGTCACCGGCCTCTTCCACGAGTACGAGCTGAAGCTGGCGCAACTGGTCACCCGCCTGATGCCCGCATGCGAGCAGTTCCGCATGCTCGGCTCCGGCACGGAGAGCGTGATGGGCGCCATCCGAGGGGCGCGTGCGTTCACCGGCAAGAAGTGGGTGGTCAAGGTCGGCGGCGCCTACCACGGCTGGAGCGACCAGATGGTGTACGGGCTGCACGTGCCCGGCACCTGGCGGTTCGAGGCCAAGGGCATCCCGTTCGGGGCGACCGCGCGCACGCGCGAGGTGTTCCCCAACGACCTGGACGCGCTGCGGAGCAAGCTGAAGCAGAACCGGCGGATGGGAGGGACGGCGGCGGTGATCGTCGAGCCGGTCGGCCCCGAGAGCGGCACGCGGCCGGTGCCGTTCGGCTTCAACGCCGCCGTGCGCGAGCTCTGCGACGAGTTCGGCGCGCTGCTCATCTTCGACGAGGTCGTGAGCGGCTTCCGCCTCGGGATGGGCGGGGCGCAGGGCTACTACGGCGTGCGCCCCGACCTCACCATCTTCGGCAAGTGCATCACCGGCGGCTACCCGATGGCCGGCGGCGTCGGCGGCCGCCGCGACGTCATGGCGAGCTTCGCCTCCGGCATCGGCGGCAAGAGCGGCGAGCGCGCCTACGTCGGTGGCACGCTGAGCGCCAACCCGCTGAGCTGCGCCGCCGGCTACTTCGCGATCACCGAGATGGAGCGCACCGGCGCGCCGGTGCTGGCCGGCATGGCCGGAGACAGGCTGACCGCCGGCCTCAGGCGCATCATCGACAAGTACGACCTGCCCTTCGTCGCCTACAACCAGGGCTCGATCGTCCATCTGGAGACGTCGGGCGTGATGCTGCTCGACCTGAAGCACCCCGTTCGTTTCGCCAAACAGATGAAGCCGCGCAAGCACATGATGGAGGAGATGGGCGCGGCCTACACCGCGAACGGCCTGATCACGCTGGCCGGGTCGCGCATGTACACCTCGATGGCCGACACCGACGAGGTGATCGACGACGCGCTCGAACGTTTCGAGCGCGTGCTCTCGAGCGTCGAGGGCGTGTGAAGCACGTCCTCGCCGTCGACCTCGGCACGTCCGGCGCCAAGGTCGCGCTGATCGGCATCGACGGTCGCGTGGCGGCCTGGGAGTTCGAGCCGGTCGAGTTGCTCGTGCTGCCGGGCGGCGGCGCGGAGCAGCGGCCGGAGGACTGGTGGCGGGCGCTGGTCGCCGCGACGCGGCGCCTGCTCGCCCACCACGACGGCCCGGGCGTCGAGGTCGCCGCCGTCTGCTGCAGCACGCAGAGCGAGGGCACGGTGCCGGTCGACGAGGCCGGCGCGCCGCTCACGAACTGCATGCTCTGGATGGACATGCGCGGCGCGCCGCACCTGCGCCGGCAGTTCGGCGGTCCGCTGAGCATGCACGGCATGAGCCTGCCGCGCATCCGGCGCTGGGTGAAGCTCACCGGCGGCATGCCCTCCCCGACCGGCAAGGACCCGGCCGCCCACATGCTCTACGTGCGCGACGAACTGCCCGAGGTGTACGAGCGCACCTACAAGTTCCTCAACGTGCCGGACTACCTGAACCTCAGGCTCACCGGCCGTATGGCCGCGACCGGCGACTCCATCATGACCAGCTGGGTGACGGACAACCGCGACGCCGGCCGCGTCAGGTACGACGCCGCGCTGGTGCGCGACTGCGGCATCGACGGCGGCAAGCTGCCCGAGATCGTCAAGTGCACCGACGTGCTCGGCCGGCTCACGCCGGCCGCGGCCGACGAGCTCGGGCTGGCGCCGGAGACGCAGGTCGTCGCCGGCGCCATCGACACCACGGCGGCGGCGATCGGCGCCGGCGCCACCGACGACTACGCCGTGCATCTGTATCTCGGCACCTCGTCCTGGCTCGCCGCGCACGTGCCGTTCAAGAAGACCGACGTGTTCGCCGGCATCGCGTCGCTGCCGTGCGCGCTGCCCGGCCGCTGGCTGCTCACCGCGCTGCAGGCCACAGCCGGCGGCAACCTCACCTGGCTGCGCGATAACGTGCTCTATAGACGGTGCACCTTCGACGCACCGTCAGTTGACCCGACTGCGTCGGTCAATCATCAGGACGAACTGCTGGCGGAGGCGGAGCAGCCGGACGTCTTCAAGGTCTTCGACCAGATCGCGGCGCGCGTGCCGCCCGGCAGCAACGGCGTCCTCTACACGCCGTGGATCTGGGGAGAGCGCGCGCCCGTCGACGACAGCGCGCTCCGCGCCGGCCTCTTCAACCTCTCGCTCGAGAACACCCGCGAGGACATCGTGCGCGCCTTCTTCGAGGGGGTGGCGCTCAACACGCGCTGGCTGCTGGGCCCGGTGCGCAAGTTCCTCGGCCGCCCCGTCGAGGTGCTCAACCTCGTGGGCGGCGGCGGCCAGTCGGACGTCTGGTGCCAGATCGTCGCCGACGTGCTCGGCTTGACCGTCCGCCGCGTCGGTGACCCCATCCAGGCGAACGCCCGGGGAGCGGCGTGGATCGCCGCCGCCGGGCTCGGCGAGATCTCCTTTGCCGACGTGCCGCGACTGGTCGAGTTCGACGGCGTCTTCGAGCCGTCCGCCGCGGCCCGCGGGGTGTACGATGCGCGCTACCGGACCTTTCTCGAGATCCACAAACGGATGCGCCCGCTCTACCGGCGCATCGACCGTGGGGCGCAGGGGGCGACGTGAGTCGAAGGGCTGATGCGCGGGAGCAGCTGGCGGTCGAGCGCGGCTACCGGGTGTACGGCTACCGCTGGCTGGTCCTCGCCGTCTTCATGCTGGTCAACGTGACCATCCAGGTGCTCTGGATCAGCTACGCGCCCATCACCAGCCTCGCGGCGGACTACTACGACGTCTCCGAGCTCGCCATCGGCATCCTCGCGATGTCGTTCATGATCGCCTTCATCCCGCTGTCGCTGCCGGCGGCGTGGCTGATCGACACGCGCGGCTTCCGCGTCGCCGTGGGCTTCGGCGTCGTCATGATGGCCGTGTTCGGCGTCGCCCGCGGCCTCGCCGGCACGAGCTACCCGCTGGTCCTCGCCTGCACGATCGGCATCGCCGTCGCCCAGCCGTTCCTGCTCGACGCCTGGACCAAGGTGCCGGCCAACTGGTTCGCGCCCGGAGAGCGGGCGACGGCCGTCGGCCTGGTCACGCTCGCCAGCATGCTCGGGGTCGCCCTCGGCATGGCGCTCACGCCGGTCCTCGCCGAGCTCATGTCGATCGCGACGCTCCAGCTCGTCTACGGCGTCGTCGCGGCGGTCAGCGCCGTCGCCTTCCTCGCGCTGGCGCGCGAGCGCCCGGCGACCCCGCCGTGCCCGCCGGGCCACGACGAGCGCGCGCTCATGTTCGACGGCCTCAAGCACGCGCTGCGCGTGAGGCCGTTTCTCGTCATGCTCGGGGTCGCCTTCATCGTCATGGGCGCCTTCAACGGCGTCACCACGTGGGTGGAGCAGATCATCGAGCCGCGTGGCTTCAGCCCCACGGACGCGGGCGCGATGGGGGCGATCACGCTCCTCGCCGGCATCATCGGCGCCGTCGTGCTCTCGGCACTCTCGGACCGCCGGGGCAAGCGCGTGCGCTTCCTGGTCCTCGCCCTGGTGCTCACGGTCCCGGGGATGCTCGGCGTCACGTTCGCCACCTCCGTCTGGGCGCTCTTCGCCTTCAGCTTCCTGCTCGGCTTCTTCCTCGTCGCGGTGCTGCCGATCGGCATGCAGTACGCGGCGGAGATCACGTACCCGACGCCCGAGGGGACGTCCAGTGGGCTCATCCAGCTGTGCGGGCAGGTCTCTGTGGTGTTCGTCTACGTGATGGCGGCGCTGCGCATGGGCGACGGCTCCTTCACGATCTCACTGCTGCTGTCGGCCGGCCTGCTGCTGCTCGCCGCCGCCGCGGTCTCGCGGCTGCACGACCCCGCGCCGGCCGGCGGCCAGCAGCGCATCGTTCCGGGCCCGGCCGGGACCGCCGGCGACCCCGCGGGTGCAGTCGCACCCGACCCCGATGCGCCGCCGGATGCGGAGCCCGCGTCCGCTCCGGTAGGGTAGCGCGGGATCAGTGGCGAGCGGCCGGGGAGGGTCGGTGTGAGCACGTCCAACCCGGCCGGGGCGGTCGCCGAGGCCGGCGGCAACGGGCAAGACGCCGCCGGCGGCAACGGCGTTGCCGGAGGCGGCGTCGCCGGCGGGCCCACGACGCCCGCCCGCCGGCCGGGGCCCCGCGAGCTGCGCGTGCTTCACGCCTGCGTCGCCGCCATCATCGTCTACCTGGTCCTGAACTACTTCGTGCTGCTCCGCCCGGGCGTCTCGTGGCTGGACCACGTGCTCGCCGTCGCCGTGCCGGTCGCCGCACTGCTCTTCGCCGCCGAGCTCTGGCATCGCATGTCGGCGGGCCTCCGGGCGTCCATCGCGCTCGTCCTCGGCGTGCTCGCCCTGGTGACGAGCCTCGTCGCCGCGGCCCGCGTCAGCGTGGAGGGCTTCGGCGCCGCCGGAGTCGCCGGCGTCCTGCCGCTGGTCTCCGGGGCCGTGCTGGTCGGGCTCGGCGCGTGGCTCCTGTGGGCGTCCCGCAAACGCGGCGGCGCTCTCTGGTGGACGGTGCTGCGCCGCGCGCTCATCGCGGTCGGCGCCCTGCTGGTCGTCTACTGGGTGATCCTGCCGGTGAGTATGGCCATCTTCGCCACAGAGCGGCCGCGCGACGCCGTCGAGCCGGTCGGCCTCGGTCGCCCGCACGAGGACGTGACGCTGACGACGCGGGACGGCGTGCGGCTGAGCGCGTGGTACGTACCGCCGCTGAATCGCGCCGCCGTCGTCACCTTCCCCCGCGCCTGGACCGTGAAGCAGGCGCGCATGCTGGTGAAGCACGGCTACGGCGTGCTCATGGTCGATCCGCGGGGCTACGGCGAGAGCGAGGGCGATCCCAACGCCTACGGCTGGGGGTCGGCGGCGGACATCGATGCCGCGGTGGCGTGGCTGCGCCGCCGCGAGGACGTGGGGAACCGGCGCATCGGCGGGCTCGGTCTCTCGATGGGCGGCGAGCAGATGATCGAGGCCGCGGCCCGAAACCGGGGCCTCAAGGCCATCGTCAGCGAGGGAGCCGGCATGCTCTCCGTGCGCGAGGCGTTCTCGCGGCGCGGACAGAACTCCCTGGAGCTCGCGCTGCAGTATCCACAGGACCTCGTGCAGACGATCTCGGTCTGGCTGCTCGGCGACGAGCCGGCGCCGCCGCCGCTCACCACGGCCGCGGCGCAGATCTCCCCGCAGGCCGTCTTCTTCATCTACGGAGAGGATGGGCAGGAGGTCGAGAAGGCCCTCAACCCCGTGCTCTACGACGCCGCGTTCCCGCCCAAGGCGATCTGGGAGGTGCCGGGCGCCGGACACACCGGCGGCATCGAGGCTCAGCCCGAGGAGTACGAACGCCGCGTGATCGGCTTCTTCGACCGGACGCTGCCGGGCCGCCCGTAGGCGAGCGCTGCGTTGCCGGCGCGGCGCCGACGGTCGAGCGCCGCCCGGCCCTCAGGACGCCTCGTCGAGCGCCTCCTCGAACTGGCTCGCGTAGAGATCGTAGTAGAAGCCGCCCGCGGCCATCAGCTCCTCGTGGCTGCCCTGCTCGATGATGGCGCCCTTGTCCATGACGAGGATGATGTCGGCGCCGCGGATCGTGGACAGCCGGTGGGCGATGACGAAGCTGGTGCGGTCCTTCATGAGCGTCGCCATCGCCGCCTGGATCAGCACCTCGGTACGGGTGTCGACCGAGCTCGTCGCCTCGTCGAGGATCAGGACGTCCGGGTCGGCGAGGAAGGCGCGGGCGATGGTGAGCAGCTGCTTCTCGCCCGCCGAGACGTTGGTCGCGTCGTCGTCGAGCACCGTGTCGTAGCCGTCCGGGAGGGCGCGCACGAAGTGGTCGACGCGCGCCGCCTTGGCGGCGGCGCGGATCTCGTCCTCGCTCGCGCCCTCGCGCCCGTAGGCGATGTTGTCGCGGATCGTCCCGCTGAAGAGCCAGGCGTCCTGCAGCACCATGCCGAAGAGCTGACGCAGGTCGCTGCGCGAGATGTGGCGCGTGTCCACGCCGTCCACGAGGATGCGGCCCTGGTCGATGTCGTAGAAGCGCAGCAGCAGGTTGACGAGCGTCGTCTTGCCGGCGCCGGTGGGCCCGACGATGGCGACGGTCTCGCCGGGCCGCACGTCGAGCGTGAGGTCGGTGATCAGCGGCGTGTCGGGCAGGTAGCGGAAGGACACGTCCTCGAGCGCGATGTGGCCGCGGGTCTGCTCGAACAGCACGCACTCGGCGGCGTCCGGCTCCTCTTCGGGCTCGTCCAGCAGCTCGAAGACGCGCTCGGACGACGCGGCCGTGCTCTGCAGCACGTTCATGATGCCGGCTACCTGCATGATCGGCATCGTGAACTGGCGCGAGTACTGGAAGAAGGCGGTCACGCCGCCGAGTGAGATGCGGCCGCTGGCCATCATGAGGCCGCCGATCACGGCGATGGCGACGTAGTTGAGGTTCATGACGAAGTTCATGACCGGCATGATGATCCCCGACATGAACTGCGCCTTGAAGCTCGCTTGGTAGAGCGACTCGTTCTGCTCGTCGAACGTGGCGATGGCCGCCTGCTGGCGGCCGAACACCTTGACGACGCTGTGGCCGGTGAACATCTCCTCCACGTGGCCGTTGAGGTCGCCCGTGGTCTCCCACTGCGCCGCGAACTGCTTCTGGGAGCGCTTCGCGATGACCATGGTGATCACCACCGACACGGGCACGACCAGCAGGGAGATCAGCGCCAGCAGCCAGCTGATCGTGAACATCATGATGAGGACGCCGACGATGGTGAGCGCCGACGTGATGATCTGCGTCAGGCTCTGCTGCAGCGACTGCGAGATGTTGTCGATGTCGTTGGTCATGCGGCTGAGGACGTCGCCGCGCGGGTGGTCGTCGAAGTACTTGAGCGGCAGGCGGGCCAGCTTCTCGTCCGCCTGCCGCCGCAGCCGGTAGATGGTGCGCTGCGCCACGCCGGCCATGAGGTAGGCCTGCAGCCAGGCGAAGAGCGCGCTGACCGCATACACGCCGACGAGCAGGAGCAGCGTGCGGGCCAGAGCATCGAAGTCGACGCCCTGGCCGGGACGGAGGGTCATGCCGGAGAGCAGGTCGGCGATGCGGCCCTTGCCCTCGGCGCGCAGGCCGGCGATGGCCTGCGCCTTGGTCACGCCGGCCGGGATCGGCTTGCTGACGACGCCCTCGAAGATGATGTTGGTGGCGTGGCCGAGGATCTTGGGGCCGACCACGGCGAACGCCACGCTCACCACTGCGAGCAGCACGACGATGACGAGGATAGCGCGCTCGTCCCTGAGCTCGCCGCCGAGCCGGGCCAGCGCGCCGCGGACGTTCTTGGCCTTGGCGGTCGGCATCACGAGGGCGTGTGCGCCCGGGCCGCCGGCGCCGGGTCCGCCGGCGCCGCGCGGCGGCCGGGGCGGAGCGCTGGAGTCAGGCTGCTGCGGCTTGTTCTCGGGCGTACTCACGCCGCCCCCTCGACGCCGAGCTGCGAGGTGACGATCTCGCGGTAGGTCTCGCTGGTCTCGAGCAGCTCATCGTGGGTGCCGATGCCGGCGATCGTGCCGTCGTCGTCGAGCACGATGATCTGGTCGGCGTGCATGATCGTGCCGACGCGCTGGGCGACGATGAGCACGGTGGCGTCGGCGGTGTGCCTGCGCAGCGCCGCGCGCAGCTTGGCGTCGGTGGTGAAGTCCAGCGCCGAGAAGCTGTCGTCGTAGATCTGGATCTTCGCCTGCTTGGCGAGCGCCCGCGCGATGGCGAGCCGCTGGCGCTGGCCGCCGGAGACGTTGGCGCCGCCCTGGGAGACGGGCGCCTCGAGCCGCTCGGGCATGGTCTCGACGAACTCGCGGCCCTGGGCGATCTCCAGGTAGTGCCAGAGCCGCTCGTCGGCGGCCTCCTGGTCGCCGTGGCGCAGGTTGTCCGCCACGCTGCCGCTGAAGAGGAACGACTTCTGCGGCACGAGGCCGATCCGGCGCCACAGGTCCTGCTGCGCCAGCTCGCGCACGTCCACGCCGTCGACGAGCACGCTCCCGCCCGTGACCTCGTAGAAGCGAGGGATGAGGCTGACGAGCGTCGTCTTGCCGCTGCCGGTGCTGCCGACGATGGCCGTGGTCTCGCCGGGCCGCGCCGTGAAGCTGATGCCGCTGAGCACCGGCTCCTCGGCGCCGGGGTAACGGAACTCGACGTCGCGGAACTCGACCGTCCCGGCCTCGGCCACGTTCGCCGCTGGGTCGGCCGGGTCGACGATGCTCGGCTGCGTGTCCAGCACCTCCATGATGCGCTGGGCCGAGACGGCGGCGCGCGGGACCATGACGAACATGATGGTGGCCATGAGCACCGCGAACAGGATCAGGAAGATGTAGGTGAGGAAGGCGGTGAGGTCGCCGATGGGCATGCTGCCGTCGGCGATCTGCTTGCCGCCGAACCACATGATCGCGACGGTCGAGAGGTTCAGGATGATGGTGATGGCCGGGAACATGAGCGCGAACACGCGCCCGACCTTGAGCGTCGTCGCCGTCAGGTCGACGTTGGCGACGTCGAAGCGCTCCTCTTCGTACCGGGTGCGGTCGAAGGCGCGGATGACGCGCACGCCGCTCAGGAACTCGCGCGTGACCTGGTTGATGCGGTCGATCTTCTTCTGCATGGACATGAAGAGCGGGACGGCCCTCGTCAGCACGAGGCCGATGACGACGCCCATGATGGGGATCGCGACCAGGATGACCGCGGAGAGCGGCACGTTGAGGCGGAGCGCCATGATCATGCCGCCGACGGCCGTGAGCGGCGCGGCGATCACGACGTTCAGCATCATCAGCACCGCCATCTGCACCTGCTGCACGTCGTTCGTGCTGCGCGTGATGAGCGACGGCGGGCCGAACCTGTTGACCTCGGCCTGCGAGAAGCTCTGCACGCGGCGGAACAGCGAGCCGCGCGTGTCGCGGCCGAGGGCCATCGACGTCTTTGACCCGAAGTACACGGCGGCGATCGAGGCGAGCACATAGATCACCGTGACGCCGAGCATCAGCGCGCCGACCTCGATGATGTAGGCCGTGTCGCCGGTGACGACGCCGTTGTTGATGATGTCGGCGTTCAGCGTCGGCAGATAGAGGTTGGCGAGCACCTGCACGAGTACCAGCACGAACACGATGGCGATCTGCCAGCGGTAGGGCCGCAGGCCACTGCGCAGGAGACGGATCATCGGGCGCCGTCTTGCCGGGAGACGGCGGGGCCGGCGGAACTGGCGGAGCCGGCCTCACGCGCTGCGGACGCACGCTCGATCGTGGCGCCCAGCGCCTCGAGCAGTCGCGCCAGGTCCCGGCGGTCGTCCTTCGTCAGCGTGCCGATGGTGGCGTTGACGTACTCGGCGGCGGCCGCGCGCATCTCCTTCTCCTCCGCGCGGCCGGCGTCCGTGAGTTCGACCCTGGTGAGCCGGGCGTCCGCGGCGTCGGGACGACGCCGCACCAGCCCGGCCTTCTCCATCGAGTGGAGCATCCTGGTCAGCGTCGGCGGCGTCACGTGCATCGCCTTGGCCAGGTCGCGCTGGGCGATGTCGTCGTTGGCCACGAGCAGGTGCAGGCACATCGCCTGCCCGTGATGGACGCCGCGGTCGGCCAGGACCTGCA
Organism: uncultured Thermoleophilia bacterium; assembly: GCA_963808735.1. Lineage (GTDB taxonomy): Bacteria > Actinomycetota > Thermoleophilia > UBA2241 > UBA2241 > CAIXSE01. The sequence continues at coordinate 158,037 of CAWEHE010000012.1, read as the reverse complement.
TCATGAGCCGGCGGTGCAGCCGCAGCGTACCGATGAACGCGCCGAACGCACGCGACGAGAGCTCGTCGACGCCGTCGAGCGATTCGGGGTGCGCTGTTACCCAGTGACCGGTCATGGTGCTCCTGCGGGGACGGATGACCGGCCAAGGTTAGCACGCAAATGATTAGCAGGCAAATGGTTGTGTGGCTCAGCTGCGGGCCGCAAGGGTAGCTACCGATAGAGGGTCGCGACACTCCTCGAGGAATCCCCAGCTACGGACCCGTCCCATGGCAGCAGCAGTAGTGACAGACCGGGCGGAGGCCCGAAGGCGCCGGCGGCGCGTGGCGCGCCGGCTTGCGCTTCGGCTCGCCCTGATCTACGCCGTCCTCGCCACCGCCTGGATCGTCCTCTCCGACCGCGCGCTGGCCTGGCTCGGTCTCCCGCGCGACCTCGAGCTGCTCCTCGCTTCGGTCAAGGGGTTCCTGTTCGTCCTGGTCACGGCGGCCTTGCTGATGCTGCTCGCCCTGCGCTACTTCCGCAGTCTCGAGGCGTCGCAGGAGGGCTACACGCGGCTCTTCGAGAACGCCGTGGAGGGCATCACCGTCTTCACGGTCGTGCGCGACCGTGACGGACGTCTGACCGACCTCGAGCTGGCCGACATGAATCCCGTGCAGCTGGCGCGCACGGGGCTGCGGCGGGACGAGGCCGTCGGCACCCGGCTGAGCCGGCCCGACGGCCTCGACGAGCGCACGCGCTCGTATCTCGAGATCGTCGCAAGCGCCGCCGACTCCGGCATGCCGGCCCGTTCCGAGCTCCACATCGAGAGCGAGGACGCCTACGAGCTCCTCGAGGCGTACCCGGTGAGCCACGACCGCTGGGCGCTCGCCGCCGAGGACGTCACCGACGTGCGCCACGCCGAGCGGGCGCTCCGGCAGCAGGAGGAGAGCATCCGCCGGGCCTACGTCGACGTGCTCGACGCGGTCACCGGCGGCAAGCTCATCCTGCTCACCGACGAGGAGCTCGCCGGCCAGCTCGGCACGCCGCTCGGCAAGCCGGGGCGGGTCAGCGTGCCGCGTGAGCTCTCGGAGGCGCGCACCGCCATCGACGGGTCTGCTGCCGGGGAGTTCCCGGATTGGGCTCCGCACGCCGACATCCGCACGCCGGTGTGCGAGGCGCTCGTCAACTCCATCAATCACGCGGGTGGCGGCACCTACCAGCTGTTCACCCGCGACGGGAGGCTGCAGGTGCTCGTGCGCGACGACGGCCCCGGCATCGACTTCCGCACGCTGCCCAAGGCCACGCTCGTCCGGGGGTTCTCGACGGCGTCGAGCCTCGGCATGGGATTCACGATCATGCTGCAGGGCTGCGCGCGCGTCCTGCTCAGCACGCGCCCCGGGCGCACGTCCGTGGTGCTCGAGTTCGCGCCCGACGAGGCCGCCGCGGAGGTCGCGGAGGCCGAGGCCTCGTAGGCCGCGGGCCGGCGGCCGTCTCAGGCGGCCCGCATGCGGTTGTTGCGCGCCTCGTGCTCGACTTCTGCCAGGCCGAGCGCCTCCAGCACCGGCGGCACGTAGTTGGCGAAGCGTCCGCGCAGTCCCTTCTTCAGCCCGTACCAGCCGCCGACGGGGTTGTCGGGTGACCTGCCCCAGGCCTCGACGGTGCCCGCGGCCGCCGGTTTCTGCTCGTCGGCGCTGCCCAGCGGTACCCAATCGCCTGCCGCCTTGAGCATGGCGTGGAGGTCGTCGATGCAGCGCAGCTGATAGCGAAGCTCGGTCTTGCCCACGACCACCACGAGCGCCGGTTGGTCGGCCGTCTCGTCGCGAAAGGCCGTGTACTCGGACTTGCCGGGCGGGGTGGTGAGGATCCACGGGTCGTCATGCGTCCCGGCTCCTCGCGTCTGTGTCGGTGTCATGTCCGCTCCAGTCTTCGGGGCGGCCGGTCCGGCGGCTGTCGCCGCGACGCCGGCCCCGTGCCCGGGGTGTTCCCTCCAGGCGGGCGTCCCACGCCGCATCGCGCCGCCGGGCGCGGCGGGAGAAGGTCACCGCGCCTGGCCCGAGAACAACCTCTGACGTGGGATCGCCTCGGCGGCGCGGGCCGGCGGCTCGAGCTCGGCACTGGCCGAGTCGCGACGCCGGCTGTACGCTCCGCACTGACCGAGGGAAACGGTGGAGGGTCGGTGACGCTGGGTGGCGTCGTCGCCTCTGTCGCACAAGGGAGGCGCAATGCGGAAGTCATGGATGGCGCGAGTCCTCGTTCTCGTCCTGATCGTCGCCGTCGCGGCCGGCGCCGCGGTCGCTCTGGGCGGAGCCGGCAAGGCGCCGGCGGCTCAGGCCGGCCCGGCCAAGGCCGCCAGTCACTGGTGCAACTTCGTCCTCGCCGGCAAGAACGCGACCGCCGACGGCTCGGTGCTCATGGGGTACAACAACGACTGGTCGGCCAACAACTACGTCTACCTGCAGGCCGTCCCCGGTGACGCGACCCACAACAAGTACGTCAAGCTGTACACGTGGGGCGGCGTGCCCGAGGGCGGCATCAACGAGCACCAGCTCGGCGCCCTCTACGGCACGGCGACCACGCTCGACAAGACCGTGCTCGCCGCCGACCCCTACGTGAAGAAGGGCTACGGCGGCGAGATCTGGGACCTCATCCTGCAGCAGTGCACCACGGCGAGTGAGGCCATCAACCTGCTCGGCCAGATGGCGCAGACCGGATTCTCCTCCGGCGCGGCCGGCAGCTTCGCCGTCGGCGACCCCAACCAGGTCTGGCTCTTCGAGCTGCTGGGCGGCCACCACTGGGTCGCGCAGCGCGTGCCCGACAACGCCTTCCTCGCCCACCCCAACATGGTGACGGTCCGTCAGGTGAACCTCGCCGACAGCGCCAACTTCCGCGGCTCGGCCGACCTGCAGTCCTTCGCCCAGAGCATCGGCCGCTACAGCCCGTCGGACGGCCCGTTCGACGTCGCGTGGGCCTACAACGACCGCGCCGACCTCCAGACCTACTACAACACCAACCGGCTCTGGGGCGCGTTCAACACGGTCGCTCCGTCGCTCGGCCTCACGGCCGACGATGACGTATGCGTCTCGCGTCCTGTGATCGTGGTCCCCGACCACAAGATCACGCGCCAGGAGATCCAGAAGATCTGCCGCTACCACTACGAAGGCACGGCCATCGACCAGACGCAGAACTACGCGCTGATGAGTCCGCACGCACAGACCAACCGGCCGATCTGCTACTCGACCACCGACTACAGCGCCGTGTGGCAACTGCGCTCGTGGAAGCCCGAGGACATCGGCGGCGTCATGTGGGTCGCGCCGTGCCGTCCCTGCTCGAGCGCCTACGTGCCGTTCTACGACTCGATCACCTCGATCCCGACCGCGTGGACGAGCAAGACCGCGTACAACGTCTTCCGCACCGTGGCCGACAGCCTCGACAAGACCGGCACCGTCGGCGGCGAGCTCCGCTACAAGCACTACATCCCACTCGTCCAGAGCACCTACGGCGGGTTCGAGACCGAGTGCACGAACGCCCAGGCGAGCACCGAGTCCACCGCCGCGGGCATGACCGGTGCGGCGCGCATCACGTACCTCACCAACTACTCGACGCAGCGCGCGAACCAGGCCCAGAGCCTGGCCGCGGGGCTGCCGGCGCAGATGCCGTGACACAAGCGACGCGGGGCGGGGGCGGCGCAGCCGCCCCCGCCCCGTCTGCTCCATGAGCCGCTGGCCGGACGACCCGACGCACGTTCCGCCCCTCGCCGGGAGGAGATGAGTGAACGAGATCATCAGGCTGCTCGACGCGCGCTGCTCGACGCGCGCCTACGATCCGACCCCGCCGACCGACGAGGAGAAGCGCGCTGTCCTGCACGCGGCGATGCGCGCGCCGACCGCCGGCAACCTGATGCTGTACTCGATCGTCGAGATCGAGGACCAGGCGCTCAAGGACCGGCTGGCGGTGACCTGCGACGACCAGCCGTTCATCGCGAGAGCGCCCTGGGTGCTGCTGTTCGTCGCCGACTTCCAGAAGTGGATGGACCTGTTCGCGGCGTGCGGCTGCGACGAGCTGCCCGGCGTGCCGCACGGCGTCACGCCGGGCCCCGGCGACCTGCTGATGGCCTGCAACGACGCGCTCATCGCGGCGCAGAACGCGGTGGTCGCGGCCGAGTCGCTCGGCATCGGCTCGTGCTACATCGGCGACATCATGGAGCTCGGCGAGACGCACGCCGAGCTGCTGCAACTGCCGCGCTACACCTTCCCCGCGGCGCTGCTCTGCCTCGGCCGCCCGAAGGTCCGGCCGCACCGCACCGAGCGGTACGAGAACCACGTCGTGCACAAGAACGTCTACCGGCGGCTCACGGCGGACGAGCTGCGCGAAGTCTCACGCGAGCTCGACGAGCTGCACGGCGCCCGCTCGCCGCTCCCGGACGTCGCCGGCTGCGTCCAGGACGTCTACGCGCGCAAGTTCACCGCCGACTTCGCCGCCGAGATGAACCGCTCGGTGGCCTGGTGGCTCGAGCGTTGGGGCTCGGGCGGGACCGGCGGTACGGAGTAGGGGCCGCCGGCGCGGAGTAGGGCCGGTCTACCAGCTCCACGTGCCGGAGGCGACGCACCACGCCGGCACGGCGAAGGTCACGAGTGCGATCACGGCGACCAGCGCGATCGCCGTCCCGCGGCGGGTCATCCAGTGCTTCTGATGGTCATGAGGGACTCCCGTCTCTCGAGATGAGTCTCGACCTCACTGTACCCGGCGGCGGCCGCGCTCACCGCAGGCTCCCTGCGCGCGTTCCCTGCCGCGCTTGCGGGTAGAGTCGCGGCACGGACGCAGAATGGAGAGCCGATGGACGACGAAGCCTGGCCCCGACTCCGGCCGGTCGGTGAAGACGAGGTCACTGCGGCAGCTGCCGCGGTCGCCGCGCGCGTGGCGGAGGCTCTTGTTCCCGGCCGCATGCCGGCGCTCTACCTGGGCCACGGCGCGCCGCCGCTCCTGGACGACGCGCTGTGGATGGCCGAGCTGGCCGCCTGGGCGAAGGCACTGCCGCGGCCGAGCGCCGTGCTCATGGTCTCCGCGCACTGGACCCAGCTGCCGCTCACGCTCGGCGCGACGGAGGCCGGCGTACCGCTCGTCTACGACTTCTACGGGTTCCCGGAGAGGTACTACCGGGCGACGTACCCGGCGCCCCCGGCGCCCGGGCTCGCGGAGCGCGTCGCGGAGCTCGCCGGGGGCGAGCGGGCGGTAGCGCACGAGCCCGCCCGCGGCCTCGACCACGGCGCCTACGTGCCGCTCGTGGCCATGTATCCGGAGGCCGACGTGCCCGTGCTGCAGGTCTCGCTGCCCAGTCTCGACCCGGACACGCTGCTGGAGCTGGGCGCCCGCCTGCGGCCGCTCCGCGACGAGGGCGTGCTCATCGTCGGCAGCGGCTTCATGACCCACGGCCTGCCGTTCCTCAGCAGCTTCCATCTGGACGCGCCGCCGCCGGACTGGTCGACGGACTTCGACCAGTGGGTGGCGGCGGCCCTCGAGCGCCGCGACGTCCGCGACGCTCGCCGCCTTCCGCTCCGTGCCATCGGCGCGCTTCGCCCACCCGACCGTCGAGCATCTCGCGCCGCTCTTCGTCGCGCTGGGCGCCGCCGAGCCGGACGCCGCCATCGCGACGCCCATCGCCGGCTTCTGGCTCGGCCTCTCGAAGCGCTCGGTGCAGTTCGCCTGATCGGGTGGGCCCGGGCTTGGACCGCTGACGCAGCGACCGGTCGCTGTCGGCGGTCTGTCCGCTGAGCGACATCCGGATTCGACGTGCGCTGAGCGTTTGTGCGGCAAATCCGGCGGGTACGACGCCTATGCCTTCCACTGTCCTGACAGTGCAAATGCAGTCGCGACGCGCCAGGGGCGCATCTGTCAAGACCACGAAGGGGCCACCACATGAGAATCCAGCCTCAGACCGAGCCTTCGCCTGGGCTATCGGCATCGGCTACGCCCTGCTCTTCCTCGTCCTCGAGAAGATCATGGGCGTCGGCTACGACGTGATCGGGACGACCACCGACAGCATCGTCAAAGGGGTCGTCGTCCCTGTCGCCATCGGCGCGCTCGTGCTCATCGTCGCCACGACCTGGCTCGGCTGGTGGCGTCCGGCCCTGCGCGAGCTGCCGACGGACCCGCCGCGACCCCCGCGCTGGCTGCTGGCCGTGCCCATCCTCGTCTTCATCGCCACCCTTCTTGGCATCGACTACGGCAACCTCGGCGACATGGGCGCCGCGATGGTCCTCTGGCTGGCGATCGGCACGGCGCTGGTCGGCTTCAGCGAGGAGATCACCTACCGTGGCCTCGCGCTCGTCGGCTTCCGGGGCGGCTACAGCGAGGTCAAGGTCTGGCTCTTCACCTCGATCCTGTTCGGCCTGCTGCACGGCGTGAACGTCGTCCTCGGGCAGGGCGCCGTCCTCACCGTCCGCCAGGTCTTCTTCGCCTTCGTCCTCGGCAGCGTCTTCTACGCCATCCGCCGCATCAGCGGCACCATCGTGATCGTGATGGTCATCCATGCTCTCTGGGACTTCGGCACCTTCACCCACGTGGCCGGCAAGGCCACCGGGGCTACGGCGGTCCAGACCGACATCGCCACCGCCGGAGCCGGCCTGCTGCAGTCGCTGCTGGTGCTGATCGCGATCATCCTCGTGATCGTCGGCGCGAAGAAGATCCTCAGGCCGACGGCGAGCGCGCAGGCGCCCGCCGTCCAGGCGTAGCGCACCCCGGAGAGCAAAGGAGTCCTCCATGATCGTCACGACCACCTCGACGGTAGAGGGCAGGCCCATCGCCGAGTACAAGGGCATCGTCAGCGGCACGGCGATCCACGGCGTCAACGTGGGCAAGGACTTCAAGGCGCTGGGGCGCAACCTCGTCGGCGGTCGTGCCGGCGCCTACGAGGACGAGATCGACAAGGCCCAGAACGAGGCGATGGCGGAGATGCAGAAGGCGGCCGAGGAGCTCGGCGCCAACGCTATCGTCGGCGTCTCCCTGGACATCGAAGGGGTCGGCAACAACGGGTCCATGCTGCTCGTCACCGTGTCGGGCACGGCCGTCGTGGTCGCGCTGGGCTGAGGATCCCAGAGGACCGGTCGGCGACTTGGGGTCAGGGCGCGCCTGGGTCACGTGGCCCCCGAGCGCCTGACCACGGACGGTCTGTAGTCCTCTGACGGCGACCATCTGAGGGGCGTTCGCGCAGAGGAGTCTCTCTTCAATCTGTTCGCCGTCCCGGCTGAGTCCGTCGTCCGGGAACTCCTGGCAGTGGCGAGCGGCCTGATGCTGGCGACCAACGTTTCGTTCGTCGTGGTCGCCGCGGAGCTCGGCGTCAAGGCTGGTCTGCTCTCCTCGTCCGTGGCCTCGTCGATGGTCCTGGCCGTTTTGCTCTCGGCGGTGCTCTTCCCGGCGCTTGCGCAGTCTGTGCTCGCCCGCACGCGGAGTCATCGGCTGAGACCGCCTGACGCCGGGTCCCGACAGACTCGGCGCACCCCTGTGCTATCCTCGGCGCCGTGAACGCCGAGACACCATCCTCGCCCGAGCGCGGCGACTTCATCCGCGAGATCGTCGCCGCGGACCTGCGTGAGGGCCTGCACCAGACCGCCGTCACCCGCTTCCCGCCGGAGCCCAACGGCTACCTCCACATCGGCCACGCCAAGTCGATCTGCCTCAACTTCGGCATCCCGAGCGAGTTCGGCGGCCGCTGCCACCTGCGCTTCGACGACACCAACCCGATGAAGGAAGAGCAGGAGTACATCGACTCCATCGAGGCCGACGTGCGCTGGCTGGGGTTCGACTGGGGCGAGCACCTGTACTTCGCCTCGGACTACTTCGAGCAGCTCTACGAGTGGGCCGTCGCCCTCATCGAGGCCGGCAAGGCCTACGTGGACGACCTCACCGCCGACGAGATCCGCGAGCACCGCGGCACGTTCACCGAGCCCGGCCGGGAGAGCCCGTGGCGGGACCGGCCGGCGGCGGAGAGCCTCGACCTCTTCGCGCGCATGCGCGCCGGGGAGTTCCCGGACGGCGCCCGGGTCCTGCGCGCGCGCATCGACATGGCCTCGCCCAACATCAACCTGCGCGACCCGGTGCTGTACCGGATCCTCCACGCGGAGCATCCGCGGACTGGCGACGCCTGGTGCGTCTACCCGACCTACGACTTCGCCCACGGCCAGTCGGACGCGATCGAGGGCATCACGCACTCGCTGTGCACGCTGGAGTTCGAGGGCCACCGGCCGCTCTACGACTGGCTGGTCGACAACCTGCCGGTGCCGTCGCGCCCGCGCCAGATCGAGTTCGCGCGGCTCAACCTCACGCACACCGTCCTCTCCAAGCGCGTGCTGCTGCGTCTCGTGAACGAGGGTCACGTGCGCGGCTGGGACGACCCCCGGATGCCCACCATGTCCGGCATCCGGCGGCGAGGCTTCCCCGCCGAGGGGATCCGCGACTTCGTGGCGATGGTCGGCGTTGCGAAGACCGACAGCGTCGTCGAGGTGGGCATGCTGGAGCACGCGGTGCGCGGCGTCCTCAACCGGACGGCGCCCCGGCGGTTCGCCGTGCTCGACCCCCTCAAGGTCGTCATCGAGAACTACCCCGAGGGGCAGGTCGAGGAGGTGGAGGTCCCCAACAACCCGGAGGACCCGTCCGCCGGGACGCGCAAGGTGGCGTTCGGGCGGGAGCTGTGGATCGAGCGCGACGACTTCATGGAGGAGCCGGTGCGCAAGTTCTTCCGCCTGGCTCCCGGCCGCGAGGTGCGGCTGCGCTCGGCCTACTTCGTGACCTGCACCGAGGTCGTGAAGGACGCGGACGGTCGGGTCGTGGAGCTGCGCTGCACCTACGACCCGGCGACGCGCGGCGGCGACGCTCCCGACGGCCGCCGCCCCAAGGCCACCCTCCACTGGGTGTCGGCCGCGCACGCCGTGCCCGCGGAGGTCCGGCTCTACGACTACCTCTTCGCGAGCCCGCACCCCGGGGCCGGCGACGGCGAGCTCTTCGACGACCTGAACCCGGACTCCGAGACCGTGCTCCGGGGTTGCCTCGTGGAGCCGTCGCTCGCCGACGTGCCGATCGGCGAGACGGTGCAGTTCGAGCGGCTCGGCTACTTCTGCCCCGACCCCGACTCGGCGCCGGGCGCGCTCGTGTTCAACCGCACGCTTACGCTCAGGGACACCTGGGCGAAGCTGCAGGCGCAGGGGCGGCAGGACAGGGGCTGACAGCCGCACGATGGTTGAGGGGTGTGCCGCTGAGCGGTACACTCTGCCTGCCTTCGGGCACCGCTGGCGAGTGGCCTAATTGGCAAGGCACCTGACTCTGGATCAGGGGATTGAAGGTTCGAGTCCTTCCTCGCCAGCCATCCTCCTCTCGGTTCGCAGCGCCGTTCGGCCACGTCAGCCTGCATGTGCGGGGAGCTTCGGGTATGGGCGCGGCGGCTGAGCGGGGCGAACGCTGCTTGCAGAGAGGTGAGGCGGCGTTCGCCCATCTGAGCCGGCAGTCCACGCGAGCCCGGCGGAACGCACCCGGCGACCACCGAGACGACTTCCGAAGATCAGCCGAGCGCTTCGCAGACCGCCACCGCCGCGGCGTCCGACAGGGCGAGCTTCTCGTCGTCCTCTGCCGCCGGCCATGCCGAGAACCGTGCCACGACGCTGTTCGACGGATGGTGGACCAGCACGGCCTGCCCGTAGATGCCGTGGCCCCAGTAGATGCCGGCCTCGGCGTCCGAGATCCACCAGCAGTCGTGGTAGAACCGGTGGCCACCGGCTTCTTCCGGGTAGGCCCGCGCGTAGGTCTCCACCAGCCGCGGGTCGGTCGTGCGCAGGCGCCGCACCCACTCGCGCGGCAGTACCCGGTGACCGTCGATCGCGCCCTCCTGCAGGTAGAGCAGACCGAACAGGGCGAGGTCGTGGAGCGTGACGCAGAAGCCTCCGTCGGCGAGCGGGAACCCGCCCGGCCCGAGGATGAAGTCGCCTTCGTGTGCGGCCCCGAGCGGCTTCCAGACGTGCTCGGAGAAGAGCTCGGCCAGCGGCCGGCCGGCGGCGCGCTCGAGGCACCAGCCGAGCACGTCGGTGCAGATCGAGCGGTACTCGAACTCGGCGCCGTGCCCAGCTTGCCGGCGCAGGCGCGCCACGTACTCGGCCGGCGAGGGGTCGTCGCGCAGCCGTTCAAGCCAGCCCATCACCCGGAAGCCTCGCCAGGCCTCGGAGTCCATGTCGTCGTAGTCGCTCTCGTCGAACGAGACCCCGGCGGTCATGTCGAGGAGGTGCTGGACGGTGCATCCCTCCCAGGCCGTCCCGGCCAGCTCGCCGGCGTAGTCGGTGACGAGAGTGTCGACCCCGAAGCGGCCCGCCGCCGCCAGCGCTCCGGCGAGGGCGGAGGTCATCGACTTGGAGACCGACTCGCAGAGGTGCCGCGTCTCCGCCGTCATCGCTCCGGCGTAGTGCTCGAACACGATCGCTCCGTCGTGGATCGCCATCCAGCCGTTGACGTCGGTCTGTTCCATCGTCGCGGCCAGGGTCCACTCGCGCCCGGCGTGGTCGAACCGCAGGCCCGCAAGCTCGCGCGGACGCCGCGGCAGGACCGTCGCCGTGTCGCCCCGCGACACCCTGGCCGACGGCAGCAACTCACGTGTGTGCGCGTGCATCCAGCGGATGTGGCGCGCCTCCCACATGGTGCGCGGCGTGACCAGTGCGCGCGCATCGGGCGGAACCGCAGCGGCGTTCTCCATGCGGGGTCCTCACTCTCGTCTACGGCTCGATCAGCGCGACGCAGCGGCGCAAGCCGACGTTGAGGCACAGTGTAGACGACCGGAGGACCGCCGGGGCGTCAGCCCTTGGCTTCGAGGGTAGACAGCGCAGTAATCGGACCAATCCTCTCCACTAAGGGGATCTACCATGCGAACCCGGTATCTGCTCGGCGTGATCGCCGTCCTCCTGCTCATCCTCGCGGTCTGGCTCGTCCCGATGGCCCTCGCCGCTGCCGCCGGCTCCACCACTCCGGAAGGGTCGGCGACCTCGGCAAAGCCCTCAGGCACGCAATGCCCATTCCTGCAGGCCCACCCGTGGCTCGATCCGCACGGCGCGGGCAGTGGCGCCGGCGCTCCGACCGGCACGAGCTTCGAGGTCATGTACTACTGAGCGGGCGTGCGTGTACTGACCAGCGGGCGGCACTGAACGGGAGCCAGCGCATGGGCGCCGCCTGGATTCCTCCGTCGTAGGGCAACAAGAGGAGGAACAACTCAGCTGTTCCGATCGCGATCAGCGATTGTCTGCATGCGGCGCCAAATGGGGACGGCAGGGCCGGAGTCACCGGGCGCGGACTGCCCTGATCGTCCCTCGATCAAAGGAGGCAACGATGAAGAAGAACACCATCTGCCTGTGGTACGACAAGGACGCCGAAGAGGCTGCGCGCTTCTACGCTCGGACGTTCCCCGACAGCACGGTCGGCGCGGTGCACCTGGCGCCTTCTGATTTTCCCGGCGGCAAGGCGGGCGACGTCCTGACGGTCGAGTTCACGGTGTTGGGGGTTCCGTGCCTTGGCCTCAACGGCGGGGACGTGTTCAAGCACAGCGAGGCGTTCTCCTTTCAGATCACCACCGATGACCAGGCGGAGACTGATTCCTATTGGAACGCGATCGTCGGCAACGGCGGCGCGGAGAGCGAGTGCGGCTGGTGCAAGGACAGATGGGGTCTGTCGTGGCAGATCACACCGCGCGTCCTGACCGAGGCGATGGCCACGGGCGGCGATGTGGCGAAGCGCGCGTTCGACGCGATGATGGAGATGCAGAAGATCGACGTCGCCAAGATCGAAGCGGCGGTGCGCGGCGAGGACGCGCCGGCCTGAGACTCCAGTGCTTCGAGCATCCGGACAACGACGCGGAGTCATTGAGAGACGCAGTCGGGTCCACCTCGTGCAGTGCAGAACCGACCATTGTTCAGGTTTCGAACGGGCTGTTGACAGGCAGTCTGCTTGCACGGACCGCCAGCGAAAGGAAGGTGAGTCGAATGGGATCGTGCGCTGACATACGACGCTCGATAGAGGTGGGCGTCCCCGTCGAATTCGCCAACGAGGAGTGGACCCACTTCCTCTTCTACCTCCACTACATACATGCGTCGGGACCAGACATCGGCGACGTGGAACCGGACGAAGGCTTCGTGCGCTTGGAGTCCATCGACGACGGCAGGACTCTGGTGACGGTGGACCTGAACTACTGCTCGCAGTACGAGGGCCTCGACGACGAGAAGGAGATCGCCGAGGTCCAGCTGGACCTCGATCGGAAACTCGGTGTCTACAAGCAGTTCGTCGAGCGGTCGCGGCGCTAGACGAGTACTCTGGCCGACGGCGTTTCGCGAATCGGAGTAGCCGGCAGAGGCTGAGGACGCGTGCCAGCCCTGCAGATGGAGTGGTAGCGCATACGGGATTCGAACCCGTGTTACCGCCGTGAGAGGGCGGCGTCCTAGGCCCCTAGACGAATGCGCCACGCAAGAACGGGGCTGCTGCCTCGGCGGGATCCCGGAGCTCATCCCGCCCGCCGCGCGATCCGGCAGCGGCAGCGGCGAACAAGGCTAGCACAAGACCCGCGAACGGAAAACCCGCAAGCCGCGCGGGGCGGGCGGCGTATAGGCTACCGCCCATGACGGATCATGCGGGAGCCGCAGGGGTCACGTACAGGCGCGCGGAGGAGGCGGATCTGCCGCGCGTCTTCGCGGTGTTCCGCGCGGCCCTCAACGCTTATCTGGTGCCCGCCGGGCAGACGCCGGTGCCTGAGGAGGACGACCAGTCCCCGGCCTACCGCCACTACCTGCGCCACGACGCCGACCGGTTCTGGGTCGCCGCAGGCCGAAGGCGAGGTCGTCGCCTGGAGCTCCGGGCTGCTGCGCGGGGACTGGTGGTTCCTCAGCAGCCTCTTCGTGCTGCCGGAGGCGCAGGGGCGCGGCGTCGGCGCCCGGCTCTTCGAGCTCGCCGGGACGGGCGCGCCGGCGGGAGCGGTGCGCGCCACCATGACCGACTCGATCCAGCCCGTCTCCAACACGCTGTATGCGCGCCGGGGGCTGCTGCCCCGCGAGGTGCTCGTCGAGATCGGCGGGCGGCCGCGGCCCGGGCTCGCGCCGCCGCGGCTGGGGAGCCTCGAGCCGGAGCTGCTCACCATCGGCGTCGATCCCGGAGCTGCGCGAGATCGACGCGGCGGCGAGCGGCGTGGACCGCAGCGTCGACCACGAGTACTACCTCTCGGCGAGCGGCCGGCGCGGCTGGCTCTTTCGGCGCGCCGGCCGGCCCGTCGCCTACGTCATGGTGCGGCCGGACGGCTGGGTGGGCCCTGCGGCCTCGGTGCGCGCCGCCGACATCCGCGCCGCCACATCGTTCGCCATCGCCGCTCTTGCGGCCGAAGGCGCGGAGAAGGTGCAGGCCGGGGTGCCCGCCCGCTGCGAAGGCGCCCAGCGGGCGTTGTGGGAGGCCGGGCTGGTCTACGAGTCCACGCCCGGCCTGCTCCTCGCCTCCCGGCCGTTCGGGCGGCTGGACCGCTACGTCCCGGCCAGCTACGGCTTGTTCTGACCCGGGCCTCGCGATGGAGCGCGCGCTCGGCCGCGCGACGGGCGTCCGGCGGCTCCCCTCGCCTGGCGGCCCGTGATACGGTTCGGTGACCCTGCGGCCGCACCCCGGGAGGCTCGTGAGCCACGCCGACGAGGTCATCACCGACGTGAACAGGCGGCGCGTGATGGTGCGCGCCCGCGACGACGGCTTCACCATCGCCTGGGACTACCCCGGGCGCACGCTGCTCGAGGTCCGCATCCTGCGCTCCTCCCTGGGTCCGGCCGAAGCCGCGTACGACGGTCCGGAGACCGGCCAGGAGCTCGTGTACCAGGACGTCACCGGCTCGTTCCGCGATACCGGCCTGGAGGCCGACCTGTCGTACTTCTACACCGTCTTTGCCCGCCACCCCGGCGGCGAGTGGGCGCGCTGGGGAGAGTACCCGCGGCCGTGCGAGCGAACCGTCGAGAGTCCTCGGTCTCATGACGACGAGAGCCGCATGAACCGCGTCAGGCCCCGGATCGTCGTGCTCTGCCTGCTGGTCGCGGTCGCCTGCCTGGCGGCCGGTTCCGCCGCCGCGTACGCCTCCGGCGACGGCGGCGACAAGCCGGCCTCGTCGGGCAAGGCCGCGGCGCAGCCGGACGCCACCGTCGCGGCGGCGCAGGCCGCCGCCGAGGCCGACCCGAGCATCGCGGCGGTCCTCGCCGGCACGGACGCCAAGGTGGAGGCGGGGGCGTGGGGCGGCACCCAAGGAGACCCCGCCGGCACCACTCTCGTCTATCGCTGGGCGGCTGCGCAGGCCAAGGCGATCGACGAGGAGTGGCCTCTGCTCCGCACCGGGGATGGGACGCCGGAGCCTCCCTACGACTCCAACACCTATCGCATCAGGGCCAGCGAGGTGACCGCGCTCCGCGTCGACGTGCTGGCCGATGGGACGAAGATCCTGCAGGTCATGCCGGTGGACGGCGAGACCCGGTTCACGCTCGAGGAGCAGACGTGGGCGCCGTTCAGCTCGTTCCCGTGGTTCACGGCCAATCCGTGGGTGCTCGCCCCGGTGTTCCTGGGGCTCGCCCTGCTGCTCATGGCTCGCGCCTGGCGGCGCTCGCGCGCCTGGAACCGGCGCCTGCCGTCCATGACCCGCCACGACCGCCAGTTCATCGCCCGCGTGATCGTGCTGGCCTTCCTCTTCGCGGGGTTCGCCTGGCAGTTCTACGAGGGCTGGTACGCCGCCACCGGGCCGTCGGTGGGCTCGAGCTCCACCGCCGCCGGTTCGCTCGCGACCTTGCCGCTGCTGCTCATCCCGCCGGGCCTCTTCGTCGCCGGGCTCATCCTCGAGCTCAGCTCCGCGCCGCGGCGAGGCTCGTGGGGCCTGCTCGCCCTGCTCTGCGCCGCCGCCAGCGTCTACTTCCTCGCGTCGGCCATGACCGGCGCGACCACCAATCTCAACCTCTCGTACTACATCCTCCTCGCGGTGCTCGCCCTCATCTCCATCCCGCGCGCCTTCTCCGCCGGCAAGATGGGCTGGAGCCGCAACGCCGGGCCGCAGTACAGCTGACTCTCTGTCCGGCCGGGGACTCCGGCCGGCCGGTCCTAGCGCTCGATCAGCTCGATCGCGTTGCCGTCCGGGTCCTCGACGAACGCGAGCCTCGGGCCGTCGCCCCCTTCCAGCACGAACGGCTGACGCGTGATGCGGCCGCCGAACAACTCGATCACCGGCAGGACGGCGTCCATGTCCTCCAGCTCGAAGGCGAAGTGGCCGAAGCGCTCGCCGCCGGGGTAGTCGTCGTCCTTGCCCCAGTTGTAGACGAGTTCGATGGCGAAGTTGCCGGCCTCCGGCTCCATGAACGCCAGCGTCGCCTTGCCCTTGGTCAGCTCCCGGCGCCGGGAGCAGTGCATGCCCAGCTGTTCGTAGAACTTGATCGCTCCCTCGAGGTCCTTCGTCCTGGTCGCGACGTGCACGAACTTCATGTGGTCCTCCTCTGGTGCGCTCCGCTATGCTCGGCGCATGTCCATCAGCGCTTTCGGTGACAAGGTACCCCAGTTCGGCCCCGGCGTGTTCGTGCACCCCGACGCCACCGTGATCGGCGACGTCATCCTCGAGGAGGGCGTCACGGTGTGGCCCGGAGCGGTGCTCCGTGGCGACGTGGAGCAGATCGTGATCGGCGCCTTCACGAGCTTCCAGGACGGCGCCATCGCCCACAGCGACCCCGGTTCGCCGGTGTCTATCGGCCCCGGCAGCGCTGTCGGCCACGGCGCCGTCATCCACGGCGCGACAGTCGGCGCGGGCTGCCTCATCGGCATGCACAGCACGCTGCTCAACGGCTGCGAGGTGGGGGAGGAGAGCATCGTCGCGCGCTCAGGCGCTGCTCCCCGAGAACCGCGCGTACCCGCCGCGCAGCCTCCTCGTCGGCTCCCCCGCGAGGGGCATACGCGAGGTGACCGACCAAGAGGTCGAGCGCATCACCCATGTGCGCGGCCGCTACGCGGCGCGCGGCCGGCTCTACGCGGAGCAGGGGCTGGGGGCGGACCTCTCCGCGTTCCTCCGGTAGCCGCGCCGTCTGCCGCCTCTCTCACGACGACGGGTCGCAGGACCACACTTGACGAGTGAGCGCTCACTCCTCTACAATGGGTGAGCGCTCACTCACATCCATGTGGAGGTCTCAGTGTCCGTCATCAGTACCGAGAAGCTCACCCGCCGCTTCGGCGACATCGTGGCGGTGCATGAGCTCGATCTCGAGATCACCGGCGGGGGGGTGGTCGGGCTCGTCGGACCCAACGGCTCCGGCAAGTCCACGCTCATCCGCCTGCTCCTGGGCCTGATCACGCCGACCAGCGGCTCCGCCCGGGTCTTCGACTCGACCATCTCGCACCCGCGCGTCTACGCCTCGCGCATCGGCGCG
The DNA here is from genome assembly GCA_963808735.1 of uncultured Thermoleophilia bacterium. Taxonomy (GTDB): domain Bacteria; phylum Actinomycetota; class Thermoleophilia; order UBA2241; family UBA2241; genus CAIXSE01. The sequence goes on along the minus strand of CAWEHE010000012.1, from coordinate 141,634 downwards.
CTGATCGAAAGCCCTGCCTTTGTGCCGTCGCTCACGGCGCGCACCAACCTGCGCTCGCTCGCCCGCCTGCGCGGCATCACCAACGCGCGCGTCGACGAGGTGCTGGAGATCGTGGGGCTGCGCGATCGCAGCAAGGAGCCGGCGAAGCGCTTCTCGCTCGGGATGAAGCAGCGGCTCGGCATCGCCGCGGCGCTGCTGCCCGATCCGGAGCTCCTCGTGCTCGACGAGCCCACCAACGGTCTCGACCCGGCCGGCGTCTTCGAGATCCGCCAGCTGATCCGGTCGCTCGGCGATCAGGGACGCACCGTCGTCGTCTCGTCACACCTCCTCAGCGAGATCGAGGCGGCGTGCGACACGCTGGCCGTGATCCGCTACGGCAAGCTCCTGTTCTCGGGTCCGCTCGACGAGCTCGTCGGCCAGGCCGGCGAGTGCATCGAGACCGTGCCCGAGTTCCCCGGCGATACCGGCCGTCTCGGCGAGCTCCTTTCGTCGAAGGGCTGGAAGACGACCGTCCATGAGGAGGACGTGCGCGTGAGCGCTCCTGCCTCGCAGGCGGCGGACATCAACCGCGCGGCCGCCGAGGCCGGCATCACGCTGAGCGCCCTGCGGCCGCACTCGGCCAGCCTGGAGGAGGTCTTCCTGCGCATGACCGGCGAGGACTCGGGCGACAACGGCCGCCCCGCGGACGAACTCGATGCGCAGAAGCCGGAGGTCCGCTCATGACCCGCGCGATACGCAGCGAGCTCACCCGGCTGATCAACCCGACCTTCATCTTCGGCGGCATGGGGCTGATGGTGTTCTTCGGCCTCCTCTCGACGACCGTCCTCTTCTACACCGTCGGCAGCGGCTCCGCCGCCCTTCCCAACACGGGGGGAATCACGCTGGCCGCACTCGAGGCCTCCGACGGCATGTTCGCCGGCATGCAGAACTTCGTCGGCATGCTTGGCGTGATCACGCTCGTCGTCTGGGCGATGGGCGCCACCACCGACTACTCGAGCGGGCTCATCCGACTGCTCGTCCAGGCCGAGCCCAGCCGCTGGCGCCTGCTCCTCGGCAAGGTCGTGGCGCTGACGGCGTTCACCTGCGTGTCGATGCTCGTGACGATCCTGGTCGTCGTGCCGCTGGCGCCCGCCATCGCCGACATGACCGGCGTCTCCACCGACGCCTGGAGCTCCGGCATGCTCGGCACCGTGGTCGCGGGCTACCTGCAGCTGACCCTTTCCGTGCTCCTGTGGGGGGTCGTCGGCCTGTTCGTCGGCATGGTCACGAAGAGCAGCGGCATCGCGATCGGCATCGGGATCGGCTATCTCATGTTGTTCGAGGGCCTTGCCGGGATGCTGCTCGAGAGCACGGCCAAGTGGCTGCCCGGAGAGGTGTTCGGGGCGATCGCCTCGGGAGGGACCGCCGACATGGCCTACGGCACGGCGCTGATCGTCGGCGCAGGGTATGCTGTGGCGGCGCTCGCGGCCTCCGTCATCATGTCCCGCCGCGACGTCACGGCGTGACACTGCCGCAGGCGCACAGGAGGGCCGATGGGTACTGAACCACCGCGCAGGACCGACACGCGCCAGGCGCTCATCGACGCGGCCCTGGAGGTCTTCCTGCGGCACGGGTTCGCGCGCGCGACCACGAGGGAGATCGCCCAGACCGCCGGCGTGGCTGAGGGGACGATCTACCGGCACTTCGCCGACAAGTACGCGCTCTTCCACGAGGTGTTCCTGTCGCTCACGGTCGAGGTCATGGCCGAGCTCCAGCGCTTCCGTGAGAGAGCCGGCACGAGCACGGTCCGCGACAACCTGGAGGCCCTCTTTGCGCTCGTCGGCGGCATCCAGGAGCAGCTGTCGTCGCTCATGGCGTCGATGTGGGCCGATCCCGAGCTGGCCAGGAACATCGGCGCCCGTGCGCGGGAGATGGCCCCCGAGGGCTTCGTTCCGCCCGGGTCCGGTGGCGATGGTCGCCGAGTACATCCGCGCGGAGCAGGAGCTGGGCAGGATCAGGCGCGACGTCGACGCGACGGAGGCGGCGGCGGTCGTGGTCTCGGTGCCGTTCGCGGCCGGGATGGAGCGCGCGCTCATTGCGCACCCCATCGCCACCGGCGAGTTCCCCGTGCCGGATGACTTCCCGATCCCGGCGGCCGGCGCTCTCGACGTCCTGGCGCGTGGGCTGGAGCCGCGCGGCTGCCATCCACCTAGCCGGCCTGCCGCCGCCGCCCGCTGACTGACTCGCCGCGACGCGGGGTAGCTTGGCGGCATGGCCGTCATCGCCGACGCAGACACCTTCTTCGCCGAGGACCGCGCCGCGTGGCGCGAGTGGCTCGAGCGGCACCACGCGGCGCGCACCCAGGTCTGGCTCCTCCTGCACAAGAAGCACGTGGAGGAGCCGAGCGTTCGCTACGACGCGGCCGTCGAGGAGGCCCTGTGCTGGGGCTGGATCGACGGCCTCACCAAGCGCTGGGACGAGCGCAGCTACGCGGTGCGCTTCACGCCGCGCAAGCCCGCCAGCGTGTGGAGCGAGAGCAACGTCGAGCGCGTCACCCGGATGATCGCCGAGGGGCGGATGACGCCCGCCGGGCAGGCGCTCGTCGACGAAGCCAAGCGGCGCGGCACGTGGGACGAGGCGGCGTCCGGCAGGCTCGAGGTGACGCCGCCGGACCTCGAGGCGGCGCTGGCGGACGTCCCGGCGGCGCGGGAGCGCTGGACCACCTGGGCGCCGAGCCATCGCCGCCAGTACATCTACTGGGTGCTCGACGCGAAGCGACCGGAGACGCGGGCGCGGCGCGTGGCCGAGACGGTGCGCCGCGCCGCCGCCGGCATCAAGCCCGGCGAGCCCGCCTGACCTCCGCGCCCGGCCCCCGGGGGTCGGTCAAGCTCGTCAAAGCGCCATCCCGCCGGGGGGCGGGGGGTACTCTCTTCGGGACCGGTACCGTCGGACGTACGTCCAAGCGCACAAATGTGCTCTTGGATGTACGTCCGGACGTGCGTGTGCGTGCAGCACTATCCCTCGTGCCGGAGGGCGCGCGGCCGACGCAGGCCGGGCCGTCACGCGGGCTCGGGCCGTCACGCGTCGAGGTGCGCGCGGACGGCGAGCACGAGCTCCGGTAGCACCTCGCCGCCGGGCCCCCGCAGGAACAGATCGCAGCTGCGGGCCAGCGCGTCCCACTGCGGATTGACGTCGATGACCGTCGCGCCGGCCTCGCTGGCGATCAGCGGGACTGCCGCGGCGGGGTAGACCACGCCGGACGTGCCGACGATCAGCATCACGTCGCAGTCGCGCTCAGCTGCTGGGCGGCGCTCAGCGCGTCCGGCGGCAGGCCCTCGCCGAACCACACGACCTCCGGCCGCAGGTAGTCGCCGCACTCGGGGCAGCGCGGCGGCTTCTCCTCCTGGCCGGCAGATGTCGTCCCAGGTGAAGCCGCGGTGGCGGCCGTCGATGCAGCGGAAGCTGTGCATGGTGCCGTGCAGCTCGATGACGTGCGAGGAGCCGGCGCGCTGGTGCAGACCATCGATGTTCTGCGTGACGACGACGACCTTCGGCAGCAGCTTCTCGAGCTCCGCGATGGCCAGGTGCCCGGCGTTGGGCTCGGCTGCGGCGGCGACGCCGAAGCGGTGTTCGTACCAGCTCCACACGAAGGCCGGGTCCCTGCGGTACGCCTCGGGAGTGGCCAGCTCCATCGGGTCGTACTTCGCCCAGAGGCCCGTCTCGGGCTCCCGGAAGGTCGCGATGCCGGACTCCTTGCTCACGCCGGCTCCCGTGAAACACCACGAGCCGGGTAGAGCGCGCGACGGCGCGAGCCGGCTCTGGCGAGCGGGTCGTCGGGATGAGGGTCGTCGGGCCGTTCGTTCACGGGGCCTCCGCGGACGTATGCTGGGGTCGCCCCGGATTGTACGCCAGCCGCGGGGGGACGAGACCGTCACATGGACGAGCACGAGGTGGATACGGCGGGACCGCAGGCGCCGGCGCGGGCGAAGCCGGCCCGGCGGTCACGCCGCCAGCAGAGCACGCACGAGCGGCGGCGGACTGCGCCTTCTCGCCGCCGCCGTCGCCCTGCCGTGGCTGTTCCTCTACGGCGTCACCGGCGCCTGGGCGGTCGCGCTCGGCGCCAGCGCCTTCTCCGCCGGTCACAAGCACCATCGACGCCGGCTACACGCGCTTCGTCACTCCGACGGAGCTCATGTACGTCGGGGCGCTGCTCCTGGCCGGCTTCGGCGTCATGCTCGCCTGCGCCCTGCTCCTGATCTTCGCGGCGCGCTCGGCCACAGCCTGGTTGCCGCTGCTGCTCGTGGCCGCGGCCGCCTCACGGCCGGGTCGATCTGGGCCGCCGTGAGCGGCGACCTGCTCCCGGCCTCTGGGTCCTTCTCTTCTTCGGGCTCGCCTACGCGCCGTCGTCGCACTCGCGGGCGCCTGGCGGGCCGCCCCCAGGGAGCGCGTGCTCAGTCCTTGACGCGGCACCGGGGCGCCTCAGCCGGGCCCGGTACTGCGCTGTCCGCCGGGGTGTCACGTGACGACCGACGGACGCCGTCGTCGCAGTGCTCCCTCCAGCCTTGGCCGTTCTCGGCCACCCCCGGGCTCACCCCGGCACCCATGGGTGTCACCTGACACCCGAGTGCCACGCAACGAACCCCGTTGCGCGTCGCGCCGGACCGGGCGGCGTCGCGTCCCCGGCGGCTGCACCACGCTTCATTGTCCGGTTCGCGCGGGCGATATACGCTTTAGCATTGAGCGGTATCCACACCTCGCATCCGGCGGCCCGTGTGAGCCGCCGGTCACCGACACGGAGGGCCTCGCATGCCGAACGAAGACGGCACGCCCACGGTCGACGAGCTCAAGGCCAAGGCCTACCAGCCCATGGAGGACGCCAAGTCTCCACCCGTTCTACAGGGGCAAGATCGAGACCACCCTCAAGTGCTGCATCCGCGACTTCCAGGACTTCGGCATCTGGTACACGCCCGGCGTGTCAGCGCCCCCTGCCTCGAGATCAAGGACGACCCCGAGAAGGTCTACGAGTACACCAACAAGTGGAACACGGTGGCCGTGATCAGCGACGGCACGCGCGTGCTGGGCATGGGCGACATCGGCCCCAAGGCCGGCATGCCGGTGATGGAGGGCAAGAGCCTGCTCTACAAGTACCTCGGCGGCGTGGACGGCTTCCCGCTCATGGTCGACACCAAGGACCCGGACAAGTTCATCGAGTTCGTGCAAGCTCGTGCAGCCGGGGCTCGGCGGGGTGAACCTCGAGGACATCGCCCAGCCCAAGTGCTTCCGCATCCTCGACACCCTGCGCGAGGAGTGCGAGATCCCCGTCTGGCACGACGACCAGCAGGGCACGGCCTGCGTCACGCTCGCCGGCCTCATCAACGCCCTCAAGGTGGTCGGGCGGCGCATCGACGACGTCGAGCATCACCTTCGTCGGCTCCGGCGCCGCCAACGTCGCCATCAGCCGCCTCATCTTCGCCTACGGCGCCGACCCGGCGAAGTGCCGCATCGTCGACAGCAAGGGCATCCTCGGCAAGGAGCGCTCGCGACATCGAGGCGGTCAAGGACGAGTGGGTCGACAAGTGGAAGTACTGCCAGATCACCAACGCCGAGGGGCGCACCGGCGGCATCGCCGAGGCGCTCAAGGGCGCGGACGTGTGCATCGCCCTCAGCAAGCAGGGCCCGGACACGATCATGCCGGAGTGGATCAAGGGCATGGACGCCGGACCCGATCGTGTTCCTCTGCGCCAACCCGATCCCCGAGATGTGGCCCTGGGACGCCAAGGAGGCCGGCGCGGCCGTCGTGGCCACCGGCCGCAGTCGGACTTCCCCAACCAGGTCAACAACTCCGTCGGCTTCCCCGGCATCTTCCGCGGCACCCTCGACGTGCGCGCCAAGACGATCACCGACGAGATGTGCATGGCCGCCGCCGTCGAGCTCGCCAAGGTGGCCGAGGACAAGGGCCTCTCCGCCGACTACATCATGCCGACCATGGACGACTGGGAGGTCTTCCCGCGCGAGGCCGCGGCGGTGGCGATGAAGGCCATCGAGCAGGGCATCGCGCTGCGCACCGACCTCACGTTCGAGCAGGAGGTCGCCGAGGCCACGGCCATCATCGCCCGCGCCCGCAACCTGGTGAACGACCAGATGGCGTTCGGCTACATCCCGATGCCCGAGGGCAGCCGCGCGCCGGCGCCGAGCAAGCAGGCCATGAAGGCGGCCGCCCGCGGCGGCGTCGACCTCGCCGGCGAGTACGTGGACAAGGCCGTCGACGCCCTCGGGCCGGCCGCGCCAGAAGGCCGGCCGACGCGATGCAGGTGGCGGCCGACAAGGCGGCCGAGGCCATCCGCAGGGCCACCTCCAAGAAGGACGACGCGCAAGTGAGGGAGCTGGACGTCGGCGGAGGTCACGGCGGCGGTGAAGGACCTCTGCATCACCGCCAACTACGACCTGCCGGGAGACGTGTACGACGCGCTCTGCGCGGCCCGCGAGACGGAGGAGAGCCCCGTCGGCCGCGAGGTGCTCGGCCAGCTCGTGGAGAACGCCGACATCGCCGCCCGCGACAGGGTGCCGATCTGCCAGGACACGGGCTTCGCCGTGATCTTCGCCGAGCTCGGGCAGGACGTGCACCTGACGGGCGGCGACTTCGCCGCCGCCGTGGACGAGGGCGTGCGGCAGGGCTACGCCGAGGGCTACCTGCGCAAGTCCGTGGCCGAGGAGCCGGGCCACGCGCGGCGCAACACCAAGGACAACACGCCGGCCATCCTGCACACCAGCATCGTGCCGGGCGACAAGGTCCGGCTCACGATGATGGCCAAGGGCGGCGGCGCCGAGAACATGAGCTCGCTGAACATGCTCAAGCCGGCGCAGGGCTGGGCCGGCATGGTCGACGCCGTCGTGCGAGACCGTGAGCAGGGCCGGCTCCAACCCGTGCCCGCCGGTGATCATCGGCGTGGGCATCGGCGGCACCATCGACGAGGTCACGCTGCTCGCCAAGAAGGCGCTGCTGCGCGACGTGGGCAGCACGCATCCGGACGAGCGCGTCGCCGCCATGGAGGACGAGCTGCTCGAGAAGATCAACGCGCTCGGCATCGGCCCGCAGGGGCTCGGCGGCACGACCACCGCCCTCGACGTGTTCATCGAGGAGATGCCGTGCCACATCGCCAGCATGCCGATGGCCGTGAACGTGCAGTGCCACGCGCAGCGGCACAAGACGGCCGAGCTCTGAGGGGGAGGAGAGCATGGGCAAGAAGGTCACGACTCCCCTGACGGACGAGGCCGTCAAAGACCTGCGCGCCGGTGACGCGGTGGAGATCACCGGCGTCATCTACCAGGCGCGCGACGCGGCCCACAAGCGGCTCGTCGCGCTCATCGAGGACGGCGACGAGCTGCCGTTCGAGCTCGAGGGCGCCGTCGTCTACTACATGGGCCCGAGCCCGGCCAAGCCCGGCAACGTGATCGGCTCGGCCGGGCCGACCACCAGCGGCCGCATGGACGCGTACACGCCGCTGCTGCTGGAGCACGGCCTCAAGGGCATGATCGGCAAGGGCCTGCGCACGGCCGAGGTCAAGGCCGCGATGAAGGAGCACCCCGCCGTGTACTTCGCCGCCACCGGCGGGGCCGGCGCCCTGCTGGCGCAGCGCATCGTCGCCAACGAGGTCATCGCCTGGCCGGAGCTGGGCGCCGAGGCCGTGGCGCGGCTGGAGGTCGTCGACTTCCCCGCCATCGTCGTCAACGACTGCTACGGCGGCGACCTGTACGAGGAGGGCCGCGCGCAGTACGCGAAGACGGTCTGAGCGCGCCGCGCGGCAGGCCCCGGGCGGCCGGCTCCGCGCCGCTCGCGTCGCGGCCTCGCGACTCGCGTCACGGAGGCCGCCCGCGGCCTGACGGATACAATGCGGTCATGAGGAGCGCCTCGTGACCGTCTGGGTGTTCGCCGTCGGCCGCATGCTCGGCCTCGGGAACGTCGCCGGCATCCGTCCGTCGCTGACGCTCGCCATCATCGGCATCGTCTCGCGCCTCGGCTGGGGCCCCGGGCTCAACCCCACGTTCTCGTTCCTGAGCCACTGGCTGGCCATCATCATCTTCGTGGTGCTGGCCATCTTCGAGTCGAGCTTCGACAAGATCCCCAAGCTGGACCGCCTGCAGGGCCGGCTGACCATGCCCTACCGCGTGCTCGTCGGCGCGCGTCGCCGGCGCGGCCACCATCCACCTCGGCTGGCAGGGCATCCTCGCCGGCGCCCTCCTCGGCGGGGCTGCCGCCTGGTGTGCCCAATACGTCAAGGGCCTCACGAGGCCGCGGACGGTGCCCAGCGACAACGTCCTCACGCTGCTGAGCACGTGGGAGGACCTCGCGGCGCTGGCCGGCACGCTGCTGACGCTGTTCATCGCGCCGGTCGGCTACGGCATCGCGGCGTTCACCGGCGCGGTGTGGTGGCGCATGCGCTCGCGGCGCCGGGCCAAGTACCGCGACCTCGGCCGTCGATGAGTGAGCCGGGGAACACCGTAGGCGCGGATGAGCGATCCCACCTCCGAGATGGGCGCGAGGCGCGCCGCGCATGGTCCAGGACCAGATGGTCGCGCGCGGCCTGCGCGACGAGACGGTGCTGGCCGCCGTGCGCTCGGTGCCGCGCCACCTGTTCGTGCCCGTCTACCTGGAGGAGGAGGCCTACGGCGACACTCCGCTGCCGATCGGGTACGGGCAGACCATCTCGCAGCCGTACATGGTCGCACTGATGACCGCGCTGCTGAAGGTCGACGTGCGCAGCAAGGTGCTGGAGGTGGGCTCGGGCAGCGGGTACCAGACGGCCGTGCTCGCCGAGGTGGCGGGCGAGGTGTTCGCCGTCGAGCTGCTCGCGCCGCTGGCGGAGCGCGCGCGGCGCCTGCTCACCCGTCTCGGCTACGGCAACGCGCACACCGTCATCGGCGACGGCAGCCGCGGCTGGCGCGAGGAGGCTCCCTTCGACGGCATCCTCGTGGCCGCGGCCTCCAAGGAGACCCCGCACGAGCTGCTGGAGCAGCTCGCCGACGGCGGCCGCCTGGTGATGCCGCTGGGAAAGCCGCACCGCGACCAGGTGCTCACGGTCTTCGAGCGGCACGGCGAAGCCTGGACGCAGGTGCGCGACACGCCGTGCCGGTTCGTGCCGCTCCTGCGCGACGGCGAGCCTGAGGTCGTGTCCGGCGGCAGCGTCGCTGCCGGGCCCATCCCGGGCCCCGGTCGCCGCACCTGGCGGATCGAGAGCCCCGACCGAGGGCCGGACGACGAGGAGGAACCGGTGGTGAAGTCCGTCTCGGCGCGCGTCAGCGGCCGTGTGCAGGGCGTGTATTTCAGGGCCAGCGCGGCCCGGGAGGGCGAACGTCTGCGGCTGCGGGGCTGGGTGCGCAACGAGCGCGACGGTTCGGTGCGCGTGCATGCGGAGGGGCCGGCGGAGTCCGTCGACGCCATGCTCGCCTGGTGCCGCGTCGGGCCGCCGGCGGCGCACGTGGACCGCGTCGAGGTCGAGGACGTCCCGGCGGACGAGGCCCTGCAGGGCTTCGAGGTCCGCTAGATGGGCGCCGAGACAGACGCCGCGAGCGTCGTGACGCTGGAGGACGTGCGCGCACGACCACGAGGTCCAGGTCTTCATCGACAAGGCGAACGAGAAGCTCGGCGTGCTCGGCTACACCGAGCACGGGCCGCGGCACGCCGGCGTGGTCGCGGCCGCCGCGCACAAGGTGCTGACGCGGCTGGGCCAGCCTGAGCGCGAGGCGGAGCTGGCCGCGATAGCCGGGTACCTCCACGACGTGGGCAACGGCATCAACCGGCTCGACCACGGCATCGCCGCGGCGCTCTTCAGCCGGCACGTGCTGGGGCGGCTGGGCATGCCGGCGGAGGAGTACGCCGAGGTCATGTGCGCCATCGGCAACCACGAGGAGGAGTACGGCGAGGCCGTGAGCCCCCTCGCCGCGGCCGTGATCCTCGGCGACAAGTCGGACGTCCACCGCAGCCGCGTGCGCGTCATCGACCTCACGACGGGCGACATCCACGACCGCGTCAATATGGCCACCACGCGCTCCAGCCTGCAGGTGGACGGCACGAACCACGTCATCACGCTCGAACTGGACATCGACACGACCATCATCCAGGTGATGCACTACTTCGAGATCTTCCTGGCGCGCATGGTCATGTGCCGCAAGGCCGCGGCCTTCCTCGGCTGCACGTTCGAGATCGTCATCAACGGCACGCGGATCCTGTAGGCCGGGCCGCGCCGTCGGCTGTAGACTAGGTCCAGGCATGGTGATCGACCGGAGGTGTGACCGTGGGCTCACGCACTGCTGAGAAGCTGGCGGCGAAGGCCGAGAAGCGGGCGGCGCGGCGCGGCCGTCGCGGCGGGCTTCTGCTGGGCGTCGCGGGTGGCATCGCGCTGGGGCTGCTGCTCGCCCCCAGGAGCGGCAAGGAGACGCGCGCCATGCTGTTCGGCGAGGGCGGCCTCGGCGCCCGGGTCGACAGGTTCAAGGGCGCTCTCGGCGCCGGCAAAGACTCCGCGGCCGACCAGTCCGAGGTGCTGCGCCACAAGATCGAGGAGACACGGGAGCGCCTTCGCCGCCAGATGGACCTGGGCGGCGAGGAGGCGGCGTCCGGCTCCGCGGATGCGCCGCTCTGACGTCCGCCGTGCGCTGACCCGGCTCTTCGTGGCAGCGGGCGTCGCTGGACGCGGCCGCCGCCGCCGGCACCATCTACATGCTGCACGAGGCGCAGTGGGTGCGCCGCGTCGACCGCGACCTCGCGGCGCCGGGCGTCGCGGCCGCCCTCGACGGCCTCGTCATCGTGCAGCTGTCCGACTTCCACGCGTCGTTTCGCCCGAGCTTCAACCTGCGCGCGACGCGCAAGGCCGTCGACCTGGCGCTGCAGGCGCGCCCCGACCTCGTCGTCCTCACCGGTGATTTCGCCGGCGGCCCCTACGGCTACGACGCCTTGAGCGCGCAGTTGCGGCGGCTCACGGCGGCGGCGCCGCTGGGCGTGTTCGCCGTGCTGGGCAACCACGACCACGGCGAGAGCAAGGCGCCTTTCGTCGGACCCACCGACGCACGACTCTTCCCCGCCTGCGGCGTGCGGCTGCTCGTCAACGACGTGACGACGGTGTCGCGCGGCGACGGCGACGTACAGCTGGCCGGCATCGACGACACCGACGGCGGCCACGACGACCTGCCGGCGGTGCTCGCGCGCCTCGACCGCCGGCCCGGCGTCCTGCGCCTGCTGCTCACGCATCACGGGGACGCGGTTGTCGGCACGGACCCGGGCGACTTCCACCAGACCTTCGCCGGCGACACCCACGGCGGCCAGATCTGCCTGCCGCTGCCGGGGCGCCGCGTCCTGCTCAGCGACCTGCGGGCGCGGTTCGCCGAGGGGGCCTACGACGTCGGCGGCCGCCCGCTGTACGTCACGCGCGGGGTCGGCACCAGCCTGCTTCCCTTCCGCGCGTTCTGCCGGCCGGAGGTCGTCGTGTTCCACGTGCGGACCGGCGGGATGGAGGCCGCGTGAACCGGCGCCTGATCGCGGCGCTGGTCCTGGCGCTCGTCGTGTGCGCCCTCGCCGTGCAGCTCGCGGGCTGCGGCGGCACGGCGAGCGATCCGTTCGTCGGTTCGTGGTGGGAGCCCACCTCCGGGCAGCGTGTGCAGGTGAAGGCGGCCGGCGACGGCTACGAGGTGCTCGTGGGCACCGACCTCAAGGCTCTTCCCGGCCACGGTCAGCGGCGGCGAGCTGCACGTCGCGCATCCCGACCTGGGCGCCCTCGTGCTCAAGACGGCGCCCGACGACAAGCTCCAGCTGGTCAGCGGCGGGACGGAGAGCCTGCTGGAGCGCGCCCCTCAGCACCAGTAGACCGGCTCGGCGTGCCGGCCGACCTGGGGCGCCGGAACAGCAGCCAGCCGACGATCGCGGCGTAGGCCACGGCGGCGAGCGGACCGGCGAGCTCACCGGCCTCACCGCCCGCCAGCTCGCCCAGTTCGCCGGCGCCGCCCCACACCAGGTACGTCCCGACGGCCAGCAGCAGCGCGTTCATCACGGTGAAGAAGGTGCGCACGTTGAGGCGGCTGCCGCCGCGGTAGGCGGCGTAGCCGAGCGCGGCGGCGAGGCCGAGGCCGGCCATCGCTGCGGCGGCAGTGCGGAGGCCGCTGCTGCTCCCCGACGCTGCGAACAGGAGCAGCGAGGTCTCGAGGCCCTCGCGCACGACGACGAGAAACCCCAGCCAGAACAGGGCGGCGGCACTGCCGGCGGCCGCCACCCGCTCGCCGACCTCCGTCTGCAGCACGTACGCGTGCCGGCTCATCCACAGCATCATCCAGGCCAGCACGAGGGCAGCGGCGAGCATGGAGGCGCCCTCGAAGGCGGCTTCCGCGGCTCCTTCGAGCTCGGCGCCGGTGAAGAACAGCGCGGCGCCGGCCGCGACGCTGGTCACGGCCGCGGCGAGCACGCCGAGCCAGATCGAGCGCCGCGCGCCGGCGGCCGGGAGCCGGGAGGCCACCGCGAGCAGCAGGCCGACCAGCAGGGCGGCCTCGAAGCCTTCCCTCAGGGTGATGACGAACGTGGACAGCATGGGGATCCTCGCCAGTAGGGATAACCGAACAATGAAAGTTAGGGTAGCCTAACAACACTGGGCCGGCAAGCGCTTCCGTGAGACGTGTCGGGGACCTGCGGCGAGCCGGAGGTCGCGCCGCCGCAGCGCTACAGGCGCGGCGAGAAGAAGCCGGCGAGCCGCGGCGCCACGCTGTCGATGGCGGTCGTCGGGCAGACCTCGGTGCAGGCGTAGCACCGCACGCAGAGCTTGTCGTCGAAGACCGGCAGCGGGTCCATGGTGATGGCGGAGGCGCCGCAGATCGTGGCGCAGTCGCTGCAGCGCGTGCACTTGTCGGGCGCCACCAGCCTGGGGCGGGCGCTGACGCGGTTGCGGGCGAAGCGGTGGAAGCCGGGCGGGACGCGGGAGCTCGCCTGGGTGTCGCGCGCCGCCGGCACGAAGCCCCTCTCGGGCTCGATGGGGTCGCCGAGCGAGGGTGTACGGCCGGCTCAGGTCGACCGCGCCCCGCCGCTCGGCGGCGGCGAGCACCCAGAGCGTCCGGCGCTCGAAGCCGACGCGGTCGGCGAGCGCCGCGTCGAGCGCTATCGGCGTCGTGGGCCGCGAACAGGGAGTCCATGGCGCGCGGCGTGCCGCTGCCCGGCCCCTGGCCCTCCATGGCGATGATGGCGTCGATGATGGTGAAGCGCGGACGCACGGCGAGGTGCAGGTCCAGGAGCATGTCGGCGAAGTCCTCGCGCCGGTGGGCGCGCACGTGCAGCTGGGCCTTGGTGAGCCCCGGGATGCAGCCGTAGGTGAGCTTCACGCCGCCGGTGAGGCGCATGAGCTGGTGCGTCTTGAGCACGCCGACCTGCACGATGGCGTCGGCGTCCAGGAACGGCCTGCCGACGGGGAACGACTTGTACAGGCGGCCCTGCGGCGCCTCGAGCATGACGACGTCGTCCTCGATGTCGATGATGGGGACGCCTTCGGCGGTGCACACGTCGGTGAGGCCGCTGATCTTGTAGGCGCGGGCCACCTTGGCCGCGCCGTTGCGGCCGCCGGGGCTGTCGGCCACGAACGGCTTCGCGCCGGCCGCCTTGAGGGCGCGCAGCACGGCGCCCAGGGTCTCCGGGTGCGTGCTCACGGCCTTCTCGGGCGGCGCCCCGCGCAGCAGGTTGATCTTCACGGCGACGCGCTCGCCCTCGCTCACGATGCCGCTCCAGCCGCCGAAGGGCTCGACGAGGCGCGCCAGGGACGCGTCGAGCCCCGGGCCGTGCACGGCCTTGACGTGGCTGACGGGCGGCGGGCCTGCGGAGGCCGCCGCAGGCGCGGCCTCGTCGAGGCCGTCGGGACGTGCCTGGTCGTTCGGGCGGGTCACGGCGGGAGGGCGGTGCGTGGGGCCGCTTACTTCACGCAGCGCGCGTACTTGAGAAAGGCCTCGAGGGCCTTCTCCACGGCCTCCGGCGAGGCCGGGGGTTCCCCATCGGCCTCTTCCGCGAGACACTCGCGCATCTTGAGCGAGATCAGCAGCACCCCGACGCGGTCCAGCGCGGCCTTGGTGGCGGCCAGCTGGGTGAAGATCTCCTCGCACGGACGGCCTTCTTCGATCATGCGCTGCAGGCCGCGCGACTGCCCCTCGACCCGGCGCAGCCTGTTGATGAGGCGGCCGGCCTCGTCGCTGTTCATGAGCTCCTCCACGGCCCGACTATACCCCCCGGGGGGTCCCGGGAACAACAGTGGCGCGGGGACGCGGCCTCAGCGCCGTCGCGGGCGAGGGCGGCGAGGCAGTCCAGGCCTTCCAGCAGCTCGTCGGGCACCGGCTCGCCGCCTGCTGCGACACCGAGGCGGATGCCCGGCTTGACCCTCCCGTGGTAGTCCGAGCCGCCGGTCGGGGCGAGCGCGTAGCGCTCGGCGAGCCCGGCGCAGCGCGCCACTGTGGCCTCGTCGTGCAGCGGGTACAGCACCTCGATGCCGGCGAGCCCGGCGCGTGCAGCCTCGCGGACGATGTGCTCCAGCCCGGCGGCGTCCGTGCGGATGATCCCGGGGTGGGCGATCACCGGCAGCCCGCCCGACGCGCGGAGCAGGCGGATCGCGTGGCCCAGCGCGAGCCGGCGGCGGTCGACGTAGGCCGGCGCCCCGCGCTTGAGGAAGCGCTTGAACGCGTCGCTCACGGAGTCGACGTAGCCGCAGCCGCACCATGGCCTCGCCGATGTGCGGGCGGCCGACGGCGCCGCCGCCGGCCGCCTCCGCCAGGTCGTCGGCGCCGATCGGGTACCCGAGCTCGGCGAGGCGCCCCAGGATGCGCGCGTTCCGCTCGTCGCGGTAGCGGCGCAGCTCGGCCAGCTCCTGCTCCAGCTCCTCGCTCGGCGCGCCGGCCGAGGAAGTAGCCGAGCACGTCCATGGTGACCTGCTCGTGCTCGCAGTTGAGCTCCACGCCGGGCACCACGCGCGACCCCGAGGCGCTCGCCGGCGGCCAGCGCCTCGGGCAGCCCGTCCACCGTGTCGTGGTCGGTGACGGCGATCGGCGCTCAGCCCCAGCGCCGCCGCCTCCTCCACGAGCTCGCGTGGGGGTCGAGGTGCCGTCCGAGAACGTCGTGTGGGTGTGCAGGTCGATCATGGTCCTTAACCTACCCTCACCCGCCCAGCGCGTGCCTGCGGCGCCCGCGGCGCTGCGTCGACCGCGCCGCGCCTGCGGGTAGAACGCTGACAACGCGCGGCCGGGCTGCGTCGCCGCGCGAGTCCCGTCCCCGCGTCACCGGAGGTCCGCCATGCGCGTCGGCATGATCGCCCCGCCCTGGTTCCCCCTGCCGCCGCAGCGGCTACGGCGGCATCGAGTTCGTCGTGAGCCTGCTCACCGAGGGGCTGGTGAGGCACGGGCACGACGTGACGCTGTTCGCCAGCGGCGACTCGCGCACGCGAGGCCGACCTCAGCTACATCTTCGCGCGGGCGCCGTTCGAGCAGATCGAGAACGGCGGCCACCTCGAGGTGGTCCACAGCCTGGCCGCCTACAAGAAGGCGCACGAGTTCGACATCATCCACGACCACGACGGCCTCGCCAGCCGGGCCATGGGCGCCCTCGTCCACAGCCTCATCGGCACGCCCGTGGTGGCCACGCTGCACGGGCCCGCCGACGCCACCACCGTGGAGATGCTCTCGCTCGCTGCGCGACGACCTGGCCTTCATCGCCATCTCCGACTACCAGCGCGACGGCTTCCCCGACCTGCGCTTCGTCGGCACGATCCCCAACGCCGTCGACGTCGAGCACATGCCGTTCGAGGCGCGAGAAGGACGACTTCTTCCTGTTCATCGGCCGCATGACGGCCGACAAGGGCGCGCACAACGCCATCGAGGTCGCGCGCCGCCTCGACGCGCGGCTCATCATGGCCGGCAAGGTCAACGAGGGCCCGGAGCGCGCGTACTACGCCGAGCGGGTCGAGCCGTTCCTCTCGGACCGCATCCACTTCCGCGGCGAGGTGGACCACGACACCAAGATGGAGCTCTACAAGCGCGCCCGCTGCACGCTGTTCCCCATCCAGTGGCCCGAGCCGTTCGGCCTGGTGATGATCGAGTCGCATGGCGTGCGGCACGCCGGTGATCGCCATGCGGCACGGATCGGTGCCCGAGGTCATCGAGCACGGCCGCACCGGCTTCATCGTCGAGACCGTCGACGAGATGGTCGAGGCGGCGCGGCACATCGACGAGATCGACCCCGCCGAGTGCCGCAGGGCCGTGGAGGAGCGCTTCGGCATCGACCACTTCGTGGCCGCAGCACGAGGCCGCCTACCAGCAGCTGCTCGGCGAGCAGCGGTCCTGAGGCGGCCGGGACGCCGTGAGGACGCACCGATGAAGCTGCCCTACGACGACGTCCACCTGATCGCCGACCCGCTCTACGGGTACCTGCGCATCACCGCTGTCGCGGGCCGGCGAGATCGCCGAGGCCGACGTCATCGACAGCCCGTGGGTGCAGCGGCTCAAGCGCATCCACCAGCTGCAGAGCTCGTGGTGGGTGTTCCCCACCGCCGAGCACAGCCGCTTCGCCCACAGCCTCGGCGCCATGCACCTCGCCGGGCAGCTGGCGCGGCAGGTGTACCCCACGCTGGCCGAGGTCGAGCCGGGCACGCCGTCGCTGCCGCTGGTCGAAGAGACCCTGCGGCTGGCCGGGCTGCTGCACGACGTCGGCCACGGCCCGTTCAGCCACTTCTGCGACGAGGAGTACTTCGCAGCCCGTGTTCGGGATCGACCACGAGCAGATCTCGCAGTACCTCATCGTCAACGAGCTCGGCGGGCTCATCGCGGAGCTGCGCCGCAGCCCGTCGGGGTCGTTCGCGCCCGACGAGGCGGTCGACCCCTGGCACGTGGCCTTCCTGGTGCGGGCGGAGGAGGGGGCGGGCGGCGTAGCCGGCCCCGCCTCGGACGCCGGACCCATCCCGCGCTGGGTCCGGCTGCTGCACCGCGCCCTCTCGGGCGCGGTCACGGTCGACAACATGGACTACGTGCGCCGCGACGCGTACATGTGCGGCGTCGCGCTCGGCCCGTCGACGTCGACCGGCTCATCTACTACACGTTCTGCACGCGCCGACGGCCTCACGTTCCACAAGCGCGCCCTCGGCAGCGCTGCGCGCGTTCCTCAACGCGCGCTTCTACATGTACGAGAACGTGTACTTCCACCGCGTCGGCCACGCCATCGACCTGCACCTGCACGAGATCTTCCGGCCGACGATGGAGCTCGTCCTGCCGGAGAGCCCGCTGGACGACGAGGCAGCGTACCGGCGGCTCACGGAGTGGTCGCTGTTCACCACCGTCGAGGCGTGGCTGGACGAGCCGCTGGAGAGCGAGAAGCGCGCCCTCGCCGAGCAGTGGCAGTCGATCATCCACCGGCACGTGAAGTACAGCATGGTCTACGAACACCACGTGGAGCGGCAGCAGCCGCCGCCGGCCGCCCGCGACATGACGCGCGAGGAGTTCCACGCGGCCATCGTGCGAGCGTCTTCCGCCGGAGCTGCGCGGCCTCGACTTCGTCGTCGACATCGCCTCGCAGGACCCGCGGCCGCTCAACCCGCTGGTCGGCCCCAAGCGCATCGCCGTGTACGACCCGGCCACCGACGCCATCGAGGAGCAGCTGCTCGGCGGCATCCTCGAGTTCGTGCCGGCCAAGGCGCACCTGTACCGGGTGTTCGCGGTGGGCCGCCAGTACGAGCGCGAGCTCGCGCTGGCCGCTCGCGCGGCGCTCGAGGAGGCCGAGCCGCCGAGCCTGGTCAACCTCTGAGGTGACGGCCGAGGAGGCGCGGCCGCACCGCCGGACCGTCGCCGCACCGCCCTGCTGCCGTCGCGAGACCCGCGCGCCCGGCGCCCTCGATGTGCTCCGCGCGGGTCGGTTGTCACGCGACAACCGACCCGCGACATGCGAGTGACCCTGCCGGGCGGGAGCCTCGCCGCGCAGCCCGCGGGCGCCGACGGGTGGGTGTTCTCTGTCTCCTCGGGCGCGACAGCTTCCGAGCCGCCAAACGTGAGGACGCGTACACGATGTCCGGCCGCGCCGGCCGCGGCTCAGCCGGGGTGGGTCATGTCCTCCGGCCGCACCCAGGCGTCGAACTCGTCCGCGGTGACGTACCCGGAGGCCAGCGCCGCCTCGCGCAGCGTGAGGCCGCCGAGGTGCGCGCTGCGCGCGATGGCGGCGGCCTTGTCGTAGCCGATGTGCGGGCTGAGGGCCGTCACCAGCATCAGTGAGCCCTCGAGGTGACGACGGATGACCTCGAGGTCCGGCTCGATGCCCCGCGCGCAGAACCTGTCGAAGGCGCGCACGGCGTCGGCGAGCAGCTCGGCCGACTCGAGGAGGCCGTGCAGCATCACCGGCTTGTACACGTTGAGCTGGAAGGTGCCCTGCGAGCCGGCGAACGCCACGGCCGCGTCGTTGCCGTACACGCGCACGGCGACCTGCGTGAGGGCCTCGGCCTGCGTCGGGTTCACCTTGCCCGGCATGATGGACGAGCCCGGCTCGTTCTCGGGGATGCGCAGCTCGCCGATGCCGCTGCGCGGGCCCGGAGGCGTACAGGCGCACGTCGTTGGCGACCTTCATGAGGTCGCCGGCCAGCGTGCGCAGGGCGGCGCTGGCGTTGACGACGGCGTCGTGCGCCGAGAGCGCCGCGAAGAAGTCCGGCAGCCGGGTGGAAGGGGCGGCCCGTGAGCTCGGCGATGTGCCGGGCCGCCACCTCCGCGAAGCGCGGGTGCGTGTTGAGCCCGGTGCCGACGGCGGTGCCGCCGAGCGCGAGCTCGTACAGCCCGGGCAGCGAGCGCCGCACGGTGTCCAGCGCCTGGTCCAGCTGCGCCGCCCAGCCGCCGATCGACCTGGCCGAGCGTGACGGGGACGGCGTCCTGCAGGTGGGTGCGGCCGACCATGACGACGTCGTCGTAGCGGTCGGCCTTGGCCCGCAGCGTGTCGCGCAGCTGCCCCACGGCCGGGATCAGCAGGTCTTCGAGTTCCGCGGCCGCGGCGATGTGCATGACGGCGGGGAACGTGTCGTTGCTCGACTGCCCCATGTTGACGTCGTCGTTGGGGTGGATGGGCCGCCAGCCGGGGGCCGCCGCGAGCGCCGCTCGGCCCGCGCCAGCTCGTTGGCGCGCGCTCGCGATGACCTCGTTGGCGTTCATGTTCGACTGGGTGCCGGACCCGGTCTGGAACACGACCAGCGGGAACTCGTCGTCCCAGCGCCCGTCCGCGACCTCCTGCGCGGCGCGCGCGATGAGGGCCGCGCGCGCGGGCGCGAGCAGCCCGAGCTCCTCGTTGGCGCGCGCCGCCGCCAGCTTCAGGATGCCGAGTGCCGCGATGACCGGACGGCCCCAGCGGAAGCGCTCCACGCCGATGGGGAAGTGCTCCACGGCGCGCTGCGTCTGCGGCCCCCAGTAGCGGTCCGCCGGCACGCGGACCTCGCCGAGGCTGTCGTGCTCGATGCGCCAGTCGTCGTCCATCGCGCCAGAACGTACCCGCACGGCGGAGAATCGTAGCCGCGGCACTTGCGCGTCTACCCACCTGAATGGATACTTGCTGCCATTCCCGCGGCGGAGGAGCTCAGGTGGACGAACCGGTCAAGCAGACGTCGAGCGCGCCGCGCAAGCGTGCGGCGGCGGGCAAGGGTCACGTCGGCGTCCCCTTCGAGCGACCCGGTCCAGCCTGCCCAAGACGGCGCAGAAGATCCTCGCCGCGGCGCGCAAGCTCCTGTCGAGCGCGGCTACGAGGCCATGACGCTGGAGAACGTGGCCGCCGAGGCCGGCGTCAACAAGGCGTCGATCCGCTACAACTTCGGCAACAAGGCCGGCCTGGTGACGGCGGTGCTGGACTCGTACATCCACGACGAGTGCCTGCGGCTCGTGGCCAGGCGCCGGGACGTCCCGCAGGACGAGGTCGTCGACACGGCCGTGGCCGGCATGCGCAACATGGTCGTGGAGGCGGACAACTTCTCGGGCTACTTCGACATCCTGCCCTACGCCTTCCGCGAGCCGGAGCTGCGCGAGCGCATGCTCGCGCTCTACAAGTGGTGGTACCTGCAGAACCTCGAGTGGCTGGGCCTGCGCGACGTGCCGGGCGTCGAGCAGAACGAGACGCTCGTCGGCCTCGGCGAGCTCGTGTGCGCCGTGATCGACGGCCTCTGCATCCAGGCCGGCCTGCAGCCCGACGGCTTCGACATGGGCCGCGCCATGAACGTGTTCGGCCTGCTGCTGCGCGACGGCATGGGCGAGGTGCGCGAGGCGGCCGGCGTCGACGTCCCGCAGCAGGGCGGCTGACGGACCGGCGCGGGCCCGGCGCAGGCGCGCGCCGCGAGGGAGGCGCCGGCGGCGGAGCCGGCCCGGCGCCGCTTCCTTGACACCCGAGGGTGCCTCACTAGAATGTCCCCACCCAGGTGGGTGAAACGCCTCGCTCCTTCCCCTGATCCGGCCGGGCTGCCGGCCACCCGACAACGAGGGGGCTCAATGAAGCGGAACCTGTTCGCGGGCCGGCGGCGCAGTGAAGGCGTCGACTTCGACGTCCTCACCGCCGACGACCTGCAGGACATCCACGCCGGCACGCTCGAGGTGCTCGACCGCACCGGCGTCTTCGTGGAGGACGAGGAGGCCCGCGCGGTCTTCGCCGGCGCGGGCGCCGAGGTGGACGACGCCAGCGGCGTCGTGCGCATCCCCCCGCGCGTGGTCGAGGAGGCCATCCGCACGGCGCCGTCGCAGGTCGTGCTCTGCCGGCCGCAACCCGAAGAACGACTTCGTCCTGCAGCCCGGCCGCGTCGGCTTCACCAACTTCGGCGAGGGCGTCAAGGTCGTGGACCCGTACACGGGCGAGCTGCGGGTGCCCACCAAGGCCGACGTCGGCCTCACCGCCAGGGTGCGTCGACTACCTGCCCAACGTGGACGTGTACGAGCGCGCCATCACCGCCATGGACGTGCCGCAGGACATCGCCCCGCTGCACCAGGCCGAGGCGTGGTTCACCAACACGTCCAAGCACGGCTTCATGGGCTCGGGCAACGGCTACATCTCGGAGAAGCTCCTCGAGATGGCGGCCGCCATCGTCGGGGGCCGCGACAAGCTCCGCCGCGCGGCCCATCATCTCGTTCATCACCTGCCCGGTGAGCCCGCTCAAGCTGGTCCAGGACACCTGCGAGATCATCATGGCGGCGGCCCGCGGCGGCGTCGCCGTCAACATCCTCTCGCATGGCCATGGCCGGCGGCTCGTCGCCGGTCACGCTGGCCGGCACGCTGGTGACGCACAACGCCGAGGTGCTGGCCGGGCTCACGCTGAGCCAGCTCACGCAGCCCGGGCGCGGCGGTGGTGTACGGCAGTTCCACCACCGCCATGGACCTCAGGCTCGCGGCGGCCTCCGTCGGCTCGCCCGAGTGCGGCCTCATCAGCGCCGCCGTCGCCCAGATCGCCCGCTTCTACCTGCTGCCCAGCTGGGTCGCCGGTGCGTAGGGCGACTCCAAAGTGGTCGATGCCCAGAGTGGCCACGAGAAGACCCTGACCGGCATGTTGCCGGCGTTGGCAGGCGCCAACCTGATCTACGGTCTGGGGATGATCGAGTCGGGCATGACCTTCGACTTCGGCCAGCTCGTCATGGACGACGAGTTCGCCGGCCTCATCAAGCAGTGCGTCAACGGCATCCCGGTGAACGACGAGACGCTCGCCCTCGACGTGATCCACGAGATCGGGCCGTTCGGCGACTTCCTGAGCCACGACCACACGATGGCGCACATGCGCACCACCTCGCAGCCGGCGCTCATCGACCGCCGCGTGCGCGACGAGTGGGCGGAGATGGGGAGCAGTACACTGCACGAGCGGGCGCTCGCCAAGGCCCGCGTCATCATCGAGACGCACGTCCCGGACCCGCTGCCGGACGGCGTGCCCGAGCAGCTGGCGGCGATCGTGGAGAGCGCGGGCGCCGCGGCGGAGGTGAGCTGATGGGCACCATTCGCACGAGGATGGGCGACGGCTACGTCGTCCACCTGACGCCCGAGGAGCTGCGCGCCGACCTGGAGGCCGGCTGCGCCGAGGCGGTGAAGCGCGCCAAGGTGCCGCCGCTCGAGGAGAACGAGTTCGACTACCTGTACGACCTGTTCGCCTGCCCCAGCCGCATCATGGGCGTGGAGCCGGGCCACGAGGTCATCCTGACCAAGGACGGCTCCGTCAACACGCTCTACTCCGCCCAGCTCTCGAGCGGCGTGGGCCTGCCCCTCTCCCGGGAGCAGGCCTTCCGCGTGTTCGAGCGCGCCTTCTGCTTCGACACCATGGAGATCGGCCACCCGGACTACTCGTACAAGCCGGTCAAGCCCATCGTGGCGCTCGAGGCGACCGGCGTGGAGCAGGCGCTGCTCACGACGATCATCCCGGTGTTCTACGGCGCCATGCCCAACTTCGGCCTGTACGCGCAGCCGGACGGGCCGTTCCCCAACCCGGCCGACCTGCTGCCGCGCGGCGAGACGCAGGCCGCGCGCGACGCGCAGATGGCCATCGCCGAGGCCTGCCGCGAGGACATGCTCTACGTCTCCCGGGCCATGGCCGAGGTGGGCGCCGACGGCATCAACTTCGACACCACGGCGTCCATCGGCGACGCCGAGTTCTACGCCACGCTGCTGACGGTGGAGGAGCTGGCGAAGACGACCGAACCTCGCCATCGAGGTCGGCATGGCGGCCGAGTTCGTCCTCGGGCTTCCACGGCGAGGTGGAGTACAAGGGCACGCGCCTCGCCGGCATGTGGCCGCACCAGCAGGTCAAGGTCGTCGAGGAGGCCGGCGCCCACATCTTCGGCCCGGTCGTGAACACCAACTCGCGCCAGGTCGGTGCCGTGGAACGTGGCCCGCTCGGTGACCATCGTCAAGGAGTGCTCGCGCGTCGCCACGATCCCCGTGCACGCCAACGTGGGCATGGGCGTCGGCGGCGTGCCGATGTTCGAGGTCCCGCCGGCCGACGTGCTCACCAGGGCCAGCGCGGCCATGGTCGAGATCGGCCGCGTCGACGGCTTGTAGGTCGGCACGGGCGACCCGTACGGCATGTCGATGAGCCACGCGCTCGCGTCGGGCATGGGCGGCATCAGGACCACCGGAGATCTGGTGGCCAGGGTGCAGCTCCACACCAAGATGCGGCTCCCGGAGGCGAAGAAGTACGTGGCCGACAAGCTCCACGTGAGCGTGGACGACCTGGCCGACTCCACCGTCATGCGCGGCCTGCGCCAGGAGCTGGACATCGGCGTCATCACCGCCGTGCCCGGCTGCCGCAGGGGCATCGAGGCCAAGCGCAACATCTCCGAACTGCTCGACGTCCCGATCGCCTGCCTGAAGAGGCTGTAGGCTACAGGCGGGCGCGGCCGGCGCAAGCGCCGCCGCGCAGGGACGCGCGTGAAGCGGACACCGGGGCCTCCGGCCCGGCGGCAGCGCCGGTTCCCGGGGGCCCATCGGCCCTCGGAGGACGACGGCGGGCATGGCGACGGCGACCGGGACGACGTTCGTGGGCCGGCTGAGGGCGCACGCCGCCGGGTTCCCCCGCCCGTTCTGGCTGCTCACCGCCGGCTGGTTCATCTACGTCCTCGGCTACGAGTGCGGCTACCCGTTCGAGTCCATCTACCTCAACGAGAAGCTCGGCATCTCGGTCACGGCCATCGGCCTGATCTACGGGCTTCGCAGCTCGGCGGCCTGCCGGCGCAGGTCGCCGGCGGCGCCGTGGCTCGACCACCTCGGCCGCCGTCCGGTGATGCTGCTCGGCATCTTCGCGACGGTGGTGCTGTTCGTCGGCCTGGCCTTCGCGCGCAGCATCCCGCTGGTCGTCGCGCTCATCGTCTTCGAGGCGGCGTGCGGCTGGGGCATGTTCCAGATGTCGAGCAACGCGATCGTCAGCGACGTGCTGCCCGAGGCGCGGCGCACCGAGGGCTACAGCATCACCAGGACCGCCTCGAGCGCCGGGATCGTCGTCGGCCCGCTGGTCGGCGGCCTGCTGCTGCGCCACGACCCGAGCTACCGCTGGCCGTTCATCGTCGGCGGCGCCTTCTGCGCCGCTCATCCTCGTCATCGCGCTGCGTACGGCTCCCCGAGACGCGGCCGGCGCTGGCCGCTGCGCACGCAGAGCGTGCGTGCCACCTTCGCCGGCTACTTCACGGTGCTCGCGACCGGCGCATGCTGGTCCTGGCCGGCGTGACACTGCTGCCGCTGTACTGTCACGGCCAGTTCCTCATGACGTTCCCGATCCTGCTCAAGGGCACGGTGGGGATGTCGTCGAGCGCGGTCGGCGTGATGTACTCGGTCTACGCCCTCAGCAACGTGCTCGTGCAGTACCCGATGGGGCGGCGCCTGCGGCACGCCGACCGGATGAAGGTGCTGGCCGCGGCCAGCACCTTCATGGGCGTCGGCCTGTTCGGCGCCGCCTTCGCGCCGCGCGGCGTGGCCACCGCGGCGTTCGTCGTCGTCGTGAGCTTCGGCACGGCGCTGCTCATGCCGTTCAGCGTCACGGCCATCTCCCATCTCGCGCCGCTGCGCCTGCGCGGCCGCTACATGGGCGCCTGGACGCTGGTGTGGACCTCGGGCGTCGCGCTGGGACCGATCTTCGGCGGCGTGGCGATGGACCGCGCTCGGCGGCCGCGGCGCCTACGTGCTCGTGCTGCTCGCCGGGCTCACCGGCGCGGCGCTGTACCTGGTGCTCTCGCGGCGCGGGACGATGGAGCGGGACGGCGCGACCGGCGACGCGGCCTGAGACGCTCGGCCGGGAGAGGCGCAGGCTAGGCGAGCGCCTCGCGGATGGTCCGGCCCGAGGCGCGCCGCGCCCTCGCGCAGCTCGTCCGGCGGGTACATGCTGAAGCCCAGGCGGATGCCGCGGTCGGTGCGGTCGACGGCGAAGCGCGTGCCCTCCATGAAGCCGACGCCGTTGGCCTCGCCGGCCGCGACCAGGTCGCCGGAGGCGAGGCCGTCGGGCAGGCGGACGAGCAGGAACAGGCCGCCGGCCGGGCGCTCGAAGCTGCAGCCGGCGGGCAGGCTCTCGGTGAGGCCCGCGACGAGGGCGTCGCGGCGCGCGGCGTAGTGCCCGCGCAGGAACTCGACGTTGGCCGCGTACGCGCCCTCGAGCACGAGCCGCGCGCACACCAGCGAGCCGAACTGGCTCATGCAGCCGGCGCTGTCCAGCACGGCGCGCTCGGTGAACTCGAGCACGCGGCCGGGCCCGGAGGTGAGCCAGCCGCAGCGCAGCCCGGGCGACAGCGTCTTGGAGAAGCTGCCCAGGCGGATCACGTGCTCGTCGGCGCCGTCGACGTCGCCGGCCAGCCGCCACAGCGACGGCAGGGGCGGTTCGTCGTACCAGAGCTCGCGGTAGGCGTCGTCCTCGACGACGATGAGGTCCTCTTCGACGGCCAGCTCGACGAGCCGGCGGCGTCGCGCCTCCGACATGCACACGCCGGTCGGGTTGTGGAACGTGGCGACGGTGTAGACCATGCGCGGCCGGCGTCCGCTCGCGCGCACGTCCCGCACCGCCTGCGGCCAGGGCGTCGACGTCGAGGCCGTCGCTGTCGAGCGGCACTGCGACCAGGTCGAGGCGCGTGTCGCGCGCCATGCGGATGCCGAGGCTGAAGCCCGGATCCTCCATGAACACCACGTCGCCGGGCTCCACCAGGTGCGCGAAGAGCAGCTGGATCGACGGCGAGCAGCCGTTGGTGACGGCGATCTGCGGCAGGTCGACCGGCCGGCCCTCGACGGCCGCGATGTGCTCCGCGAACGCGGCTCGCGCGGCGCCGGGTCCCTCGTTGACGCCGTAGTTGAGCGCCGCCTCGCCGACGGTGCCGGTGACCCACAGCATGGCCTCGCGGATCGTCTCGACGGGGATGAGCCGCGGGTCGGGGTCGCCCCAGCGCAGCTCGATGATGCCGGGGCGCATGATGGCCTGAGGTTCGACGACGAAGGACATGGGCGCATTCTACCGGGGGGCGCAAGCGCCGAGTACAGACATGGTCGCACTCGCGGATTCAAGCAAGCGTCGGTTGGATGCACTTCCGGTTGAAATCGGCGAGCAGCACATGGCCGGCGCCGCGGCTCGGCGACGCGCGCCGAGGCGGCGGAGAGCGGCCCGCAGCGGGCGCGGCCGCTCTCCTGCAGCTTTGTCGCGCCGCGCGCGCGTGCTAGCGTGGGCCCGGCGCCGCCGCAGGCGGGCGCCGGGCGGGCGCAGCCGCGGGAGGTCGACGGGTCGTGAGAGCATCGCTGATGGTCACGTGTCTCGGCGATGCCCTGTACCCCGAGGTCGGCGAGAGCGTCGTCGCCGTCCTGCGGAACCTCGGCGTGACGGTCGACTTCCCGGCCGGCCAGACGTGCTGCGGCCAGCCGGCCTTCAACAGCGGGTACGTGGACGACGCGCGCCGCTCGGCGCGCGCCTTCATCGACGCCTTCGAGGGCAGCGAGCACGTCGTCTCGATCTCGGGGTCGTGCGCGGCCATGGTGCGCCACCACTACCCGGGCCTGTTCCCGCCGCGGCCGCGAGCGCGCGCGGGCGGAGGCGCTGGCGGCGCGCACCTGGGAGTTCAGCCAGTTCCTCGTCGACGTGCTCGGCGTCGAGCGCCTTCCCGTCACCTACCGCGGCGTGGCCACGATGCACCACTCCTGCCACACCATGCGCATGCTCGGCGTGCGTGAAGGACCGGAGCGCCTGCTCGGGATGGTCGACGGCCTCGAGTACCGGCCGCTGCCGCGCGCTGAGGACTGCTGCGGCTTCGGCGGCACCTTCGCCGTCAAGATGGCGGCGATCTCCGCCGAGATGGTCGACCGCAAGGCCGGCCACGTGCAGGAGACGGGCGCCGGCGTGCTGGTCGGCCTCGACATGAGCTGTCTGATGAACATCGGCGGGCGGCTGCGGCGCCGCGGCGCCCGCGTGGCCGTCAAGCACCTGGCGCAGGTGCTGGCCGAGGGCTGGACGCGCAGGACCGTGGCGGAGAGGCCGGCCCGTGACGACGAGCGCGGAACGCGAGCGGTTCGACGCCGCCGTCGACGCGGTCCCTCGGCGACCGCCGCCTGCAGGAGTGGCTGGCGGACTTCCAGCGGCTCGGCCAGGAGGCCTACGTCGAGGCCATGGGCGAGCTGGACGACAAGGAGGCCTGGCGCGACGCGCTCTCCGAGATCCGCGCCCACACCGTGGCGCACCTCGACCACTACGTCGCGCAGTTCGCCGAGAACGTGGAGGCCAACGGCGGTCACGTGTTCTTCGCGGCGACCGCCGCCGAGGCGCGCGACTACGTGCTGGACGTCGCGCGCTCCATCCCGGCGCGGCGCGTCGTCAAGGCCAAGTCCATGGTGACCGAGGAGATCGACCTCAACGCGCGCGCTGGAGGCGGCGGGCATGGAGGTCGTGGAGACCGACCTGGGCGCCTTCATCGTCCAGCTGACCGGCGAGGACCCGTACCACATCATCGCCCCGGCGCTGCACCTCACGCTGGAGCAGGTGCGCGAGCTGTTCTCGCGCGAGGCCGGCGAGGAGCTGCCGGGGGAGCCCGACGTGCTGGCCGCCTACGCGCGCCGGCGGCTGCGCGAGAAGTTCCTCACCGCCGAACTCGGCATCAGCGGCGGCAACTTCGGCATCGCCTCCACGGGGACGGTCGTGCTGGTCACCAACGAGGGCAACGGGCGTATGTCCACGACGCTGCCGCGCACGCACGTCGCCGTCATGGGCATGGAGCGGCTGCTGCCGGACTGGGAGAGCCTCGACACCGCGCTACCTTGCTCACCCGCGCCGGCACCTCCCAGCGCATCTCGACCTACGTCAGCGCGATCTCCGGCCCGCGGCGCGACGGCGACCGGGACGGGCCGGACGAGCTGCACGTGGTGCTGCTGGACAACGGCCGCTCGCGGATCCTCGGCACGCAGTACGAGCCGGTGCTCAAGTGCGTGCGCTGCGGGGCCTGTCTCGACCACTGCCCGGTGTACGGGTGCATCGGCGGCCACGCCTACGACTCCGTCTATCGGGGCCCATCGGCGCCGTGCTGACGCCGCTGCTCTGCGGCCTCGATGACCACGGCGAGCTGCCGTACGCGTCCAGCCTGTGCGGCGCCTGCGTGGACGCCTGCCCGGCGCGCGTGCCGCTGACAGAGCTGCTGCTGGCGCTGCGCGCCGAATCCGTGGCGTCGGGGCGGCAGCCGCAGAGCTGGCGCGCCGGTATGCGCGGCTACGCGGAGATCACGACGCGCCCCGCCGTGTGGGGCGCGGCTCTGCGCCTCGCCGGCGCGCTGGCGCAGCCGTTCGCGCCCGGCGGTTTCGTGCGCTCGGCCCCGGGCGTGCTGGGCAAGTGGACGGCCGCCCGCGACCTCAGAGTGCCGGCGCCGCGGAGCTTCCGTCGCCGCTGGCGCGACACCGGCGGGCGGGGGAGCTGACGGTGGAGCGCGAGCGCTATCTCGACCGGGTGGCGGCGCGTCTGGGGCGCCGGCGAGGCGCTCCCGTGCCGCCGGTCCCGCGCCGTGCCGCGGGCGCGCCTGCCGGCGCCGACCGCGACGCGCTGATGCGGCGCTTCGCCGAGCGGCTCGCCGAGGCCGCCGGCGCCGCCGTTGTCGTCAGCGGCCGAGCCGAAGCGCAGGCGGCGGTCGAGCGCCTGGTCGCGGAGCGCGGCTGGCAAGGTCTGGACTGCCCGGCGGCGCTGCGCTGGCCGGCCGTCGAGAGCCTGTGCGCCGGCGACCCCAGGGCCGCCGACTTCGGCCTCAGCGAGGCCCGCTGGGCGATCGCTGAGACCGGCAGCGTGGTGCTGTGGCACGACGCCGGCACGCCCAGGGCGTCGTCGCTGGTGCCGCCGGCGGCCGGGGTCTTTGTACCGGCGTCGGGCCTGGTTCCGCGGCTCGGTGACATCACCGCGCGCCTCGCCGCGACGGATCGGCCCGACCTCCCTGCCTGCGTCACGTTCATGACCGGCCCGAGCCGCAGCATGGACATCGGCTACGTGTCGTGCATGGGCGTGCACGGGCCGGGCGACGTCGTCGTCTGGGTCATCGCCGACGAGTAGGCCGCGCGGTCGGGCGCGCATCGCTTCGCCGGCCCGCCCGCCTGTGTCAGCCCGCCGGCGCGTGCGTGTTCAGCCAGTCACGCAGGGCAGCGTTCATCCGCGTCTGCCATCCCTTGCCGGTGCTCTTGAATGCCTGCACCACGTCGGCGTCCAGGCGGATGTTGACGTGCTGTTTCGGCTTCGCTGACACAGGCCGGCCGCGCCTTGGCCGCAGCATCTCTGCCGCGACCTCCGGCCCGAAGATCTCGGGCAGGACGTCCGCGGCCGGGCGCGCCTGGCGGAACCACTCCTCGTCGGCCTCTGGGTTCTCGTCGTCAATCAGTTCTGGGTCCGGTTTCCGCCGCATACCGCCTCCTCTCGCGTCGGTTCGCCTTGCGCAGACTGATCACGCGCACCGTGTCGTCGCGCGGAGTGAAGACCAGCTTGTGCAAACGCTCGCCGATGAGTCCAAGTGCCTGATAGCGGTGTTCCCCGTAGGCCACGCGTCTGTCCTTGATGATCAGCGCCGTGTCCCAATCGAACTCTGCCGCGAGGTCGAAGGGCAGACCCCGCTCGAGGGCGTTGCGCTCGCTCTTCGCAGGATCGTAGCTGAACCGCATTTATTGTACCCACATCAATTCGCGATGGAACAGGTCGTCGGGTCGGCGACCGGCGTCGGATGGGTCCTGGCTGCGTCCCGCCAGTGAGCGGTGCACCTGCGGCGCGCGGGCCGTCGCTCGTCACGTCGGCACCGTAGGAGCGCGAGGCCCGGAGCGACAGGATGACGAGGGCTGCCGGTGGTGGACGTTCTGCTATCCTGCGGCCGTCCTTCTCGGGAGAGAGGCTGGGGATGCACCACTACAAGGAAGACGGCTACGACGTCTGACAAGATGGGCCTTTGGTCGCCCGGCCCCGGCTGCCATGGCGGCTGCGGGGCCGAGATCTATCGTCAAGGACGGCACGGTCGTCAAGGTGGAGGGCAACGAAGAGCATCCCTATCACCAGGGCAGACTCTGCCCGCGCGCGCTGGCTTTGACGCAGTACATCCACCATCCCGACCGTCTGCGCCACCCGCTGAAGCGCGTGGGCGAGCGCGGCTCGGGCAAGTGGGAGCGCATCAGTTGGGACGAGGCGCTGGACACCTGCGAAGCCAAGATGCGCGACCTGCGCGACAAGTACGGCGCCGAGTGCATGATCTTCGGCCAGGGCACCGGCCGCGACTCGGGCGGCCCCATCATCTTCTTGGCCTACGCCTACGGCAGCCCCAACTGGACGCTCTTCGGCCTCTCCGGCATCGCCTGCTTCACCCCGCGCCTGGCCTCGTGCTTCCAGGTCATGGGCGACATGACCTTTCCGGACGCGGCGCAGTTCTTCCCGCAGCGCTACGACGACCCGGACTGGAAGTGCCCGGAGCTGATCGTCAGCTGGGCCCGCAACCTGCAGGGCAGCCAGTGCGCCGACCACTACTTCAGCGGCCACTACGTCATCGACATGATGAAGCGCGGCGCCAAGCTCATGGTCGTCGACCCGTACAACGGCTGGGAGGCCGGGCGCGCCGAACTCTGGCTGCGCGTCCGTCCGGGCACCGACGGCGCCCTGGCCCTGGGCATGATCAAGGTGATCATCGAGGAGAACCTCTACGACAAGGAGTTCGTCGAGAAGTGGACCTTCGGCTTCGACAAGCTGAAGGCGGAGGTGGCCAAGTACTCGCTGGACGACCTCTCGCAGATCACCTGGGTCCCCACGGACAAGATCGTCAAGGCCGCCCGCATGTACGCCGCGGCCAAGCCGGCCCAGATGCGCTTCGGCCAGCCGCTGGACTCCAATGCCGAGGCGGTGGCCACCGTCCACGGTCTGGCCAGCCTGTGGGCGCTCACCGGCAACATCGACAACCCCGGCGGCAACGTCATCTCGCGGCCGGCTCAAGGCGTCACCATCTACCCCTACTCCACCGAAGAGGTCATCCAGCTCTACGGCCAGGAGTTCGTCGACAAGATGAACCAGAAGCGCATCGGCGCCGACAAGTACCCGCTGGTGAAGAACTTCCGCTCCTGGGCCATGTCCGACGACGTGCTGGAGCAGATGGAGACCGGCAAGCCCTACCCCATCAAGGGCCTGTGGTGCCAGACCAACAACTTCCTGGCCGGCACGGCGCAGGACCCGCGCCGCCACTACGAGGCCGTGCGCAAGCTGGAGTTCAACGTGGTGGTCGACACCTTCATGACCCCGACCGCGCAGGCCATCGCCGACATCGTGCTGCCGGCCGCCGCCATCACCGAGAAAGACTCGGCCTTCACCACCGGCGTGCCCTGCAACCCTATCTACAAGGTCGCCGAGACCGACGAAGCGCGCATGGACTGGGAGATCAACTTCGAGCTCGCCCGGCGCCTCAACCCGGACGCCGTGCCCTGGCCCAACGTCCGCGCGCTGCTCGACCAGCGCCTGTCG
Organism: uncultured Thermoleophilia bacterium; assembly: GCA_963808735.1. Classification (GTDB taxonomy): domain Bacteria; phylum Actinomycetota; class Thermoleophilia; order UBA2241; family UBA2241; genus CAIXSE01. The sequence continues at coordinate 110,216 of CAWEHE010000012.1, read as the reverse complement.
GTCACCGGCCACACCTTCGAGTCGCTCAAGGAGGCCGGGCTACTGCCTGGCGCCCAAGGGCGACCCCACCACGCCCTATCACCGCCACGAGAAAGGCCTGCTGCGCCCCGACGGCCAGCCGGGCTTCCGCACGCCTTCGGGCAAATTCGAGTTCTACAGCCAGAAGTTCGAGGAGTACGGCCTGAACCCGCTGCCGCACCACGTGGAGCCCATCGAGAGCGAGGTCAGCACGCCCGAGATCCACAAGGAGTACCCGCTGATCCTGAACACCGGCCGCCGGGTGGGCGTCATGTTCCACTCCGAGCACCGCATGATCCCCTGGCTGCGCGAGATCAACCCCGATCCGCCGGTGGAGATCCACCCCGATACCGCCGCCAAGTACGGCATCAAGGACGGCGACTGGGTGCTCATCGAGGGCACCATGGGCAAGGCCAAGCGCAAGGCCGTGATCACGCCGCTGACGCACCCGGACGATCGTGGTCGCTCAGCACGGCTGGTGGATCCCCGAGGCCGAGTACAAGGGCGACGGCAACCCGTACAAGGTGTGGGACATCAACGTCAACCAGCTGATCCCCATGGGCAACAACAGCAAGTCTGGTTTCGGCGGCGCCTTCACCAAGACGATGCTCTGCAAGATCTCTAAGGTGAAGGAAGGAGAGGAGGTCAGCTATGTCTAGACAAGGCCTGCTGATCGACTACGACTACTGCACCGGCTGCCACTCCTGCGAGGTGGCCTGCAAGCAGGAGCACGACTATCCCGCGGGCATGGGCGGCATCCATCTGCATGGAGGTCCTGACCGAGAAGCCGGACAAGACCTACCGCATCGACTACCTGCCCTTCACCACCATGTACTGCGATCTGTGCGCCGCCCGCACCGCGAAGGGCGAGCAGCCAGCCTGCGTGAAGCACTGCCAGGCCTCGACCATGTACTACGGCGATGTGACGGAGTTGGCCAAGATCATGGAGGAGAAGCCGCACTGCGTGATCTTCACGCCGCGCTGAGGCCGGGGGCCGTGCGACTCAACGTGAGCCGAGCACTACGCTCGACCTCTTGCGACGGGACCTCCGCGGGGAGACACTGAACACCTCACCGGAGGAGGCCATGGACGCGTCCGGGCCACGCCACCTGAACTGAGCCGCTCTGCGGGGCGACGGAGGTCACGCATGTCGGTCACGTTCCTGATCGAGCTCGAGCAAGAGGCACACGGCCGCTGGATAGCCGAAGTGGTCGAGTTGCCGGGCGCCGTCGCCTACGGCGAGGCGGAGGGTGGCCATGGCGCGCGTGCCGGCGCTGGCCCTGCGGGTCGTGGCGGGCCGCCGGCGCACGGCGAGACGACCGTCCATGATGGGCATCTCCTTCAAGGCCGCACGACGGAGTGGCCGTGCACGCGGGCGCGCCTCGTGCTGCGGCGCTGCTGCGCATCGGCTGGACCGTCAAGCGTTAGTCCGGTTCGCACAGAGTCCTTGCTCGCCCTGGCCGGCCCGACATCGTCTTCGCCTTCCACGAGGCCCGCAACGAGTGAAGCGGGCCGCGCATGCTCGCCCGGATCGCCAAGCACGCGGGGCTGACCAGCGTGGATCGCTCTGCGGTCCGCGGCCACAGGACCTAGTGAGGCGCGGAGACTGTCGAGTCTGATCTGCCGTCTCCGCCTCCATCCTCTCGACCGCCCCCAGCGCAGGCGTCACAGCCACCCCTCGTCCCCGGGCCGCTTCGGCGCCTGCTCGGAGAGCTCCGCCAGACCCTGCTCGAGCCGGTAGCGGTAGCAGGCCAGGCAGAGCGGACGCTTCTCCTGCTCCTCGGCCGGGAGCGGGATGAGGCCGAACACCTCGCGGCCGATGGTGCGGCCGCAGTCGGTGCAGCGCCAGTACCAGTAGGAGTTGGGGTACGACTCGTTGTCGCTCACGGCGAGTCGCCCGCGCTCAGGCCTCCGTCGCCTCCACCGGGTTGCGCAGCACGCCGATGCCCTCGATTTCCACCTCGGCGACGTCACCGGGCTTCATCGTGATCTTGGGGTCGCGGAAGACGCCGACGCCGGCCGGCGTGCCCGTGAGGATGAGGTCGCCGGGCAGCAGCGTGAGCACGTGCGAGGTGAACGAGACGAGCTCGCGCACGCCGAAGATCAGCTGGCTTGTGCTGCCGTCCTGCAGCGTCTCGCCGTTGAGGCGCTGGACGACGCGCAGGTCGCCGGCCTCGCCGAGCTCGGCGACCGGGACGATGCGGGGGCCCACCGGGCAGAACGAGTCGTAGGTCTTGCCGCGGAACCACTGGCGGTCGCCGAACTGGGCGTCGCGGGCGCTGACGTCGTTGCCGCAGGTGTAGCCGTGGACGAAGTCCAGGGCGTCGTCGGCGGCCACCTTGTGGCACTCGCGGCCGATGATGACGGTCAGCTCGGCCTCGGAGTCCACGTGCCCGATGCCCTCCGGCATCAGGATGGGGTCGCCGTCGTTGCACAGGGCGGTCGAGAACTTGGCGAACAGGATGGGAGAGGTCGGCAGGTTCTTCACGCCGCCCTCGACGGCGTGGTCCTTGTAGTTCAGGCCCACGCAGATGATCTTGGGCTCGGTGCGCCCGAAGCGCTCCTGCCACTCGGCACGCCAGTCGAACATCGGTCTCCTTCGCTTCAGGCGGTCTGACGGGTCGGGGGCCGGTCGCCGGAGGCGGCCCGGCCGGCGCTTCCGGTGGACGTCGCGCCGCTTCCGGCCAGCGCCTCCGCGACCAGCTCGACGGTGTGGCACACGCGCTGGCCCATGCCGTCGCGGCGCAGGCTCCCGGTGAGCTGCATCCGGCAGCCGGGACAGCTGGTGACGACGACGTCGGCGCCTGTGGCGGCGATCTCCGCCGCCTTGCGGTCGCCGATCTTCCGGGAGAGGGACGGGTGCGTGAGCAGGAACGACCCGGCCCCGCCGCAGCAGACCTCGGCGGAGGCCAGCTCCACGAGGTCGTGGCCCGCGACCCGGGTCACGAGGTCGCGCGGCTGGGAGCGGACGCCCTGGCCGCGCGCCAGGTGGCACGGGTCGTGGTAGGTGACGCGGACGCCGGCGGGGGCGGAGGCCGCCGGCAGGTCGACCCGCTCGGCGAGGTACTCGGTGGCGTCCACGGTGCGTTCGGCGAGCACCTCCGCGCGCAGGCTCCACTCCGGGTCGCCGGCGAGCAGCCGCGGGATGAAGTGCTTGAGCGCGGAGCCGCACGTTGGGCACGCCGTCAGGACGGCCTCGCCGTGCATGCCCTCCAGGGCGCGCACGAGGTCCTGCGCCAGCTCGCGCGCGGTGTCCGGTGTCGCCGTGCATGAGCATGGGCACCCCGCAGCAGTGGTTCTCGGGCGGCAGGGCGACGCCGACGCCGGCGGTGCCGAGCGCGGCGACCAGGGCGCGGCCGATCTCCGGGTAGACGTAGGTGATCATGCAGCCGGGGTAGAAGACGACGCGCCGGCCGTCCGCCGCGCGATGCCGAGCCGTCGCCCGCGCCCAGCGGGCGGTCCGCGAGCCTCGGCAGGACGCCCTTGCCCAGCCCGGGGATGGACACACGCGGCACGCCCAGGCCCGCTTCGGGGCCGGGCGCGAGCGCGACGTCCTGGAGCCGCGCCGCCGCGGCGGCGCCTGCCTTGAGCACGCGCGGCCGCTTGACGGCCGCGAACACGGCCGCCGTGGCCGGCGACACCCCGCGGCGGCGGACGACCTCGGCACGCGCCGCGAGGATCACCTCGTCGATGCGGACTCCCGACGGGCAGCCCGCCACACACGCGGTGCAGGTGAGGCAGAGGTCCAGCTGGCGCAGGGCCTCGTCGTCCGGCTCGATCTCGCCGTTCAGCAGCGCCGCCGCGATGGCGACCTTGCCGCGCGCGACCGCCGCCTCGCGGTGCGTCTCCTTGTATACGGGGCAGACCGCCTGGCAGTTGCCGCAGCGCATGCACGTGGAGATGTGCTCGCGCAGTTCCTCGAGCTCGGGCATCAGCCGCCCGCCGCGGTCAGCGTGACCACCTTGCCGGGGTTGAGCAGGTCGCCGGGGTCCAGGGCCCGCTTGATGCGCTCCGAGACCTCCACGCCGACGTCGCCGATCTCCCACGGCAGGTACCGCTGCTTGGAGGTGCCGATGCCGTGCTCGCCGCTGAGCGTGCCGCCGAGCTTCAGCGTGGCCGCGAAGAGCTCGTCGATGGCGGCGTTCACGCGGGCCATCTCCACCGGGTCGTTCTTGTCGCAGAGGATGCTGGGGTGCAGGTTGCCGTCGCCGGCGTGGCCGACCACGCTGATGCTGAGGTCGTGTTTGCGCGCGAGGTCGGCCACCAGGTCCAGCATGGCGGTGATCTGGCTGCGGGGCACGGTGGCGTCCTCGACGATGATCGTGGGGCGCAGCCGCGCGACCGCCGGCAGGGCCGCGCGCCGCGCGGCCCACAGGGAGTCGCGCTCGGCGCCCATCGCGGCCTCCTTGACCTCGCCGCCGTGGGCGCGCAGCACCTCGAGCACGGTCTCGGCCTCCCGCACGACCACCTCGGGGATGCCGTCCACCTCGATGAGCAGCGCCGCCTCGGCGTCCTCGCGCAGGCCCGACGTGGGTGAAGTTCTCGACGGCGACGATGGTGGTGTGGTCCATGAACTCCAGCGTCGCCGGGATGACGCCGGCGCCGACGATGGCGACGGCGGCGTCGGCGGCGACCTTCTGGTCGTCGAAGTAGACGAGCATGCTGCGCACGGCCTCGGGCCGCGGACGCAGCTTCACGGTGATCTCGGTGATGACGCCGAGCGTGCCCTCGGAGCCGACCATGAGCTTGACGAGGTCGTAGCCGGTGACGTTCTTGACGGTCTTGCCGCCCGAGCGCAGCACGCGCCCGTCGGCGAGCACGACCTCGAGGCCCATCACGTAGTCCTTGGTGACGCCGTACTTGAGGCCGCGCAGGCCGCCGGAGCACTCCGCGACGCTGCCGCCCATGGTGGCCACGGCCACCGAGCCGGGGTCCGGCGGGTACATGAGGCCGACCTTGCCGCAGGCCTCGTCGAGGTCCTTGATGATGACGCCGGGCTGCACCGTGGCGGTGAGGTTCACGGCGTCGATCTCGAGGATCTCGTCCATCTCGAGCAGGCAGAGCGACGAGGCCGCCGTCGACCGGCGTGCTGCCGCCGCTCAGGTTGGTGCCGGCGCCGCGCGTGTACACCGGGCGCCGGTGCCGCGCGGCGGCCTGGACGACGAGCGAGACCTCGGCCGTCGTCCGCGGGAACACGACGGCGGCCGGCAGGCCCGGCACGGCGTCGGCGGCCGCGTCGAAGCCGTAGCACACGAGTTCCTCGGGACCCGTGACCACCTGGTCCGGCGCGAGCCCGCTGCGCAGGTCGCGCAGCAGCGCGGCCTCCGCCGGCGTGGGGTTGCGCCGCGCCGCGCTCACGCGGGCTCCCCGGCGAGCGCCCGCGACTCGAGGCGCAGCGCCTCGAGGAAGCGCTCGTTCTGCTCCGGCCGCCCCACGGTCACGCGCACGTGCTCCGTGAGGCCCCAGCCGGTGCACGGGCGCACGATGACGCCGCGTCGCAGCAGGCGGTCCCAGAGCCCTTCGGCGTTCTCGCCGACGTCGACGAGGATGAAGTTGGCCTGGCTCGGCGCGACCGCGAAGCCCCACGCGGTGAGCGTCTCGGTGAGGAGCTTCCTGCCGGCGATGGTCTGTGTCACGCAGTCCTCCAGCCACGCGGTGTCGGCGAGGGCCGCGGGTCCGGCGACGATGGAGAGCCGGTTGAGATTGAACGGCTCCTTGATCGTGTCCAGAAGCCAGCATACGCGCTCGGGCACGAGCGCGTAGCCCAGGCGCATGCCCGCGAGGCCGTAGGCCTTGGAGAAGGTGCGCAGGACGATGACGTTCTCGCGGCCCTGCTTGACCAGGTCCAGTCCATCGGCGTAGTCGGGGTCGTCCACGAACTCGCGGTAGGCCTGGTCGAAGACGACGGTGACGTCCTCGGGCAGGGAGTCCATGAAGGCGTCCGCCTCGGCGCGCCGGACGATGCACCCGGTGGGGTTGTTGGGGCTGCAGAGCCAGACGAGCTTGGTCCGCGGCCCGACGGCGGCGCGGACCGCGGCGAGGTCGTAGTGGAAGTCGCGCAGCGGCACGACCTGCACGCCGGCATCCATGAGCTTGGCGGCCTCGGCGTAGCGGCCGTAGGTGAGGTCGGCGACGATCACGTCGTCTCCGGCGTTGCAGAAGAGCTGCGGGATGAGCTGGATGATGACCTCGGTGCCGTGGCCGACGACGATGTTCTCGGGGCGCACGCCGTTGTGCTCCGCCAGCACGTGCTTGAGGTCGAAGAAGCTCTGCTCGGGGTACTGCCACAGGTTGTGGAGCTCGCCCTCGATGGCCGCGAGCGCCTTCGGCGACGGCCCCCACGCGTTCTCGTTCGAGGCGAGCTTGACCACGTCGGTGAGGCCGAGCTCGCGCGCGACCTGCTCGGTGGTGTAGCCGGCGACGTACTTCTCGAGGCCGAAGACCGCCTCGCGGTAGCGGTCCTCTCCCGGGAGGCGTTCGCTGCTCATCGCCGGCTCACAGGGCGCGCGAAGCGCTGAGCCGCAGGTTCGGGCGGTCCAGCACCTCTGTGTTGATCACGTAGTGAGGCGTCTCGCCGCGCAGGGCCCGGACGACCTCCAGGCAGGCCTTCTCGCGGACCTCCTCCTCCGACACCCGCGACATGAACGCCGTGTGCGGCGTGAGGATGACGTTGTCGAGGGTGTAGAGCGGGTGGCCGGGCGGCAGCGGCTCGGGCCAGAGCACGTCGAGCGCGGCGCCGGCGATCGCGCCGGCCTGCAGCGCCGCGGCCAGGGCGTCGTCGTCGACGCAGGCACCGCGGGCGGTGTTGATGAGGTGGGCCGAGGGCCTCATGGCCTCGAGCTCGGCCTCCCCGATGATGCCGGTGGTCTCGGGTGTGAGCGCGCAGTGCAGCGAGACGTAGTCGCACTGCAGCACCTCGTCGAGACCCGTCTTGTGCACACCGAAGGCCTTCATGGTGGCCTCGTCCACGTAGGGGTCCGAGGCCAGCACGGTGAGGCCGAAGGCCTGTGCCCGCAGGGCGACGGCTCTGCCGATCCGGCCCAGACCGATGATGCCCAGGGTCTGGTGGCTGATGCGGTCGGGTTTGCCGCAGGCCTCGTAGTCCCAGCGCCCGTCCAGGACGCAGCCGTGGTGGCGCAGCAGGTTGCGGCCGAGAGCGAGCAGGAAGCCCATGGCGTGGTCGGCGACCTCCTGCGTGCAGTAGTCCGGCACGTTGGTGACGACGATGCCGCGCTCGGTGGCGGCATCGAGGTCCACGCTGTTGAAGCCCGTGGCCATGAAGGCCACGATGCACACGTCGGGGAGGGCGTCCAGGACGCGGGCGGTGAGCGGCGCGTAGGCGCAGACGAGGGCGTGGGCGCCGGCGCACGCCTCGATCACGGCGTCCTCGCCCTCGAGCTCGTAGCGGAGGAACTGCACGTCCAGGCCGCAGCCGTCGAACACGCCGAGCTCGATTACCTTGTCCGAGGCGCCGCGCTCGGTCTGGATCACTGTGTACATCGACGTCCTCCGCCGGTCGGCCTGCAGGGCGTGGGAGGCCGGCGGGCGCTCACGCCCCCGGACGCAGACCCCGGCGCAGGAGGCTCACGTGCTCGCCGTTCTGGCCTACGTTCTCACCTTCCCAATTGTAGAAGAACTTCTCGGTGCGCATCACGTGCCAGGTCTCGGTGGCGCTGATGCCGTCGATCGCCTCGAGGTCCTCGTTGAGGAACTTGAACAGGCCCTCGGTGTCGGGGAGGAAGGCTTCGATGAGGATGTCGAAGCTCCCCGCGAGGTAGGCCACGTAGGCCACGTTCTCCATGGCGGCCAGCTTCTGGCCGACTTCTTTCACGCGCCCGCGCACGGCCTTGACGGCGATGAACGCGTCGATGGGGAAGCCGATGGGCGCGGGGTTCACGCGGGCCATGATCATGATGGCGCCCGCGTGCATGAGCCGGTCGATGCGCTTGCGCACCGTGGGCTCGGAGACCCCGGCGGTGCGCGCGATCTGCGCGTACGTGAGGCGGCCGTCGTGCCGCAGCAGCTTCATGATGTGCCGGTCGAGTTCGTCGAGCGTCAGGACGCCGTGAGGCATGGAGCCCTGCCGGATCAGTGGCTGGGATTCAGAATCCATAGCGTTTCCGCCTCTCGCAGTCAGTATGTTCCGGAATCAGCATCTTGAAGTTCAGTCCCTACGCGGAATCCTATCATTCCGCTGGGAATCCGTCACGAATTGGTTGCCACAACGGGGTGCGGCTGCTACTGTCGCGAGACCCAGACACGTCGCCAACCTCCGACCAAGGAGCAGCTCCATGCAGAAGATCGTCCCCCTCTGGTCCGTCCCGCGCTCCATCTCCACGGGCTTCGAGCGCATGATGTTCGAGCGCGGCGACTTCAAGGTCATCCACGAGCCCTACGGCTACTTCTTCTACCTCGAGGCCGCGCACAAGGAACCCGTGGGCATGCAGCCGCAGGAGGGTCACCCGCAGACCTTCGAGGGCACGACCGAGATGATCGAGGCCGCCGCCACCGACAAGCCGGTCTTCTTCAAGGACATGGCGTACTACGTCAGCGACGTCGCGGACGAGGACTTCATGAACAAGTTCACCAACACGTTCATCATCCGCGACCCCGCCCTGACGCTCGTCTCGTACCACAAGCTCGACCCCACGGTGACCCTGCGCGAGATCGGCTTCGAGTCGCAGTTCAAGCTGTTCGAGCTCGCCAAGAAGGTCACCGGCGAGGTCCCGGCCGTCGTCGACGCCGAGGACCTGCTCATCGACGCGGCCTCCGTGGTCAAGCAGTACTGCGAGAAGACCGGCATCCCCTACCTGCCCGAGTCCCTCACCTGGGAGCCCGAGTTCAAGCAGGAGTGGAAGGACTGGGAGATGTGGCACCTCGACGCCGGCGACAGCACCGGCTTCCAGAAGGACATGGAGGACTTCGGCTACACCGTGGACGACGTGCCGGAGCTCCGCGAGATGTACGACAAGTGCCAGCCGCTGTACGAGAAGATGTATGCGGAGCGGCTCAAGCCGTAAGGCTCTTCGTGACCTTCGCGGTGGCGGCCCGTCGCAGCGGCGTGCCGCCACCGCTCTCCTTCGTCAACCTCCTGGTTCACACATGACCGCCGACTCCGAACCGCAGCTCGCCGAACTGATCAGCCCCTTCGGGGACCGCCTCGTCGACCTCGTCGTCCGCGACGAGGCCGAGCGCAAGGCGCTCTACGAGCGCGCCCGGAACCTGCCCAAGATCACGCTGTCGCTGCGCGGCCAGTACGACCTCGAGATGCTGGCCGTCGGCGCCTTCTCTCCGGTGGACCGCTTCATGGCGCGCGACGACTATGAGTCGGTGCTCCGCGAGATGCGCCTGCACGACGGCACCGTGTTCCCCATCCCGCTGGCCGTGCCGGTGTTCGGCGGCGCCCTGCGGCACCCGGGCGAGGTGGCGCTCATCGACGAAGAAGCCACGGTGCTGGCTCTGCTCGAGATCGACGACGTGTACCGGCACGACAGCATGCGCGAGATGCGCGCGGTGCTGGGTGCCGCCGACACCGCGCACCCGCTCGTGCGCGAGGCCGAGCGCTGGCCGACGCACTACCTGGCCGGGCGCCCGCGCGTGCTCGACCTGCCGCGGCACCGCCTGCACGGGCCGCTGTGCCTCACGCCGGCGCAGACGCGCGAGCGGCTCTCGGCCATGGGCCACAGCAACGTGGTCGCGTTCCAGACGCGCAACCCCATGCACCGCATCCACGAAGAGCTGACCAAGCGGGCGGCCAGGGCGATCGGCGGGTCTCTGCTCATCCACCCCGCCGTCGGCGTCACCAAGCCCGAAGACGTGCACCACGCGTTGCGCGTCGAGGCCTACGAGGTGCTGGTGCGCAACTACTACGACCCCGCCACCACCCTGCTCTCACTGATGCCACTGGCGATGCGCATGGCCGGCCCACGGGAGGCGGTGTGGCACGCCATCATCCGGCGCAATTACGGTGCCTCCCACATCATCATCGGCCGTGACCACGCGGGTCCCGGCAAGGACTCGCACGGCAACCCGTTCTACGGGCCCTACGACGCCCAGGTGCTGGCGGAGAAGTACGCCGACGAGATCGGCGTGCAGCCCATCGAGTTCGAGGAGCTCGTGTACCTCGCCGACGAGGACCGCTACGAGGAGGCCGGCAAGGTGCCGGCAGACGCCCGCGTCTTCTCCATCTCCGGCACGCAGGTGCGCGAGGAGTACCTCGCCAAGGGCGTGAAGCTCCCCGAGTGGTTCAGCCGTCCCGAGGTCGCCGAGATCCTGCAGCGCGGCGACTACAGCCGCGCCAAGCGGCCGGCCGCCTACGCAAGCTGGACGTAGCCGGCGGCCGGGCTCGCTCTGGAGCCGGCGGCCGGCCGCAAAACCTTCGGCCGGCGGCTCGCGACGCACCCCCGACCCGCAGCTTCTGCGGCTGACCTACTTCTTCGCCGCAGGGCATCCCGAAGGACCGCCCTGACTACGCCTTCTCGCCTGCTCTAACGTTGACCGGCAGGATACTGTGCGGGTAGAATCCCCCTGATGCAGAAGATTCGCCGGTCCGCGACTCCGTGGGCCGGACGACGGACGGGAGGGTTCCTATGGAAGCGAGAGACGATCTGCGACAGCGACTCGAGGTGTCACCCGACGACCTCGCCGTGGTGAACGACTTCCTGACCTCCCGGGACAACCCGCTGGTGGACGGCCTGCTCGAGGTCGTCGAGCGGTACGGCGGCGTCGACGAGATCAACCGCCGGGCAGACGAGGCCGGCCGGCTGGACAACCGCATGGCGCGCCTGCGCGACGAGGGTTCTCCCTTCGTGGACGGACTCGAGTGGCTCATCGACCGGCGCGACGCCGGCGCCTTCGTGACGCTGCCGGAGTATCGCCGCAGCGTGGTTGGTGAGCAGGCCGACGGCATGGCTTTCGACGAGGAGCACGCCGTCACCCTCGAGATCAGCGCGCTCCAGTACTTCCCGTGGCTCATCGCGGAGGCCGAGCACGCCATCACGCACCGCGAGCTCATGCCCGGGCGCTACATCCGCGTGCGCAACATGGCCGAGCAGACGGCGCCCGGCGAGGACGTGCTCGCCGTTGCCGCCGCCATGCAGGTCATCGGCGCGAGCCACGTCGAGACGCTGGACACCAAGGGCATCGACGGCTCCAACGTGCACCTCGGCGGCCCCGACACCATCGCCGGCTACTTCGGCGGCATCGGCCAGCCCAACGACTACCCGCTCAAGTGGGCCGACGAGTACCTCCGCTACCTCACGGAGTACGGCGTCCGCCAGGTGCTCAACATCAACACCGGCACGATCCTCGTCGCCATGCTGCTGCACAAGCTCGGCGTGCGCAACGAGTTCAAGGTGTCCGTGTTCATGGGCGTGGACAACCCCTGGTCGGTGCTGTGGCTGCTCATGGGCGCGCGCCTGTTCGGCGCCGAGCACGGCACCACCGGCATGGCCGGCCTCAACCTCTCGAACTCGGTGGACGCCGGCACGATCCGCGCTTCGTCGGCCGTCCGTCAGGCGTTCGGCCTGGAGGACGACATCCGCTTCGAGCACCACATCACGGAGGCGTACAAGTCCATCGTGCGCCAGCCGTACCTGCGCCGCGACGAGCTGCTGGACGTGGCCGCGGATGTGCCCAACATCTCGGCCAAGCACGAGGGCGCCGACCCGGACGCCGAGACCCTGCGCGAGCACCCGAGCGACATCTTCGACTACTTCGTGCCGAAGCAGCAGGTCATCGACACGGGCCTCATGCCGGCGATGGAGCAGAACTACCTCGACAAGCACGCCGCCGTCTGCCGCACCGCCGCGGAGCTCACCAGGGCCGGCATCGGCGTGCACGCCGCGGCCCTGCTGCATGCGCCGCACGCGGCGACGGTCGGCGCGAGCGTCGCCTGACGGCAGGCGCGGGGCTTCTGCGTGCCCGAGGGGGTGACGGGCGCCCACTCCGAGGCTGGATCGCCCTCCGGAGGAGGACTCGACGTGGGGTGCGCCGTAAGGGGCATCCCAGGTTGAGCGACCAAGAGGCTTTGGTGTGGGGTGCGCCGCCGGGCGCGCCCCACACCAGGCGTCAGAGGCGCCCGCACGCTCGAGAGGAGGAGCGGTGAACGACGAGGTCATCATCACCTGTGCCGTCACCGGCGCCGGGGACACGGCCGGCGTGCACCCCGGCCTGCCCGTCACGCCGCTGCAGATCGCGGAGGCGGCGCTCGAAGCGGCGCGCGCCGGGGCCGCGGTCGCGCACATCCACGTGCGCGACCCGCAGACCGGCGCGCCTTCGCGCAAGCTCGAGTACTACCGCGAGGTCGTCGAGCGCATCCGCGAGAGCTCGACCGACGTCATCATCAACCTCACCACCGGCATGGGCGGCGACCTCGTCGTCGACGACGCCCACCCTGCCGTGGCGGCACCGGGCAGCGACCTGGTGCCGGCGCTGGAGCGCCTCCAGCACGTCGAGGCGCTGCTGCCCGAGATGTGTACGCTCGACTGCGGCACCATGAACTTCTCGGACGGCGACTACGCGGCCGTCGTGACGCCTTCGCAGCTGCGCACGATGGCGGCACGCGTCAAGGAATTGGGCGTCAAGCCCGAGCTCGAGGTCTTCGACACCGGGCAGGTGTGGCTGGCGAGCAAGCTCGTCGAGGAGGGGCTCATCGAGGGCACCCCGCTGTTCCAGCTCTGCCTCGGCATCAGGTACGGGGCGCCTGCGGACACGCGCACCATGCTGGCCATGATCGACCTGCTTCCGCCGGGCTCGCAGTGGGCTGCCTTCGCCCTCGGTCGCCTGGAGATGCCCTTCGTCGCGCAGGCTCTGGTGCTCGGCGGCAACGTGCGCGTGGGTCTCGAGGACAACCTGTACCTGCGCCGCGGCGTGTTCGCGAGCAACGCGGACCTCGTCACTCACGCCGTCGGCATCGTCGAGAGCCTGGGCGCGCGCCCCCTGACGCCGGCGGAAGCGCGTCGCAAGCTGGAGTTGCAGCCGCCGCGCGGCTGACGGCGTGCGCGGCGGAGGTCCTCCCCCTTTCTCCGCCGTGCTTCCGCCGGCGCCGGGCCTCTACCGCAGGGCCCGGCGCCGGCGCCGCCTCGGGCGGCGGTAGACTGTCCCGGCATCCGGCCGTGACGCAGCGAAGGAAGGTAGCAGATGGAGCTGGCAGGCATCGAGGGCGCGCGTGTGATCGTGACCGCGGGCGGCAGCGGCATCGGCAGCGTGATCGCACGCACGTTCGCCGAGGCGGGCGCCAGTGTGTTCACCTGTGACGTCGACAGCCGGCTCGTCGACGGGGTCCGCTCCGGTTCTCCCGCGATGGGAGCGACCGTCGCAGACGTCGCCGACGAGGCCGACGTGGACCGCCTGTTCGACGAGGCGCTCGCCTTTCTCGGCGGCCTCGACGTCCTCGTCAACAATGCGGGTGTCGGCGGGCCTGTGGCGTGCGTCGAGGACGTCCCTCCCGAGGAGTGGCGGCGCACGCTCGACGTGAACCTCACCGGCGCGTTCCTGTGCACACGCCGCGCCGCGTCCATCCTCAAGGAGCAGGGCTCCGGCAGCATCGTCAACATGTCGTCTCACTACGGGTTCTTCGGCGGGCCCTCCCGTTCGCCCTACGTCGCCAGCAAGTGGGCCATCATCGGGTTCACGAAGACCATCGCCATGGAGCTCGGGCCGTTCGGCGTGCGGGCCAACGCCATCTGCCCCGGCGGCGTGGAGGGCGAGCGCCTGGAGCGTGTCATCCGCCTGGAATCCGAGCAGCGGGGACTCACCTGTGAGCAGCTGCGGGAGGACTGGGTGCGCGGCTGCTCGCTGCGCACGTTCGTGCGGCCGGAGGACGTCGCCGCCATGATCCTCTTCCTCTGCTCCGAGCACGGGGCGCGCATCTCCGGACAGGCGATCGGTGTGGACGGCCACACCGAGTTCATCTGACCGCAGGGCGTCCGGGACTCCGAGTCGGATGCGTAACCATGTCAGCCGGCCCGTTGTTCGACCGGAGGCCCTGCGGTAAGATGCGTGTTGTGCCGCACATCCTGCGGAGTCCGCGCCGGCTGCTTACGCGCTGTGCGCTGGAGGGACCGGACGCGTGACCTCACCGAACGTCGCCGACGACCGCCTGATGCGGGGCTTTCCGCCGCCGCCCGAGCGGCGCGTGCGCCTCGACCAGGTCTACGGCGACCCGCGGCTCACGCGCTGGTACATGCAGCACGTCCGCGAGCTCTCCGGCACGGCGGACGTGGCGGGTACGGCGGGCCGCGGCGGAGCCACTGCCCGCCGACCCGCGTGACCTCGACGCCGTGGAGGTGCGGCGCAGCGGCGGCGGCACGTGGAGAGTCCTCGACATGCTGCGCGCCTGCCACGTGGACGGCGTCGCCGTCGTCCATCGGGGCCGTCTCGTGTACGAGCGCTACTTCAACGGGCTGCGGCCGGAGACACCTCATCTGGCGATGTCGGTCACGAAGTCGATCGCCTCGTGCGTCGCCGCGTGCCTGGCCGAGGAGGGCACGCTGGCGCCGGACGACGCCGTCACGGCCTACGTGCCCGAGCTTGCGGGCAGCGCCTACGGCGACGCCACGCTGCGGCACCTCCTGGACATGACGGTCGGCATCCGTTACGTCGACGACCTGGAGGACCCGTCCTACGAGGGCGCCAGGCTGTGCCGCCTCGAGGGCGTGCAGCCCAGCCTCGCCCCGGACGAGCCCGGCTCCGCCTACGACTTCGCCACGCAGACCGAGAAAGGCGGGCGAGCACGGCCGCGCGTTCCACTACGTCTCGCTCAACACCCTGGTGCTCGGCTGGGTCATGGAGCGGGCCACGGGCGTCGCCATGCCGCGCCTCATCGCGGAGCGGGTCTGGAGCAGGCTCGGCGCCGAGCACGACGCGTACATCGCCCTCGACGGGGCCGGATCGGCCCAGCTCGAGGGCGGCTTCTGCTGCAGCCTGCGCGACCTGGCCCGCTTCGGACTCATGCTCTGCGAGGACGGGCGCGCCGGCGGCCGGCAGGTGGTCCCCGCCGCGTGGCTCGAGGACGTGCGGCGTAACGGCGACAAGGCCGCGTTCGCCGCCGCCGCGGAGGACTGGGTGGCGACCCGTTCGTGGGACGGGTGCTCGTACCGCAGCTGTTTCTGGGTGACGAGGCGGCGGACCACGTCACGTTCAGCGCCGCGGGGTGGCTGGGCCAGCGGGTCCACGTCGTCCGTGAGGCCGGCGTGGTCATCGCGCTGTTCTCGTCGCGGCCGCCCGCGCTTGACGACGAGCTCGGGGCTCACATGTTCCTGGCGTGCGAGGACCTCGCCCGCCTCCTTGCAGACGACGATCGCCCGCTCCACGGAGCGGGCGCGGAAGGGGACTGACGCATGGACGAGGTCGTCATCGCAGCAGCCTGCCGCACCGCCATCGGCGCCTTCGGCGGCGCCCTCAAGGACGTGCCGCCGTACCTGCTCGCAGCCACGGTCATCCGTGAGGCCATGTCCCGCGCCGGCATCGAGCCGGCAGTGGTCGACGACGTGCGCCTCGGCAGCTGCTTCGAGTCGTACCTCACCAAGAGCGTCGCGCGTTCGGCCGCCATCGAGGCCGGCATCCCGGTCACGGCCACGGCGGTGTCCATGGACCGCGTCTGTGTGTCGGCCATGGAGGCCGTCGTCTCCGGCATGGCCATGATCAAGGCCGGCCTGGCCGACGTCATCGTGGCCGGCGGCGTGGAGGTCATGTCCGGCGTGCCGTACGCCGTGCCCACGGCACGGTGGGGGGCACGGCTGCAGAACCAGACCATCGACGACCAGGTCATCGAGGGGCTCTACTGTGGCTCCCGCTACCACGCGTGTCCGGGCGGCGACGACGTCGAGCGCAAGCCGGTCCGCGCCGCCCTCGCCGGCCAGCCTTATGTTATGGGGCACACGGCGGAGCTCGTCGCCGAGGAGTACGGTCTCACGCGCGAGGAGCTCGACGAGGTCGCGCTGCGCAGCCATCACAACGTGGAGCGCGCCACTGAGAACGGCGACTTCGCCGACGAGATCGTGCCCGTGGAGGTCCCGCAGCGGCGCGGCAAGCCACCACTGGTGTTCGCCCGCGACGAGCACTTCCGTCCGGGGCTCACGCCGGACGAGCTGGCCTCGCTCAAGCCCGCGTTCATGCCCGGTATCGGCGTGGTCACCGCCGGCAACTCGTCGGGCATCAACGACGGCGCCAGCGCCATGGTGATCATGTCGGCCGGCAAGGCCGAGGAGCTGGGCGTCGCGCCTCTCGCCGTCATCCGGGGCGTCGGCTACGGCGGCTGCGAGCCGTCGGTCATGGGCATCAGCCCCGTGCCGGCCGTCCGCGACCTGGAGCGCCGCTCCGGCCTGCGGCTGCAGGACTTCGAGCTGCTCGAGGTCCACGAGGCCTTCGCCTCGCAGTACCTGGCCTGCGAGCGCGACCTCGGCCTGGACCGCGAGATCACCAACGTCAACGGCTCCGGCATCGGGCTCGGCCACCCGGTCGGGTCCACCGGCTGCCGGCTCATGGTGACGCTCCTGCACGCCATGCGGCGCCGCGGCAAGACGATGGGCATGGCCACCTTGTGCGGCGGCGGCGGCGTCTCCATGGCCACCGCCCTCGAAGCCGTCTGACCGGCATCCGGAGGTCGAGCATGCCGCCCAAGCTGATCGCCCGGACGCCCGAGGCGTACCGCTACCCGCTCCTCATCAAGCACCTGCTGCACGCGCCCATGGCGCACGCCGGCGACCAGGAGATCGTCTACCGCGACCGCGTGCGCCTACACCTACAGCGAGTTCGAAGCCCGCGTGCACCGTCTGGCCGCCGGCCTCGCCGCCCTCGGCGTCGAGCCGGGCGACACGGTCGGCGTCCTGGACTGGGACAGCCACCGCTATCTGGAGTGCTTCTTCGCCGTGCCCATGATGGGCGCGGTGCTGCACACCGTGAACGTGCGCCTCTCCCCCGAGCAGATCCTCTACACGATCGACCACGCCGAGGACGACGTGCTGCTCGTCAACGCCGAGTTCCTGCCCGTCCTGGAGCGGCTCTGGGACCGGCTGCGGCAGGGTCCGCAAGGTCATCCTGCTCAGCGACCTGGACGGGCCAGCCGGCCACGAGCGTGCCTCTGGACGGCGAGTACGAGGCGCATGCTCGCGCGCTGAGCCCGGCGCGTTACGACTTCCCCGACCTCGACGAGGACACGCTGCGCCACCACCTTCTACACCACCGGCACCACCGGCCTGCCGAAGGGCGTCTACTACAGCCACCGGCAGCTCGTGCTGCACACCCTCTGCGGCCTCACGGCCATGGCCATGGCGCCGTCCCAGGGCGGCTTCCACGCGCGACGACGTCTACATGCCGATCACGCCGATGTTCCACGTCCACGCGTGGGGCTATCCGTACATGGCCACGCTGCATGGGCGTGAAGCAGGTGTACCCGGGGCGGTACGAGCCGGACGGGGCTGCTCGGCCTCATCGAGCGCGAGAAGGTCACCGTTCTCGCACTGCGTGGCCACCATCATGTACATGCTGCTGCGCAGCGCGGCCGTGGCGACGGCAGACGTGCGCGGCTGGAAGGTCATCATCGGCGGCGCGGCCGCTGCCCAGGGCCGTCTGCACGGAGGCGCTGGACCGCGGCATCGACATCTATCGGCGGCTACGGCCTGTCCGAGACCGTGCCCGTCCTCATCGCTGGCGCCACCTGGACCCGGCGATGCGGACCTCGACGACGACGCGGAGCTCGAGGTCCGCTGCCGCGCCGGGCGCCCGATCCGCTCGTCGACCTGCGCGTCGTCGACCCCGAGATGCGCGACGTGCGCCACGACGGCAAGGCCACCGGCGAGGTCGTCGTGCGGGCGCCGTGGGTGACGATGGGTACCTCAAGGACGCGCAGAACTCCGAGGACCCTGTGGGCCGGCGGCTACCTGCACACCGGCGACGTCGGCTTCATCGACCCGACGGCTACCTGCAGGTGTCGGACCGCATCAAGGACGTCATCAAGACCGGCGGCGAGTGGGTCTCGTCCCTCGACCTCGAGAACCTCTCCTGCAGCATCCCGGCGTGAGCGAGGTGGCCGTGGTCGGCGTGCCGGACGACAAGTGGGGCGAGCGGCCGCTGGCCCTGGTGGTCGCTCAGGGAGGGCGCGCCGGACGACGCCGAGGACATCCGGCGCTTCGCCCTGGACAGCGCGCAGAAGGGCGTGATCCCCAAGTACGGCGTGCCCGACAGGATCCTCTTCGTGCCCGAGCTCGACAAGACGAGCGTCGGCAAGCTCGACAAGAAGGTGCTGCGCGAGAAGTACTGCGGGTGATATGCTTCAGCCCCGCAGCTTCTCCTGTTACAACGTGGATTCTCAGGAAGTCGACCGGACAACTCTTAGGAACGACGGAAAGGGCTCGGTGAACCAGAGCGGCATGGACACTCTCTTCCTCATGGGCAACGAGGCCATCGGCTACGGCGCCGTCCGCGCCGGTGCCGGCTTCGCCTGCGCCTACCCGGGCACGCCCTCCACGGAGATCCTCGAGACGGCCGCGAGCCTTGAAGGCATCCACGCCGAGTGGTGCGTCAACGAGAAGGTCGCGCTCGAGACGGCCGTCGGCGCCTCGCGCGCCGGCGTGCGCAGCATCGTCAGCATGAAGCACGTCGGCCTCAACGTGGCCGCCGACCCGCTGCTGACGCTCACCGAGACGGGTGTCAACGGCGGCCTCGTCATCGTCAGCGCCGACGACCCCAGCATGGCGTCGTCGCAGAACGAGCAGGACAGTCGCAACTACGCGCGCTTCGCCAAGATCCCCATGGTCGAACCGTCGGACAGCCAGGAGGCCTACGACTTCGTGGCCGAGGCCTTCGCGCTCTCGGAGGAGTTCGACACGCCGGTGCTGCTGCGCTCGTCGACCAAGCTGTCGCACGGGCGCGGTCAGGTAGTGCAGCGCGAGCGCATCGAGCCGCCGCACATCGCCTACGTCAAGGACATCACCAAGCACCTCATGGTCCCGCAGTGGGCGCGCCTGCGCACGCGCTTCATCCTCGAGCGGCTCGTGCGCCTGCGGGAGCGCGCCGAGGAGTCGCCGCTCAACGTCATCGAGCCGGGCACGGTCGACTTCGGCATCATCACCTCGGGCGTGGCGTACCAGTACGTCAAGGAGGCCTTCCCCGACGTGTGGGTGCTCAAGCTGGGCATGTCCTGGCCGCACCCGTGGCGCAAGATCGCGGAGTTCTACGAGCAGGTCTCGCAGGTGGCCGTGGTCGAGGAGCTCGACCCGATCATCGAGGAGACCGTCCGCATGCTCGGCCTGCCGGTGATCGGCAAGGAGGCCATCCCGGCCGACGGCGAGCTGGACCAGGACATGGTGCGGGAGGCGCTGGCGCCGTACATCGACGCCCCGGCGCCGGAGCGCCGGCAGCCGGTCTACCCGCCGGCGCAGCGCCTGCGGCCGCTGCCGCAGGGCGAAGACCTGCCGGTGCGCCCGCCTGTGCTCTGCCCCGGCTGCCGGCACCGCTCGGTGTTCACGGCTCTCAAACGGCAGAAGCTGGCGGCCATGGGCGACATCGGCTGCTACATGCTGGGCGCGGACCCGCCGCTCAACGCGCTCGACAGTTCGCTGTGCATGGGTGCCAGCATCGGCATGATGGCCGGCTTCAACGAGGCGCTGGGCAAGAAGGCCGCGGCCGCCGTCATCGGCGACTCCACGTTCTTCCACTCCGGCATCACCGGGCTCATCAGCGCCTCGTACAACGAGGCCGAGGGCCTGGTCCTCATCCTGGACAACCGCACCACGGCGATGACCGGCCACCAGGGTAACCCGGGCACCGGCGTGCGGCCGGACATGACGGAGGGGCCGAGCATCGACCTCCAGGCGCTGTGCGACGGCATCGGCGTGCGCTGCACGACCATCGATGCCAAGGACTACGGGGCCATCGTCGACGCCATCAAGACGGAGGTCGCCACGCCCGGCCTGGGCGTCATCGTCGCCGAGGCGCCGTGCGCCCTGCTGGTCCGCGAGAAGTCGGGCACGGTGCTGGTGGACGACGAGCGCTGCAACCTCTGCGGGCTGTGCCTCGCCATCGGCTGCCCCTCCATCGTCCCAGAAGAGGACACGGTGCGCATCACCGATTCCTGCACGGGGTGCGGCCTGTGCGTCGAGGTCTGCAAGCGAGGCGCGCTCACACTCGAGCCCTCGCCGGTCGCGGGAGGTGTGAATGAGCGGTGTGACCACGGTCTGCCTCGTCGGCGTCGGCGGCCAGGGCATCCTGCTTGCCGCCTCCATCCTCAGTGAAGCGGCTTCGGCCGACGGCCTCATGGTCAAGGCCAGCGAGATCCACGGCATGGCTCAGCGCGGCGGCAGCGTCGTCAGCACGGTGCGTTTCGGCGAGAAGGTCCACTCGCCCGTCTCCAAGCACGCCGACGTGGTGCTCGCCACCGAGCTCCTGGAGGGCCACCGCGGCCTGCGCCTGCTCGGCGCCGGCGGCACGCTGGTGTGCGCGGTCAGCACCGTCATCCCACCCGGCAGCGTGCTGCGGCGGGAGGAGCAGTACCCGGAGGACCTCGCGGCGGAGGCTGAGGCCCGCGGGGTCCGCCTCGTGTCCGTCGACGCCGAGGCGCTGGCGCGGGAGGCCGGCACGCTCAAGGCCGTCAACGTCGCCCTCCTCGGCGCGGCGAGCGCCGTGCTCCCCTTCGCGCAGTCCTCGTGGGAGCGAGCCCTCGAACGGGCAGTGCCGGCCAAGATCCGCGGCGTCAACGAGCGCGCGTTCGCGCTCGGCCGCCCGCACGGTGACCACACGCCGCGGCCTCCGTCACAGCCGAGAGAGGAGCCGAGGTGCAGATCGCGGGAGCGAGGATCCTGATCACGGGCGCCGGCCGCGGCCTGGGCCGCACGTTCGCCCTCGACCTGGCGCAGGCCGGGGCGCAGGTGGGCGTGTGCGACGTGGACCCGGCCGGCCTGGACGAGCTCCACGAGCAGGCGGCAGGCCTGGATCCGGCGCACGCGCTCTGGTCCCAGACGGCCAGCGTCGCCGACGAGGCCGAGGTTGAGGCCCTGTTCGGCGCGTTCGTCGAGCACGCCGGCGGCATCGACGTCGTCGTGAACAACGCCGGCCTCAACCGCGACGGGTTCCTCGTGCGCAAGAAGGGCGACGAGGTGGAGAAGCTCTCGCTGGCCAAGTGGCAGGCCGTCATCGACGTGGACCTCACGGGCGTCTTCCTGTGCTCGCGAGAGGCCGCCTGGCACATGGTGCGGCAGGGCACCGGAGGCGTCATCGTCTCCATCTCGTCACTCTCCTGGCTCGGCAACCTCGGCCAGACCAACTACAGCGCGGCCAAGGCCGGCGTCGTCGGCATGACGCGTACCTGGGGCATGGAGCTGGCGCGGTACGGCATCCGCGCGGTGGCCATCGCCCCGGGCCTCACCGCCACGGAGATGGCGCAGGCCATGCCGGAAGAGGCGCGCAAGGCGCTCACCGACGCCATTCCCCTACGCCGCATGGGCGAGCCGGCCGAGATCGCCATGGCCGTCCGCTTCGCCATCGAGAACGACTTCATCAACGGCCGGGTGATTCCGGTCGACGGCGGCCTCCGGCTCTGACGCCGGCGGCCGCGCAGCACAGACCACGGAGGTCACCATGGGTACGGTGAGGGTCGACCCTGCGCGCTTCGCGCGCCTGCTGGACCCGCGCTCCATCGCAGTCTTCGGCGGGGCGCAGGCTCAGGAGGTGATCCGCCAGTGCGACCTGATGGGCTACGACGGCGAGATCTGGCCCGTCCACCCCAAGAAGGACGAGATCATGGGGCGCCGGGTCTACCGCTCGGTCGACGAGCTGCCGGGGAGCCCGGATGCGGCCTACGTCGGCGTCAACCGCAACCTCACCATCGATATCATGCGGGGACTGTCGGCGCTGGACGCCGGCGGCGCCGTCTCGTACGCCACCGGCTTCGCGGAGGCCGGTGAGGAGGGCTCCGAACTCACGCAGCAGCTGCTGGAGGCGTGCGGCGACATGGTCCTCGTCGGGCCGAACTGCTACGGCCTGCTGAACTACGTGAGCGGGGCCATGCTCTGGCCGGACCAGCAGGGCGGCAAGCGCGTGGAGCGAGGCGTGGCCATCATCACCGCCTCGTCCAACGTCGGCTTCAACCTCACCATGCAGCGTCGTGGCCTGCCGATCGCCTACATGGTCTCGCTCGGCAACCGTCTCAAGCTCGACCTGCACGAGGCCATCGAGCTGTTCGCCCGGCAGGAGCGGGTCACGGCCATCGGCCTGTACCTGGAGGCGCTGCCCGACCCGGCGACCCTCCAGCAGGCGGTGGACGTGGCGCGCGAGCTGGGCAAGCCCATCGTCGCCATCAAGACCGGCCGCTCCCAGGTCGCCCAGCAGGTGGTCATGTCGCACACCGCGTCGCTGGCCGGCTCGGACGTGCTCGTGGACGCGCTCCTTTCCCGTGCTGGGTGTCGCCCGCGTCGACTCGCTGGAGGCGCTGATCGAGGCGCTCAAGGTGCTGCATGTGCTCGGGCCGCTGGGCGGCGGGCGCATCGCTGCGATGAGCACCTCCGGCGGGGACCTCACCCTCCTGGCCGACGCGCTCAAGCCGGGGCTGTCGCTGCCGCCGCTCTCGCCGCAGGCGACGGAGCGGCTGCGTGCGGTCGTCCACGAGCGCGTCGTCCCGTCCAACCCGTTCGACTACCAGATGTTCTCGTGGGACGACGACGAGGCCAACGCCGCCATCTTCGGCGCCCTGCTCTCCGACGAGTTCGACGTCGCGCTCTGCCTGCTCGACTATCCCCGCGCCGACAAGTGCGACCAGTCCACCTGGGGCGGCGCGGAGCGCGGTTTCGTGCGCGCCGCCAAAGAGACGGGCACCAAGGGCGCCGTCATGGCGACGTTCTCCGACACCTGCTCCGAGGACGTCGCCGACCGCCTCATGCAGGACGGCGTCGCCATGCTGGCCGGCATCGACGGCGGCGTGGCGGCCGTCAAGGCGGCCTACGACATCGGCGCCGCCTGGTCGCGGCCGCCGGCCCAGCCGTTGCTCACAGCACCCGGGCCGCACCGCGGCGTCCGTCGACGTCCTCGACGAGGCCGCGTCCAAGGCCATGCTCGCGAAGCACGGCGTGCCCGTCCCGGCCTCGCGCGTGGCGCACTCGGCCGACGAGGCCGCCGCGGCGGCAGAGGAGCTGGGCTTCCCCGTCGTCGTCAAGGCACTTGGAGTGGCGCACAAGTCCGACGTCGGCGGCGTGCGCCTCGACCTGCGCAGCGCCGACGAGGTCAGGGGCGCCCTCGACCTCATGGCCGGGCTGTCGCAGGCGTACCTGGTCGAACGCATGATCGAGGGCGCCGTGACCGAGCTCATCGTCGGCGTGGCCCGCGACCCGCAGTTCGGCCCGTACCTCGTGGTCGGCGGCGGCGGTATCCTCGTCGAGCTGATGAAGGACAGCGCCTCCCTGCTGCTCCCGGTCACCCGGGAGCACGTGCTGGAGGCCCTCGGCGCGCTGCAGTGCGCACCGCTGCTGAACTGCTTCAGGGGCTGTCCGCAGGCCGACCTGAATGCGGCGGCCGACGTCATCATGGCCGTCGCGGCCATGGTGGAGAAGGACCCCGGCGCGGTCGCCGAGCTGGACATCAACCCGCTCCTCGTGCTCGAGGAGGGCAAGGGTGCGGTGGCGGCCGACGCCCTGGTCAGACTGAACGCGGAGTGAGGCACATGAGCAGCGACGGCCGTGAAAGAAGATGAGCAGCGTGACAGAAGATCCTGGCCAGGGCCCGCGAGGAGGGCGCCGCGGTCGTCGGCATCGTGCGCATCGCCGACCTCAAAGGCGCCCCTTCGTACCCCGTCTACGACGCCGACCCCTTCTACCCCGAGTACGACGGCGTGGAGTGGAAGGACGAGTTCAAGTCCATGCTGGTCTGGGGGCTGGCTCACCCGGCGGCCGAGCCGCTGCTGGATTGGTGGAGCCTCAAGGTCAAGGGCTTCACGCCGGGCAACCGCGAGCTGGCGGCGCAGTCCAGGCGGCTGCGCACCTGGATCAACGAAGAACTCGGTATGGGCGCCCTCTCGCTCCCGTACCAGATCGAGTACGGCGGCGCGTTCCTCAAGGACGCCGCCGTGCTGGCAGGCCTGGGCGTGATCGGCAGGAACAACCTCGTGGTCACGCCGGAGTTCGGGCCGCGCATCCGCTGGCGCGGGATCTTCATGGAGGCCGACCTGGAGCCGACGGGCCCGCTGCAGGGCTTCGACCCCTGTACGCGGCTGCGCCGAGCCGTGCCGCACGGCATGCCCCAAAGACGCCTTCGGCGGCGGCGCCTTCAAGCGTTCCCTCTGCAAGCAGCGGCAGGACCAGCTGGACGTGGACTTCGAGGTCATGGACGGCGCGCTCTTCGGTATCGAGGAGGCCAGCAACGTCACCGAGTACTGCCGCGTGTGTGAGCTGGCCTGCCCCGTGGCGCCGGACTACAGCTCGACGACCTCGCCGGGGCCGAGGAGGCGGTCACGTCCGCCGACCAGACCGCGTTCGTCCTCCCCGACGCCCGGTGGATCGCCTTCACGGAGCTCCTCGGGGGCAAGTCGGCCGTGATCCCGGAGCTCGCAGCCCGAGGCCGCCGCGTCCGCGCGAGGCCGCTGCGGACGTCCGCGCCCTGGCCGCTGCCGACGACGTGGCCGGCTTCGCCTGCGGCGAGCCGGCCCTGGACGCGTTCCTCGCGGAGCGCGCCCTGGCCGAGCAGCGCGCCGGCAAGACTCGCGTGCTCGCGCGCGACGGCCGGCCGCTGGCCTACTTCAGCTTGAAGGCGGCGAGCGTGGGGCCGCGGCCCGACACGCAGGTGCCGGCCGCCGGCAAGGGGCCTCGCGAGGTGCCGGCCGTCCTGCTGGCGCGCCTCGCGGTCGACGGCTCGGCGCAGGGTGAGGGCCTCGGCGAGGCAATGCTCGTCCAGGCCCTGAGCCGCAGCCTGCAGGCCTCCGGCACCATGTTCGCCCGGGCCGTGGTCGCCGAGGCTCCCACCGAGCGGGCGCGGGGCTTCTACGAGAGGTACGGCTTCGTGCCGTCACCGACGGACCCGTCCCACCTCATGCTGCGCATGAAGGACGTCCGCAAGAGCCTGGCGCCGCCCGAGGCATGATCCGGAGAGCGCAGGCGGCGGGGCGCTGTCCCGGCCCCGCCACCTGCGCCGCCGCAGCCGCCGAAAGACCCGGCCCCAGTGGGGCCGGCGCGGCCGCCCGGCCCCGTCCGCCCTCGCTTGACACCGTCCGGCCCTCTGGCAAGAGTTGGGTCGAGTGACCGGTTGACTAGTCTTCGCCGTCGGCGCCGGCCCCGCCGAGGGCAGGCCGAAAGGAGCGACCTTGAAGTGCAGGCTGAGCTGGCTGAGCGCGAGTGAGCGGGACCTCATCATCGACTCTGCGCTGGCCGTGCTCGAGCGCGTGGGCATGTGCTTCAAGGGCGCGGAGATCCTCGGGCCCCTGGAAGAGCGCGGCGCCGTCGTGGATCACGAGACCGGTGTCGTGCGCATGCCCGAGGCGCTCGTTCGCGAGGCGCTGTCCACGCTGCCCCCCGCGTGGGGCATGGCCGGGGCCACCGCGGCGCAGGACATCGTCTTCGACCGTGTCAACGGCCCGCACTTCAACCCTTCCGCCTGCATCGCCAAGACGCTCGACTTCCGCACCGGGCAGCTGAGGCCCGCGACCCTCCAGGACATCCGCGAGGGCTCCACGGTCATGGACGCCACGCCGGAGCTCGACCTCATGTGGACGTTCGCGACCGCGAACGACGTCCCCATCGAGCAGCGTGAGCTGCTGGAGTACCACGCGTACCTCAGCAGCACCTCGAAGCCGCTCGTGATGGTGGACTGCCCGCACGAGACCGAGCCGGTGCGGCGCATCATGGAGATCCTCAGCGGCAGCCTCGAGGCGCACCGCGGCACCCGCGCCTCGGCCTGTGTGCGCCGTCCGTGCGCCGCTCGAAGTGAACAGCCGCCTGCTCGACGTCACGTGCGAGTTCGCGCGGCTGGGCGCACCCATCTTCGCCTACTGCATGACCATGGTCGGCGCCACGTCGCCGATCACCGTCGCCGGCACGCTCGCGCAGATGTGGGCGGAGCTGCTGGGCATGGTGACCGTCACGCAGGTCGCCGCCCCCGGCGCGCCGGTCCTCGCCTGCTGCGGCCCCGGCATCCTGGACATGCGCACGAGTTCCATGTCGCTCGGGTCGCCCGAGAACACCCTGATGGGTGTCGCCTCGGTGGAGATCGGCCACCACCTCGGTCTGCCGGTCCACAACCCCGGGCTCTCGAGCGACGCCAAGCACCCGGGGCTGCAGGCCGGCTACGAGAAGGGCATGAAGGCCCTGCCGGCGGCCCTGACGGGGGTCGACCTCATCAGCGGCGGCTTCGGCGCGCTCGACTCGTCGAGCGTGTGGCACCTGCCCATGGTGCCCATCGACGCCGAGGTGGCGCGCATGGTCAAGCGCGTCGTCGACGGTGCGGAGATCACGCCGGAGACGATCATGCTCGACATGATCGAGCGCGTCGGCGTAGGCGGCAACTTCCTCAAGGAGAAGGCCACGCGCGAGCGCGTGCGCGCGGGCGAACACTTCCAGCCGGTCATCGGCAGCCGCCTCCCCTTCGAGCAGTGGATCGCCGAGGGCCGCCAGGAGATCGACGAGGCGCGCGACATCGTCGAGCGCACGCTGGCGGCAGAGAAGAACAGGGGAACGGCTCACTGCTGAGCGACGACCAGCTCGCCGCCCTGGCAGAGGTGTGCGGCGCGGTCGACTGAGCTACGGCAGCGGACGTCGGCGCGCCTTGCGCGCCGCCCGCGCGGCTACTCCGCCGGCCCGTCGTCGGGCTCCGGCCAGCCGGCGTCGGGCTTGACCTCGGAGTAGACCAGCATGGTCTCGACCCGGTCCACGCCCGGGATGGCGGCGATGTCGTGCTTGACCACCCGGCCGAGGTGCTCGAGGTCGCGCACGGCGACGTGCAGGAGATAGTCGAAGCGGCCGGCGACGTGGTAGCAGGCACGGATCTCCGGCAAGGCCCGCACGCCCCCCTCGAACTCCTCGATGCAGTCCGTGCCGTGCCGCACGAGTTCCGCCGCCACGAACGCCTGCAGGCCGATGCCCAGGCTGCCGGGAGCGATGATGGCGCGGTAGCCCTGGATGTGGCCTTCCTGCTGCAGGCGGCGCACGCGTTCGGACATCGCCGACTGGGACAGACCGAGGGTCTCGGCGAGACGTGCGTTCGTCAGGCTGCCGTCTTCCTGCAGCTTGACAAGGATCCGCCGGTCGAGATCGTCCACGTCGCCCCCCTGTTCCGTCGTTCCCGCATGATATCCCACTCGCGCGGGCTCGAGTCCTCCCGCAGCCAGTACAGGTCAGGGGCATCGGGAACGGTGATACTCCCGTACTCAGTAGTATCGACCGGAGGAACTACTGTCAATGCGTTGACGAACAGGACACCCGCCACCTATCATACGGGTCGTCGTATCCGCCGGGACGGAGGGACGCAAGGCGGGCGCCGATGGATGGAGTCGCTGTTCTGCATCTGCAAGTCTTCTGCTCGTTCCGTTGCGACAAGGCAAACCAAATCGGCAGAGTCGATGAAGAAGCTGAGGCCTTGTGGGGTTCTTCCTTCTGATTCCGTTACTAGGCCTTGTCCCCGGTCACCGCGGGTGCTAGTGTGCCCGGACCATTCGTTATTGACAAGACGGAACGCGGGCTTCTAGAGTCCCTTCCAACTTGGCGAACCACCCGGGCGGATACATTGTGCCGACAGTCCCCGCCTCCCGCGATTCGCCAGAGCAGTCCAAGGGGGTTCGATCACTCGTAGAAGAGCAGGTCACAGCAGACGTCTCGACCCGCGCGGGTGCGGGCCGCACATGCCGGCCGGGGTGGGCTGAGCCGGTGGAAGTCTCAGGACAGGGGGAGTGCAAGTGACTCAGCAGGACAAGAACTCAGGGTTCGAAGTCGGTGAGATCTACGAGGTGGTCAACGACAAGCGCGTGACGCGGCGTGGCCTGCTGAAGGGCGCGGCCGCCGTCGGCGCGGTCGCTGCGTTCGGCTCCGTGGCCTCCGCGTGCGGCAGCAGCAGCTCGAGCGAGACCGCTTCGCCGGCCGCCTCGGGTTCGGCCGCTGCCGGCGGGCCCAAGAAGGGCGGCGCCCTCAAGGTGGGTATCGGCGGCGGCTCCGCCAAGGACACGCTCGACGCGCAGATCGCCACCACAGAGACGCAGATCAGCACGCAGTTCCAGCTGTACGACTCGCTCATGGGGTGGGACCCCGAGCACAAGCTGGAGATGCTGCTGGCGGAGACCTACGAACCTGACTCGACCGGCCAGACGCACACGGTCAAGCTCAAGTCGGGTCTCACGTTCCACGACGGCTCGCCGGTCAACGCGGACGCCGTGGTCTACAGCTTCAACCGCATCCTGGATCCCAAGACAGGCGCCATCGGCCTGGACATGCTCTCCGGTCTCAACGCCGCCGGCATCAAGAAGGTGGACGACCTCACGGTGCAGTTCACGCTCGACAAGCCCAACGTGATCTTCTACGAGGCCCTGGCGTACTACAACAACGCCATCGTGCCGGTGGACTACGCGCCCAAGGGCATGGAGGGCGCCATCGGCACCGGCCCGTGGAAGGTCACGTCGTTCACCCCGGGCCAGCAGGAGGAGTTCGCCGCCAATGAGAACTACTGGGGCGAGGGTCCTTACGCAGACACCCTGACGTTCGTCGAGTTCGCCGATCCCACCGCCAAGCTCAACGCCCTGCTCGGCGGCCAGGTCGATTACGCGGTCATCGTCGACGCCACCCAGGCGGCCACGCTCAAGGCTACTCCCGGCTACACGCTTCTCGAGGCCAAGACCGGCGGCTGGCAGCCCTTCACGGTGCGCGTCGACCAGAAGCCGTTCGACAGCGTCGACGTCCGCCAGGCCTTCAAGTACATCCTCGACCGCCAGCAGATGATCGACCAGGCCTACGGCGGCTACGGGTGGGTCGGCAACGACATGTACGCGCCGTTCGACCCCGGCTACCCGAGCGACCTGCCACAGCGTGAGCAGGACATCGAGCAGGCCAAGTCGCTGCTCAAGAAGGCCGGCTACGACGGTAACCTCACCGTCGAGCTCGTCTGCTCCACGGCCACCGGCGCCGGCGGCGTGCAGGCCGCCCAGGTGTACGCGCAGCAGGCCAAGGCCGCCGGCGTGACCATCAACGTCAAGCAGGTCGACCCCAGCGTGTTCTACGGCGACGACTACCTCAAGTGGACCTTCGCCATGGACTTCTGGGCGACGCGGAACTACCTGCCGCAGACGTCGGTCGGCACCATCCCGGGAGCCGTGTACAACGAGACGCACTGGGACGACCCCACGTGGGTGGCCCTGGTCGAAGAAGCCATGAAGACGGTGGACGACGCCAAGCGCAACGAGCTGATCACCGAGGCCAGCACCATCGAGTACAACTCCGGCGGCAACATCGTCTGGTCGTTCAACAACCTGCTGGACGGCTACAGCGACAAGCTCGGCGGCGTCATCCCCGACACGTGGGGCGCCGAGGCCGCCAACAAGGGCCGCTTCAATCTCGTGTACTTCGCTTGACGGACGGCAGCGCGAACTGACCGGAGTGGGGCCGGCGCCGCTACCGGCGCCGGCCCCACCTGCGTACCAAAGGAGGTCGGCGGGAAGTGCCACCCTTGCTGAAGATCATCCTGCGCCGCGTGGGGCTCGGGATACTGACACTCTTCCTCGTGTCGGTGCTCGTGTTCGCGGCCACGCAGGCGCTTCCCGGCGACACGGCGCGCGCCATCCTGGGCCGCTCGGCCACGCCCGAGCGCCTCAAGGAACTGCGCGAGCGGCTGGGGCTCAACGAGCCGGCCACCACGCAGTACGCAAAATGGCTCGGTAACATCGTCAGGGGCGACCTCGGCGACTCCCTCGTGGCCTCTCAGCCGGTCATGACGCTTCTCGGCAACCGCATCATGAACTCGGCGGCGCTCGTGTTCGTGGCCGCCATCATCAGCATCCCCATCTCCATCCTCATCGGCAGCTTGAGCGGGCTGCTACGAGACAGACCCTTCGACACGGCCGTCTCGCTCGGGAGCCTGGGCCTCGCCGCCCTGCCCGAGTTCGTGATCGGCATCCTCCTGATCATGCTGCTGGCCACGCAGGTCTTCCACATCTTCCCGGCGGTATCGCGCGTGAACCCGGGGAGTCCATCTGGCAGCAGATGGACATGCTCATCCTCCCGGCGCTCACGCTGATCCTCGCCGTGGCGCCCTACATCATCCGCATCCTGCGCGCCTCCATGATCGAGGTGCTCGAGAGCGAGTACGTGCAGATGGCGCGCCTCAAGGGCATGCCCGAGAACATCGTGCTGCGGCGGCACGCCCTGCCCAACGCGGTCATCCCCGCGATCCAGGTCATCGCCCTCAACCTGGCCTGGCTCGCCGGCGGCGTCGTGGTCGTCGAGTACCTCTTCAACTACCCCGGCATCGGCTCGGGCCTCGTCGACGCCGTCGCCAACCGCGACGTGCCGGTCATCCAGGCCATCGTGCTCCTCATCGCCAGCCTCTACGTCGGCTTCAACCTCATCGCCGACATCCTCACCATCCTCGTCAGCCCGCGGCTGAGGACGGGTCTGCAATGAGTACAGACGCCTCCATCCTCAGAATGGGAGTGACCAGCGACATCAACCTGGGCCCCGACGAAGGCCTCAACGAGCCGCTCGAGCCGCAGCTGGGCCACGACCTGGGCATGGCGCCGGTCCGCGGCAAGCGGCGCCGCAGCGAGTGGCTGCAGCTGCTCGCCGACGCCCTGCACTACCGGCGCACGCAGATCGGCCTCGGCCTCTTCCTCGCTCATCCTGGCGATCGCCGTGATCGGCCCCTACGTGGCGCCGCACTCGCCCTTCGAGTTCGTCGTGGCGCCGTTCGCCAAGCCCAGCTCCGTGGCCAGGCTCGGCGGCGACGTGCTCGGCCGCGACGTGCTCAGCCGCGTGCTCTACGGCGGCCGCTCCGTGCTCATCCTCTCGTTCATCGCGACCGCCATCGGCATGGTCATCGGCGTCTCGCTCGGCCTCTTCGCCGGCTACGCGCGTGCGGCCGTGGACGACGTCATCATGCGTCTCCTCGACGTCTTCCTCGCCTTCCCGCAGATCGTGCTGGTGCTGCTGCTCGTGTCGGTGCTGGGGCCGCGCCTCTGGCTGATCGTGCTCACTGTCGGCCTCTCGCACGCGCCGCGCATCGCCCGCGTCGCCCGCGGATCCACGCTGGAGGTCAAGGAGCGCGACTTCGTCAAGGCGGCCGAGTCGCTGGGCGTGTCGCGCCTCAAGATCGCCTTCGGAGAGATCCTGCCGACCATCACGAGCCCGCTGTTCGTGGAGTTCGGCCTGCGCCTCACCTACTCCATCGGCCTCATCGCCGCCCTCTCCTTCCTCGGCTTCGGCATGCAGCCGCCGGCCTGCGACTGGGGCCTCATGATCAACGAGAACCGCATCGGCCTCATCATCCAGCCCTACTCGGTGTTCATCCCGGTGGCGCTCATCGCCATCCTCACGATCGGCGTGAACCTCGCCACCGACGGCATCTCGCGGGCCATGATCGGCATCGAGCGGGACACGGGGGCGTGAGATGAGCAAGATCATCCTCACCGTCAAGGATCTCGAGATCGCCCTCGACCCCTCCGGCGTCGAGATCGACCACGAGGTCAACTTCGAGCTCGTCGAGGGCGAGGTCCTGGGCCTCGTCGGCGAGTCCGCCTCCGGCAAGACCACCGCCGCGACGTCGCTGCTCAACTTCCAGCGTCGCGGCGCCAAGATCTCCGGCGGCAGCATCACGATCGACGAGAAGGACGTGCTCTCGCTCGGCGCCGGCCAGCTGCGCCAGCTGCGCGGCGGCGTGATCAGCTACGTGCCGCAGGACCCGGGCTCGGCGCTGAACCCCGCGCTGCGCATCGGCCTGCAGCTTCGCGAGATCCTCGAGGTGCACAACTTCGGCAAGAGCGACGAGGAGCGCCAGGACCGCATCGCGGAGATGATGGCCGAGGTGCTCCTGCCGAGCGACAGGGAGTTCCTGCGCCGCTACCCGCACCAGCTCTCCGGCGGCCAGCAGCAGCGCGTGGCCCTGGCCATGGCGTTCGCCTGCCGGCCCAAGATCATCGTGCTTGGACGAGCCCACCACCGGCCTCGACGTGACCACGCAGGCCCACGTGCTCGACACCATCCGCGATCTCACCAAGACGCACCGCGCCGCGGCCGTGTACGTCACGCACGACCTCGCGGTCGTGGCGGAGCTGGCCGACCGCATCGCCGTCATGTACGCCGGGCGGCTCGTGGAGATCGGCCCGGCGGCCGAGCTGTTCGCCGGCGCCAGCCACCCCTACACGCGCCGACTGCTGCACGCGATCCCGGTGCTCAGCGGGCGGCGCACGCTCGAGGGCATCCCCGGGTTCGCGCCGCGTCCCGGACGCCGGCCGCCCGGGTGCGCCTTCGAGCCGCGCTGCTCCTACGCCATCGAGCAGTGCGAGAAGGAGATGCCGCCGGAGGCCGAGGTCGGTGAGTTCCACCGCGTGCGCTGCTGGCGCAACGAGGAGGTCCGCAACCAGGCGCCGGTCATCACCGGCGAAGACGGCGCGGCGCTCGCAGAGCGGCGGCGAGGAGGGTCTCGTCGCCGTGCGCGGCGTCACCGCCTGGTACGGCAAGAAGGAGATCCTGCACGACATCGACATCACCCTGCGCGCGCACGAGTGCCTCGCGCTGGTCGGTGAGTCAGGCAGCGGCAAGACGACGCTGGCCCGCTGCATCGCCGGTCTGCACCCGTTCAAGGTGGAGGGCGAGATCAGCTTCCAGGGCAAGGAGCTCCCGCGGCTCGCCCGCAGCCGTTCGCGCGCGCTCCGCCACTCGATCCAGTACGTGTTCCAGAACCCGTACAGCTCGCTCAACCCGCGCAAGACGATCGCCCAGATCCTCTCGCAGCCGCTGCAGATCTTCTTCGACTACACGCGGGACCAGCGCGAGGACCGTCTGGCCGAGGTGCTCGATCTCGTCTCGCTGGACGACACGCTGCTGGGGCGCTACCCGGACCAGCTCTCGGGCGGGGAGCGCCAGCGCGTGGCCATCGCGCGGGCCCTCGCCGCCGAGCCCACCGTGCTCGTCTGTGACGAGGTCACGTCGTGGCTCGACGTCTCCGTGCAGGCCTCCATCGTGGAGCTGCTCGTGCGCCTGCAGAAGGAGATCGGCCTCTGCATGCTGTTCGTGACGCACAACCTGGCCCTCATCCGCAGCATCGCCTACGACGTGGCGGTCATGAGCGAGGGCCGCATCGTCGAGTACGGACCGACGGACGACGTGCTCGCGAACCCGCAGGACGAGTACACCCGCAAGCTCCTCGCCGACACGCCGACCATCGAGCCGGTCACGGTCGACGCCTGATCCGCGGGCGGGCGGCGGCCTCGGAGGGGGCCGCCGCCCGCCCGGCTCTTCCAGCCCCGCGCGCCCGTCCCCGTCCGCGCGGGCAAGCGAAAGGACGCCCCCATGCAGCAGCGCACGACCTGGCTCAGCGATGCCGAGAAGTCGCTGATCGTCGAGGAGGCCCTGGCTCTCCTCGAGCGCGTGGGGATGCGCATGACGGGCTCGCGGGCGCTCGGCGCGCTGGACGCCGCCGGTGCCACGGTGGACTTCGCCACCGGCGTGGTGCGCTTCCCTCCGCAGCTCGTGCGCGACGCGCTCGAGGCGTGCCCGCGCGAGGTGGTCATGGCCGGCGCCACCCCGGAGCAGGACGTGCGCCTGGCCGACGGCGAGGGCCGCACTTCTGCTCCTCGGGCTGCGGCGCCTTCGTGCTGGACGACGCCACCGGCGAGCGCCGGCTCTCCACGCTGGACGACCTCCAGCAAGGCTACGGCGCTCCTCGACGCCTCGCCCGAGGTGGACCTCATCTGGACGACGGTGACGGCCAACGACGTCCCGCTGGACGTGCGCGAGCGCACGACCTTCTACACGATGTTCACGCAGTCGGACAAGCACGTCACGTTCGTCGACTGCCCGTCGCAGATCGAGCCGCTCCTGCGCATCGCCGAGATCGTCTGCGGCGACCTCGACGCGTTCAGGGCGCGCCCCCGGTTCAGCACGCTGCTCACGGCCGCGTCGCCGCTGCAGGCCGACGGCGACACGCTCGACTTCCACATCGAGGCGGCCGCGAACGGCGTGCCGGTCAAGGTGTACACGATCCCGATGTCGGGGGCGACGGCGCCCATCACCATCTCCGCCGGGGTCACGCTCGCCGTCGCCGAGTTCATGGGCGTCGCCACGGCCGTGCAGAGCGTGGTGCCCGGCGCCAAGCTGCTCTTCGGCGCGTCCAGCAACATCATGGACATGCGCGCCGCCCGCGTCGCCTACGGCGCGCCGGAGTCGCTGCTCATGGCGGCCGCGTCCATCGAGGTCGGCCACCTGCTCGGGGTGCCGGTCACGGTGCCGGGCCTCGGCACCGACGCCAAGCACCCCGGCATCCAGGCGGGGTACGAGAAGGCTCTCCGCGGCCTCACGTCGTGCGCCGCCGGCGCGGACATCCTCTCCGGCG
The DNA here is from genome assembly GCA_963808735.1 of uncultured Thermoleophilia bacterium. Classification (GTDB taxonomy): domain Bacteria; phylum Actinomycetota; class Thermoleophilia; order UBA2241; family UBA2241; genus CAIXSE01. Next base: position 75,698 of record CAWEHE010000012.1, on the reverse strand, counting down.
GCGTCGGCATGCTCGACTCGGTCGACCTGCTGTACCTGCCGCAGATCGTCATCGACTGCGAGCTCGCCGGCCATGATCCGCCGCCTGCTGGGCGAGGTCACCGTCTCGCACGACGAGATCCTCGCCGAGGCGGTCGAGCGGGTGGGCATCGGCGGGCACTTCCTCGCCGAGAAGGACACGCGCAAGCGCGTCCGCGCCGGCGAGCAGTTCCGCTCGGTCGTCTCCGCGCGCACGTCCTACGACGCCTGGAAGGCCGACGGCCAGGACGAGGTGGATGTCGCGCGCGAGCGCGTGGCGGCGCATGCTGGCGGCCCGTGAGGACTGGCGGCCGGCGCTGAGCGACGACCAGCTCGCCGCGCTCGCCGACGTGTGCGGCGTCGCTCCCGCCTTCTGACCGCTCGCGCCGCCCATCATCGATATTGACATCAGACCGTCGACCACCTAGGTTTTTCCACCTGGGTGGATAACACGCGAGGGAGGAGCCATGGCAGACGACGTGCAGGCCGGCGGCGCGCTTCAGGGGGAGTCGCTGCAGGAGGACTTCCTCGGGCACCTCTGGCCGCCGTTCACGCAGATGCAGAACCTCAAGCCCATCATCATGGACCGGGCCGAGGGCTGCGTCGTCTACGACACCGAGGGCAACGAGTACATCGACGCCTTCGCCAGCCTCTGGACCGTCAACGTCGGCCACGGCCGCACCGAGATCTACGACGCCATCAAGGCGCAGATGGAGAAGCTGGCGATCTACCACATCTTCCAGATCGCCAACGAGCCGGCCATCAAGCTCGCCGCCAAGGTCGCCGAACTGGCGCCCGGCGACCTGAACAAGGTGTTCCTCACGCTGGGCGGCGGCGAGTCGGTGGAGACCGCCGTCAAGATGGCGCGGCAGTACTGGCGCAACAAGGGCAAGGGCACCAAGTACATGGTCATGTTCCGTGAGCGCTCCTACCACGGCACGACCATGACCAGCACCAGCGCCCAGGGCCTCACCGTGAACCGCGCCAAGTTCGAGCCGCTGCTGCCCGGCTTCATCAAGCTCGGCGCCCCGTACTGCTACCAGTGCGCCTGGAACAAGACCTACGGCGAGGACTGCAAGATGGAGTGCGCCACGCAGGTGGCGCACGAGATCGAGTTCTACGGCCCCGAGAACGTCGGCACCATGCTCGGCGAGACCATGATCGGCACCGGCGGCGTCATCCCGCCGCCGCCGGAGTACTGGCCCATGGTCAACGACATCTGCAAGGCCAACGACGTGCTCGTCATCAACGACGAGGTCATCACCGGCTTCGGCCGCAGCGGCACCTGGTTCGGCTTCGAGCAGTTCGGCTCGAACCCCGACCTGGTCACGCTCGCCAAGGGCCTCTCGTCAGCGGCTACCTGCCGCTGGGCGCCGTGCTCGCCCGCGACCACGTGTACGAAGGGTTCCTGGGCGGCCCGGGCGAGGCCTTCATGAGCGGCGCCACCTACATGGGCCACCCGCTGTGCTGCGCCGCCGGCATCGCCAACCTCGAGATCGTGGTGCGCGAGAAGCTCGTGGAGCGCTGCGCCGAGGTCGGCCCGTACCTGCAGGAGGGCCTCAGACCCTGCTCAAGCACCCCATCGTCGGCGACGTGCGCGGCGTGGGCATGGTGGCCGGCATCGAGTACGTGAAGGACAAGGACACGCACGAGTGGTTCGCGCCGGCCCAGGGCGTCGCCGCGAAGATCCGCGACGAGGCCTTCAAGCGCGGCGTCTTCGTGCGCCTGCTGGGCGGCGGCCACGTGCACGCCGTCGCGCCGCCGTTCATCATCTCCAAGGAGCAGATCGACACCATCGTGAGCGTGCTCGACGAGTCCATCGCCGTCGTCGAGAAGGACCTGGGGTACGACCGCCGCGCGGCTGAGCGGCGCGAGCTGACATTCCAAGGAGCGGAGACATGAGCAAGCCAAGAGTGGGTGTGGCGGGGTACGGCGTCATCGGCCAGCGGCTGGCCGACGGCGTGGCGCTGCAGGAGGACATGGAGCTGGTCGGCGTCGTCGACGTCGCCCCGACCCTGTCCACGCGGGCGCTGTGCGAGGCCGGCATGCCGTACGACCTGTACGTGCGTCGAGGCCGGCCAGAAGGCCGCCTTCGACGAGGTCGGCATCCCCGTGAGCGGCACGATGGACGACCTGCTCGGCAAGGTCGACATCATGCTCGACTCCACGCCCGGCGGCGTCGGCCGCAAGAACAAGGAGCTCTACCAGGCCAAGGGCGTCAAGGCGATCTTCCAGGGCGGCGAGAAGAACGACATCGTGGACGTGTTCTTCCACGGCTACGCCAACTACGAGAAGGGCGTCGGCAAGGACTACCTCAAGCTGACGAGCTGCAACACCACCGGCCTCATCCGCGCCGTGGACTGCCTCGACCGCGAGGTCGGCGTGGAGCGCGTCATCGTCACCATCGTGCGCCGCGTCGCCGACCCCGGCGACACGCACCGCGGGCTCGTGGACGTGGCCCAGGTCGAGCCCGTGCCGAACCACCAGGCCGCTCGACCTCATGACGATCATGCCGCACATCGAGGCCACCGGCCTGCTCGTGCACGTGCCCACCACGCACGGCCACATCATCAACGTGATCGCCACGACCAAGGGCGACATCAGCAAGGAGCGGGCCCTCGAGCTGTTCGAGGCGCACCCGCGCATCCGCAACGTCAAGATCGCCGACGGCTTCAACAGCAACGCGGCGCTCTTCCGCTACGCCCGCGACCTCGGCAACAAGCGCGCCGACATGTACGACATCGCCGTGTTCGACGAGACCATCGCCAAGAGCGGCCGCGACTTCATGTTCGCCATCAACATCCCGCAGGAAGCGGTGGTGATCCCCGAGACCATGGACGGCATCCGCGCGGCGCTCGAGCATGCAGACCGACCGCCTCGAGGCCGTGGGCCTGACCAACAAGTACCTGGGGCTCGCCTGACGGCAAGCGCATGACGAGGCGCGGCCGGGCGGCCTGCGCCGGCCGGCCGCGCCGCGGCGCAGAGAGGAGCGGCGCGGCGATGAAGTACGGCATCAACACCCTCGACGACTTCGCCTGGGCGGGCAAGACCGTCCTGTGCCGCGTGGACATCAACGCGCCGCTCGACAAGGCAGACCGGCGGGCTGCGCGACGTCACGCGGCTGAAGGGTTGCGCGCCGACGGTGCGCGAGCTGGCGGAGGCCGGCGCGAAGGTCGTGCTGCTCGCCCACCAGGGCGGCGACCTGGAGTACCACAACTACGCCTCCACCGAGCCGCACGCCGCGGTGATGAGCGAGCTCATCGGGCGGCCGGTCGGGTTCATCGACGACGTCTGCGGGCCGGCCGCGCGGGACGCGGTCGCCGGCCTCGCCGACGGCGAGGTGCTGCTCCTCGACAACGTGCGCTTCTGCGGCGAGGAGCTCACGCTCTTCGAGACGAAGCTGAACCTCTCGCCGGAGGACCAGGCGAAGACGCTGGTGGTGCGCAAGCTGGCGCCGCTCGCCGACCTGTACGTGTGCGACGCCTTCGCCGCCGCGCACCGCTCGCAGCCCACGCTGGTCGGCTTCGAGCAGCTGCTGCCGTCGGCCATGGGCCGGCTGTTCGAGAAGGAGTACGCCAACCTGGCGCACCTGCGCGAGGACCCGGCCCGCCCGTGCGTCTTCCTGCTCGGCGGCACCAAGATCCAGGAGGCGTTCCCGATGATGGCCGCGGCCCTGCGCGACGGCGTCGTGGACACGGTGCTCACGGCCGGCCTGGTGGCCAACGTCATGCTGGCCGCCGAAGGCGTGGACATCGGCGCGCCGTCCATGGAGTTCATCAGGGCGAGCCAGCTGGAGAAGTTCGTCGAGGAGTCGAAGGCCATCCTCGCCGAGCACGGCGACAAGGTCGTGCTGCCGGCGGACCTGGCGTACGTGCAGGACGGGGCGCGGGCGGAGGTCGACGTGGTCGACCTGCCGGTCGACGAGCAGCTCGTCGACCTCGGGCACGGGACCGTGGCGCGAGTACGAGGCCGTCATCGCCGCCGCCGGCACCGTGTTCGTCAACGGCCCGGCCGGCGTGTTCGAGCAGCCGGAGACCGAGTACGGCACGAAGGCGCTGTGGGAGGCCATGGCGGAGACGCAGGGCTTCAGCGCCCTCGGCGGCGGCGACAGCGTGACCGCCATGAACCGCTTCGGCCTCGGCGGCCGCTTCGACTACGTGTGCACGGCCGGCGGCGCCATGGTGCAGTTCCTCAGCGGCAAGCCGATGCCGGTGATCGAGGCGCTCAAGGCGTCGGCGGAGCGCTTCCCGCCCACGGGCCCGGCGTGACGGGCGGCCCGGAGGGCCCAGCGCCCGTCTGCACGCTCGGATACGGGCGCGAGCAGCTCGAGCTGCGCGTCCCGGCGCGGAACCTGGTGGACGTCGTCCGTCCGCGCCGCAACGCGCCGGCGCCGGCCACGCGTCGACGACGAGCTGGCCTGCGTGCGCGCCGCGCTGGCCGCGCCCATCGGCGCACCGTCGCTGAGCGAGCTGGCGGCCTCGGCCGGCTCGGCCGCCATCGTCGTCAGCGACGTCACGCGGCCCTGCCCGACCTACCGCTTCCTCCAGCTCGTCCTCGACGAGCTGGCCGCGATCCCGCCCGAGCGCGTGACCGTCCTGTTCGCGCTCGGCAGCCACCGCCGGCACACCGAGGAGGAGCGCCGCCGTCTCGTCGGCGACGCCGTCGCGGACCGCTACCGCTGCCTTGACCTCGACGAGGACGACTGCGTGCTCGTCGGCCACACCTCCCGCGGCACGCCGCTCGAGGTCTTCCGGCCGTACGTGGAGGCCGACCTCAAGGTCTGCACCGGCAACCTCGAGTACCACTACTTCGCCGGCTACAGCGGCGGCGCCAAGGCCGTCATGCCCGGCATCTGCCGGCGCAGCGCCATCCAGCCCAACCACAGCATGATGCTGGAGCCGTCGGCCAAGGCCGGCATCCTGCGCGGCAACCCGGTGCGCGACGACATCGACGAGGCCGGCGGCCTCGTGGGCGTCGACTTCATCGTCAACGTGCTGCTCAACGAGAAGAAGCAGATCGTCGACTGCGTCGCCGGCCACTACCTGGAGGCGCACGCCGAGGGCGTGCGCCGCTACGACGAGCTCTTCGACATGCGCATCGACCGCGCCGTGGACGTCGTCGTCGCCTCGCCCGGCGGCAGCCCCAAGGACATCAACCTCTACCAGGCGCAGAAGACGCTCGACAACGTGTCGGGGGCGGTGCGCGACGGCGGGACCATCATCCTCGTCGCGGAGTGCGCGGAGGGGTTCGGCGAGGAGACGTTCGCGGCGTGGATGGGCGACATGGAGAACCCGCGGGCGGTGATCGACCGCATCCGGCGGGAGTTCGTGCTCGGCGGGCACAAGGCGGCGGCCATCGCCGGGCTGCTCACGAGCGCCGACGTGTGGCTGGTCTCCGAGTTCCCCGACGACGTGGTGCGCCGCATGGGCTTCCGGCCGTTCGCGCGCGTGGACGACGCCGTCGCGGAGGCGCTCGCGCGCTACGGCGACGACGCCGGCGTGCTCGCCGTGCCGCACGGCAGCCGGGTGACGGCGGCCGACCGCCCGACGGCCGCCGGCTGAGTCGCGCCGCCGCGGCGGGCTCGCGGCCGTCGTGTCCGGCGCGCGCGGGCTCTTCTCCGGCGTCGCGCGAAGCTGTACGGTTGTGTCATGAGCATCTTCACCCGAGCCGCCAACCGCGCCGGCGGCTACGACGCCCTCGCCGCCCGCTTCCCCGGCGGACCCGAGCCCCCGGGCGCGCGCTGGGAGCGGCAGAGTGTCATGTTCGCCCACACCGTGGCCTACAAGTTCTGCGTGACGGTGGTGGTGGCGGACGAGGGTCTGTGGCTGCAGGCCCGGCCTCCGCCCAAGGGGTCCAGGCCGCGATCTGCGTGCCCTGGCGCGATATCGCGAGCGTCCAGCCGGTCCGCCTGTACTGGCGCGCGGCGATGCGCGTGGTCTGCGGCGACCCGGCAGTCGGGGAGTTCAGGCTGTGGCGGCACATCTGGCAGCCCGCCGACGCCCTGTGGCGGGCGGCGCGGTCCGCGCCGCCGCCCGCCTGACCACAGTCAAGGCTCAGAGGGCGCCGGTGCGGTATCACTGGGGCATGGACGACGCGCGACCTCCCAGGCGGCTCTCGCGCGAGGAGCGCACCATCGCGGCGATGATCGCGATGTACTGCCGCGACCACCACGGCGGCGCGGAGCGCGACGACGGAGGGGCTCTGCCCCGAGTGCGCGGAGCTGATGCCTACGCGCGGGTGCGGCTGGACAAGTGCCGCTACGGCACGGAGAAGCCCACGTGCGCGTCGTGCCCGACGCACTGCTACAAGCCGGCGATGCGCGAGCGCGTGCGCGAGGTGATGCGCTACAGCGGGCCGCGGATGCTCAAGAAGCACCCGGTGCTGGCCGTCGCGCACCTGGTCGACGGGCGGCGCAAGCTCCCGGACGAAGCCTGAGCCCGGCGCCGCCTGAGGGCCGACCGCGCGGTGCCAGGATCCTCGGTCACGGCCCGACTCGCGCTCTCGCTCCCGGGGGCCTGCCGCCGGGCGCGGTCCTCAGGCCTGCGGCTTGCCGCGGGTCGCGGCGCGCCGCACGGCGCCGTCCTGCGCCTCGCTGCTGTACGGCGTCGAGCTCGTCGCGACGCAGCTTGCCGTACCGCCGGCCGTGGAGGAAGTACGCCACGGCGCCGGTGGGGATGGGCAGCCAGTACGACGCGAGGCGGTAGACCAGGGTGGCCAGGACGGCCTGCTCGGTGCCGATGCCGGCCAGGCCGAGCGTGCCGACGAGGCCGAGCTCCACGAAGCCCAGGCCGCCCGGCGTGATGGGGATCATCCCGAGGAAGGCGGCCACCACGTAGGCGAGCAGCACCACCGAGGCGCGCGGCTGCGCGCCCACGGCGGCCAGCGCCAGCAGCAGCGCCGTGAGGTCGAGCAGCCAGTTGCCGGCGCTGAACAGCAGCGCCTTCCACCAGCCCACCCCGAGCACGCGCCGCACCAGGTCGCGCTCCTCGACGAGGCGGGCCGGCGAGGCCGGTCATCGGCTCCCGGCGCTTGAGGAGGCGGTTGCGCAGCCGCTGGATGAGCGCCGCCGAGCCACTCCAGCGGGCGGTCGGCGAACAGCAGCACCGCCCCGCCGGCCAGGGCGAAGCAGCAGGCGATCACGGCGATGGAGCCGATGCGGAAGAGGTTGCGCTCCACGGGGGCGCCGGTGACGAGGATGGAGATGATGCTGATCACCGGCAGGCCGAGCAGCGTGGCCGTCGAGATGAGGGACACGGCCGTGACGCTGGTCGCGGCGCGGGTGGTCGCCACGCCGGCCTGGCGCAGCATGTCGAACTGCATGGCGCCGCCGGCGGCGGCTCCGCCCGGCACGATGCGGCTCACGGCGTTGCCGGCGAGCTGCGCGGTGGCGACGGGGAACCAGGGCCTTGGCGTCGAGGGCGAGACGCAGCAGGCCCCAGATGCACATGAAGCTGAGCGCCTCCGCCGCGACGATGGGGAGGCCCCACAGCGGATTCACGGTCTGGAGCTCGGGTCCGGCCGAGAACACCTTGGCCAGGCTCGGCCACACGACGTACAGGCCGACGGCCGTGATGCCCAGGATCACGACGCGCTTGATGATCGTGAACCGGCTTCCGCGCCTTCGACGGCGCGGACCTGGACCTGCGGCTGCTCGTCAGGCGGCACGGCCCCTCGCCAGGGTCAGAGCAGGTTGGACAGCAGACGCATGGCCTGGTTGCGGAACTTGGTGAGGCCGCGGACGGCGCGGATGTCGTCCATGGTGAGCAGGCGGCAGCTCTCGACGTCGTGCGCGAAGGCGTCCGCGACCTGCCGCGCGAACCCCTTGTCGAAGACCCAGGCCATGAGCTCCTTGTGCAGCTTGAGGCTGCGCTGGTCCATGTTCATGGTGCCGACCGCGGCCACCTTGCCGTCCACCACGATGGTCTTGGCGTGCAGGAAGCCGGCCTCGTACAGGTAGACCTTCGCCCCGGCCTGGATGAGCTTCTTGTAGTACGTCTGCGCCGCCCAGAAGGCGACCTTCTTGTCGGGGACGCCGGTCATCATGAAGCGCACGTCCACCCCGCTGAGGGCGGCGTTGATCATCACGTCGTAGATGCTGTAGTCGGGCACGAAGTACGGCGACTGGATCCACACCGACTCCTCGGCCTGGCCGATGGCCACCATGTGCGCGCGGCGGGCCGCGCTCCAGGGCTCCTCGACCCCCTGCGCGGCCACCTCGCACGAGGATGCCGTTCTCCACGGCGTCCGGGTCCGGCGCCGGCATGTACTCCGGACCGAAGAGCTCCTCGTGGTCCTTGCGGCGCTCGAACCAGCGGGCCGCGTACAGCTTCTCGAGCGCGGCCACGGCCTGGCCGGTCATGCGCAGGTGCGTGTCGCGCCACACGGCGAACCGCTTGCCGCCGTCGATGTACTCCTGGCCCACGTTCATGCCGCCGGTGTAGCCGATCTCGCCGTCGATGACGACGATCTTGCGGTGGTTGCGGTAGTTGATGCGGAAGATGTCGGTGACGTCGGCGCGCACCTTGGCGCCGGCCGCGGCGAGGCGCTTGAGCTCGTGCTTCTTGAACGTGATGCAGCCGAGCCAGTCGTACATGATGCGCACCTCGACGCCGGCCTGCAGGCGCTCGAGGAGGATGGCGGTGATCTTGGCGGTGAGCTCGTCCTGCTCCCAGATGAAGTACTGCAGGTGGATGAAGCGCTGCGCCTGGGCCATGTCCTCGAGCAGGCGCGCGAACTTGGTGGCGCCGTCGTTGAAGAGCTCGACGGAGGAGGCGGGGAGCACGCGCGCCACGTTCTCGGCCGAGATGGCGCGCGAGATGGGCTCCGCCATGTCGGCGCCCCACTCCTCGTAGAACCGCGCCGTGGCCTCGGCGTTGCGCTTCCAGATGGGCGCCATCTGCTCGACCTCGACGTCGTGCAGCCGCTGGTACCAGCCCTTGCGCTGCGCGACGACCTTCCAGTCGCGCCCGAAGAAGATGTAGAAGACGAGGCCGACGACCGGCGCGAAGAGCAGGATGAACAGCCACGCGAGCGTGGTGGAGGGCTCGCGGTCGTCCATGATCAGCAGGACCACGACGAACACCCAGTAGATGAGGACGACGAGGTTGATGCTGCCCGGGAGCAGTTGCATCAGCGGAGACATGCCTGCACGCTACTAGAAAGGGCGGAGCCTGTCACTCGGACCGCGCCGACGGGCGGCGGGCGCGCTCAGAGCCCGCGGCGCGTGCGCTTCGGCGCGAACGCCCCGGCCAGCGCATCGCGGCCGAACACGCCGGTGTCGCCGCCCACGGCGTATCCGTAGAGCGCCGCCGAGTAGATGCCGTGCAGCGTCGCCCCGAGCAGGGCGACGACGAGCACGGCCGACGACGGCCACGAGGATGACGGCGACGCCGGCCCACACGACCCCGGCGCCGATGATCAGGGCGCCCAGCACTCCCCCGACGACGACGATCGCGAAGCCGGCCAGTCCGAACACCAGGCTGATCGAGGCCGCGCCGATGAGCTGCTCGCCCCACGTCTTCTTGAGCAGCACGCCGCTGCGCTTGATCGCCTCGATGGGCCCGACGCCCTCGACGACGAGCACCGGGATGACGAGGAAGGTGAGCACGTTCCACGCCATCCCGCCGAGGCCGGCGACGATGCTGCCGGCGATGCCACCCTGCTCCCTGATGAACGACAGCACCAGTCCGACGGTCGCCGAGATGGCCGCGTACCCCAGGACCGCACCGATGTGCGAGGCGGCGCCGCGCAGGCCGTCGCCGAGCGTCGGGTCGCCGCCCTCGAGGCGGATGCGCGCCGCGCTGATGAGGGCGGCGTTGAAGAAGATGACGACGGCGTACTGCACGAGGTAGAAGACGACGATCAGCGCGATGGCCGCCCACCCCGCGCCGCCGTCGGCCACATCCTGCCAGAAGCCGCTGAAGATCCCCGGGACCAGGAAGGTGGCGGTGACGATCAGCACGCAGACCAGGGAGACGATGGGGAAGACGACCAGCTCCTTGTCCTGCTTCAGCACCTGCCAGCAGAGTTTGACGAGCTCCCAGCTGCGTCCGAAACGTCCCATGACCGGCTCCTTCGTCGCCGCGCCTGCGCGCCTGGCTGTCCGTCGGTTCTATCGGCCCCTGGACCGCGCGGCTGAAGGAAGCGACGCCGCCGCGGAACGCCTCGCTTTGACGGGGCGGCGCGGAGCGGGTAGAACCGACCTGGCTGAGAAGCGCCGCGAGGGCGGCGAAACGGGAGGAGCGTCACATGAGCGAGGGCCAAGCCCACCTGTGCCTGGGTCTCTACGACGACGTCGAGGTCGCCGAGCGGGACTACCAGAGCCTCAAGGTGCTTCACTCGTCGGGCCGCGTGGCGGCGTACGACGCGGCCGTGGTCTTCAAGGACCACGACGGCAAGGTCGCCATCCAGGACCGCAAGAAGGATCAGGCCACGGCCACGTGGACCGGCGTCGGCGTCGGCGCCCTGGTCGGCCTGCTGTTCCCGCCGGCGTTCGTGGCCACCACGCTCGTGGGCGGCGTGACCGGCGCGCTCGTCGGACAGGCGCGCGCCGCCTCTCCAAGTCGCAGGTCGAGGAGCTGGGACGCGCGCTCACGGACAACGAGGTGGCACTGGTCGTCGTCGGCGACGAGGAGATGCCCGACCGCCTCGAGCAGGTGCTGCCCAACGCGAAGCATCGCCTCGCCCAGGAGGTCGACCTGAACCAGGAGGACTTCGCCCAGGCGCTGCACGACGAGGCCGAGGGTGCCTGAGGCTGGCGGCGTCCCGCGACGCCCGAGCACGCAGGAGGGAGCAGGGTGACCTTCACCCAGGTCATGGACATCGTCACGCGCGTCTTCGAGGCGATCGGCGTGGCCGTGCTCATCGTCGGGTTCGTCGCGGGGTTCGTGCGTCGCCGCCCACAACCTGCGGCGCGGGCAGCGCGAGGGTGTCTACCGGAGGATCCGCTCGTACTTCGGCAAGAGCATCCTCATGGGCCTCGAGATCCTCGTGGCGGCCGACCTCATCCGCACGGTCGCGGTCGACCCGACGATGGAGAACGTCCTGGTGCTCGGCCTGATCGTGCTCATCCGGACGTTCCTCAGCTTCTCGCTGGAGATCGAGATCGAAGGCATCGTCCCCTGGAAGCGCTGGCGCATGCTCGTGCCCGGCTCGAGTCTCGTGGACGCGGCATGAAGAAGACAGACGAGGCCGGCCGATGAACGGTCCCGGCTGGAGGCACATGTCACACACCATGCGTCCGAGGCGGCGCGGACGCGAGTCGCCGCCGTCATCGCTCCTGGTCGCGGCGGCTCCTCGTGCTCCGGCCGCCGCCTGCGGCGGTTCGACCGACACCCCGGCGCCGCGTCGTCGCCGGAGGGGCCGGGGGGCATGCCGACGAACACGCCCGACGCCCACGGTGACGCCGCAGGTGGTGCCGTCGGTCTCGGCCGAGCACCCTCCTCGAGGCGGCCAAGGCCGGCGACCTCAAGGGCTTCGTGGCCGCCGTGGCCGCCGCCGGCCTCGACTCCGCTCCTCAAGAAGGACATCCCGTACACGATCCTCGCGCCCAACGACGAGGCCTTCAAGAGACCTCGGCCTCGAGCAGCTCATCAAGAACGTGCCCGGGCCAAGACGGTGATGGACTACCACGTCATCCCGGTGGAGGACCTCAAGATCTCCGAGATCGAGGACGGACTACGAGGTCGCCACCTACCTCGGGTACCCCGTGCGCTTCACCGTGAAGGACGGCGCCGTGATGGTGAACGACGCCAACGTGGTGAAGGTGATCGAGGGCCCGAGCTGGTCGATCTTCGTGATCGACAAGGTGCTGCAGCCGCCGCAGCTACGTGACGCCGGAGGCCTCGGAGTCGGCGTCTGCGCTGCCGGCGGAGTGACGCGGCGGCCGCCGCGGTCTGAGGGCGGCGCGGCGTCCCCCGGCCCGCCTGCGTCGGCGGCCGCGTAGGCGGCCTCGGTCTGCAGCTCGCGCTCTCGCCGGGGAACGCCACCAGCACGAGCACGAGGCCGGCGAGGGCCACCGCCACGGCCATGGCGATGGCCAGGTGCGAGCCCTCGGTGAAGGCCTACTCGGCCGCGTCCATGAGCTTGGCCGCGTCGGCCTGCGGCAGGTTCTTCGCCACGTCGGCGGCGCCGCCGAACGAGTTCGCGATGGCCGTCGCGGCCTCGTCGCCGAGCGCCTGCATCTTCTCCTCGGGCACCTGCGTGAAGGCCTCGGCGAAGAACCTCGAGTAGCGCAGCGTGAGCAGGGCGCCGAGCACGCTCTGCATCACGGCGCCGCCCAGGTCGCGTTGCAGGTCGGTGGTGGCCGAGCCCATGCCGGCGCGGCGCGGCGGCACCGAGCTCATGATGCTGCGCGTGGCCGGCGGCCCTGCCAGCCCGACGCCGGCCCCGATGAACGCGTACGCGAGGCCCACGGGCAGGTACCTGCTGCCTCGCGCCAGGCGAGCATGGTGGCGAAGCCGGCGATGACGAACACGAAGCCGAGGATCAGCGTCGGGCGCGCGCCCCGGCGCATGATGAGTCGCGCCGACACCGGGGCCAGCAGGACCATCAGGATGGGCGTCGGCAGGATCGCGGCGCCGGCCTGGAGCGAGTCCATCCCCAGGACGTCCTGCAGGAACTGCTGGCCGATGAACAGCGAGCCCATCAGCGCGCCGAAGACGACGATGCCGGCCACGGCGGCCACCCAGAAGAGGCGCCGCGCGGCGACGTGGAGGTCGAAGAGCGGGTTGGGGGCGCGGCGCTGCCGCCAGAAGAACACGACGCCGGCCGACGACGGTCACCGACGCCCAGGACGGTGGTGGCCGTGCTGCGCCCGGGCACCGGCGCCAGGTTGATGGCCATGATCAGCGCCCCGATGAACAGCACCGAGACGACGCCGCCGAAGTCGTCGACGGACTCCGACGGACTCGCCGGCGTGCGCGCGGGATCAGGAAGAAGGCGAGGACCAAAGCGACGGCGGCGATGGGGATGGTGACGGCGAACACCGAGCCCCACCAGAAGTGCTGCAGCAGGAAGCCGCTGAGGAGGGGACCGAGCGCGGCCGCGCCGCCGCCGCAGCCCGACCACAGGGCGATGCCGCGGGTGCGCTTCTGTCCGCTCGAGCAGCGCCGTGATGAGCGAGAGCGTGGTGGGAAAGGCCATGCCGGCGGCGACGCCGCCGAAGAGGCGCGCGAGGATGAGCACGTTGACGTCGCCCGACCAGGCCGCCATGGCCGCCGCCGGGATCGAGAGGCCCAGCCCGAGCAGCAGCATGAGCTTGCGGCCGTGCCGGTCGGCGAGCGCTCCGAGGTAGAGCACCGAGGTCGCCAGTCCGAGCGTGAAGCCGACCGCCACCAGGTCGAGCTGCGTCTGCGTGGCGCCGAGGTCGCGGTCGATGGTGGGCAGCGCCACGTTGGCCACGGACATGTTGAGGTTGGCCACGCTCGCCCCGAGGATGAGCGTGGCCAGGACGAGGCCGCCGGCCGCGGCGCTCTCGCGTGCCCGTCATCGGCTCATCTCCGCTTCACCGTCTCTGTCGACGTGGATCCCCGGACTCCGCGCGCGGCGTGACCGCGACGCCGCTTCCAGACTAAAGTCGGCCGGCACGCCGCACCGACATGAGGGCGACGGGGTCCGCTGCGGCGCGTGCGACGGGCGCGGCGGGAGCGCCGGCATGGCGCGCGTGGCGGCCGGGCGACGACGGGCGGAGCCGAGCGATGGACGACGAGCGCGACGGAGGAGGCGGCGACGCGGTGGAGCGGCGGTTCGCCGACGCGCTGGTCAAGGCGCGCGCGGAGTGGGCCGCCGCCGACGCGGCGGCCTGCGCGGCGCGCGCCGGCTGCATCCGGAGGCCCGGCGGCGTCATGGTGCCGTTCTTCGGCGCGCCGCACCTCGTGACGCACCCGGGCGGCGAGGTGGGCGCGGTCGACGGCGCCGGCGCGACCGGCGCGGCGCCGCCGCGCGCCGTGCACGTCGCCGTCACCGTGCTGCTGCTCCACTACCTGCTCGGCGCCTCCGGCGCGCCGCCCGCGGGCAGCTGGGCGACGTACCGTGAGCTGCCCGGCGGGCTCTTCTACGCGGCCTCGTTCGCGGCCCGCGCCGAGGAGCCGCTGGCGCGGGCGTTCGGCGCGGATGCCGCCGGCCTCGACGCGTTCGCCGCGGGCGGCCGGCGCGGCCGGCGGCGAGCCCCTCGACCTCGCCGATGCCGCCTTCTCGTTCACGCGCGCTCCCGCGCGTGCCCGTCGCCGTGCTCGTCTGGCGCGGCGACGACGAGGACCCCGGCGACGCGCGCGTGCTGTTCGACGCCGGCGCGGAGGACTACCTGCCGCCCGAGGACCTGGCCGGCCTCGGCGGCCTGCTCTGCCGGCGCCTCACCGGCGGCTGAGGCGCGCCGGTGGCCGGCTGCGCCCGGCCCGCTCCCGTCACAGCATGTGGTCGAGCAGGATCTTCACCCCGATGCCGATGAGGATCAGCCCGCCGACGATCTCCACGCGGCGCCCGAGCAGGCCGCCGAACCGCCGTCCCAGGTGCAGGCCGACGGCGGTGAACGCGAAGGCCACGACGCCGATGACGATGGCCGGCCACCAGATGTCCACGCCGAGGACGGCGAGGGAGAGGCCCACGGCCAGGGCGTCGATGCTCGTGGCCACGGAGAGGAGCACCAGGCGGCGGCCGCGGGTCGGGTCGCACGAAGCCTTGGCCTCCTCGTCGCCGTGCAGCGCCTCGTAGATCATGTGGCCGCCGATGCCGGCGAGCAGGCCGAAGGCGATCCAGTGGTCGACGGCGCTGATCCACTGTTCGATGAAGCGGCCGGCCAGCCAGCCGAGGATCGGCATCAGCGCCTGGAAGAGGCCGAAGTGCCAGGCGAGCCGCACGGTCTTGCGCAGACCGCAGTCCTGCGCGTTCAGGCCGATGCCGATGGCCACGGCGAACGCGTCCATGGCCAGGCCGACGGCGATGCCGAGGAGCGTGAGGAGGTTCACGCGGACGCCTCCTCGACTGCCGGGCCGCTCCCGCGTCCGCCGGCCAGGCCCGGCACCGTGACCACCGCGAGAGCCCCGACGATCAACGCCATGCCGGCTGCCTCCCACACGTCGGGCCGCTCCCCGAGTTGCAGCCACGCCGCGACCACGCCGATGACCGGCGTGAGCAGTGTGCCGAGTCCGGCGGCTCCGGCCGGGAGCCTGCGCAGCCCGTACAGCCACAGCAGCCACGCCACGGCGTTCCCCAGGATGACGTTGTAGGCGAGCGTGAGCACGAACACGCCGGTCCACTCCGGCCCCTGCTGCGGAAGGAGGAGCGCGAGCGCGACGAGGGGGAGCGAGCCGAACAGCATCTGCCACGTGGTGAGCGACAGCAGGTCCACGTGGCGCTTCGCCTGCAGTCGCTTGACCACGACGGCGCTGGCCGCCCAGCAGACGGCGCCGCAGACGGCGAGCACGCTGCTCAGGGTCCCCTGGAGCTGCCACGGGCTGAGCACCAGGAGGAGGCCGGCGAGCGCCAGCCCCACGGCCGGCCACTGGGCACCGCGCAGGCCGCTCGCCGAGGAACGCCCACGCGAGGATGAGCAGCCAGAACGGCATGGTGTAGGTGAGCACCGAGGTCTTGCCGGCGCCGCCGCTCTGGAGCGCCAGCATGAGCAGGCCGACGAACCCGGTGGTCTGCAGCAGGCCGATGACGACGGTGTAGCCGACGGCCACGGGCCGCAGCGGGCGGCGCAGGACGGCGAGCATGACCAGCAGCCCGAGCGCCGCGAGAAAGGTGCGCAGCGCCGCGAACGTCACGGGCTCGGCGTAGGCGAGCCCGATCTTCATGACGACCCAGTTGTAGCCCCAGATGAACGCCAGCAGCACGAGGGCGGCGAAGCCCGAGGTCGCGGCCGCGTGCGCGAGGGGAGTGGGGCTGGACGGCTTCGTGGCGGACGTGGCGGGCTCCCTGGAGGAGGACGGTGCTTCGACGGCATCATCCTACGCGATGCGCGCAGGATGGGTCCGCGGCCGCCGGTCTGCCATGATAGCCGGGACCCGTGAGGGAGTGCGGACGCGATCCGGGAGGAGCGATGCAGGACGGCAGAGGACAGGACGCGACGCCGGACGGCGCGCGGCTCGACGCCCAGTGCGAGCACTGGGACGCCGCCTTCGAGGGTCGTCCGGACAGGTACGGCGGCGAGCCGAGCGCGGCGGCCCTGGCGGCGGCCGCGCTGTTCGCGCGCGGAGGGCCGGCGCGACGTGCTGGAGCTCGGCGCCGGCCAGGGCCGCGACACCCTGTTCTTCGCGAGGAGCGGCCTGCGCGTGCTCGCGCTCGACTACTCCCAGACGGCGCTCGACGACCTGGCCGGCGCCGCCGCGGCCGCCGGCCTCTCCGGCGCCGTCGCCGTGCGGCGGCACGACGTGCGCGAGCCGCTCCCGCTCGCCCGACGCGTCGGCCGACGCCTGCTACGCGCACCTGCTGTTCTGCATGGCGCTGACGACCGCGCAGCTCGAGGCGCTGACGGCGGAGGTCGCACGGGTGCTGCGGCCGGGCGGGCTGCTCGTGTACACGGCCCGCCACACGGGCGACCCCGACGCCGGCGCCGGCACGGAGCACGGCGACGGCATGTACGAGTCGGGCGGGTTCATCGTGCACTTCTTCGACCGGGCGCTCGTCGAGCGGCTCGCCCGCGGGCTTCGAGCTGCTGGAGGTCGCGGAGCTCGAGGAGGGCGCGCTGCCGCGCCGGCTGTTCAGGGTGACGATGCGGAAGCCCGCCGGAGGAGCGAGCGGCCGGCCGGCGAGTCCTAGTCCAGTGACCGGCTGGACGGCCGGCTCCTCCTCCACGCTGGACGCTCCGGGGGGCGCGGCCGGCGCGTGACGTCCCGCGCGCAGGCCGTGCACGGCGAGCAGGGCGAGGCCGGCGATGATGAGGGGGCCGCCGATCGCCTCCCACTTGCTCGGCACCTCGCCGAGCTGGATCCACGACAGGATGACGCCGAGCACCGGGATGACGAGCGTCCCGAGTCCTGCCTCCCCGGCCGAGAGGCGGTGCAGGGCGAACAGCCACAGCACCCACGCCACGGCGTTGGCCAGGACCACGGTGTAGGTGAGGCCGAAGATGTAGCCGGCGGTCCACTCCGGCCAGCCGCTCTGGGTGGCGACGGCGATGGCGATGAGCGGCAGGCAGCCGATCGTCATCTGCCACGTCGTCAGCGAGAGCACGTCCACGTGCGGGGTGCTTGCGCTGCATGAGC
Source organism: uncultured Thermoleophilia bacterium (assembly GCA_963808735.1). Taxonomy (GTDB): domain Bacteria; phylum Actinomycetota; class Thermoleophilia; order UBA2241; family UBA2241; genus CAIXSE01. The sequence continues at coordinate 58,477 of CAWEHE010000012.1, read as the reverse complement.
TTGACGACGAGGGCGCTGCCGGCCCACGCCAGGCCGCCGAGCACGGTGACGAGGCTGGGCCACAGGCCCTGCAGCGTCCAGGGGCTCACCACCAGGAGGAGGCCGGCGAAGGCGAGGACCACCGCGGGCCACTGCAGCCCGCGGAGGCGCTCGCCGAGGAACGCCCACGCGAGCAGCAGCAGCCAGAACGGCATGGTGTACGTGAGCACGGCGACCTTGCCCGCGCCGGCGCCGGCGAGGCCCAGGGTGTTCAGGCCGACGAACGCGGTGGTCTGCAGCAGGCCGATGATCGCGGTGTACGCCAGGGGCGGCGGCCGGAACGAGCGGCGCGTGGCGGCGAGGACCAGCAGCAGGCACGCCGCCCCGAGCGCCGTGCGCATGGCCGAGAAGGTCATGGCCGGGCTGTAGCCGACGGCGATCTTGCCTGCGACCCAGCCGTACCCCCAGATGGGAGCGAGCACGATGAGCGCGAGCGCGCCGAGGTCACGCGCCCGCTTCCGGGCAGATGATGGGTCGATCAGGGAGCTCACGCCGGACCCATACTAGACCAGTCCCGTCGCGGCACTTCGGCCCGCCGGCGATGGAGGTCCCGCTCCGCGGCGTCTTCGCGCCGGTATCGACTGGGGAGCGCACGGGTATGCTGCGCGCAGCGCGACGCCCGCTGCGGCGCGCAGGTCACTCGTCCACCCGTTGGCAAGGAAGGGGACTGATGCCGGCGTCACGTTCGCACCGCACGCGGCCGGCGACCGCGGAGTCCGGCCGCCGGCTCGCGTCTCACGCGCCCCGGGCCTCCTCGTGGCCCTCGTGCTCCTGGCGTTCGTGGCGTTGCTTGCGCTGCCGGCCGCGTCGTACGGGGAGCGTCCCTTCCGGCTCGCGTCGCAGATCGAGGATCAGCGCCGCGGTGCTCGGCGACACGGAGCCGGCGGTCGCGACGGCCGTCAAGGCGCTCCAGACTGTCGGCAAGGTGCAGCTGTGGGTCGTCTACGTCGACACGTTCTCGGGCATGGACGCCCAGGACTGGGCGGACAAGACGGCGATCAGGAGCGACCTCGGCCTGAACGACGTGCTCCTCGCCGTGGCGGTGGAGGACCGCGCCTACGCCTACTCGGTCGACCAGGACTTCCCCCTCACGCAGGCGCAGATGGACGACGTCATGATCCAGAAGGTGGAGCCCGCCCTGCAGCAGGACGAGTGGGCCGCCGCGGCCGTGGGTGCCGCCACCGGCATGATCCAGGAGCTCACGAGCACGCCGCCCACGGAGTTCACCCAGCATCCCGGACGCCGTCGACTCCATCTCCCGCACCTTCGACGCGCTGACGACGGCGATCTGGGTGGTCACCATCGTCGTGATGGTGGTCATCATGGCCGGCGTCGTCGCCGTCGTCGTGGCGGTCACGAGGCGCTCGCGTCGCAGCGCCGCCGCCGCGCCACGGCCCCGCCCGTCCCCCTCGACGAGCTCCGCCGCCAGGCCAACGCCGCCCTCGTCGAGACCGACGACGCCGTCAAGACCAGCACGGAGGAGCTGGGCTTCGCGGCGGCGCAGTTCGGCGACGAGCAGGCGGCGCCCTTCAAGGCGGCGCTCGAGAAGGCCCAGGCCGAGCTCGACGCGGCCTTCAAGCTGCGCAAGCAGCTCGAGGAGACCCAGGACGAGGCCGCCCAGCGCGAGCTGCTCACGCAGGTCCTCGCGCACACGGGCGCCGCCAACGCCGGGCTCGACGCCGAGGCCGACCGCTTCGACAAGCTGCGCGACCTCGAGCGCAACGCCCCCGCCGTCCTCGAGCGCCTCGAGGCGCAGGCCGGCGAGCTGGAGGCGCGCCGGCCGCAGGTCGAGGGCGCTGCTCGCCGAGCTCTCCGGCGTGTACGCCGCCGCGGCGGTGGCGCCGGTCGCCGCGGCGCCGGCCGACGCCGCCGCGCGCCTCGAGTTCGCGCGGCAGCAGATCGCCGCCGGCCGCGAGGACCTCGCGGCGGGCCGCCAGGGCGAGGCCGCCGTCGACGCGCTGGCCGCCGAGGCCGCCGTCGGCCAGGCGCAGCAGCTCCTCGACTCGGTCGAGCGCCTGCGCGGCGACCTCACGCAGGCGCAGACGCTGATCGACGAGGCCATCGCCGAGACGCGCCGCGACATCGCCGAGGCGCGCACCAGCGGCGGCCCCCAGCTGCAGCTGCTCGTCGACACGGCCGAGGCCGCCGTGGCCGCCTCCGCCGACGCGGCGGGCCCGGCCGGCGGCCGCGACCCGCTCGGCGCCCTGCGCCGCCTCAAGGACGCCGACGACGCACTCGAGCAGGCGCTGCAGTACGTGCGCGACCAGGCCGCGCGGCGCGCCAAGGCGGCCGAGTCCTACGACCGCACCTCCGGCGCCGCGCGCTCCTCGCTGGCCTCCGCCGACGACTTCATCCGCACGCACCGCGGCGGCGTCGACGCCGGGCCGCGCACCACCCTGGCCGAGGCGCGGCGCGAGCTGCAGCGGGCCGAGCAGCTCGCGGCCACCGACCCCGAGGCCGCAGCCCAGCACGCGGCCCGCGCCGGGGAGCTGGCGGAGGAGGCGTTCGCGGCGGCGCAGGAACAGTCGGGGGTGGTCCAGCAGTCCCCCGGCGGCCTCTCCGGGGGCGGCGGGGTGGTGGCCGCCATGGTCATCGGAGGCATCCTCGCACAGGTCCTCATCGGCGGTATGAGCGGCGGCCGATTCGGGCCGCCGGGGTTCGGCGGCGGCGCCACGCGCATGCGCCTCGGCGGCGGCGGGCGGTTCTAGACAAGCCAAGCGCCCACGACGATGCGGCGCCGAGCGGACCGTGACACGAGCGAAGCAGCCCGGTCCGGGGCCCGGGCGGCGGCGCCGCCCGCCGGCCTCCTGTCCCGGCATCGAATGGCCGCATCGCGGGTATGTTGCGCGCAGCGCGGCGCCCGCCGCGACGCGCAGCTTCTGCACACGCTCGTGCTCGAGGAGGGGACGTCATGCCCGGGTCGCGCTCGCAGTGCCGGTCCACGCTGGTCTGGTCCGTCTTCCTCCTCGTGCTCCTGCTCGCTGCACTCGCGTTCCCGGCGCTCGCCGTCGCGGAGCAGCCGTTCCGCCTGGCCACCCAGATCGAGGACCGCGCCGCGGTGCTCGGCGACGGCCGGACCGGCGTCGAACAGGCGATCGGCCAGCTGCAGGACGGCGAGCACGTGCAGTTGTGGGTGACCTACGTGGACACGTTCTCGGGGATGGGCGCCCAGGAGTGGGCCGACCAGACGGCCGTCGAGAGCGACCTCGGCCTCAACGATGTGCTGCTGGCCGTGGCCGTCGACGACCGCGCCTACGCGTACTCGGTCGACCAGCAGTTCCCCCTCGACCAGGCGCAGATGGACGCCGTGATGACCGATCAGGTGGAGCCGGCCCTGCAGAACGACGACTGGGCCGGCGCCGCGGTCGCGGCGGCCACCGGCATCGGTGACGCACTGCACGGCGCCTCGGGCACCGAGGGCGCCGAGCGGCTCTTCCGGCGGGAGCAGCACCAGTGCCATCGTCGTGGGCCTCCTCGTCGGCGCGGTCATCGCGGTCGTGATCGTCCTTCTGCTCCGCCGCCGTCGCGTCGCGGCGGCGCGGCGGCCCCGGGTCAGGCCCCTCCCGTCCCCCTCGACGAGCTCCGCCGCCAGGCCAACGCCGCCCTCGTCGAGACCGACGACGCCGTCAAGACCAGCACGGAGGAGCTGGGCTTCGCCGCGGCGCAGTTCGGCGACGAGCAGGCGGCGCCCTTCAAGACCGCCCTCGAGAAGGCCCAGGCCGAGCTCGACGCCGCCTTCAAGCTGCGCAAGCAGCTCGAGGAGACCCAGGACGAGGCCGCCCAGCGCGAGCTGCTCACGCAGGTCCTCGCGCACACGGGCGCCGCCAACGCCGGGCTCGACGCCGAGGCCGACCGCTTCGACAAGCTGCGCGACCTCGAGCGCAACGCCCCCGCCGTCCTCGAGCGTCTCGAGGCGCAGGCCGGCGAGCTGGAGGCGCGCCGGCCGCAGGTCGAGGGCGTGCTCGCCGAGCTCTCCGGCGTGTACGCCGCCGCGGCGGTGGCGCCGGTCGCCGCGGCGCCGGCCGACGCCGCCGCGCGCCTCGAGTTCGCACGGCAGCAGATCGCCGCCGGCCGCGAGGACCTCACGGCGGGCCGCAACGGCGAGGCCGCCGTCGACGCGGCCGCCGCCGAGGCCGCCGTCGGCCAGGCGCGGCAGCTCCTCGACTCGGTCGAGCGCCTGCGCAGCGAGCTCACGCAGGCGCAGACGCTGATCGACGCGGCCATCGCCGAGACGCGCCGCGACATCGCCGAGGCGCGCACCAGCGGCGGCCCCCAGCTGCAGCTGCTCGTCGACACGGCCGAGGCCGCCGTGGCCGCCTCCGCCGACGCGGCGGGCCCGGCCGGCGGCCGCGACCCGCTCGGCGCCCTGCGCCGCCTCAAGGACGCCGACGACGCACTCGAGCAGGCGCTGCAGTACGTGCGCGACCAGGCCGCGCGGCGCGCCAAGGCGGCCGAGTCCTACGACCGCACCTCCGGTGCCGCGCGCTCCTCGCTGGCCTCCGCCGACGACTTCATCCGCACGCACCGCGGCGGCGTCGACGCCGGGCCGCGCACCACCCTGGCCGAGGCGCGGCGCGAGCTGCAGCGGGCCGAGCAGCTCGCGGCCACCGACCCCGAGGCCGCAGCCCAGCACGCGGCCCGCGCCGGGGAGCTGGCGGATGAGGCGTTCGCGGCGGCGCGCCGAGCAGTCCGGCAGGGCGACTGCTGCGAGCTCGGGAGGCGGCATGGTCGCCGGCATGGTGATCGGCGGCATCCTCGCCAACACCATGGGCGGTGGAGGCTTCGGCGACATGCCCGGCGGCGGTCAGCGGAGGAGGCGGCCGGCGCGGCGGCGGCAGTGGCGGCGGCGGCCGGCGCGGCGGCGGGGTCGGGCCGCCGGGCTTCGGCGGCGGCGGCACGCGCATGCGCCGCGGCGGCGGCGGGCGCTTCTAGGTGACCGGCGCCTCCGCCCGAAGGCGCACACGTCCACGAGCACGGGCACGGCACACACGAAAACACGCATCAGGGGAGGCTCACACATGGCTCAGCAGTCCATTCTCGGCCGCATCACGCAGCTCGCACGCGCCAACATCAACGCGCTCATCGACTCGGCGGAGGACCCCGAGAAGATGCTCGACCAGATGATCCGCGACTACACCGGCAGCATCTCCGAGGCCGAGGACGCGGTGGCGCAGAGCATCGGCAACCTTCGCATGATGGAGGGCGACAAGAAGGAGGCCGACGAGGCCGCCGTGGAGTGGGGCGGCAAGGCCGCGGCCGCCGCGGCCAAGGCGACGCGAGCTTCGCCCCACCGATACGGCCGGCGCCGACAAGTTCGAGAACCTGGCGCGGGTCGCCCTCAAGCGCCAGATCGACTTCGAGGGCCAGTCCAAGTCGTCTGGGAGAATCGATCGCGCAGCAGTCGGGCGTGGTCGACAAGCTCAAGGCCGGCCTCACCACGATGAACGAGAAGCTCGAGGAGCTCAAGATCAAGCGGGACGAGCTCGTGGCGCGGGCGAAGATGGCCGACGCTCAGCAGCAGGTGCACGACGCGCTCAAGGGCATCGACATCAACGACCCGACCAGCGAGATCTCGCGCTTCGAGGACAAGGTGCGCCGCGAGGAGGCCAAGGCCGCGGGCCAGGCCGAGCTGGCCGCCTCGTCGCTGGACGCGCAGTTCGAGAGCCTGGACGACCTCGCCGAGGACGCCGAGGTCGAGAAGCGCCTCGCCGAGCTGACAGCGGGCAGGCCTGACGGCCGGACCGGCACGAGCGGGTGACGAGGCCTCCCGCCGCCGTCCGCCCGTGACACCTCGCCGCAGGTCCTCCCATCGCTCGCGGGCATCCGGCCGGGTCTGGCTCGGTTCGACGACGGAGGAGGCGCTCTTGCCCAGGTCTCGCACGTCCTGCCGCGCTGGCGGTCGTGGCCCTGGCGCTGTCGCTCGCGGCCTGCGGGGGCAGCGTGAGCATCGGCGGCAGTCCCTAGCCGACGGGCCCGGTCACGTACACCGACGCCGAGTACGGCTACTCCATCACGCGCGACGCCATGTTCACGGAGGGCAAGGTCAAGGAGGGCGGCCCCTCCACCGGGAGTGCGGTCGCCGAGGCCATCTTCGTGGACGAGAACGGCACCGCAGGCCTCGGACTCCTACGTGGACACCATCATGGTGACCGTGTACGAGCTGGCGAGGTCCGTCAAGGCGTCCGAGGTGCCCGAGATCGAGGCCGAGGTACAGGGCATGATCGACGGCCTGCTGGCCTCGCTGACCGAATCTGAGGTGGTGACAGCCGCTCAGTCCCGTTCGAGGTCAGCGGCGTCCCCGGCTTCGCCGTGGAATACACGTTCGACGACGCCGGCAAGAACCTCACGGCGGCGTCCTGCGTTCCTGTTCAAGGGACAAGTACGAATACCAGGTCACCACCCAGTCGGCCACCGAGCGCTGGGACGAGCTGAAGGGCAGGTTCGACGACGGCCGTGCAGTCGTTCACCCTGAAGTGACCGCCACGAGGCGGCGCCGCCTCCGCGTGAGCCGTCGGACGGTGGCGCGGCTGCCCCCGCGGCGACAGTGACGTGACCGCGCCGCCCCCGCCGCGGACCTCCCCCGCGGCGCCCGCGGCCGCGGGCGACCCGGCCCGAGCCCGCCGCGGCGCCGGGCCGCGGCCGAGTCCGCTTCGCGTCCGGCCGCGGAATGAGGGGAGGTCCTGGCCGGCGAAAGGGTATGTCGGACCCGTGAGCAAGCCTCCCACCAAGCGGCGCCTGCTGCGTCATCTCATCTTTCTCGCGCTGGCCGCCGTCGGTCTCTACGTCGTCTGGCCGACCCTGTGGGACGTCTTCTCCGCGCTCCCCGACCTCGGCGACATGGCGCCCTGGTGGTTCGTGGGCATGGCCGGGGCCATCGCCGCCAGCCTGTTCTGCGTGTGGTGGCTGTACCGGGTGGTGCTGCACGTACACGACTGGTACCTGATCGCGACCTCCCAGATGGCCAGCAGTTCCTTCGGGCGCATCGTCCCGGGAGGGTCCGCCGGCACGGCCGCTCTGCAGTACCAGATGCTCACCATGGCGGGCGTGCCCGCGGGCCGGGCCGGCAGCAGCATCGCGGCCGTGAGCTTCATCAGCGGCCTCGCGAGCCTGGTGCTGCCGCTCTTCGCGCTCCCCGCGCTCGTCGGGGTCATCCAGGTGGAGGGCACGCTGCGCCGGGTGGGCCTCTACGGCCTCGGTCTGTGCGCCGTCGGCGTGGCCGCCGCCGTCCTGATCCTCACGCTGGACCACCCCCTGCACTGGCTCGGGCGCGGCCTGGACCGGGTCAAGGGGGTCGTGCTTCGGCGCCCCTCGAAGCACCCCGACATCGCCGACCGGCTGCTGGCGGAGCGCGACATCGTGCGGCGCGTGCTGGGCGGCCACTGGCACCGCGCCGCGCTGGCCGCCGCCGGCCAGCGCGGCTTCGACTTCGCTCGCGCTCGTCATGGCCGTGTACGCCACGGGCGCACGGCCCAACCTCTTCCTCGTGCTGCTCGCCTACGCCGTGTCCCAGATCCTCGATCGTCATGCCCGATCACTCCGGGCGGGCTCGGCTTCGTCGAGGTCGGCCTCGTCGGCTTTCTCCGCTTCGCCGGGCTGGACCCCGCCGCCGCCCTGGGCGCCACGCTCGCGTACCGGCTGTTCTCGTACTGGCTCCCGCTGCCGGTGGGCGGGGCCGCCTACGGCCTCTACGTCCACAGGTACCACCGCAAGGTGTCGCCGGCGGCGGTGTTCGTGCCGCGGCCCGGAGAGGCGGGGTTCGAGGTGGACGACCCGGAGGACGAGGCCTGAGCCGGCCGCGAGCCGGCGCGGCGCCGGGGGCCGCGCGCGCGCTCCCGGCGGGCTACCTGCGCAGCAGACGCGCCGTCACGCCGGCGACGGTGTCTTTGCCGTAGTCCTCGGCGGGGTTGTCGTCGGTGAGCACCGCCAGACCGAGGCGCACGCTGCCGCGCTCGAGGCGCGCGGCCTGGTTGCCAGCACCCACGCGCCCAGCCACCCGGGCTTGAAGTACACGCGGTAGCCGAGCGGCCGGGCGATCGCGGGGATGCCCCAGCACTGGTACGGCGTCACGTGGCTGAGCAGCTCGTCGGCGTAGCTGCGGTGGCGGCGGGGCAGCCACCGGTGCATGTCGCGGAAGAAGAAGGCCATGTCGGCGGCGGTGATACGCGTGGTGATCCACGCGCCGGTCGTACGAAAGCCCGTCATCCCGGTGAGGTCCGCGAGACGCTCGAGCCCGCCGCGCCCGACGATGCCGTAGACGACGTCCGCCGCGTCGTTGTCCGAGTTCTCGATCATGCGCTGCAGCACGCCCCGCATGTATGGGCTGACGGTGTCGTGGCCGCGGAGGTAGGCCACCAGCAGCATGGCCTTGACGACGCTGGCGCTCACGAAGCCGTCGTCGGACGTGGTACCCGTACAGCCGTCCGCGGCTGTCGACGACGGCGACGGCGACGCGCCCGGCGCGCCCGGCCGCCCAGGCGAAGGCGGCGCGCCGGGCACCCGCCGTCGGCACGGCCGGCGGGAGAGCCTTGAGCACGACCAGGGAGGCCGGCACGGCCGCGGACTCGCGGCGGCCGGTCGCGTCCCTCGCGCGGGCGGTGACCGTGTAGCGGCCGGCCGCCAGCGTGATCGTGCCGTGCCACGTCTGCTCGATCGCCGGCCGGGACGGAGCGCCCGTGGACGAGGGTGCGGACCACCTTGCCGGCCGCGTCCGTCACGATGAGGTCGGCGGTGAGGGTGCCGCCGGCCGCGTCGTCGCAGCGGTACCGGAGGTTCACGCTGCGTCCCTTGCGGACCGTCGCGTCGCCGAGCACGGCTGTGGCGAGCGTCGGGCTCGCGGTGGCCTCCGCGGAGGCGGTCACCGCACCTCGCACGAGCGCGCCGGCGACGCCCGGCTGCGCGGTGCGCGCGTGGCCGGCGCCGGCCGAGACCAGCGTCAGCGCCAGCGCCGCCGAGACGGCGAAGCCGGCGACCCACGGCAGCGTGTGACTGCGACTGCTCACGGGGGGAGCCTACAGCTGCGGCCTGTGAGCGCGCTGTGATCTGGGTCCCTCGGCGCCGGCGGCCACGCCGCGGCCGGCGCCTCGCGCGGCGTGCTAGCGCCGGCCTCTTCTGAACGCTTTCGCCGCCTGATCGCACGCCTCCGTGTAGCGCGTCCTGTCGAAGCCGTCGAAGACGACGCTGATCTCCAGGCTGCCCGTGGAACCGGGCGGCAGGGCCAGGATGGCGTCGCACTGCCTTGCGATGTCCGGCCCGAGCTCCTCCAGCGGGCCCAGCAGCGGCCGGACGAACTGCGACGCCTCTTGTGCGACCGGGACCAGCAGGGGGTGCAGCTCCGCCCGGCGCATCCCGGCCGCCCACTCCAGCGTCTGCCGGTAGTAGGCCGCGACCTGCCGGGCGACGCGGACGACGGCCTGCGCGTCGCCCGCCTGGCCGGGCGGTCCCCAGGCGTCGGTGTGGTCGGCGTTCAGGTAGTCGGTGACGCCTCTGGAGATGTCGTCCAGCACGCGGAGCTGCCCGGCGATCCAGGCGGTGCCCTGCTGGAATCCCGGCTCCCGGTGGACGGCCGCGACCGGCGTGGAGCTCCTCAGGTACCCGATCTCGTCGGCCAGGACCTGCGCGAAGAGACGGAACTCCCACAGCAGAGGCTCCTCGCCGACGAGGGCCGCGGCGGTCTGCGAGAGCGGCGGGAGGAACTGGTCGGGCATGCCGGCTCCTTGTGCGTCAGGTGCGGATCGATCCCGGACGCCGGCCGAGGCGCCGCCTCAGGCGGCCGGGTTCCGCTTGTACGTGAGCGCCCGCACGCGCAGCGCCCACACGCTCGTGGCCTTCAGGATGTCGGGCTTGAACTCGGCGGCCGCGAGCGCCGCGTCGTACTTCGCGACGATCAGGCGCAGCGCCCGGTCGCGCTCGCCGGGATCGTCGACCAGCTCCACCTCGCCGAACGCGAGGACCGACTCGTACTGAAGTTCTCGCTGCACGGGTCGCCGGCCGCCAGGAACCCGGGCAGCGTCGTGACCGCCAGGCACACACGCCCATCGGCCTCGAGAAGCGAGGCCTTCAGGCTGCCGCCACCGTGGAAGAACAGCGTGTCGCCGTCGGGGGCGAACGAGATCGGCACCACGTAGGGCCAGCCCTCCCCGGCCATGCCGAGGTAGCCGACCGGCGCCTCGGCGAGCACGCGCGCGGCAGGCGCGGCCGCGTCCCCTTCCACCACGGCATCGCCCAGGCGGACCTTCAGCTGCTGTGCGTTCATCTCTGCTCCCTGTTGGCCGGCGCGTGGATTGTACAGCCGCCGCCCGTCCTGCAGCACGGGCTCGATACCGATATCCTGAGCGCCCACGCGATGGCCGAGGAGACCGACCCTTGGGAGGGCGAGCGCGATGAGTGCACAGGATGAGCCGAGTGGCCGCTGAGCAGGACCGGACCGCGCGCCCGTCGTCGCCGTGATCGGGATGGCGACGCTCGACTATCTCTACGTCCTCGACGCCCACCCGGCGGCCGGACTCGGTGCACCCCGCGCCCGAGTACCAGACGGTGGCGGGGGGTCCGCCGGCCGGGGCGCGATCGCCGCGTCGCGACTCGGGGGCGAGACCCGGCTCCTGGCGGCGTGCGGCACGGGCGTGCACGCCCAGGTCCTCAGGGACCACGTCGAGGCCGAGGGCATCGAGTGCACGTGGGTGGCCTACGACCAGACCTCGCAGCACTCGGCCGTCATCGTCGCGCGCGACCACGCGACGCGCACGATCATCTGGCTGCCGCAGCCCATGGCCGACGCGCGGATGGTCGCGCGGCTGCCGGAGTTCCTCGAGGGCGTCGACGTCGCGCTCCTGGACACGACCGACGGAGTCCTCGCCGCGGCGGCGCTGGATGACTGCGAGGGGCGGGGCATCACCAGTGTCGTCGACACCGGCTCCGGGCGGCCGTGGACGGCGAGCCTGCTGGGCCGTGCCGATCACGTCATCGCGCCCGAGAAGTACGTGATGAAGGCGACGGGCCACCCGCGGAACGCGCGGCGTCGAGTTGTGGGGCGACTCGTGCCGCGCCGTGTTCGGCGTGACCCAGGGGTCGCGCGGCGGGGTCTTCACCACGGGCAGGGGGCCCGGGTGCCTGGAGCGGTGGGAGGCCGTGCCCGTCGCCGGCGTGGATTCCAACGGCGCCGGCGACACCTTCCACGGCGCCTACGCCTGGGCCCTGGCCGCGGGCTGCCGCTCCGCGAGTGCTTCGACATGGCCGCCTGGTCCGCGGCGCTGAAGGTCACCCGGCTCGGCAACGCAGGCATCCCGACCGCTCCGGCAGCTGGAGGCCGCGCGCGGGCGAGCCGTCCCGGCGAGCGCGCCTCGGACCCGTGTCGCGATAGACTCGCACCATGGCTGAGCCGCAACGCAACGCTTCATCGGCGCCGTCGGCATCGGCGTGGCGCTGTTCGTCGCCGCCGTGTTTGCTCATCAGCGTCGGCGGCGGCTGGGCCGCGCTCGGCTGGGTGCTCATGGTGATCGTCGTCCTCGGCGTGGTCGGAGCGGTGGGGAGCAGGATCAGCCGCAGGTAGCCCCCTGTGCATGGAGCGACCCGCGCGCCGCGTCGTCGTGTGGAGCCGGGCCTGGTCAGTCGCGCGTGCGGCCGACGCCTGGAGCTGACGCACGATCGCGACCAGGCCGGGCAGCAGGCCGACGGCGATGGCCGGCTCCTCCCGGAGCAGCTTCCGAAAGGCGCTGCGCCCGATGCGCACCGTGGTGAGCTCACCGATCGAGGTCACCGTCGCGGCGCGCGGGGCGCCGTCGATGAGCGCCAGCTCGCCGAAGTAGTCGCCTGGCAGGAGCGTCCCGGTTTCACCGTCCAGGGCGCGGTACTCGGCCGCGCCGTCGACGATGACGTAGAACGCATCTCCGGGAGTGCCCGCGCGCACGAACTCCACCGTCCCCACGTGTTGCACGAGCTCCGCGGTGCGGGCCACGCGTCGCAGGTGGCGCTTGGACAGTGCCTTGAACAGCGGGATGTCGGTCTGTGTGAGCACCTGCTCGACCTGGGTGAGAGAAGTCCGTTCCGCGCTCATCGAGTCCCCCCATTCACGCTGGCGCCGCCCGGCGCAGATGAACCTGTGCAGCGAGAGGATACACTCGTCCGGCGTCGAGTGGCCACGCTCCGCGCGTTGTCCGGACCGGATCAGGCTCTCCCTGGAAGCAGCGCTCCGTCGTGTCGGCGCAGTAGAATCGCGACAGCGGTTGGGGAGGGCCGGATGCGCTGGTCGATGCCGGAAGTCAGGGGGCTCGCGGGGCGGGGCCGATGAGCGCCTGCCCCGGTTGCGGCTTCGAAGCCGACGACGACTTCGCCTTCTGCCCGAAGTGCGCGACCGCGCTGGCCGCGCCGCGCTCGCCCTCGGAGGAGCGCAAGACCGTCACCACCCTCTTCTGCGACCTCGTCGGCTTCACGGCGATGAGCGAGGCCGCCGACCCCGAGGAGGTCGACGCCCTGCTGCGCGAGTACTTCGGCCCGGGTCCGCCGCGTCATCGAGGCGCACGGCGGCGTCGTGGAGAAGTTCATCGGCGACGCCGTGGTCGGGGTCTTCGGCGTGCCCGTCGTGCGCGAGGACGACGCGGAGCGCGCCGTGCGGCCGGGCCTGCGCATCCTCGACGCTCTCGACGGTCTCACCCGCCCCGACGGCGCGCCCCTCCAGGCCCGCGTCGGCGTCAACACCGGCCTCGCCGTGGTGCGCCTCGACGTCGCCCCCGGCTCCGGCGAGGGCTTCCTCACCGGCGACGCCGTGAACACCGCCGCCCGCCTCCAGGGCGCCGCCCCGCCGATGGGCGTCGTCGTCGGCGAGCTGACGCACCACCTGGCCTGCGGAGCCTTCGACTACGAGGAGCTCACGCCGCTCGCACTCAAGGGCAAGGCCGGGCGCGTGAAGGCGTGGCTGGCCAAGGCTCGCGCGCTCGGAGTCTGGGCGCGCAGGTCGCTGTCTGCGGCAGCGCCCATGGTCGGCCGCGAGCGCGAGCTCGAAGCGGCCGCCGGCGCACTCGCCCGGCTCCAGGACGGCTCCGGCGGCCTCCTCCTCATCACCGGCGAGGCCGGCATCGGCAAGACGCGCCTGGTCGAGGAACTCCGCGCCCTCGCCGCCCGCGAGGGCTGCGCCTGGCTCGAGGGCCGCACGCTCTCCTTCGGGCGCTCGATCAGCTACTGGCCGTTCCTCGAGATCGTGCAGCAGGACGCCGGCATCACGGCCGACGACGGCGAGGCCGAGCGCGCCGCCAAGCTCGACTGCGCGCGTGACCGAGCTGTTCGGCGAGCAGACGCCGGAGGTCCTGCCCTATCTCGCCACCCTGCTCAGCCTGCCCGTGCCGGAGGCGCTCGCCGAGAAGGTCCAGCACCTCGACGGCGAGGCCATGGGACGCCAGCTCTACCGCGCCTCGCGTCTCTACTTCGCGCGCCTCGCCGAGGAGCGACCGCTGGTCGTGGCCTTCGAGGACGTGCACTGGATGGACGCCTCATCGGCCGAGCTGCTCGAACACCTGCTGCCGCTCATCCGACGAGGTCCCGATCCTCTTCTGCTGCGTCTCCCGGCCGGAGCCCGACAGCCCACTCGCCCGAGTGCAGGAGCTGGCGAGGACGGCCTATGCCGACGCGCGCCCGTCACATCACGCTCCAGGCCCTCTCGCCGGCCGAGAGCACGACGCTGGTGCGGGAGCTGACCGGGATCGACGAGCTCCCCGCGCCGCTCCGCGACGCCATCCTCGCCAAGGCCCAGGGCAACCCCTTCTTCGTCGAGGAGATCGTGCGCAGCCTCATCGACCTGGGCGGGCTCGAGAGCGTCGAGGCGACGGGCGCCTACCGCGTCACCGACCGAGGCGGGCCGCATCGCCATCCCGGACACCCTCCTCGGCGTGATCATGGCGCGCGTCGACCGCCTCGACGACGACCTCAAGCAGGTGCTGCGCCTGGCGGCCGTCATCGGGCGCACCTTCTTCTTCCGCCTTCTGGAAGCCGATCTCGGAGGCGGACCGCGACCTCGACGCCAGCCTCGCCGGCCTGCAGGCAGCGGAGCTCGTGCTCGAGAAGGCGCGCGACCCCGAGCTCGAGTACATGTTCAAGCACGCCCTCGTGCAGGAGGCGACCTACGGGAGCATCCTCCTGCAGCGCCGCCGGGACCTGCACCGGCGGGTGGCCGACGCCATCGAGGCCCTGTTCTCCGACAGCTCGAGGAGTCGTACAGCCTGCTCGCCTACCACTACTCCAAGGCCGAGGACTGGGAGAAGGCGCAGGAGTACCTGCTCAAGGCCGGCGACCAGGCCGGCAGCATAGCCGCCGACGCCGAGGCGCTGGCCCACTACCAGGATGCGCTGGATGCCTACGCCCGCGCCTTCGGCGACTCCTGGGACCCTGTCGAGCGCGCGTCGCTCGAGCGCAAGATGGGCGAAGCTCTCTACCGGCGCGGAGAGCACCAGCGGGCCTTGGAGTACCTGCTCAAGGCGCTCGCGACGCTGGGCAGTCCCATGCCCGGGTCGGCCGGCGGCAAGCGCCGTGCAATCGTCCGGCAGCTCGTGCGACAGCTTGGGCATCGGCTCTGCCATGGCCCACGCGCCGGCAGCTGGCGCCGGAGGCCGGCCGCGCCGTCGAGGAGCGCTGCCGCGTGTACTACACGTTCGGGTGGATCACCATGTACGCCGACGCGAACGTGTCGCTGCTCGCACTCCTGCTCCTCCTGAATGAAGGCGAGAGCGCGGGGCTCGCCTGGGCGGAATGCGCGAGGAGCAGCCGGAGTGACGATGATGTCATCCTCGCTGCCGTCTCGTCGGCTCTTCCGCAGGTACAGCCGGCGCGCTCGTGAACTTGCGGAAGAAGGCGGCTTCGAATTCCAGCTGGCCAACGTCGCCTTCTTCACCGGCATGTGGGCCTACTGGATCGAGGGCGATCTCGACACCGCCCTGCGCTCGTGCGAGCAGTCGGCCGACCTGTACAGCGATCTCGGCGACACGCGTCGCTGGGCCACCGCGATGGGTGTGGCGACGTACGTGCCGGCCGAGAGGGGTGAGTTGGCCCACTGTCTCGCGACGTCGCGCCAGGGTGCGCGCCTCGGCGTGGAGACCGGCGACCGGCTCACCGAAGTCTGGTGGCAGGCCTGGGAGGCGGAGCTTCTCTACCTGACCGGGAGATCTCGCGGCCGGAGAGGACGGCATGCGCCGTACCGTGGACGCCATGCTCGCCATGCTGGACTTCCGCGTCGGGGCAAAGGTCGCCGGACGGCTGGCCGCCTGCTATCTCGCACAGGGCAAGCTCGAGGAAGCGGAGACGCTTGCTGGACGAGCACCGAGCGCTGCTCCGCAAGTACTGGATCAGAGGCGGCAACGCCAGCGGCGTGATACTGGGGACGGCCGGCGCTGCTCTGATGACCGCGGAGCGGTCGGAGGGAGCCGCGAGGGCGGCGGCGCTCAAGGAGGCGAAACGGGCCTGCCGGGCCGCGCTCAAGCAGACCAGGCTCGACAAGACCGCGCTGGTCCCCGCGTGGCGCCTGCAGGGCACCTGCGAGTGGCTGCGCGGCAGGCCGCGCAAGGCCGAGGAGTGCTGGCGCAAGAGCCTCGAGCCACGCCGAACGCATCGGCTGCCGCTACGAGGGCGCTCTGACAGCGCTGGAGATGGGCCGGCGCCTGGGCGATCGCGAGCAGCTCGAGCACGCCGAGGCCGAGTTCGCCGACATGGGCGCGCAGTTCTTCCTCGCCCAGGCGAGGGAGCTCCTCGGGCCTGCGGGCCGATCCGTCATGACCTGTCCGTCCTGCGGTGTCGAAAACCCGGACGGGTTCAACTTCTGTGGACACTGCGCCGCAGCGCTCACTGCATCTCCACTATCTCGGAGGAGCGCAAGACCGTCACGACCCTCTTCTGCGACCTGGTCGGCTTCACGAGCATGACCGAGGCCGCCGACCCCGAAGAGGTCGACGCCCTCCTGCGCGAGTACTTCGCCCGGGCCACCAAGCGTCGATCGAGGCGCACGGCGGCGTCGTGGAGAAGTTCATCGGCGACGCCGTGGTCGGAGTCTTCGGGGTGCCCGTCGTGCACGAGGACGACCCGGAGCGGGCCGTGCGCGCCGGCCTGCGTCATCCTTGCCGCCTTCGACGGCCTCACGCGCCCCGACGGCAAGCCCGCTCCAGGCCCGCGTCGGCGTCAACACCGGCCTCGCCGTGGTGCGCCTGGACGTCGCCCCCGGCTCCGGCGAGGGCTTTCTCACCGGCGACGCCGTGAACACCGCCGCGCGCCTCCAGGGCGCCGCCCCGCCGATGGGCGTCGCCGTCGGCGAGCTCACCCACCACCTGGCCTCCGGCGCCTTCGTCTACGAGGAGCTCGCGCCGCTCGCGCTGAAGGGCAAGTCCGGCCGCGTAAGGCGTGGCTGGCCAAGGCCCGCTCGAGACGCCGGCGGTGCGCACGTCCCTGCCGACGGCGACGCCGATGGTCGGCCGCGAGCGCGAGCTCGAGGCGGCCGCCGGCGCCCTCGCCCGGCTGCAGGACGGCTCCGGCGGTCTGCTCCTCATCACCGGCGAGGCCGGCATCGGCAAGACGCGCCTGGTCGAGGAGCTCCGCGCCCTCGCCGCCCGCGAGGGCTGCGCCTGGCTCGAGGGCCGCACCCTCTCCTTCGGCCGCTCGATCAGCTACTGGCCGTTCCTCGAGATCGTGCAGCAGGACGCCGGCATCGCCAGCGACGACGCCGAGGCCGAGCGCGCGGCCAAGCTCACCGCGCGCGTGACCGAGCTGTTCGGCGAGCAGACGCCGGAGGTCCTGCCCTATCTGGCCACCCTGCTCAGCCTGCCCGTGCCGGAGGAGCTCGCCGAGCAGGTCGCGGCACCTGGACGGCGAGGCCATGGGCCACCAGCTCTACCGCGCCTCGCGGCTCTACTTCGCGCGCCTCGCCGAGGAGCGGCCGCTGGTCCTGGCCTTCGAGGACGTGCACTGGATGGACGCCTCCTCGGCGGCCCTGCTCGAACACCTTCTGCCGCTCATGCGACGAGGTGCCGATCCTCTTCTGCTGCGTCTCCCGGCCCGAGCCCGACAGCCCTCTCGCCCGGCTGCAGGAACTGGCGCGCACGGACTATGCGGACGCGGCGCGCACGTCACGCTGCAGGCGCTCTCGGCCGCCGAGAGCACGACGCTGGTGCGGCACGCTGACCAGGATCGACGACCTCCCCGCGTCGCTCCGCGACGCCATCCTCGCCAAGGCTCAGGGCAACCCCTTCTTCGTCGAGGAGATCGTGCGCAGCCTCATCGACCTCGGCGGTCTCGAGAGGGTCGAGGCGACCGGCGCCTACAGAGTCACGCCGAACGCCGGCAGCATCGCGATCCCGGACACCCTCCTCGGCGTGATCATGGCCCGCGTCGACCGCCTCGACGACGACCTCAAGCAGGTGCTGCGCCTGGCCTCGGTCATCGGGCGCACCTTCTTCTACCGCCTTCTGGAGTCGATCTCCGAGGCGGAGCGCGACCTCGACCGCGAGTCTCGCCGGCCTGCAGGCGCGCGAGCTGGTGCTCGAGAAGGCGCGCGACCCCGAGCTCGAGTACATGTTCAAGCACGCCCTCGTGCAGGAGGCGACCTACGAGAGCATCCTCCTGCAGCGCCGCCGGGACCTGCACCGGCGCGTCGCCGTCGCCGTCGAGGCTGCTCTTCTCCGACCGGCTGGAGGAGTCGTACAGCCTGCTCGCCTACCACTACTCGCAAGGCCGAGGACTGGGAGAAGGCGCAGGAGTACCTCTTCAAGGCCGGCGACCAGGCGGGGAGCATCGCCGCCGACGCCGAGGCGCTGGCCCACTACCAGGAGGCGATCGACGCCTACACCCGCGCCTTCGGCGACACCTGGGACCCGCTGGAGCGGGCGGCACTGGAACGCAAGATGGGCGAGGCTCTCTACCGCCGGGGAGAGCAGGCGCAGGCCACGGAGTACTTCTGCCGGGCGCTCGCGACGCTGGGCAGCCCGCTGCCCGCCTCGCTCTGGCGCGCTGCGCCGCGCGATCGTCGTCCAGCTCCTGCGACAGCTCGGGCACCGGCTCTTCCCCTGGTTCCAGCCGCGAGCGGATGACCCCTGAGGCTGTCAGGGCCGCCGAGGAGCGCTGCCGCGTGTACTACGACGCTCGTGTGGGCAACATGTTCGCCGACCTCAACGTCTGGCTGCTCGGCTCTTGCTCTGCCTGAACGAGGGCGAGAGCGCAGGGCTGGCTGGGCGGCCTCCTCGGGAGCATCGGGGATGGCGATGCTCGCTCCACACGGCGCCGTCCCGGTGGCTCTTCCGCGTCTACATCCGTCGCGCCCGGGCGCTGGCGGAGCAGCGGCGCCTGGACCACGCAGCTCGCTCAGGCCGACCTCGTCACCGGCATGTTCGCTTCTGGATCGACGGGGACCTCGACGCAGCCCTGAGATCCTGCGGCGAGCGGCGGACCTTATCGCGGGCTGGGAGAGACGCGGCATTGGGCCACGGCGCTCGGGGTGGCGACGTACGTCCCGGCCGAGAGGGGCGAGTGGGCCGCAGGCTCTGGCGACGTCTCGCGACATGGCCGTCGCTCGGCATCGAGACGGGCGACCGCCTCACCGAGGTCTGGGGGCAGGCCTGGGAGGCCGAGCTGCTCTACATGGCCGGGGAGATCTCCGCGGGAGAGGAGGGCATGCGACGCACCGTCGACGCCATGCTCGACATGATGGACTTCCGCATCGGCGGCAAGGTCGCGGGACGACTGGCCGCCTGCCTCCTGGCGCAGGGCAGGCTGGAGGAGGCGCAGGCGCTGCTGGACGAGCACCGGGCGATCTCCAGCGCAGATACGGCATCACAGGCGGCAACGCCACCAGCGTCATCATGGACTGGCCGCGGCGGCTCTGATGGAGGCGGAGCGGTCGGGGGAGAGGCGCGGCGCGAGACTCTGAAGAAGGCGAAGCGAGCCTGCCGGGCCGCGTTGAAGCAGACGAAGGTGGACAAGACCGCGCTGGTCCCGGCGCTGGCGCGTGCAGGGCACGTACGAGTGGCTCCGCGGCAAGCCGCGCAAGGCCGAGGCGTGCTGGCGCAAGAGCCTCGGCCACGCCGAGCAGCTCGGCTGCCGCTACCAAGGCGCCCTCACGGCGCTGGAGATGGGCCGTCGTCTGGGTGACCGCGGGCAGCTCGAGCACGCCGAGTCCGAGTTCGCCGACATGGGCGCGCAGTTCTTCCTCGCCCAGGCGAGGGAGCTCCTCGCAGCCGCGGCCGGAGTGACGCAGGCGGGCGAAGTCCCCGCGTGACTCCGTGCTGTCCGATTCACCCTGCATCGGGCGAGGCGTCGTTCTGTGGCGCCTGGTCATCCTGAGAGTCGTGACCGTGCGTCCTGCGGCGAAGGAGGTCCTCATGCATGCCAAGGCCAGCATCCACATCGATGCGCCCATCGAGATGGTCGACTCCCTGGCGGTCGCAGCCGACACGTGGCCGCAGTGGGTCGTCGGGATGGGCGACCCGGATGAGATCGTGGGCGACGGAGGCGCGGGGACCCGCTTCGGCTTCCCCATGGAGATGGGGGGCAAGCGCTTCCACCTGACGTATGAGGTCAAAGACTACGAGCACAAGCCCGACGGCAGCGTCCACTGGCACGCGCAGTTCACCGGTGACTCGCGGGGCTGGGAGACGTGGGACTTCATGCCCAAGGACGGAGGCACCGAGTTCTCCTCGGAGATGGAAGCCGAGCCGTTCCCGGGGATCGTCAGCAAGATCTTCGCCTTTCTCTTCGTGGAACGCATCTTGAACCGCAGCGCCCACCAGAGCCTGGCGAACCTGAAGCATCTGGTCGAGTCGGAGTCGACGAGGATGTAGCGGCTCCTCGTGGAGTCGAGGGAGGTCTCCATGCGCGCCAAGGACACCATTCGCATCAACGCGCCGGTCGAGGACGTGGACCGCCTGGCGCTCCCGCCGGACGCCTGGTCGCGGTACTTCGTCGGCATGAGCGCCCCGGAGAAGGTCGAGGGCGACGGGGGACCCGGGACGATCGTCGAGTTCTCGATGAGTCCGCCGGGAGCACGGCCGTTCCACGCCACCTGCCGGGTGGTCGAGTGGGACCACCGGCCGGACGGCGCCGTCCACTGGCGCGGTGAGTACTCCGGCGGCAACTCCGGCTGGGAGATCTGGGACCTCTCACCGGCGGACGGAGGGGCGTCCGCGACGGTGGAGATGGAAGTGATCCCCGCGGGCGGGCCCCTGGTCGGGCTGGCCGCGAACCTCTTCGTGCAGCGGCCGCTGCGGCGCAACGTCCGTCAGAGTCTGGAGAACCTGAAGCGGCTGGTCGAGACCTCGTAGCTCCCGCGCCCGAGGCCGAACGCCACTCGCGACCGGCGCGCCGCAGTCGCGCTCAGCTCTGCCCGCGCCCGGGCCCGGACGCCAGCGACCCGTGGTCGGCCACGGCTTGGGCCGTCCGCCGGATCAGCTCTCGGTTCGCGGCCCCCTGCATCATGCCTCCCACGGCCAGCGTGAGGACCATGGCCTCGAACGGATAGGCGAGGTGCGCCCGGTACCGGCGCCCGAGTGCATCGAGTGACGGCGCCTCCACGCCGCACCGCAGAGAGGCCGTCGCGGTAGCGGCGCAGGAGGTCGCTCCTCGTGCGCGCGCCGCGTCTCGGGCAGGCAGCGACGTGCCGAGGAAGTAGGCCACGTCGCCCACGCCTTCGCCGGCGCGCACGAGGTGCCAGTCCAGCAGCCCGGGGCGCCCCCCGCGCCAGAAGAAGTTGCCGGGGTGGACGTCGTGGTGCACCAGCGTGCGCGGCCCCTCGCCGAGGAAGCGCATCCAGCGCCGGCGGTGGCGGGCGTACCCCAGCGCGGGGGTGTGGAGCGCGGCGGGGACGGCGTCCCCCGCGCGGGCGAGGCCCCGCGTCATCAGCGGCACGGCCAGCGCCGAGCCCAGGGCGTCCTCTGTGCGGCGCACCGGCCCGGACAGCCAGGCCTGGTCGCCGCTGAGGCCGGGGTGCTCCCAGAAGCGCGCGTGCAGGAGGGCCAGCTCGTCCACGGCGAGGCCCGCCTTCTCAGCCGTCCATGCGTCCCCCGGGGCGCCGGCCGTGGCGCCGCTCTCGGTGACGTCCTCGAGGACCAGCGTGGAGCCCCACCCGAGGCGCGCCTGGCCCGCGACCACGGAGGGGTGGAGCACCGGCACGCCCTCGGCGATCTCCCGGTAGAACCTCGCCTCGGCCTGCAGCAGGCGCGGCAGCGTCGTTATCCAGCGCGCCCTCCAGGAGAGCGACGGAAGCTTGGCGAACCAGCGGCGAGGGAGGTCGGGTGCGTCGTGGTCCACGGCCATGCGGACGCGCGTCGTGGTGCCCACGTCGACCGACAGCACCTCGGACGCCGCGACTCGCGCCCCCGGCCGGCACTGCGTGACGATGCGCTGAGCCCAGGCGACCGTGAGCTCGCCCGGGTGGCGCGCGAGGAAGCCGGCGTTCGTGTCCACAGCGGCTTCCTATCACAGTCGTGTGCCGACGACCACGCCGCTGCGGCACGTTCCGCCGGACTCTCGCGAGCATCCAACGGCTACGACGAAGAAACGCCTCGCTCGCCCGGTCTGTCTGGATGGAAGCTGCGTCCAGCCGGCGCGGGGAGGGGACATGGACGCCGATGCGGCCCACTCGGCGGACGTTCCGCCGCCGGCGTCTGGACGGCAGCGCTCGTCGCCCTGCTGCTGTGCGCAGGCGCCGTCGTGAGCTGCCTGCGGCGGCGCCGAGCACCAGCGCGCCGGACTCGTCGTCCGCCTCGCCCAGCGGGGTGGCCATCACGGCAGAGGCGTCGCCGAGCACGACGCCTCTGCCGAGAGGCGCCGGCCGCGGCACCATCGCCTTCACCAAGGTCACCCTCGCCACGTCGCCTACGGGACGACCCGGCCGAACCCCGTTCGACATCTACGTCGTGCGCAGCGACGGCAGCGGGCTCCGGCTTCTGGCTGCGGACGCGAGGGGACCGGCCTGGTCGCCGGACGGCGCGCGGATCGCCTATACCTCGTTCTGCCCGCGGCGGCGTGTGGGTCATGGACGCGGACGGCTCCGGCAAGCGCCGCGTGACGCGCGCCCCGGGCGGGGCGGAGCTGGGTCGCCTGGTCCCCCGACGGCCGCAGGATCCTCTTCTGCAGCTCCGACTTCGGCGGGGCCGACTGAGGTCGCTGATGGTCGTGGTGACGGCGAGGGCGGCCACCTCGAGACGCGTGCTCGCAGAGCCCGCGGTTCCGGATTCATGGGCTACACGCCCGCCTGGGCGCCGGACGGGAGGATCCTCTTCGGCTGGAGGAACGGGAACCTGGGCGAGATCCGCGCGCTCGAGTCCGACGGCCGCGGGCTCACCGTGGTCACGGCGACCGCGAGGCCCTCCGGCTTCTCGAGCTTCTCCCTCTCGCACGACGGCAGGTGGCTCGCCATCTGGGACGGGGACGGGGACCGCCTGCTGCGCCTGGCGGCCAGCGGCTCGGGGATGGCGGTGGCGATCGTCGAGGAGGTGTCGCAGTACCAGCGAGGGTCCCTCCTGTCGTCCTGGTCCGCGCACGGCGGCCAGCTCGTGTTCGGCAGAGACTCGCGGGCGTGGCTGCTGTCCGGGTCCGTCCTTCACGTGGCCAAGGCCGACGGCTCGGTCGTGTGGCAGGTGCCCAACACGGAGGACGCCTACGACCCGGTCTGGCGGCCGGAGTAGAGAGAGCGCTGAGGCGACGGGCGCGGTCCGCGGTTCCTTCGGCGCCGCCCGGCCGTCTGCGGCCGCTCCCGGGCGCCCGCGACCGGCGCCGCGACACCCGGCGCCGCGCGCTCCCCGACGTCGTGGCGCTCGTCGCCCGAGAATCACCTGAATCCGGTGAAGACAGCGCCGCCGCGCGCCGCTTGGATGGCAGTCAGGCGAAGCCACTGGGACTTCGACCAGGCACGTCGTGGAGGGAGATGGTGGAGCTGGAGTAGGCAAGGTAGTCCGCATTGGCGCTGTGCATCGCGGGGGCGCTGACACTGGTGGCGATGCGCTGACAGGCACGCGTCGGGGGGCCGGCCGCAGGCGGCCGGTACACCTCGTTCCGTCAAGGCCGGATCGAAGGAGTGTCGTCATGATCTTCGTAACGCTGTGCAGAGTGAGGGCCGGGACATCGATGGAGCGCACCATGCGTCGCCTCGACTACCAGTACCCCGAGGGGATGCGGGTACTCGGCGAGTGGTGGCTGCAGACTCCGGACCCTGAGGTGATCCTTGTCACGGAAGCGGACAGCGCGGCCCCGATGCTGGCCGCGCGTTCGGCCTGGGACGACGTCTTCGACATCACGATCGTCCCCGCCGTCCGGGCGAAGCGGCGACTTCACGATGGCCCCGACGCCGGACGGCGAGGCGCTCGCGTTGGGCAACAGCACCGGTGAAGGACGGCTGGCGCACCCCTCCTATCGTCGACCCGTCGAGGCGCGCCGGTCCCTGCGCCTCAGCGGTCGCCGGTACGACGACGTCATCTACCTCGCCTTCGACGGCGCCGAGCGAGGTCGCCCTCTCCGCTTCGCCCTCGCCGGCCTGGAGTCCAACGATGTCGCCGAAGCTGCCACCTTCTCCGAGCCAAGCGGACACAGCCCAGCCGCTGGACTTCGAGTCGCAGCCCGGCGAGCCTCTGCCGGGGTCCACCGTGGAGACCATCTCCTTCGCCTACGGGGACAACCAGGCCGGCGGCTACCTCGTCATGCCCGAGGGTGGTGGCCCTTTCCCCGTGGTCGTCTACGCGCCCGGGTGGAGGACCGACGTCTCGATGTTCCTCGACGATGCCGCTGCCATGTCCAAGAAGGGGTACGCCGGGCTGTTGCTGCAGGAAGCACCCTCGATGCAGTGCTGGACGTTCGATCCGAACACCGACTGTCGAGGCGTCGTGGAGAACGTGACACAGGAGCGTCGAGCCCTGGATCTGCTCGGGACTCTCCCGCATATCGACACCAGGCGCATCGGCTTCGTCGGCTGGAGCAACGGCGCACATCTGCTGGGTGGAGTCCTCGCTGGGATCGACGACGCGCATCAAGGCCTACGTGCTGATCGGGATGGCGCGGCCGGCGAGCAACTACCGCGGTCTGATGGAGGACGCCACCCCCACGGGAAAAGCGTGGCAGCGCGTCGTCGCCCAGCTTGCCCTCTGGGACCCCGTGACGTACCTGCGGCACAACAGAGGTTCCGCCTTCCTCTTCACCAACGGTGATGGTGACTCGAACGCGATGCACGATGCCAAGGCCTTCATCGCTGCGGCGCCCAAGCCGAAGAGGTGGGAAGTCTACGACGGCGGCCACGCCTTGACTCCGGAGGCGGCCAGGTACATGCAGGAGTGGCTGCAGGAGAACCTCTGAGATGTCGCGGGCTCGCCCCGGAGAGCCCGCTGTCGGTGTGGACTGGGAAGCCGGCCGGGTCGAGCCTCACTGCTCGGGTGGTGGCAGCAGCCCGGCCAGCACCGCCTTGTCGACGACCTCGGAGCGACGGCCCGCGCCCAGCTTACGATGCAGCGCCTTGATGTGGCTCCCGACCGTGTTGGGCGAGAGGTGCAGGTGCTCGGCGATCTCGGCCGTCGTCAGGTGGGTCGGCAGGAGCTCGAGCACGCGCAGTTCCGCCTTCGAGATGGGCTCCACGGCGGAGCGGGCCCGCAGCCGCGCCTCCTGCTCCTCGGCGCGCCGCACGAGGCCGGGTGCCGGGGCCCAGCGCCGGAGGATAGCCCCGGCCGCATCGAGCTGCAGTCTCGCGGCGAGGAGCTCGTCGCGGTCGATGAAGGCCTCCGCCAGGCACAGATGCGTGCTGGCCGGGATCCAGGGGCAGAAGTCGGGGTCGAGCGCGCCCAGCATGTCCATGAGGTCCGCGATCGCGTCGTCGTCGCCCTCGCGCGCCATGAGCCTGTCGCGCGCGAGCCGCGCCGCCGAGTTCGGCAGGTAGTCCCCGGCCTCGTAGGGGGCGGTGCGTCGCACGGCCTCCTCGGCGTACGTGCGCGGCCTCCTCCCAGTCGCCGTGGTCGGCGGCCAGCAGCGACAGGCCGCCGAGGGCGGCGAGGTCGGCGCCGCCGGGCATGCCCTTCGCAGGCGACGATGGCCTTCTGGAACGGCTCCACGGCGCCCTCGTCGTCGCCGTTCAGCCACGCGCCGGCTCCCTCCAGTGACAGGGCGACGGCGTACCAGGGGCTGTGCCCGGCCTCCTCGATGCGGGCGGCGAGCCGGGCATCCTCGATCATCTGCCGGGGTCCGTGCGGCGCGAGCAGCGCACGGAGCAGCGCCGCTATGGTGGCGGCCGAGGGGGCGCCGCGCCGGGGCGCCGTGTCGAGCCCGGCCGGCTCGAGCCCGACCTGAAGGTCGCGCGCCGCCTTGCTCTCCCCCGTCATGGCCAGCAGCCACGCGGCCGCCAGCCTCAGATCCATCTGCGCGCGGATCTCATCCGGGGAGAAGCCCTCCAGCCAGCGCCGCGCGGTCAACGCCCGGCCGGTGGCGAACCGCGACCACCACGCGGCGGCCACCAGGTCGCCGGCTCCGCGTCACGTCGCCGGCGCACGAGAGGTGGTGCAGCGCCTCGTCGATCTCGTCGCGGCCGGCGAGCCACTGCGCCGCCTTGCGATGCAGCCCGTCCACGAGGCGCGGCTCCCGCCGCCTCAGCTCGGCCTCCAGGAGCTCGCGGAAGAGGTGGTGGTAGCGGTACCACTCGCGCCGCTCGTCGAGCGGGACGAGGAAGAGGTTCTCCCGCTCGATCGTCTCGAGCACTGCGGCGCTGTCCTCGCGGTCCGTCAGGACGGCGCACAGCTCCGGGCACAGGCGCTCGACGATCGCCGTGCGCGTGAGGAACCGCACGATGTCGGCGGGCTGCTCGGCCAGCACCTCCGAGGCCAGGTAGTCGGCGATCTCGCGACGCTCTCCCGAGGGCAGCTGCCGCGGTCCGTCGCTCGCCTTCCACGCGAGCACGGCGAGGTACTCCCCGGCCGGCCAGCCCTCCGTGGCGAGCTCCAGGCTCTCGACCACGGCTGCCTCCGGTTCGAACCCGTGCAGGGCCAGCAGGGAGCGCGTACCCTCCCGGTCGAAGCAGAGCTGCGGGTAGCGATACTCGGCGAGCAGCTCCTGCGAGCGCAGGCGCCCGAGGTGCAGCGGTGGATCGGCTCGGCCGCTGACGACGAGCGCCGAGCCGCTCGAGATCGCGTCGACAAGGATGCCCACGATCTGCCAGCAGCGCGGGTCGCGGACGCGGTGGGCGTCGTCGAGGACGAGGACGAACGGGGGCGCCGAGGAGACCGCCTGGACGAGCGCCGGGACGACGGCCTCGCGGATCGGCGGGTCGGGCAGGGCGAGCCACATCAGGACCTTGGGGTCGAGGGGGGAGAGCGCCAGCAGGGCGCGGGCGAGGTACTGCAGGAGCGTGACGGGGTCGTTGTCGCCCTCGTCGAGCTGGAGCCACCCGCCGCTTCGCTCGTCCGCCTCCAGCCACTGACGGATCGTCGCGGTCTTTCCGGAGCCGGCCGGCGCCGAGAACAGCACCAGCGGCGCCGTCTCGCCCAGCAGGGCGTCGACGAGGTCCCCGCGGCGCACGGCCTGGCGCAGGGGGTGAGGCGCCTGCAGCTTCAGCGCATTGGGGGCGAAGACCGGCGGGCCGCTGCCTGGAGGTGGAGCCGGCGGTGCGCCGGCAGAGCCCGCGGCGCCGGGTTCCGTGGCGGAATGGGTGCGGGTGGTTCGTCTGTGGCGTCCACTGTCTTCCACAAGGGCCCCTTTGTGGACGACGCGTCCCGTTCGGACTCGCGCAGTGCACCTGGTATGTGCGCCCAACGGCGAGTCACGGTCAAGCGTTAACGGGAGTCTGCGAACGGCAACATTCACCGGATTCCGGTGAAGACAGGTCTTCCCGTGCGTGAGTACGGTGCGAGACGAGAGGCGGCGTCCGGCAGCGACGCTCCGTGATCGCCGGCCGCCGCCTCTCGGTGGACGTGCGGGTGGTCTCGAGGATCGGAGGGGGCATGAGGAAGCTGCTGGTGTTCGGAGCGTTCGTCGTCCTGTTGCTCTGCGCAAGCGCCGCACCTGCGCTGGCGCGTGACACCTACCCACCATATCCGGCGCTGTGGTACGCAGTGATGGCGTATGACGGGTCGGTGTGGTGGGTGGACGAAGTCAGCCACACCGCCGGTCCGGCAGACGCCGTGCCGCCGGACTACGAGTTCGTGGCCATCAACCTGTCGCTCTTCGCCGGCACGTATGGGCAGTGCATCGCCCAGACCAACGGCCTGGACCAGACGCTGGACCTTGTGGCAGGGGTCGGAGGGCGAGAGCCCGTACATCCTGCAGCTCGGCGTCAAGGACGCCCGGGCCTACTGGGGCAGGCCCTACGACCCGTCGGCGGTGTACGAGCATCTTCTTCCCCTTCGCCAATCCCAAGGTCCAGTCGGGGTTCTGGGCACGTGACTGGATGGTGTGGATCGGCCCGCTCGACGCGGGCACGTACAGCTTCCACTACATGGACTTCCAGGCGCACAGCACGGTCGACCAGCATTTCGAGCCGACCCCGATCCACTACTGGAAGACCGGCGAGTGGAACGACTGCGGAACGCTGACCTTCGACGTCGGGTGACGGACGCCGGGACGAGGATCGGAGTGGGTCATGAGAAGACTGTTGCTCGTACTGGGCTGTGCGCTTCTGCTGCTCGGCGTGCTGGCGGCGCCGGCGTTCGCCGCCTACCCGGTCACCTGGGAGACCGGGACCGCCTACGTCCACATCTGGTGGGGCAGCGAACCGATCGTGTGGACGGAGTTCGACGCGCCGGTGACGGACCCGAACGCGAACTGGATCTGGCACTCGAGCGAGGAGGCGATCCCTGCGGACTATCGCGTCTGCCTCGCGATGATGCTCGGGGACCCGGCGCCTCGCGGTCAGGTGGCCAAGTGGGCCAACCTGATGACCGCCGAGTTCGCCATGGACGGCCCCGATGCGCTCATGCCGCTGGAGATGGGCGCCAAGGAGGTCAGACGGCACTGGAACGCTCCCGAGGTGTGGTTCACGACGCCGCTCTTCAACAAGGAGGAGGGCGACCTCTGGATGATGTCGTGGACGCTGGACCTGGGGACGCTCGCGCCCGGCACGTACGAGGGGACGGCGGCGTGGTCCGCCAAGCAGAGCGCCGTGAGCTTCGGCGTCCCCGACCCGCTGCCCGACGGGCCGCTGAAGCCGTCCCACTGGAACTGGGGCGACCCGCAGCCTCCGGCGCACTTCTCCTTCACCGTGGCGGAGCCCGTGCCCTGAGTCTGGCGGCGAGGGCGGATCCGACGCAGCGGCGGGCGCGCGTGGGCGCGCCCGCCGCCGGCAAGACAGCGGCGGCCGCGATCTCGCCTGCCGCCGCGGACGAGGCCCCGGCCGGCCGGTACTTCTTCTCTTCGTGCGGCTCCGCTCTCGACGCACAGGCGAGGTTCTGCGCCCACTGCGGCCAGGAAGTGCCGGGGGCGGTCTGAGTAGTCGCCGCTTCGGGATGAGACATCGCCACAAGGGCGTGTCGCGCCCGACCGCAGCCCATCACGACGACCGAAACGAAGGAGGGGGCGGGCGCCCTTTGGCGCCCGCCCCCTCCTTCCGAGGTCGTGCCGAGTCAGCTTTCGGCGCCTTCCAGTGACGGCCTGGGGACGGCGCTCCCGGGCGACGCTTCGCGCGCGGCGCGTCCTTGGGCGCCGGCTCGTAGGCGTGGCCTTCGACGCTGATGTCGGGGATCCACCGCAGCCAGCGCGGCAGGTACCAGTTGCGCTCGCCGAGCAGTTCCATGGTGGCCGGCACGATGATGGTACGCACCACGGTGGCGTCGATCAGCACCGCCACGGCGAGGCCGAAGCCCATCTGCTGGAACATGACCAGCTCCCCCGTGGCCATGCCGCCGAACACGCAGACCATGATGGCGGCCGCGCCGGTGATGATGCCGGCCGTGCGACCGAGCCCGTAGGCCACGGCCTCACGCGTGTCTCCGGTCTCGTCGAAGCGCTCCTTGATGCGGCTCAGCAGGAAGACCTGGTAGTCCATGGAGAGCCCGAAGAGCAGGCAGAAGAGGAACAGCGGGACCCAGGCCTCGATCGTCTCGACCTGCGTGAGGCCGAGCAGGCCGGCGCCGACGCCCTTCTGGAAGACGAGGACCATGAGGCCGTAGGCGGCGCCGACCGAGAGCAGGTTCATGGCGATGGCCTGCACCGGGATGACGACCGAGCGGAAGGCGACGAGCAGCAGGATGAAGCTCAGGCTCAGGACGACCGCCAGGGCGACCGGCATCCACTTGTCGAAGAACCCGAGGTAGTCGACCACGCCGGCCGTGTTGCCGGTGACGTAGACCTTGGCCTCGAGGTCACCGGCGGCCTGCGGCACGATGTCGTCGCGGAGCCGGTGGACGATGGCCTGGGTCGATTCGCCTGCCGGGTCGCCGGCCAGGGTGGTGGTGATGAGCGTCAGGTCGCCGGACTCGTTGACGGTGACCTGGGCGGGGCCGAAGGACCCGTCCTCCTTCATGGCCGCCTGCAGGCGCTCCACGGTCTCCGTCACCTGCGGCGTCGCGGCGCGCCCGTCCACCACGATCATGAGCGGGTTGGCCTTGCCGAGCGTGAAATCGCGGTCGAGGATGTCCCAGCCCTGCTTGGCGTACTCACTGGCCGGCAGGTTGGCCGCGCTGGCGGTGTTGTTGCCCGACTTCATCAGGAACACCGGGGCGGCCACCACCAGCAGCGCCACGACGGCGACGCTGAGCCAGACGACGGGACGCCGCATGATGCTGTGGGCGAGCCGCTCCCAGATGCCGGTGTCGCCGGCGGCGCGCTTCGCCGCACGGCGGCCGATGAGCGGCACGCGCAACGCGTTGACGCGGTCGCCGAGCAGGCTGAGCAGGGCCGGCAGGGCGATGAGCGCGGTGAGCAGCGTGGTGACGACGACCAGCATCACGCCGACGCCCATGCTGATGATGATGTCGAGCGGGATGATGACCATGCCGGTCATGGCGAGGACGACGGTCATGCCGCTGAAGAAGATGGCGCGGTTGGCGGTGGCGCCGGTGGCGGCGATGGCGTCCAGCTTCTCCAGGCCGCGGGCGCGCTCCTCACGGTACCGGCTGATCACGAACAGCGTGTAGTCGATGCCGACCGCCAGGCCCATCATGATGAGGATGTTCAGCACGAAGGTGTTCATCGGGTAGACCTGGCCGATCAGGGCGGTCAGCGCCAGGGCGAGCAGGATGCTGATGATGCTGAGCAGGATCGGCATGAAGGCCGCGAGCACGGCGCCGAACACGATGAGGAGCACGATGAGCGCGGCGGGGATGCCGAAGATCTCGCCGCGCGACAGGTCCTTCTCCGCCAGCTTGGTGAACATCTCGCTGATGCTGGCGTCGCCGGTCTGGGCGATGGTGAAGCCCTGACCCTGGGCCGCCAGCACGGTCTCGTGCAGGTGGTCGACGTTCTTGAGGGCGTCGTCGATGGACCCGGCCATGACCACGGCGATGAGCGTGGCGTGTTCATCCTTGGAGACCGTCGTGAGGTCGTTCGTGTGGTAGTAGGTGGAGACTGCCTTGACCACGTCGGGGCCGAGGGCGCTGATCTTCGCCTCGAGGCCGTCCACGTAGGCCTTGAAGGCGGGGTCGTCCACGGTGGCCTCGGCCGAGCGCACGATCACGAAGTCGGTGACCTGTCGCGGGCCGGTGAGGCGCTGCTCGAGGAGCTCCTGGCCGACGAGGCTGTCGGGCTTGGCGGCGCGGAACTTCATGTCCTGGGTCAGGCCGGTGCCGAGCAGCGAACCGACGGTGAGCACCGCCAGGACGATGAGCACCGCCCAGACGGCGAGGGTGCGCCACGGGTGGAGCGCACTGATCCGTGCCAGGCGCTCGGTCAGGCCGGAGCCTATCCTGGGGCCGGACTTGTGTTGGTTGTCGGTCTGCTGCGACATGGCGATCCCCCTGGTGACTTCAGGACTCGAGACAGGATTGCAGGACGCGCACGACGACGTCGGGCGCGTCCACGGTGCTGATGTAGCGGTCCGCGCCGGCGGAGAGCGCGGCGTCGCGCGTCTCCGGCCGCAGGCCGAGGACGACGACACGAAGGTCCGGCGACGAATGGCGCAGGGCGGCCAGCGGCGGCTCTTCGTTGGCCGCCACCAGGTCCCAGGCGACGATCAGAAGGTCCGGCCGCCGGTCCCGCACCTGGTGCTGGAGCTCCGGCCAGGAGGCGGCCTCGCCGACGACCTGCATCCCGAGGGCCTGCGTGGCCAGCAGACGCATGCCGTGCCTCAGCGTCGGCTGGCGGTCGGCGAGGACCGCGCGGGTGCTGAAGGTCTGGTCCTGCGGGTTCGCGTCCATGGGCCCATGCTAGGGTGGCGCCGGCGCGCGCGCGCCCGCCAGTGGGGCAGACGTTGAGCTGGCTGAGGGGAGAGTCATCGACCTGGCCGGGTGGACAGGTGCCGTAAACTTAGAGGACGTCCTGCGTGGCATCGACGCCCGGGTGAAGGGGGAGTGTGATCACACCTCAACATGCGATCAGGGTGATGATCGTCGATGACCAGCCCGTGGTCAGGAGTGGTCTGTCGGCGTTCCTTCTGGCGTACGACGACCTGGAGTGCGTTGGCGAGGCCGCGGGCGGCGCCGACGCCGTCACCCGGTGCCGCGCGCTCAAGCCAGACGTGATCCTCATGGACCTCGTCATGCCGGACGTCGACGGCGCCGAGGCGACGCGGCGCATCAAGGAGGCGTGCCCCGCCGTCCAGGTGATCGCCCTCACCAGCTACAAGGAAGACGACCTGGTGCAAGGGGCGCTCAAGGCCGGCGCGCTCAGCTACCTCATGAAGAACGTGACCGCCGACGAGCTGGCCGGCGCCATCAGGGGTGCGTATGCGGGTCGCTCCACCCTCGCGCCCGAGGCCGCCGAGGTGCTGATCAAGGCGGCCACGGACCCTCCGCAGCAGGACGAGGGGCTCACCAGCAGGGAGCTCGAGATCCTCCGACTCATGGTCTCCGGGGAGAACAACCCGGAGATCGCCGAGCGCCTCGTCGTGAGCCGGTCCACGGTCAAGTTCCACGTCAGCAACATCCTCATGAAGCTGGGTGCGGCCAGTCGCACGGAGGCCGTCGCCATCGCCCTGCAGCGGGGGCTGCTCGAATGACCTCCCGCCGACGAGTCCTGCTCGTCACCCTCGCGGTCGTCCTGGGCGCCGCGCTCTCGGCCCTCACGGCCTGCTCATCGTCCAGCGCCCCGACCACGACGGCGGCGTCGCCGGCCGACCAGGTCGCGTTCCAGCTCAACTGGTTCCACGAGGCCGAGTTCGTGGGCTACTACGTCGCCGACGCCAAGGGCTTCTACCGGGCCAGCGGCCTGGACGTCACCATCCTCGAAGGCGGGCCGGGCGACCCGGCCATCGACAGCGTGCGCGACGGGCGTGCCACCTTCGGTGTCTCCTCGTTCGGCGAGCAGAAGGAAGCAGTGGCCCGGGGTGACGACACGGTCGCCGTCATGGCCGCATTCCAGATCCCCCCGCTGGTCATCTTCTCGCTGGCCGACTCCGGCATCGCGGAGCCTGCCGACCTGGCCGGCAGGCGGGTCGGGGTGACCACCGACTACTGGAAAGACATCCTGGAGGAGACGCTGAGAGGCGCGGGTGTGGACCCGTCGACCGTGCGCGAGGTCAAGGTGGACCCCGAGGACCTTTCGCCCCTCTACGACGGCGATGTGGCCGCCTGGCTCGGCTATGCGCAGGACGAGCCCATCCACGCCGAGATGGCCGGCCACTCCGTCACGACGATGTTCCCCGCCGACTACGGCGTCGGCGGCTACGAGGGGCTCGTCCTCGCGACGCGAAAGACCGTCGTCGAGGACCCGGGCCTCGTGCGGAGGTTCGTGCAGGCCAGCGAGAAGGGGTGGCGTTACGCGGTCGAGCACCCCGACGAAGCGGCGCAGGTGCTCCTGGACTGGGCTCCCAAAGAAGGCCTGGAGTTCCAGGTGGCCGCGGTCCGCGCCGTAGGTCCGCTGGTCGACGCGCCGCAGGCGCCCATCGGCTGGATCTCCGAGGAGCGCTGGAAGACGCTGATGGGCGCTGCCTACAGTGCGGCGCACCCGGGGTACACGATGAGCTTCACCGGCTCGGGGCGCTGAGCGGCCCGGGTCCCCGAGGCTCGCTGCGCTTCGTATGACCATGCCGGGCGGGGTCTGCTGATGCGGTTCCGATTGCCCACGACCCTGACCATCAGGAGCCGACTGCTCCTGGCTTTCGTGTGCGTGGTGGTGGGCACCGCCGGGGCGATCATCGTCATCGCCGATGTCATCCAGGCCAGGGATGCACGCGCCCGCGTGGTGGGGCAACTCCAATCGGTCGCGACGCTCAAGGAGCAGCAGGTGGACTCGTGGACCGAAGGGCTGCGCCTGAATCTCGACGTGGCTCTGGCCGCCGAGGGCGTCTCCCGCGACCTGGCCGCGCTCAGTCAGGCCCCGCCCGGATCGCCGGCTTTCTCGAACGCACACGACCGCGTTCTGCGTCGCTTCAGGTGGGTGGCGCGCCGAGTGGGCTTCTTCGAGGAGCTCTTCTTCATGGGCCCCGGGGGCGCAGTCCTCGTGTCGACGGAGAGCGGCCACGAGGGCCAGCAGCTCGGGTTGAACGACTACTTCACGCGGGGCTCGCTCGACGACTTCATCCAGGAGCCCTCCTACTCGCTGCCGCTCCAGAAGATGACCGTCGTCGCCAGCCGGCCCGTCGCCTACGGCGACGTGGCGGTCGGCGTGCTGGCCGGCCGCGCCGATCTCGACAGCCTGAACGGCGTCATGCTGGGCCGCACCGGCCTCGGGGCGACCGGCGAGACCTACCTTGTCGGCTCGAACCACCGCCTGCTCACCGACCTGCGTCGTCCCGGGCTACCAGATCCCCAACGCCTACGTAAGGACGATCGCCACCGCCGCCGCGGTGGACCGGAACCAGGGCGGCTCGGGCACGTATGCGGGCTACAACGGCGAGCGCGTGATCGGCGTGTACGCGTGGATCCCGACACTGAAGGTCGCGCTGGTCGCCGAGCAGGGCGAGGCCGAGGCTCTGAGCGCCAGCCGTCTCGCTCTGTGGACCACGGGCGGAGTGGCGCTCCTCGCGGTCGTCGCGGCCATCGTCATCGGGACCCTGCTGATCCACGGGATCGTGCGGCCGCTGTCGGAGCTGAGCGACACGGCCGGCCGCATCGCCGGCGGCGAGCTCGGACTTGATGCGCCGGTGAGGAGCAACGACGAGATCGGCAAGCTCGCGGCCTCGTTCAACCGCATGACCGCCCGTCTGCGCGGTGTCGTCGGCAGTCTCGAACGGCGCTCCGACCACCTGCGCGCCATCAATGAGGCAGGGCAGCAGATCAGCTCGATCCTCGAGCTGGACGAGCTGCTGCCGCACGTGGCGCGGTCGCTGCTCACGACGTTCGACTACGAGTGCGTGCGCATCCTCCTGCTCGACCCCGGCGGGGCTTCTCGACTGTTCTCCTGCGGCCGGGACGGGTGCGAGGCGACGGAGGCGGTCGAGCTCGAAGATCTCGAGGGACTGCCGGCCCTGGTCGGAGTGGCGAGTTCGGGTGAGGCGCTGCTGCGCGGACGGGCCGCCACGGAGGGCTCGTGCGATGCGGGCCAGTCTGAGGTCGCGGTCCCTATCCGCGTCGGCGACAGCCTGGCCGGCGTCCTCGACATCACCTCGGGCTCTGCTCATGAGCTGGACGAGCAGGACCTCTCCACCGCAAAGACGCTCGCCGACCAGCTCGCCATCGCCGTGGAGAACACGCGGCTCTACCACAACGCACGGGAGCTCGCCGCGAGCCGAGAGCGCCAGCGGCTTGCGCGGGACCTCCACGACGCGGTGAGCCAGACGCTGTTCTCCGTCAGTCTGATCGCCGAAGTGCTGCCGCGTCTCTTCGAGAACGACCCGGAGCAGGGCAGGCAGCGGCTCGAGGAGCTTCGGCAGCTGACACGGGGGGCGCTTGCCGAGATGCGCATGCTTCTGCTCGAGCTTCGCCCCGCCGCCCTCGCGGAGACCAGCCTGCGCGACCTGCTGCGCCAGCTGAGCGAGGCCGTCATCGGCCGCGCACGCATCCCCATCGACGTCCGCCTCGACGAGGAGGCCGACGCTCCCCCGGAGGTGAGCGTGGCGATCTACCGCATCGCCCAGGAGGCGCTGAACAACGTCGCCAAGCACTCGGGCGCGCGTCGCGCCGAGGTGACCCTGCGGTGCCGAGCGGACGAGGGACGCGACGGCCTGGAGCTGCTCGTTCTGGACGACGGCTGCGGCTTCGACGTGCACGACACCGGCGCGGGTCGCCTGGGTCTGACCATCATGGCCGAGCGGGCGGAGGCCATCGGCGCACAGCTGGACATCGAGTCCGCCTCCGGTGAAGGCACGCGGGTGCGCCTGTTCTGGCGCGCCTGATCGGCCATGCGGGCGAGCGTGCGCACGGGCGGGAAGAGCCGTCATGCTATCGTCGGGGACCGGAGGCAGATGTCGGCGGGAGCGAGGACGGGATGAGCGTTGGTGCCCCAGGGGATGCCGGGTCGAAGGTCCCGACCCCGCGTGGCGCGTCCCTCGTCTTCGCGTCAGCCTGCGCAGTCCTCGCGGCGCACATCCTGGTTGACGCCTTCGTCGTGACGCGGCCGGGGACCCACCCCGCGGACCACGTCGTCGCGGCGCTCGTGCCGCTCGCGTTCCTCGCCGCCGCCGTGCTCCTGTTCCCGCGCCTCGGGGCGGCCTGGCGGGCGGCCATGGGCCTGGCTCTCGGCGCCGTCACCCTGGTCGGCGGCGCCGTGGCCGTGCACGCCGCTCTTGGCGGCCTCGGCGGCGAGCCCTGGACGGGCCTCCTGCTCGTACCGGCGGGGTTCGCCCTCGCCGGCGTGGGCGTCTGGTCGGCGTGGGCCGGCCGGCGACGCGGGGGACGGCGCCTCGTGCGCGTCCTCGTGCTCGCGGTCGCGGTCGTCCTCGGCGCCTACGTCGTCGTGCTGCCCGTCGGGCTGGCAGTGGTAGCGACCCAGCGTCCGGCACGGCCCGTGCCCGACGTGGCCTCGGCCGGGCTCGGACGTCCCGCTCGCGCGGTGACGGTGCGTACGGCGGACGGGCTCACACTGCGCGGCTGGTATGTGGCGTCGCAGAACGGCGCCGCAGTGCTCACCTTTCCGCGCGAGTGGACCTCGGACCAGGCCCGCCTCCTCGTCGAGCACGGGTACGGCGTCCTTCTCCTCGACCCGCGGGGCTACGGCGACAGCGAAGGCGACCCCAACGCGTTCGGCTGGGGATCGGTCGCCGACGTTCGCGCCGGCCTCGACTTCCTCGGGCGGCAGAGTGATGTACGCGACGGAAGGATCGGCGGCCTCGGCCTCTCGGTGGGCGGCGAGCAGCTGATCGAGGCCGCCGCCGCCGACCGGCGCCTCGCGGCGGTGATCAGTGAAGGCGCAGGTGAGCGTTCGCTGCGCGAATCGGCCATACGCGGCGTGCGCGGCTGGCCGGCGCTGCCCACGGCTGCCGTCCAGACGGCCGCTGTGGGGGTGCTGAGCGGGCACGCACCACCGCCCTCGCTCCGCGACCTGGCGGCACGCATCGCTCCGCGTCCCCTCCTCCTCATCTACGCGGAGGAGGGCGGCGGCAGTGAAGAGCTGACTCCCGCCTACTTCAACGCCGCGGGGCAGCCCAAGCAGCTCTGGATGGTGCCGAAGGCCGCGCACACGGGCGGGCTGGCGGAGCAGCCGGCGGAGTACGCCCGACGCGTCCTGAGGTTCTTTGATGAGGCGCTGCTGGGAGAAGCGCCGGCTTCGACGGCCGGGCAATGAGCGTCTGGCGCCCCAGGACGAGCGCGCACTTCCGGCGAAAAGGGCACCTCCCCGGTCCAGGCCGGCCCGGCGATGAGGCCGGGATCGTGGACCGCAGCGTGCCGAAGGGGCTCGAGGCGCGCTGGTTCACCCGGCTCACGGAGCGCCGCCGAGATCCTTTGGGGCATCGCCGCCTGTTGCGAGCGGCTCTCTGACTCGGACACTGTCGGGGCGAGACTCCGACAGAGGGGAGACTGACGTGCCAGGAGTACTCATCGTGACCGGCGGCAGCCGCGGGATCGGCGCGGCCGTCGCCGGACGTGCCGGCGCGCTGGGCTGGAAGGTGTGCGTCGACTTCTGCACGGGGGAGGCGCAGGCCGACGCCGTGGTGGAGGCGATCCGCGCGGGCGGCGGCACGGCGATCGCCGTGCGGGCGGACGTGTCGGTCGAGGCGGAGGCAGAGCGCCTGTTCGCCGCGGTCGACGCGCAGCTGGGGACGGTGACCGCGCTCGTCAACAATGCGGGCATCGACGAGCAGTCGCGGGTGGCCGACATGACGAAGGAGCACCTCGAGCGCGTCTTCGCGGTCAATGCGTTCGGGCCGTACTACTGCTCGCGCGAGGCCGTGCGCCGCATGTCGACGGCCCGCGGCGGGAGCGGCGGCGTGATCGTCAACGTCTCCTCGATCTCGCCGCTGTACGGCGGCATGCCGGGCGATGTCGTCTACGCCGGCAGCAAGGGCGCCGTGGACGCGCTCACGCTCGGCCTTGCGCGAGAGGTCGCGCAGGAGGGCATCCGCGTCTGCGGCGTGCGCCCGGGCATGACGGCGACCGAGATGTGGGACGACGGCGAGGTCTCTCTCGACGAGGTGCAGCGCCGTGCTGCTGCTCTGGTGCCGCTCGGTCGCCTGGCGTCGCCCGAGGACATCGCCGCCGCCGTGCTGTGGCTCTGCTCGGACGAGGCTTCGTACATCACCGGCACGTCCATCAACGTGAGCGGCGGCCGCGAGACGTATGTGAGCTCGTCGGCCTGAGGACGGCGCGGGCCGCCTCCGCCGCAATCCTCGGGTGCTCAGAGAAGCGCGCGGAGCTTCTCCAGGCCGCCGTCGAAGAGCGACACGGCCAAGTCGCGCGCGCTGAGCGCCCGGGCCACCTCGGCGTCGAACTTCGCGAAGTCGTCGCCGGCGAGCGCCTCCGCCGCCACCGCGAGATGGCTGTACGCGTCGTACAGCGCGTTGAACGCGCCCCGCAGCGAATCGGTCCCTTCGCGCAAGCTGTGCCTGCCCGACTTGGCCTTGAACCAGGGCTTGGCCTTCGCGTAGAGCTTGTTGACCGCAGTGACGGCGTCGGCCTTGTCCCTCGCCACCTTCTTGTGCACCTCTTTCGCGAAGTCGGCTCCCCAGGTCTCGTACGCCTCGATCTGCGCCCGGTCGTCGGGGTTGCCGGCGTTGAGGAGGTCCTCGAGGTCGTCGCGATTCATCTGCGCGGTGTCGCGCCAGAGTCTCGAACAGACTGAGCTCCCCGGCGAACCGGTGGTCCTGGAGCGACAGCTGGATCCTCAGGTAGTCCTTCTGTCCTTTGGTCAGGCCGGCGGCCGTGGCGGGCACGGCCAGCAGCACGCTCGCGGCCAGCAGGAGCACGACGACCAGTGTGAGGCGGCAGGCCGTGCGATGAGGCGGTGCGGTCGGCCGCTGCTCGGTGCGTTCCATGGCCCCTCCCTTCGCCCCTGGTCCGGTCCAGCATGGCCCGCTCGCGCGGGGCGGTCAACGTTCGCTGAGGCCGCCCCGGGGGGCGCGCCGAACGTCAGTCCAGGCGCGCCTTCATGGTCACCGTCCCCAGCTGGGTGCCGGAGGGTTCGTAGCGAGGGAAGACGTCCGTCAGCTCGCTCCTGAGCCACGACGACATGCGCACCGACACGTTGCCCACGGTGAGCCAGCTGTGGCCGCCGCCGGTGGAGCGCTTCATGGTGGCGCGGGCCATGTCCAGCGTGCCGAGCTCACGGCGCGTTCCCTGCGCGTCGAGGCCCGTCAGCCGGGCGTTCACGCCGGCGGTGGCCACGAGCCGCGAGAACGACAGCACCGTCCAGACGCTCATCGTCTCGCGGCCCCACAGCTCGAGCCCGCCCCGTGCGTTCACGGTGCCGGTGCCCCGGAGGATGTCGAGACTTCCGTCGGCGATAGGGAACCTGAACCGCCAGGCGGACGCGGTGAGACGCAGCGTCGCCGGCGAGGTCGCGAGCGGCGCGATGCCGCCCACGAACATGGCTTCCGACTGCGCCGGGTCGGTGAGGAACGTGACGGTGCCGCCGGTGACCTTGGTCGCGGCACGCGCGGGCGCGGTGGCGACGAGCGCGAGCAGACAGGCCGCTGCGACGATCGTCGCGACCGTGCCTAACGTCACGTGGATACCGCGTCCCTGAGCCGGCAGGCCTTTCATGGGGACCTCCTCACACCTCGTCGCCGACGGACTCCCATTGTAGTCGGTGGGCCGGCAGCGGAGACGCGGGGCGCGTGGTCGCCATCGAGCCGCACCCGGTCTCGTGCGAGCTGCTGGAGGCGTTCGGCCGGCTCAACCGCCTCGCGAACGTCACGCCGCTGAACCTGGCCGTGACGGACGAGCCGGGCCCGGTCCGCTTGGTGGAATCCGCCGACTGGCGCGCCCATGCGCTCGGACCCGCCGGATCGTCGACCGGCATCGCCGTCCGGGCCGAGACGCTCGATCGGCTCTGCGAGACATACGGCGTCGACCACGTCGACTTCGCGAAGATGAACAGCGAAGGGGCGGAGCTACAGGCGCTCGAAGGTGCGCAAGAGATGCTCGTCCGCACCGGCTCCCGCTGTGTCGCCTGTCACGACTTTCTCGCCGACCACGGTCACGGAGACCGCTACCGAACGCTGGAGTCGGTCGAGCGCTTCCTCATCGATCGCGGTTTCCAGACCCTGACGCACCCGGAGGATCCGCGTGAGTACGCGCGCTTCCACGTGTTCGCCTCTCGTGAGACCAGGTAGGCGTGTCCCGGTGCCTCAGCCACGGCCGGTGTGCCGGAAGTACTCCCTGGCGGCCGTGCTGATCCTCTTCGCCTCGCGGTCCCTCTGGGCCTGAAGACGTGCGTCGGTCTTGGCTGCCGCCACCTGCGCCTCGGCCAGCAGCTTGTGATAGCTGGCCAGACGCTCTGCCGGCAGTGCTCCCGACGCGACGGCGGCTCTGACCGCGCAGCCCGGCTCGTGGTCGTGCGTGCAGTCGCGGAAGCGGCACGACCCGGCGAGCACCTCGATGTCCGGGAAGGCCGAGACGATCCCGTCCTCGGACCCGGTCATGCCCAGCGCCCGCAGTCCGGGGGTGTCGATGAGCATGCCGCCGTGCGGCATGGGGATGAGCTCGCGGGCGACCGTGGTGTGGCGCCCGCGCCCGTCGCCCACGCGCACCTCGCGCGTCGCCTGTCGCTCCTCGCCGAGAAGCCCGTTGATGAGGGTGGATTTCCCGGCGCCCGAGGAGCCGACCAGGACCGCGGTGCGATGATCCGTGATGTACGCGAGGAGCAGCTCGGCGCTCTCGCCGTCCAGCGCGTTCGTGACCAGCACGTCCACGCCGGGTGCGACCGACTCAGCCGCCCGTCGAGCCGCCTCCGCGTCGGCGGACAGGTCCGCCTTCGTGAGCACGACGACCGGCACGGCTCCCGACTCCCACGCCAGGGAGAGCTCGCGCTCGATGCGGCGGAGGTTGGGCGGATCGGCGATCGGATGGACCACGAACACGGTGTCCATGTTGGCGGCCAGGACCTGGACGTCGGAGGCCTTGCCCGGGTCGCCGCGGGTGATCGCGCTCGCGCGTTCGAGCACCGCCTCGATGAGCGCGACGTCGGCGCCTTCATGTGTCCCGACCGCCACCCAGTCGCCGGTGGCCGGCATCCCGGCGGACCGGCGAGCGGCCTTCGAGAGACGGACCGACGGCTCCGCGCGGATGATGCCCTCCGGGGTGGCGATGAGCGCGCCGCCACGGTCGCTGCGCACCACGCGGGCGGGCGCCAGGCCCTGCCCGGCGAAGGGCTCGAAGAGTGCCTGCCAGTGCGGGGAGTAGCCGAGCGCTTGCAGGGCGGTGCTGTCGGGCAAGGTCAGTTCTCTGCCTCCACGTGGCTCGAGCGGACGGGGACCCGGCAGGCTGCACAGGGCTGCCCGCGCGTCTGCCTGGTCCCCTTGGACCATAGCACGCGGCCCGGCCGAAGAGCGTTGGCAGGCCGAGAGACCCCGTGATCCGGTCGGCGCCGGGTCCGCTACGGCTGATCGACCTCGTCGGCGCCGTGCACCTGGACCGTGAGCCCCTTTGCGTCCACGGTCGTGACCTTCATCGTCACGCCGTACTCGTCGACCTTGACGCCGGCGTCGGAGTCCCAGTCGAACCACCAGAGCTTGGAGTCGTCGAACGCGCCCTGCGCGGCACGACCCGGCAGGAGGAGAGTCTCGGGCGTGTTGATCCACGGCGTCAGCCGCAGGTCGGGGCTCGACTTCGTGCCGAACGCCGCGTCCCGCATCTGCTTGGTGGTGCCCCACGGCATGGCGCCGGTCCTCCAGTCCGGCACGGGGTGCGCGTCGACGACCATCCAGCCGCCCTCGCCCGGATGCACGCCGACGTCGTTGTCGCCGAAGAAGGTGTCGCGGTAGATGAGGTGCAGACCCACGTTGGCCGGCCAGAACTCCGCCGTGACCGGCGTCTTGAAGCTGTACACGTTCGCCAGGCTGCCGTCGAAGCCGCTGCGGTCACGGTACTCGGCGAGGTAGTAGCGTGCGTAGTCCTTGCCGAAGAAGCCGTCCACGGGCTGCCACGGCGTGCCGGGGTCGAGGAAGCCGGCGTCTGCGCCCCCGAAGGTGACGGCGCCTGCCGCGTCGGGGAGCGAGACGTTGGTGACCTCCCAGCCGCGGAAGGCTACGCCGCCGTCGGTGAGGTAGCGGAAGCGCACCTGCACCGTCTTGCCGGCGTAGGCGTCGAGCGAGTAGGTCTCCGCCTCCCAGGCGGGCTCGTCGGTGCCGGCGACGCCGCCACCGCTCGCGCCGCTGAGGCCCGGGCTCCCCGCGGCCGCGTCGACGGTGTGATCGCCGGCGAGCGACTCCCAGGTCGTTCCACCGTCGGAGGAGACGTCCACGAAGCCGTAGTCGTACTCGTCCTCGATCTCGTACCACGCGTCGAACGTGAGGGCGCCGCCGGATGCGGGCACGCCGACCTCGAGAGGGGCGTTGCGCGATGCGTCCCACACCGTCCACTGCTGGTCGAGGCTGTTGCCTCTTCCCGACCAGACTCGGGGTTGTGGGCGTCGTCCTTACCGCTGAGGACGATCTCCCTGTACTTGGCCGGAAGCTCTACCTTGACGGCCACGTCGCCGGCCTTGCCGGTCGCGGCCGGCTTCAGGCGGATCGTGGCCTCGGCGCCGACGGCCACTTCGCGGGGCGTGATGAAGCCCAGCATCGTCTTGTCGGCGACGTTCATGGGTGCCGGACGCGTGCCCATGCCCCACTTCTTGCCCAGCCACGAGCCGCCGGCCATGAGCGTCCAGAAGGTGGAGGGTGAGTCGCCCGTGTAGGTGGTGTCGTACTCGTCGGGCAGCCCGAGGTCGTGGCCGAACTCGTGGCAGAACACGCCGATTCCGCCGTCCTCGGGCTGGATGACGTAGGGGCCGACCCAGATGCCGTCGGGGCGGGAGGTGCTGGTGCCCGTGGCGACCTGGTAGCCGCCGTCCTCGCCGGGACCCTCGCCGTTGGCACTGTCGACCCATCCGCTGTGCGCCCAGATGGCGTCGGCGCCCTGGGCGCCGCCGCCCGCCGACGCGTCGACACCGGCGTGGACGAGGATGAGGTGGTCCACGTAGCCGTCGGGGATGCCGGGGTCGTCTCCGGCGATGCCGAAGGGATTCTTCTGGTCGTAGACCGTCCAGTCGAAGTCCGGGTCGGCCGCCTGGAACGCCTTCACGGCGTCAAGGGCGACTTGCCAGGCGGGCACGGCGGGGTGCCCGTTGCCGTCGGCGTCGTCGCGCCCGTACCAGGCCTCGGGATAGGGGACCTTCACCCAGTCCTTGATCTGCCCCGTGAGCTTGTAGGTGCCCTTCGACATCTCGAGGTAGTGGTTCCGCATCGTCTCGGAGCTCGTGCCGCGCAGCTTGCCGCTCTCGTCGTAGATCGGGAACGACGCGCCGAAGAGCATCTGCTGGTAGTGAGTGGTCCCGAAGCCCTTGTCCCCGGGTCCCGGCCAGAACGTGGTGTTGTCGCCCGGAGGCGGCGCGGGGATCTCACCGTGCAGGGGGCCGCCGGGGAACACGTCGGGGAAATCCGGTGAGGTGTAGTCCTCGGTGTCGAACTCGACAAGGATGACGAGGGCGTTGTCGGTCGTGACCCCGGGGTCGAGCGCGATGGCGCGGCCCCACGACGTGCGGCCGCGCAAGGCGACGTCGGAGGCGATCCGTCCGGCGCCCACGCGATCCTCCGGCTTGGAGCCGAGCTCCTGCCGGAGGTAGGCGTTCAGCATGGCCTCCTGGTCGGCGGGGCTGGCCGCCCGGGGGATCCTGCCGCTCTTGATGAGCGCCTGCATGAGAGCCGCCTCGTTGGGCGGCACGTACGCAGGACCGGCCGCAGCGAGGGCGGGTAGCGTCAACAGGGCCATGAACACACCGATGATGACCGCTCCCGGCAGGACCTTGCGCATTGGTGCCCCCTCATCTCTGGATAGCCTGCGTTCACCATCGGTCGCGGCGCGTCCTGACTGGATTGTGGAGTGCGTCAGCGCGCGCGGGGATGCTCTTCTGTTGATGCCACACCCGGCGCGTGAGGCGGCCGGGGTGGCAGGGAGGCGGCATGGTGCTTCTAAGGGCATGCGTCGAGGCGGATGTACCGATGCAGACTGCCGATGATGACCCACGGCACCGTGACCTTCGAGGCCGTGGGCGAGCGACTCGTCAGGGTCTCGGTGGTGCTCGAGTTCACGCCTCGCGGCGGTGGCGACGCGGTCGCGCAGGTCGCCTCGGCACAGGCGAGCCTCGAGCGCGATCTCGAGAAGTACCGGGTCTTCCTCTTGCGGCGGTGTGGCCGGGAGCGCCCCCGGTCGGCCTGGGCGATCGCCGTTCTGCCGCGCCGAACGGCGGCATCCCGGCCGGATGTCTCACGCGGTGCCGGCCGCCTCGAAGCTCCTGACCGCGTCGAGCACGCGCGCGTGGATCTCGGCGGCGCCGACCAGCTCGATGAGGCCGTCCTTCTCCATGAACTCGCGCACGGGTCCGTGCAGTCTCGCCAGCATGACCTTCACGCCGGATCTGCGCAGCGCGGTCACGAGGATGATCAGCTGGTCGGCCGCGGTGGTGTCCATGTCGGCGGTCGCCTCCAGATCGAGGATCACGGCCCTGACCGGCTCTCTGGCACCGGTGGCCGGCTCCCTCCCTCGGTCTCCGCCTGCGGGGCCTGCGCCCCTGCCCCCGCGACAGGCGTGCCCGCCTTGACCAGCGCGCGCACCTCACGAGCGAAGCGCTCGGCGGTGGGGAAGACGAGCGGTCCGTCGAACCGGTAGATGACCAGGCCCGGGGCGACGGTGTAGTCCGGATGCGTCACAAGGTCGGCGAACTCGTCGCCGCCCGGGCGGCGCCCGAGCACGGCGGAGTTCGGGCTGCTCTCGCGCAGGATGAGCAGCGCCAGCGAGAGCACCACACCTATGACCACGCCGGGCAGCACACCGAAGAGCAGGACGCCGACGAGGGCCGAGGCCGAGAGGACGAAGTCGGCCCGGCGCACCCGCCAGAGGCGCTTCAGGCTCGCCAGTGAGTAGTACTTGCGCAGGGCCACGATGACGATGGCCCCCAGGGTGGCCTCGG
This sequence comes from uncultured Thermoleophilia bacterium, assembly GCA_963808735.1. Lineage (GTDB taxonomy): Bacteria > Actinomycetota > Thermoleophilia > UBA2241 > UBA2241 > CAIXSE01. The sequence continues at coordinate 13,885 of CAWEHE010000012.1, read as the reverse complement.
GAGGTAGGTGAAGAGGCCGGTGAGGAAGAGGACGGTCGCCAGGGCCAGCCCGGCGCAGACCAGCGCGACGACCTGGGTCTTGCCGCCCGCGGCTTCGCCGGCGGCGCTCTTCGAGAGGCTCCCGTTGACGACGAAGCCCTGGAGCAGCCCTGCGCCCAGGTTGGCCAGGCCGTTGGCGACCATCTCCTGGTTCGCGTCGACCTCGTAGTCGAGCCGCGCCGCCTCCGCCTTCGCCACGGCGAGCGACTCGATGTAGCCGACCAGTGCCACGGCCAGGGCTCCGGGCAGCAGGTGGTAGACGTCCTCGAGACTCAGCCCGGTGAGCTGCCAGCCGGGCAGGCCGCCGGGGACGTTGCCGACCACGGCGAGGCCGTGGTCGGCCAGACCGAGCAGGTAGACCAGGAGCGTGGCGAGGACGACGGCCACGATGGCCGCCGGCACCTTGCGCAGGTACTTCTCCATTCCGAGGAGCAGGACCGAGGCTGCCGGCGCCGACGACGAACGGCAGCCAGGTCCACGCATCCGCCTGGCCGAAGAGGCTCACCGTCTTCTGCAGCGCCGTGTCGCCGGCGAGGTGGACGCCCAGGAACTTGCCGACCTGACCGACGGCGATCGTGTAGGCGAGCCCGATGATGAAGCCGTCGAGGACGGGCTTGGCGAGGAACTGCGCGACCAGGCCGAGCCGGGCGAGACCGGCGACCACGAGGACCGCGCCGGTCAGCAGCGCCAGGGCGATGGTGAGCGCCAGGTAGCGCTGGTCGCCGCCGGAGGCGGCCAGCGGAGCGACGACGGAGGCCGAGACGATCGCCACCGTGGAGGTCGGTCCGACGATGAGGTGGCGCGAGCCGCCGAAGAGGGCGTACGCGACGAGCGCCAGCGGCGCGGCGTAGAGCCCGTACTGCGGCGGCACGCCGGCGATCCCGGCGTAGGCCAGCGCCTCGGGCACCAGCAGCGCCCAGACCGTGAGCGCGGCGACGATGTCCCCGGTGAGCCAGGCGCGGCGATACCGCGGCAGCCAGCCCGCCGCAGGCAGCAGGCGCTGCAGCCGCGGCGGCCGCTCCGGCGGCCCTGCGAGCATTCGGGCGTGGCTGACGGGACTCATACCCCCCCACCCGCTCGAGAACGGATGAACGACGCCGAGTATGTCACCCGTTGGTGCCCGGTGCTATGGTCGTACGCGAAGACGGCGGGCCGTCGGGAGCGACGCGGTCCGCGGCTTCTCATCCGGTCCGGCAGGACCGACATCGTGAAGGAGGGCGCGACATGGAAGCGAAGCCGAAGATGGCGACCGACATCCCTGCATCCATCCTGACCCCGGACAGCGTCGAGACACGGCTGGGCACGCTCGAGGTTCTTCGACGGCTTCCCCGACGAGGCGACCGTCCAGAAGGTCTACGACAACCTGGACTTCCAGCGCGGCGTGCAGGCCTACCTCGCCGCGCTGCCGGCGGCGACCCTGCACGCGGAGCGCGCCGGCTTTCGCTCCTTCGGCCCGGACAACCGCACTGTGCTCATCACCGAGTCGCTGATCGACTCGCGCTCGCTGTACACGGTCGCGAACGCCGAGGTCATGTACAACCTCGATCTGGCTGGACACGAAGGACGGGCCGCTGGTCATCGAGATCCCGCCGAACGTCCTCGGCTTCATCAACGACTTCTGGAGCCGCTGGGTCAGCGATGTGGGCAGGCCGGGCCCGGACCGCGGGGCGGGCGGCACGTACCTGCTGCTCCCGCCGGACCACGAGGGCGACGTCCCGGACGGCTTCAGCGCCGTCCTGCGCTCGCGCACCTGCGGCAACAAGCTCCTCTTCCGGACCTTCTACCGTGGACGGCGACCTGCGCGCCGGCCGTCGAGAACACGAAGCAGCACTTCCGGGTCTATCCGCTCGCCGCGGCGGAGGCGACCGGCCGGAGATGACCTTCGTCGACGTCTCCGGCCGCTTCTTCAACAACGTCCCGAACAGCGACGTCACCCTCTTCAGCGACGTCGCCGCCGTCGTCCGCGAAGAGCCGCTCGACGCCGTCGACCCGGAGACCCGCGGCCTGCTCGCCTCGATCGGCATCCGCAAGGACGCGCCGTTCGCGCCCGACGCGCGGATGCAGGGCATCCTCGCCGAGGCCGCCGCCGTCGGCAACGCCACCGCGCGCGCCATCTTCTTCGCCACGCGCGACCGCGCCGGCTACTACTACCCTGACGGCCCTGGAAGATGGCGTGGATCGGCGGCGACCCCGGCTTCGCCCCGGGCGGCATCCTCGACCTCGACGCCCGCACCCTCTACTGCTACGCCACCCAGGGAGTCAGCCCGGCGATGTCGCTCAAGATGGTCGGCGTCGGGTCGCAGTACGCGTACATCGAGCACGACGCGGACGGCCGCTACCTCGACGGCGGCAAGTCGTACCGGCTGCACCTGCCGCCGGACGTGCCGGTCAAGGAGTTCTGGGCGGTGACCATCTACGACCCGCAGACGCGGTCGATGCTGCGGACCGAGCAGCTGCTGCCCGAGGTCAGCAGCAAGATGCCGGCCACGGTCATCAACCCCGACACCTCCGCGGACGTCTACTTCGGCCCGGAGCCTGCCGCCGGCCACGAGAGCAACTGGATCCAGACCGTCCCCGGCAAGGGGTGGTTCGCCACCATGCGCCTGTACGCCCCGCTCGAGCCCTGGTTCGACAAGACCTGGCGGCCCGGCGAGATCGAGCGGGTGGACTGACCCGAGGACGGACTGACCGCTGCACGGAAGGAGCCGACATGGACGTTCCGCAGATGAAGATGACGACCGACATCCCGGCATCGATCCTGACGCCGGACAGCGTCGAGACACGGCTGGGCACGCTGCGGTTCTTCGACGGCTTCCCCGACGAGGCGACCGTCCAGAAGGTCTACGACAACCTCGACTTCCAGCGCGGCGTCGAGGCGTTCCTCACCGGCGCTGCCGCGCGGCGAACATGCTGCGCGATCCGCGAGGGGCTATCGGACCTTCGGCCCGGACAACCAGACCCTGCTCATCACCGAGTCGCTGATGGACTCGCGCACGCTCGTACCTCGTCGCGAACACCGAGACCGTCTACAACATGAGCCTGGCTGGACACGAAGGACGGCCCCCTTGTCATCGAGTTGCCGCCGGACGTGCTCGGCTTCATGAGCGACTTCTGGAGCCGCTAGGTGACCGACGTGGGCCGGGTCGGCCCGGACGGGGGCGGGGCGGCAAGTACCTGCTGCTCCCGCCCGGCTACGACGGCGACGTGCCGGACGGCTACTTCGTCCTGCGCTCGCGCACCTACGGCAACGCCCTCTCTTCCGCGGCTTCATGGAGGACGGTGACCTGCGGCCGGCGGTCGAGAGCACGCAGGCAGCACTACCGTGTCTACCCGCTGGACCGCGCGGACGACCCGCCGGCCATGGACTTCGTGGACGTCTCCGGGCAGCTTCATGAACACGATCGCCGCCAGCCGACGCGTCGCTCTTCGACTACGTCGCGACGGTGGTGCACGAGGAGCCGCTCGAGGCGGTCGACCCGGAGACCCGCGGCCTGCTCGCCGCCGATCGGCATCCGCAAGGACGCGCCCTTCGCGCCCGACGCGCGCATGCAGGGCGATCCTGGCCGAGGCCGCCGCGGTCGGCAACGCCACGGCGCGCGCCATCCTCTTCAGCCACCGCGACCGGCAGCTGCTACTACTACCCGGACGGCGGCTGGAAGATGGGGTACTATGCGGCGACGACACCGAGTTCTCGCCCGGCGGCGTGCTCGACCTCGACGCGCGCACGTTCTACTTCTAGCTCACCGGCCAGATCAGCCCGGCGATGTGGGTGAAGATGGTCGGCGCCGGCTCGCAGTACGCCGTCGGCGACGCACGACGCAGCGCGGCCGGTACCTGGACGGCGGCAGGACCTACCGGCTGCACCTGCCGCCGGACATCCCGGTGAAGGACTTCTGGTCGGTGCACGTGTACGACCCGCAGACGCGGTCGATGCTGCAGACCGACCAGCGCTTCCCCATGGTCGGCAGCCAGAGGCCGGGCCTTCGGCCGTAACGCCGACACCTCGGTGGACGTGTACTTCGGCCCGGAGCCGCCCGCCGGCAACGAGAGCAACTGGATCCAGACCGTCCCCGGCAAGGGCTGGTTCGCCTTGCTTCCGGCTCTACGGCCCGCTCGAGCCCTGGTTCGACAAGACCTGGCGGCCGGGGGAGATCGAGCCGATCGGGTGACGGTGCGCGGTGCGCTCGCTCGGCGAGGCGCCTGCGCTGTGGACGAAGTGACCGATCATGCGAGGAGGAGCACCGATGAGCCGGCTGAGCACGAAGACCCCGGGACGCGACGAGGGGATCCCCGCGGCGATCACGACCCCCGACAGGGTCGAGACGCGGATCGGCACGCTCGACTTCACCGACGGCATGCCGAGCCCGGACACGCTCGGCAAGGTCTACGACCACCTCGACTTCACGCACGCCTTCGAGGCGTTCGTGAACGCCCTGCAAGGCGTCAACACACACGCCATGCGCCGCGGCTACCTCGAGGCCGGGGTCGGCGACAACGAGTTCCTCATCTTCTCCGAGCTGATCGATGCGAGATCGCTGTACCTGATGCCCAACGCGGACACGGTCTACGTCGGCGGCTTCCTCGACCTCAGCGCCGGCCCCATGGTGCTGGAGACGCCGCCGGGCCTGCTCGGCGCCGTCAACGACTACTGGGGCGGCTGGGTGATCGACGTCGGCGCCTCCGGCCCCGACCGCGGCCTGGGCGGCAAGTACCTCCTCGTGCCGCCCGACTACGACGGCCCGCTGCCCGAGGGCGGGTTCTTCATCGCCCGCCCCAAGACGCTGCGCGTCATGATGTTCGGCCGCCTCTTCTTGCAGGACGGCGACCCGCGGCCGGCGGTCGAGCTGCTGCGCGGCTCCGTGAAGGCCTATCCGTACCAGGCCGGCGGGGTCGGCACCTCCTTCGCCGCCTTCCTGCGCGGCGAGGCTGGGCTGGGGGCGGTCACGCCTCCGCCCGAGACGGTCTTCCACCTCGCCAGCGGCAAGGTGATGAACACGATCATGCCCAACGACTCCAGCTACTACGAGCTGCTCGACGAGGTCGTGCAGCAGGAGCCCGCAGGCTCGCTGGACCCGGAGCTGATGGGCGCGGTCGCCGCCATCGGCATCGTCAAAGGCAAGCCCTTCGCGCCCGACGAGCGCATGAAGAGGATCCTCACCGAGGCGGCCGCGATCGGCAACGCCACGGCGCGGAGCCTCCTCATGCGCCCGCGCGACCCGGCCTCGTACTACTACCCGGGCTCGGCCTGGATGCCGCTCACCCTGTGCGTCTGGGGGCACGACTTCGAGACGCCGCCGCCGGTGATCGAGGGGCCCGTGCAGGACGGCGTGCGCACGCCGAGGGAGTCAGGACCTCACCGTCCACCGGTTACCGCATGCTGGACGCACGCACCGGCTTCTACTACGGCGGGATGGCCATCAGTCCGGCCGAGACCATGCTGCTGAGCGGCACCGGCTCGCACTACCTGCTGGCGACCGTGGATGCGGACGGGCAGTACTTCGACGGCGGCCGGACCTACAGGCTGACGCTGCCCAAGGACATCCCGGCGGCCAGGTTCTGGTCCCTCACGCTCCACGACAACCAGACGCGCTCGATGCTCGACACGCCGCAGCGCTACCCGCGCGCCGGCAGCCAGAGCTACCCGTCGCCGGCCGCCGAGCCGAGCGCCGACGGCTCGACGACCGTGTACTTCGCGCCCGAGCAGCCTGACGGCGTCGGGCGCGGCAACTGGATCCAGACCCTGCCCGGCAAGGGCTGGTTCGTGTTGTTCCGCCTGTACAGCCCGCTCGAGCCGTTCTTCGACAAGACGTGGCGGCCCGGCGAGATCGAGCTGGTGGGCTAGAAGCGGATCACGTCCCCCTCGAGCGGGGCGATGATCCTGCCCTTGTACCCCGACCTTGGCGTTGGCCTTCTTCACTGCCGCGAGCATGATGTCCCTCGCCGCCTTGAGCGGGTGCTGCGTGTAGTCGCCGTAGTGGATGAGCACCAGCTTGCCGGCGTTGGCGTCCTTGGCGATCGCCGGGACCTGCCCGACGTCGGTGTGGGAGTCGACGAGGTGCCAGTAGAGCGCCTTCACGGACGCGACCGGCGAGGCCGGGTCGGCGATGAGGGTCGCGGAGGCGTTCCTTGCCACCTCGTGGAACAGGACGGTGGCGCCCGCGGCGAAGGCGTTGAAGGCCTCCTGGAACTGCGTGTTGGTGGGCTGCGCGGGGAAGTAGCCTGAGGTCGCGCCGGCCCCGGGTCCGCCCGCCGCGTAGTAGGGAGACGCCGCGCTGAAGTCGCGCCGCGCGTTGTAGTGCGCCCGGTCCCCGGAGAAGACGACGCTCTTGCCCGTCGGCTGCCCGTCCTGCAGGAGCGTGAAGCGGTACGCGTAGCAGGTCCCGAAGTCCTCGTCGTGGTCGACCTCGAGCGCCTCGACCTTGATGTCGGGGTCGCCGGTGAGCACGGGGATGGCGGCGAGCCTGTCCGGCGGTTGGGCGGATCACGGCCGTCGTGACGGCCGGCCGCGGCGCCGGCGCGGCGGCCGGGACGTCGAGGTACGGCCGCGCCCAGAAGTGCAGGTCGTACCCCGGGCCGAAGCCCGCTTCGATGCCGTTCGTGAGGACGTCGAGCGCATTGACGCCGCCGGCCTTCGGCAGCGACGGCCCGTAGGCGTTGAGCGTCTTCAGGTCGTGGTCGGGGCCGTTCATCTGGGAGCCCCTCGTCAGCAGATCGGCGTACCCTGCCGTGTGATCGATGTGGTAGTGCGTGAAGAAGAGGCCCTTGACCCTGTCGAGGGTGACGCCGAGCCTCATGAACTGGTGGGGAGTGCCGGCGCCGGCATCGACCAGGTAGGCGCTCCCGTTGTGGAACAGCGCGAAGCCGGAGTTGTTCCTGTCGGGGTAGAAGACTGGCCCGGCGCCGAGCCCGAGGACGGCGACGCAGTCGCCGCTCACGTCCGCCGCGGCCCTCGCCTCCGGCGCCGCGGCCCTCGCGTCCACGCCGGCGATGCCGCCGAACGCCGAAGCCGCACCGAGCGCGGCGCCGGCCAGGCCGGCCGCCTTGAGGAACTGGCGCCGGTCCATGGGCGTGCCGGATGGCCCTTCTCCGTACCGAGCGTCCTCGTCGCCCCTGGGCTCGTCAGCCATGTGGCCCCTCCTTCTCTCGGCGCGCCTCGGCGCGGGATAGCCGCGGATCCCATCCTCCCGCATTCCGGGCAAGAAGTGATATTGGCAGGGTCAAGCCGATCGCCGCGGTCGGCATCGGGGTGGCGCTGTTCGCCGGCGCCATCGGGAGCAGGTTCACCCCGCAAGTAGCCGGTTCACTGTGCGGCCCGTGCTCTTCCCGGGCTGGGACGCCCCAGAGGGCTGCCTCCGTCGCGCGGAGACCATGCTGTCTTCCTGCTCCCCCCGGCGGTGTGGCAGACCGTGGCGGCGGGCTACGCCGTGACCCGGAGCGACCTCCTCGTCGAGTCGTCCTCGAGCGCCGGCGGATCGCGGCTCGTGACACTCGATCGGCAGGCCCCCCGCCGGACGCGGCTGTGTGGTCGTGCGGACCGTGCTTCGGGCGGCCGCGCCGCGCCACCCCCATGCTAGACTCCGCCGCGTGAGCAGGCCCGAGCCGTCACGACAGTGCTTCTCGACCCCCGTGCGGGTGAGCTACGCCGATACGGACGCGTCCGGCGCAGCGCACCATGCCGCCTACCTCGTGTATTTCGAGGTCGCGCGCGTCGAGGCGCTGCGCGGCCTCGGCGTTCCCGTCGGCGAGTTCGCTGCCCGCGGCGTGGCGATGCCGGTGGTCGAGGCCGGCCTCAAGTACCTGCGGCCGGCCCGTCTCGACGATCTGCTCGAGGTGAGGGTGATGCTCGATCGCGTCGGACCGGCCTCCTTCGCCTTCGACTACGAGGTCACCCGTGACGGCCTGCTGCTGGCCACGGGCTGGACGCGGCTGGTGGTGATCGAGACCGAGACGGGCCGCGTCCAGCGGCTGCCGGGCTGGGTGCGCGAGCTTCTCGAGGGCATCGCCGTCTGCGCAGAACGCTGATCCTTTGCGGACGCGCGCCCACCACCTATAGTTGCTCGCACCAATCGAATCCCGACGGGTCGGCGCTGCCGGCCCTCTCAGGAGGCGCCATGATCCTCGAGACACCGGAGCGCGTCGCGGAGTACACCGCGCGCGGCTGGTGGGGCCAGCGGACCCTTGCCGACCTGTTCCTCGACAACGTGAGGCGGTCCCCGGACTCGGTGGCCGTGGTCGACCCGCCCAACCGCGCAGTCCTGGCGACCGGCGATCCCAAACGCCTGACGTACGCCGAGCTGAAGACGGGCGCCGACCGCCTGGCGACGGCACTCCTCGACGCCGGCGTCGGCAAGGACGACGTCGTGATGGTGCAGCTGCCCAACGTCGTGGAGCTGGTCGTCGTCTACCTCGCCTGCGCCCGTATCGGCGCGATCGTCACGCCGCTCCCGGTGCAGTTCCGCACCCACGAGCTGCGGGACGTGATGAGGCAGACGGGACCCAAGGTCTTCGTCAGCGCCGGGAGCTTCGGCGACCACGACCACGTGGGGATGGTGCAGAGTCTGCGCCCGGAGTTCCCCTCGCTGGCAGAGGTCATCGCCCTCGGCGAGGACCTGCCGGCCGGCGTGCGCTCGCTGGCCTCTGTCCTCGACGGCGACATCGACACGAGCGGTGTGGACGCCTATGCCGCCGCGCACCCGGTCTCGGCCAACGACGTGTTCACCATCTGCTGGACTTCCGGGACGGTCGCCGAGCCCAAGGGCGTGCCGCGCAGCCACAACCTGTGGATCGCCATCGCGTGGGCGACCGTCGATGCGGCCGCGCTGGAAGAGGGCGACACACTGCTGAACCCCTTCCCCATGGTCAACATGTCGGCGATCGGCGGCATGTTGGTGCCCTGGCTGCTCACCCGCGGCAAGCTGGTCATGCATCAGCCTCTGGACCTGCCGGTCTTTCTGGCCCAGCTCGGCGGCGAACAGGTGAAGTACACGGTCGCGCCGCCCGTGCTGCTCAGCCTCCTGCTGATGCGGCCCGGCCTCCTCGAGAACGCCGACCTCAGCCACATCAGGGTCATCGGCTCGGGCTCGGCGCCGCTCTCGCCCTGGATGGTGGCGCAGTGGCAGGAGCGTCATGGCATCCCCATCCTCAACTTCTTCGGCGCCAACGAGGGGACGGCGCTGGTCAGCGACCCGCTCGATATCCCCGATCCGGAGGAGCGCGCGCTCTACTTCCCACGCCAGGGTGTTCCGGGGCTGGAGTGGTCGAACCGCGTGGCCGGGACGATCGAGACCAGGCTGCTCGACCCGGAGACGCGAGCGGTCGTCACCGAGCCGGGCGTCGCCGGGGAGCTGGCCATCCGGGGCGCGACCGTCTTCTCCGGCTACTGGCGGCGGCCCGACCTTACGGAGGCCTCGTTCGACGCCGAGGGCTTCTTCCTCACCGGCGACCTGTTCGCGGTGGCCGGAGAGCACGACGACCGGTACCGGTTCGTCGGCCGCCTCAAGAACCTCATCATCCGCGGCGGGATGAACATCGCGCCGGAGGAGATCGAGTACCTCCTGGCCGACCACCCGCTGATCGAGGACGTCGCCGTGGTCGGAGTGCCCGACGGCCGCAGACTCGGCGAGGAGGTCGTCACGGCCATCGTGGTGCCCAGGGATGGGGAGGAGCTCAAGCTGAGCGATGTGACCGCCTTCCTCAAGGAGAAGGACATCGCCGCTTACAAGCTGCCGCGCAAGCTGGTCTGCGTGTCGGGCCTGCCTCGCAATGCCGTCGGCAAGGTGCTCAAGCGCGAGATCAGGCAGCAGCTGACGGGCGGCAAGGTCTAGCGGTCGAGCTCCTCGGGCGTCGTCGTGGACCCGAGGATGTGGTAGCCGGCGTCGACGTAGACGATCTCGCCGGTCACGGCGCGCGCCCAGTCTGAGCAGAGCCACAGCGCCGTCCGGCCGACATCGTCCTGGGTCACGTTGGTGCGCAGCGGCGTGATCTTCGCGCTCTGGCGGTAGGCGGCGCGGAACCCCGGCACGGCGGTCGCCGCCAGCGTCTTGACGGCACCCGGCGACAGGGCGTTGACGCGGATCCCCTGCGGGCCGAGGTCGTCGGCGAGGTAGCGCACGCTGGCCTCGAGGGCGGCCTTGGCCACGCCCATGACGTTGTACTGGGGCAGGACGGCGACGCTGCCGTAGGCCGTCAGGGTGAGGATCGCGCCGCCGGCCGGCATCAGCGGGGCGGCGCGACGGGCGAGCGCGATCAGCGAGTAGGCACTCACGTCGAGCGCGGTCTGGAAGCCGTGGCGGGAGGTCTCCGAGAAGCGTCCGCTGAGCTCCTTTGCCGGCGCGTAGGCGATGGCGTGCACGAGGACGTCGAGTGAGCCGAAGACGCGCGCCACGGTCGCGAAGAGGCGGTCCATCGCCGCGTCGTCGGTCGCGTCGCACACCTCGAGCAGCTCGGCCCCGACGCTCTCGGCCAGCGGCCTGACCCGACGCTCGAGCTCGGGGCCGGCGTAGGAGAACCCGAGCCGCGCCCCCTCCTCGTGGAGCGCCCGCGCGATTCCCCAGCCGATCGAGCCTCTGTTGGCGACACCGGTCACGAGCGCCGTCTTGCCGTCGAACAGCCCCATCAGCCGGTCGCCTCCGCCGAGAAGCGCCGGAAGACGAGCGAGACGTCGTGCCCGCCGAAACCGAACGAGTTGGACATGGCCGCGCGCACCGGCAAGACGCGCGCCGCGTTGGGCACGTAGTCCAGGTCGCACTCGGGGTCGGGGTCGGTCAGGTTGATGGTCGGCGGCACGACGCCGGCGGTGATGGCGCGCACGCAGAAGAGCGCCTCCATGGCGCCGGCGGCGCCCAGCGGGTGCCCGGTCATCGATTTGGTCGACGAGACGGGCACCCGGGCGGCGCGCTCGCCGAAGGCGATCTTGAGCGCGCGCGTCTCCGCCACATCGCCGGCCGGCGTCGCCGTGCCGTGCGCGTTCACGTAGTCGACGTCGTCGGCCGTCAGGCGCGCCTCGCGCAGAGCCGCCAGCATGGCCCGGGCCTGCGGGCGGCCGCTCGCGTCGGGCAGCGCCACGTGGAACGCCTCTGAGCTCATGCCGTAGCCCACGATCTCGGCGTGGATGCGCGCGCCGCGGGCGCGCGCATGCTCGAGGTCCTCGAGCACGAGGATGCTCGCTCCCTCGGCGATCACGAAGCCGTCGCGGCCGGCGTCGAAGGGCCGTGACGCCTCGTGCGGCGCGTGGTTGCGCGTGCTGAGCGCGCGCATGGCGCCGAAGGCGGCCAGCCCCGTCTCGTTGATGGGCGCCTCGGCGCCGCCGGCCAGCATCGCCACGGCGGCGCCGCGCCGGATCATCTCGAAAGCGTCGCCGATGGCGCCGGCGCCGGCCGAACAGGCAGTGCAGACGGCGCCGAGCGGCCCCTTCGTGCCCAGCTCCAGCGAGACCTGGGCGGCTGCCATGTTGGGGATCATCATCGTGGCGAAGAACGGGCTCATGCGCTGCGGCCCGTGCGCGAAGATCTCGCGCGACTGCCGCTCGAAGGTCGTGAGGCCGCCGCCACCACTGGCGACCACCGCGCCGATATCCTCTGCCTCGGCGGCCACGTCGAGGGCGGCGTCGTCGACCGCCTGGCGCGCAGCGGCCACGGCGAACTGCGAGTAGGGGTCCATGCGCCGCGCCGCCCGCCGGTCCATGAAGCCCGCCGGATCGAAGTCCCTGACCTCGCCGGCGATGTGCGTGTCCAAGCCGGAAGCGTCGAAGTGCGTGATCGTCGCGATGCCGCTCTCTCCGGCGATCAGCCGGCTCCAGGCGGTATCCACGTCGTTGCCCAGGGGGCAGACGATGCCCATCCCGGTGACCACGACGCGGCGCGGTCCATCGTCCCTGTCCAGGCTCTCCGTCATCGCTTCGCCGCTCTCTCCCCAGCGCCGCTCTCGCGCCCGGACCTCGGGGCCAGCAGGTAGTGCGACACCCCCCATTCGCGCCCCTCGCCGTACGCGAAGGTCTCGGCGCAAGCCAGCAGGAAGAGCCGCCAGTCGGTCCACCAGCGAGCCTCCGCCTCGGGGCCGTAGGTCCCGGCCAGGATCGGACGGATCGCCTCCGAACGCGCATCGTAGCTGCGCAGCCAGTGCTCGAGCGTGCGGGCGTAGTGCTCACCGTTCAGCCACCACCGTTCCTCCGTGACGAGGTCGTCGTCGAACTGGAGGAAGAGGTCGTGCGCCGGCATCTGCCCGCCGCTGAAGAACCGCGAGCCCATCCAGTCGCGCGGGTCGTCGGCGCTGAACGTGTAGCCGAAGCGTGCGTGACTGAAGACGTGCACGAAGACGCGCCCGTCGGGTCGCAGCCAGCGGCGCAGGCGGGCGAAGAGCTCGCCGTAGTCGCGCACGTGCTCGAACATCTCCACGGAGAGGATGCGGTCGAAGCGCCGCTGCGGATCGAAGGTCGCGATGTCGGCCGTGAGCGGCGTCACGTTGCCGCTTCCGGCGCGCGCGCTCGCCGCGGCGATGTGCTCGGCCTGCGTGCGCGAGTTGGACATCGCCGTCACCCGGCAGTGCGGGTAGCGCTCGGCGATGAACAGCGCCAGCGATCCCCAGCCGCAGCCCAGGTCCAGCACGTCCATGCCGTCCTCGAGGCCGGCGCGCTCGCAGGTGAGCGCCAGCATCGCCGTCTCGGCGGCCGCCAGGTCATCGACCTCCGGCGGCCAGAGGCAGCAGCTGTACTTGAGCCGCGGCCCCAGGAACTCGGTGAAGAAGGCCGTGGGCAGCTCGTAGTGCTGCCGGTTCGCCGCCTCCTGGTGGATGGCGAGAGGGCCGGCAGACAGCTCGGCGGCGTAGCTGCGCAGCGCCGCCGCGTCATCGCCGCCCGCCGCGGCCTCGAGCCGTTGCAGGAGCTCCCGCAGGCGCCGGCGGATCATCCGGCGCAGCAGCACGTCCGGCACGCGGCCCGTCGCAAGAGCTCCCTGATCCTTCACCGCCGCCTCTCCTTCGAATGACGGCGCGAGTGTACCCCGTGCGCCCCGTCCGCGCTCCGCGGACCCACCATCAGACAAGCGCTCCGGAGCCTCCGCGCCCACCCGCAGGGCAGAGACAAGGAGCATCTTGCCAAGCAGGCCGACACGGGGCTCCTGATCGACGGGGGTCGCCTGGAGCGAGCCGGCAGCAGATGCACGCGGTACGCCTGTGTGGCGGCGCCTGCCCGGATGGCAGGCGCCGCCACGGTCACACGATGGTGGTCTGCAGTCCGGGCGTCACTTGAAGCGCGCGTACACGTTCGCTGTGCCGATCAGCAGGCCACCTGAGAAGAGCGTGGTGCCGAGCTTCTCGTTCAGCACCCCAGCCGCCACGTCGGTGAGCGTCGCAGGCACCGGCCCGACCTTGGTGTAGATGCCGGACGTTCCGACGGTCACACCCGAGAGGTCGAGGTTCAGGATGGGCGCGCGCACGCCGAGCGCAGGCACGTCGGCCGTGAGCTGTGCCGTGGTCGTGTCGATGGTGAAGGATCGCACGGTGAGTGACTTGCCGTTGCCCAGGTTCGTGAACTTGAGCCCGCCGGAGTGGTAGATCTGGCCGGCCAGGGTCCCGGAGTCGATCTGGCCGCCGGTGATGTAGAAGCGGTAGCTCAGGGCGAGCCTGCCGTCCGCCTTGGTCGGCACGACCCACGACGGCAACACCGGCAGCGGCAGTATCCGGTTGGAGACGAGGGCGCGGGTGGTGCCCGGATCGGTCGTCAGTGTGGTGTACCCGCCGGCCAGGTTCAGCGGTGCGGCCTTCGCGGTCGGAGTGAACACGACGATCGCTGTCAGCGCCACCAGCAGGGCGGCGACCGCTAGTAACGAGCGGTGCGTGCTGGAAAGTCGGT